>CAVUEO010000022.1:0-177356 GCA_963740515.1 uncultured Actinomycetota bacterium
TTCTCTGTGATGGCGGTTGGCATGCTCATTGTCGGCTGGGCGCTATGGCGAATTCCGACGGTTGCCTGGTACGGCCCTGACGCCTCCGACCAGCTCGACGTTGCACGCAAGGCCCAGGCTTAACCGCCGGCCAAGGCGCCAGAGTCGATGCCTGAGAAGAGGCTTCGACTCTGGTGCGCGAAAACGAGCGCGGCGCGGAAGATCATCACGAACCGGGGTCACTTCCCCAACGACGAGGCGGTGATCAAACCGTTGTGGCCGGCGATCCGCTTGCTTGTAAAGGTGACGAACCGCTCGCCGCAAGCTAGTGCCGCACTGATCCGCGGATGACGGCGTTGGCTGAGTTGTTACCACGCGGGATTGGTCGAGACTCAACCAACTATCGTCGACGGGTCACAGATGCCTTACTCCTCGCGGGCGGTGGCCATGATGGCCTCAAGGTCAAGGTCCTCGCCTTCGTGATACTCCGCGACGTGCTTTTCGGCGTTCGTGCGGAGTTCATCCATGGTCTCGCCGCGGACTTGCATGCCGTCGACGCAGTCAATCACATACGCCATCTGGGCCGCCTCCTTGGGCTTAGCTTCTGATGCTTACGCCCGTACTGCCCGTATCTCGAACATGCTAAACAACTTGACGTGTCTCGGCCGGTGCGCTGCCTCCGCCCGAGTGAGGCATGACCTCCTACAGCGGCCAGAACTCGCGCAAGTTGCCTGCTAGTTGCTTATCGCCGTACAGGGGTCGGCCGTCTCGACCAGGTGTTCCAGCAGGTCAACTGACTTCTGGGCGCCACCAAGTGTGGCGAGCTCGACGCCGATCTGCCGAGCCCGTTGCGCATACGCCGGGTCGGTCAGGATCTCTTTAACTGCGGTGGCCACAGCCTCCGGCTTCGGCCGGCCGGTCCGCAGATTGATGGCAGCACCTGCCCGGGCCACCCAGGCGGCGATCGCTGGCTTGTCGATGTCGCCCCCAGCCACGACCAGGGGAACGCCTGCTGCCAAGCTGGCGAGGACACCTCCCCAGCCACCGTTGGTCACGAAAACCGAAGCCTCCGGCAGGACCGATGGGAAGTCCAGAAAGTCGACGATCCGAGCGTTCTGGGTCACCTCAATGCCGACGTCGGTCTGGCCCCGCCGCCCAGTGGTCGCAATGACGGAAACGTCCAGGTCGGCGAGTCCTTCGATGGCGGGCTGAATCAGATCTGTCAGTTCGACGTGGTGCGTGCCCTGGGTCACGATGACAAGAGGATGGGCCGACCGAGAAACACTGTTGCCTGACCTCCCTCCGCTTGGGGCCAGCCGGCCGACGTAGTGGGTCTGATTCGGGAGTTCGGCTCCCGGCCGCTCGAGCGAAGGACAGCCGGTAGCTAGTACCAGCCACGGTGAGACCAGTCCAACACCGTACATTCGGGGGTCTTGCGGCAGACCTACCTGAATGCGCGCCTGGTTGTAGGCCCTCTTGAAGGGCAAGGTGGCGGCACCGAACGCCCGCCACAAGATCACATCTCGGATCCGTCCCAGCCGACCTCGAGCTGGCGCCAGACCGAACGCCAGCGGCGCCAGGTCTTTGCCGAGTGAATTGAAGGGAAGGACGTTGACCGTGGCCCATGGAAGACGGCGCAACTCGCTGATGCAGCCTGCACCCACGCTCATGACGTCCCCGATGATCACATCGGCTGGGGATCGGTCCAGCTCCCGACCAAGATCGTGAACCTGGCCGGGGGCGGTATCGAAGAAGACCGCTTTGGTCATGGCGACCATTCCTCGGCGGCCCGGACGCCCCGCCGCAGGAAACGTAGCGGCGACGTCCTCCTCGTCGAAATCTGTCGCGGCAGACCAGCGCACAGCGGTGGCGCCTAACTCGGCGAACCGCCGGCAATAACGAGAACCGGTGTAGACCGTCACTGAATGTCCGCGGGCGATGAGCTCCGCGACCAGGCCCGTGATCGGATTCACGTGGCCCGCCAGCGGCATAACGGTGACCAGGGCCTTCATACCCTCATCATCGATCTAGGACCGACCACGGTCCAAGGTTCGACCGTTCGTCTCGTCCTGCGGAGCAGGGCATGGGTCCGGCCAAGATCAGGCGGCCGGCAAGTCGTTCCCATTATTGGGTACGTCTTCGGTCGTCGTGTGTCACCGTCGAGGAAGGACTCATCAATGGCTGATGATTGGAACAGGGGGAATCCGGAGCGGGCCTTAGTCACGCCCCGGCTGAACAAGTCCGTGCTCGTAGGCATAGATGACGGCCTGCACGCGGTCCCGCAGTCCAAGCTTCATCAAGACTCGGGCCACGTGGGTCTTCACCGTTGCATCACCGACCACCAGATCAGCCGCGATTTCGGCATTCGACTTTCCGCGCGCGAGCATTCGCAGTACCTCAGCCTCTCGAATGGTCAGCTGGCCAAGCGCAGGCGAATCTGCTGCTAGCGGATCCGGCATGCTATTGGCGAACGACGCGATCACTTGACGAGTAACGAGCGGGTCTAGGAGTGCGTCGCCGTTGGCAGCAACACGGATGGCGTCGACGAGCCGCTCAGGCGGAGCCACTTTAAGCAAGAAGCCGCTCGCGCCTAGTCGCAGTGCCTCGCCTACGTATGAGTCTTCATTGAATGTTGTCAGGACAACGACTTTTACTGTTGAGTCGGTCGCGAGGATCTGTTGTGTGGCGGCCAGTCCGTCTAGGCGGGGCATTCGGACGTCCATGAGGATGACGTCGGGTCGTAGGGTTGCGGCGGCGGTAACTGCTTGCGCACCGTCAGCCTGCTTCACCCACGACTTCGATGTCGCTTTCCGCCTCCAGAACCATTCGAAGTCCCGTGCGGATCATTGCCTCGTCATCGACGAGGAGCACCCGAATCGTCACTCACCGACCCCTTGGGGAACCGGCAACCTAACCCGCACGGCGTAGCCTCCGCTGGAGTCGCGGCCCGCTTCGACCGTTCCACCATAGAGCGCTGCCCGCTCGCGCATCACCTCCAGGCCAAAGCCCGATCCGGGGGCATTGTTGGAGTCCTCGCGTCCCTGGCCGGTGTCGAGGACTGAAATCGTGATATCGGTGTCGCCGTAGCTGACATCAACCTGCGCCCGGGCCGGGCCAGCATGCTTGAGGGTGTTGGTAAGAGCTTCTTGAACCACCCGGTAGGCGACTAGATCCAGCCCACCTGGCAGCGGTCTCGCCGCACCCTCGACCTTGACCTCGACTGGGATGCCCGCGGCTCGTACTCCGGCGACGAGCTGGTCAATGTTCGCAAGCCGCGGTGGCGTCAGCGGCGCATCACCGTCGACCTGCGATCCTGACCGGAGAAGACCCACGGCACGATGCAGTTCTTCGACGGCCTCCCGGCCGAGACGCTCAACGTTGAGCAGGACGTTGCGCTCAGGAACTCGCTCTGGGTCGGCATCCAATCGTCGCCGCACACCTCCCGTCTGGATTGTCATCACGCTGACCGTGTGTGCTACGGCGTCGTGTAGCTCTCGGGCGATCCGGGCACGTTCGGCGCCGACCGCCTCCCGGGCTCGAGCTTCACGCTCGCTGGCGAGCTGCGCAGCGAGCTCGGTCAACTCGATGTTCCGCTCTGCGTCACGGCGCATGAGCCGGCCGGCTCCCCAAGCGGTACCGCATCCAAGCACCGCCACCACCGCATCCAACGGACGCGGGCCGAAGGCAGAGCCGATCGTGAAGATAGCGATCGTTGTTATCACCGCAGTGATACTGATCGGATCAGAGGATCGCCGCCCCACGCTTCCGAGGGCAAGCAGGCAGCCCGCCGCCACTGCCGCGGTTAAGGCTTCCGCGATACCGGGAATCTGCGTAACGACTGCGACGGCGACGAACACCACCAGGCACAACACCGGTCGCGTCGACCGCAGCAGCATCGCGGCGGAACCCACAAGTACCGCTATGACGGCCGGTATCGGTCGGAACTCCGTGCGGTTCGGCAGCGATTTCGATCAGTCCCGTCACCAGAAGCGTGCCCCCTAAAACCACATCCAACCGTTGGGAGCCTCGCATGGCCCGAGGCTATCTCGGCCCGCCGCCAGCCGCGTCCACCCAGCGGGGGATCTGCGGACCACTGGTGTCCGCCGCTTGGGGGAGCCATAAATCACCAGTGCGGAGGACGACGTACCAGGCCGCGAAGGTCAAGTCTGGTTGAAGGTCCATCCCTAACCCTCCTTAGTAAGGAGGCGGTCATGAAACCGTCATCATTTCGGGTCGCTGGCAGCACAGTTGCCCAGTCGCGTTCCCCCAGGAATGACTCTGCACTGTCTTTTCGCCGCTGGGCGGTGATCCTGGCTGCCGGGCTCAGCGGCGTCATCGTCTTGATCTCGATCATTGTTGAGCCGGTACACGACGCCGCCGGGGCTCGCGAGATCCTCCAGGCATATGCAGCCAACCCTCGAGCGCAAGGTCTGCACACCAACTTGATCCACTACGGCTTCGCGCTGTCCGCTCCCGTCGCCTATGCGATGGTCGGACTGGTGCGCCGGCGGGGCGCCTGGATCGCCAATCTGGCCGGCCTGCTGGCTGTGCTGGGCTTGAGCACATTACCCGGACTTGTGTTCCTCGACTATTACGACGTGGCGGTGGTGCAAGCTGCCGGTCTTGAGGCGGCTGTCAACCTAGAGGACACGGTTGAGAAGCTTCCCGGTTTCGCCGCCTTGTCAGTACCTGTCTTCATCTCGTCGTTTCTCGCGGTGCCGGTGGCGACGCTGGCGTTGTGGCGCGCGCGCCTAGTGGCCTGGTGGCTACCGCTCGTAACAGCCGCAGCCACCCTCGGTATGTTGTTTCTGCCGGGTCCCGAGATTGTCACGTTCTCTGTGCGGGGCGGTCAGCGGGCTCATTCTCGCCTGGGCGCTATGGCGAATTCCAGCGGATGCCTGGTACGGCACTGATCCCTCCGACCAGCTCGACGCTGCACGCAACGCCCAGCCTTGACCGCCGGCCGAGGAGTCTGGTCGATGCCTGACAGAAGATCGTGACTCTGGTCCGCCGCAACAAGCCGCCGGCGGTCCGGAACATCATCTACACCACCAATCCCTCGGGCTTCCGCCCGACCCTGGGGGGTCGATCCTCTCCGTCAAGGCAAGGCCTGTCAAGGCAACTCGCGCAGAAGTTAGCTCAGGGTGACCCGTCTCGTCGGTACCGGAGTGGCTCGTCCGAACGCAGCGCGCCGGATGGTATTTGCGATCTCTGCCGCTGCGGCGCGCGATTCTCCTTGATCGAGAGCCATGCACCAAACGCCGGATGCATCACCGCCGCCAACTTCGGCGAGCTCGCGGGTCGTGTGGGTCGTGGCTCGCGGGCGCGTAGCTACCCCGGACGCCGGTTGTCAACCCCGCTCGCTTCACCCGAGGTACGGGACTGCTGCCCTTGACAGCCGTCGCCGGCTCCGCCCCGGTTAGCGGTTCCTGCTGCGGGACTGGTCGTCTCGATGACCGTCGGCCAGATCGCCTGCTAACTCAGTCCGCCTACTTGGCCTGGTCTACACCACAAAAGACAAATCCTGTGATGACGCAGACGGCGACAGCTCCATCCGACGTACCCCCTCGAACACCAAAGCTTCCAAGTAGGACACACCCAATGCACCGCCGGAAGTAGTCGGGTCGGCCTGACCGCCCCGGCGGCATGTACCCCCTTCGGGTGGGTGTGACGATGAGCCTCCACAAGCTCACTGCGGGATCAGGTTATGACTATCTGACCCGGCAGGTCGCAGCGCTGGATGCGACCGAGAAGGGTCATACCGGGCTGGCGTCTTACTACGCCGAACGCGGTGAGACGCCGGGGGTGTGGATCGGTTCCGGCTTGGATGGGATCGACGGCCTGGCCGCCGGCGATCCGGTGTCCTCGGAGCAGATGCGAGCGTTGTTCGGTTGCGGTCTGCATCCGTTGGCCGAGCTCCGCCAGCAGCAACTGGAAGGACCCGAGCTCACAACTCAGGACTTTCAGAATGTGGCGCGGCTGGGGGTGCCGTTCAAGATCGTCGACAACGATCTGCGCCCGTTCCGGGTCGAGGTGGCCAAGCGCTTCGCCGCGATCAACACCGCCATCGGAGGCCGCCCGACGCGCGCCGATCGCGGCGGCTGACCGGGCGCGGGTGCGGACCGAGGTGGCCCGCGAGTTCTTTCTGTCCGAGCATGGCCGGGAGCCGATGGATGCCCGAGAGCTGGCGGGACAGATCGCCAAGAGACTCGCGGCCGCGGACACAAACAGTTGCTGGTTATGACCTGACGTTCTCGCCGGTGAAGTCAGTGCTCGACCTTGTGGGCGGTCGCTGAACCGGCGGTGGCAGCTGTGATCGAACAGGCCCATCGGGCCGCGGTCAAGGACGCTTTGGCGTTCATCGAGAAGCATGCCTTGTTTACCCGGACCGGGCCGCAAGGCATTCGGCAGGTCAACGTCACTGGCCTGGTCGCAGCCGCATTCACCCACCGCGACAGCCGGGCCGGCGACCCGGATCTGCACACCCACGTGGCGGTGGCCAACAAGGTCCAGACCCTCGATGGACGGTGGCTGTCGATCGATGGGCGGGTGCTGTTCAAAGCCAACGTTGCCGCGTCGGAGACCTACAACACTGCGCTCGAGCAGCACCTCCGCGAGACGTTAGGGGTTCGGTTCGCTGAACGACCCGGCACCGACCCAACCAAGCGGCCGATCCGAGAGATCGTCGGGGTCGACCCCCGACTGAACAAGCGCTGGTCGACCCGCCGTGCCCACATCGAGGCCCGCCGCAGCGAGTTGGCCATCCAATTCCAAAACGATCATGGCCGACCACCGACACCGGTCGAAGCGTTGCACCTGGCACAACAGGCGACGTTAGAGACCCGCGACGCCAAACATGAACCCCGGTCTCTGGCTGAGCAACGCGCCACCTGGCTCAGCGAAGCCGTAGCCGTGCTGGGCAGCTCGGAAGCCGTCGCCTCGATGGTACGGATGGCCCTCACACCGCCGGCCGGAACCGCCACGATCATCGACTCAGACTGGGTCGCACAGACGGCTGATCACGTCTTGGCCGCTATGGAGGCGAGCCGCTCCACCTGGCAGATGTGGCACGTCCGGGCCGAAGCGCAACGACAGGTCCGCCCGACCGGCGTGACGGCGGAACGGGCGAGCGCCTTGGTTGATCTGCTGGTCGATGAGGTACTTGATCGCCGCTCCGTTGCCCTCGTCGCAGCGGCTGACAACATCCAGGAACCGGAGGTGTTGCGGCGGGTTGACGGGTCCTCGGTCTATACCGTCGCCGGCGCCGCCCTCTACACGTCGCAGCGGATCCTCGACGCGGAACGGCGCCTCGTCGCCACTGCCGGACAACGCGACGGGTCAGCCGTCGACGACACGGCGGTGGATCTGGCTGTGCTGGAGATGGCGGCGAACGGGACCGCACTCGATGCTGGGCAGGCCGCACTGGTCCGCCAGATGTGCACCTCCAGGGCCCGTGTCCAGCTGGCGATCGCCCCGGCCGGTGCCGGGAAGACGACCGCCATGCGCGCCCTCAGTCTCGCCTGGACCCAAGACGGCGGCCAAGTGCTTGGCCTGGCCCCGTCGGCTGCCGCGGCCGCCGTCCTCGCCGAGCAAACCGGGATCCGCACCGACACCCTCGCCAAGCTGATCTGGTCGTTGCAGCATGGCGACCTTCCGGACTGGGCGGCAGCGGTCGGACCGTCGACACTTGTTGATCATCGACGAAGCCGGCATGGCCGACACCCTCACCCTCGACACCGCCGTCCAGTTCGCCATCGGTCGCGGTGCGAGCGTCCGACTGGTCGGAGATGATCAACAACTCGCCGCGATCGGCGCCGGCGGTGTCCTAAGTGATATCCAACAGAGCCACGGCGCCCTCCGCCTGACCGAGCTGCACCGCTTCACCAACCCCGCCGAAGCGGCAGCATCGCTCGCCCTCCGCGAAGGCCAACCCGAGCGCACTCGACTTCTACCTTGATCACGGCCGCGTTCATGTCGGTGATGTGGCCACCACGACTGAGGATGCGTTCAATGCTTGGGTTTCCGACCGAGCGGCAGGGCTCGACACGATCATGATCGCCCCCACCCGGCACCTGGTCGCCGAACTCAACCGCCGTGCCCGGGCGCATCGTCTCGATCACTCCCCTGCCGCATCCGAAGTGTCCTTGGCCGACGGGAACTGGGCCAGCGTCGGAGATGTGATCATCACCCGCAGCAACGACCGCCGACTCCGACTCACCGCAACCGACTGGGTCAAAAACGGCGACCGGTGGACCATCACCCACCTCGGCAAACAGGGCGACCTGGTCGTGCAACACAACCGCAGCCACCGCACCGTCCGGCTGCCCGCCGACTACATCCGCACCTCGACCGGTCTCGGGTACGCCACCACCATCCATTCCGCCCAAGGCGTCTCCGCCGACACCACGCACGGCCTGCTAACGGGACATGAGTCACGGCAGCAGCTGTACACGATGCTCACCCGCGGCCGGCACGCCAACCACCTCTACCTCCAAGTCGTCGGCGACGGCGACCCCCACAGCCTCATCCGACCCGAGGCCATCTCACCCCGCACGCCGACCGAGACGCTGCAACAGATCCTCGCCCGCGATGAAGCGCCGGTCTCCGCCAGCACCTTGCTGCGCGAACTCAACAACCCAGCGGCCCGGCTCTTCCAGGCGGTCCAGCGCTACACCGACGGCCTCCACGTCGCAGCCGAACAACTCCTCGGACCCCAGACCGTCGCAGAGCTCGACCAAGCCGACCAGTACATCCCCGGACTCACCACTGAACCCGCCTGGCCGACCCTGCGGGCACACCTGCTCGCCCTCGCGGCCGAAACCGGGCAGCACCCACTCCGCCACCTGCTGACAGCGGCCGCCGGTCGCGACCTCCGAACCGCAGGCGACATGGCCGCCGTCCTCTACTGGCGCCTCCCAGAGCTGGCGCCTGTCGACCCAGGTCCGCTGCCTTGGCTCCCGGGCATTCCAGAAACGCTCCGTAGCCATCCGGGCTGGGGGCCCTACCTGACAAAGCGATCCCAGCTGGTCGCCGACCTCGCCGACCAGATCCAAGACCACGCCTACCAAGGTGACGCCCAACCAGTCTGGACACCACCGGGAACTCACTCCAGCGCCCTCGTTCGCGAAATCGCAGTGTGGCGGGCCGCCAACGGCATCAATCCCCAAGATCCACGACCAACCGGA
This sequence comes from uncultured Actinomycetota bacterium, assembly GCA_963740515.1. GTDB lineage: Bacteria > Actinomycetota > Actinomycetes > Propionibacteriales > Propionibacteriaceae > Microlunatus. Next base: position 9,165 of record CAVUEO010000022.1, read on the forward strand.
GGAACCCAACTCGAAACGCTCCCGGCCCTGTGGAAACAACGCCTCGACCGGGACATCGCGCGTGCCACCAACCCGCCCGCAGATGCGAGGGCCGACAAGCCACACGCAGGACGCACCGCACTCAGTCCAAGGGACGTCAGGCAGCGCCCGTACCAAAAACCCGAACGGCGTCCCAGCGGGCCGTCCGCGCCCGGCCGATAGCACACCTCAGTCGTCAAATCGCGGCGCTCAGAACATGAGGTTGCACTCCGCGCGGTGGCAGGACAGGCAGCAGCACGCTGCCGAATCCGGCTCTTCTCAGATCAAGGCGCCGCGCGAGCGCGGCGCGGCCGGCGCCGCGTGTCCTCCTCCGTGCGGGCCTTGCGCCGGCCTTCTGTGGACGGGGCGACGTCACGCAGGGGCGCCGAGCGGCGGGTGCTCGAGCACGCGGGGCTTGTACTCGACCAGCTGGATGCGGCCGTCGAAGGTCCGGTGCTCGATCATCTCGAGGGCGACGTCCGGGTAGCCGTCGTAGATGCGTTCTGCGCCCGTGGCCCCGGTGATCACCGGGAACATCCCGACCCGGAAGCGGTCGACGAGTCCGGCCCGTAGCAGTGACCGGCACAGGCTGAGGCTGCCGATCGTGCTGAGGAGCCCCGAGCCGTTCTCCTTCATGGCGCGGACCGCCTCGACGGCGTCGTCGCGGACGAGCGTGGAGTTGGCCCACGTCAGTGGCTCCTCGAGCGAGGAGGAGAACACCACCTTGGACGCTTGCGTGAGCTCGTCGACGGACGCCTCTTCTTCGGCCCTGAACTCGTCTTGGCCCTCCGGGACCTCGCCGGCGGCGAAGCCCGACATGAGGCGGTAGGTGTTCGCTCCCATGAGGTAAGTGACCTCGGGCTGCTCGCCGAGCCAAGCGAGGTACTCCGGGCCCTCGAGGCCCCAGAACCCGGGCCATCCCTCTCCCGATGCGTAGCCGTCGAGGGAGGTGATGAAGTCGACGAGAAGCTCTGACATGGCGGTGTCCTTTCCTAGGGTGTCACGAGCTTGGACCAGCCGCGGGCCACGAACTCATCGGGTCCGTTCGGTTGTTTCCGATGAGTTCGCGGTTCTGGACCATGCATCAGTTCACCGCCCCGTTTCGGGGGGCCCGCCGCGTCCCCTCTCCGGACCAGTCTCCGACCTCCACTCCGTGCGTCAAGGGCGCCTTCGGCGTCCTACGGATTCCGCTTCGCTCCACCCTTGACCCACTCCGCTCCAACGGCACTGAGTGGTCGGTGCCGAGCACCGACCCGCTAGGACGTCCACTCTGACCGACTGCTCGTAATCTCCGTGGTTCCAGGGATGAGGCGGCACGCCTCCATCATCGCCGGACTGCTGCATCGCGGTGCCGTGCAGGGCGTGGTCAAAGCTGGCCAGGTTTGACATTCCAAATGTTCGAGCAGGGAAGAAAGTCGAAGAGATAACGATCCGGTCACTATGCGGTACTGTCCCTAGCGGACCCCTGCCCTGAGCCGACCTGACACGACTCCACTGTCGGAGGATTTATGAGCGAGGCCATGCAGCGGCAGACGGGCCCGACGCCAGCCTGGCTGCTGTTTTCGGGGGTGGCGTTTGGCGTCGTTGGAGCGAGCGTTAACAAGCACGCCGAGAATGTCGGCGAACTCGTCGTGGCTCTGCGCGGCCGGACGGAGAATTCGGATGCACCAGTGGCTGTTGCGCTTGGCCAATGGGGCTTGCTGCTGCTTGTTGTTGCCGCAGTCGTGGTGCTAGCTGGGCTGGTAGTGATTGCCCTCGCCGGCCGACACAAACAACGCCGCGCAATGGATCCTCGACGCTGCTCAGTTGCCTGTGGCCGCGCGACGTCGGCTCCCCTTTGGTCTGCTGCATCATCACTGGTGTCGGCCGGCCCGGACCCCGGAAATCCAGGCGATGCCTGCCCCGCGCATCACCGAACTCGTCATTGACCAAATAGTCGGTAGTTGAGGAGGCTCATTGATGGAACGGCTTTGGATTCGAGAGGTCAGACGCGCCGCCCGGCGGGCAAGTGCTCCCTTCGCTCGGCAGATCGCTTTGGGTTGCGTCGCGGCCGCGGTCGGGACGATGGTCGCCTCCCTTCTGCCCCTGCAGTTGGATGGCTCGGCGGCGCAAGCCGCATGGGCTGCTGTGTGGGCAGTAGCTGGATACATCGCAATCTGGACCGGGCTCTTCGTTGGTCATCTGTGGAGGTATCGATCCAGCGGATTTCGGGACCACGACTGGGTTGCGCGACACGATGACTCCGATCCGGGCGGTGCTCTTTTCCTGGAGCTCGTGCGCAGGTCAGGCGCCAGCCTGAATCCCGGCGTTGACCTGGAGCTATGGGTGAAGAGTCATGGCAACTGGGAGGTCGTCGATGACGACGAGGTGGTGTTGATGCCCGACAGGGTGATTCGTTGCCGCTTCGATCTCAACCACGCGGTGTTTCCCGGCAGCTTCTATGACGTCCGCTGGTTCCGGGCCGACGACCGAGGGAAGCTCATTGAAATCACCCGCGAGCGGTTCCAACTGCAGAATCACCCGGTCGGCCGCCGGACAGGATCTGCATCGCGGATCAACCGCAAGTTGGCTCCCAAAGAGTTGCCTGCCAGCGAGGACGAGATCAAGCCACGGAGGTTGGCTCCCGAAGCGCTGGCCAGCGGGGAGGAGATCAGTCCACGGCGAGCGGCAGGGGTCCGCTAGCGAGGCGCCCCCGAGTCGGCCGGCCCCAGGGTCGCTTCGGCGGCTGCAAGCCGGGAGGGTTCATCGGCCGCATGCAGAGGCTGCCGCGACCCGATCATGAGTTCCTTTCTTGATCAGTTGCTGCCACACTTTCCACGAGCCGATCGACCAAGGGACGGGCAAGGAGACCCATGCCGACAATCACCCCGGCGAGCAGTGACAGTCCGATGATCTTGAGTGTCTTGCGTTTCATGATCTGGCCCTTTCCCTGAGTCCCGATATTTTGATCATTCCGCCCGCGTGTGCATGCACGCAAACCCGCATGACGCCTCGTGCGGGCCCCTGCGTGTGCGTGCCGCGTGCGTATCGGTGTTGGCTGACTGCAAGAAAATTCTGAGCACCAGGAGCGCCCAAGCAATCAGCTTCGGAAAGGCCGAGGCACGTCGCTGCCGGCTTGGTCGCTCTGCGCTGCTGGATGATGGGGTGGTGAAGGGGTCAACGTTGATGACCGTTGTGGCCCATCCCGATGATGACGCTTACGGGATCGCTGGCACGGTTGTTTTGCACGCCCACGACCCAGCCTTCCGCTTCGTGCTGGTGCATGCGACCGACGGCGGCGGCGGTGAAATCCGCGACGAGTTCCCGGCGACCAGCGAGAGCCTAGGCCGGATCAGGATGGTTGAGGACGAGCGCGCCTGTTCAGGCGGTCGGACGGATTCCGGACCGGCACGACTGGCTCGGCTATCCCGACGGCGGCGTTACCGACGTGCCGTTCGAGGAGCTGGTCGATGCAATCGCGGCCGTCATGGAGCAGGAGCGGCCAACGGTCGTACCCACTTTTGGGCCCGACGGGATCTTCGGTCACCCCGACCACATCGCGATCGGCGCCGCTACCGACGCTGCCTTCATGCGGTACGCCGCCACTGAGGGGAGTGCATTTCGGCGGTTGATCCATGGGGCGGTCCCGCAGTCGGTGTTTGACCGCTGGAACACCCAGCGCACGCGGATGGAGTTGTGGGTGTGGGAGCCGGATGCATCACATGCGCGGGGTGGCGGACGAGCAGATCGGCGTGACCGTCGACTGTCGGTCGGAGAGCCATCTGATCGTCGCGGGTCTGCTGGATTGCCGCAGTCAGCACCACGTGATCATCGACGACCCGGCCGACACCGAGCGCTGGCAGCGCATCGCCAGCCGTGAGTGCGCGGTCATCGCCTGGCCACCACGGACACCCGACCAGGCGATGCTCCGCGACGTGTTCGAGGGGCTTCCCTGAAGCGGTTCATAGTGACCTACTGAGTGACTCGGATCAGCAGACAGCCACCAGCCAGCGCAGCACTATCCCTACGCTCAGCGCTGTCGCCTTCGGCGGGCCGATCCTGGTTCGGGACGAAGCGGTCTCAGTTCCGGTCTCATTTGTCCTTGTGGTCTCCCGACAGCGACACCGTGCCGCCCCGACGTACGGTGTCGATCGCCGCGGTCGGTGTCTGCCAGAGCCGACAGCCCGCCCAGCCGAGCACGGCGCCGAGACACACGCTGCGAGGATCGCGATCGGCCAGGCGGCGGTCGAGACAACTGGAGCTATCCCGTAACTCAGCCAGCTACGCCTAGCGCCGGGGATTAATCCGTGAACATCGGGGTACAGGCTGAGCTATGGCTTCTGAAACTCGAACAACGACCGATCACGACGAGATCCGCCAATGGGTGGAGCAGCATGACGGCTCACCGGCCGTCGTCCGCGGCACGGGCTCGAAGAACTCCCTAGGGGTGCTCCGTTTCGACTTCCCGGGCGGTGCTGGAGAGGACAAGTTGGAGCACATCGACTGGGAGGAGTGGTTCGACACCTTCGATAGCAACAACCTGGCCTTGCTCTATCAGGAGCAGAAGAGCAGTGGCGAGGACAGCACATTCGCCAAGCTCGTCAGGCGGGACCAGCCATAGCTCTCGGCCCCTGTGCCGAACCTTGGACGAATCGATCGAAGAGATGCGCCAAATCGCCGACCGCCGGAACGACATCCTGGCCGAGGTCGCCGGGATCACTGCGGGCTCGTGGTATGTCACCCGGCCACTCACCTCGGGTATGAGCTGACTGGCGCCGGGATGCTCATCCTCGCGGGTGGGCGACCGCGGTCCGCCGATGGACTATGAGGAACTGAAGCGCTGGACACGGGTGACCATCGCCTGCGGCGTCCTCGTCGGGCGGAAGCCCGACGCCTTCAGCGCGCCCGCAGATCCGCAGCACGGGGGCCACGGTCCTCATCCACGCCGAACTCTTCCCTCAGCACCCAAGTTGGTCAGAGCTAAATACCTGGGCTGGAGTCGCTGAGGAACGGCTAGCGATCAAGATCACTTGGCCGGAACACTGAAGACCGGACTTTGGCGTTGTCAGGACCGCGCCAGCGCAACGCCTTGTCGATCCATGCTCCGCAATCTGGATCCACAGACTCGTAGCCGAGCTCAACCCCCATGACCAGTGGGCCCGGGTCAGACATCCCGGGCCCACTCTTTGTGCCGGGATCATTATCAGGCGCGACTTTCGTGCGCTCCTGGAGCGCACCAATCCTGAGCAGCGGCGTGCAACCGGGCCCTCCTGGATCCATTTTCGCGCTCAAGATGTCCGAAACCCGCTTGTCGAGCGGCCGTTCAACTGGTTCAAGTCCCCCCTCGGACACAACATCTCCCCTAGTGAGAGCATAGATCTTCGGCGCCTCGCAGGCTCTCCGCTAACGGATTGCTAGCCGTGCGGAACAAAGCCGCGACTCGCTCGGCGGCGTCATCGTGCAACCCGGCGACGACGTGGCCGTACGCGTCGAGCGTGATGCGATGTCGCGTGCCCGAGGCGCTCCCGCATTCCCTTCGGATGCACGCCAGTGGTCGGGCGGCCGGACCAGATGTCACCCACATTGAAATAGGGCGCGGTCCTCACGGTTTCGACGGAACGGCCACACGGCAACCGTCTACGTGGTATCAACGAACGTCTTGACCGCGCTGGTATCCACCACCGCACCGTCCAGCCTCAGTATGCAGCGGAAGGCGACAAGATCATTCTGGAACCTGAATTCGTCCGATCTTTCGAACCGGACCCCGTTAACGATCCGAATGAAGCGCTTGGACATGTCGCCGAAGGCGAGCGACTCGGCGGTGTTCGCCATGGCGGGCATGAACGGGTCCAGGTAGCTGGGATAGCCGAGGATGCGGCCACGCTCACCGAGGCGTTGGATCGGCTGCCCAGTGCTGTCGCGCAGCTTCCGCACAATGATGTCGGAGGCATTGCGCAGCAGGAACGCCGAGGTTGGCGCTGACGCGTACGGCTCAGCCAGGTATCCCACCCGGTTCTGGTCGGCTACTGAAGTGTGGCCATCACGTACCCGGCTTCCGGCCGAAGACGTAGACCTTGGTATTGAGGGGCATGTTGCTCCACAGCCAGGATGCCTTGTTGGGGAGGATGTGGATGCAGCCGTGGGAGCCCAGCGTGTCGTACATATACCGATCCGAGACGTGGAAGGCCTCAGCGCCGTCGAAGTACATGGCATATGGCATGGGGGAGTCGTAGATGCTGGAGTAGCCGTTCAGCACGCGGTTGAACACCTTGCAGTAGTCGAGGGTTCCGGTCGAGCGGTAGCTCGGGCAGTACCCACCACGGTTCGTCGTAGTCCTGGTCTCGTAGCCATCGCGGCCTGACCTGATCGCAAACGGACCCCAGACTCGCTTTCCATACTGGCTGATCCACATCATCTGGTTGGTGAGGTCGACGCACACTACCTTGTTGTAGGAGGGGCAGTAGGACTGCCGAGACGATGCTGCGACTTTGCGCTTCATAACGCCGTACGTCGTGGGGCCTGCGTAGCCTGCTGCCGGCTTGATTCCGTTGTCTCTCTGCCAGGAAGCGACCTTGTCGCAGTCGGCTTGGCTGGCCACCCCGTTCACCGGCAGGCCCAGGAACTTCTCGACGTAGCTCTGGTAGGGACCGGTGTCGCAGGTTGCTGCAGAGGCAGGAGCGGGGATTGCAAGCAGGCCTGCAACGAGGGCAATGCCTGAGACGATTGATGCGATGATCTTCATGGGCTCCCCGATCCCCGATCTTTTAGTCGGCTGCTGAGCTTAGAGCTGTTCAAGGTCAGCGGCTGTCTATTTGGAAAAGCTGCCCGTTACCGGCTGTTCCTTGACTGAGGGTTTCCACCCACAGGAGCAGCGCGCTGCTAATTAGTGAATCCCCGGAAACCAAGACAAATCGCCTCTAAGCTCGCCTCTTGGCGGCAGCGCAGCTGTCAACTTCGCCAGGCCCTCGGGGGAGGCCCACATGTGGCGAAGATTATTGACTGCACTGGGCGTACGGCGATCCCTACCGTGCGACCCGCGTCGGCTCTTACTTGAAGTCGCGCAACATTCGGGCGGCGTTCTTCCTCATCAACAAGGAAGCCCAGAAATATGCCGCAACCGCGGCCCAGTCGGACGAAACATGCCTTTCCCGGCAAGCTGCACCTAGCCTTAGATCGTCGCACATTCCGGACCCGGCTGACCGCGCCAGGGAAACCGTGCCCCTTGCCCGCTGTGGAGCGTCGTAAGGTTGAGCCATTCCGGGCCGACAGGAGCCAGATGACGCAGCTCATCGAAGATCGCGTGCAGCAGGGTCGCGATGCGCATCGTCGGCACGCATGGCACGAGGCCTTCGATTGGCTTCGGGAGGCTGACTCGGAGACACCCGTCTCTCCCGAAGACCTCTGGCTGCTGGCGGAGTCCGCCTGGTTTGCTGGGGATCCCGATGCCGCGATCGAGGCACGGGAGCGCGCGCACGCCGGATATCTGGAGCAGGGCGACAAATGCCACGCAGCCGAACTGGCTGTTGAACTTGCCGTTGATCATTTCGAGCGTCTGGAAACCGCAATTGGGAGCGGCTGGCTCGGCAGGGCGAAGCGGCTGCTCGAGCAAACCCCCGACGAATGCGCGGCGCACGGATGGCAGGCAGTCACGCTGGCCTATCTTGCGATCCGCCTGACCGGCGATTGGGACGAGGCACTCAGTCAGGCGAAGCTGGCACACGAGATCGGGGAACGGCTCGACCGACCGGCCATCCAGGCGCTAGCGCTGCAGCAGCAAGGCTATGCCTTGGTGTCCATGGGACGCGTCGACGAAGGTCTCGCGCTGATCGACGAGTCCACGGTGGCCGCCGTCAGCGGAGAGCTTGACCCGTTGACGACTGGAAGGATCTACTGCAGCACAATCAGCGTCTGCCGCAATCTCGCCGACTGGCGACGGGCACTCGAGTGGACCGACGCGGCGGAGCGGTGGTGCAAGCGGCAGGGAGTGTCCGGCTTTCCTGGAATCTGTCGGGTGCACCGCGCCGAGATCATGGATTTCCGCGGCTCCTGGGCCGACGCCGAGCGCGAGGCGAAGCGCGCCTGCGAGGAACTCAGCCGGTACGACCTGATGTTCAGCGGTGAGGCCCAATACGAGATCGGCGAGGTGCGGCTTCGCCTGGGCGACACGGACGGCGCCCGGGGGGCCTTCCGGCAGGCCCAAGAGCTGAGCCGTCTGCCTGAGCCGGGCATGTCGCTACTTCGGCTGGCGAAGGGGGACGCTCCCGGTGCCAACATCTATATCAAGCGGGCGCTCGCCGACGTCGAATCGCATGCGTTCATTCAAGCGAGACTGCTCCCCGCTGCCGTCGAGATCGGGATCGCTGCTGGAGACCTCGACGCCGTTGCACAGCACGTCGCAGAGCTCGAGCGGATCGCCGGTTCCTTTCGGACGACAGCAGTGACTGCCGCAGCCGAGTACGCACGTGGCCTACTCCTGCTTGCCTCAGGCGATGCAGCAACGGCGTTGGCCAGACTGCGCCACGCGGTCGAACTTTGGCATGCGATCGGTGCTCCTTACGAGACTGCCAAAGCACGCACGGCGCTAGGCGAGGCTTTTCGTGCCGACGGCGACGAGGACGCCGCGCGACTCGAGTTTGAATCAGCGAAGGCGGATTTCGAGCGTCTTGGTGCCCTCCCGGACGCGAAGCGTGTCGGCCAGTTACTCGGCGACGAGCAGGGCATTGCCGCGCGGGCCGGCGAGCGGGTGACGCGGACCTTCGTGTTCACCGACATTGTCGGCTCGACGCCGCTTGTAGAGGCACTGGGTGACGACGCCTGGCAGGAACTGATCCGCTGGCACGACCAGACGTTGCGGGCGATCTTCAGCCGCTACGGCGGGACGGAGGTGAAACAGACCGGCGACGGGTTCTTCGTTGCCTTCGAGGACGCCTCGGCGGCAATCGAGGCGTCGGTCGCAGTCCAGCGGTCCTTGGCAGAGCAGCGCCGAAGCCATGGCTTCGCCCCACAAGTCCGCATCGGATTACACGAGGCGCAGGCTTCCACCCGCGCCGTTGACTTTGCCGGCCGAGGAGTCCACGAGGCCGCTCGAATCGGCAGCCTTGCGGGCGGCGGGCAGATCCTCGCCAGCATGAACACCGTGCGGGGTGCGGCCACGCGATTTCCGGTCTCCGCTCCACGTTCGGTCACGCTCAAGGGTGTCTCCCAGCCCGTCGATGTCGTGACGATCGACTGGGATTGAGCGGCTCCTAAACACGAACACCCAGCGAGTCACTTGTGTGCTTCGTCTGGCGGCTGTCGATTAGGCAGTGATCGATCGCGCGCAACGCGGACGGCGTAGGCGATCAGCGTTCCGCTGCCGATCGCGGCGAGCAGCACGGTCAGGTTGATGCCGAAGTCTTGAAGGAGTAAGGCTTTGGCGGGCGGTTGCGTGTGGGCCCGATAGATCAGCGGCACGGCGATCACGGTGACCATCGCGGCCATGATCAAACCGAACTGGAGGTAGCGGCGGCCGCGGTCAGGAACGTATCGGCGGAGAGCCGCGCCGACACCGACGATCGCCGGGGATAGCAGTCCAAGGTGGATGATCAATGCAGCGATCAGCCAGAGCGCAAGTAGCATCAGGGTCTGCCGTGGGATCTGGGTCAAAAGCTGGCTGATGCCGTACGTCCCGGTGCCAATGCCCACAACGGCGAGAACGATGCGCCAGATTCTCATCAGAGCACCTCGATGGTGGCCAGCCATTTGGTGTTGAACACACCAGCGCGGTTCGGGGCGATAAGCCGCAACGGGTAGCCGTGGTCGACGGTCAGCCTTTCACCGTTGAGGTGGGTGGCCAGCAGCGCACGGGACAGCTGCGGGCCAAAGATCACCGACTTGTTGAAGAAACCGGCTGGCTCCAACGAGCGGACCCGCACCTGCGAATCGGCTGTGCCGCCCGCGCGCTCCACGACCTCCAGCAGCAGCATGCCGCGCCACTGCGCGTCGACGCTCCAGCCCTCGACACAGCTAACTGGGAATCGAGCCTCGTGAACGGCCAGCTCCTCCACCTCAGCTGGGGTGAGCGCGTACGGCTGCGGCCCCATGATCTTGAGCGTCCAGTCAGGTGCTGTAGCGGCAGCGATGACGTTCGCCTCCTGGGCGGTCCGATTGACCGGTACACCCAGCGGCCCCTTGCTCGGCTGCCGGACGGCGAGCAATCCGATTGGCTCAAGCGGAGTCAATGTTTGCCCCACCGACGTCACGACGACAACGCCGATACCGGCGCTGGTCGCGGTCAGAAGACCGCGTCGGGACAATCCCGGAGTTACCGGCGGCGGCAGCGGCCCGGCGATGCTATGGGACTCAGGATTTTCGTTCCATGGCACCTCGGTGAGCACATCGCCCTCGGCGATCTTGGTCTGCAGCCCGTAAACGATGTCGGGCAACTTCACCGCGACGTGGAGCAGCACCGAACCAACCACTACGTAGGCCAAGCGGTAGTGGACCGACAAGAAATCCCATCGGAAGGGGTACCAGTTGAGGACATTGAAAAAGCCGGTGAATAGCTGCACCAACGTGGCTGAGACCAAAACCGCCACCGTGATCCGTTCGATGACTCGCTTCACCGACCGAAACGGCGGCCAACGGAAGTGGTTCGGGTAAACGCTCCACAGCTTGACGAGCACCAAAGGGATTGCGGCCATGCCGGTCGCCACGTGCACCCCCTGCGTGACGCGGTATCCCCACACTGGACTCGCCGGGGGCGGCAGCCACTCCCACGCTTGGTACTGGAAATAGCTCAGCAGGCCGGTGAGGAAACAAGTCAAGACCGCAATGCCGAGCACGAGGCCGAGTCGCGCGGTAACCGCTGTCGAACGCAAGGTGCTGCTGAAATGCGGCCACCAGGCCGGCTTGCGCGACGAGGGAACAGTCGGCATGGCTCAACACTGAGGCCGTTCCAGCACGTTTGCACCTTACCGACAGATGACGTGAACAGCTGATGGGGTCATCCGGCCGTACAGTCGACGGTCGGAGGGAGATGATCCGGATGCGCCTCGTCACGGCCATTGCCGCATGCGCCCTTGTCTTCGCCGGCTGTGGGAATGACGCCGGAAGGGACACCGCAGCGCCGGGCGCACCCAAGTCGATGCCATCAACGCCGTTGCAGCCGAAGACCAGCACGCCCATACCGAACCCCACGGCGACGGCGACAACGCCAGCGATACGGACTGGGACCATCATCAAGGCGGCGAGAAGCCAGTTCGGCATGATGCTCTTCGACAGCACCGGCCAGGCGATCTACCTCTTCGACAAAGAACAGACCACCCAGCCCGAGTGCTACGGGGCCTGCGCCGAAGCTTGGCCGCCCGTACTCAGTAAGGGCACGCCAACTGCCTCGGGCGGGACGAAACAGAACCTCCTCGGCATCACAAAAAGAACCGACGGCACGACCCAGGTGACGTACGGCGGACATCCGCTCTACTACTACGCACACGAGGCCAAGAACGAGGTGAAGTGCCACAACATCCAGGGGTTCGGCGGCCTCTGGCTGGTCGTCACACCATCAGGGCGACCAGCTGCACCTTGAGGCCTCCAAGGAAAGGCAAGTACGCGTGATGGCGAACCCGCAGCTGCGGCTAGCCGACGCGGCTCGGCTCCCGCTCGGACGGGTCTAGGATCGCCACTGTCATCCGGACTTCCTCCGCCCGCTGGCGTTCCTTGCGTCGCGACTGGGCGTCCCGCAGCTGTCGCTGGATGCCGTAGGGCAGGATCCATCGGGCGACCGCACGGACCCGTCTGGCCCGGTCGCTCATTACCGGCAGGCCGTGCGCGGCCTCGTCGCGGTAGGTGAACAACTCGTGCTGCGAGGCGAACAGGGCGGTCTGCCAGGCCCGCGGGCGGCCTCGGTCGCTCCGCTGGGTGAGGTCCAGCGCCCGATCGGCCAGTAGCTGCGCAGGCGTGACACCGTTGGTATCGAAGAAGTAATCCTCAAACCAGCTCTTGGCCGGGATGCCGACGTCGTCCCGCTCCAGCTGATCGAACGTCCGTAGCAAACCCGAGTCCAGGAAGATGTGATTGCCCAACTGCTCCCGCACGTCCAGGTCAGCGATGAGAGCGGTGCGCACGCCAGCACCCACAGACTCCAGTGCGGCCGTTGAGGACACGGTCAACATCAAGTCGAGGTCGGCAAGCCTGTCGGCGATTGGTGTGTAGTCGATTGAGAAATTCGGCGGCTGTCGCAGACCACTCAGCAGTACCTCCGGATGGAACTTCATCCGATGGATAGTGTCCTCGCCAATGCGGTGCCGAGGCTTGAGCACAACCTGTCTGTCGGGATGGGCCCGCGCATAGGCAAGCAGCCGCTGGTAGATGTACAGCCGGTCCTCCCGGCTCTGCGGCACAGTCGGCTGGTCAGCGAACATCACAGTCTTGATCGGGGTGCCGACGGGCATCTCACGATGCTCGCCGGACAGCAGCGGTAACCCGCTGAGCACGAGGTTGTCGGCCGGGAGGTCCAGGCTCCGGGCGACTGCCTCGAACGTGGCAAGGTTGCTGCGAGAATTCACTGCCACGATGTTGGTGCCGAAGCGATCGAGATAGCCGGCGATGATCTTCTCGATGATCACGCCAACCCATCCGCTGATCGTCACTGGTGGCACGGTACCCGCGAGTTCCACTGCGTCGAACAGGTCGTGGCAGAAGCGCCGGACATGCGGTCCTTGGACCGCAAGAACGACGACGTCCACGTTCAGCGACGCTGTAACAAGTTCAGTCCACGGCAGATAGGCCACAGCACTACCGCTGTAATCGGCAAGTTGACCGTCGGAGATGGCATGTCGGATGTCACTGGGCACGATGACCTGGCAGGCGAATCCTCTCGACTCAAGCTCCCGCTGGATCGTTCCGGCCCATTTCAGCTGGGAATCGAAGGCAGCCACAAGAATGGCTGTCCGTACATCAGGTCGTCGCATATTGTCCGTCATCGCGAAGTTCCTCGTGGGTGCACTCGGGCGGAGGTCAGCAGGCCTGGCCGATTAAGTGTAGGGGCACAGCGCGTCGTTATTGGGCAAATCCGAGTCTTACGTCGACCGAGGAGCCTGAGCGCGCCTTCCCCGTCCCAAATGCTGTCAGCGCTGGTATTCCCGAACGTGATCCACGATGAACGCAGGAACCTCATCTGCGTCGGTGCCGTCGGACTTCTCCGGGAAATCGAAGACAGCGAGCATCATTTGCATGGGGTACGCCGGAGGTCGTGGGCAGGTGCGCACCAGCTCGCCATCAACGATGAAGTCCGCTTTATCTTCCGTCCAGTCGACCGCGTAGGTATGGAAATCGGCTACATCGATCGGCAGGCGCACGGCCTCGAAGTATCCCATCACCGCGGGATCGCGGAAAGCGCGCAGCCCCATCCCCACGGCGGCCGACTCACCGGCCACCACTGCTTCGCCGAATATCTCGGCAACAAGTATCTCCGCGGAGCGTTGCGGTTGGTCCTCGGGACCGACCAGCCAGAAGCCGACCATCGACCGCGGCGTCACGACGCCGCGAGCGCGCATCTCGATATAGCCCCGCTGCGGCGTCCAACCCCAGAAGGCCTCTTGCTCCTCACGAACCGTGAGGCCGTCACGGTATGGCTGCTGGCCGATGGTGCTACCGACTGGTCCGGAGAAATTGCCGGACTGAATTCCCGACGCCCTAAGGGGAGGCTTATGGTCATCGCCGCACCAAAGTCCCTGGCTGGGCGGGATAGTCAGGTGGAGGCACGAGTCGCGGATGGCGTAGGTCGCCACCGTCTCGGCGCGCGAGCTCCAGGCCGGTAGGTAATGCGGCAGCCATACCTCCTGGTCCAGTTCAGTGGCGTCGAAGTCTTCATCGAATGTCAGGCGAAGTCCCTCATAGCGGTCCGGCATGTGTTCATCATCTCGCCTAGCTGACCGCGGCGACGGATAACTTTGTTCGCCAAGCGTTTGTCCGCGACCTCGGCTCAAAGTACGGGTCAAACACCTTGATTGGAGGAACAGCCACGCCGTGAGCTACCAGCCCTACTCTTCCGGCACGTCTCAAGCGTCGCCGCCGTCGCCCGGGGAAGAGTCCGACACCTCTTAAGGTCCCTAGCGGAAGTCACGGGACAGGTGCCGGGAGGGCAGAATGCCTCTCGCCTCTGGATAGACCGAGCTCAATGGTTGCAGCCGTTCGGCTACCAGGTTGGTCACTCCGTCACTGTGTTCCACCCTGCCGCGAATGATCATGCCTGAGGCGTTGCGGCCGATTCTGCCGAAGCGCCTCCAAAGCTCGGAGGAACAGACCACATTGAGCATGCCCGTCTCGTCCTCAAGATTGAGGAAGGTGACCCCGCCTGCTGTGGAAGGGCGCTGCCGGTGGGTCACCATCCCCGCCACCTGGACCCGACGTTCCGCGTACGCCACACCGAGCCGCCCGATGGGCACTACATCATGATCATCGAGCACCGGACGTAGGTGTTGCACCGGATGATCATCTGGAGAAATCCGCGTGGCCCACAAATCCGCCAAAGTCAGCTCCACCTCGCTCATCCCTGGCAGGACGGGCGGGGTGGCGTCAATGGCTGAGCCCGGCAAGGTTTGGTCGTTGTCGGCGTATCCGGCGTTCCACAGCGCCTGGCGACGAGACAACCCAAAGCAGTCAAAGGCTCCGGCCGTGGCGAGGGCTTCGGCCTGCGGCACTGTAAGCCCCGCCCTTCGTATGACGTCGTTGATATCGGAAAACGTCTTCTTTCGGCGCTCCTGGACAATCCGCTTGGCCAGCTCGCGGCCGATTCCCTGCACCTCGGTGAACCCCAGCCGGACTGCGAAGTTGCCATCACGGCGATGCTCCAGCGTGCGATCGGGAGCCGACCGTACGAAGGGCCCTACCTCGAGTTGCACGCGTTGCAGGCAATTCTTCAGGCCTGTCGAGCTTTTGCGCTCGGGATCGACTTGTTCGAGATCGGCGTCGACGTCGGACTTCATGATGTCGGGACGCAGCACTGCTACGCCGTGTCGGCGCGCATCTGCAACCAGCGACTGTGGGGAGTAGAAGCCCATCGGCTGCGCCCTCAGCAAACCGGCCAGAAACGCTCCCGGATAGTGCAGCTTGAGCCAGGAGGAGGCGTAGACCAACAGCGCAAAGCTGATGGCGTGGCTCTCGGCGAACCCGAAGTTGGCGAAGGCCTGGATCCGGCTGTAGATGTCATCAGCCAGGGCACCGGTAATCCCGTTGGAGGCCATGCCCGCGTAGAGCTTGTCCTTGAGCCGTTCGATCTTCTCCACGCCTCGTTTAGATCCCATGGCACGACGCAGCAGGTCGGCGTCATCGCCGGTGCAGCCGCCAACCGCCATCGCGATCTGCATCAGCTGCTCCTGGAACAACGGCACTCCTTTGGTCCGCTCCAGTACCGGCTCCAATGCCGGATGCAGGTAGGTGACCTCCTCTCGGCCCGTCGCCCGTCGAATGTATGGATGCACAGCACCACCCTGGATCGGTCCCGGGCGGATAAGCGCTACCTCGATCACCAGGTCATAGAACCGGCGGGGCAACAGTCGCGGCAGGGTGCCGACTTGAGCCCGGCTCTCGACCTGGAAGACCCCGATCGAATCGGCACGACACAGCATGTCGTAGACGCCGGCTTCCTCTTTGGGCATGGTGTCGAGCGTCCAGCGCTCCCCCACTTTCGTCGCTACCAGGTCGAAGGTGTACTGGATAGCGGCCAGGATGCCTAGGCCCAGAAAGTCGAACTTCACCAGGCCCATCCACGCGCAGCTGTCTTTGTCCCACTGCAGCACGGTTCGGTTGTCCATCCGTCCGCGCTCGATCGGACAAACTTCCCCTACTGGCCGTTCAGTGAGCACCATGCCGCCAGAGTGAATGCCGAGGTGGCGTGGTGCTTTCAACAGCTGCTCGGCCAGATCCACCACCTGATCTGGAATCTGGTGGTCCAGCAGGGCGCTAGGGACTGCGGTCGTCGCACTCCCACGATCTTCCCCAGTCTCACTGATCGGCAGCGTCCCCCAGGAGTCGATCTGCTTCGACCAGGCGTCCTGTTGCCCGGTGGAGTAGCCGAGCGCCTTCGCCATGTCGCGAACTGCAGACCTCGGCCGATAGCTGATCACATTGGCCACTTGGGCGGCGTTGCGGCGTCCATAGCGGCGGTACACCTCCTGGATCACCTCCTCCCGCCGATCAGAGTCGAAGTCGACGTCGATGTCCGGCTCTTCGTCGCGAGTGGTCGACAGGAAGCGCTCGAAGGGCAGCTTGAACGCAATCGGGTCGACCGCGGTGATACCGAGCACATAGCAGACAACCGAGTTGGCGGCTGACCCCCTGCCTTGGCAAAGAATCCCTTTACCGCGCGCGTACTCCACCATGTCGTGCACGATCAGGAAGTAGCCGGGGAAGTCTTTGTCCTCGATCACTGCCAACTCCTTGCGCAACCGCTCCTCAGCCTCATCGCGGATATGTGCGTAACGCTTGTCGGCACCTCTGCGCGTCAGCTCCCGCAACCAACTGATCGGTGTCTGGTCATCAGGCACTCGCAGCTTGGGAAGTCGCGGCTTGGCCAGCCTCAGGTTGAACGCACACTGGTCGGCGATCTCGACTGTCCGCGCCACTACACCGGGATAGCGCGCGAAGATATGCGCCATCTCTGCCCCTGTCCGCAGATAGGCACCCGGTCCGGAAAGCCAGCCATCCATGTCGGAGAGACTCCTGCGAGCACGTACGGCAGCCAGGGCGGCTGCTAGGCGCCCTCGATCGGGTGTTGCGTAGTGCACGTTGTTGGTGGCCACTACCGGCAACTTGTGATCATGAGCCAGGCTGAGAAGCTCGTCATTGAGATCGGAGTCGGTCGGCAAACCGTGATCGATCAGCTCGACCACAACATGATCATGGCCGAACAGTGCAGTCAGCCGGTCCAGCTCGGTGGCTGCTGCCGATCGACCCGAAGTGATCAACGCCTGTCGTACTGCTCCCTTGCGACAGCCGGTCAAGATCATCCAGTTGTCGCCTGACTGCGCAGCCAGCTCCTCCACCACATAGCTGGGACGTCCTTTCTCATCGCCTCTCAGTTGGGCTTCAGTGATCGCTCCAGCGAGCCGGTGGTATCCCTCGACACCTCGAGCGAGCACCAGGAGATGCTGGCCCTCGGGATCTGCTACTCCGTTCTGTGGCGTAGTGAGTCCAAGCGACAGCTCGGCTCCGTAGATAGTGCGCAGGTCGTACGCGAGTGCCGCCTCAGCGAAGCGAGAAGCCGCGTAGAAACCGTCATGATCAGTGATCGCCAGCGCGTCCAGTCCTAGTCGAACTGCCTCCTCGATCAACTCCTCGGGATCGCTCACTCCATCCAGGAAGCTGAAGTTGCTGTGACAGTGCAGCTCGGCGTACGGCACCACAGGTCCGGTAGGTCGCTTGACCAGCTGCTCGTCCGGCTCGTAGGCGGGCCGCTTGTGCGAGTAACCAGGAGCGCTGTCGCC
The DNA here is from genome assembly GCA_963740515.1 of uncultured Actinomycetota bacterium. Taxonomy (GTDB): domain Bacteria; phylum Actinomycetota; class Actinomycetes; order Propionibacteriales; family Propionibacteriaceae; genus Microlunatus. The sequence goes on from CAVUEO010000022.1 coordinate 26,627, forward strand.
TTCGGGATTGTCCGACGAGTTGTCTGGCATGGGTCGTCCAGACATCCGACGCTCTAGTTCCCGCCAGGGGATCGGCGGGTTATTCCAGCCCATGTCTTTGATCCTTCTGCTCGCGCATCAGCTCTGTTGATTGCTCGCTCTGCTCGCTGCGATGTTCGCTAGGTTGCCGCCGTCTTCGTCGGATCTGGCGGAACGGAAAAGCGTTGTCCCGCCATCTCCTCCTGCAGATCGGCGGCGCAAACATCGAGAACCCGCCGACTTCGTCGGCGCGTGCGGACGGAGAAAGCGTGTCCGCTCGCTTCTCCTCAGTTCGGCGGCGCGCGATACCGACGCTCGCAGAAACTCAGTCATAGCGGGCCTCGGTCCACCACTGATCGTTCTCCACGACCAGTAACCAGGCGCTGCCATCGACACCGGTGATCTGGAACCTCGCAACCTGGCGTGCCTGAGCCGGGTCCCACCACAGCTCGTCAATAGGCCAGGGACCCGCCCAGGCATCGACCGGCATCAGCTCGGACTCATCACCAATGCTGACAAACGCGGGCGCAGCTGTTACCAGCCCACGACTCGTGACCCTCACCGGCCTGCGGTCCTCACTCAGCACAACCGACGGCAATGGAGCGGAGAAGACCCGAGCTGGTGCGGGCGGTGGAATGCTGCCTGGCCAGGGCAGCAGTGGACTGCGCTGCGCCGGCCGCCGCTCACCCCAAGGGCTGAGCAACTGGCGATCCCGCGGACTTCGCCCGCCTTGCAGCGAGGGAGCAAATACCTCCTCAGGACCGAGCATGCCCTGCAGTCGAGCGATTCCCCGCTCGACATGCTCGTTCAGCGCACTCCCCCACAGGCCCTCACCATGATCAGCCAGCGATTCAACCGACTCAGGGAGCAGCCGTAATTCGCACACAGGCTCTGGGGCTGGATCACCTTGCAGCTGCCAGTAGATCCGATCAATCAGGTCGCTGGCAGCGAACCAGCGCGAGTGTGCCCAGACCCGAGATCCAGTCCAGCCGCCCTCGGTTACCACCTCAATACGAACCTCAGTGCAGACCAAGCCGTGGTGGGCAAGCTGAGCAACCAGCCTTTCAGCGGTCTGCCGGGTGCTGAACACGATGGGTTCGACAGTCTCCAGCGCAGGTGCGAAAGTCACTCGCTGGTCCATATCGAGAGGTGGCCGCCGGGAGGTGGCTGACTGGTTGTCCAGTCCGCGCGCCAGGCGATGGAGTAAAGCGCCTTCCCGGCCGAAGCGAGTGAGCACATCACGGGCGGTCAATGCTGCGAAATCTCCGAGGCTGCGGATGCCAAGGCGGCGCAGCAGGGTGACCAGTTCGGTATTTTCCAAGACACCGATCGGCAAAGCTGCGAGGAACGCCGCCGAGCCACCACGGGCGATGGTCCAGCAATCCTGAGGTGCGGCCCGGCGCGCCGCATGCTCTGCGGCGAAAATGCCATCAGCGATCCCAATCCGGAAATCCCAAACCCCAGCACTGACCAGATGTTCAGCTACTACTGCTGCAGCCTCTTTTTCACCGCCATAGAAGCGGCTGGGCACCTGGAGGGCACATAGTCCAGGTCGAACCGGTGCCACGCCTGCCGAGATTTCCTCTATCGCCGACAGCACATCCTCAAAAGTTCGGATCTCACTCGCTTCGTTCCGCTCCAGAACGGTCAGTTCCGGGCAGCGAGCGGACGCGTCACGGCGTCGCATGCCTCGTCGGACACCCTCGACTCTGGCCATGGCTGAGCAGGCAAACACTTCACCGCGCTCAAAGACGGCGAGTGGTATCTGCAAGCTCAAGCCCAGCTGGGTCGCTGCCGCAACCACCGGCCAGTCAGGGCACCAGATGACGAGTTGTCTCTTCGGCGGAGTGCCCGATTGCTCGCCGCTTAAGGTCGCCTCACTCTGTCGACCATCTGGCTTTACGACGGTCATGTCTCATCCCGCCTGTGCCACGGCGATTGGTACCACCGTGTGATCAAGCTCGGCTATTTGTTGGTCGAGTCCTGGCAGCCAAAGCGATACCCGGCGTACCGGCCCGCTCTGGCGAACTGAGACCACTACACGACGAGCAGCGAGTCGACCATGCCCGCGCCCCAACCCGAGCCAGGAGGATTCGGTGATGGTCAAAGTCGCGTCGGATCTTGGCCACTCGCCCCAACACACCAAGGCCGCATCCTTCATTCGGAGCCTCGACTTCAGCCGTTCCGCCTGCTGCGCGCTGACCGGTGCCGGAGGTTTCACGATCACGACAGAGGCCACATCGAGCAGGCCCGCTGTTACGCTCAGCCAAAGATCGCCGGGACGTGGCACTACGACAGTCCGCTCGAGATCGATTCCGAAACCTGCTGCCGCCTCCAGTCCGAGATCGGGAGCTCCCACTATGGCGATCCACTCCCCAGCCTGTGATGGACCCGCGACCAAGGCCACTGCCAGACTCGGGCTATCTACCGCGTACGCCTCACCAGTCCTGAGCTGAATGACTCCCGACAAGCCTGGTACCGACTCCAAGGTCCGCGAGATTGCTGACCCCTGCATCCGCTGGACACGCTGCTGCAGCTCGTGGATGCGGCTGGGAGGGGCATGCGAGGACACTCCTCTATAATCGAACATGCATTCGAGCATAGTCAAGACGACTGACACGCTGCATTGCGATGTCGCTCTGCCTTGACCAGACCCGCCATAATCCCAATACAGCGTCGTCGGGTTTGTGCACCCTCGGGCCAAGAAGGGAGGTGGGGCAATGTCTGCGGTGGTTGTCCTCAACACCGACAACACGGCCCTGCACACGGTCTCGATCAAACACGCGATTCGGATGTTGGTCCGCGAGGTCGCAATCGTCGAAGAAGCCCGTGACGGACATCGCATCGGTCCATACCCATGGCCACTGGTCTTGCGCCTGATCCGCTACGTCAAGACAACTTTCCTTTATGCCCGAACGCCCGCCTGGTCCAAGCGCGGAGTGCTACGCCGTGATCATCATCGTTGCGCCTATTGCGAAGGCGTCGCCGACACTGTTGATCATCTGCTGCCCCAGTCGCGCGGTGGGACCAACAGCTGGCAAAACACCGTGGCCGCCTGCACCCGGTGCAACAATCGCAAAGCCAACCGCACCCCCAGGGAGGCTGCCATGACTCTGGCATGGAAACCAAGCGTGCCGACTTGGCGAGAGGCCTACCATCGGCGGAGCTGATCACCAGGCCTCACGGGTGTCTGCGAGGTATTCCCTCCAAATCTGACGCTAGTTCCTCCGACACGCCGTCCCGGCCGGCCGAGCGCGGTACGAATGGCAGGTTTTGAGAGCGTGTGCAGTCCGCCCGATCCCCAGGAGCACCAGTGACCGTGTGGGACCCCGTCACATACCTCGAGTTCGCCGATGAGCGCTCGCGACCATTTGTCGATCTGTTGAGCAGAGTCCCCGCCGCGGAACCGGCGGTGGTGGTCGATCTGGGCTGCGGACCCGGACAGCTCACCGCCTCATTGGCAGATCGCTGGCCCCATGCGCAGATCATCGGGCTGGACTCATCACCGGAGATGATCATGCAAGCCGCCCGGCTGGCGGGCCCGCAACTGAGATTCCAGCTGCAGGACTTGCGCGACTGGCGGCCCGAAACGAGCGTGGACGTGATCGTCAGCAACGCAACATTGCAATGGATCCCCGGGCACCGGGACTTGTTGCCGTCCCTAGTCACTTCGCTCGCCCCGGATGGATGGCTGGCGTTCCAGGTGCCAGGAAACTTCGACGAGCCCAGCCATCGGCTGCTTCGCGAGTTGTCGGGCGACCCTCGCTACGCGCCACTGCTGACCGACGTCGCCTGGCCATCCGCCGCCGACGCGGCGTCCTACCTCGATGATCTTGCTCGTCTCGGGTGCTCAGTGGATGCCTGGGAGACCACATACCTGCACATCCTCAGCGGGCCGGATCCAGTCTTCCGTTGGATTTCGGGCACCGGTGCCCGGCCCGTGCTCCAGGCATTACCTGAGGATCGTCGTGAACAATTCATCTCCGAGTATCAGGAGTTGCTGAACAACGCCTACCCGACTCGGCCGCACGGGACCGTGCTGCCTTTTCGGCGTATCTTCGTCGTGGCCCGACGAGGCACTATCGGATCAACCCTTCGGCACTAGCCTCGCTCGATACTGCACGCAAGGTGTCAGGAAGCTGGAGCCCGTTGCGTCTTAGCTCGAGTTCGGCTAGCTGGTTGATCACGGCCCGGTCGCCCGAGCGCCACGCCTTGACAGGGTCGTCGCTGATCTCACCCAGCACATAAAGCGGTTGGACGGCCATGGCCCGGAGTGCGAAGAGGTCAAGATCGGGAAGCGCGTCCAAAAAGACCTGCGAGGCCCGAGCTTGCCGATAGAAGCGAATCCGTCGCGGCAGCCAGAAGGCCGCCACGATGGTCACGGGAATGAGAAAGACCAGCCAGCCGACGATCAAGGCCAACCGTTCAATACTGTCCACTTGGTCGTTGGCCGTAGTGATCAAGTTGCCGAGGGTCACTGACGCAGCGTCGAAGGGACGCTGCAGCTGGTCACCTACAACTGGCACTTTCGCCGCTTCGGCTGCGGCCTGACGGAAATTCTCTGCCAGTCGCATAGCGGCCTTAGCCGTTTCCCTGGCGGGCGTCGCCAAGACCTCGATCACCTGGTGGACGAAAATTCCGATGATGGCCCAACCCACCGCCCAGAGCAGGACGAAGCCATCTCCAAGTAGCTGGCCGACCATTCTCGCTGGACGTTTAGCGTAGATGCCCATGGCCGCGACACTACCCACGCTGGCCACAAGTGGCAGGATGACCCGGTGTCTCGAGTGCGGCCTTCTGACAGCTTTCAGGTCTATTCGCTACGAGTCGGATTTCTCTGGCTGACACTCCTTATGGCGGTCGCGGGGTGCGGGATCTTGCCTTCTAAACAGACTCCGCAATCCGACCGCAACTCGGCTGATCAGGCAGCCACGGCGCTTGCGGCCGGCCTCACTGCGAAGGATCTCTCGCAGCTGCCGTTCCTGGGCGCCTCCGGCACCGCGGTCAACGACCAGTTCCAGCCGCTCATCGCGGGCATGGGGTCGGTGAAACCGAGCGTCACCGTCGCATCGGTCTCACGGGACGGATCCTCGGCCACCGCAAGCTTGCTATTCACCTGGACATTTCCCGGCGTCGCGGAGCGGTGGACGTACCCGACCGAGGTCAAGCTTGCCCAAGAGGCAGGACAGTGGAAGACCAGCTGGCAGCCGAACGTCGTGCAGCCACAGCTCGACGGCACCAATCGACTATCCCAGCGACGCCTCCATCCAGAGCGGGCGGAGCTGCTCGGCGAAGATGGCGAACCCATCGTGGTAGTGCGGCCCGTATTCCGAATCGGAATAGACAAGTCAAAGGTGAGTGGCGAGAACGCAAGAGCGTCAGCAGTCCGGCTTGCCAAGCTGGTCAAGATCAAATCGGAGGGGTACGCGGAGAAGGTTGCTGCTGCAGGTAGCGCCGCTTTCGTTCCAGCCATCGCGCTCCGCATGGATGCGCCCGACGTGCCACTCGGTTCGGAGCTCCGTGCCATCCCGGGAGCGCTCTCGATCAAGACTGGCCAGATGCTGGGCCCGACGCGCGACTTTGCCAGACCCATCATCGGAACCGTCGGTGAGGCAACGAAGGAGGACGTGGACGCTTCTGGCGGGACGGTGGTCGCCGGAGATCAGGTGGGAATATCCGGATTGCAGGAGCGCTACGACGCACAGATGCGCGGGACCCCCGGTGTTCAGGTGCGACTGGCCGCTGCCAAGCCGAATGGCAGCCCAGCCAGTCCGTCTCCGACGGCCTCACCGACCGCAGAACCGGAGCCGGTTGTGCTATTCGAGGTGAAGCCAGGTGCCGGTAAGCCGCTGACCACGACGCTCAACATCGGGCTGCAGCAACTTGCGGAGAGGACTTTGGCGAATACCAAACCAGCCAGCGCACTAGTGGCCATCCGACCCTCGACGGGGGCAATCGTTGCCGCCGCGAATGGTCGCGGCAATCGTGAGCAGTCTCTTGCCACAGTGGGCAGGGCTGCTCCGGGCTCCACTTTCAAGATCGTCTCCGCATTAGCGCTGCTGCGAGCTGATCTGACTCCCCGGTCCACGCTCAGGTGCTCGCCAACGGTCACCGTCGACGGCCGGAAGTTCAGCAACTACAGCGACTACCCACGCAGCCACCAGGGCACGATTACGCTGCGGACAGCGCTGGCACAGTCGTGCAATACCGCCTTCATCGGCCAGCGCGGGAAACTCGACCCTTCCTCATTGGCCGAGGCAGCCGGTTCCCTGGGGTTCGGCATGGACTACGACGTCGGCTTCCCGTCCTTCTTCGGCTCTGTGCCTAACGATCCGACGGCTACGGGCCGTGCCGCCGCCATGATTGGTCAAGGCAAGGTCGAGGCATCGCCAATGGCCATGGCTTCTGTGGCGGCCTCGGTGGCGGCAGGCAAAACGGTGATCCCGTACCTCGTCGACGGGCAGCAGCCAACCCCGAAGGGAGTGCCATTGACTACTCAGGAGGCCCGGCAACTGGGCGAGATGATGCAAGCTGTCGTGACCGAGGGCAGCGGCCGGGTGCTCGGCAACCTCCCCGGTCCCCCCGTACTAGCCAAGACCGGGACGGCCGAATACGGCACCTCGGAGCCGCTGAAGACCCACGCGTGGATGATCGCCGCACAGGGTGATCTGGCGGTCGCGGTCTTTGTCAACGACGGCAAGTCAGGCTCGGCTACAGCCGGACCACTGCTGCGGACATTCCTGACGAATGCCAGCTAGGAGCAGACGACTCGTCGCTGGTCGGATCATCCTCATGCACCGCCGACTGCGACCAGCCAACCGCGCTCGTCGCCTTCCACGAGCCCAGCGGACTCAAGCGCAGTCAACGCAGCCAGGCATGTTGGCACACTGACGCCGGCATCGAGGGCAATGTCTCCGACGCAAGCGCGACGGCGAGCCGGGATTGCTTCGAACACGGCGAGCTGGGTCTCAGTCAGCGCATCGGTCGCTCGGACCTGACCGTGGGCGAAGGGCAGCGTCCCCTGACCCATCTCCGAGATCAGCTCAAGGACCTCCGCCGCCGACGTCACAAGCACCGCCTGCCCGTTGCGGATCATCAGGTGTGGGGCTGTCGACGCCCGCGAATAGACCGGACCAGGGACCGCCATCAATGGCCGTCCGCAGCCGAGAGCCCAGCCAGCCGTATTACGGGCGCCCGAACGCAGCGCCGCCTCGACCACCACAGTGCCGCGGGACATGGCTGCGATCAGCCGGTTGCGAGCAAGGAACCTCACCCGCGTGGGATGGGCAGCCGGCGGCAGCTCAGATACCAGCAGCTGGTCATTGGCCAGAGTGTCAAAAATCGAGGCGTTGCCAGGCGGGTAGGCCACATCAACGCCATTGGCCAGCACGCAAACAGTCGGTCCGCCGCCGGCAAGCGCCCCGCGATGCGCCGCCACATCGATACCGAAGGCACCACCGGACAGCACCGTCACGCCCTGATCAACCAGATCTGCAGCCAGATCCGCCGCAATGCCGGTCCCGTACGCCGTTGCTGCCCGTGAGCCCACGATCGCGACTGACCGTTCCATGAGGTGAGCGAGATGGCCGGTACCGCGGAGCCACAAACCGACCGGCTCGCCACCGCGGCGCTGAATGCTCTCGGCGTGCCGCAGATCAGCAAGCCCGGCCGGCCACTCGTCGTCACCGGGAATGATGAAGCGCGCCGACGCAGCTGTGGCCAGCCGCTCGAACACCTCGACTGTGACCCGCGCGGCGCGCTGTGCCGTCGGCTCGCCCAGCGCCCCCTCGATGATCTTGGCCCAGGCGCCTTCCGCGCCCAGCTTCTGCACCAGCTCAGCGACAGCGGGGTCACCGCCGTCTATGGCGCACGAAAGCCTCATTCGCGCCCTGCGATCCGACGTCGCCACAGTGTCAACTCACCTCTCTGCGCGCCGTCCCCGGCTGGTCACCCCGCCGCATGGCCAGCGCAATCGCGACCTCGTCAAGGCCTGGCTTGTCGCGACCCGCAAGATCAGCTACGGTCCAGGCCAGTCGGAGAACCTTGTCGACGCCGCGGGCGCTGAGCCGTCCGCGGTCTACCGCTTCATCGACGGTCTGCAGGCCATCTGGCAGCGGCAAGTGGTGGCGAAGGTAGGTCCCCGAAACCTCGCTATTGGTCTGCCAGCCGCTGCCGGCCAGGCGCCGGCGCTGTCGCTCACGGGCCTCCAGTACGCGCTGGGCGACCACGGCCGAGGACTCGGTGCGCTGCAGCGTCGCCTTCAGATATGCCTTGCGCAAAGGCAGGAACGCCTGGTTGATGTCGATGCGGTCGCGTATTGGCCCGGAGATCTTCTCCGCGTATCGGCGCACTGCCATCGGCGAACATTGGCAATGAGCGCCAGGAGTGGCTGCCTGACCACAGGGACAAGGATTCGCGGCCAAGATCAGCTGGAAGCGTGCTGGGTAGCGTGCGTGCACCTCGCTGCGTCCGAGAGTGATCATGCCCGACTCCAGCGGCGTCCGAAGCGCCTCGATGACGGCTGGCTGGAACTCGGGCGCCTCGTCGAGAAATAGCACGCCTTTGTGCGCGCACGAAATAGCGCCCGGCCTGGCCATGCGTTGGCCGCCGCCGACGATGCTGGCCACCGACGCTGAATGGTGTGGGTCGCTGTAGGGCGGTCTGGTGATGAGCTCGTCGGCGAGGTTGAAGCCGGCGAGTGAGTGCACCGCTGACACCTCGAGGGAGTCGTGCAAGTCGAGATCGGGAAGTAGACCCGGAACACGCTCAGCGAGCATGGTCTTGCCGACGCCAGGCGGGCCGTGGAAGAGCATGTGATGCCTGCCGGCTGCGGCTACCTCGCAGGCCCACTTGGCCTCGGCCTGACCAGCCACGTCTGCTAGGTCGAGACGGCACTTGGCGTGCTTGCTGGCCGGGTCGCCTATGACCTCAATCGGATCGACCAGCGGCATCGGCTCATCACGAAGGAAAGCGACCAACTGGGTGATCGAGGCGATCCCGAACACCTCGATCCCTCCGACCAGCTTCGCCTCTCCGGCCTGACGCAAGGGCACGATCACTCGAGGGAAGCCTGCCTGCTGAGCCGCCAAGGTGGCTGGCAGGACACCGCGCACCGGCCGCAGACGACCATCCAACCCGAGTTCGCCTAACAGGATCGTTCGGCGTAGCTGCTCGGCGCCGAAGACGCCCTTCGCGCCGAGCACCGCCGCGACGATCGCCAAGTCATAGTGGCTGCCGGCCTTCGGCAGCGTCGCTGGGACTGAGATTGATCGTCAGCAGCGAGATCGGCCACTCGTGGCCAGAGTTGCTGACAGCCGCCTTACAACGATCACGCGACTGGTAGAGAGCAGAATCCGGAAGTCCCACCAGTACCGTGCGTGGCAACCCCGCGCCGATGTCGGCCTCCACCTCAACGATCCGACCCTCAAGCCCGACCAGTGCGACCGACAACGCGCACGCCGAGGCCACTACCCCACCGCCCGCACATGTGTCAGCGACGGCTCGAGTCCGGGCTGCAGCACAACACCAACAGCGTCCAGTCGGATGCTGGACGCCTGCATCCGATGCTCACGCATCCACACCGCCGCCAGCTGACGCAGCGTCCGCATCTTCGTGTAGGTAATCGCCTCCAGCGGATGGCCGAAACCCAGACCGCTACGGCACTTCACCTCACAAAAGACCAGCGTGACACCCCTCCCACCGGCCTCCGCAGCGACAATATCGATCTCCCCCAGCCGGCAGCGCCAATTCCGCTCCAACACCCGCATCCCCTGCCGCTCCAACTCCGCACAAGCCAAATCCTCACCCCGCACACCTAACTGCTTCTTCGACCCCGTTGCCACCATCGCCCACCCCCGAACCGAAGCATGCGTACGGAGGACCGGAATCGTGCGAGCTCACCAAAACCTGTGGAAACCGCGACTTGCAGCCTGTTGAAAAGCGGTTCCTACCGGCATTGGCTACCGGCGGCCGTCTTCACCTCGGATCGGCGGATCCACTTCTCGGCGATCCGCTTCGGCACGCAGCGCCAGCTCGTCACCGCTGAGACACAGAGCGGACTGCACCACGCCCTCCATATCTGATTAGAATGCGTTTACGATTCCGGTGGAAAAGAGCTGGCCGACAGTGAACAGGCGTCACAGCGTGCTCACGGACGTTGGCCGCATTGTCGCCGGTCCGAGCGGTGCTAAGGATTAGGGCAGTGTCTTCGCCACTGGTCACCACCGGTGGCGGGTTCCGGGCATAATTCGTCGTATGCCTATCAGTGCGTCGCAGCGCCGGCTGGTGTCTCCGGCTTAGGGCTTGCCGCGGGCGTGTGCGTCGCGGTGTCGGCCGAGATCCGGTTACCGGTGGACCGGGCCCGTGCCATGTCGAGCAGGATCAGCACAAGATTTGGGCCGTCAATGGCTCCGAGGATCGCGGGACCAGGCCTATCAGCCGTACGCCACATCCTCGGCGGCGAAGTCATCGAAGGGACCATCACCACTGAGTTTTACGACTGAGTAAGGCTAGGTGTTGCTAGCTTTCGGCCGGTGCGGGCGCCTGTCTGGGGCTGCGCGGGTGCCTTCCTGGGGCTGCGCTGCGCGGTCGCTGATCGCGTGGCTTCAGGTCTGTGACTCTGGACTCGTCGTCGACGTTGGTGTCCTCTTCTGGTTCCCCCTCGGCGTCCTCGGCCGGTTCATTGTCTACGTCTTCCCGCGCGTCGGACTCTTGGGACTGCTGTTCGTCCGCTTCTGCGACGTCGGGCTCCTGGGACTTCGGTTCGTCCGCTTCTGGGCTGAGGGTTAGCTGAGCGGTGCGTATGAGTAGCTCTCGGCCGCTCTTGGTGGTGGCGAGGAGCACGACTGCGGCGCCTCCCACCAGCACGCCCGCGCCGGCAAGGTAGGCCTCGGGTGGTGCCGATTTGACTCTTTTGATGCCTTTCTTGACCCTTCTCTTGACGCGCTTCTTGACTCGCATCCTGGACTCCTTAACCGCAGGGTTAGCCAAGCCGGGCAGCCGGGCTCTGAAGCTCTTGAGCTCAGTAGGACATCGACACCAACAGTGCCGGCTGATCTCTGGTGCTCATGCTCACCTCCATACCCTTCCGTTTCACGGTCAGACGACAGATTCGATTGATCACGAACACAAATGGTGAGACCGACCACCCGGACGAATGGCGTACCGGCTGGGCTGACCTGATGAACCAAGATCAACTAGGATGTGCTCGACTAGGAACCCTCCTGCAGCTCCGTTAGCTTGGTCACGTTCTTTGTCAGTGAAGATCAGCGCCCCTGAGTCACCAGCCTCCAGCATCGCAAGCGCTGCCTTGAACCGCTTTTCGCGACTCTGGCGGCACCGGATACTCGTCATCGGCGATCCAAGTCAGATCCCATCCATTGCTCTCGCCGGCACGCTCAACGGCGCGGCGCTGGATCTCGAGGCTCATGCCGTTGCTGGCCTGCTCGGCTGTCGAGCAGCGGCCGTATCCAATCACGCTCATGATCGACTCCCGTAGTGAACCAATGTCTGAGTAACCATTCGACCGGTTGATCAACTAACTTGCGGAGGGCATTGCGCCCATAAGATCTCCCCGCAGTTTCGTAATCTGACGAAGGAATCTGCGGCGCCTAAGCCACGTCCTCCCGGCCCCTGGGAGCTGGATCCGGGCTGCATGTTAGAAGGACGAACGCATCGTCCGCTCGGTAATTTCAAGATCTTTGCCGACAGCAGAGCTACATGACCTACCTACCTACTAATGACCTCGTGCGCGCCGCGTGCGCGTGCGCGCCGCTTGCGTATCGGGGTGCGTATTGGGGTATCTAGGTGGAAACAGCCACATGGCCGAAAACTGGCCAGCTCGACCGGTGGGAAAAACGATGAAGGGATCCCCGAGGAGTCCGGCGAGGCCAGAGATGAAAGCCAGCACGATGAAGGGATGATCATGTCACAGGTCGAAGATCCCACCGCCCCGATTCCGGCCAGCGATCCGGGGAACCAGTCGATCGCCGAGTTGATCAAGCAAGTGTCGGAGGAGTCCAGCCGGCTGTTGCGCGGCGAACTCAAGCTGGCGCAGGCCGAGATGACCCAGAAGGCCAAGACTGCCGGCGTTGGCGTCGGGGCCTTCGGGGCGGCCGCCGTGCTGGGCTGGTTCGCACTGGGCTGTTTCCTGGCCACCGCTATCTTGGCATTGGCTCTGGTGCTGCCGGCCTGGCTGGCCGCGCTGATCGTCGCCGTCGTGGTTGCCATCGCGGCTGGCATCGCCGCGCTGGTGGGCAAGAAGAAGGTGGCTGAGGCCGGTCCGCCGGTGCCGACCGACACGGTGGAGAGTGTCAAGAAGGATGTCGAGGAGATCAAGGAGAGTGCCCGCCGATGAGTTCCACCACCCCCGCAGAGCCCCAAGACCTGCCGCCCGACGCAACGCCGGAAGAGATCGAGGCTGACATTGAGGCGGCTCGTGAGCGGCTGGCCTCCTCGGTTGACGCCCTGACCGCCAAGCTGGACGTCAAGGCGCAGGCCAAGCAGAAGGCACAGGAGACCTCAGCGCAGGCCAAGCAGAAGGCCCAGGAGACCTCGGAGCGCGTTGGGGCCGGCGCTCAGCACGCCTACCAGCGGGTGCGCACCACCTCGCCAGCCGTGTTGGGCGCGATAGCCGGCGGTGTTGTCGGGCTGGTGGTACTGCTCGTCATCTTCGTCGTGCTGCGGCGGCGCTCCTCTCACCAAAGCTGAGTGCTGCGGGCCACCTCGGCACCTCCTTGACGTTGGTGGGCCGCTGCCATGGCGAGGCATGGTCGCAGAAGAAGATCTGCACGCCGGCGTCGATCGTTGGCACGTGAAGGGTTACCAGTCTCGTAAGCGGCCTTCAACTCCTCTCGGTCGCGTGGCACGTTGATCAGAAACCTCTGGCCTGACGCTGCGTTGATCTTGGTATCGACTCCGCGCCGCTGAGTCTCCAGCTTGTTCTTGATCTTGAGGTAGGTGTCACGATTGATCAGCCGCTCGACTCGGTATTCGTCCTCATTGACGCGGAGTGACTCCTTGATCTCCTCCAGCCGACGCAGGTTGGCCTTATGGTCAGCGGCGGCCTTGAAGTGACGGTCCGACCGACCGCACCTCGAAGATCAACAGCACCCTTCGGATCAGCATGATTCTTGGTGGAGGGTCAGCGCGCGCTCAGTACCAGTTTGCGTCCACCCACAGCGTGACCCACTGAGCCAGGACAACGAAGACAACCCCGATGATCAGGACGACGATCCCGGTCGTGGAGAAAATGCGGATATTGAGCACCCAGCCCAAGATCAGCTGAATCACACCGAGCACATCATGGCCCTCCTCCTTTGCATCGCCTATTTACCCTGCCCCACACAGGCGCTCGCTGACTCCCAGCCGGTGTCACGTCGACGCCGAGATCTACCTGCGACGGCGTCTACCGCCTGCTGATCGGCAGACGAGAAGTTGCCCGCTTGCCGTTGCTCAATCACAGGGTCTGAATCGATCTAGCGGTGTGGTTCATGACCATTTGGCGGGAGCCATCGGCGTTGATCGAATGCACCACAGCTGGGTAATGATCCTTCGACGGTGCCGACTCGGGGCAGCCCGCCGGAAATTGCCCATTACCCATCGTCCGGCACTGTTCTTGTATTGCGCAGTCACCGACCGCACCGACCGTCCGCGGCACGCCTACTGGGGCGGAAGACACGAGGAGGAGCGCGACCAGCAGAGGGATCAGCACGCCTTGGGGACGGCACCAAGGACTGGGGATCATTCGCTTGCTGGAGTGTGAGGCCGCGCAGCGATGATGCTGCGGAGCAGAACCATATATTGCGCCCCCGGTAGGAATCGAACCTACGACCGACAGATTAGAAACAGACCATGATCAACAATGAGACTACGTGATTATATTCCCTAGTGAAACTGCATTTTCGGGGCAATTGAGGCGCTCGCCGTGAGCAAGAATTAGGGCTCGATAAAGAGCATGTAGGGAGTCGTGTGGGGAGCGCTCACGATCTTGAAATTCGCTCTGCCCGGTTTCTCGACTATTGGGGGTCCGACCGTCGGACCACTCCGCGCGGCAGCCAGCTCACAGGCAAGATCACCTGGTTGCAGCTCGATCTTGGCAACGATGATCATGACCACTTCGTCGACCCGGAGGAACAGCTCCGGATCGCCATTTCGCGGCAGTTGCAGAACTCACTGTGGTCGTTGGGGTGTCCAACGACTGGGCCGTGCGCCCGGCCGGTCGGTATTCGCACTCAGTACTCGGGCGCACAGAGATGGGCCCCACCCTTTAGTGTCTTGCGGATCGTCTGTTCCGCGGGTGCTTCAGCGACTACCCCCGGCGACGGGCTACAACATCGCGATGCCGCCCTGAAGAGCCTTGCCTGGTAGGTGGTTGTCGTCCGTTTCCACCGTTGCCGATCATGTCGACTAACCCGAAGCCAAGAACTTCCCATCCTGGCCACCACTTCCGCGTACACTCCGCGAGATCTCGTTGTCGGCGCGTACCACCACACGATAACGACCGAACTGCGGCGCGGCGTAATGTGCGGAGGATGCGCGACCTCCCCACCGGCACGCTGACCTTCCTGTTCACCGATATCGAGGGGTCGACCGGGCTCCTCCAGGACATTGGGCGCGACGAGTTCGTGCGCCTGCTGGACCGACACGCCGAGATCCTGCGAACCGCGGTCGCCGAGCAGGGGGGTGTCGAAATCCTCACCGAGGGCGACTCGTTCTTCGTTGCCTTCCCGACGGCGTCGGGCGCCCTGCGCGCCGCCGTGGCGGCGCAACGAGCACTCGCCGCGCACCCTTGGTCCGGCGGCAACCCAATCCGCGTCCGCATGGGACTGCACACCGGCGAGGGCGTTCCGGGCGGCGACAACTACGTGGGGATCGACGTCAACCGGGCCGCTCGCATCGCGGCGGCAGGCCACGGCGGTCAGATCGTCATATCGGAAGCCACCCGCGTCCTCGTTGCGGGCGACGTGCCCGACAGCGTGACCCTTCGAGATCTCGGGCTGCACGACCTGAAAGGCTTCGAGCATCCGGAGCGACTGCACGATCTCGTGATCGATGGCCTGAGTGCCGAATTCCCGGCGTTGCGGACGCGGGGAGCCAAGAAGACCAACCTACGTCCGCGCCGAACCTCGTTCGTCGGCCGAACACGAGCAATGGACGACATCGAGAGGCTCCTGCGTGAGACGCGATTGCTCACGCTCACCGGCCCGGGTGGCACCGGGAAGACCCGGCTCGCGGCCGAGGTCGCTTCGAGGCAGCTCGACCGGTTCCCCGATGGCGTGTTCTTCGTGGACCTGAGCCCACTGACCGACCCCACGCTCGTGATCTCGGAGATCGCCCGGGTGCTCAAGGTGCGGGAGGCTCCCCATCTCGACCTCGCGGGTAGCCTCCGGCGGCACCTCGCGGATCTCGACGTAATGCTCGTGCTCGACAACTTCGAGCAGCTCGTGGACGGCAGCTCGGTGATCGGCGATCTCCTCGACGCAGCACCTGCGTTGACGGTTCTGGCGACGAGCCGCATCGCGCTGCGGCTCTCGGGCGAGCATGAGTACCAGGTGGCGCCGTTGGAGCTTCCCGCACGGAAACGGCGTGGCGATGCCACTCAGCTCGTCGCGTCGGAATCGGTGCGGCTGTTCGTTGACCGTGCCACGTCGGTCCGGGCCGACTTCACGCTCACCGATGCGAACGCATCGGCGGTCGCCAAGATCGTCGAGCGGCTCGACGGACTGCCGCTCGCGCTGGAGCTCGCAGCGAGCCGGCTCCGCGTGCTCGACCCCACGGCGTTGGCCCAACGGCTCGAGGATCGGCTGTCGATGTTGCGGGGCGGGGCTCGCGACCTCCCAGAGCGTCACCGCACGTTGGACGGGACGATCCGGTGGAGCTACGAGATGCTCGAACCCGACGAGCAGCGACTGTTCGCGCGACTATCGGTCTTCGTAAGCGGGTGGACACTGGACGCTGCAGAGGCGGTCTGCGGCGGCGACGATATCGACGTGCTCGAGGGACTCGGCACGCTCGTCGACGACAGCCTCGTGAGGCGCCGCGAGCTGGCCGACGGATCGCTGCGGTTCTGGATGCTCGAGACCATCCGGGAGTTCGCCTGGGAGCGCCTCGAGGAGGCGGACGAGGTCCGGATGCTCCGCGAGCGGCATGGTCGGCACAACAAGTCCCTCGCAGAGCGCGTCAGCGTCGCGCTCGATGGCCGGCGAGGCAACTGGCTGGAGCTGTTGGACGCGGAGCTGGAGAATCTCCGAGCCGCTCTGTCTTGGTTCCACGACCGATCCGACTATGAGGCTTTGCAGGCGATCGCGGGCTCGCTCGGCCACTACTGGCTGGACCGAGGTCTCCTCAGTGAGATGCGGACCTGGCTCGAGCGGTCGCTGGAGTCAGGCGCCAAGGGCGGCCACCACGCATTGGTACTGACTCGACTGTCCGGTGTGAACTACATCCAAGGCCGGTACGAGGACGCTCGTACGAGTGCCCAAGATGCGCTTGCGGAGGCCCGAAGCATGGGCGATCTCGCGAGCGTCCAGCGTGCGATGGCGAATCTGGCGAACGCGCTCGAGGCTGAGGGTTCCGTCGAAGAGTCGTGGAACCTCGAGAGGGAAGGCGCGGAGATCGCGAGGCGGCTGAAGGGTGAGAACCCGCGGATGCTGCTGGTAGCGCTGATCAATCTGGGGTACACGGCCATCAACCGCGAGATGCTCGAGGACGCGGTCCGGTTCTCGGAGGAAGCCGTCTCTCTCGCTCTGGAGCTCGATGAATCTGCCGATGGAGCCGCGGCGCGGTCCAACCTCGCATTGGCACTCATCGAGTTGGGGCGCATCGAGGATGCCGCCGAGGTGGGAGCCCAAGCGCTCGCGGCGGCGATCGATGCATCAGATCCGACCCTCGCGACGAATTGCCTCGAGGTCGTAGCCGGTGCCGAGGCACGACGGGGGAATCACGGCTTCGCGGCGAGGCTGCTCGGAGCATCCGAAGCCCTTCGAGAACGGACCGGCTCCGAGTTGGAACCTCTCGAGCGCGCACTGCACGACCGAACATGGGAGTTACTCCGGCATGCACTGTCGGATGCCGAGCTGGAAGCAGGACGGACCGAAGGAGCTGACATGGACCTGATGGCAGCCTTCAACGATGCGGACCGGTAGGCCAGGGAAGTTGTGATCTCTGGATTGAGACGTGGGGAACAAGCGGGCCCGGGAGATCCACGGCTTCGTACAGGTCGCGGCCGATGAGCTTCACAGTATCCGTGTCCGCGTCGATGGAGGCAGATCCATGTCGTCCGCCTAGCCACAATAAGTCGTCTCGCACGACATCGCGCAGGCGAAGAACAGGAAGACCGCGAAGATGATCATTCCGCGCCCCCACAAGGAGCCCCGCTCGGCATGGGTGGCGTCGTGCGGCTCCCACGACGATCGCCAGCGTTTCTCCCTTCCCTATTCGGGGAGGCCAGCGACTCGCCAGACCGGTCTTGTCCAACGCGGTGGGCTCGACCGAGTCGCGCACGATCTTGAACTTGTAGAGTTCTATCCAATCGAGCGCGGCCTAATCGACGCACTCGCGGACCCCACCGTCGCGGGACCGGGTTCCTGCAAATCAGGTGAGCTGAAGAATCACGATCACGAAAATGACGACGACCAGAATACCGATGATCGTTCTGACGATACTGTTCGTTCTGGTAATTACCCGGTTTAGGTAGGGTTGTTCTTCCGCTTCCTGACGGGCTGGTTCTTCGGCTTCCCCGCGGATCTGTTCCTTGGCCTTCGCTTCCCGGCGGGCCTGCTCCGTGGCCCGCTGCCGGTCCTGTTCTGCAGCGAGCACGACGGCTTGCCCGAGTTCCAGGCGGGCTCGGTCCAGCAGTGCTGGCGCGTCCTGGTAGGTCGGAGTCAAGCCGGGTGACCCGTTCAAGGGCCTCTACCGCCTCTTTCCACCGGCCCGCATCGATCAGACGTAGTCCGGTGTGGTAGTCGGCGGCGAGCTTTGCCGCCTGTTGGTCGGCGGCAAGTTCAGCGCGCGCAGACGTGATGAGCCCATCGGGGTCGGCTGCGGCCGGATCGATCGCTTGCAACTGTTCGCCGACTTTGATCACGGCCGCCCATTGTCTGGCTCGGTGCAGCCGCCGAGCCTCTGCGCGCAAACTGGCAAGCTGGTGCTGGCGGCGGGCGTTTGCCAGCCGGGCGTTCGTGTCCCGATAGCCAGGGTCGGCGTCGGCAATCCATGGTGTATTCTCGCGACCGCCTGCTCCCAATCCCCGGCATCGGCAGCCGCCGACGCTTGTGCGTAGTGGGTGGCCAGCTGCTGCTGGTGGCGCGCCAACTCAAGCTTTCGGGCAGCGTCGGCATAGTCAGGCTGGCGACTGAGGACTTGGCCTAACAGGTCGACAGCCTCATCCCATCGCTCGGTCCAAAATGCGGCCAGCGCCTGGTCGTAGAGCTGTTCCACGTCAGGTCCCGCAACCTGCTGGGTCGAGCCATCCGGTTGTGCCGTCGAGGTCGGCGCTGCCGACCCCGTGGTGGTATCGGAAACCTTCAGCTCTGCCAGCGTCTTCTGCACCGTGGCTATCAGCCGCTTGGTGTCGAACGTGATGGGGTTGATCTCGACCGCGTTCCGGCGGACCAGCGGGGCCAGGGTGGCAGGCAACTCGTTCGCGCGCGGCATCCGCGCATCGTCCACCAGGATCGGGATCACCCGAATCTTCCGCGTTAGCGCCGTCTCAATTTCCAGCCGGACGTAGTCCTCGGGATTATCGAGGCGACGTTGACCGTTCTCGTCGGTGATCGTTAGCCACTGCGGGCCGATCAGCGCCAGCAGCACGTCACAGGACCCGACCGCAGCGGTGATGCGCTCGACGAAATCCTCGCCCGGCTCGATGTTGTCGACGTCCTTGAAGACCTGCTTCGGCGGGGAAATGCTCCACCAACACGTCGTAGAGTCGCCCGGCCGGCCAGGCCGTTTCCTGACGTCGATAGCTGATGAATATCCGTCCAGGCAAGGACTCATTCAAAGCCGACCACTTCCCAAGCCCATCGGATTTCCACCGACAATCCCACAAACGACGAGACGGACGCAACCCGCGTTCCGCGCTGCTATTAAGGAGAGGCGCGAGTGTTCCGCCCTGATACCGCGTCCGGTACGCCGATTCTTTGCCCCGCTGTCGCCGAATCATTTAGGCGCCCCGTCAGTATTTCTCTTTCATGCACATCTGACTCAGATGAGGTGGTGAGCTGAGCGGCCACGCTGGACTGCGACCGCCCCGCTCACGGTCTTCACCGTCCGGATGTACCCGGACAGGCTAAAGAACCCGACATCGTGCTCGATAACCTGGCACGCCGCGAATTCGCCCGTCTAGCCCCCCTCCGTTCATGACGGGCGTGCTTGAAGCGGTGTTGATCAACTGAAAAGTGCTCCTGGCTTGGGAGAATGAGGCGTGTCTAGGGTCTCGTTCGGCCAAGGTGAGGAGCACTTTCCAGGTGAAGGGTACTTCGTGGTCGCGGGGGTTGTCAGTCACCGCTGACGGTGATGGCGTCGTGCCGCTGGCTGGGGCCGTGTCGGTCCGGCTGCTGGCGGATCGTGTCGGCCTCACCCAGAGGCTGTCGACGGCTTTGTCGCGGCGGTGGTTATCTGGCCGAAGATATGTGAGTGATCCAATCCGATAGCTGCGAAACGGATCCCCGCTCCAGCCCTCGTCGGTGGCGCTTCCGAAGCCGACTGCTCGGCCGCGGTCGAGGGCTGGTCGGCTGATGTCGGGGGCTGGTCGGCTGGGGTCGAGCTCATAACGGCTCCTTCGGGTATTCCCTACTGACTCGGACCATAACCGACCCGATAAATGCTGGGTCCGCCCTGGCACCGGCACAAGCCGTACCGTCCCTACCGCAAACAGGCCCAGATGGGCGCGGCTAAGCCGCGGCAGGCTGCCCGGGCGCTGTATCGACCGCGCCGCAGCGCCTAGGTGGCGGTCACAGTCGAACCTGTATCACGCCCCGAGCCCTGGTCATCGCAGGGTGACGGAGCGGCCCGTGCGGGCGGACTCGTAGACGGCGGTGATGACGGCGATCGACTGCCGGTTGGTTTCCAGGTCGACCCGCAGCTCCTCCTTCCCGGCCAGGGCGGCGAGGAAGTTCTCATACTGGCGCCGGTGTCCGTCGACTGCCAACCTGCCGGCGTCGCTCCCGGCAGTCTGCGCGCCGACACCGGAGGCGTGCGGATAGTCGGCGACCTGGTTGACAGAGGTGGACTTCGACCCGTACGCCTTCTCCTCCGCCTGGCCGCCTTGGGTGGTGACGTGGATGAAGCTCAGCTCGTCGTTGTCGATCACCACCGACCCCTGGTCGCCGTGCACCTGGAGCCGGGCGCTCAAACCCGGATAGGCGGCTGTGCTGGCGTGCAGCACACCCAGCGCTCCGGTGGCGAACTTCACCACGCCGACCGCGACATCCTCGACCTCGATCCGATCGTGGGCCAGTGTCGCGGTGTACGCGGTCACCTCGACCGGGCGGCCCAACGTCGCGACCAGCAGGTCGACGGTGTGCACCCCCTGATTCATCAACGCTCCCCCGCCGTCCAACTCCCAGGTGCCCCGCCACTCGCCGGAGTCGTAGTAGCTCTGACCCCGCCACCAGTCGATCGAGGCGATCCCGCTGGTCAGTCGGCCTAGCTCGCCGCGGCGGATGGCGTCGACGGCCACCTCGGTCGCCGGATCGAACCGGCGCTGGGAGATGACCGCGACCAATGTGCCGGCCCGCCGCTGGGCGGCGATGATCTCGTCGGTCTTCTCGACTGTCACCTCGGCAGGTTTCTCGATGATCACGTGCTTGCCGGCCTCCAGGGCTTCGATCGCCACTTCGGCGTGTCGGCCCGTCGGCGTGCAGACCGTTACCACGTCGATCTCCACGGCCGCCAGGGCCTCCCTCAGCGATGAGAACGGCTTGCCGCCGCGCCCCGCGGCCACCCGCTCCGCCCGCTCTGATTTGTGGTCGGCAACCGCGACCAGCTCCATCCGGTCGGCGAGCTCGCCGATCACCTCGGCGTGGATAGGGCCGATCACGCCAGCACGCACGAGGGCGACGCGCACCCGCTGGTCGGTTTTGGCTGCGACGGCGCTCATGCGTACGGAATTCCTTCCCGCTTGAGAGTGTCGGTAAAGGGCCGCAAGGCACGGGTGAACAACTCAGGTCCGGACAGCGCGCCGAGCTCAGTTTACTCGCCCAAATGCGGCTCTAGGGCCTCCTCGTTCTCATGCAGCAAGATCACATTCGCCGCTTCGGCGATTAGCCAGGGCGCATCCGGCGCAGCACCTCCTCTCGATGATCGTCGTGGGTGCTGCCGGGACAGATGAAGGAGAAGATCCGGACAAGGGGCGCGTCGAAGAGCTTGCCCTGCGGAAGATCTGGATCAAAGCGCGCGATCTGCACCGAGCGCGGTCAGCACGGCAACTGCCAGCTTTCAAGCCGGCGTTCCCGTCGGCCCTTTGTTTGCGCCGTCCTGCTCGAGCATCCAACACCGACCCTCAGACCGCCTGTCTCACTGATTGCTGACTCATCACCGGATCCCCCTTCGCCACAGCTCGCTTCACCAGCCCTAAGCCGGCGCCGACGGGTTGAGCGCTCACCACCAACATCTCGACGCGTTTCGCGTACCCCTCCCTGATTTCAAGATTCGATATGCGACACACCGACTTTCACACGGTGACCGGATCCCAAAGGCGCGTGCCGAAGTCGCGAATCTAGCTAGGTGGAGCCGTTTCGACTCCTAAGGCGTTGCTACGCACTCAGAGACCTCAAAGAGTATGCCTCCCTCCATGACACCTATGACGGGCGCGCGGTCATCCTGGAGAGTCCCCTCGAATTGAAGTTTGTAAAGACCGACTACTTGGGCACCAAGCAGCGACCCATCGAATGCGGATAGCCGGATGCTGCCGCAAAAGCGGCCCTCCATGAAGCCCGGTGCGGAGCACGTCTGGCATGGCTGTTCGCAACCTCTGGGCGGTGGCAAAGGCAGTCGGTGAGTGCCAGCGTTCGTGATGCCGGACAGGCTGCCTTCAACAACGATGCCGTTTGTTGAGTCAACCCAGGTGAAGTCTCCGCCGTGAAATGCGCGGCTTTCGGGATCTATGCTCGAGCTCAGCGTATGTACGAGGTTACAGACTGACAGCCGGCCATTGAGACGATCGGTTGGTGAGGCATGGCAATTAAGATTCTCAGGCTCAGTTCGATTAGTAATGATGTTTAGATGGAGCTCGTGAAGGATCTTGTAGCTCACACACTCTCGTTCCTTGCATATCTCCGCCGGACCGTCTAGGAGCTTGCGAAGCTCGCTGCGTTCGACGACGTCCTTCGACAAGGGGTCGAAGCAGAGACGTTGGCCAAGGATGTACCTGGCGCTGTCCTTACAGTCCATTTCCCTCTCCGTTCTCAAAGTCCGTTTCACTCTGCTATGAGACAGAGCCACGAGGCGCGCGCCTGATACACGGTTCGTATCCCGAGTCGCGTCGGGCGCTACAGCATCTCCTCCTGCTGCCGAGCGGCCGGCAAGAGGTTCACCGAGGCCCGCGAGTTGGCCCGTGCCCTCGCCGGGCTTACGTGAGTGATGACCTGGGCATTAGCGTCCTCTATTAGGGAGCATCCAGGATCCTCTAGCAAGTGAGGGTCGTCTCCGTGATCACGAGCCGTGATGATCACAGTTGTTGCGATGACCAGCTGAGAGCACAACGCTGATGGGTTTGATCGCAGCGGTGCAAGGGAGGTCACTGATCTCCAGCACGTCGCCTCCAGCTTCGGCTTCACGCTGCCAGGCTTATCGCGTGATCGAGTACACCGTCGCTAGGACCATCTTGGATACCTCCGCCAGGTGGTTCAGGTTCACCGTCTCGGCGGTGTCGGTGGTCTTGTGGTAGTGGGGGTTCTCACCACCCTCGTACACGCCGATGCAGGCGTATCCCTTGGCCTCAAAGGGCATGTAGTCGCTGTTCCAGATGTCGGTGTGCTCGATGGCCAGGTTCGTGTAGTCGGCGGCGGCTTGGGCCATCAGCAGGCCGAACGCCTTGGCGGCCGGGTCGTTGCCAGGGTGCCGATTTCCCTGGTCGTACTCCACGCGGACCAGGTTGGGTCGCGCGGGATCCTGGAAGGCCACCATGTCCAGGTTGATGACCACATCGATGCGCCATTGCTCTGCAGCGGCGACATCGGCGCAGGCGGTCGAGCCGAACAGCCCCTGCTCCTCGCCGCCGAACGCGGCGAACAGTAGACCTCGGCGCAGCTGGCGGCGTTCTGAGCAGCTCGGCCACTTCCAGGAGCACTGCCAGGCCGGAGGCATTGTCATCGGAGCCTGGCGCGCTGGTCGACGGGGTCTCGGACATCGAGTCGTAGTGGGCGCACACTAGGACGAACCCGGGATGGTCGGCTGCCGCGCCGCACAGGACATTCTGTTGCCGCCCAGCTCCAGGGACATCGAACGGCTGGAATCGCACGTCGCCCTCGGGATAGCCCATCTCCAGGAAGCGGTCACGCACCCACACAGGCACTCGTCCGATGTTGCTCGAGTAGGTCCAGCGCGTGCCGAAATCGGACAAGGCCTTGATCCGGTCGCCGAGACGGGCCGGGCTCACCTGGGCGACAAGCGCGGTCACGGCTGGGTCGGCCTGCTTGCTCTTGGCGGTCTGGCTCTGGAACCGGCCGACCGCCTCGCCGTGCTGCTTGCGCGGCGCCGCGGCGGCCACGATCCGCTTCAGGAGCTCGAGCAGGTCGGCGAACTGCTCCACGTCGCCGGTCGTCTGTCCCGGTCCTTTGAAGTGGATCGCCAGCAGGCCCAGGGCCCTTGCCGCCTGGACGTGCTCGAGTCGCTCGGTCACGAAGACGGCCTGGTGGAACGGCAGCCCTGGCTGGAGACGGTCCAAGGCTGCCCGGAAGATGGCGGCGTCGGGTTTCCGGACGCCGACGTCGGTGGACAGGGTCACTCGCATCTCCAGCGGTCGGAAAAAGGCGTCCAGGCCCGACGCCGCCAGCTCCTGGAGATACTCCTGTCGGAGCGGCCCCACCTCGGTCGGGTTGCGCGGCATCTTCCAGTCCGACACCAGACCGGAAAGGACGGGCAGGCCCTCCGAGTCGCGAACGTCGCCCAGCGCGTCGAGCAGTCCGGTGGCTCCCGGCAGCGGCCGGTTGGTCTGCTCATCCAGCAGGGTGTTGCCCAGGTCGAACAGCACCGCGCGCGTCATCTCCGCCGGCTCCTGGCCACGGTTCGCCTCGGCCGTCGCTTCGCGGCTTCCGCGCGGATATCGTCGAAGCGGAATCCCGCTCGCCTGTTCTTGCGCTTGGGGTTGGGGAGGATTCCCCGCCGCACGAACACATCCCGGATCGCCTCGACGTTGCGCCCGTCGTTGAGCTGCTGATCGGTGGTGATCAGCGCGTTGGCGGCGTCCTCGAAGGTGGAGTTCGGCGTCAGCAGGAAGTGGTGGGCGATGATCAGCTTGTCGGCCGCGGGCCCACCCAGCGCGGTCCGGAGCTCCCACAGACAGGCCGACCAGATCTCCCCGTCGTCATGGACCTCGCCATGCAGATCGCGAGGATACTTCTTGTTGCTGTCAAGGCGACGCAACGCCGGTGGGTCGTCGCCGCTGTAGGAGACGGCGTCCCAGGAGCCAACGCATGGCTGCAGTCGGGCAGGTTTCGCGCTGGCGAAGAAGCTGCCCGCCAGGTAGTCGCCAAACCCCTCACCCATGGCGCCGCATTCGTTGCTTGCTCCGAACCCAGGAACCTGGTTGTCCTGGATGGCGTGGCCGTACTCGTGGAGGATGATCTCGGCGTCTTCGGCATCGTCAACGCCGCCCGTGCCGAACCGGAGCGCTTTGGTCACCGGGCTGTAGTCGGAGTTGTCGTCCGACCGGCCAACGACATTCGACCTTGATCGGCCCGTTCAGCACGTTCGTGAATCCGAGCTGCTGAATATAGCGCTGCACCCGGTCGATATGGAAATAGACCATGACCTCTTTGAACGGCCGGTCGGCGCGTCTGAACAGGAATTCACCGTCGTCGCGCTTGACCCGGGCGGGGGTGTTCACCGTGCTGACGAACGGCCCATCAAGATTCCCGGAGCCGTCCAGGGCCGACCAACTCGACCTCGGAGTAGGCCGGGTCGAGATTTGCGGAGGTATCTTCCAGGGTTGTGTCGTTGAGGGTCGAGACCGGATGAGGGTCGAAGATACGGCCGCGCGCTTCCTTCAACAGGCTCACGACGCCAAGCACCGCCCCGCTCGCGGCATCCACATAGACCTTCCACTCACCCAACGGCTTGTCTCCGACGACCACCACCTTCCAGGCCGGCGTCGGTTGACCGTCGACCGGATAGGCGACCTGTTCGGTGCTGTGGATCGTATGCGGGGCGTCACTGGTCGAGCCGGTCGCCGTCAACGCCTTGGCGATCGCCTCCTCTTTGGCGATGCCAGACCCGGCAAGCTCGGCCGGCGCCTTGGCCTTGCCCAGCACCGACTCTGGGATGAGGTCGCTCTGCACGTTGTAGACCTTGCCGGCCGGGTCGACATCCACGCGCACCCACGCCCCGGTGACCGGTCGACCGCCATGCTGCTGCTGAAACAGGGCGTGGTTCCCCAGCACCGACTCCTTCACCTGGTCGAAGCGGAGACCGGACAGGTCAGGGCTGATCTGGAGGTCGTCGGCGGCCTTCTTCAAGAACGCCTCGGCAATCTCGCGCGGATCCCCCTTGGACGCCGGCTCGTCGATGTCGTAGAGACGACGCGGCACCTTGTACTTCGGGTCCATCTCGACCTTGGCCTTGACGGTGCGCTTGTTCGCCACCATGAGACCCCCTCCTGCCTATAAGCCTCGCTCGCGGCCCACGCGACCGATCAGCCACGACCGGGCCGCCGCCGAGCGCGTTGCGGAGCTGCTGTGACTACCGGTCGGCTCCTATGCCGTCCACAAACTCAAGACGCCGCACATCCCCGCTCTGATACACAATTGGAAGAACTCGTTGAGCGGGCTCACCCCGGACCTGTCCGAACCCGAATGCAGCGCAGCCCTCACTCAGGCGCTCGCCGCCGCCCGCAACATCTGGCACACCGGCTTCCCGCCAGGATCGGGATTACCCAATTCGGTAACCCAGGCGGTGCGTGGCGAGGAGGGAATCCATGGAGTCGTCGAGAAATAGAACGCCTTTGTGCGCGCAGGAGATGGCACCCGGTCTGGCCATGCGTTGGCCGCCGCCGACGATGCTGGCCACCGACGCTGAATGGTGTGGGTCGCTGTAGGGCGGTCTGGTGATGAGCTCGTCGGCGAGGTTGAAGCCGGCGAGTGAGTGCACCGCTGACACCTCGAGGGAGTCGTGCAAGTCGAGATCGGGAAGTAGACCCGGAACACGCTCAGCGAGCATGGTCTTGCCGACGCCAGGCGGGCCGTGGAAGAGCATGTGATGCCTGCCGGCTGCGGCTACCTCGCAGGCCCACTTGGCCTCGGCCTGACCAGCCACGTCTGCTAGGTCGAGACGGCACTTCGCGTGCTTGCTGGCCGGATCGCCTATGACCTCAATCGGATCGACCGGCGGCATCGGCTCATCACGAAGGAAAGCGACCAACTGGGTGATCGAGGCGATCCCGAACACCTCGATCCCTCCGACCAGCTTCGCCTCTCCGGCCTGACGCAAGGGCACGATCACTCGAGGGAAGCCTGCCTGCTGAGCCGCCAAGGTGGCTGGCAGGACGCCGCGTACCGGCCGCAGACGACCATCCAACCCGAGTTCGCCTAACAGGATCGTTCGGCGTAGCTGCTCGGCGCCGAAGACGCCCTTCGCGCCGAGCACCGCCGCGACGATCGCCAAGTCATAGTGGCTGCCGGCCTTCGGCAGCGTCGCGGGGCTGAGATTGATCGTCAGCAGCGAGATCGGCCACTCCTGGCCAGAGTTGCTGACAGCCGCCTTACAACGATCACGCGACTGGTAGAGAGCAGAATCCGGAAGTCCCACCAGGACCGTGCGTGGCAACCCCGCGCCGATGTCGGCCTCCACCTCAACGATCCGACCCTCAAGCCCGACCAGTGCGACCGACAACGCGCACGCCGAGGCCACTACCCCACCGCCCGCACATGTGTCAGCGACGGCTCGAGTCCGGGCTGCAGCACAACACCAACAGCGTCCAGTCGGATGCTGGACGCCTGCATCCGATGCTCACGCATCCACACCGCCGCCAGCTGACGCAGCGTCCGCATCTTCGTGTAGGTAATCGCCTCCAACGGATGGCCGAAACCCAGACCGCTGCGGCACTTCACCTCACAAAAGACCAGCGTGACTCCCCTCCCACCGGCCTCCGCAGCGACAATATCGATCTCCCCCAGCCGGCAGCGCCAATTCCGCTCCAACACCCGCATCCCCTGCCGCTCCAACTCCGCACAAGCCAAATCCTCACCCCGCACACCTATCTGCTTCTTCGACCCCGTTGCCACCATCGCCCACCCCCGAACCGAAGCATGCGTACGGAGGACCGGAATCGTGCGAGCTCACCAAAACCTGTGGAAACCGCGACTTGCAGCCTGTTGAAAAGCGGTTCCTACCGGCATTGGCTACCGGCGGCCGTCTTCACCTCGGATCGGCGGATCCACTTCTCGGCGATCCGCTTCGGCACGCTGCGCCAGCTCGTCACCGCTGAGATATCAGAGCGGAGTGCACCACGTCCTCCATATCTGTGTGTTGATCGGTTGGAAGGACAGCCAGGGCGACGCCCTGCTGTGGGTCACAGTTCGACGGGAGCCGGTGGTTGGAGCCTGAGCGGATGTCCGACGGCGGTTCCAGCCATGGGTCCCGCGCTCGCCAGAGCCCGCAATCAGGCCGTGGCCACGTGGAAGGGGAAGGGCGATGACCCGCGATTGTTCTGGGCGGTGTTTGACGGTTCGGAATGGAGAGACCAACAAGCGGTAGCCGACCCGCCTTGCCGCACAGTGATCCGTATTCAGTTGCCGTCGACAGCTGTCGCCATCCCGCCGCACTGCGGATTACGACCCATACCTGACCTCCTGCTCAAACGCCGATCATGCCCTCACAACCGGCCCTGCCAGAAAGTTTGAAGCGGAACATACCGCCTCAACAGCACACGAAACAAGAAAGGAGTCGCCAACACCCCAAGATAGGGCTAAATCAGGCCCGCAGAGTGCGGCCAAATCAACTAGTTATTCTCAAGCCGGGCGATGCGGACGAAGGGTCGCCGCGATTTCGACGGATTCGGCCTTTTACCGCAACTTTCGGATATCGGCGCTGCTCCTCGGTTATGCACGGTCGCAGATGGCGGGAGTTGGAACGCGCTTCCGGGCGCTACATGCGGTTGTCCGCCCTTGACGCCGATATTCGGATGGTTCCACACTCGTTTCAAAAGGCACAACGGTGGGCGACCGCATTTCGGGCTTCGACGACGCGTATTCAGAGGGCGGGCAGGTGCGCCGGCGGACCCTGCTCGGCTGGGCAGCCGCCGGCAGCGCGGCCGCCGCGGCGGGGCTGTCGGTGCCGGCCGGGACCGCGTCCGCGGCGGGCCCGAAGGGCGTGCCGACGACGCCGTCTGAGTTGTTTGCGCAGTGGCGGGCCGACCGGGGAAACCACCAGCACATCCCGGACGTGTCGTACGCGGGCTATGCCGCCGGGGAGGTGCCGATCCCGACAGTGCAGACCGCGGTTCATGCCCGGGAGTTCGGCGCGGTCCCCGACGGGCGGGACAATACCGAGGCCATCCAGACGGCGATTTTCAACGCCGCCCTGCGCGGCGGGGGCGCGGTGCAGTTGGAGGCGGGGAACTACCGCTGCGACGGCGTCATCCGGCTCGACCGTTCCGGGGTGGTGCTGCGGGGCGCGGGCCTGTCGGCGACCCGGCTGGTGTTCACCCGGAGCCTCACCCAGGTCTTCGGGCAGAACCTGGAAGACGGAAAGTCGCAGTGGTCCTGGTCGGGCGGCCTAGTCTGGGTGGGGCCGACGGACACGTTCGACCGGCGGCTGCAGATCCTGGACTGGGCCGGCAGGCCGGTGGACACCACCGCCAACCGCACCAGCGACTGGGAGCAGTGGCGCAGCGGCGGCAACGGCGAGGGCCAGCGCCTCGCCCGGGTCCTCGACGACCCCATCCGCGGGTCGACGCAAGTCCAGGTCGACAACCCCGCCAGGATCCAGCAGGGCTCGTACGTCCTCATGACCTGGCGTTCCCGGGGCTCTGAGGGCGATTTCGGCCTGATGAAGCGCCTCGGCGGCCACAACCTCATGAGCAGCGGCTACCCCTGGGCCTCCGCCGACCGGCTTTACGCGCCCGCGACCCCGCGTTACCGCTGGCCAGTGCGGATCAAGAACATCAACGGCGACCGAGTCACCCTCGCCCAGCCGGTGCGGATCGGCATCACCGCCGCCGAACTCGACACCGACTTCCAGCGGCTCGGGCCCGTCATCAGCGACTGCGGCGTCGAGGCGTTGACCATCGTGACCAACGGCAGCCGCCACCCGAGCGGAACCCATCTGCTCGACCACGGCTGCAACGGGATCTTCTTCAACCGCGTCGTCGACTGCTGGGCCCGCGATGTCATCATCGAGCGCCCGGAGAACGGCATACTGTTCTCCTGCGCCAAATTCGTCACCGTCGAGCGTTTCACCATTCGCGCCGACTCCTCGGCCCAGATGCACCACGCCACCGCCGTGCGCTCCTTCTCGGCCGACATCCTGCAACGGGACTTCACTGTGGACGCTCCGCGCGTGTTCCACGGCGTCAACAACGAGTGGATGTCCTCGGGCTGCGTGTGGTCGCGCGGCAGGCTGGTCAACGGCACATTCGACTCCCACCGCGGTCTGCCGTTCGACAATGTCCGCACCGAGACCACCCTGGAGCACAACACCGGCATCGTCGGCGGGGCCGTCTACGCGGGTCCCCGCAACGGCCGCCGGATCGTGCACTGGAACATCGACAATCGCGGCACCTCGGGCGCGGCCGTCCTGGAGCCAGACGCATTCACCTCCAGTGCCATGGTCGGACTGCGGGGCCCGCGCAAGACCGGCTGCACCGACGGCATGGTCTGCGGCGACAAGAACGTCCTCGAGGTCGCCACCGGCCAGGTACCGAGCCCGGCCAACCTGCACGATGCGCAGGTCGCCGTGCGCATGGCCGAACTGCCGCCTTTGCGCGCCGAGGTGGTCGACACCGCCCGCCGCGTCGGCGACTACTGGATGCGCGCCAACCCGGCGCCCGGCTCCAACGAGTGGAACAACTCGACCTACCACAGCGGCAACCTCGCCCTGTGGCGACTGACGGGCGAAGGCCGCTACCTCGACCACACCCTGGCCTGGGCCCGCTTCCACAGCTGGGGGCTTCGCGAAGGCGCCACCACCCGGCACGCCGATAACCACCTCGCGGGCGAGGTCTACCTGGAGCTCTACAGCGTCACCCCAGAGTCGGTCCGGATCGCCGCCATCGAGCAGTCCATCCGGCGGATGGTGTTCACCGACCAGCCTGCCAAGAATGACGACTGGTCATGGGTCGACGCCCTGCATATGGCCATGCCAGTGTTCGCCAGGCTCGGCGGGCTACGCGGCGACAACGCCTTCTGGGAGAAGATGTTCCGGCTCTACACCCACACCAAGCGAGCCGAGGGCGGCACCGGCCTCTACAGCTACGCGCACGAGCTCTGGTACCGCGACCGCAACTACGTGCCCGGCCGCAAGACCACCCCCGGCGGGCGTCCTGTGTTCTGGTCGCGCGGCAACGGCTGGGCGATGATGGCTCACGCCAAGGTGCTGCGCGTCCTCCCAGCGTCCGAGCCGCACACCCAGGAGTACCGGGGGACCTTCGAAGGCGTCTCTCGCCGCCTGCGGCCGCTCCAGCGCCCGGACGGGTTCTGGAACGTCAGCCTGGTCGACACTGCGCACTTCGGCGGACCGGAGACCAGCGGCACCTCGATGCACGTCTACGGCTTGGCCAGCGGCATCCGGATGGGCGTCCTCGACCGCTCAACCCACCTGCCCTCTGTCGTCCGCGCCTGGAACGCGCTGGCCGACACTGCCGTCCGCGCCGACGGTCTGCTCGGCTGGGTGCAGGGGGTCGGCTACGAACCCGACTCCAGCCAGCCCGTCACCGCCACCGCCACCGCCGACTTCGCCGTCGGCGCGTTCCTCCTGGCCGCTGAACAAGTCGCCGCGATCGTGTGAGCTGGGGCGGCGACCACCCGCGGTGTGTCCTAGGTCGCGCGGCTTGGTTCGGACAAGTCGCTAGCTCGCCGCAGCGACGGCCGCGGGCCGTGCTGGTAGAACGCTCAGTTGTCGCGGGAGCGCGCTGTCATCGCGAAGACCCCAGGTGCTTGCCCCACAATTGCCGAATCACGGGCACCGATTCCCCTCCCGGAGGCGGCTAGTTCCGCGCGCACGGCCGACCACGGTCTTGCACCGCACAGCTGTTGACCCGTTGGTATCAGACTTCTGTGGGCCGGGTGATAAGTCCGCATGCCGAGGTTGTCGTCGTGGAGTGTCTGGGAATGTGACGGCTTAATGTATTTGGTCACGCTCGTCGTCCTCTGTTGCGGTATGAGGTTTGAGAGTCGTGGTGGGCAACACCGTGTCGGCTTGCCGACGCGACCTGATGATCCAACGGAAGCATCCGACCGCGTATCCCTTCCATGGCGCCTCCGGTCTGATCGCCCAGCTGGGGGGTCTGATGAGGCGACTCACTGAATTTCCGCGCGTTGGGATTAGCAACAGCGGTGGCCTGTCCTACGGCATCCCACCCTTTGCGGAAACAAATCCACTGGACATAGCCGGCAGCGTTAAATTCGTGGCCCCGCAGTCCACTGCAGAGATAGTGTGAGGTTCGGGCGCATGCTAGCCGCTGGGGGTGCGTTCATCGCATTTGCCCGTCTGAGAACCTCCGGGTTCGCTGAATAGGTTTCGATCATAGACGGCCGGCGATGCGCGAGTTTTCGTATCTTGATCTCGACCTGCTGGTTGAGCGTGCGGAGCCCGATTACCGGGTCCGAGCACTGGGCTCGCCAGCGGGAGAGAGTCGGCCGGTTTCGTTCCACATGCCATTCTCCGACCTCGAGTTGGAGAATTCCCTGCAGCGAATTGGTAGACCGCGGCGCAATGTCCGGCGGATCAACGCGCCCCAGCCCACCGCGATCCATGACTTCGGGGGCCGGCTGTTCGAAGCGGCGTTGATTCCGGAGCTGCATGCAAACCTAGCCATCAGTCGACGCCGCGCCGATGCCAAAGATGCCGGCCTGCGGATTCGACTTCGGTTCTCCCATTGTCGAGAGTTGCCGGAGCTGCCCTTGGAATACCTCTACGAACGATGGGGCTTGGGAAGTGGTCGGCTTTGAATGAGTCATTGCCTGGCCGGATCTTCATCAGCTATCGACGCAAGGAAAACGCCTGGCCAGCACGCCAACTTTACGGCGTGTTGGTTGAGCACTTCCCCGAACAGGTCTTCAAAGACATCGACAGCATCGACCCGGGCGATGAGTTCGTCAAGCGCATGACCGCGGCGGTCGAGTCTTGTGATGTGCTGCTGGCGCTGATCGGCCCGCAGTGGCTGACGATCACCAACGAGAAGGGTCAACGTCGCCTCGATGACCCCGAGGACTATGTCCGGCTTGAGATTGAGGCGGCGCTAACGCGGAAGATTCGGGTGATCCCGATCCTGGTGGACGACGTGCCGATGCCGGACGCGGACGAGTTGCCTGCCACCCTTGCCCCGCTGGTCGACCGGCAGGCGGTCGAGATCAACCCCGTCACCTTCGACACCGAACGGCTGATAACCACGGTACAGAAGACGCTCGCGGAGGAGCAGGCCCGGCGGGAAGCCGGGAAGGGCGTCAGCCAAATGCCGGGGAAGCAGTCGACTGTTCTGCCGAGACCTGTGGCGCCCGCCGGGTTGCGCGGCTCGAGCGCGGGAGACCGGGTGAATCTGCGGTGGGATCCGCCCGTAGGGGGTCCGGTGGACGTGGTGGCCTGGGAGGTGCGTCGGGGTGGGAGCCGGGTCAGTGAGGTGACCGAGCCGTCGGCAAGTGACCAGCCCCGCGGGCGCGGCTCCTACACCTACACCGTGACCGCGGTGGGTGCCGACGGGCAGCACTCTGCCGAGTCGAACCCCTGGGTCCGCCCCCGCCGTCGCTCGCGGTGGCTGGTCCCAGCGCTGGCCATCCTGGCCGCCGTCTTGGCAGCTGGGGTTTTCCTATGGAAGGTCGGGCCAGCCGACACGGGCACCGAGCCTCCGCCCGCCCAGGCCGCTCCGGCCGCCCCGGCCGGTCTGACAGGGAACGTGTCAGGAGGCAAGATCGCTCTGCGATGGAATGGCGCCCCTGCCGGCTCGGCGGAAGTGGCGCATTGGCGGGTGTTGCAGGATGGGAAGGTCGTGAGTGAGGACGTGCCAGGCCCCGAGACGACCGTGCCCAACCAGGGACTCCACTCCTACACCGTCGTCGCCATCGGCAAAGACCGCCAAGTCTCCCCAGAGTCGGGAAGCTGGCGCTCACCGCTGGCGTGGCAGAAGCTGAAGACCGGGGAGAAGAGCTTCAGCCTCGCTGGGGTCGCTGGACATAAGGGCGAAATCTGGGCCGTCGGGGGACAGGACGCGAGCGGAAAGCGAAACGAGGTCCTGGTGTTCAATCCACAGACCAAGCAGTGGAGAGACGGGCCCAAGCTGCCCAAAGCCATCAGCCATGCCCCGCTGGTGAGCACCGGCGACAAGCTATACCTGCTCGGCGGTGCCGCAATAGAAGACGGCATCACTGTCCCTGTGGCCACGGTCTATAGCCTCGATACCAGAAATCCAGGCGCCACCTGGATCAAGGGGAACGATCTGCCAGAACCGCGCTATGGGGGCGCCGCCGCCTGGGACGGTAAACGACTTGTCTTCGCCGGCGGCGCCGAAACCTACGCGTTGTATAGGCCGAGGCCAGCGGCGGCGGATATCTGGGAGCTGCGAAGCGGAGAGTGGACAAGGATCGGTGAGCTGGAGCCCGCACGCGACCGACTGGCGGCTGCGACCGACGGTAAGGGCAGGATCTGGTTCGTCGGCGGCGCGGAGCTGAGGCCTCCTGAGCCGCGTGACGCGCCTCCACCCAGGAAGATCTACGACGATGTCGAGGTGGTCCGCGGCGAGAAAGTCAGTGACAGCGAGCCGATTCACACTGCCGTCCATGCTGCGGCGGCAGTCTGGACAGCCGATGCCGGGACCTGCGTACTCGGCGGCTCGACCGTTCTTCCGAACGAGACTGCACCGCCGGTTGCCGAGGTCCAATGCCCGGAGGGGACAGGCCCCGGGTGGCCCGATCTGCCGGTGGTTCGCCAAAACGCTGGCGCGGCGGTCATCGGTAACACCGTCTACGTCATAGGATCGCGAGCTTGCTCACCGTGCCGGGCGGGTGACGGCAGCGAGCCAGTGGAAACTGTCTTGACATTGCGGTTCCGTTGATGCAGTCATCTCGCCCAGGACCCCGCACCCGTCGGCGGTGATGGCCTCATTCCGATTCAGCTCACTCGGCGGGCATCCCGGGACGCAGCGATGGCCGGATGTGTAGCACCTGATTGGGCGGGCCAGGTCAAACGAGCGCTCGCACCAAAGCCCAAGTCACCCATGATTCTCTCGAACTGGGTGAACCGCCGGTAAGCGGCGTCGTCGGAACGCTGCTGCCGTCCCAGGTGTTCGGCGCGGCTAAGACGAGCGGCGCAATCGTGGACGTCTCCTCGATGGCCGCCGACCGGGCGATCGCCCCTGAGGGTGGGCTACGCAGCGGCGAAGGCCGCGGCCGAGAAACCTCAGCCGTGGCTCCCTGTGGAGCTCGCCCACGCAGTCCGGGTCTGCGTAGCGCCGCCCGGCTTCTTCGTCGGCGAGCGGAGCCGCTGGCTGCTGCCCAGCGAGCGCGGCGAGCTCACCGCCGAGGCGCCCGATCATCGACCGCACGCCCGCCAGCCAGTTCGGCGGCCGACGATCTGATCGCGATCGTGACCTGGGTCTGCGACCCAGGCGGGAGCGTCGCCGCCGGCATCGTCCCCGTCAGCGGCAGCTTCAGCGTGTTCAGCGGGGTGTGACCACCGCCTCGGCGCGGCGCACCTGCTCGCGCAGCGGCAGATTGCGGGAGGATGTGCCGGTATAGATCGTGTACGACCCCGCCGGCTGGACCCAGTCGTCGCGTTCACTGTCCCAGTGGGCGAAAGCGCGCGGGCCCAGATCGACGGTGACCGTGCGGCGCTCGCCCGGCTCCAGCGCGACCTTGGCAAAGCCCTCCAGCCGACGCGGCGGGCCTGCCCGGCCGTCGGCGCCGCCGACATAGACCTGCACGACCTCGCCGCCTCGCCGGTCGCCCGTGTTCGTCACCTCGACGGTCGCCTTCAACGGCCCGCTCGGCTGGGCGCTGACCTTCAAGTCGTCGAGCCGGAACCGCGTGTACGACAGACCGTAGCCGAACGGGAACAGCGGCTCGACCTCCCGCTTGTCGTAGTGGCGATAGCCGACATTCAGGCCCTCGGAGTACACGGCCGTGCCACCGACGCCTGGATACTGCTCGGGCGTGCTCGTCGGCGTGTCGGCCAGCCGCTTCGGAAAGGTGATCGGCAGCTTGCCGGACGGGTTCGTGTCCCCGAAGAGCACGGAGGCGGCGGCGTTGCCGGCCTCTTCGCCGGGGTACCACATCTCGAGCACGCCGGCGACATCATCAAGCCACGGCATCGTGACGGGGCTGCCGGTGTTGAGCACGACAATTGTGCGCGGGTTGGCGGCGGCGACCGCTTGCACGAGCGCGTCCTGGTGGCCGGGCAGCGACAGCTCGCGCCGGTCGATGCCCTCGGTGTCCTTGTTCGCGACGAACACGACCGCGACGTCGGACTTCCGGGCCGCCTCGGCCGCCTCCTCGATCTCGACGTTCGGAGCGTTCACCGGAGGGGTCCAGGCCAGCTCGATCATCGCCAGTCCGCCAGCCTTCGCCCAGTCGACGCGAATCGCGTGCGGCCGCCCCGCACTCAGGTGCACGGTCGCGGACTTCGTCACGCCGGGGAATCCGCCGCGGTTGTCGATGACGGCGCTGCCGTCGAGGAACAGCTTCGCGCGCGCGTTATTGGTGAGGTGGAACGTGTAATCGCCGTCGGCCGGAGCCGTGAACGTCGCGGTCCAGCGGATCGACCATCCGGCGGGGCCCAGCCCGGGAGCGGGTATCCCCCCGCTCGGGTCCATGTCGACCCACTGGTCGGTACGGGTGAGCACCGGGTCGCCGGACCAGGTCGTGTTGTCGTAGTAGCGGGCGGTCCAGCCGCGGTCGCCGAGTCCACCGCCCTCGGGCTGCACCGTGTTCGCGGGCAGCGCAGGCTGCGGGCCGAGCTCGACCGGCCCCATACCGTGGGCGGCGTTGATCGTCGCCCTGCTGCCCACGCGGCGCGTGATCGCCTGGAGCGGGCTCACCGTGTACAGCGGCGCGACGCCGGTGCTGCCGCCGCCGATCGCCACCGCGGTATGCGAGCCGGGACCGATGAGGGCGATCGACCGGTCCCGCTGGGTGTCGAGCGGGAGCACTCCCTGCTCGTTCTTCAGCAGCACGGTGCCGGCCTCGGCAGCGGCGCGCGAATCCGCGCCGCCGCGCGCAGCGTCGATCGGGCGCGTCCCCGGCCGCCGCTCGAACAGGCCGAAGCGCAGCATCGTCTCCAGCACGCGGTGGACGTGGTCGTCGAGCACGGCACCGGGCACCTGGTCGGCCTCGACCGCCGCCTTGAGCCGGTCGCCGTACCGCGCGCCGGACGGCAACTCGAAATCGAGGCCGCCGAACGCGCACCGGATCGTGTCGCGGCAGGAGTGGAAGTCCGACACGACGAACCCGCGGAATCCCCATTCGTCCTTGAGGACGCCCTGCAAGAGCTCGTCGTGCTCGCAGGCGTACGAGCCGTTGATCTTGTTCGTGGCGCACATCACCGCCCCCGCACCGCCCTGCTTGACGGCGGTCTCGAAGGCCGGGAGATAGATCTCCCGCAGCGTTCGCTCGCCGATGCGCTCGTCCACCGTATTGCGATCGATCTCCTGGTTGTTCGCAAGATAGTGCTTGGGCTCGCCGATCGTTCCCTCGGACTGGATGCCCCGCACCGTGCCGGCGGCGATCGCGCCGGCGAGGTGCGGGTCCTCGCCGTAAGCCTCGAAGGTGCGCCCGTTGAGCGGCACGCGGGCGAGGTTGATGTCCGGCCCTTCCTGGAGGTTCCGCCCGATGCTGCGCGTCTCTCGCCCCATCACCGCGCCATACCTGAACGCGACCGCGGGGTCGAACGAGGCAGCAAGGCCGAGTGGCGCTGGGAGCGCCGTCGCCTGGGGCTGCACCGGCCCGCCCGGGCCGACGCCGGAGGAGCCGTTGTTGAGCCGGAGTGCCGGGATGCACAGCCGCGGGATCGGCAGCGTCTCCCGCGCATGGGCGCTGTCGGACACCGCGTGCAGCATCGACACCTTCTCGTCGAGCGTCATCTCGCGCACGAGCAAGTCGGCCCGCTCGGCGGCGGATCGGCCGGGGTCCATCCACCGGCCCCCGCCGCACGACGGGTCCTGCGCGGAGGCCGGAGCGGCAAAGGCCGCGACCAGCGCGAACGGCAGGCAGGCGATCAGCGGTATGCGAATGATCCTGCGCACGGCGATCTCCCTCCTGCGGGAGCGGCGAATCCGCAGTGGCCAGCGGCGGCGACCCCCGGCCCGCCGTACGACACTCGATGTTTCCGCCCGCCGCCGCCGGTGTCAAACATCTGCAGAAGATGTCAGAGCGGCGAGCGGGCCGCCGCTCTTGATCGTCCGAAAGGCGAAGTTCGAGCGGACGTCGCTGACGTTCGGAAGCTTGACAGCGTGTCGCACAGAGCCGTTCGTAGGCCGCCAGGTCGGCGGTCACGACCTCGAAGTCCTCGCTTGTGCGAGCAGGGTTACGCCGCGTACCGGCCGCAGACGACCATCCAACCCGAGTTCGCCTAACAGGATCGTTCGGCGTAGCTGCTCGGCGCCGAAGACGCCCTTCGCGCCGAGCACCGCCGCGACGATCGCCAAGTCATAGTGGCTGCCGGCCTTCGGCAGCGTGGCTGGGCTGAGATTGATCGTCAGCAGCGAGATCGGCCACTCCTGGCCAGAGTTGCTGACAGCCGCCTTACAGCGATCACGCGACTGGTAGAGAGCAGAATCCGGAAGTCCCACCAGTACCGTGCGTGGCAACCCTGCGCCGATGTCGGCCTCCACCTCAACGATCCGACCCTCAAGCCCGACCAGTGCGACCGACAACGCGCACGCCGAGGCCACTACCCCACCGCCCGCACATGTGTCAGCGACGGCTCGAGTCCGGGCTGCAGCACAACACCAACAGCGTCCAGTCGGATGCTGGACGCCTGCATCCGATGCTCACGCATCCACACCGCCGCCAGCTGACGCAGCGTCCGCATCTTCGTGTAGGTAATCGCCTCCAGCGGATGGCCGAAACCCAGACCGCTGCGGCACTTCACCTCACAAAAGACCAGCGTGACACCCCTCTCGCCGGCCTCCGCAGCGACAATATCGATCTCCCCCAGCCGGCAGCGCCAATTCCGCTCCAACACCCGCATCCCCTGCCGCTCCAACTCCGCACAAGCCAAATCCTCACCCCGTACACCTATCTGCTTCTTCGACCCCGTTGCCACCATCGCGCCACCCCCGAACCGAAGCATGCGTACGGAGGACCGGAATCGTGCGAGCTCACCAAAACCTGTGGACACCCCGCGGTTATGAGCTGTGGAAACTACCGCGGTATCGATCCTCAGAGGGCCGCCATAAGTGTCGCCCCCGCCGGCAACGATCAACGGCCGGATCAGGTACCAGCGCAACGGACCCGCCAGCCCCACCAGCAACGCCGGCAGGTGCTGGTGACCAGTTGGTCACAATTTGAGTTTATGCTATATAGAGAATTGGCTTTACGTAATATAGTCACTATATGCCGTATGTTCATCGACAGTTGGTGGCCAAGCAGGGCGAGCGGCGTTGAGGGAGGACAAGCTGCCCCCGAGACTCGCCCGCAGCATCGAGGTGATGTGGGCCGCGAGTGGCTCATCGACACGCGCCGACCGGCCGCGGCTCAACGTGTCACGAATCGTCGAGTTGGCGATCGCGGTCGCAGACAGTGAAGGGCTGGACGCTGTCTCCATGCAGCGGGTGGCCGGCGAGCTCGGTTACACCGCAATGGCGCTGTACGGACACATTCCGGGAAAGCCCGAACTCCTCGACCTGATGCGAGAAGCCGCATTCGGCCTACCCCCCGAGCCCGCTGCCTCAGACGGCGGCTGGCGGACCGAGATCGAGCGCTGGGTGCACGCCCTGTGGCAGCGATATCTGCAACATCCGTGGGCGCTACGCGTGCCGACCCGCTCGGCACCGATCGGACCCAACGAGCTCGCCTGGTTCGAAGCAGCCCTTCGCGCACTGTCCGGCACCGGTCTCAGCGAGACGGACATGGTCGCGGTCACCACATTCCTATCCAGTGCGGTCCGCGACATGGCCAGGATCGCCAGCGAGCTCGAGCCGATGGGCCCCGGCTACGGCCATGTGGTCGCCCGCATCGTTGACGGCGGCCGATACCCCATCCTCACCGGCCTGATCCAGGCCGGCACGTTCGAAGACAGCGATGAGGACGATGTCAGGCCGATGCTCGACCTCGGCCTGCACCGCCTGCTGGACGGCATAGAGGCGCATCTTGCTGAGGCCGCCAAAGCATCAGCGGTTCCGAAGCAGAAGCGAAAGGCAGCAGACACATGAACACCCAAATGGTTCGGCGCATAACCGGAATGTCCGGTGTCACGATCGGCATCCTGGCCGTAGCAACCATCCCCTTGTACTTCATGTACACCGGCAACCCTCCTGGGTGGAACGTACTGACCAGGAACCTCATCACTCTGGTCACTTTGGCCGTCATGATCGTTTTCCTCGCTGGCCTGCGCGAGCTGATCCGGCACGCGGACAGCAGATACGAGTGGGTCGCCAACATCGCGCACGGCGCGGGGCTGGTCTTAGTGAGCATCACGATGGTCGCCCACTCGATGGAGGTAGGCGGCGTGCTGGGCCACCCGAGCGGGTCGATCGACCCGACCGTCGATGGCCCGCTCGCCGAGGGCAGCATGCTGCTCCACGGCTCTGTCGGCAGGATCCTCACCGCCGTGCTGCTCGCCGCAGCCGGGTACGCCATCCTTCACACCACGGCCCTGCCAGCCTGGGCCGGCTGGTCGGCGTACATCATCGCAGGAGTCAACCTGGCCTTCGTGCCCTCGCTGTACTTCGGCCCAGACGCGTCTCAGTTCTATAGCGCTGTTGGCTGGGGAAACTCAGCGCTCACCGCCAGCCTCCTTGTCTACTGGGTAACCGCGATCGGGATTGCGGTGCTCCGCCCCAGAGCCGTGGTCGCCGAGCCAGTCCCAGCCCCGCATTGATATCGCTGCGTGGCTCGCGTGAGCGCGGACGCGTCCGGTGCGATGCAATGTACCTGGCCTGACAGACCGGCCCGGTCCATCCACTTGCCAAGCCGACCAGTGCCACTGACCATGCGCAGGCTGACGCCACTCAGCCCACCACTCTCACGTGAGTCAGAGATGCCGGCTCGCCAGGAGCCAAAACGACACCGATCGCGTCCAACCTGATAGTCGATGCTTTGAGGTGATGCTCCCAGCGGGATCAGGTACCAGCGCACCAGATCCGCCAGCCCATGATTGAGGCTCTCGGCTTACGCTGCGTGAGTGATCACGGTAGGTGTCGACTTGGCGACTGAGCCCGCCAAGACTGCGATGGCCGTCCTGCGCTGGTCCGTCACTGGTGCCGCCGTTCAGTCCTTGGTGCTCGACGTTGACGATGCCGCCATTACCAATGCAGCAACAGACGCGGACAAGCTCGGGATCGACTGCCCGCTGGGCTGGCCGGATGACTTCCTGCTGTTCCTGCAGGAGCATCACGCAGGTCACGTTGTGGCGCCGCAGGACGTGGCCGGCCGGGACTGGCGGCGCAAGCTTGCCTACCGAGCCACTGATCGAGCGGTGAGAGAACGCACCGGGCTGACTCCTCTGAGTGTGGCGGCCGACCGGATCGGTTTGACCGCCATGCGCGCTGCCGGGATTCTGTCGCGCCTGGCGGCCGAAGGCCGCCCGGTCGACCGTGCTGGCAATGGAATTGTCGTCGAGGTCTACCCCGCGGCATCTCTTCTGTGTTGGGGCCTCCCCTTTCGTGCCTACAAGGGCGGAAAGCGGCGCGCCGCGCGCGAGGAGCTAATCGGCGCCCTGCTCGAGCGAACACCGTGGCTTGACCTTCGAACCTATGCCGACCTGTGCGCTGCCTCCGACGATGCCCTGGACGCTGTGATCGCCGCCCTCACAAGCCGGGCGGCAGCCCTCTCCGAAACGAGTACCCCTGATGAAGCACACCTGCTGCAACAAGCGCGTCGTGAGGGGTGGATCGTGCTACCGGAAGCACAACTCGAATCACTCGTGGCACCCTTCCAGGCAGAAGCCGACGCGTCCTGAAGGTCGAGCAAGGTCGAGCATGGTCGGGCGTCGCCCCCGGCGGGACGGAGTCACCGAGCCGTAGCCTGAATACATGGCGAGGCTCCAGTCGAAGCGATTCGACGAGCCGGATGAGCTCGTCACTCTACCTCTCGTAACCGTCCAGGTCGTACTTCTCGGCGAGGCGCACGTCGCCCGCC
This sequence comes from uncultured Actinomycetota bacterium, assembly GCA_963740515.1. Taxonomy (GTDB): domain Bacteria; phylum Actinomycetota; class Actinomycetes; order Propionibacteriales; family Propionibacteriaceae; genus Microlunatus. The sequence continues at coordinate 68,305 of CAVUEO010000022.1, forward strand.
TCGTCCACCAACCGGGGTGGAGCTGGGCCGAACACGTGAAACCGGTGGCCGGAACGCCCAGCTGCCAGCACCATCACCAAGGCGTTGTCCTCGAAGGCGAAGCAGAGATCGAAACCGACACCGGCGCGCGGCGGATTCTTCGCGCAGGTGAGGCGTTCGAGATCCCGCCTGGGCACCACGCGCGGGTGATCGGCGACAAACCTTTTGTGACGATCGAGTACGGCGGCGTGCACGGCTGGGCCAAGCCGGCCGAGGCGGGCGAACGCTTCGTTGCGACCCTGCTCGTCACCGACATCGTCGACTCAACGCAAGTAGCCGTTCGGCTGGGAGATGCGGCCTGGAAAGAGCTGTTGGCCAGCCATAACGAGGCAGTGCGGATCCAGCTGGACCGGTTCCGCGGCGTGGAGGTCTATACGACGGGCGACGGCTTCCTAGCCTTCTTCGACGGCGCGGCACGAGCCGTGCGGTGTGCGGCAGCGGTCCGCGATGGCGCGCTGCAGGATGGTCTCCAGATCCGCGCGGGCGTCCATTCGGGCGAAGTCGAGCGCGACGCCGGAAACCTTCGCGGCGTCGCGGTACACGCTGTCACTCGTATCGCAGCATTGGCCAATCCCAGTGATGTACTCGTTTCAGCGCCGACGGTGAGCTTGCTCGAAGGCGCCGGCCTCCGGTTAGAAGACGCTGGCGAGCACGAGCTCAAGGGGCTGGCCGGCGCCCGCCGCGTCTACCGGCTCATCGGGCTCGCCACCGACTAGCAGGTTCACACAGTCGCAACTCGCCCAAGCCCTCCAGCTGTCCGCGCGAGGCAGAGCGCCCAGGGTAAAAGCCAGTCCTCGGCGTCCTCGCCGCATGCGAGGGTGAGTGCATGCACCATCAAGGCAGCCCTTCCCGCCGCGTACTCGTTGTCGGTGGTGGCATCGCCGGGTTCGCCATGATGCGCGCCCTCGGTCAGAGGGGAATCCCCGCCATGCTGGTTGATCGGCTGAACGGACCTCCTGACGCTGGGCTGGGCCTGAACCTGCCAGGCAATGCCGTTCGTGCGCTGCGCGAGCTGGGTGTGGGCGAGGAGCTCAAAGAGCGGGGCGTGCCCGTTCGACAGCGGGAATACCGCAACGCCCGCAATCGATTGCTGTTCGCTATCGACGAGGCCGGCTTCTGGGGCGCGGACGCTGGCTCGATCTGCGCGCTGCGCGGCGATGTCTTGGAGCTCTTGCGCTCGGGCGTGTCAGCGTCTGCGGTGCGCTGGGGTACAACAGTGAGCGCTGTATCCGAACGCGGGGACCAGGTCGAAGTCAGCTTCCCTGACACTGACGCCGAAAGCTATGACTTCGTCGTGGGCGCGGACGGCGTCCACTCCGGCGTACGGACCTCCGTTTTCGGACGCGGGGGCCGACGGACGGCACTGTTGTCGGCTGCCGGTTGGCGGTTCATGACCACAAATCCCGGCGTGAAGTGCTGGAGCTCATGGACCGGCCCCGCGGAAACGTTCCTTCTGATTCCTGTGGATGGGGAGCGGGTGTACGGCTACGCATCACCCACAAAAGGCAGGCCGGTGGACACCGACCGGCAATGGTTGGGGTCGACCTTCGGTGACTATCCCGAGCCCGTGCGTAGCGCCGTGTCGTCGGTGCTTGCAGAGCCGTCCTCGCTCTACCACTCGCCAATCGAGGAAATCAGGCTCGATAGTTGGCACAGGAGTCGGGTCGTGCTCATCGGAGATGCGGCACATGCCACCGCGCCGGTATGGGCCCAAGGAGCGGCGATGGCAGCCGAAGACGCCTTAGTACTCGCTGAACTACTCGCGACGCACAACGACTGGGCGGCGGTCGGCGGGGAGTTTGAGAGGCGGCGAAGGCCGCGCGTCGAGCACGTGCAGAAAATGACGGATCGGCTGTCACGAACCGCGGGCTTACCGGCCTGGCTGCGCGACGCAATCGTGCCTGTCCTCGGACCGCGGACCTACCGCGAGACCTTCGCGCCGTTGCGTGAACCCGTCGTCACTAGCCGCCATGACGGGACATCGGCGACGCCGTAGAGCCTCGATCTTGAACGTATTCCGGGACGCTGGCGTTTGTTCGGACGTTCGGTGATGCCTCAGTGAACCGCAGGAAGCTGGAGTCGACCGTGCTGGTGGGTGGCTGGTCGTCGGAGATGCCCAACTCGGAAGGCCGCAGTCGTTGAGCCGGCAGCCAGGCAGCGAGTCATCCGGCAGCTTCAGTGCATTGGGCCAGGCGGCGAGAACGCCGATGGACTCGCTCGTGTGGGGCAGGACCGCACGTTCATGGCCGAGGTAGGGTCGCCTTCGCCGACCGGGTGGAGGCGGATTGGCGCGCTGCCGGGGGTTGTCGTAGAGCCGGATGACATCGCCGAGAAGGCTGTGTGCCGAGAGCTGACCCTCAACCGGGGCCCTTCGGAGTGACCGCTTGGGCGTTTAGGAGAACCGATTCCGGAAAGTGTCGGATCCCGGGGTTGTGGCCCGTCGTAAAGGCAAACGGGTCGAGCGAGAAAGGAACTCCTATGGCCTACATCGACCACATTGCCCCAGTCCGCGCCACCGGCCCCATCGACGTGCCGTCCGGCCCGGCCCGGCTGCTTCCAGCCTGGGCGATGGCGACCTGGCTGGTCCGCCAACGACGTCCCGTCCACCACGCCGCCGACGAACCCGTTCGGCACCACCTCCAACCACCAACACCCCCCACACCGAAGGAGTCACGATGAAGTACTTGATGTTGGTCGCCGACGACCCCGAGGCGGACCCGAACGAGACCGGCGAGGGCACCCTGGACATCGACACCTGGGTGAGCACCAACCAGGCAGCGGGCCGATGGATGACCGGCAACCGGCTGCGGCCGGCCGAGGATGCCACCACCGTACGCCGGCGCGGCGGCAAGGTGCTGGTCACCGACGGCCCGTTCGCCGAGTCGCACGAGTTCATCGTCGGATTCGACATCTTGGACTGCGCCGACCTCGACGAAGCCATCGCGATGGTCGCCCAGCATCCCAACGCCGCGCACGGGCGCATCGAGCTACGACCTTTTTGGCCACTGGCCGACGACGCCGGGTGAACGACAACCCGCAGCCCGGATGTCCGGAGCCGGCGCGCAGCGTACTCGTCGAAGCGCTCGCCGCTGAGCGGCTACGGATCGTCGCCACGCTCATCCGCACCACCGGCGACTGGGACCTGGCCGAGGACGCTGTCGCCGACGCCACCGAGCGGGCCCTGCATCGGTGGCCCCTCGACGGGATCCCCGACAACCCTGCCGCCTGGCTGACCACCACTGCCAGGCGGCGGGCGATCGACCTGCTGCGCCGGGCCGCCACCGAACGCAACAAACTCGCCGAGCTGGCCGGCATCGCCGAACTCCGCGAGGACCCCGAACCAGGCACCGACATGACCTTTCTGCACGACGACCGGCTACGGCTGATCTTCACCTGCGCCCACCCGGCCCTGCCCATGGAGGGCCGGGTAGCGCTCACCCTCAAAGTGGTCGCAGGCCTGTCCACCGAGGCGATCGCGCAAGCATTCCTGACCACCGAGGCCACCATGGGCCAGCGGCTACTCCGGGCGAAACGCAAGATCACCCACGCTGGTATCCCCTATCAGGTGCCGGCCGCGTCAGCCTTGCCTGAACGGCTCGACGGGGTGCTGGCGGTCGTCTACCTGATCTTCACCTCTGGGTACTCCCGGTCCGCATCGGACCTCACTGAGGAGTCCATCCGCCTTGGCCGGCTGCTGGTCGACCTGATACCCGACAACGACGAGACCCGAAGCCTGCTCAGGCTGATGCTGCTTCAGCATGCCCGCCGCCACGCCCGCATGGTCAGCGGAGACCTGGTCACCCTCGAAGACCAGGATCGGTCCCGGTGGGACTCGTCCATGATCGCCGAAGCGCTCACCATCACCCAACTGCCCGGCCACCGCCGCGGCCACTACCGGGTGCAAGCCGACCTGGCGGCGGTCCACGCCACCGCCCGCAGCGCCGCCGACACCGACTGGCCGAGGATCGTCAGACTCTACGACGAACTGCTGCAACTGCTGCCGTCCCCGGTCGTCGCGCTGAACCGGGCCATTGCAGTCGGCATGGCCGACGGGCCCCTGGACGGGCTGGCCGCTCTCGACAACCTCCGCAGCGAGCCGAAACTGTCCGGCTACCATCTGCTACACGCCGCCCGCGCCGACCTACTGGCCCGCGCCGGCCTCACAGGAGAAGCGCTGCTCGCGATCGATCAGGCCATCGCCTTGGCCCCCACCGACTCCGAACGCCGCCAACTCACCCGACGCCAAGCCGAACTCAACGCCCACGACGCAGAAGATCCCACACCGTGATCGAGACAGATCTCCGGCTATGCGACGGCCTAGTCCTACATCCGGTCGGATCTCCCACGACCGACCCCTCTAATCTGAACTCCCTCCCAAATCGGATGGATTGGAGCACATCAGGTTGGGGTCGGGCCGGTCGCCTGGCTCGCTGGCAGGAGGGTGGCCGGGTCCTGGTAGGGCAGGCTGTGTGCCTCGGCCACTGGTCGCGAGGTCAGTCTGCCGCCGAGGGTGCTCAGGCCCTTCGCCAGGACCCGATCACGCGCGGCCGCGCCGGCTACACCGTGCGCGGCGACGCGGATGATGTACGGCAGGGTGGCACTGGTGAGCGCGAGGGTGGAGGTGCGGGCGACGGCGCCGGGGATGTTGGCGACGCAGTAGTGCACGACACCCTCCTCGACATAGGTCGGCTCCGAATGCGTGGTCGGCCGGCTGGTCTCGAAGCAGCCGCCCTGATCGATGGCGATGTCGACGACGACACTGCCGGGCCGCATACTCTTGATCATGTCGCGGGTAACCAGTTTCGGCGCCTTCGCGCCGGCGACCAGAACGGCGCCGATCACAACATCGGATTCGGCGACGTACGCCGCGGTCCGCGCCCGGTTGGGGACGACCAGGTCAAGCCGTCCACCGAACACGTCGGAGAGGTAGGACAGGCGCGCCGCGTTGGTGTCCAGCACCCGTACGATCGCCCGCAACCCGAGAGCCATTTTGGCTGCCTCGGTTCCGGCGACGCCGCCGCCGATGATGGTCACCTTCGCGGCGGGCGTACCGGGGACCCCGCCCAGCAGGAGACCCGCCCCGCCGGCGGAACTCTCCAGGTGATGGGCGGCGGCCTGGACAGCCATCCGCCCAGCAACCTCGCTCATCGGCGTGAGCAGCGGCAGCCGCCCGTCCGCGGTCTGCACAGTCTCGTATGCGATCGAGTCGATGCCTCGGTCGAGGAGGAACTCGGTGAGCCGGCGGTCGGCCGCCAGGTGCAGGTAAGTGAACAGCTGCTGCCCGGGGCGGAATCGGTGATATTCCTCAGAGACTGGCTCCTTAACTTTGACGATCAAGTCGGCAGCAGCAAACACCTCGTCTGCAGTGCCGAGAACCCGGGCGCCGGCCGCAACGTACTCGTCGTCGGGAAAGCCAGAGCCCGACCCAGCCCCGGCCTGTACCACGACCTCCCGGCCGTGGTAGGCCAGCTCGGCAACGCCGTCGGGCTGCACCGACACCCGGCCTTCCTTCTCCTTGATCTCCATCGGCACACCAACCACCAACCCGGCCATGCCCGCTCCCTCCTTTACTTCGGCCCACATCGAGCTTGCTCCGTGCGCTGCCGAACTCGCGGGCCAGGATCCCGGGAGTCCAGGGGCCCGACGGGCAAAGGTCGGCGTCGCCGACGGCGCTGTCATATTCAACGACCGGCGCGACGGGCTCAGTCTCTGACTCGGCCACGGGGCTCGGCCGCGAACCGGACTTCTCAAGCTTGAAGCGTCGTCGCCCGGCTGCGCTACGGAGCCAGTCCCACTAACCGAAGTCCTTCCACGCCAAAGCGTAGCCGGACAAAGAGCCACATGAAGCTCGACGGTGCCAGTCGCAGAACCGGGTCGACGGCATCCATGACGCGAGCACCACCCTGCTTCACCGTCGAACGCATAAGACGCGTGACCAACGCCAGCGCGGAGACCTACTCACCGCCCGGTGATGAGGTCCGCGGTCTTGGCTATCAGGGAAGTGTGTTCTGTCTGCCTTGCGCGCTCGCGCTGGTCCGCGGCGTGATAGGCGCCATAGAGACCCCGTACGGCGACCCAGCGAATGGGCTCGGGTTCCCACTGCCGCACTTTGCGCCCGACCCAGGGCAGCTTCACGAGGTCGGTGTCTCGCCGGAGCATGAGGTCGGCCAGGGTTCGTCCGGCCAGATTGGACGCAGCGACGCCGTGTCCGACATACCCACCAGCCCAGCCGAGCCCGGTGCTCTCGTCCAGCCCGACAGTCGCGCACCAGTCCCTCGGCACGCCGAGCACTCCCGTCCAGGCGTGGTCGATGCCGACGGACCTCGTGGCCGGGAACAGTCGGCCGAGCATTGCTTTGAGCTGCTCAACGGTGGTACCCATGGTCTCGCCATGCAAGTCTGAGCGTGACCCGTACCGGTACGGCACAGCTCGTCCGCCAAGCGCGATCCGACCATCTCGAGTCTGTTGGGCATAGGCGAAGCCGTGCGCCTCGTCTCCGACGAGCTCGGCGCTATTCCAACCGAGCTCCTCTCGGGCACTCTGCGGCAAGGGCTCGGTGACGACCATGCTGCTGAACATCGGCAGCCAGGACCTCTTGAATCCCTTGAGGCTGGCGGTGAAGCCCTCAAGGGCGCGGATGACGCAGGGCGCTGTGACCTTGCCGTGGTCAGTGATGGCGACACCGGGCCGGACTTCGGACACGGCCGTACCTTCATAGATTGTTACGCCAAGCCGCTCCACGGCGTCGGCGAGGCCGCGCACCAGCCTGGCTGGCTGAATCCGAGCGCAGTGCGGGCTCCACGTCGCACCGATTCCGCCAGCAACGTTGACCCGCGCCCGCAGCGCATCGGCGCCCAACACGACCAGATCCTCCGGTCCCCAACCAAACGTGCGCTGGCTTGGGAGCCGGCGCGTTAGTCTGCCGTACTGTGCGGGGTTGGTGGCCACGCGGAGCAGGCCGGCCTTACGGATGTGCGCGTCGATCCCTTGGGCGCCGCAAACCCGGATGACCTCATCGACCGTGCCAAACATCGCCTTCTGCATCGACACCGTGGACTCGATCCCGCGCGCCTTGGCATACCGTCTGGGCTGGCCCGGCATCTCTGCGCTGAGCCAGCCACCGTTTCGACCGGATGCGCCGAAACCCGCGAACTCCCGCTCCAGCACGGCGATCCGCAAGTCCGACTGGACAGTCTTGAGGTAATAGGCGGTCCACAAGCCTGTAAGGCCGGCGCCAACAATCGCAACGTCGACCTCAGTGTCTGCCTGGAGCTCGGCTCGCCGAACTGGCATCCCAAGTTCCCGATACCAGTACGACACGTCGCCGTCGACGAAGTCGGGGGTCTTCTCGAGATCAGTCGTCATGTGCATCGGTCCGTTCGAGGTCAGGTTCACAAGCATGGACGCTGCCGCATGCACTGACCAGATTCCGTCATCCATGTTCGGATTTCACCGCACGAGATCGCCGACCACAGATGACCGGAGACCAGGTCGGCCTGGATGAGTTCGCGGGCCAGCTCGCCACAGCCGGACATTGCGCTCACTCCCGCGGGGGTCATAGGTCACCACGGTCCGGTCGGTGAAGTGGCCGGCCAGAGTGCCGAATCCGGCCGCAGCCATGGGTGAGGCGACCAGAAACAGGATCGGTGATCAGATGGTCTTGCGGTAGGTGATCTGGAAGTCGAGCTCCCAGGTGGTGCGGTCGGGTACTGACAACTCCCACCGGCCCTCGATGATCCGGCCGTCGTCGCGGAACGCGCCCACGAAGCGTTGGTGGAAGCCGGGGGCCGCCCGCTCGAGGCGCCACTCGTCGTCGGTCATGCTCCCGCGGTAGATCCGGAAGACACCGCGGTCGTCGGCGTAGAGCTGGGTCACCTCGAGCGTCGTGTCGTCCAAGCCCATGACCGACTGTGTTGACATCGGGGCGTTCTCGACCCATCCCGGGTCGGTCCAATCCGCGTGCGAGCGCCCCAGGAGGAAGGTCCCATCCGCGATCCACTCGAACGTCGCGCGTCCGCGGCCCATCGACCGGCCCTCGACGAACGGCTCGAACTCCCAAGTGCCGATGAGGCGCTCAAGCGGCGACTCAGCCATCGGTCAGGTCCTCGGCGCCTGAGTGTCCTTGCGGACTGCGGGCACGGTCACGATTTCCCTCCCTGGTGTACTCGTTGACAAGCTCAGTCATGCGGTCGATGCGGCCGCGCCACAACTCCTCGTACTGGTCGAGCCGGCGACGTGCGACGCGCAGTCCTGCGAGGTTGGCGCGGACGACTTTGCGGCGCCCGCTGCGCTGCTTGGTGACCAAGCCGGCCCGCTCCAGGATGGCGATGTGTTTCTGCACCGCCGCGAAGCTCATCGGGTAGTGCCTGGCCAGCTCGGCGACGCCCTCCTCACCCCCGATCGCACGGCCTACGATGTCGCGCCGGGTGGCGTCGGCCAAGGCGCCGAACATACGGTCGAAGTCTGGTGGGGCAATCTGCATTTGATACAACCATATGGTTGTATCAGGTTCGCGTCAAGACCCGACAATTAGTACCGGTTGCAGAAATTCGCAAGTACGGCGTCATAGCGTCCTCGAAGGGTGACGAGCCAGAACACAACGACGCGATGCGTAACGGCCTAGTGATCGGTCATGAGGCGTGCGGCAAGTGCTGCGATCCAGACGAAGAAAGTGACGATTGCCATCAGAAATGGGGCGTTGGCCCAAGGCAAGATCAGGAGCACAAGTAGGAGCGCACTAGCGGCGAGCGAAACGACCCCGATCGGCCGCCAGCTTGGGTCGCCGCGGACTGCCAGTGCCATTGCCAGTGGCGCGAGCACGCCCGTCGCAACGATCAACAGGAACGCGATCTCGTGGATCCAACCGTGCCAGGTGGCAGGATTCCCGCCTCCCAGCATCGGAGTATCGACCCGGAAGGCGACCAATATTAGCGCCACTCCGAGCAGGCCTAGCAGCATGACGGCGAAGCTGCTCGCCCGCCTACGCGGCAGCTGATCGCCCACTGCGATGGCGAGGATCACCATCAGCAAGCCGGTGATCACAAAGGTCACGACTTGCGCCCAACCGTACGGCCCCCGCGCCAACGAACTCGGCCACGGGACCTGCTCGCCGCCCACGAATTCCCAGCCAAGCCGATGGAGATAGTCAATGCTGACCCAGCTATTCAATCCCACTGAAATCAAGAAGAACGGCCCCGCGACTAGGCCGGCGATCGCTCCAGCACGGCGTAGCGCCTCACCCCTCCAAGCAGCGCTCGCGGTGCTGCCAGCCACCAGCCAAAGCTATGGCGCTGCCCGAGTCATCGTCAACGGTGATCATCATCGCTGGTGGTTGTGCATCCCGCACGAGTTCCCAGCAACGCTGCCCTGCGTGCCAGGCGGGCGGGGCAGCAGTTCTTCGATGCGCTCCTACGCCGGCCAAGCCCGTCCCAGGGCTGCTCCGCGAGCCGGGCCTGACTCCTAATCAGGTGTTGGGGACGACGCAGGCTATTTCGACGGCCTGACGACCGCCGCTGAACCCCACCCCGGCGGACCGGCTCCGCCGCTGCGACCACCTTGCCCGGTGCCGGCGGTTCGGATCGACCCGTCGCCCTGCGTCGGGGTGAAGTTGAAGTCGGTCAATCGTTGTGAGCAGGAACCGACGGCCCGGCACATGGCGTTGCCGCCGATTGCTTGATCGTCGGCGTGTCTCCCGAGGTTGCCCGAGCGGTCAGCGCCGTGAGGGGTCGTCCCCCGCTCGTTGGTCTACACCAACGCCGGCCTACCCGGCGCAAAGCGGCGTCAGTCTGCCGACGATGGACCGTCATAATACGCAGGCCCACGGCGCGAAGGGTCACCAGCGCCACCGGCGTGTCGAGGGGTAGTGGCACCCCGATCTAGGCCGGCAGTCCCGGATGCTCGGCGCTTTCGGTTGTGCGGAGCGTTTCAGCCGAGGTGGCAATCCGTTCTCAGGAACGATTGGCGCCAACAAGGTCGACGACCGAGGCGGTGCGCCGAGCTTGTTCGGCGGCCCAGGTGAGGTGGTGCGCAGCCAAAGCTTGACGTGGATCCGGCAGGTGGGCAGCCGGATCACCGGAGACCAGGGCATCCAAGAAGGCGCGGATGAGTCCAGCGTCGCCGCCACCGTGGGCATCCAGCCCCTTGGGCGCCTCGACGGTCGGGATCGGGATCCACTCGCGTCTACCAGTGCGGAAGTCGAGCAGGTCGAGTACCTTGCCGTCGCCCTCGATGCACCCGTGGGTGCCGAATAACCTTGTCTTGCGAAACTGATAGCCGGTGAAAGCCGTAGCGGTGAAGCTCGCCGTGACGCCACCCTCGTATTCGATGGACACGACCTGGTGATCGACGACGTCGTTGTCGCTGGCATAGACGCAGCGGCCGTACGGGCCATCCCGCAAGGCCGCGAGGACACCTTCGACGGTGTGGTCGGATGTGACGGCCCGCAGCGGCCAGCGTTCCCTGGCTGGATCGCCAAGGCAGGGCAAGTAGATCTGTCGGCGCGGAGTACGGGCAGCTTCGCTGGAGCACACAGTCCACGCAGCGGTCGGCGGCCTCTTCCGGTCGCTGATCGGCACGGAAGTGGTACAACCCGCCGAAGGACGACACGCGACGCGCCGGACGGCCGATCACATGACTGAGCCAGTCGATGTCGTGCACGCACTTGGCCAGCAGCATGAACGAGGACTCGTCCTCACGCCGCCAGTTGCCGCGGACGAATGAATGTGCGAAGTGCCACCAGCCGATCGGCTCGAGATGCTCGACCGAGACCAGCTCCCCGATCGCACCCGAGTTGAGCAAGTGCTGCAACGTCAGGCTGTACGGCGCGTATCGCATCACGTGGCAGACGGCGAAGGTCGCGCCGGCCCGCTCGGCAGCCTCGACGATGTCGTCGCACTGCTGCGGCGTCGTGGCTATGGGCTTCTCGAGAAGGAGGTGGTAGCCGCGGTCTAGCAATGCGACGGCCGGTCCGTAGTGAAACCGGTCTTGGGTTGCGACGACGACCATGTCAGCCATCCGCGGGCCACCGACCAGCGCTTCCCAGCCGTCGAACCGCCGCTCGGCGGCAACGGCATGCCGATCGGCCAGCTCCTCACGGCGGGCGCAATCGGGGTCGGCGACCGCGACGACCTGGGCTCGACCGTCGGCCGCGGCCAGGTCAGCGTAGATCTGGCCGCGGTTACCCGCCCCGACTACCGCAATGCTCACCGGCTCTGTCATGCAACCTCCCTAGAAAGTCCCAGTCTTCGCCGGCGCTCCTACATCGGCACGCCCGCCGCTGCCAGGTAGCCCCAGCCGCGAGTCCCCATCCCACTACCCGATCACAGGCAGTGGTAGAAACCGTCAGTGACCTACATTTACCCGGACAAGCCGGGACATGCTCCTGGTGATCATGATGATCTTCCCGATCGGATCGTGTGGACGCCTGGTCGGTTGAGCTTGGTTTTCACAGCCTCCCTGAACCGGCCGGTTGTGCTGAGCGGCCTGGGCTGTGCCGGAGAGGCGACGATCACGACTGCGACCCAGCCGCTGGTCGAGTTGATCGTCACCGGTGATGGTCGCGCCCGCACCACCACTCGTTTCACGAATACCGGTGTGGGCTCGCGTCTGCGCTACCTCGGGCACACCACGGGGTCCGAGCAGGGCGAGGAACGGTTGGACATCGTGCAGGTCGACGCGCTCACGGGCTTACGCGTAACCACGACCTTCATCGCATCAGCCGCGATCTCGGCGGCGCGAGTGATGACCTCGGCACTCAACGATGGCGAGGAGCCGCTGGTCCTCGAAGTGATCTCCTCCTTCGCAACCGGCGCCGTGGTCTGCCCAGATGAGTCGACCAGCGATCTCGTCCTCTATTCCGGTACCGGCGAACAACTGGCTGAGAATCGGTGGAGCGCCCGGCCCCTGTGGAGTCACACCGCGCTTGCGGACTTCCACTCGGCCTTCAACTCGGCATTGCACAACCAATCGGGCCGCGGCGCCGTGGCCGCGATCAGCACGTCGACCTGGTCGACCGCTCGGGCGCTACCCACGGCCGCACTGGAGAACCAACGCACCGGTCGCTCAATCGCGTGGCAGCTCGAACACAACGGCGGCTGGCGGTGGGAAGTCGACAATGTGCGCGATGGCGAGGACTCCATCGCGATTGTCCTTCTCGGACCAGAAGATCTGGACCACCACTGGTCCGAAGAGCTGGTCCCAGGTGCGAGCTTCACCTCGGTCCCGATATCTATCGCCATCGCCGCAACCGGGCTCGTCGGCGCTATTGGCGAGCTGACCCAGCACCGCCGATGGTTGCGTCGTGAGCGCAGGGCCGATCGTGACTCACTTCTGGTGTTCAACGACTACATGAACACCCTCAACGGCGACCCCACCACCGAGCGCCTACTCCCGCTGATCGACGCAGCAGGTCGGGCGGGAGCTGAATGCTTCTGCATCGACGCCGGATGGTACGACGACACCGACCTTGGGGACTGGTGGCCGACCGTCGGTGAATGGATCCCATCGGACAGGCGCTTTCCCGGCGGCGGGCTCGCTCGGGTTGTTACTGCCATTCGCGACGCGGGAATGAAGGTGGGCCTTTGGCTGGAGCCCGAGGTGGTCGGTGTCAGGAGCCCGGTCGCACAGTCGTTGCCTGATGCCGCGTTCCTCCAGCGCCACGGGCGTCGCGTGACAGAGCACGACCGCTTCTTCCTCGATCTGCGGCAGCCCGACGCTCGGGCGCACCTGGATGCGACCTTTGATCGCTTGATCCGCACCTTCGACGTCGACTTCTTCAAGCTCGACTACAACGTGACTCCCGGGGCAGGAACGGACCTTCGGGCGTTCTCTGTCGGAGCCGGCCTGCTGTCACACAATCGTGCGCACCTCGGATGGATCACCGACCTACGCCGACGCTACCCGCGCATTGTGTTCGAGAACTGCAGCTCAGGCGCAATGCGCGCCGACTTCGCCATGCTCGAGCTGTTCGATCTGCAATCGACATCCGACCAGCAGGACTTCCGGCTCTATCCGGCGATTGCCGCGGGAGCGCCGCTGCAGATGCTGCCAGAGCAGGCAGGCAACTGGGCGTACCCGCAGCCGTGGATGAGTGACGAAGAGATCGCCTTCACCATGGTGACCGGCCTCAGCGGCCGCCTTTACCTCTCGGGCTTCCTCGACGCAATGGCACCCGAGCAACTTCAGCTCGTCAGCGAGGCCACCGCGCTGTTCAAGCAGATCCGCGGCGACACCGCGCAGGCTGTGCCCAGCTGGCCGCTGGGACTCCCCGACTGGTACGCGGATTCCGTCGCGCTGACGCTGACTGCGCCCAAGCGCACCCTCGTGTACGTCTGGCACCGGGGCGGCGAGGACGCCGAGATCAACCTCCGACTTGAGCCGGAAGTTCGTGCCGAGCACCTAATCGAGTGTTATCCCCGTCAGCTCACCGCATGGGAGGTCGCAGACCCTTACGACGGATCAGTACTCCTATCGCCTGGGCTCGCCGGCCCCTCAGCACGCATCTACCAGATCCTTAAGGGACCAGCATGAGCCTCAACTGGGACAGCGTTGGTGAGCTGGAAGTTGAGCCTTTGCTGGCCCATGACCGAGGCGCCGGGGTGCCTTCGGGCTGCCGGGGCCGCGCGGTTTGAGGTCTTGCGAATGTCCGCGGCGAGCGTATAGCAGAAAAGGCTGCAGCCGACAGCACGCCCAGCACCACGTCGGCGGGGGCGACGGTTCTCAGGCAGGTTGCGAAGATCAACTAGCTCGTCTGTCGCATCGCGGTCACGGTTTCGATTCCGCCCTAGCGAGGTGGTCGGATCGGTATCGACGGCGGAGCCAGATGGCGATCTTCAGTTCTCCCGCCGAACTACGTGACCGTTGATCACCTTGAACCCGTCGACACTGACCTTCTTCCTCGATCGCCTGTTCTCCAACCTAGTCAAGATGATCAAGGTTGGGAGAATAATCAGGACGAGAAACGTGATCATTGTTTCCTTTCACTCGCTCTCGGAGCGCCGTCGCACGAGATCGATATCTGGCCCGGCGCCCTATTTGCATTTTCTTGGGCGTGGCCGACAACGGCCGGGCCATCGAACTTGAGGCGGACCCTGGCTTCCGCCATGACTGACTCCGTTCGATCGCAGATTTGGGGACACGGTAGCGGTATTCCGAGCTTGTTGCGGCCGATCCGGAATTCAGGCTGAATGTTGCTTCCGATCCGGAGCCTGGCGAGCCTCCACACGCGCTGCGCCGCTTGCGCCGCGCGCCTTTACTGCTGCCAGCGTCGCGCGATTTGAGGCGATCTGTCGGGTCTTCGATGAGCGTCATACCACTCGCCCCTACTGGGCCGAGAGCGAGCGCGCCCGCATGCGTTTAGGGCTCCACGGCCTTAGGGGCGCCTCGATCGACGGATTATCCCGTTGATCACCCGCTTGGACTGGACGACCTTCGTCGGTTGTTGCGAGCGGCAACCTGACACAAGCACGATGGTCATCAGGTGGGGGATAGTTGAATGCGCATGATTGGTCTTTCCGGTGAGCGCCGGGCAATCTCGGAGAACCCGGCCGTGGCGAAGGTGGATGCGTAGCCGGTGCTGGTCGCGCTCGGTGACACTTCGCCGTCCAGGGGATAGGCCTCAAGAGCTGGTGCACCCGCAGCGCGGGCGTACTCGATCGCTGCATTGATCAGGGCAGTCATGATTCCCTTGCGGCGGTGGCCTTTGCGGATGTAGAAGCAGCTGATGGACCAGACGGGAACGTCATCGACCCGTCGAGTCCGGAAGGCCCGCTCAAGTCCTGGAGCCGCAGCACGGGGTGTCACCCGACACCAGCCGACGGCCACCTGGTCGCGAAGTGCGAGCAGCCCAGGTGGGGGTCCTTGCTTGACCGCTTTCTGGAGCTCGGCGCGGTTGCTGGCGACGGGGCGGCGACGGTAGTCGATGCCCATCGGTGCGACGCACCAGCATCGGCCCGCCGGCCCGCCCTGGTCGAGTAGGTCCGCGAACGCCGACCAATGTGACGTGGTCAACGGTTCGATCACCAGCTCGGGGTCGGCCGACGCTTTCATGTCTCGACCAAAGCACAGGCGGTCTAACCGCATCGCATCCATCCGCGGAGCTGGAGGGATTGCGCCGCCATGGGTGACCCGCTGCCCTTCTCCGCCAACTCAGTGAGTCGTGGTCCTCCTTACTCGTGCATGAGCGAGGCCATAGCTGTTGGTGCCGGTCTACATGATGTAGCCGTTATAGGTGAGCCGGTCGACGATGGCCCGCGCATAGGCGGGGGTGTCGATTCCCGCCCTGAAGGCTCGAGTTCTCCCACCCTCGCGCACCTCGCCAGCTAGGACCATTCGACCCCGTGCGCAGATCAGGTGCATCCGGAGTGCGGGTTGAGAACGCAAACAGGGGGACTCGTACAACTCAACTTTCAGGAGGGTCGAATGACAGCACAAAGGCGGTTACTCAGTCTGGTCAGCGCTGGGGCTTTGGCGCTCGCGTTCGCGGCAGTAGGGGTCGCGCCTGCGCAGGGGGCCAGCAACGCGACCGTGTCGATTCTGCACGGCGTTCCGGATGCGACGGTCGACGTCTACGCGAACGGCAAGGCGCTGTTGGAGAACTTCGAGCCCGGCACCCTGACCGATCCGCAGATGTTGCCGGCCGGCAGCTACGACCTCAAGGTCGTCAAGGCAGGCGACGGTCCGGACGGCGACGCGATCATGTCGGCGAACAACGTCAAGGTGCCTGGCGGAGCGAATGTCACCGTGGTGGCGCACCTGACCGAGAGCGGCAAGCCGACCCTCACCCCGTACGCCAACGACGTCTCCGCTCTTCCGGCCGGGAAGGCTCGGGTGATTGTCCGGCACGCTGCGGCGGCCCCGGAGGTCGACGTGCGAGCCGGTGGCGAACCGGTCTTCACTGACCTCGCCAATCCCAAGGAAGAGTCGGCGGAGATCGACCCCGGCACGGTGAAGGCCGATGTTGTGTTGGCTGGCACCGACGATGTGGTGATCGGTCCGGCCTCGCTGAAGGTGGCCGAAGGCACCACCACGATCGTCTACGCGTGGGGCTCCGCCGAGGACGAGAACCTTGAACTCGCCGTTCAGGCCATCAGCGGCATGCATGGCTCGCCCAACAGCGTTCCGGGCGGCACCGGAGGGCAAGCCGCTAGCTCCGACGCTGCGCCGCTGTGGGCAACTCTGGTAGCGGTAGCGGCGCTTGGCGCAGCCGCATCTGGCTGGCAGCTATCTCGGCGCCGGGCGTTCATGGTTCGGTGATCACTGAAGTCAGGCGGCAGGGCGGTTGGCGATGGCTGACCGTCCTGCTCGTTTCATGCCTCGTGGTGGTGGTGGCCGGATGGCGCCTCGCTACCGCGACCGATCGCGCACGACGAACAGCTTGTTGCGCTGGCAGACGCATCAGCGGCGACGCCAAACGCGCCCACCCCGTCAGCGTCGCGTGCACCTGGGGCAACCCAGCCCCGAGCCGAACAGTAAGGAGCCTGGTCAGCCAAGGATGCTGGCCATCCCCCGCCTTGACCTGAAGATGCCGATCACGGCCGTGACGGTCGACGACAAGGGGGCAATGGCGATACCGGACCGGCCCACTGAAATTGGCTGGTACGCGTACGGGCCGAGACCGGGCTCCGCCCGCGGATCCGCCGTCCTCGGCGGTCATGTCGACAGCCGCAAGTACGGGGTCGGACCGCTGGTCGGTTTGAAGCAGCTTCGCCGCGGCGACGAAATCATCATCAAAACCACTACCGGCACGGAGCGATTCCGAGTGAGCACCGTCCGACTGATCAGCAAGCAGGACCTCGATCCGCGCGAGGTGTTCACGCGAGAGGGCGAGCCGCTATTGCAGATCCTCACCTGCGGCGGGACCTACCGTCGATCAGGCGGGTACCAGGCGAACGTCGTCGTGACTGCGCGGCCAGCGTGACTGCAGCTCCACGCACGGATTGTTGCCGAGCCCGGCCGCGTTAGGGTGACTTTCGTGACCGACGACGCGCGTCGCGACCCCGAGGCGGTCGGTGAACACCTCGATTGGCGCGCGGCGACTGAAGCCGAGCTCAGGGTGGGCTTCGCCCAAGGCGATGAAGCCTGTTTGCAAGAGGTATTCCGGCGTTCGGCTCCGTTGATCTACACGATTGCCTATCGTGCGCTCGGAAGCTCAACTGACGGTGAGGAGATCACGCAAGAGGTATTTGTGAGCGCTTGGCGTGCTCGCGCGAACTATCAGGCGGAGAAAGGCAGCCTGTCCGGTTGGCTGATCGGCATCGCCCGTCACCGCATTGTCGACCGGCAGCGGGCTCGAGGCCGGGAGCTGCGGCTCGTCCAAGCCGTGACAAAACAGACCGATGTGCAAGTTCAACCTGAGGCGCTTTCCACACTGGTCGACCGCATCGTGCTGACCGAGGAGATTGGCCGGCTGCCGCACCCACGCGGCACGATCCTCCAGCTCGCCTTCTGGGAGGGACGCAGCTACCCGCAGATCGCCGAGCAACTCGACCTCCCGCTCGGGACGGTCAAGAGCCACGCCCGGCGTGCCTTGCTCCACCTGCGCACCCGGCTGGCGGAGGTGACATCATGACCCACCTGAATCCCGATCGGCTTGCCGACCGCGCACTCGGCACCGACGATCCGCTGACCGCGGCCGAGGAGAAGCACCTGGCCAGCTGCGCCGAGTGCCGCAATGAACTTGCGGAGTTGAGCCGCATCGCCGAGCTTGGCCGTAACCCGGAGCGCATCGCCCACCAGCTGGTGCCGACAGAGGCCATGTGGCAGTCCATTCAGGTCCAACTCGCCAGTCAGACGACTGCCCTGCTACAACTGAGGCTGCTGCCGAGCCGGCACCGTCGTCGCCGACCGTGACTGAACTGCCACGCCGAACAGCGAGACCGCGATCATGGCTATTGGTGGCCGCCGCAGCGGTGGTCGGGCTCATCATCGGCGCCGGCGTCACGACCGTCGCCGTCCGCGACCGAGTCGAGGTCACCTCGAGCACAGCTCTGGAAGCACTGCCGGGACAGACCGGGCAGGGCACTGCCGAGCTCGTCAACGACCGCGGGCGTCCAGAGCTGAGGGTACAGATCGACGCGCCGCCCACCCCAGATCGCTACCGAGAGGTGTGGCTGATCAACACCGACGGCCAGCGGATGTACACCTTGGGTGTGCTGCCCGACGACGGCAGAGCCAGCTACCCTCTCCCACCCGAGCTCGCCGGACAGCTCCAGGGCTTCACCATCGTCGACGTATCGATAGAGCCGTACGACGGCAATCCGGCACACTCCCGAGAGAGCCAGGTCCGCGGAAGCCTTCCCACCTGAGCCTCCAGCGCTAAAGCAAATCGTGATTGACGATGCGTTGCTCACGAGAGGGGCCGACTGGTGAGCGTCCGTTCGCTTGCTGGCCGTTACGCTCGGCCCCATGACTGCGCCGGATCTGGACGACTGGTCGCTCGGCAGGCTGGTGTCCACCGCCGCACGTCTGATCGAACATGACTGGAACGACTGGCTGGCGAATCATGACCTGGGCTGGACCACAGACTTCCGGCGCCGACAGCCACAAGTCTCCGTGCCTAGTTGACGGGGCGTAGGGGAGGTGTCGGTGTGAACTGGCAACCGCTGATCGAGTTCCTCGTCTCGCTCGCGTACGGCATCTTGTCCGCCCTGGTACCGATATTCAGCGAGATCTACATCGTGGCGTCTCAGGTCGGTGGGTTCACCGACGAGGTCACGACAGCGGTCGGTTGTGCCATCGGACAGACGATCGGCAAGGTCGGCATCGTGGTCGCCCTGCGCCGAGGCGGCAAGTCCCGTCTGGTGCGGCGGCTACGCGAGCGCGGCCCCCGCAAGCCGGCCGGTCGCTTTCGGACAAGGCTGCGAGCCTGGTCGGATCGCATGTTGGGACTCTTGAGTAAACGCTGGTGGGGAGTGTTGATCGTCTTCCTTTCCGCCTGCGTCTATATTCCGCCGCTGTACGCGGTGACCCTCGCCGTGCCCGCGACCCGGATGTCGGTCATCTCGTTTGGCGTTGCCGTCCTCGTCGGGCGGATGCTGCTGTTTCTGGCGATAGCCTTCGGTGTCTCCGCGCTGTTCCACTGAGTGCTCTCCGCGGCGCGGCTGCTTCGTCTGGATTGCGATCGTCCTCCCGCGGATCAGACAGCCAGCGGCCCGGCCTCTGGTGGGCCCGGCGTGTTTCTATGCTTAGGCGACGTCGCGGTCGGCAGGCGGGCTTGACGTCAGTCGCTGCGCACAATGATGGTGGTTCCAGCTAAGGAGTCATGAGCATGCAGGTCCCCAGGCCGACGGACGCCGACAAAGAGCGCTTCCGGGCACTTGTTCCTCGAGATGCCGCTGTCGAGATCAAGCCGATGTTCGGCAATCTCGGCGCCTTCGTGAACGGCAACATGTTCATGGGGCTGTTCGGGTCCGATATCGGCGTGAAACTGAGCCCGGCCGACCAGGAGCGGCTGCGCGAGGCGGGCGGTGGCTCCTTCGGACCGGCGGAGCATCCCATGGGCGGGTATGTGAGCCTGCCCGAAGCAGCCACACCGGGCCAGATAGCCGAGTGGACCGCATCGGCACTGGCCTATGTTGCGGATATGCCGCCGAAGCAGCCGAAGTCGCGCAAGCCGTAGCCAGGGATGCCCTCGTCGCCGGCCTAGCCCTCCTGCGGCCGGTCCAGCACGATGTGCGGCCTGTCCTCGCCGTGGTCGGCCCAGGCGAGCCGTTCCGGCGTTGCTGCCGTTGCCTCGATGGTGGCCGCATGGTCGCGGTCGAAATAGTCCCAACCCCAGGAGAGGAATGCGTCGATCTTGCTGTGCACACCGCTGAGCAGCATGGCGTGTACGCCGAGCCAGGCCGCGAAGGCGACCGGGCCCTCCACCTGGTGGTGATGCTTCCCGACCTCGGCAACCGCAGCGTTGCGTCCGATCATCGCCATGATGCCCTTGTCCTTGTAGGCAAAGGGTTTGGTGGGCTCTCCGTGCAGCTCACGAAGAATGTTCTGCCCCGCCCACTTCCCCGACTGCTGGGCCACCGAGCCCAGTTGGGGCAGCGCTGCCCCGTTCTCACCTGACGGAATGTTCGCGACGTCTCCCACGGCATATACACCCGGGTAGCCGGCCACAGTGAGGTCCGGACGGACGTCGAGGCGGCCACCGCGACCGGGGGAGGGTCCGGCGCTCTGCGCCACCGCAGACCCCGCCTCCCCCCCGCCCCAGACCACGGTCCGGGTCGAGATGGCACTGCCGTCGTTGAACTGGACCCGGTCGGGGTGGATCGAGGTGACCCCGAGCCCCAGCCGCACCTCCGCACCGGCCTCGGTCAGCTTCTTCAGCGCGTACTCGTGGGCCTTGTCGGAGAACTGTCCCAACAAGGCGTCGCCCAGGTCCACAAGTGTGATCTGGCCGGGCACCGTCAGTCCCCCAGACTTGTGCAGCGCCAACATCAGCTCGGCCAACGCTCCGGTGGTCTCGACCCCGGTCGGGCCGCCCCCGACGACGACTATGTCGATCGAACCGGGCTCGCGGGACGGCGGATCGTCGACCGCGGCTTCCAGGAGGCCCTGAAGATGCAGCCGCAGGCGTTCGGCGTCGGCCACCGAATACAGCGGAAATGCGTGCTCTGCGGCGCCAGGCACTCCAAAGAAGTTTGGCCGAGCACCCGCCGCCATCACCAGGTGCGACCCCTGCAACGTCCTCCCGCCGGCGAGGGTGAGACTACGGGCGGACATGTCCGCAGCGGTCACCAGCGCGTTCACCACCTCGACCGAAGGGTATTCCCTGAAAATGGTCCGGTGGGGACGGGCTATGTCCTCGGCGGGCAGCTGGGAGCTGGCCACCTGGTAGAGCAACGGCTGGAACTGGTGATAGTCATTTCGGTCGACCAGCGTCACCTCGACCGCGGCATCACCCAGCTCGCGGGCACAGGCCACACCAGCGAGCCCGCCACCAAGAACCAGCACCGGCTCACCCATCCGAAACACCCTCCTCGAGCGTCTCAGTAAGACACCGCTGTCAGCGGCGTGGTGACTGTCTCCAGGGATTGTCCCTCGGCCTTGATCTCGATCAGCTCGATGACGCCACCGACCACCATAATCAGGCCGCGTACCACATAGCCCAAAACCAGACCCGGTCGAGCAGTCGTCGGCGCTCGACGACGCGCAGCCACAATGAGGACTTGTGGAGTCCTTGTCGCAAAGCAGCAGCCTTCCCTTACAAGATCGGGCGATGCAGGCGGCTCGCGGCATCGTGGAGTTTCTCAGCCGTCCAGAATCGTGATTGTCCGCTACGTTCGACTCGTGCAGCCTCACCCGTTCGGACGAAGGCCCGCCCGGCTTGGGGAAGACCAGAGGAAGGTTAGCCGTCATGGACGAATTGGACCTATCCGTCCTGCGGGAACGTGCCGATCGCGGCGATGAGGATGCGGTTGATCAGCTCATCGAGCTTGCTGGCGAGCAGGGCAACCTCGAAGAACTGCGACGCCTTGCCGACCAAGGCAACACCACCGCAAGCGACCAGCTCATCGAGCTCGCTGGCGAGCAGGGCAACCTCGAAGAACTGCGACGCCTTGCCGACCAAGGCAACACCACCGCAAGCGACCAGCTCATCGAGCTCGCTGGCGAGCAGGGCAACCTCGAAGAACTGCGACGCCTCGCCGACCAAGGCAACACCACCGCAAGCGAGATGCTTGCGGAGCTGGAAGAGTGACGATCGATTTGGGGATAGCCGTTCGGTGAGAACCGTCCGCTATCGGCGCGACCCGACTTTCTCGACTCGGCATCCTGGACCGCCGTGTGGTGGGCTAAAGGAAAGCTAGCGGGCAGCAGGTCCCGCAATCAGGGTTCAGCGCGCCTCGGCGCGCCGCCACCAGCTGAGCGTCGCGACGACGGCCAGCGCGGCAACCGGAAGCGGTAGCAGCAGTTGGATTGTTGACACCTGGCTGGCGGCGCTCGCGCCGCCCATGCCCATCCACAGCGCAGGAGCTGCGAAGGGGAACCAGGCCCCGACGCCGATGGCGGTGACGATCTGAGTCACGACCACCAGGGCCACCAGCCCGATGAATCCTGGGAGGTAGCCGCGACGCCAGCTTGAAACGAGCGCCAGCGGCGCGGCCAAGGCTGCGCCCAGCATCCCGGCGGCGGCGACCCGAGACGCCGTCTGGACAGCCGCCGCGTCCATGTCGAGTCCAACGAGCAGGCCGCCGATCACGGTGAGGATAACGGTCGAAACGACGGTGAGGAGTGCCCAGCCGGCCAATACGACAAACTTTGCGGCGGCTATCGACGAGCGGGGTGTTGCGATGGCAAACAACGCGGGAAGCGCGTCGTCGACGAATTCCCGGCCGAAACTCCACGACGCGGCGATGCCGACCGTCATCAGAATCGCCACCGACAGCACCTGCCCGGCGGTGCCGAGCAGGCCGGCCAGGCTCAGGTCGGTGATCATCGTTGCCGCCTTGGCCGCGGACGGGGAGTCGCCTCCAAGCCGGACCAGCTCGAAGAAGCCCGTGGAAAGGGCCGGCACGCCGACCGCCACGACCACTGCCCCCCACCGGAACAGGCCGGCTCGTCGCGCTTTCAGCAGCTCGAACTCTAGGGCAGCGTTCATCGCGGCCTCGGCTCGGCCCGGTCGGCCTGGAGCAGCCGCTGGAAGAACTGGTGCTCCACGTCAGCGCCATGCGGATCCAGCCCGCCGAGGATCCGGCCATGATGCAACAGCACGATCCGATCTGCCATCCGGGCCACCTCATCCAGATGCTGACTGGACACCAAAACCGAGACTCCGTCTTCACTGGCGCGCCTCCGCAACAGCTGGCGGACCCGCACCACCCCCAGCGGGTCGAGGCTGTTGCTGGGTTCATCCAGAACCAGCACATCGGGCCGATGAACCAGGGCCATGGCGATCCCAAGACGTTGCCGATTGCCCAGGGACAGCGTGCGAGTCGCACGATCCTGCCAGTGGCCCAGCTCCAAATCGGCGATGATCGCCGCCGACGCGACACGCGCCGCCGGCCGATCCCAACCTTGCAGGCGGGTCGCGGAGTAGACCGATTCCGCCACAGTCAACTCGCCATACCGAGGCGGAGTCTCAATCAGGTGCCCGACCCGGCTCCACACGGCCCGGTCGGCGTCGACCACCCGACAGCCCAACACCTCCGCCGTTCCGCTGTCCGGTCGGAGCATGCCCAGCAGCAGCCGCATCAAAGTCGACTTGCCTGCCCCGTTGAGACCGACCAGCGCGACAATCTCTCCCGCACTGATTTCCAGGTCGACACCGGCAACAGCCTGCTCGTCGCCGAAACGCCTGGCGATGGCGTGCGCTCGGATCGTGACCGTGCTCATCCCAGCGGCCGGTTTTCCAGCAGCGCCAGCGCGGCCGTGACGGCGTCGCCCATCGGCCCGGCATCGGGATCGTTCGCCCATTCCAACAAAGCCGCCGTGAGTGCGCCGATGACCGCAGCCGCGGCCACAACTGCCTCGAACGTCGGCACGCCCCGCCCCGTCAACGCGGCCGCAATGGCTGCCTCCGTCCGTACGCTGTTCTCCCGCATCCGAGCCCGCAGCCCGCGATGACCGGCGCCAATCCGCAGCCGCAGCCGGAACTGCGCGTCGTCAGCGTCCTCCAGTTGCTCCCATGCGGCGAGCAGACCTCGACGGACCCGCTCGACAACCGGCAAGTCGTCCGCCTGGGCAGCCACCGCGTGAGCGATGGCCGGATCATAAGGATCGTCGACCACCACCAGCTCCTTGGCCGGAAAGTGCCGGAAGAATGTCATCTGCGTGACCCCAGCCGCGGCGGCGATATCCGCGATCGTCGTCTCGTCGTAGCCACGTTGGGCGAACAGCCGCAGAGCCTCCCTCTGCAGACGCGCCCGCGTAGTCGCTGACTTACCCATGGTAGAATGTTACCCTCTAACATTCTACTAGCGAGGATGCCGGCGGCCTACTACCCGTGGCGAGTCGGTCTAGGCCGACGGTCAGTCAGACGCAAGTATGAAGGTCGTAGACAGGCTTACCGACGGGTGAAGGGAGCGGGCTCCGTGACCGAGGATGCGAGCCGCGCCGCATGGCTACAGCAAGCGCGTTCCTACCTTCGCAACGCCGACCCTGTCCTGGCGCGCCTCATTGACGATCGCCCGGCCTTCGACCCCCGGGCGTGGATGGCTCAGCTGCCACCGATGGATCTGTACGGTGCCCTGCTGTTCCAGGTCACCGGCCAGCAGCTTTCGGTCCCGGCGACCCGCCGGACCCTTGCCCGCATCGAGGCCCTTTTCGACGGCTATCTCCCCTCACCGACCCAACTGCTGAATATCGATCCAGCTAGGCTCCGCGAAGCCGGGCTCTCATGGCGCAAGATCAACACACTTCGTGACCTCGCCGAGCGGCTGTCGGATGGCCGGCTGAACCCGGGCATTTTGAGCAGCTTGGCAGACGACGATCTCGAGGCAGAGCTCACCGCAGTTCCTGGGATAGGTCCCTGGACCGTGCAGGGTGCGCTCATTATTGCGCTCCAGCGAGAAGACGTCGTCCTGCCGGGCGATCTTGCGCTCCGTAAGGCCGTCCAGGCCGCCTATGAACTCGACCACCGTCCCAGCGAACAAGAGGTCCTCGCCATCGCCGAGAAGTGGCGGCCCTACCGCAGTCTTGCGACCAGCTACCTGTTTTCGGCCGCCTTTGAGGGTACCGGGGCGCCACCGGTCGTCCCACGCGAGAAGTAGCGCCGTACCCGCCCGCCCTCACCAGGTTAGCCAGGCACGGGGTGCTAACTGTCGTGTTTTCGTCGACGGTCGTCTACAGGGCTTCACCCTGCGCTACGCCGACCAGTATTTCGGATCGGGAGGACGCTGGCATCGCTGTCTGATTCGCCAAACCGTTCGACCGGGTGCTTAATGCGTGGATGGCTTTGGTGAGATCCAGGATCTGGTTGGAGATGTGCAGCAGCTCCTCGTTCTGCTGCTCCTCCTGCTGGACTGTCTGCCACTGGTGGTCGGCCAGCACCTGGCGCTTCTCGTCGGCCCTGTTCTGGCTGATCATCACGAAAGTCGACAGGAAAATGGCTTCGAGCGACACGATCATGGTGAGCAGTCCGAACGGGTAGGGCTCGACCCGGAAGACGATCCAGGCGGCAAACCAGATGATGTGGATATAGACGAACCGCATCGAGCCGGCGAATCGCGTGATCTGGTCTGCGGCCCGGTTCTCGACGCTCTTCTTTCGCTCTTCGGCGTGCTGCAGCAGCGCCGGGTTGGCTGTCCCGGGCAGTGGCCTTGCGCTCACGCTTGCTCAACTTTGCTGCAACGCGAGATCGTCGGCATCGGATCGAGCGATGACGGCGTCGACCACGGCGTATTCGGCTTCATCGATGGCGTAGGCGGCGAAATCAATCGCATCCGCGGCATCCAGCTCGGCGTCGTCAGCGCGGTTTTCAGCCTTTTGCAGGTCTCGTTCGGCGCGGTGCTCGTCCCGCTTGGCCCGCAGCACCTCGAATCGGTCATGGATGTTCGAGCGAGTCTCGTCCCACCATGACTGCATCTCTTCGTGGGCGGCTGTGGCATCGGCCTGGGTCTTCGTCGTGGCAACTTCTATGGATGACTTCAGCCGTTCCCGCTTGCTCTGGAGTGCAGCGCGGTCCTTCGCCTGTGCAGCGGTGACAGTGTCTTCGGCCTGCTTGGCGCGATCAGCAAGATCGCTGAGTTGCTCTGATAGGGGTTTCATGTGTACCTCCTGGATTCGAGTGGTTGTCTCCATTGCAGCCCGGGATGTCGATGCGGGCATCGTGTTGACAGCACAGAAATACGCGCCGCTGTTGTGCGTCACACCCAGAACGAGCACCTGACTGGTTCTCGATCGCTGGTCAGGCATGCATGTTGTCGGTGTGGACAGGAGTCCGAGGCACCGCGATGATTTCCGAATGGAGGGCGGGGACGCCACCGTCGCTGCCGAGCTGTCCGCAGTCGCGGCGACTGTCGCTGGACATGTGCCGGAACTCAGCTCCGAGATCTGGGCATTGCTGACCCAGGACATCCCGGAGCTCCGCGGCGATCAGATCGTCGAAAAGCTCCTCGACGCAAGCATCGAGGAGAATGTCGCAACGTTGCTGCATGTTTTCGAGCATGGGCTCGTTCCGGACGAGATCCGCGCCCCGCCGGCTGCAGTGGAGTACGCCAGGAGGCTGGCGCAGCGCGGGGTGTCGACCATCGCCCTGATCCGTGCCTACCGGGTTGGTCACGGCCGGTTCCTGTCCCGCTGTGTCGAGCAACTGGCCAGCCGGACCACCGATGCCGCCCTGAACGCTGCGGTCACCTTGAGGCTGGTTGACATCAGCTTCCGGTATATCGACCGGGTCTCCGAAGAGCTGATCTCGGTCTATCAGCAGGAGCGGGACCGTTGGCTGCTCACCCAGACCGCGGTGCGTGCCGGACGCGTCCGGGAACTGCTCCACGGCGACCCGGTGGACATTGCCACGACCGAGTCGGCCTTGGGCTACCGTCTTCGCCGGCATCATCTTGGCGTGATCGCGTGGGTGGTCGGCGCCGTCCAGGGCAGCGACGGGCTGACTCGGCTGGATCGGCTTGGCGCCAGGGCAGCTCGCGCACTCAATGGCCGCGGTAGCCATCTATTCGTGCCGCGTGACGAGTCGCTGGCGTGGATTTGGATACCGCTGGGCCCCGACACTCGGATCTCCGATGAGCTGCTGCCGACGGCGTTCGAGAACGGCGATGCGATGGTTCGGGTAGCCGTGGGTGCACCAGGGTACGGCCTCGACGGGTTCCGCCAGACCCACGTTCAGGCTGAACGCACCCAGGATCTAGCGCTTGCCGCCAAACCGGGCGCTCGGGTGACCACCTTTGCCGATGTTGGCGCCATCGCGCTGATCAGCGCTGATCTTGACGCGGCCCGGAGCTGGGTATGGGATACGCTTGCTGATCTTGCATTCGATGACGAATCGCACGCCCGGTTACGCAACACGCTGCAGGTGTTTCTCCGCGCCGGTACGTACACGGCGACCGCCGAACGGCTGGCGCTGCACAAAAACAGCGTCCAATACCGCATCCGCAAAGCCGAAGAGGCGCTGGGCGGACGCATCGATGATCGCCGCGCCGACCTCGAGCTTGCCCTACGAGCCTGCCTGTACCTCGGCCAGGCGGTACTTCGGCCCGTGGACTCCGGACCGGGTCGGGCGGGGCTAACCACATGATCACCTTCTCTACGAAGCGGAGAACTGATGGCTGATGACCTGGCCGGCGTGCTGTTCCGGCACCGCGAGCGGCTCAACGAGATCGGGAATGTGCTTTCCCGCTACGGCTTCGCGCGGCTGGCCGCTCACGCTGCAGAGGCTGGCGCGCCTGGAATTGCCGGGCGTCTTCTCACCCGCGCGGCCGACCCCGAGCTGGCGTCCATGAGTGCCGGCCAGCGATTGCGAGGAGCGCTGGCCGAGCTTGGTACGACGTGGATCAAGCTCGGCCAGATGCTCAGCCTGCGGCCCGACCTGGTCGGCCCGGACGTGGCGGCGGAGCTGGCGCAGCTCCAGGCAGACGTGCCCGCCGATCCGCCCGGCAGCGCGGAGCAGACGATCAGGACCGACCTGGGCCGCGACGTCTCCGAAGCGTTCAGCTCGTTCGAGGCTGCACCGATGGCGTCGGCATCAGTCGCGCAGGCCCATCGCGCGACACTGCCGGACGACACCGCGGTGGTGGTCAAGGTGGTCCACTCCGGTGCCCGTGCACGGGTGCTCGACGATTTGGAGCTGATGCGCGCGTTGGCTGGCTACGTCGAGAGCCACGACGAAACCCTGGCCGCGTACTCGCCCACCGTGGTGGTCGCTGAGTTCGACACGATGATGCGGGCAGCGGTCGATCTGCGGCAGGAGCTTGCCAATCTGCAGCAGTTCACCGCTAACTTCGCCGACGAGTCAGACATCGTCATCCCGACTCCGTACGCGGACCTGTGCGGGCCAGACATGCTAACCATGTCGCTGGTCACCGGACAGAAGCTCACAGGACCGAGACAGCGTGACCGCCACGGGCTGGGACGTCGACGAGTTGGTGCGGCGCGTCTCAAACGTGTACCTCGAGATGGTGTTCCGGGACGGTATCTACCACGCCGACCCGCATCCCGGGAACTTCCTGCTCCCCGACGGGCAGCACCTGGCCATCCTCGACTTCGGCGACGTCGGCCGCCTCACCGGGGCACGTAAAGCCCAGCTTGAGGACCTGCTGCTCGCCGTCGGGTCCCGGGACGTCGACGAGCTGACCGACATCGTCATCGACATCACCCACGCCCCGGCCGACCTCGACGTCGATAGGCTGAACGGCCAGATCGGCACCTGGCTTAACCGGTACTTGGGCGGCAGCATCGCCGATCTCGACATGATCGGCGCGACCAACGCCGGCATGCAGATCCTGCACAGCAACCGGCTGACCTTCCCCGGCGACCTCGCACTGCTGTTTCGAGTGCTGGTCAGCCTCCAGGGCGTAGGCGGGGCCCTTGGAGCGCAGGTGTCACTCACCGAGCTGCTCCAACCGTACCTGCGCAAGATGGCTGCCGACCGTCTTGATCCCCGCACTATTGGCCGACGGGCCGTCCGCACCCTGCGCGGGTGGCAACGCATTGTCGCCGATGCACCCGCCACGATCCGACCGCTACTGCAGCACCTGAAGGACGGAACAGTCCGTGTGGAGCTGGAAATCCACGACGCCGACGGCGTCGCCGACCGGCTTACCGACGGTCTGCTCGGCAGTGCCTCGCTGCTGGCCTCCGCACAGCTGCTCTCGCGGGGTACCGGCCCCCGGATTGGCCCGGTATCAGCGCCCGGCGCGATCGCTCTCGCCGTCGGAGTCCTGACTTGGCGGCGACTCGTCCGGGGTCGCGCCGGCTACCAGAGTCCCCTGAACCGTGTTCAGCAGCTGATCCGTCCGGTCCACGAGTGACCGCGATACGTCAGTTGCGGTAACTCCCGTGGCGGAACTCCTCGATGAGTCCTGGGTGGGATGGAGACCAATCAAGCTCGGTTCGAGCCTTGGCTGCAGTGGTGCCCTGATCGAGCAGTAGAACCTCGGCGAAGTAGTCGCCTAGGCGTTGCCTAGCCTCTTCGTCGGAGCCGGGGACCGCTCCTGGAGCGCCAACTGCGATGGCGGCCGCCTCGGTGAGCTCGGCGACGGTCGGGTTCAAACCATCGCCGACAACGTAGTAGCCACCGGGCCCGTCATGTTCCAACACGCGGCGGAAGAAGTCGGCGAGGTCGGCCACGTGGACTGTCGACCAGTGCTGTTGCCCGGTGCCGAGCATGATCAAGTTGCCCTGGTCGTCTCGGGGCGAGCCGAGCAGCAGCCCGGGCATCCCTCCGCCGCCGTCGCCATAAGCGACGCCGGAGACGACCACCACGCCGCGCATGTCCTTCGCGGCAAGCACTCGGCGTTCGATCGGTTCCTTCCACGCCACCAGCGCGGGCGCCTGGAACGGCGACTCCTCGGTGATGGCGGTGTTGGCGCCGTAGACCCACTGACCGCTGATCTCGATGTAGGCCTTGCCGGTGCCGGCGTACGCATCGATCGCTGCTTCGACCACTGCGGAGTCTAGGTCGGCGCTGGTGGCGTCCCCTGGACTGGCTGTATGGATGGCCGCGTCCGCGTCACCCAGGACGCTGACGACCGTCGGTCGATCGTAGAGGTTGACAACGGCCGGTGTGGCGCCGCGGGCTGCGACGATCTCGGCCTGATCGCCGTCGCGGACGAGCGCCGTCACGTCGTGCCCATGCTTGTATAGATCCGTCAGTACGTGAGATCCGATGAAACCTGTTGCACCGGTGAGTGCCACCTTCATGGCCGGAGCCTCCTTGCTAAATCCTCACAACGTCACTTGACCATTCAAGTGAACACCGGATGATTTGAACTGTCAAGTGACTGCAGCATTGTCCTCGAGCCGCTCCACATGGGAGTGCGATCGCAAAGGCACCGATCAGAACAGAAAAATGGATGGCATGGGCGCGGAGACGCGTCGCCCCGCGCGTCAATCACTTGAAGCGTCGAGTGATTGATATGCTCACCGCATGACAGAGAGAGCACGCCCTGGTGCCGAGGAACCGCCAGTGAAGTGGCTCACCGCAGCCGAAGTGGACTCCTGGCTCTCGGTGGTGCGGTTGATGACCTGGCTTCCGTGGTCGATCGATCAGCAGCTGCAGCGCGACTCCAACCTGGGGATGGTGGAGTACCAGGTTCTGGCCATGCTTTCGGAGAGTCCCCAGCGGACGATGCGGATGAGCTCGCTTGCCGAGGTCACCAACGCATCGCTGTCCCGGCTGTCACACCTGGTACAGCGCCTCGAGCGGCGCGGCCTGGTGCGCCGCGAGCCCGATCCGACGGATGGACGATTCACCAAGGCGCTCTTGACCGAGCAGGGCTTCCAGACACTCGCCGAGGCAGCGCCCGGACACGTGGCACATGTGCGATCACTCATCATCGACGTCCTGTCCCCAGAGCAGCTGCGGCGCCTCGGACGCGACGCCGACCGCATAATGTCGCGCATCGACACCTCTGGAATCAACTAGCCGGATCCCGGCCGAGCAAGGCGACGGCCCGATCTTGTCGGTTGGGCTAGCTTCTTACAGCCACTTGCGCCGTTTGAACAGCAAGTAGAGGCCGACCGACATCAGCACCATTGCGAGCAGTGCGAGAGGGTATCCGACGACCCAGTGCAGCTCGGGCATGTGGTCGAAGTTCATGCCGTAGACAGTGCCGATCAGGGTTGGGGCGAAGAAGATCGCGGCCCAAGCGGAGATCTTTTTGATTTCTTCATTCTGGGCGTAGCTGGCCTCGGTCAACTGTTGCACCTTCTCGTTTTGCGCCTGGCCGAGCAGTGTCGACTTGACGCTGAGGACGGTCTGATAGAACTCGATCACGCCGTGGAGATACTCCGTCTCGCCGTCCGCCAGGCTTCGTACCCGGTCAAACTGCTGTGCGTTATCTGCCACCAGCTGTCTGCTATCGGGTGAGATGCCGGTGAGGGTGGTCATGCTGTGGTATATGGCGCCACTTTGGGCCCCCATCGTGCGTACGGCGAGCAGGCCGTGCCGGGCAAGAAACAGTTCGTCGAGGTATTTCTCGGGATCGCCGACGTTCCCACCGGTTAGCCGCTGCTCGAGCTGCCACACATCTTTGGTCAGTGTCTCGATAAAGTCCTCCTGCTCGCGGGTCAGCACCGTGATGATGGCGTGTGAAAGCTGAGACGGTGTGACCGGCCGGAACCGCCCGGCTTGTATCCGCTCAAGCACCGCGCCGGTCTCGCGCAAGGCAACGTCTGGATGGACGGCCGGATTGATGGGTCCATGGACCGTCACCAGGTAGCGAACGCTTATGAACTGGTCCAACTCGATGTAGTGCACGTGCCCGTGCTTCCCTCGTTCGGGTGCATGCAGTATGACGAACACATGGTCGTGGTAGGCGTGAATCTTTGGAACCCGGTTTCGCTCCACCGCGTCCTTCACGGCCAGGGGGTGAAACCGGAACACCTCCGAGAGCACATGCTCTGCCTCCTCGTCACCGTCGGGAATGTCCACCCATACGAAACCGTCCTCACCCTTGAGCAGCTTCTGCAACTCGTCGATGCCACGCTCCTGGACCTCACTTTCGGTAACAAGGCGGACGTCCATTCGACTCACATCCCTAGGCCGGGCTTAGCACTGTGCGGCTGTGTAACCGCAGCCGCGGCCATGCTAGCTACACGGGCTCGGGGCTCGGGATCAGCCAAGTCGGCTGATCACCAGCATCCGCGCCATACGCTGGCCCGCGCACAGGGCGGAGCGATCTCAGGAATTTGGTATCCGTGCGAAGCCGCGGGCGGCCGGCGGTTAGCTCTACCGTTGCGCAAAGAACAGCCGCAGCGCCGCGGCGATCGTCTCCGGCTTGCCGTAGGTCTGTGCTGAGTCGTGGTTCAGTCCCGGCAACCGCAGCACCGTCGAATGCGGAAGTACTGCGTGCAGGGCCTCGGCGCAGTCGGCGAACATCGGGTCGGTCTCGCTGCCGTACATCAGTAGCACCTGAGCGTCGAGTTGCCGGTAGTGCTCCAGAGTTCCCGCGGTGTCCAGCACCGGGTCGAGCTCCGCGGGCAGGCTGGCCACCAGCTCCCGCCAGGCGACGTTTCCGGAGCGGGGACGTTGGGAGCGCAGGAACAGGTCAATTAGGCCAGCCGCTGCACGGGACGGGAACGCCTGCACAGCAGTGCCGACCCAACTCGACATGTGCCCGCGACGGACCTCCCGATCCACGCTCTCGTGGATCGAGAACACGATTCCCTCGCCCAGGCGCCCGCCCCGAATCAGCTGCTGCATCGTGGTGAACGTATGCCGGATGGCCGCCTCGTCAGGTCCACCCAACAGCAGTAGCGGTTCGTACGCGGCCACCCTCCGGACCTGCGCCAGCCCGATGGCTCCATGCAGGGCGAACAAGCCACCGTTGGCCGGTCCAAAGACGCAGTCGGCCGCTGTGTGCTCCACCATTGCGGCAAGATCCTCATCCTCCCGCTGGATGCCGTAGCCGGGCCCGAACGCGCCACTCATCCCTCGACCTCGGCGGTCGGGGAGGTACACCGTGAACGCGTCAGCAAGCGCACGTCCCAGCTTCACCATGTGCTGCGACGCGTTTACGCCACCGTGCAACAAGATCACGCTCGGCCCCCGGCCCAGCCGCCGATAGCCGATCCTGGTGCCATCAGCGGACACGACCGACCCCGTCGTGACCAAATCTGTTCCGTGGCCCATGATCAACTAGCTCGGTTTTGGCACTTCAAGGTCGCTATGGGCGATCTCTTCGATCGACACGTCGCGGAAGGTCAGGACTTTGGCGCTCTTCACGAAGCGCGCAGGACGGTACATGTCCCAGACCCAGGCATCGCCCATGGACACCTCGTAGTAGACGTCGCCGCCTTCGGTGCGCACCTTCAGGTCGACAGCATTGCAGAGGTAGAACCGCCGCTCAGTTTCCACCGCATAGGTGAAGATGCCGACGACGTCCTTGTATTCACGGTAGAGCTGGAGCTCCAGCTCACTTTCATACTGTTCGAGGTCTTCAGCACTCATCGACATCACTCGCCGCTAGGGCTGGAAGTCGCTCGGCTTCTATGTCCCATGGCGCATCGACTCTAGTCGTTCGCGAGACGTTCACGAAGCGCATCCGGTGGGTGGCAGATGGACCGTAGGTATCCAGCTTCTCCTGGTGGAGTGGCGTGCAATAGCCCTTGTGCTCTTTGAACTCGTATTCGGGGTAGGCCTGGTCTAGCTCGCACATGATCCGGTCCCGAGTGACCTTCGCAATAATTGATGCGGCCGCAACGCACGCCACCACCTGATCGCCCTTCCAGACTCCCAATCCTGGCGCACCGAGCCCGTCCACGCTGAACCCGTCCGTCAGGACATACGTCGGGGGCACATCGAGTCGCAACAAGGCCATCCGCAACGCCATCACATTTGCGACATGCATGCCGAGCGCATCGCACTCCGCGGGCTCGATGCTTGCTACCGCCCAGGCGATGGCCTTCTCTGTGATCTCGGCGTACAGCCGTTCACGCTGCAGCGCGGTAAGCAGCTTGGAGTCCTTCAGCCCGGCGATCTGTCGTGACTTGGCATCGCTAAGGATCGCTGCGGCGGCCACGAGCGGGCCTGCGCAGGCTCCGCGACCTGCCTCATCAGCTCCGGCGACAGGACGAAGACCCATCCGCTGCAGTGCCCGTTCGTATCCGTATATGCCACTGTTGCGCTTGACAAGGATTGGCGCGGCGGCTTTCGCGGGCGGCATCAGCAGTTCACCCCGGCGGGCTTGATCACCGCTTTCTCGGGTGCAGGCTTCTTCGCAGCTGGCACCTCAGCGAAGGTTGCGGGTCGGTGCATGCGGCCCGCCCGATCAAATGGCGCTGCAATCGCAAAAGCAGGCCCCACAACGAGCGAGATGGGGACGAAGGCGACCTGGCCTTTGCCCTGGCGGGTCGACAAGTCGGAGAGGTGGCATCGCGAGTCGGCACTCAGATCGCGGTGGTCACCCATGACAAAGATCCGGTCTTCGGGGACCACCACCTCGAATCTGACCTCCGATGGCTTGACTTGTTCGCCGTCAGGATCGGTGTAGAGGTAGCTCCTCTCGTCAAGGGGATGGCCATTGACGGTGATGCGGCCCTTGCTGTTGCAACAAACCACTCTGTCTCCTGGCAACCCGATGACCCGCTTGATCAGGTGGCCAGGGGTGCTGCGCGTCGGCAGCCCGATGAATTCCAACACTTTGTCCCAGGGCGAGGGATCAGCGACTGGTGCTTCCTCCAACCAGCCGCCCGGGTCCGAGAAGACCACCACATCGCCACGCTGAAAGTCGGTGAGCTTCTGTACCACCACACGATCACCAACCAAAAGGGTGTTCTCCATCGACTGCGAAGGGATGATGAACATCTGCCCGACAAACGCGCGAAGCAGGGACGACACCACCACTGCGCCAATGACCACGATAAGCAGTTCCCGTGTGAATGCCCAAGTTCGCTGGCCGAGTGTCATGGGCGCCAGGGTCTGCCTAGAGTCTGCTTCGTGACGCGCCTGGCTGGGAGGCGCAGGAGGATCCTTATGTGTGGTCAACAGCTGGCCTCAGGTCCGGCGGTGATCTTTGCTTTGTCTGGCACTGGCTGCTCGCCAGACGGGACGGTCACAAAGGTATCCGGACTGGGCAAGCGGTGCTGGCGGTCGAGGGGCCAGACCACGGCAATGGCACGACCAACGACCAGATCTTCAGACACTAATGCATTGTCACCCTTCGTGAGGCCTGCTTGCACGTCATTGAGGTGACACCGCGAGTCGCGGCTGTGGCGACGGTTGTCGCCCATCACAAAAAGGCGGCCGTTAGGGACGGTCACATCGAACTCGATTGCCGATGGCTGTGTAGGCGCGCCGTCCGGTCCGATGAACAGGTACGAGGCCTCATCAAGGGGCTGGCCATTGACCGTCACATGATCGGCCTCATCGCAGCAGATAACACGATCGCCAGGCAGGCCGATGACCCGTTTGATCAGATGCTCGGTGCTGGTGTCGGGCAGCACGCCGACCAACTCCAGGGCCTTGCCGATCGGACCACGCTCACGCACGGCGGGACCGGTGAACCAACCCCCCGGATCCTTGAAGACGATGACCTGGCCCCGTCTGACAGTACTGAGCTTCTCTACGACGACGCGATCGTCGACCTGAAGTGTGTTCTCCATCGACACCGATGGGATCAGGAACATCTGCCCCACGAATCCGCGCAGTATTGAGGCGACAATGATCGCGCCAACGACAACAACCGTCAGTTCCTTGAAGAAGGCCGCCACATGCTGGCCAAATGTCAAGTGCTCTGGGTCCGAATCGGTGGATTCGGTTTGCGCGGGCTCCAGTTGGCCTTCCGGCAGCATGGCACGCCGCGGCGTGGCTCCATCCCACCGGTGGCCCATCGCGGACTACCGGTGATCAGCTGGCGTCGCGCTTTTCCTTGATCTTGGCTGCCTTGCCGCGCAGGCCACGGAGATAGTAGAGCTTCGCCCGGCGTACATCGCCGCGGCGCTCCACTTCGATCTTGTCGATGATCGGACTATGCAGCGGAAACGTGCGCTCCACGCCGACCCCGAAACTCACCTTGCGGACGGTGAATGCTTCACGGACGCCATCGCCTGCTCGGGAGATCACCACACCGGTGAAGACCTGGATTCTCGACCGAGTGCCCTCGACGACCTTGACGTGCACCTTGACAGTGTCGCCTGGACGGAAGGCTGGGATATCGCTGCGCAGCGATGCTTGATCGAGCTCGTGAATGAGCTTGCTCATGAGACGTTCCTTGCCAGTGCCACAGGTCACTACGCTCGTATATCCAGTTGATGCTTCCCGCCGCGAACATTCCCCCTGTGGCAGGTGTCGTATAGCAGGCTGGCAGCCGTCAAGTCTGCCACACGCGAGGATGCAAGACGAAATCGTCGAGGGCTGCGGGCTGGTCGCGACGGCTGCCAAAAGATTGTCTGGATAGCAGAAACGCGGCGGCACCGCGGGAAGACTCCTCTCCCTACTGGCTCGTCTCCGGGGGTATAGAGTTCCACGACGGCGGCACACATCTGAAGGTCGGGATGAATGCCAGGAGGACTCTGGTGAGCGAGGAGTTTCGTGGTGAGTGAAGGCGCGGCTGCGGCCCACGACGTGCTTCTCGTGGGCGGCGGAGGCGCCGGACTGCGCGCAGCGATTGCCATCGCGGAGAGCAATCCCAGTCTCAGCGTGGCCGTGGTCTCGAAGGTCTATCCGATGCGCAGCCACACGGTGTCTGCCGAGGGCGGGGCGGCCGGCGCGATCGCCGAAGACGACACTCTTGACGAGCACGCCTACGACACCGTCTCGGGCAGCGATTGGCTCTGTGACCAGGACGCAGTGGAGGCGTTCGTTCAGGAGGCTCCTCGCGAGCTGCTGCAGCTTGAGCACTGGGGCTGTCCGTGGAGCCGACAACCGAACGGGCGCATCGCCGTACGTGCCTTCGGCGGCATGAAGAACAAGCGCACCTGGTTCGCAGCGGACAAGACCGGCTTCCACATGCTGCACACGCTGTTCCAGACGTCACTGAAATATGCAGACCTCACCCGATACGACGAATGGTTCGTATCCCGGCTCCTTGTCGACGACGGCCGGGTACATGGAGTCGTGGCGATTGAACTCAGAACCGGTCGGATCGAGGCCATCACTGCAAAGTCGGTCGTACTGTGCAATGGCGGTTCCGGCAAGGTCTTCCCATTCACCACCAACGCCGCAATCTGCACCGGTGACGGCATGGCGTTGGCCTACCGCGCAGGTGCGCCGCTAAAAGACATGGAGTTCGTCCAATACCATCCCACCGGGCTCCCGTTCACCGGAATCCTCATTACCGAGGCGACGCGCGCCGAAGGTGGCTGGCTGCTCAATAAGGACGGCTACCGCTACCTCCAGGACTACGATCTGGGCAAGCCTGAGCCCACGCCAGTGCTGCGCAGTATGGAGCTCGGACCACGGGACCGGCTGTCCCAAGCCTTCGTGAAGGAAGTCGAGAAGGGGCGGACAATCGAGTCGCCGTACGGCCCGATCGTCCATCTCGACCTGCGCCACCTGGGCGCGAAGCTGATCGACACCAAGCTTCCGATGGTGCGTGAGCTGTGTTTGAACTACGAACGCATCGATCCCGTCAAGGATCTGATCCCCGTCCGGCCGGTGGTGCACTACATGATGGGCGGCGTACACACCGACATCAATGGCGCGACGCCCATCGAAGGGCTCTTCGCGGCTGGGGAGACCGCCTGCGTGACCATCAACGGCGCGAACCGGCTTGGGTCCAACTCCCTGGCGGAGTGTCTGGTCTTTGGTGCCCGAGCGGGTAGGGCTGCTGCGGAGTACGCGGCGAGTGCTAAGCCGCCACCCCCCGTGGTGATGCAACAGGTCGACGACGAAATACGGCGGATTGATCAGATGCGGACGCCTGATCGTGGTTCTGAGCGGATCGCCGACATCCGCGAGGAGATGCAGGCAACCATGGAGGACAGTGCAGGAATCTTCCGATCCGGCGAGTCGCTGAGCAAGGGCGTCGATCAGCTGGCCGAGTTGCAGCAGCGACTCGAGCGCGTCCAGCTCCACGACGAAACCCAGGTGTTCAACACCGAGCTAGTCGCAGCGCTTGAGCTGGCGAACATGCTCGATATCGCCGAAACCATCCTGCAGTCCGCCCTGCAACGCGAGGAGTCACGCGGCGCTCATCAGCGCACCGACTTCAGCGCACGCGACGACACGCGCTTCCTCGACCACGCGCTCGCCTACCGCGACGCGGACGGTGCCGTCAGGATTGAGCGGTCGCCGGTGACGATCACCCGATGGCCACCGGGCGAGCGGGTGTACGGGAGGTAGCCACAAATGGCAGACAGCATTCAGATGCGGGTGACGCGGTACGACCCGGAGCAGGATTCCGCGCCGACTTCAGCCACCTACGAGGTGCCGATGAGGAAGGACTGGGCGATCCTCGACGGACTGAACTACATCAAGGACCATATCGACGGCAGCCTGTCGTATCGCTGGTCGTGCCGGATGGGGATCTGCGGCAGCTGCGGGATGAACGTGGAGGGCGAGCCGAAACTGACGTGTGCCACCTTCCTCACCGATTACGCGCCTGGGCCGATTCGTGTCGAGCCGCTGACCAACTTCCCGATCGTTCGTGACTTGGTCGTCGATATCGACGACTTCATGGAAAAGCTGCCCCGAGTCAAGCCGTGGATCATCCGGGACGATGACGTATCGGTGATAGACGGCGAGTACTTGCAGACGCCCGAGGAGCTGGAGGAGTACCAGCAGTTCAGCAACTGCATCAACTGCATGCTCTGCTACGCGGCCTGTCCCATCTATGGCCTGGAACCGGACTTCATCGGTCCCGCTGCAATTGCCCTGGCTGAGCGGTACGACCTGGATACCCGCGATCGGGGACAGCGAGAACGCCTCGATGTGCTCATTGAGAAGGAAGGCGTCTGGGGCTGCACCTTCGTCGGCGAATGCACCCGGGTATGCCCCAAGCACGTTGACCCAGCTGGTGCCATCCAGCGGTACAAGCTCAAGGCGGCGACCGAGAACCTGAGGGCGTTCCTGCTCCCCCGGGGTGCGCGATGACTGCGCCTGTCACCTACCGGCAGCCCGTGTCCAGGTTGTGGTGGCTGAAGAAGCGGACCTACTTCCTCTTCGTGATGCGTGAGCTCAGCAGCGTTTTCGTGGCGTGGTTCGCGGTGTTTCTGATGATGATGGTCTATGCGATCGGGCGTGGCGAGGAGTCGTATCAGAAGTTCTTCGACTGGGCCGCGTCGCCGGTCATAGTGGTGATCAACGTCGTAGCACTTGCCTTTTCGCTGCTGCACACGGTGACGTGGTTCGTGCTCACTCCGCAGGCGATGGTGGTTCGGGGGCCATGGGGCCGACAGGTGCGGGCGATGAAGGAGGTCAACGTCGCTGGCCGGTGGGTACCGGCGGCGACGGTGGTTCGCGTCGGCGGGCGTGTGCCGGCCGGACTGGTGATCGCCTCACAGTACGTGGGACTCGCGGTGGTGTCGGCATTCATCACCTGGTTGGTGCTTCAATGACCAAGCGGCACTTCGAACCGATCGTCTGGTTACTGTTCAGCGGCGGCGGAGTAGTCGCGTCAGTGTTCCTGCCCATCCTGATCGTGCTCTTCGGGCTGGCCATTCCGCTGGGCTGGGTCCAGCCTGACTACGACCACCTGCATGCCGTGGTCAGCCATTGGCTCACCCGCCTGGTCTTTCTGGGCCTGGTCGTTCTGATGCTGTTTCACTGGGCCCACCGCTTCCGCTTCACCCTGGACGACGGACTCCAGCTCAGGGGGTTTGACGGGCCGATTGCGGTGCTCTGTTACGGTGCCGCGCTGGTCGGCTCCCTCGCCGCGCTGCTGATCGTCTTCACTGTCTGATCGCTGCGCCAGTCGATAGCGTCCTCGGGACTACAGGCTCCCCGAAGCTCGGGCGGCCCGCCAGGTCCGTCCGGCTGACCTATCAGAATCCGATTATCTCAGGTTCTTCTTCTTCCAGCTCGTCCCTCCTGGGAGCGGCCTTGGGCCAGTGTGAGCCGCCATGGCTCAGGGCGCTGATCAGGTCCCGGTTGAGCCGAGAGATCGTCTCTAAAGGTATGGCCTTTGGGCAGACAGCAGTGCACTCACCGATGTTGGTGCAGCCGCCGAATCCTTCTGCGTCATGCTGAGCCACCATGCCGACCACTCGGGAGTAGCGCTCGGGCTGGCCCTGGGGCAGCAGGCCGAGATGGGTGATCTTCGCGGCAGTGAACAGCATCGCTGAGCCGTTGGGGCAGGCGGCGACACAGGCACCGCAGCCGATGCAAGTCGCCGCGTCGAATGCGCGGTCGGCATCCCGTTTGGGCACTGGGTTGGCGTGCGCATCCGGAGCGGTGCCGGTTGGCGCAGAGATGTATCCACCGGCCTGGATGATCCGATCGAATGCACTGCGATCCACTACCAGGTCCTTGATCACCGGGAACGCATCCGCTCGCCATGGTTCGACATCGATCACGTCGCCGTCGTTGAAGGAGCGCATGTGGAGCTGGCATGTTGTGGTTTGCTGCGGGCCGTGCGCGACACCATTGATTACCACACCGCACATGCCGCAGATGCCTTCTCGGCAGTCGCTGTCGAAGGCAATGGGATCCTCGCCCTGGAGAGTCAGTCGCTCGTTCAACACGTCCAACATCTCCAGGAAGGACATGTGCTCGGAGATGTCGTTGACCCTGTAGACGGCCATCTTGCCTCTAGCGCGCGAGTTCGCCTGGCGCCAGACCCGCAGAGTAATGTCCACGACGAACCCCTACTTGTAGCTTCGCTGCTTCATCTCGACGTACTCATAAACCAGCGGCTCCTTGTGCAGGATCGGCCGCCTGTGCTCGCCGCCGAATTCCCAGGCCGACACGTACGCGAATTCGTCATCATTTCGCAGCGCCTCGCCGTCTGGGGTTTGGCTCTCGACCCGGAAGT
This sequence comes from uncultured Actinomycetota bacterium, assembly GCA_963740515.1. Classification (GTDB taxonomy): domain Bacteria; phylum Actinomycetota; class Actinomycetes; order Propionibacteriales; family Propionibacteriaceae; genus Microlunatus. Next base: position 108,858 of record CAVUEO010000022.1, read on the forward strand.
GGCCGCCGCACGACTCACGTCTGACAAGCGCATCGATGCACATCAGCTCACCGAGCTCGAAGAAGTCCGCAACTCGACCGGCCCGCTCCAGCGCCTGGTTGAGTTCCTCGTTCGTGCCCAGCACCCTGACGTCGGACCAGAACTCCTTCTTCAGCTCTCGGATCCGGGTTAGCGCCTTGCGCAGGCCCTCTTCGCTCCGCTCCATCCCGCAGTAGTCCCACATGACGTGCCCGAGCTCCTTGTGGAAGGAATCCACGCTCCGACTACCGTTCACAGACAGCAGCTTGTCGATCCTGGCTCGGACCGCTGCAACTGCTTCGACCGCCGCTGGATGGGATGCGTCGACCTTAGGAAACGGAGCGTCCGCGAGGTAGTCGTTAATCGTGTTCGGCAGGACGAAGTAACCGTCGGCCAGCCCCTGCATCAGGGCGCTGGCGCCCAGCCGGTTCGCGCCGTGGTCGGAAAAGTTGGCTTCACCGGTGACATAGAGCCCGGGAATGCTGGCCTGCAAGTCGTAGTCGACCCAGAGCCCGCCCATCGTGTAGTGCACGGCCGGGTAGATCCGCATCGGCGTCTGGTACGGGTCCTCGCCGGTGATCTGGGCGTACATGCTGAATAGGTTGCCGTACTTGGCTTCCACCGCCGGCCGACCGAGCCGTGCGATCGCGTCAGCGAAGTCAAGGTAGACACCGAGCCCGCCAGGCCCGACACCGCGGCCTTCGTCGCAGACGTTCTTGGCAGCACGGGAGGCAATGTCGCGTGGCACCAAGTTGCCAAAGGACGGATAGATGCGCTCCAGGTAATAGTCGCGTTCTTGCTCAGGAATCTCCCGGGGGACGCGCTTGTCCTCCCCGCTCTTGGGCACCCAGATCCGGCCGTCGTTCCGCAACGATTCGCTCATCAAGGTCAACTTGGACTGGTGTTCGCCGCTCACCGGAATGCACGTCGGGTGGATCTGGGTGTAGCAGGGGTTCGCGAAGTACGCCCCCTTGCGATGGGCCCGCCAGGTGGCTGTCACGTTGCATCCCACGGCATTGGTCGACAGGTAGAAGACATTGCCGTAGCCGCCAGTGGCGAGCACCACAGCGTCTGCGAAGTGAGTCTCGATTCCTCCGGTCACCATGTCGCGGATGACTACGCCGCGTGCCCTGCCGTCGACCACGATCAGTTCGAGCATCTCGTGCCGGGTGTGCATCTCGACCGTTTCGGCGGCGATCTGGCGTTCCAATGCCTGGTACGCCCCGATCAGCAGCTGCTGCCCGGTCTGGCCGCGAGCGTAGAAGGTTCGCGAGACTTGCACGCCGCCGAATGACCGATTGTCGAGTAGGCCGCCGTACTCGCGCGCGAACGGCACTCCTTGGGCGACGCACTGGTCGATGATCTCAACGCTCACCTCCGCCAGCCGGTAGACATTGGATTCCCGGGCGCGGAAGTCTCCGCCTTTGACGGTGTCGTAGAACAGCCGATAGACCGAGTCCCCGTCGTTGCGGTAGTTCTTGGCGGCGTTGATGCCGCCTTGGGCGGCGATGGAGTGGGCGCGCCGTGGTGAGTCCTGGTAGCAGAAGCACGCGACGTTGTAGCCCGCCTCCCCGAGGGTTGCTGCCGCGGAAGATCCGGCCAATCCGGAGCCGACGATGATCACGCTCAGCTTGCGACGGTTGGCCGGATTAACCAGCCGGGCACTGAAGCGGCGCTCCTCCCAACGCCTCTCGATGGGCAGCATGGGTGCCCTGGTATCAGCGACATCAGCGCCCTCGATATAGAACGAGTTGGCATCGAGCGAGTCAAGCATTTCGGAGTTGGCCACGTGCAACCTCATCTGGCTCGGAATGCAAACGCCATCAGCCCACGAACCCGAACAAAATGGCAAAGGGAGGAAGCAGGAAGCCAACCACGAGCACCCCGGCCACCGCGTACGCAACGACGTTCAGGCGTTGTCTGGCAAGGCTCGAGGTGTTGGCTCCGAGTGTTGTCAGGGCACTCCAGATACCGTGCCGGACATGGAAGCCAACCGCGATCACCGCGATTGTGTACGCCAGGACCACCGACCAGATCTGGAAACCGTTCACCACACGCCCGTAAGGTTCGGGGGCCGCCCCGCCCGGGTGGATGACGTTCCAGGTCAGGTGCAGCAGGTGGTAGATCACGAAGAGCAGGATGACGACACCGCCCCAGCGCAGGGTGTACGACGCATAGGTCCGTTGGACCCCGGTCCGTGACTTGTTGCTGTGGTACCGCCTCATCCCCCCGCGTGCCTTGTGCGCCCGCGACCACAAGTTGAATGCGGCGTACATGTGGGCCAGCACGCTGACGATAAGAACGACTCGGATGATCCAGAGCGCACCGGTGCGCGGCAGGAGCGGCTCGCCGAGGATTCGCAAGTGGTGGGCATAGGCGTTGAATGCCTCAGGCCCAGCGAAGATCTTGAGGTTGCCGTACATGTGGGCCAGCAAGTAGCCGATCAAGATGAGGCCAGTTATGGCCATCAAGGCCTTAAGCGCAACAGTTGACCTGGTCGCTTGTTGGGCCGGCGTCAACGAAATTGTTGCCACGCAGCCACACTAGAACTCCAACCCCCCTGACAGCGACCTAAGGCCACCGTGGTCACTGGTGTTTTTTGCCACAGAGTTGTCAGAACCCAGTTGAGCTATAGGTCAACTGGGTTCTGACAACTCAGATTTGGGCAGCAGGTCGGGCCGACGCAGTCGCGTCCTCTGCAGTGCTTGTTCGCGGCGCCAGGCGGCGATCCTCTCGTGATGGCCGCTCACCAGCACCCCGGGAACATCCAGCCCACGCCAGCTTGGTGGCTTGGTGTACACGGGTCCCTCCAGCAGGCCTTCGTGCTCGGCGCCGTGCGATTCCTCGATCAAAGATTCCGGATTGCCCATCACCCCAGGCAGGAGGCGAACCACCGCCTCGACTACCACCAGGGCCGCGGCCTCTCCCCCACTCAGCACGTAATCGCCGATGCTCAATTCGTCGACGCGCATCCGGCGTGTCGCATCCTCCACGACGCGTGCGTCGATGCCTTCGTAGCGACCACATGCGAAGATCAGGTGCTGCTCCCCGGCAAGTTCGTGCGCAAGGGCCTGAGTGAAAGTCCGACCAGACGGAGACAGGACGAGCAATCGCGGGTCGGTTTGGCCAGTCGTCAGTGCATCCAATGCCTGTCCCCAGGGCTCCGGACGCATCACCATGCCTGCGCCTCCACCGTAAGGCGTGTCATCGACTGTCCGATGCCGATCAGTGGTCCAGCTGCGAAGATCATGAACCCGGAGGTCCACGATTCCCTTTTCGATCGCCTTCCCCACCAGCGAAAGGCCCAGCGGTTGAAAGTACTCGACGAAGATCGAGACAACATCAATCTTCATCGGGGTCAATCTTCATCGGCGTCTTCCTGGTCGTCGAGCAAGCCTGTGAGATTGACGACCGTGAGGCGGCCAGCCTCAAGATCGACATCGAGCACCAGAGCCTCCACGAACGGCACCAGGCGAGGACCGGCGGCCGTCTCGATCTCCAAAATGTCTTGCGCGGGCAAGTGCAGCACTGATCGCACTCTGCCGACCTCAGCGCCCTCCGGCGTGGCGGCTCGCAGGCCGATCAGATGGCGGTCGTAGAACTCACCCGGCGCCGCCGGCCGCTCGTCTGGCTCCACGGTGGCGGTCAGTAGCATGCCCCGTACGGCTTCGGCGCCCGCCCGATCTACCACCTCGGCAAAGCTGACCAGCAGCCGGCCGGAGTGATTACGAACCGAACGCACCGTGAAGTGCCGCGTGGCGCCTTCATCCAGCAAGATCTGACCGGGGGCGAACCGACGCTCCGGCTCATCGGTGCGGAGCTCCACAGCAACCTCGCCGCGTACGCCGTGGGGCCGTCCGATGACACCCACGACGGTGTTCACATTGCTGGCTCCGCTCGGTTAGCGGCGACGGCTATTCGGGCTACGACGGGTGAGCCGATCAACATCGACGAAGTCGACACGTACGTCTTGGTCGCCGGCCAGCGCGCCGATCACCGTTCGAAGCGAAGTTGCAGTGCGGCCCGAGCGGCCGATGACTTTGCCAACATCGTCTGGATTCACTCGCACCTCGAGCATCCGCCCGCGACGGAGATCCTTTTCCTTGACTGTGACATCGTCCGGGTGCGCGACGATCCCCCGGATCAGATGTTCGAGTGCGTCGGCGAGCATTTAGGTCTCGCTGGAATCCGCGTCAGCAACACCTGCCTCAGCAGCCTGCTGGGCTTCGGCTGGAGTGCCCTCGACGGCCGACGGGTCGGGCTTAGTGCTTTCGGGCTTGGACGCCGCCTTCTTCGCCGTCGCGGCCGGAGCAGCCTTGGGCTCTTTGCCCGCCGCCGCTAGCGCAGCGTTGAAGGCATCGGTCTTGTTGCGCTTCTCCGGCTGCGGCAACACTCCGGATGGCGACGTGTCACCCGAAAACTTCTGCCAGTCGCCCGTGCGCTTGAGCAACGCGACGACAGCTTCAGTTGGCTGCGCGCCAGTCGACAGCCAGTACTGGGCGCGCTCAGAGTCGACCTCGATAAGGGAGGGGTCATTCTTGGGGTGGTACTTGCCGATTTCCTCGATGGCGCGGCCATCCCGCTTGGTGCGAGAGTCGGCGACAACTATGCGGTAGTGCGGCGACCGGATCTTGCCGAATCGCTTCAGACGAATCTTGACAGCCACGTGTGTGGTTACTCCTGTGGTGGTGTTGCGACCGGCCCCGTGGGCCGGCCACTCCTGCGGTGATCCCATCTCACGCGGTGGGTCGCGCTAGCGATGGTCTCAGTGGATCTGAGCCGTACGGGGTTAGAGGGCACCGAACGACAACAGATGCGGCATGCATTCTGCCAGAGTCATCTGCCAAACCACGAACTGGCACTCGAAGGCGAGGTCCAGTCGCCAGCCGGAGACCACTATGAGGTCTCCGGTTTGTGGTGACTTATCAAGCCGACGGTGTTGCCTTCGGAGTCCTTCAGGAAAGCCATCCACTCGTCCATGCCGGCCGGTCCCAGACTGTCGTCAGTGTGGCTGAAGATGACGTGCGGCTCGGCAACGATCTCGACACCGTCGGTGCGCAGGGATTCGACGGTCGCCCGTACATCATCGACCTTGAGGTAGATCAGCACGCTTGTTGCGACCTGCTCGAGCAGCAGGCGCACCGCGCCTGCTTGAAAGAACAGCAGGCCAGGCGGATCGAAGAACCCCGTCGGTTCTGCGTTGAGCAAACGCTGATAAAAGGCCCTCGCGCGCTGCAGGTCATCGGCGTGCTGTGCGACCTGAAGGATCTCCATTGGCCGAGTTTTGCATGGCTCTGAGCCACGGCTGGAGGCAGCCGCTAGCGTGACGCCATGGAGAGGACGGCCGACATCATCATCGACGGCCACACCGTCGTAGCATCGCGGCCGGACGTCGCGGGACCCTGGCCGGGTGTGGTGATGTTGCACGAGGCCTGGGGTATCGATGACGTCCTGCGCCGCCATGCCGAACGCTTGGCCTCGGCCGGATATCTGGTGTACGCGCCGGATCTGCTCGGTGAGGGGCCGTGGCTGCGATGCATAGTCAGCACGTTCCGGGCGTTCCGGGCGCGAGTCGGTAAGCCGTTCGAGCTGATCGAGTCTTGTCGCAGGCGGCTGGGAGCTGACCCGGACTGCACGGGAAGGGTTGGTGTCATCGGCTTTTGCATGGGCGGCGGGTTCGCGTTGTTGCTGTCAGCGGAGGGCTACCACGCCGCATCGGTCAACTACGGCATGGTGCCGTCCGATATCGATGAGCTCGCGGCACGCGCCGGCCCGATCGTGGCCAGCTACGGCGGCAGGGACTGGACAGTCAAGGGCGTGCCTGCGCTGCGAGAGGCTCTGCGCGCACACGATGTGCCACATGATGTCGAGGTCTACCCGACGGCCGGCCACTGCTTCCTTAACGACAAGCCGAATGGCCCGTTGCTGTTCCGACCGCTGGCGAGGCTATCTCATGCGGGACCTGAGCCGGCGTCGGCAGCCGATGCCTGGAGGCGGATCGAGGACTTCTTCGGCGAACATCTGGGATCGGGTACCGCTCGGTAACGTGCGGAAACTGGGTTTCCAATAGCACTCAGCTGGTGATGTCCTTGCGCAGGAAGTACCAGAATGCAAACCAAACCGCGATGATCGCGTACCCGATCGACCACAACGCACCAGTGATCATGTCGGAAAGGTCGACGGTCGGCGCCAGGGCGTCGCGCCAGGCGTACGCGTAATGACCCGGAAGACCGTTCCGAATGTTGCCCAGCGCGGTAATCGAGTCGAGTATCGCGCACAAGATCATCAACAGCACAGCGCCGCCCACTGCGGCGAGTGGCGCGTCAGTAAGCACTCCGAGCATGAAAGCGAATGCGCCCACCACGGACATCACGAGGAGCAGGTAGCCGACGATGATCAAGAGCCGTCCCGCGAATTCGGGCCAGCCGATCTGACTTCCGGTCGGCCCAACATAAGGACCCCAGCCGTAGGCGATGCCGCCCACGACCAGCGTCCAGGCGGGCAGGAAAACGAAAGCGACAACCGAGGAAATTATCGCTACCAGCAGCTTCTGCCGCAGCAGGCGCTCGCGCCGCACTGGCGCGGCGAGCAGGTAACGCAGACTGGCCCAGCTCGCTTCCGAGGGGACGGTATCGCCGGCGAACAAGGCGACGATGACAATCAACAGGAAGCTCGTCGAGGCAAAGAGCGTGAAGATCACGAGGTTCGCCCCGCTCTCTTGAGCGAGATCCACGAACCCGCGCTCCCCGGAGTCGTTACCTCCATCGCCCAGCCAGAAGGCGAGGAGCAACACCAGCGGCAGGACAGTGAGCACGGCAAAGATGCCGATGGTGCGGCGGCGACGCAGCTGTCGTCCGATCTCAGCACCGAGCGGCAGGGCGGGACGGGCCAATGTCGTAAGACTCATCGTGCGGCCTCGTTACTCCGCTCGAGCCCGCGGTCGGTATCACCGACAAGACTCATGAAAACTTCTTCGAGTTGACGATGGCCGTCGACTGAGTCGACGCCGTAGCCGGCTGCGACCAATTCCGCCACAATGGCCTGACGCGGTAGGTCGCCGGTGACCCGGAGCAGCTTGCCCTCAGGTTCAGTACGGAGACCCCGAGCCTGCAACCTCTGGCCCGCGGCGCCGACATCGTCGACATTGGTCAGTCCGATCAACGTCACTGTGTCGCTCGCGGTTAGCTCCTCGACCGCGCCGGTGAGTACCACCTTGCCTTGGTCCATCACCACGACATGACTGCAGGTGTGCTCCACCTCCGACAGGAGGTGAGATGAGATGACCACCGTACGGCCAGCGGCGGTGTAGTCAGTTAGCACAGTGCGCATCGCCTTGATCTGGGGTGGATCGAGGCCGTTGGTCGGCTCATCCAGTACGAGAAGGGCCGGCAGTCCAAGCATGGCCTGGGCGATGCCAAGTCGCTGCAGCATCCCATGGCTGTACCCGCGCACCTTGCGGTCGATCGCCGCACCAAGTCCGGCGATCTGCAGCGCCTCGTCCAGGTGAGCCTCCTGCAATGGACGACCGGTCGCATGCCAGTACCCCATCAGGTTCGCCCGACCGCTGAGATGCGGCAGGAAGCCGGGGCCCTCGATCAACGCGCCCACCGCGCTGAGCACATCGGCTCCGGCGTGCACCGGCTGGCCGTTGACGAAGATCGATCCGGAGTCTGGCCGAATCAGGCCGACCAGCATGCGGATGACTGTGGTCTTTCCCGCACCGTTCGGCCCCAACAGCCCGAGGACCTGGCCAGCCTCTGCGCGGAAGGACACGCCGTCGACCGCCCGGAACCCGTCACCGTAGGTCTTGACGACATCGCTAACGACGAGCGGAATACCAGCCAATGCCGGGTCCACCTGAATCCCGCGGCGCTTGCGCCACAGGAGAAGCACAGCAATCACTGAAGCAGCGGCCAGCGCAGCCACCACAATGACCAGCGGAACGGGCACGTCGAGGGCATTTGCGTTGAGCGTCGTGGTTGCGAGCAGCGGAATCGTGGCGGCCGGATCGCCCGCCACCGTCACGTCGTAGCGAGCCGCCGAAACCGCATTAGCGTACGCCTGGTCGGTCGTGGAGATCACCAATTGCAGGCGGTGGCCCACCGGAACCTTGTGTGAAATCGCGGGGAGCGCGACCGTTACTCGCGCCGGCTGGGTGGGATCAAGCCCGCCCAGTTTGAGCGGAGCTACCTGGAGCTGCGGAAGCACCGCCGAGCTAGGAGCTACATCGCTGCGGCCGTTCTCGGTGCGTTCGACGTCGGGTCCGAGATCCCAAAGGGACGCGAAGAGGGTGGCCGTCGGAGCCGTTCCAGTCACGTCTAGATCGACCCGACTGCTGCCGATCAGAGTCAACGGTTTAGTCAGCGGCTCGCTGGTAAACAGAGCCGACTGGCCAGGAAGCACGCCGAGGCCGTATCCGGCAACGCTGGAGGCCCGTCCGAAAGCACCGCCCGTCCCCGGAAGGTTGGTCAGCGCGGCCGGCGCACCACCGGGCGGAGCCAGGATGCTTTGCCGCTGCCCACTCAATGCCACGCGCTGAACTGCGAGCTGGGACCCGCGGCCTGGATAGGGCTGAACGACGAGGGTCTCCGGGTCACGCGTGCCACGATCCTCGCCAAGCAGCGATGTCTCCGGCACGAGCGCCGAAAACGAGGTGTCGACGGCGCTACCGTCCCGCTTCAGGTAGCGGCCGAACCATCCTTCAAGATCATCGATGAGTGCATCGATTGAGATCTCAGCGTCATGGCCGCCAGCGACCCATTTCATCCTTGCCGCTGTTTCGGCAGGCAGCCCTCGGAGATTCGCATCAGCCTGATCGAGGGTGAACAACGTGTCGTCCTCGCCCTGAATGATGAGCGTTGGCGCCTTGATAGCAGGCAAGATCGTCTCAAGACCTGACTCATCCAAGAGCCTGCTCAACGCGTCATCCGCTTCGCCGGTCTCAGCGGCGGTGAGATAGCCCCGACACAACTGGGGGTCGAATCGACCGCAGAGCGCATCAGGTCGGGTGGAAGCCTGGCCGGTCTGTGCCGGTCGGCCGCCAGCATTGGAGAACAATAATGAGGCCCAACGCTGTTTGAACACGCCCTGGCGGTTAGCGGGACTGACATCGCCCGGCGACTCGGCCATCCCGACAACCCGGTGCTGTGGGAAAAGCGCCTGCCGGAGGCTGTGCCAGGTGAACGCCGGCACGATGGCATCGACACGAGGGTCCAGCCCAGCGGCTAGGAACGAGGCCGCTCCCCCATATGAGGCGCCGGCGAAGCCGATCAGAGGATCATCGCCGTCCTTGGCGACCTCAGGGCGGCTGGCTGCCAGGTCAATCAGCTTCCGCGTATCCGCCCCTTCGTACGCCGGATGGTCCAGGTGGATTCGGCCGCCGGATGACCCGAAGCCGCGGGCGGTGTAGATGATCACTGTGTAACCGGACAATGCCAGCCTCCGAGCCGTTGGCTCGCTGTCGGCCTTGGTGCCGCCGAAGCCGTGTGCCAGCACAATCGCTGGTCGCGCGGCCGCCGGATCGGTGGTCAGGATCGTCGTATCGAGCTTGACCGGCTTGCCGTCCGCCTCCGGTGTACCCGGCACCATCAACTCGGTCTCGATCACTTGGTCTTTGGCGTACGCCGGGATCTGGAGGCCACCCAAGAGCGCAATGATGAGCAGGAGGGCTGCTGCTCGGGCGCCGCGCATGGGCCCATCTTGCTCGCTGGCGCAATTTTCCGACGCTCGCAGCTGTCACGCGATCAGAGCGCCGCGCAGGATCACGTGAAGCGGAGCACTCAGCACCGCCAGGTCGCTGCGCGGATCAGTGTCGAAAACCACCAGATCGGCTGGCGCCCCCTCAGTGAGCCGGGACGGGCAGCCAAGCCAGGCGCGGGCTCGCCAGGAACCGGCGCCCAGCGCATACTCCGTCGAGCTGAACTCTCCCAGCGCCGCGATCTCCTTGCCGACCAGGCCGTGCGCTATGAAGCCACCGGCGTCCGTACCGGCATAGATCGGGACGCCAGCGTCCAGGGCTTTTGTGAACCTCTCGAGACGAGTGGCATGGAGAGCCCGCATATGCCGCGCGTATGCCGGGTATTTGTCCTCACCGGACTTGGCATACATCTCGAAATTGTCGAGCTGGAGCATGGTCGGGACCAGCGCGACCTGATGCTCGGCCATAAGGACGATGGTGGCGTCATCGATCCCGGTTCCGTGCTCGATCCCGTCGATTCCAGCCGCAACCAGCTCACTTACCGCTTGCTCACCGAAGACGTGGGCGGTCACTCGGCAGCCTAGTTCGTGCGCTCGCGTGATTGCCGCTGCCGCCACATCTGTCGGCCAGAGCGGCACGAGATCGCCGATGTCCCTGTCGATCCAATCCCCGACAAGCTTCACCCAGCCGTCGCCGCGGACAGCCTGCCGCTCCACCTCGGCGACCAGTTCATTGGGCTCCACTTCCTCGCCGTAGTTGCGGATATAGCGCTTGGGTCGCGCGATGTGCCGTCCAGCCCGGATGATCTTCGGGAGATCGGGGCGTTGGTCCATCCATCGTGTGTCAGCCGCGCTTCCCGCATCGCGCAGCAGCAATGCCCCAGCCGCGCGCTCGGCGAGTGCATGCTGCTCGGCTCGGTCAGCGGGTACGGCGCCTTGCCTCTCCAACCCGACGTGGCAGTGCGCATCGACCAGGCCCGGCATGAGCCAGACCCGAGTGGCGACAGTCTGTGCGTCAGCGACTGACTCTGTACGGATCACACCGTCGACTACCCAGAGGTCCCGATACTCGCCCTCTGGCAGCACCACACCAGCTAGGTGCAGGCGTTGCGCCACGGTGGGAAGCTTACTTGCCGAAGCGGTTGCGCAGCTCCGGCGGCAGCTGGAAGTCGGCCATGGCCTTCTCCAGAGCAGCCTGGTCGATAGTCGCCACCGCCAAATGCGGCCGCCGGGTCAACCGCGGCGGCTGGTTGCTGGGCCGCGTTGCGCTTGGCCGGGTTACCGGAAACGCCCCGTCCGCCTTTCTTCTTCTGCGAGCGTGCCGGCTGCCGTCGGGGCCCGGTCAAGCCACCCATGCCCGGCACTCCGGGCATCGAGCCCGATGCCAGCGAGGTCATCATCTTGCGGGCCTCGAAGAAGCGATTGATGAGGGTGTTGACCTCGGAGACTTCCACCCCGGCTCCCCTGGCGATCCGGGAGCGTCGGGAGCCGTCGATGATCTTGGGGTTCTCGCGTTCTGTCGGCGTCATCGAGTGGATGATCGCCTCGATGTGATCGACGTCACGCTCGTCGATGCCGGCGATCCTGTCCTTGAGATCGCCCATCCCCGGCAGCATCCCGAATACCTTCGAGAGCGGACCCATCTTGCGTACCATCTGCATCTGCTGAAGGAAGTCCGCCAACCCGAACTCTCCCCCATGGCCGGCGAGCTTTGCGGCAGCCTTCGCAGACTGCTCGGCGTCGAAGGTCTTCTCCGCTTGCTCGATCAAGGTGAGCATGTCGCCCATGCCCAGGATCCGGCTCGCCATCCTGTCGGGATGGAAGACGTCGAAGTCGGTCAGGGACTCGCCGTTGGATGCGAACATGATCGGGCTGCCAGTGACACGGGCTATTGAAAGGGCGGCACCACCGCGGGCGTCGCCGTCCAGCTTGGTGAGCACAACCCCGTCGAAACCCACTCCCTCGGCGAACGCGTTCGCTGTATTGACCGCGTCCTGGCCGACCATTGCGTCGACAACGTAGAGCACCTCGTCCGGATGGACGGCATCGCGGATGTCAGCCGCCTGCTGCATCATTTCGGCGTCGATGCCCAGCCGGCCCGCAGTGTCGACGATGACCACGTCATAGAGGCGACGTTCCGCCTCGCTAATCGATGATCGGGCAACCGCAATCGGATCACCGCTCGGTTGATCGATGTCGCTCCGCGACGAGGCGTTGCCGGGCTCCGGCGCGTAGACGTGAACACCGGCCCGTTGGCCAACCACCTGCAGCTGATTGACCGCATTCGGCCGTTGCAAATCGGCCGCGACGAGCAGTGGAGAGTGACCCTGCTCCTTCAACCACAATCCGAGCTTGGCCGCCAGCGTCGTCTTGCCTGAACCCTGCAAGCCGGCGAGCATGATCACGGTCGGCGGCCGTTTGGCGAAACGCAACAGCCTGGTTTCCCCGCCGAGAATTGCGACCAGCTCGTCATTGACGATCTTGATGACTTGCTGGGCAGGATTCAGCGCGCCGGTGAGCTCGGTACCGCGGGCTCGCTCCTTGATCGCGGCGATGAAGTCCTTGACCACCGACAGATTGACGTCGGCTTCGAGCAACGCGACCCGGATCTCGCGCGCCGTTGCGTCGATGTCGGCTTCGGACAGTCGGCCCTTGCCGCGGAGATTCTTGAACGTCGCCGCGAGGCGATCTTGCAGGGTGTCGAACACGAGCGTCCTTAACGTCGGGGTCTGGACTGACTCAGCCTACTCAACCGTTCACGCCGCCTTAGGCCTCAAAGGCTGGACATCTGGGGTGCACGCGACGCCTCCGCACGTCGGGCTGCAACAAGGGTCAGCATCAGAGCAATGAAACTCAACAAGGCCACCACGATCCGAACTAGCGAACTGGAGCTGGCATCCCACACCGCGTGCAAGATCACAACGGCAACGAAGACAGCGATGGCGACGAAGATGGCACGGGAGCGGTGCGAGGTACCCCGAATGCGTCCAATAGCTCCAACCGAAATTTCACCCCAGCTGAAGATATTGGCAAACATCTACCGTCAAGCGGCTCCTACGCTATGGAGGTGTCCAAGGAGTTTCGACTCCAGCAGGTGCCGTATGAGCACTCCGACGTTGCATCGTTGGAGGCGGCAGCTCAGCAGTTCTACGTCCAGCTTTACGGGTCGCCGGATGAGACTCCGTTCACCACAGCCGACTTCAGTCCTCCTCGTGGGGCTTTCTTCGTCGGCTATCTGAACGAGGCACCTGTCGCGATGGGGGGTTGGCGATTTCGCACCCCAGGTGTGCCGCGCGTGGCGCAGCGGCCGGCCGAAGTACGGCGGATGTTCGTCGATGAGCGGGTACGAGGACAAGGGCTTGCCCGCATAGTGTTGGCCGCGCTAGAAGCGAGCGCGGCAGCCGCCGGCGCCGATTGGATGCTTCTGGAGACTGGACGCCCACAAGTTGCTGCGGTGTACCTCTACCGGTCGAGCGGCTATGTCGACGTCGAGCGATTCGGGTATTACGCGGCCTCGGAAGATGCGCTGAACTTAGGCCGCCGCCTGCGGGACTTGCGCCCTGTCAGCCAGCCGGACCGTTGATCACGAGCGCCACGTCGGCCAGTCCCGCAGCTGCAGCGAGATCACGGTCGAGGGTGGCCAGCGGAAGGTTTAGCTGCAGGGCAAGCGTGAGATAGGCCGCATCGTATGACGTCAGGCCATACCGACGGGCGACCTCGAGCAGGTGGTGAAGCCTAGGGTTGTCTGGGTTGATCCGGATCGGTAGGTCTCTGAGCCGTTCCATTATCTGCGCGCTGGCGATTTCGGAGATCCGACCGCGGCGCTCCGCAGACAGCACCACGTTGGCGACTTCAAGCTCCCACAACCCTGGCGCGTGAGCCTCCTGGTCAGACAGACGATCGAGCACGGCCTCTGTCTCAGGCGTCACCTCGTCTTCGAAGAGCCAAGCAATGGCCACCGATGCGTCAACGACGAAGCCCGTCACCGACGGCCATGCTCGATCAGCTCTCGGACATCAGCATCCAGCCTCAAGCCGGCTCGAGCGCTTCGCAGCCGAGCAATTGCCTCCCTGGGATCGGGTCCTACATCCTCAGGGGGCATGATCCGCGCCACAACCTTTCCGTGCCGGGTGATCGCGATCACCTCGCCGTGCTCTGCCTCATCGAGCAGGCGGGCGAGATGGGTCTTCGCTTCGTACGAACCCACCGTCCTCACGAACTCAGACTAGTCGTCGACTAGTCTAAATGCAACGGCTGGTGCATCCGTACGCAGCATGCAAGATGCTCCTCAAGCGGCTTGCTCCTCCAACAGGGCATCGACGAAGACCTCCGCATCAAACGGTGCAAGATCATCTGCACCTTCGCCGAGGCCGACGAGCTTGACAGGAACGCCCAACTCCCGCTGCACCTGAACCACAATGCCGCCTTTGGCCGAGCCGTCCAGTTTGGTGAGCACGATGCCGGTCACATCGACCACCTCGGCAAAGATCCGAGCCTGGGTGAGCCCGTTTTGCCCGGTGGTGGCATCGAGTACCAGGAGCACCTCGCCGACCGGTGCCTGGCGTTCGATGACACGCTTCACCTTGCCTAGCTCATCCATCAGCCCGACCTTGGTGTGCAGCCGGCCAGCCGTGTCGATCAGTACCACGTCAACCTCTTGCTCGATGCCGGCTTTGACAGCCTCAAAAGCAACGCTGGCCGGGTCCGCCCCCTCCGCGCCTCGCACCGTCGGCACGCCCACTCGGCTCCCCCAGGTCTCGAGCTGGTCGGCCGCGGCTGCTCGGAAGGTGTCAGCAGCACCTAAGAGCACATCCTTGTCCTCGGCAACCAGCACCCGGGCAAGCTTGCCCACGGTTGTGGTCTTGCCAGTGCCGTTCACGCCGACCACCATGACGACCGCAGGCTGCTCAAGCCGGTCCGCATTGAGACTGCGGTCCATGCTGGGATCAACCAGCTTGATCAACTCGGCTCGAAGAATTGCCTTTGCCTCTCCCGGCTCGGAAATCCCCTCGACCCGAAGTTTGCTACGCAACGACTCCACAAGCTCAGTCGCCGGGGCAACACCAAGGTCGGAGGTGATCAGGGTCTCTTCGAATTCCTCCCAGGTGTTCTCGTCGATACGATCACGGGCGATCAGCAGCAGCAGGCCGCGGCTAAGCGCGTTGTTGGAACCCGCAAGCCGACGGCGCAGGCGTACTAGCCGGCTCTCCGGAGCTTCGGGGCGCTCGAGCTCCGGGGCCTCCGGCGCCAGCTCGATGTCAGGGATTTCAACTTCGGGCGCCCTGGCTCGAACGTCAACCTGCGTTGCGGAGGGTTCATCACCGGAGTCCTCGGCCGGCTTCTCCCATCCACGCGGTGCCTTCTCGAGACTGGGGGCCGGTTCACCCGTACGCAGCGCTCGGCGGCGGCCGACGGCGAGGAAGCCGATGAGAAGAGTAGCCACCAGCAAAATGGCGCCAACGACCAACCACAAAGTTGTCGCATCCACCGGCTCATCCTAGGCGAGGAGGTGCCGGTCGCCTCGGCTCAGCGACCGCGGGTGGACTCGATCAGCTTGACGAATCGAGCGGGGGGTTCTGCGTCACCATTGAGATGCTCGGCCGCGCGGGCCGCCCGGTCGGCCAGTCGCGGTGCCCGCCGCTTGCCCCTGCCCTCCATTCCGAGCAGGACCAAGCCCACGGTGCAGGCTGCCACGACCAAGATCACAATCATCGCGATGACGATGGAGGTCACGAACACCCCTTTCAGACAGTCAATGTCGAGTGGAACGGGGAAGGAACTGCCTTACGGGCCGGACAACAGCACCTGCGACGCAGGCGGTGCCGGTGGAACAGCTCTCGAGCCAATAGTCTGCCAAGCCATGATCCCGGTGTCCCTACTGAAACGCGGATTTGTTGCTCTCGATTTCATCACAACCTTGGAACGCACTCTGGCAGGGAGCACAACTGCGAGCTCCTGCAGTCGGCGAAGCGGGCCGCTCGTCATAGTGCGGCTTCGGATTGCACTCTGACAGGCAGCCCGCCAGATTCGCGCTCCTTCGTCGCTCGCGAACAGGGAACGCCCGGGCTTCGGCGGACCTCATCTGCGAGCTCCTGCAGTCGGCGAAGCGGGCCGCTCGTCATAGTGCGACGTCAGGCGACGGACTCCGTCTCACGAAGCCGGGAGGAGATCACTGTCGAGACTCCATCACCGCGCATGCTGATCCCATACAGGGCGTCCGCGATCTCCATCGTCCGCTTCTGGTGAGTGATCACCAACAATTGGCTTGTTGCCCGCAGCTCATCATAGATCTCCAACAGCCGGCCGAGATTGGTGTCGTCGAGGGCGGCCTCGACCTCGTCAAGAATGTAGAAGGGGCTGGGCCGTGCGATGAAAAGCGAGATCAGGAAGCAAACAGCTACCAGGGCGCGCTCACCACCGGACAACAAAGAGAGCCGCTTGATCTTTTTCCCCGGCGGCCGGGCCTCGACATCGACCCCTGTGGTCAGCAAGTTGCCTGGTTCAGTCAGGATCAGGCGACCTTCCCCACCGGGGAAGAGCCGTGCGAACACACGCTCGAACGCGACCGCAATGTCGGCGTACGCGTCGGCGAAGACTCGCTCCACTCTGTTGTCAACCTCGACGATGATTTCGAGGAGATCACGGCGGGTCTTCCTCAGGTCCTCCAGCTGTGTGGAAAGGAATTTGTGTCGGGCTTCCAGGGCGTCGTACTCCTCCAGAGCGAGCGGATTGACCCGGCCAAGCAGGCTGAGCTCACGCTCAGCGGTCCGCAGCCGCTTCTCTTGCAGCTCCCGAACGTACGACACCGGCTCGGGTTGATCGTCCTCGCTGGCGAGGGCGGTGCCGTCCTCTCGAGTGAGCACCGGCACCGTCTTGTCCGGTCCATAGTCGGCCAGCAGATCCGAAGCCTCGAGCCCGAGCTCAGCAATGGCCCGCTCTGCCAGCGCCTCCACCCTGATTTGCTGCTCAGCCCGGGCGAGCTCGTCTCGATGGGCGGCGTCAACCAAGGATTCAAAGTCGCGTGTGAGTGAGCGTACGGATGCCCGCGCTGCATTGAGTGCGGCTTCGGCGTCGGTACGCATGAGCTCCGCCTGAGAGCGTTCGCGCTCCGCCAGCGCCAGAGAGCGTTCCAGAAGCTTGGCCAAGAAGGTCCCTCCGGCGTGAACAGCGGCAGCAGTGCGTGCCTCTCGCGCCAGCCGCTCGCGTCGAGCGATCTCACGGAGGCGCGCCTGGCGTTCGCCCGCAGCGGCGCGGCGCAGCGCGTCGGCTCGGCCAGCGAGGGCGCGTGCTCGTTCCTCTAGAGTCCGCAGCGCTAGGCGAGCATCCATCTCCGTGCCGCGGGCGATCCTCGCATGCTCGGCCAACCGCTCACGTTCGGTGTGGTCCGGGTCCCCGTCATCCAAGGTCTGCGCAGCAAGCTCGAGCCGGTGCTCGAGGTCGGCGAGACCGGCGACATCGCGGTCCCGCGCCTCTTCGGCGTTCGCAATGACTTGGCGCAACCGCTCGGCTTCGTCGTACGCCGAGCGTGCGCTCGAGCTGAGCTGGCTGAGCTCCTCGGCTAACGCCGCCATTGCGGCGTCGGACTCATGCAGCCGCGCAAGCGTGACCTCGACGGTGGCGCTGGCCTGGCGATGCTGCTCGCCCAGCTGGTTCTGAGCGAAGCGCAGCCGCTCGCATACGTGACTTGCCTCGATCAGTCGCCGTTCGGCGTCGTCGATTGCCGACTGCACCTCGATCAGCGTTGGGTTCGCGGACGATCCGCCGGCGGCAAAATGAGCACTCAGGACGTCCCCGTCGCGGGTGACAGCCACCACATCAGGCAGCTGAGCGATCAGACTCTGAGCTGCAGGCAGATCCTCGACTATGGCAACCTTGCGCAGGACCCGCTGCACCGATGCGCTGAGTTGATCAGGCACCTCGACCAGCCCCACTGCGTACTGTGTCCCCGGAGGAAGCGCTGGCCAGGCGTCGGTCCGCTCGCTTTCTCCTGCGCCCCCGAGCAATAGTCCGGCCCGTCCCAGATCCTCTGCCTTGAGATGGTCGAACGCAGCCATCGCGGCATCGAGGCTGGTTACAGCCACCGCGTCGGCTGCCGCCCCGAAGGCGGCTGCAATCGCCGTCTGGTATGGGGACTGCACCCGGACCAGCGTTGCGACTGACCCCAGCAGCCCATTCAATCGATCTGTAGCGGCCAGCAAGGCCGAGGTGGCGTCCTTGCCGTTGAGCCCGACGCGCAGCGCCTCTGTGCGGGCCGCAAGGGCTGCCCGCTCCTGGGTCGCGGCCTGCTCCTGACGTCGCAGCTCGGCCTGCTGCTTTTCGATCGTGTCCAGCACTTCGAGAGCCGTTTCGTGGTCTGCATCCAGGCCGAACTCACCCGCGTCGAGGCCCGCCACCGTGGTCTCTTGTGCGGTAAACGCCCGGGTGGCTTGTTCGGCCCGTTCAGCGGCCTGCCGCTGGGCAGTGGTTAGCCGGTTGATCTCGGCCGCCGCTGCTTCGCCACGACTGCGCAGGGAGTTGACCTGTCCGTTGAGCCTGGCAAGCCCTTCGCGCCGGTCAGCAGCGGCACGGACGAGCGCCGCCAGCCGGTTCTCCTCTGCCCGCTGGGCATCTTCGCAGGCACTTCGATGCGTCGTTGCGGCCTGCAATGCCGCCGCCCTCTCCTCGAGCTGACTGGCCAGCTCCTTCTCTTGGGCGGCTACCCGCGCCGCTTCACGGTCAAGTTCGTCCGGGTCGCGCGCCACGAGCAGCTCTCCCGGTTCGTCCTCGGCCTGTCGCATTCGCTCCCGCGCGATGGAGAGTGTGGAGGCGACACGCTCTCGTAGAGCGGCGAGGGAATACCAGGTCTCTTGGGCGGCCGCCAGCCTCGGTACCCCCTCCCGTACGGCCTCTTCGGCGGCCAACTCGGCCACTCGGGCGGCATCGAGCGCCTGCTCGAGTGCTCTTCGGCGCTCGTTCATTGCTCGCTCATCGGCGAGCTCCGACTGCAGTGCCTGGGTGGCCTGGAGCAAGTCATCGGCTAGCAGCCGGGCCTTGGCGTCGCGCACCTCGGCCTGGATGATGGCCGCCTTCCGCGCCACTTCGGCTTGCCGGCCGAGCGGTTTGAGTTGCCGTCGGATCTCCTCGATCAGGTCCGAGAGCCGGTTGAGGTTTGCCTCGCATGCCTCCAGCTTGCGGACGGCCTTCTCTTTGCGCTTGCGGTGCTTGAGCACCCCTGCCGCTTCTTCGATGAAGCCACGACGACCCTCCGGGGTGGCCTGCAAGATCGAGTCGAGCTGTCCCTGACCGACTATGACGTGCATCTCCCGGCCGATTCCGGAGTCGCTCAGCAGATCGTGGATGTCGAGTAGCCGTGTCGTGTTGCCATTGATGGCGTACTCCGAGCCGCCATTGCGGAACATCGTTCGAGAGATAGTTACTTCGGAGTACTCGATCGGTAGGGCGCCGTCGGAATTGTCGATAGTGAGTACGACCTCGGCGCGGCCGAGCGGCGCTCGTCCAGAGGTGCCGGCGAAGATGACATCCTCCATCTTTCCGCCGCGCAGTGACTTGACTCCCTGCTCACCCATCACCCAGCTGAGAGCATCCACCACGTTGGACTTGCCGGAGCCGTTGGGGCCGACGACACAGGTGATGCCAGGTTCAAAGTTGAGAGTCGTCGCCGACGCGAAGGACTTGAATCCGCGCAAGGTCAGGCTCTTGAGGTACAACGTCCCACCTCTCGACGGTGTGAGCTCAGGCGAAGATCCGGCTGTGGAAGACGACCTGCCTTCGGCACTGCGAGCGTCGGTTGCCCGAACAGTGCCCATCGACTGTAACTGACTGAGATCCAGACTCCGGGTAAGTCGCGGCGCGGGTCCTCAATCGCAGCCAGGTCGACCATCAGACGCCCGCGGTCGGATGCCCGCTCTCGACTGTCTCTTCCTCGGTCGCGTTGACTTTGTGCTTCCCTCGCACGGCGGAGAATGTCCAGAACTTGTTCAGCAGGAATGAAAGTGGGGTAACGATCGCGATTGTGATCAGCTGCGCCCAGTAGAAGCGAGTACGAAACCCCGTGGAGTCATCGAAGAAGGTCGGGGAAAGCGCGAAGACCGAATCGGGATGCATCAGCAGGGTGAGAATACCGAGACCGATGGTCTGGGCCAGGATGCCGACGGTGAGGAAGGGGAAGTACTCGCGGAACCAGCCGGCGTGTTTTGCACTACGAAAGGTCCACAGCCGATTGAGCTGGAAGTTCCATAGGTTGGCGACTAGGAACGCGATCGTCGAGTAGACGTGATACCAGCGGATGTTGAAGTCCGTGAACGGCAAATCGAAGAAGATGCCATCCTCGTCGGGACCGATCTTCTTGCACATGATCGCGACGAACAGATTGACGAAAACGCCAGATGCGCCAACGAGGCCGAACCGGAAGAGTTGCTCCCAGTTGCGCCGATGACGTACCAAGAGGTAGTGCTTCAGGCGTTCCACAACCGTAAGACAATACCCACTTAATTTGGAGCTGCTCGCGCGATCGCGCTTTGTGGCGCTTCGACCGAGGCCCATGCCATGGGCAGTTAGGCCCGACGTGGTGCTCGTTGGCACCGTGGACATCGATAGGACGATCGGTTCATAAATGGCTCCCGCCGGATCGGGGTTCCGCAGCGAGGGCACGGCTGGCCTTCGCGTCCGTAGACGGCGAGCGAGCGATCGAAGTAGCCACTCGATCCATTGATGTTGACGTAGAGGGCGTCGAAGGAGGTGCCGCCATCGGTCAACGCGCTCCTCATTACCGTCGCCGCTGCAGAAATCACGGCGGTGGCCTGGGCTCGCGACATCTTGCTCGTGGGACGGGCGTAGTGCATTCGAGCCGCCCACAGCGCCTCATCTGCGTAGATGTTGCCGATGCCTGACACCAGCTGCTGATCCAGTAGGGCCCTCTTGATGGCAGTATTCCGCCGCCGCAAGCGGGCGACGGCATCGGCCAGGTCGAACTCCGGATCGAACGGGTCGCGGCCGATGTGCGCGATTTCGGGCGGAAGCTCGGCACCGCCGGGCGACAGCGAAAGACCACCGAACATGCGTTGATCGATGAACCGCAGGCCAGGCTCGCCGTCGGCGAAGGCGAAGACGATACGGGTGTTGGGCATCAGGGGGGCGTCAGCATCAGCCAGCCGAAACTGCCCACTCATGCCCAAATGAGCCAAGATTGCGTCGCCGTCGATGAATGGCAACCAGAGATATTTGCCGCGTCGGCGCGGCTCTGCAAATGTGCGCCCGGTGATCCGCAGCTCGAAGTCTGCCGGCCCGGTCAAGTGGCGACGGACCGGCCGCGGATGGAGGACGCGTACGCCAGCGATCTGGCGCCCGGTGATGCCGCTCGCAAGACCGCGCCGTACCACCTCGACCTCAGGAAGCTCGGGCACCGATCGCGCAGCGTCAGCGAGTAGGGATCGGGCCCGAGCCGCGGCTGCCTTTCAGCGCGGCGAACGCGAGGGCTGCTGCGTTTTGCTCGGCTTCCTTCTTGTTGCGGCCGGCTCCAGGTCCATAAGTCTGATCATCGATGGTGACCGTGGCCTGGAACGTCTTGGCATGGTCTGGTCCGGACTCGACTACGTCGTAGACCGGTACGCCGAGGCCGGACATCGAGGCGATTTCCTGAAGGCTGGTCTTCCAGTCCAAGCCGGCGCCGCGGGTCGCCACCTCAGCCATCAAGGGGTCGAACAGATGGTGTACCAGCCCTCGTGCCGCATCGATGCCGTGCTGTAGAAAGACCGCGCCGATCACTGCCTCCATCGTGTCGGCAAGGATGGAGGACTTATCCCGGCCGCCTGTGCTCTCCTCACCGCGACCCAGGTGGATGACCGCACCCAGGTCGAGGTGGCGGGCAATATCGGCCAGTGCCCTGGAATTGACCACAGCGGCACGCAGCTTGGCGAGTTGGCCCTCCGACAGGTCTGGGTAGGTGACGAACAGGTGCTCTGTCACGACGAGACCGAGAACAGAGTCACCAAGGAACTCCAGCCGCTCGTTGGTGGGCAGTCCACCTTGCTCGTAGGCATATGAGCGGTGTGTCAGCGCGCGATCGAGCAGCTCAGGATCAACACTCATTCCGAGCTCGGTGAGCAGATCTCCAGCAGGTAGGCGAATAGCAGTCGCCTCCGTGCGCATCAGGATGAGAGAACCTGACGACGGGCTCCCCGAGGCCCGTACTGCCCACACGCCGGACACGCCACATGTGGCAGGTGCTTCTCTCGGCAGGCCGGGTTCGCACAGGTCACCAACGCGGGCACGGACGCCTTCCACTGGGAACGGCGGTGTCGCGTGTTGCTTCGCGACACTCGCCTCTTGGGAACCGCCACGACTTCACTCCTGGTTCCTCCGGGCGCTTTTGCCCGGAAATTTCGTTGCCTGTGGGGCAGTTTGTAAAACATCGTAAGATTTGCGGCCTCCACCCTCAAGACCGCTGAGCGCGTCCCACCGCGGATCGAGACGCCCCTCGTGGCGATGGCTCGGATCGTCGTTGAGGTTGGCGCCACATTCGACGCACAACCCCGAGCAGTCATCCCGACACACCGGTTGAAATGGCAGATCAAGCACCACTTCGTCACGAAGCAGCGGCTCGAGGTCGATGAGGTCGCCCTTCAGCCGGCTAGCGAGGTCATCGTCCGGCTCGAATCCTGGGTAGACGTACAGCTCCTGGATGGCGACCTCCAACTCGTCGGAGACCTCACCAAGGCACCGCACGCACTCCCCACGGACCTCGACCGTTGCACTGCCGCTCACGAGCACTCCCTCGACCACCGACTCAAGCCGAAGATAGAGCTCGACCGGCGATCCCACTGGTACGCCGATCACGCCGATTCCCAGGTCCGCAGGCGCCTCGACGGATGTCTGAACCACCTTCATAGCGCCCGCACGACGGCCCAATTCGTGGGTGTCGAGGACTAAACCCGAGCGGGGGTTCAGCGGGCGATGCGGCGAACTCATCGCATTCCTTCCAAGCCGAGCGGCCCCGCTCTTCGTCGTGACCGACGCCCAACCCTACCGGCGGGTAGGTCACGGAGCCAAACTCTCAGTGCGAACGTCGGGTAGGCGTCCGCTAGGGATCCGGTTCCCCACATGAATCGAGAGGCCGAACGTTCGGCGCGCGGCGGACTATTCCCCGAATGTGCGCTTGTCCAGCCTTGGCAACTCGCCCGTATCCAGGCCGCTACGCTCGGCCAGCCGGGCGCGGGCGGTTCGCACTTGGCTCGCCGTCTTGTGCAGCACGGACTCAAAACCGGCCATCCGCGCGTCGATGAACTCATCGGTCTCCCGGCGCAGAGCTGCCGCCTCGTGATCGGCCTCAGAGCGCATCTCAGCAGCGATGTGCTCGGCCAGCCGGATTACCTCGCTGTGCTGCGCGAGGTTGGCGGCGTGGTCTCGCGCCTCGGCCATAATCCGGCCTGCCTCGGCTTCACCTTCGGCGATCTTGTATGCCGCCTGGTCGATGACCCGTTGCGCACCTGCGATCTCCTCCGGCAGGTTGTCGATCAGATCGTCGATTGCCGCGAGGACTTCCCCCCGATTGATGACGCAGGATGCCGACATCGGCATCGCCCGCGCGTTGAGAACGAGCTCACGCAGATGCGCGAGCTTCTCCTCAGCTGTTCCACGCCCAACCATGGACGTTCCTGCCCCCAAAGCCACCACGTCGTCCCCTTTCCGAGTGTGCTTTGCTCCCTAGTGTCGCGCAGATGGACCCCGTCTCATACATCCAGTGCTGCTCCCGCATTCCGAGACGCAACTTTCGCCGTCGTGCGCGCCGCGATTTTGGCCGGAAGGAATGCTGTGACATCACCGCCCAGCGTCGCCACCTCGCGGACCAAAGATGAGGATACGAAGGCCCATTGCGGCGCTGTGGGCAGGAACATGGTGTCCACACCAGTGAGCTGCCGATTCATCTGTGCCATCTGCAGCTCATAGCTGAGATCGGCGGCCCGCAAGCCCTTGCTGATGATGTCAATGCCGTGCGCGGCACAGAAGTCAACCAGCAGGCCACCGAACAGTGTCACCTCGACGTTGCTCCATTGCGCGCACTCCTCAGTGAGCATCTCAACTCGCTCATCTGGACTGAACAAGGAGTTCTTGGAAATGTTGGTGCCGACTGCTACCACCACGTCATCGACGACACGCGCTGTTCGTGCGATGACGTCAAGGTGCCCATGCGTGACGGGATCGAACGATCCCGGACACACAGCTCGGGTCATGGCTCCTCCTCCCCACGCCTGCCAAGCTCCGAGTCAAGCGACCCGAAAGCCAGGATGGTCTCACCGTAGGCCCGGGTCCAATGCTTCGCAGCCATATTCGGCCACACCAATTCCGGTGAGCGCCGCGAGCGCTCGACGACGATCAGGGAGCCTTCGCCCACCCACTCATTGGTGACGAGTCGCTCGATCTGGGCGCTGATGGTTGGGGTGTCGAGTTCATACGGTGGGTCAGCGAAGACGACATCGAACGGCTGAGCCGGAGGCTTCCGCAGCAGCCGCTCGACCGGCGATACGACGATCTCGACAGCCAGCCCGAGTGCTTCGGCGTTGCGCCTGCTGAGCTGCGCGGTCCGAGTGTCGCGCTCGACCAGCAGCACTCGCCTGGCGCCACGACTGGCCGCCTCCAACCCCACAGCGCCCGAACCGGAGTACAAATCGCACAAGGCGAGGTCGTGGAGGGACTTCTCGACCGGCGCTGCTGCTGTGCCCGCCCAGACCGCGATGGCTGAAAATAGCGCCTCGCGTACCCGATCGGTGGTCGGACGGGCACTGTCGCCCGTCGGCATCACGATCCGTTGCCCACCGCGTGACCCAGCAATGATCCGACTCACATACCCGCCTCGCCGGTGGCGCTCGAGGTCGCTTCGCATCTGCAACGTCTCATGTGCGCTCCAGCCAGTCCCCGGCCGCGTCCATCTCCACGTCGGTCACGATGTCAGCCAATCCCGGATCACTGAGCTCCGGATCCTGAGCGATGCACCGCTCCGCCAAGGTCCGAGCTTCGGCGATCAGATCTGCGTCTTTCAAGACTCGCAGCAGCTTCAGGCTTGATCGGCTCCCCGACTGGCTAGCACCCAGCACATCTCCTTCACGGCGCTGCTCAAGATCCACCTCCGCGAGGGCAAAGCCGTCACGTGTCGAGGCCACAGCATCCAGTCGCCGGCGTGCTGAGCTCTGCTCATCGGCGGTCGTCAGCAGTAAGCAGACTCCCTGATGGGCTCCCCGGCCAATCCGGCCGCGCAGCTGGTGCAGCTGAGAAATACCGAAGCGGTCAGCGTCATGGATCACCATCACTGACGTGTTGGGCACATCCACCCCAACCTCGACCACCGTCGTGGCGACCAGTACGTCCGTGTCGCCGGCAGCGAAGCGGCTCATCACCGCGTCCTTCTCCTCGCTGGGCAAATGGCCGTGCACCATCTCGACCCGCAACCCGGCCAGCGGTCCATTGCGCAATTCTTCAAACAAGTCCTCGGCTGCAACCGCCGGTGCTGCCGCGCCGTCTGTTTTGTCACCTAGGTTCTCTCCGTCTGTGCCAGATGAACTGTTGGAGGAAATCCGTGCGCATACGACATACGCCTGGCGACCGTGGCCCACCTCTTCCACGATGCGCTGCCAGCCTCGTTGTACCCAGGACGGCTGGTGAACCGTATCCACGACAACGGTGGTTACGTCCGCCCTCCCCGCCGGAAGCTCCCGTAACGTCGAGGTCTCCAGGTCACCAAAGACCGTCATGGCCACTGAGCGTGGGATCGGCGTCGCAGTCATCACGAGGACATGCGGCCGCAGCTCGGCCTTGGCGGTCAATGCGGCGCGCTGTTCCACACCGAACCGATGCTGCTCATCGACCACGACCAGCCCGAGATCGGCGAACTGCACATCGGAGCTGAGCAACGCGTGCGTGCCGATGACGATCCCAGCCGTACCCGACGCCGCTTGCAGGGTTGCCTCCCGACGGCGGCCCACGGCGGAGGACCCGGTGATCAGCACAACACCGGTCGCCTGGTCCGGCGCACCGAGGGTCCCACCACTGGCTAAGTCGCCGAGCATGCGAGTGATTGTTTGGAAGTGCTGAGCGGCCAGCACTTCAGTTGGCGCCAGCAGTGCGGCCTGACCGCCGCCATCGACCACAGCCAGCATCGCGCGCAACGCCACCAATGTCTTGCCCGACCCAACCTCGCCCTGCAGCAGTCGCTGCATGGGACGCGTCCTACCCAGGTCGGCCATGATCTCATCAGTGACCGCGATCTGACCTTTGGTGAGGAGGAACGGCAACCGTTCGTCGAATGCGTCGAGCAGGCCATTGGCCCTCCTAGGCCTCGGCACCGCTCGCCGCGAGGCCGCATCGGCCCTCCGATACGCCATCGTCAACTGCAAGGCGAACGCCTCATCGAACCGCAGCCGGTCCCGCCCCCCGTTGATAGCCGACTTATCGGTCGGCTGATGCAGTCCTCGGAATGCCGACTCCAAGTCGGCCACGCCAGCGGCTTCACGAGCCCACTGCGGGAGCGGATCCTCGATCCCCGCCAGCGAATCCAGCGCCAGGGCGGCGCTGTCGGCGACGGTCCAAGTGCGCAACTTCCCCGCCACCGGATAAAGGCCGACCATCGGTGATCTTGAGGCCGACGCCAGTGACGCATTGTGCGCGGCACCGCCGATCACCGCACCGAATTCGTCAAGAATGACAAAATCCGGATGCGCTAGCTGCAGCCGGCCATTGAATCTCGTTACCTTGCCAGCGAAGATGCCCCGAGCGCCAGGGCGTAGCTGCCCCTGCCAGTAGCTGATCAGTCTCGGCTGGCCGAAGAAAGTGCACGTCAACCTGCCGCGATGATCGGTGATGGTGGCCTCTAGCCGCGGCTTGCTCGGCAGCCGATAGTTGGGCCGATCAGGAAGGTTGAAGGTGCGGGCGTCCACGACCTCCGCCATCACCGCGACCTCCTCACCTTCCTGGAGCGTTGAGAGGTCGCTCAGCTCGGTGCCAGAGAAATAGCGGCGCGGCACATGCCGCATGAGATCGCCAACAGTCAGAATTTTCAGTGGCTGGAACTGCTTGGCGGTCTTGTCTCCGACGACGTTCTCAAGGCGAGTCGCCAGCCTGCGGAAGGTGTCGGTACGCCACGGTGAACCGACTGGCTTCAGTATCGTCATTCCACCCCGAGCAATAGTGGAGAGCCCGGCTGCCCTCCGTCCAAGATCTCGATATCGAGAGTGCCGGCCATTTCGCGGGCGCGAGCTGCGAGGTCAGGCAGAAGATTGTCGTCGGCATCGAGCCCGCGGATGAGCGTCAGTAGCTCCCCGCCGGCCTTGAGCAGCCGCTCGACCACCTGCCAAGCCACATCTGCCATGGAGGTGCCGATGACGACCACATCTCCTTGGATGACGCCGAGCACATCGCCAGACTGACAGCGGCCGGCATTGGTCAACGTCGACTTCTCGGCCACAAAGATTTCGCCATGTCTGGCATGGTTGGCGGCGCTCGTCATCGCCGCGACCGCTGACTCGAAGTCGGCCGATGGCTCGTGCACGGCCATCGCGGCCAGGCCCTGCACCTGGGCAACAGTTGGGATGATGCCGACCCGGCGGCCGTTCCGGCGCAACTGAGCTGCAACCGAGTTGGCCCTTTTGAGGTTCTCCACTCCATTAGGCAAGATCACCAGTTCGGTGCAGGAGGTGCGCTCAGCGGCAGTTTGCAGCTCCTCGACTGCGACGTCGTCCTCAGTAGCGAGCACAGGTATGCCGCCGAGCGACGCGACGACTTGAGCCAGCCCGGGACCGACGACTGCGGCCAGGACACTTCGCTGACCCACGAGCGAACTCTGCGGCAGTGCAGCGATGCGGATCTGGCTTAGTTCGCCGAACGGAAGCGCGGTCTCGATCGCAGCACCGGCCTCGCCGAGGTGGACGTGGACCTGCGCGATGGCCTGGTCACCCACAATGACCACGCTATGGCCGAGCTCTGACAGTTGGTCGCGGAGTGCATCCAGATCCGACGGTGGAGCGCCACGGAGGGTATACATCACCTCGTATTCGCTTCTCATCTGCGGCCACGCGGACTGCATTCCTGCTGTGCGCGGGCCGACGGCCGTCAGCGGCTGGGCTGGTGGTCCGCCGAGCACTTCGGCGAGCACGTCGATCAGCAGTACGTAAGCCTGGCCGCCGGCGTCCACTACTCCGGCTGAACCCAGGACGGCTAGCTGCTGCGGCGTACCGGCCAGTGATTCGTGGGCGCGGCGCTGTGCCGCGCGCACCGCGGTCAGAGCATCATCAGGATGGGCGAGTGCAGCCGCTTCGGCGGCGCCCGCTGCTTCGTCGGCGACCGTCAGGATCGTTCCGGCGACTGGTCGCGCAACGGCGCGCCTAGCTGCGACAGCCGCTGACCGCAGCAGCGTGGCAATGAGCTGGCCCCGCGGCATCGCCTGCAGAATGTGCAAGTCGTATTCCAGTGTCCGACAGACGCTGACGAACATTTCGGCGACGATGGCTCCAGAGTTGCCGTGGGCACACAAGATCGCTGCCTGAACGGCTGAGTCCGCGGTGGCCTGCTCGAGGCTACCGACCGCGTCGGAGATCCCGGTCAAGGTCAGCTTGAGGTTCGACCCAGTGTCGGCGTCAGGCACCGGAAAGACATTGATGGCGTTCAACGCCTCGGCTGACTCACCGATGACACCGGTCGCCCGCCGCAGCCAAGCGTCGTAGGCCCCCCAGAGCGTGGGCGCCTCCGCGAGCCTGGCTGACACGTGGCCCACCCTAATAGGACGGCGTCACGCGATTGGCCTGCGTTGGTGCCAGTCAGGTACTCTTTTCCGGTTGCCCACATCGGCATCTACACCTGATCGACGTAACTTGGGAGCGAACTCCAGTGGCTGCGGTATGTGACATATGCGGCAAGAGGCCCGGGTTCGGCCACAACGTCCCCTGGTCCAAGAAGAAGACCAACCGGCGCTGGAACCCGAACATCCAACGCGTACGAGCCGTCGTCTCCGGCAGCCCGAAGCGGCTCAACGTCTGCACGTCCTGCATCAAGGCTGGCAAGGTCACCCGCTGACTTGACGGCCGGGCGGGGGGTCAGGGGGGTCGTCCCCCCTGCGTACGCGGAATGCCGATTCAGACGGCCCGCTTCTCAGGCTTGGATGACGACCGGGATGATCATCGGTCTGCGGCGGTGGGTGTCGCTGACCCACCTGCCGAGTTGCCGTCTGATCACCTGCTGAAGCCGGTGGGAGTCGTCCACGCCCTCCTGCAGCGCCGCTTCGAGCGCAGCCACGAGGAGCGGGCGCACGTCGTCGAACACCCCATCGTCTTCCACGAAGCCGCGAGCATGGATGTCCGGACCGCTGACGATCTTTGAGGCATGAGTGTTCACGACCGCGATCACGGAGATGAAGCCTTCCTCGCCGAGGATGCGTCGGTCGGTCAACGCCAGCTCGGAGATATCGCCGATTGTGGTGCCGTCGACAAAGATGTAGCCGGCATCGACCTTTCCGACGATTCTGGCCATTCCGTTCTCCAGGTCGACGACCATGCCGTCCTCAGCGATGATCGTGCGGTCAGCCGGAACGCCTGTTGCGATTGCCAGGTCGCCGTTGGCATTCAGATGCCGCACCTCGCCATGCACCGGCATCACATTGCGCGGCCGGATGATGTTGTAGCAGTAGAGCAGCTCCCCCGCGCTGGCGTGCCCGGATACGTGAACAAGTGCGTTCCCTCGGTGCACGACATGGGCACCCAGTCGAGTCAGACCGTTGATCACTCGATATACCGCGCTCTCGTTGCCTGGGATGAGCGAGCTGGCGAGTACGACGGTGTCGCCGCCTTTGAGCTCGATCACTGGGTGCTCGCGGTGGGCCATCCGTGACAACGCCGATAGCGGCTCGCCTTGTGAGCCGGTCGAGATGATCACGACGTCCTCGGGCCGGTAATCGTCGATGTCCCGTTGATCGATCAAGGTGTTCGCGGGAATTCTCAGGTAGCCCAGATCGCGAGCGACACTCATGTTGCGCACCATGGAACGGCCGACGTAAACCACCTTGCGCCGGTGAGCAACAGCCGCGTCCAGGATCTGCTGAACGCGGTGGACATGGGAGGCGAAGCAGGCGACGATCACCCGTTGCCGGCTGGCCGCGAACACCCGCTCGAGAGCGGGGCTGATGTCACGCTCCGGTGTCGTGAAACCAGGCACTTCGGCATTGGTCGAGTCGACCATGAAAAGGTCGACACCCTCTTCGCCAAGTCTTGCGAAGGCGCGCAGGTCTGTGATGCGACCGTCCAGCGGCAACTGATCCAGCTTGAAGTCACCGGTATGCAAAATGAGTCCGGCTGGCGTGCGTACTGCCACAGCCAAGGAATCCGGAATCGAGTGGTTCACGGCGATGAACTCGCACTCGAACTTGCCGATGCCGATCTTGTCACCGTCGGTGACGATGCGCTGCGGAACGTTCCGCAGACGGTGCTCACGCAACTTTTCGGCAAGCAGCGCCAGCGTCAGCTTGGACCCGATAATCGGGATGTCAGGTCGCTGTCGCAGCAGATAGGGCACAGCCCCGATGTGGTCCTCGTGACCGTGCGTGAGCACGAGGCCGCTGACATCGTCCAGCCGCTCGCTGATGGCGTCGAAGCCGGGCAAGATCAGATCGACCCCGGGATGATCATCTTCTGGAAACAGCACGCCGCAGTCGATCAGCAGCAGCTGGCCGTCGAACTCCACGACTGCCATGTTCCGACCGACGTCGCCCAGGCCACCGAGCGAGACGATGCGCATCGCGTTCGGGGATAGCAAAGGCGGGATCTGCAAGCTACCGACGGCCACGGGAGGAAGGGTACAGGCCAGATAACATCGCGCCCGTGAGTTCAGCTTCCGGTGGACCGATCGCCGAGTCCGTACGGCTAGCCTGGCCCGCCGAGGCCTCGAGCATTGCCGAGTTGCAGCGACGGTTCTGGGCCACCCAGTGGCCAGCCGATCTCGCCGAGTTGATGCTCGGGTCGCTCGCATTGGCGGAGATGACTGACTCCTGGCGCTCGGCCATTGAGCGGCCCCCGCAGGCTGCGTTTCGCGTCCTTGTCGCGACTGACGGTTCGCGACTGGTGGGCTTCGCCACCATCATGCCGGACCAAGATGACGATGCCGACCAGCGTGTGGACGGCGCAATCGACCAGTTGGTCGTGGATCCGGCGGCTCAGCATCGAGGCCATGGCTCGCGGCTCCTGAACGCCTGCGCGGACACACTGCGGGCCGACGGATTTGACCGTGCTCGTTGCTGGGTGAACGCGTCCGACGACGCGCTCTACCGATTCCTCATCGCTGCCGGTTGGGATGCCGATGGGGCCACCCGGGAAATCGGGCCAGAAGACGGGTCCGTACGCCTCAAGCAAGTACGGCTCCACACCAACCTTGCGGCGGGCAGTTGAGGCTGATGCCGAGCAATTAGGACGAGATCGTCTGATTGTCCCCAGCGAGGTTGACTTGCAGGCCGTCTTCAGCCGCCACGATCTTGGTGACCGTCATTCCGAGTGGCATCCCCTTGAGGGGGATTGGCTTCAGCACGGCGGCCAGCAATGCCTGGGCAGTGAAGTCGGGCAGGTTCACTCCCGCGACTGCGATCCTCGCGTCGCTCAGCGTCATCGTCTGCTCCTTGGCGTTGAGCCGCGGCAAGCCGGTGATCACAGCCTCGACTTCTCGGCGAACTACGGTGGTATTCACCGAGATCTCCAGCCGGCCCTCGCCGCCGTACGCCAGCGGCGCGCCAGCCAGTGAGGAGAGTTTCGCGTAGTCGAGCCGAGCGGCTCCCTCGGTGTGGGTGACCTTCATCGACTTGAACCAGTCATCGGTGTCAACGTCGCTCATGATGAGATCGGCATGCGCCAAGATCAGCGGGGCACTGGTTGTTTCGCCGAGCTGGTCTGCCACGACGTGTACCGTGCCGATGGAGTCAGCCGCGACCTGGGTCAGGAACGGAAAACCCTCGATGTTGACCACGGGCGGCTCAGGTGTTCCCAATTGGTTTTGCAACAGCGCCGCAACCTGCTTCTCGGCCCGACGGTGCGCGTACCGATCGGCGACATAGAGGCCCACGACGAGCAACACCGCTATGAGGATGACGATCAGTACGCCGACCAGCGGCGAGCCCCGTAGGCGACTGGTCCGTGATCGGTTCACGTCATTGGATCCCAAGAATGGGTTCAATCCCGACAGTCAATCCCGGCCTGGTGCTGATCGCGCGAACGGCGGCGAGCACGCCTGGCATGAATGAGACCCTGTCGAGCGAATCGTGCCGGATGGTCAAGGTCTCGCCCTCCGCGCCGAACAGCACCTCCTGATGCGCAACGAGTCCGCGGAGCCGGACACCGTGCACCCGGATCCCGTCAACCTTGGCGCCGCGAGCCCCGGGAAGCTCCTGGACCGTTGCATCAGGCGGCGCTCCCAGAGTCGCCGCATGACGCGCAGCGGCAATCCTGCGTGCCGTATTCGCTGCAGTGCCGGATGGCGCATCGGCCTTGCCCGGATGATGCAACTCAATGACCTCCGCACTTTCGTAGAACGCGGCGGCCTGCTCGGCGAAACTCATCATCAGTACCGCTCCGATGGAGAAGTTGGGTGCGACGAGGACGCCGATACCGTCATGTTCAGCAAGAGTGGTACGCAGCCGATCTAGCCGCTCGTCTGTAAAGCCGGTCGTGCCGACGACGGCGTGGATGCCGTGGTCAATGCACCATGAGAGGTTGTCCATCACAGCGTCAGGATGAGTGAAGTCGACGATGACCTGCGCAGTCTCGGCCGGAGCGCGGTCATCCTCCAAGTCAAGCGCGGCAACCAATTCCAAGTCTGAGGCCGAGTCCACTGCGCGACACACTTCGGCGCCCATGCGGCCACGGGATCCAAAGACTCCCACGCGTGTCATTCCCGACCACCCTCCGACTTGTCAGACTCGCAGCAGGCTATAGCCAGCCGAGAAGCTGATACTCGGTTCTACCACCGGGAGAGCACTGACTCGACTTGCCGGGCCCGTACCCGAGCCCCCGCGATGGCCAGCGTCGGCGGCTGAGTGAAGAGGAGTTGTGCCTCGGCGCGTACCTGCTCGGCCGTCACCTGATCAAAGCCACGCAGCACCTCGCCAAGGGTCCGATCGTCGCCCAGGATGGCGTTCACGCCTAGACGGCCCATCCGGCTGCCCGGCCCTTCGTACGAGAGTGCCATTTGACCGCACATCTGGCCCTTGGCTCGCGCCAACTCATCCTCGGTAATGCCGTCGGCAGCAACCTCTGCAAGCGTTGCTCGCACCAGCTCGAGAATCTGGGTGAGCTTGCCAGGTGCACACTGCCATTCCACGCTCCAAAAACCAGAATCGGAGTAGGCAGTCTCGCCCGCGTCGATGCCGTAGGTCAGTCCCCGCCGCTCCCGTATTTCGACGAACAGCCGAGAAGACATGCCGCCCCCCAGGATCAGGGAGAGCAGACCAAGCGGATATCGGCGAGCATCGAAGACGCCTGGGCTGGGGAATGCCAGCACAGCGCTGGATTGCTCGAGCGGCAACGGTTGCATGAGCAGCGCGCCGCGGCCCCTGATCGTAGCGGACCCTCGCCGTGGAGCCGCAGGTTTTGACGGCTGTCCGTCGAGAGGGCTGAGCCGCTCGACGAGCCGGTCGTGGTCGACCTTGCCAGCAGCCGCGACAACCAGGCAGCCGGGCCGATAGTGCCGCCTCCAGTGCTGCATGATGCGCTGCCGTGTCAGATCTGCCACCGAGGCTGCCGACCCGATGACCGGACGGTCGAGCCCTGACTTGCCGAAGATCTCGGCCGCGACCGCGTCAACGGCCAGTTCGGCCGGATCGTCGGCATGCATGGAGATCTCGTCCAAGATCACCGCCCGCTCCGCGTCCACGTCATCAGGAGTGATCAATGAGTGAGTGATCATGTCGCTGAGCACGTCGAGGGCGAGCTCAGCGTCACTGTGCAGCACGCGAGCGTAGAAGCAGGTGTGTTCTTTGGCGGTGTATGCGTTGAGTTCGCCGCCCACTGACTCGATCGACGCCGAGATCTGCTCAGCCGTGCGCGTTGCAGTTCCCTTGAAAAGCAGGTGCTCCAAGAAATGTGAGGCGCCATGCTTGCTCGGCGTCTCATGGCGCGAGCCGACCGAGACGAATACACCCAAGGAGTAGGTACCGGTGGACCGGATGTCCTCAGTGACGATCTGCAGACCGTTCGGCAGCACCGTACGGCGGACGGCGCCATCCAGCTGTGGAAGGCGCCGTCCATGACGGCCACGCGGAACGACAGGCATCGGCGCTAACGCAAACGTCGGAACAACCGCTACGCCGACACCGTCTCCTCAACCACAGGAACCAGCGACAACTTGCCCCGATCGTCGATCTCGTTGATCTCTACCTGGATCTTCTGTCCGACATTGAGCACATCCTCGACGCTCTCGACTCTCTGTCCCCCAGCGAGCGAGCGCATCTTGGAGATGTGCAGCAGACCGTCCTTGCCTGGCAGCAACGAGACAAAGGCGCCGAAGGCGGTGATCTTGACAACCGTCCCGAGATAGCGTTCACCCTTCTCGGGATTGGTCGGGTTGGCAATGGCGTTGATCATGACACGTGCTGCCTCGGCTTTGTCGGCCTGATCAGCTCCTACATAGATCGTCCCGTCGTCCTCAATGGAGATGTCCGCGCCGGTGTCGTCCTGGATCTGGTTGATCACCTTGCCCTTCGGGCCGATGACCTCGCCGATCTTGTCGACCGGGATCCTCATGGTGATGATCCGCGGTGCGTAGGTGCTCATTTCATCAGGACCGTCGATGGCTTCACGCATCACATCGAGCAGGGTGTTTCGAGCGTCCTTGGCCTGGTTCAGCGCGTCTCCCAGCACCGAGGCCGGAACTCCGTCCAGCTTGGTGTCTAGCTGCAGCGCGGTAATGAAATCCCGGGTGCCGGCGACTTTGAAATCCATGTCGCCGTACGCGTCCTCTGCGCCGAGGATGTCGGTCAATGCCATGTAGCGGGTCTCACCGTCCACCGTGTCGGAGACCAAGCCCATGGCAATTCCGGCGACCGGTGCGCGCAGCGGCACGCCTGCGTTGAGCAAAGCCAGCGTCGAGGCGCACACAGACCCCATCGAAGTAGAGCCGTTTGAGCCGAGAGCTTCCGACACCTGACGAATCGCGTACGGGAACTCCTCACGCGTCGGCAGCACCGGCAACAGGGCGCGCTCGGCCAGCGCCCCGTGACCTATCTCGCGCCGTTTCGGGCGACCCGACCCGGCCGGTCTCACCGGTGGAGTAAGGCGGGAAGTTGTAGTTGTGCATGTAGCGCTTGCTCGTTTCCGGCGCGAGCGTGTCGAGCTTTTGCTCCATGCCCAGCATGTTCAGCGTTGAGACGCCGAGAATCTGTGTCTCGCCGCGCTGGAAGAGCGCCGACCCATGCACCCGCGGCACTACGCCGACCTCGGCGGACAACGTGCGAATATCGGTCACACCACGGCCATCGATACGGATCCTGTCGGTCAAGATCCGCTGCCGAACCAGCTGCTTGCTTAGGGCTCGGTATGCCCCGGCGATCTCCTTCTCGCGGCCCTCGAACTGCGGTGCCAAACGCTCGACAATCGTGCTCTTGAGGGTATCGACGGCCTGCTCGCGCTTCTGCTTGTCGGCAATCGACATGACCTCGCTGAGTTCCACAGTGGCCGATTCGCCAACCGCGGCGTACACGTCGTCGTTGTAGTCGACGAAAATCGGGAAATCGGCGATCGGCTTGGGGAACTTCGCTGCCAGCTCGAGCTGGGCGTCGCACAAGGCCTTGATCAACGGCTTCGCCGCCTCCAGACCGGCTGATACAACTTCCTCGGTCGGAGCGGTCTTGCCGGACCGCACGAGATCCCACGTGTGTTCTGTGGACTCTGCCTCAACCATGGCGATGGCCACATCGCCGGCAGCTGTGACCCGGCCGGCAACCACCATGTCGAAGGTGGCGTTCTCGAGTTGGTCGACGTCGGGGAACCCGATCCAGCGGCCGTCGATGAGTGCAACGCGGACGCCGCCAACCGGACCGCTGAAGGGCAAACCCGCCAGCTGGGTGGACAGTGAGGCGGCATTGATCGCCGCCACGTCGTAGAGCTTGTTTGGATTCAAGGCCATGACCGTAACGATCACTTGGATCTCGTTGCGCAGGCCCTTGACGAAGCACGGACGCAGCGGGCGGTCGATGAGCCGGCAGGCGAGGATCGCGCCCTCGGACGGGCGGCCCTCACGGCGGAAGAACGAGCCGGGAATGCGGCCCACTGCGTACATCCGTTCCTCGACGTCCACAGTGAGTGGGAAGAAGTCGAGGGCCTCGCGCGGCTTCGCTTGCGCAGTCGTGGCTGACAACACCATGGTGTCGTCGTCTAGATAGACGGTCGCCGATCCGGCGGCCTGCTGAGCTAATAGGCCGGATTCGAACCGGACGACATGGCGGCCGAGGTTCCCGTTGTCAATAACGGCCTCGGTGAACTGAAGATCTGGTCCCTCCACGGGATTCCTTTCTGTGGCGCTGGCGACGGTCGCCAGTACCTGAGCGGGGATCGCTCCCGCACTTGATGAGCTCGACGTGGCGCGGTACATGAGTCCCGCGTCAGTCCCCCGAGCTTGGTGGAGGCCGGTCTTCGATCGAGGTCCGCGGGCCAGAGCGGAACGCTCCTCCCGAAAACCACTACCGAGGACCGAGTCTCTCCTCGTCGAGCATCTGTGTCGAGATGCGATCTCGAACTTGATGTGGTTTGTTCAATTGTGGTCTAGCAGGGCCAGGCTCCGCATCACGTGTTCAGCATGTGCTCCAGAACGCGGCCCCAGTGCTTGACAGATCAGCGACGCAGCCCGAGACGCTCGATGAGCGACCGGTAGCGCTCGATGTCAGTTTTGGCTACATAGTTGAGCAGCCGGCGGCGTTGCCCAACCAGCAGCATCAGGCCTCGCCGGCTGTGATGGTCATGCTTGTGCTCTTTGAGGTGCTCTGTGAGATGCGCGATCCGCTTGGTGAGGATGGCGACCTGGACCTCCGGGGAACCCGTGTCGCCATCGCTGGTCGCGTACTCGTCAATGATCTTTTTCTTCGCTGCAGCGTCGATCGACACTACGTTCTCCTCTCGGTCTCCCGTTGCGCGGCGCCCCCGATGCCCTAGTCGGCATCTTTCACATGGTGTGAGTCGGGAGCCCTTGAAATCCGCGGCCGGTCAAACGGCGCCGCCAATCTACCAGCGGTGGGCAGTTGGCAGCGAATTCGCCAGTGAGGCAGCGGCGCGTATCGAAGTGCTCATCTTGGCGGTCGTTCCTGCGTGTGAGTGTGCCGGTGTCGGGCGTCAAGATCGTTCCCGTGCGGCGTCTGATCCTGCGCGCCGGAATTGGCCTGGTGCAGGAATGGCCGCAGTGTCAGGCACATGGTGAGTTCTGCGGTCAGGTAGCGATGGCCATTGCCGGCAACTCTGCTCATTCATGCAGCCTTCGGTCGCCGCCGGCTGAGTTGGCGTTGGGTGTGCAGGCGTCGGATTCGGGTGTGGAGTTGGGGTCGTTGTTCGGGGTCGATCCAGCGCGGCGGTATCCATTCCGGCAGACCGTCGGCGTTGATGCGGCAGCTCCAGCCTTTCTGCAGGAAATGGGTGTGGTGATATCTGCAGAGCAAAGTCATGTTGTCTAGGTCGGTCGGCCCGCCGTCGATCCAGTCGATGATGTGGTGCCGGTCGCACCATTGCGGCGGATGATCACAACCCGGGAAGGAACATCCACCCTCCCGGGCGATCAACGCCATGGTCTGGCCGCGGGAAGCGATCCGTCTCGTCCGGCCCAACGCCAGCGGGACACCATTGCGGTCGATGATGGTGGGCCAAATCTCAGCCTCATCAGCAACCCGCAACAACTGATCCGCGCTGAGCTGGCTGCCGTCGGTGGTCTCAGCAATCCCAGCCTTCGCGAGCAGATCCTCGACAGCCGCACAGTGACAATCACCGACGCCGGGGTGCCACCGATCTGCGGGCCGGTCCGCCAGCTGCAGCAACCGGCCGCAGGCATCCTCGAACGCATCGTGCATCCGCTGCCCGTAACGCCGCTCATCAGCAATCTCGACGGTCTTGCCATCAATCTCCACCGTCGTGGTCCGTGGCCTGGTCAGCGGATCCAACACCGCATGCAACTGGGCGCCGACCGTGTTGGTGAGTTTGCCTTCCAGCTGCCACATGCCGTCGCGGCGCTGCCGCAGCTCCAGATGCCGGCGGTCCTGCTGCAGCTGATCATCGACCGGTGCTGGGCCATCGGGGTCGACCGCGTCGACTATCCGATCTGCGACCAGTCGCAAGTCTTTCGGCCCCAGCTCTTGGGCCTGTTTGACCAGCTGCTGCTCTGCAGCCGCCACCTGGTCGGAGTCCAGGTCGGGCCGGCTGAGTTTCTGCATGGCCCGAGCCACAATCTGCACCTGCTCCGGTGACACCGCACCAGCCCGCTGCGCGGCAGCCAGACTCGGCAGCACCGGCCCCACGGGTTCCCCGTCCTTTGAGGTGCGCGGACCCAACGCTGCCGCAGCACGCACCCGGGCAGCCGCCTCGCTCGGCGACAGCAACAACATCCGGGTCAACAACATGGCTCAGGCTGGAGAAGCAATACTCACCAGCCAAATCATGAGCTTCCGCATCCGCGATCAAACTGTGCTCGACCACCGGCAGCCGGTTCCGGAACGCCTCGAACCGCCGCCAAAAGCTGATCTTCCCCGCAGCGCTGAGTTGCTCAAGACCACCGGATTCAATCGTGTCGACCAAACCATTGAGCGCGGTGTCGAGGATGTTCAGCGCCTCATCGAGCTGGGAGCGTTCCGTGCGCTCACCTGCTGATGCATCCCCGAGTTGCATGCTCCCATTCTATTCGAAGACACGTTCGATAGCAAGCCGATTTCTCAAGAAAGCAAAGGGAAAAGCTCACCCATCTGCGATGCTCGCCGACTCCACTCAGGCCGCGTGCAACAGGTGCCGCGCCTCCTCAACATCCGCATGCATCTGCCGGATCAATGCCTCTCTCCCCGCGTACTTCACCTGCCCCCGGAGCCTGGCGTAGAAATCGATCGCGATTTCTACGTCGTAAAGCTCGAGGTCATCACGATCCAGCACGTACGCCTCAACCCGTCGTTCCACACCATCAAATGTTGGGTTCGTGCCAACCGAAATAGCAGCAGGCCAGCGCGGTGAAGGCACATCCAGCCGTGTGACCCAGCCGGCGTAGACGCCATCGGCAGGCACAGCCATTCCGGGCGGCACCGGCACGTTGGCCGTCGGGAAGCCCAGTTCGTGACCCCGTCTGTCGCCGCGGACAACGACGCCCGAAAACCGGAAGACGTTGTCGCTGAGCTCCCGGACCCGACCGAAGTCGCCCTCCGCAACCGCATGCCGGATTAGCGTCGATGAGCTCGGCTGGGTGCCGTCGGTGACCAACGGAAGCGCCTGAACCTTGAACTCCCCCGCCCCAAGTTCCGCCAGCGTGGAGACATCGCCGGCGGCTCGGAACCCGAAGCGGAAGTTCTCCCCCACAACGATCCGGGTGGGATGCAGCGGCCGGAGCACGGTCTCGACGAACTGGGCCGGGCTCCAGCTGGCGACCTCAGGGGTGAAGTGCACGACCACGATCTCATCGACGCCCACCTGGCGCAGCAGCTCTTTGCGACGCTCAAGTGAGGTGAGCAGGGGCGGCGCCTGGTCGGGTCGGACCACTGACATCGGATGCGGCCAGAACGTCACCGCAACGAGGCGGGCTCCCGGCTCGGCCGCTCGTGCGGTGCGGATGAGCTCGACGTGTCCTCGATGGACCCCATCGAAGTTGCCGATGATTACGACGGTCGGCCTGCTCATTCCATGCGCCTCCCAGTCTTCTCGCCGCCAACGTCGATAGTTAAGCAGACAGCCGAACCATGCAGCGCTCTGGAAAATGACCCACGTTATGGACAGATGGCACGCGAAGAGAGCCAAGTTGTGTAAGAATTTCCGAGCACACGCATGCATCTGACTCTCGGGGGGACACTTTGAAGCGTATTACTAAAGCTGCGCTCGGCGGCCTTGCAGGCTGCGCGCTGGTTCTGGGCGGAACACAGGCCGCGAGCGGGGCGTTGTCAGGACATTCCAAGTTCTGAGACGATCTCAGACTGGACTGAGATCTCCCGACGTACCACTGACGGGCGCATTCGATTCGGCCAAGGCGAAGATCACGATCACTGAAACCACCGACGGCAGCACCACATTCACGCTCCGAGTGACGGGATCGATCCGTCAGCGACGGACAGGACGTTCGGCGCTCACCTCCACGTCGGTGCCTGTGTCAGACAAGGGCTCCTGGCAGCCGGCGGCCACTACAACGACCAGACTTGCGACTGCGTGCTTGCCGGCCGACGCAGTCACCCGAACGAAGTCTGGTTCGACCTGGTGCCCAGACGACGACGGCATGGCCATTGACCAGACCACCGTGCCATTTGTGCCAGTCGATGCGCCAGACGGACCCAGCTGATACCGCCTGGCGTCATGTCGATCGTGATCCACATGCTTCCGACCAACCCAGTGACCGGCGCATGCTGGACCCAGGGCAAGCGTGCTTCCCGCTGTCAGTGCCTCACGTGGGCTTCCTGATCTGACCGAAGATGCGAGCTCAGACAAACACAGCCTCTGCAATAGCATCCGGTCCTTCCTGGCGGTAAAGCGCCAGGAAGTGACCGGCCTGCGTCAATTAATGCCGTCGTGCCGTCTGGCAAGATCACGCCAGCCAAGCGCCGACCGTTTCGGATCTGATCTCGCCTGGATCTCGTTGACCGTCAACGTCGGGAAGCTGCTGCGGACGACCCGATCCAGCGGCACGATCCTGAGTCCCCGCTCGGCCTCCTCCAACGTCTGAGCCTCGTCCAGCGTGAATGCCCCGACCCGCGTCCTGCGCAGCGCTGCTCAGGTGACCGCCCACCCCGAGAGCGGCGCCGAGATCCCGAGCCAGCGCGCGAATGTACGTCCCTGATGAGCACTCGACCACCACGCTTAGGTCGACACAACCAACCCCATCGACCTCAAGTTCTCGGCGACCCAGCAGGTCGAATCTGCGGATGGTGACCGGCCGTTCGGAAAGCTCCACCGTCTGACCAGCACGGACCCGGCGGTACGAGCGAACACCGTTGATCTTGATCGCCGACACCGCAGCCGGCACCTGAAGGATGTCGCCACGCAACTCCACCATGGCAGCCTCGATCTCGGCTTCGCCAAGATCAGCCGCGCCCGTAGTCGTGACGACTTCACCTTCGGCGTCGTCGGTGATCGTGCCAATGCCCAGGCGAATCGTCGCCTCATAAACCTTGTCGGACAACGCGAGGTATCCCAACAAGCGGGTCGCTTTCTCGACACCCACGACCAGCACCCCGGTGGCCATGGGGTCCAGCGTCCCGGCGTGCCCCACCTTGCGGGTGCCGGCCAGCCGGCGGATGCGCCCGACCACCTGATGTGAAGTCCAGCCGGAGGGCTTGTCGAGAATGGCTAGGCCCGAGATCGGTCGCGACGGTTGGGCGTCAGGCCTTGTCGTCATCAGGCTGCGCGCGTTCCTCGACAACCTCGTCGCGCCCTGCGCGCTCCTCGACTTCGTCGTGCTTGTACGGGTCGGCCTCGCCCGCGTACGCCGCGCCTGCGGCCTGCTCGGCCACGCGCGCGTCTACCGACCTCGCGTGGGCGAGCAGGTCGTCAATCTGCCTGGCGTTCTCTGGTACGGCGTCTGGCACGAACTCGATGGTCGGGGTGAATTTGAGGCCGAGCTGCTTGCCGACCTGAGATCGGATCAGCCCGTTGGCCGAGCGAAGCGCCACCGCAGTATCAGCCCGCTCGGCATCCGAGCCCAGCACCGTGTAGAAGACGGTGGCATCGTGGGTGTCGCCGGTCAGCCGTACGTCGGTCACCGTCACGAAGCCCAGCCGCGGATCCTTGATCCGACGCTCGAGCATCTCCGCGACGATCACTTTGATCTGGTCAGCCAGCCTGACCACGCGTGGCGAGCCCATCTCGCTCCTCCTCCACGCCGACTTGTCAGATCCCTGTTGAGCTATAGGTCAACTCGGTTCTGACAAGTCGGCGCTCTACAAGCGACTACGAGCGCGGCTTCTCCCGCATCTCGTACGTCTCAATGATGTCGCCGATCCTGATGTCGGAGTAGTTGGCGAGGGTCATGCCGCACTCAAACCCCTCGCGCACTTCGGTGACATCGTCCTTTTCCCGCCGCAGCGAGGCGATCGTACTCTCCGTGACCACGACACCTTCCCGCAGCAGTCGTGCCTTGGAATTGCGGCGAATCGACCCGCTGATGACCATACAGCCAGCGATGATGCCCGCCTTGGACGAGCGGAAAATCTCCCGGATTTCCGCCTGGCCGAGGGTGACCTCCTCATAGATCGGCTTCAGCATGCCCTTCAGCGCAGCTTCGATCTCGTCGATCGCGGCGTAGATCACCGAGTAGTAGCGGATGTCCACGCCCTCGCGGTCGGCGAGCTCCGACGCCTTGCCCTGAGGCCGCACATTGAAGCCGACAATGACCGCGTCAGACGCCGCAGCCAGCGAGACGTTCGTCTCGGTGATGGCACCGACGCCTCGGTCGATCACCCGCAGGCCGACCTCGTCGCCGACGTCGATCTTGGAAAGCGCATCCTCCAGGGCCTCCACAGAGCCAGCACCGTCACCCTTGAGGATGAGCCGCAGTTCCTGGGTCTCGCCCTTCTCGAGCTGCTCGAACAGCTGGTCGAGGGTCTTGCGACGAGTGCCAGCAGCCTGGGCCGCCATCCGGAGTCGTGCGGCCCGCCGTTCGGCGATCTGCCGCGCTCTTCGGTCATCATCGACGACCAGGAAGCTGTCTCCAGCGCCGGGCACTGCCGTTAGGCCGAGCACCTGGACCGGGAACGACGGTGGCGCCTCGGTGACGTTCTCGCCATGATCATCAAGGAGCGCGCGGACCCGACCGTGCGCGGGACCGGTGACGATCGAGTCGCCCACCCTGAGCGTGCCGCGCTGCACCAGGACGGTAGCCACCGGACCACGTCCTTTGTCCAGGTGCGCCTCGATAGCCACGCCCTGCGCCTCCATATCAGGATTCGCCCGCAGGTCCAGGGCCGCGTCAGCGGTCAAGATCACTGCCTCCAGCAGCTCGTCGAGGCCGTCGCCGGTGATCGCGGATACGTCGACGAACATGGTGTCGCCGCCGTACTCCTCAGGCACCAAACCGTACTCAGTGAGCTGACCACGGACCTTCGTCGGATCGGCACCCACCTTGTCGATCTTGTTCACTGCCACAACCACGGGCACTTCGGCTGCCAGGGCATGGTTCAGCGCCTCGATCGTTTGTGGCATC
Organism: uncultured Actinomycetota bacterium; assembly: GCA_963740515.1. Lineage (GTDB taxonomy): Bacteria > Actinomycetota > Actinomycetes > Propionibacteriales > Propionibacteriaceae > Microlunatus. Next base: position 151,938 of record CAVUEO010000022.1, read on the forward strand.
ACACCGTCGTCGGCCGCCACCACCAGCACAGCGATATCGGTCGACTTGGCACCCCGGGCCCGCATCGCAGTGAACGCCTCGTGACCTGGTGTGTCGATAAAGGTGATCTTGCGTTCCTGGTCGTCCACCTCCGTGGAGACTTGGTACGCCCCGATGGCTTGGGTGATGCCGCCTGCCTCACGGGCCACCACGTTCGTCTTGCGGATCGCATCAAGCAGCTTGGTCTTGCCATGATCGACGTGACCCATCACTGTGACGACAGGCGGCCGAGCTGCGAGATCCTCTTCGCCGCCGGTATTCTCGCCGAAGTCGATGTCGAAGCTCTCCAGCAGCTCGCGATCCTCGTCCTCGGGTGAGACGACCTCGATGTCGTAGTTGAGTTCAGCACCCAGCACCTGCAACGTGTCGTCACTCACAGACTGCGTCGCGGTCACCATCTCTCCGAGATGGAACAACACCTGGACCAGTGATGCCGCGTCCGCGCCTATCTTCTCTGCCACGTCCGTCAGCGACGCTCCCCTGGCAAGCCGGACCTTCTGCCCGTCGCCTTGCTTGACGCGGATGCCGCCGATCGACGGCGCCTCCATCTGATCGAACTCTTGACGCCGCTGTTTCTTTGACTTCCGTCCACGTCGGGCCGGGCCGCCCGCACGGCCGAACGCACCCTGTGTGCCGCCACGACCACCGCGGCCACCGCGGCCACTCGGGGGTGGCCCGCCAGGCCCGCCGCCCGGGCCACCACGACCTGGGGCGCCGGCACCAGTGCGACGACCCCCGGCAGGTGCACCGCGGCCGCGTGTGCCGGGGCCGCCGGGTGTGCTGCCTAGCTGACCAGCGTTCTGCTTGGGCATCATTGCCGGGTTGGGCCGCGGCATTCCGGCAACTCCTGGCCGGCCTCCTGGGCCTGACTGGCCGCGGCTGGCGGGTGGACGCGGTCCTGCAGGTGGTGCAGCGTCTCCACCGGCACGCGGCGCGCGGGGCCGACCCATTCCTTGCGAGGCAGAGAACGGATTATTTCCAGGCCGCGGGGTGCCCGGACGCCGCCCAGCTTGGGCACCAGGAAGTCCTCCGGTAGACCCAGGCCGTGGCCGCGGTACGGGACCCGGCGTCTCACCAGCCCGAGCGGCGGGCGCGACTTGGCCGGGGGCCCTTGGCACGCCTGGTCGCGGGCCAGGCGTCGCCCGCGGCGGAGCTGGGGGCTGACTCGCTGGTGCCGAAGGTGCCGCGGGTGCCACGGGTGCCGCGGGTTCCGGTGTCGCGGCCGGCGGCGTCACCACAGGTGCTGCGGCAGGCACCTCTACCGGCGCCGCAACGGGTGCTGCCGGCGCCGAATCGGCTGCCTTTGCGGCCGGCGCTTTCTTTGCTGTCTTCTTGGGGGCCGGCGGCGGTTCGCTCGCCAGCTTCTCTTTGAGTCGCCTCTCGACCGGCGCCTCCACTGTTGAGGAGGCGGATCGTACGAACTCACCCATGTCCTTCAGCATGCTGAGGACTGTCTTGCTCTCGACTCCGAGCTCTTTTGCAAGCTCGTAGACTCGGACCTTTGCCACTGCTCTCCTTGTTGGCGGTCCGGGTCTGCTTCCGGACCAGTTAGTTGTCGAACATGCTCACTGAGCTGTTCTCATCGATTGGTCATGAGCGTTGTGCCCACCTTCTGGTTCGGCTCTCGCGTATGCGATTGCTTGCTCGTCTCAGCCGCTCCTCGCGGAGCGGATGTACTGGAGAACTCTATGCCTAGGCGCACGCACGTGTCTAAGTGAGTGCGCCGAGGAACTCCCGGATCGTGGCAGCTGCTCGCTGTCCATCAATCTCGGACCGTAAAGCCCTTACTAGGCTACGTCGCTTGAGCGCCTGCTCAAGACACGCCGGCCTTGGATGCAGGTAGGCTCCCCGTCCGGGAAGGATCTGGCGATGGTCGATCGTAATCCCACCGTCACGGGCCACGATGCGGAGCAGTTCGGACTTCTGGGTCCGCTCCCGGCAACCGATGCAGGTGCGAACAGGCGCGGACACCGAAACAGGCTAACTCGGCAGGCGTGGTGAACTTGTTCGGGAGATCAGCCTGGCGCTGTGTCTGGACGGATGTCGATGCGCCAACCCGTCAGCCTGGCTGCAAGCCGGGCATTCTGGCCCTCCCGACCGATGGCCAGCGACAGCTGATAGTCCGGCACCACCACGCGAGCGGCTCTCAGGTTCTCATCCACGACGGTCACCGATGTCACCTTGGCCGGCGACAAGGCCTGAGCCACAAATGTCGCCGGGTCCGGAGAGTAGTCGATGATGTCGATCTTCTCTTCGTTCAGCTCGTGCATGACCGCACGCACCCGCTGCCCCATCGGCCCGATGCAGGCGCCCTTCGCACTGACATCGGAATTATGGCTGACGACCGCGATCTTGCTGCGATGACCGGCCTCACGGGCCACGGCCTTGATCTCAACCGTCCCATCGGCGATCTCAGGGACCTCGAGCTTGAAGAGCTTTTCCACCAGTCCCGGGTGAGTGCGGGAGACCACGATCTGTGGGCCTCGCATCTCCTTGCGAACCGAGACGACATATACCCGGATCCGCGTTCCGTGGGTGTAACGCTCCCCAGGCACCTGCTCGGCGAGGGGCATGATCGCCTCGATCTTGCCGAGGTCGACCAACACCGTGCGACTGTCGCTGCCCTGCTGCACGACCCCTGAGACGATATCCCCCTCTGAGCCAGAGAAATGACCGTACTTCTGCTCGTCCTCCGCGTCCCGCAGCCGCTGCATGATCACCTGACGGGCGGTCGAAGCCGCCACCCGTCCGAAGCCTGCCGGGGTGTTGTCGAATTCGCCGATCTGCTCTTCGTTTTCGTCATACTCAGGCGCCATCACGGTGACATGTCCGGTCTTGCGGTTGAGTTCGACCCGGGCACCCTGGACCGCACCCTCCGTCTTCTCGTACGCGGTGAGCAGAGCGTCCTCGATGGCACTGGCCAGAACCTCGAACGGCAAGTCCTTCTCCCGCTCCATCAGCCGCAGAACGGAGATGTCGATGTCCATCTCAACCCTCCTCAACCTCGCTGCGCACTGCTGACGGCCGGTTCAGCTCCACCTGGACCAGCGCCCGGTCAACGTCAGCGAAGCGGACCTCGCGGGTCTCGCCGTCCGCGTCGAGCCGCACGCCGTCCTCGCTGTTGGAAACGATCCGGCCTGTGATTGTGTCCCCCTCAGACAGTCGCACCGCCACTAAGCGTCCGGCGTTCCGCCGCCAGTGTCGAGGTAGCTCGAGCGGTCTGCTCACCCCTCGGGAGGTCACCTCGAGCACGTACGACGCGCTACCGGTCACATCCGCGCGATCCAGCGCAGCCGACGCTGCCTTGCTCGCTTCGGCAATGTCGTCCAGCAACGGACCGGTGCCCTGCGGACCATCGCCGTCAACCACAAGACGCAGCACTCGTCGCTTACCCGCTGGAATGATCTCCAACGCTTCGAGCTCGAGGCCAAACTGGGCAAGGATCGGGGTCAGCACACCAGCAATCTGGCTCTCTTTCATGGCGCTGTCCTTCGATCCGATTAGGCCCTTCGGTTGTGGCGTTGCCGATCTGTAAAACATCTCTCGCAGCGCGTGTGGGGCAGCATACCCTTCGGCTGAGGTACGGTCGGCGGGTGGCCGACTCAGACGCGCTCGCTGGGGCCGTTCTGCCAACCCAATGGACCCGCCGGGCGATCATCGGTTTCGGCCTCGCTGCCCCGACGCTGGCCGTGCACTGGCTCGCCGGATGCGCACCGAACCATTCCAGTGTCGACAGCCAATCCAGACCTGACCCAGCGTCCTCGGCTGCCACAGCAGGTACGACTGCGAGTCCCACTACAACGCCGGCTGCGTCGAATTCATCCGATCAAGCGGCGCTGGAGCAGGCGCTAGCTGCGCTCTCCGCCGCCATACTGGTCGGACCGCACCGCCAGCAGCTCTCGAAGGACCGCCGACAGCTTCTGACGTTTCTCCGCGACGCGCACACGGCACACGCTCAGGCCACCACCGTTCCTCTGCCAACGCCTGCTCCGGTCAGGATTGGCGGAATGTCACTCGACGGCTCGCTCGCCCTGCTGTCTCGACGCGAGAACTCCGCAGCTCAGCACCACCGGAGCGCCGCGCTGAAAGCGAGTGGGTCGGAAGCGCTGCTCTGGGGCTCGCTGTCGGTCGCTGCCGCAAGCTTTGCGTCCGCGATCGGCTCAAAGGACCCACCCACGACTCGCCAGGTAGCAAATCCTCAGCCGGTCGCAATCCTCCCGGACGTTGACGCAGTCCAGGAGCTGGTCCGCCAATTTCACGCCATGGTGTACGGCTACCAGCTGGCGATCGGCAAATTCAAGGTATTCAGCAAGCAGCGACCGAAAGCCGAGCGCGAGCTGCTTGCGCAGCGGGTCTTCCGGGATGGGCTGATCGCGTGGCTGGGGAAACACTCCGCAGACGTGCCGGCAGCCGAGCCGGCGTACACGCCTTCGATCGTCCCGCGCGATGCGGCGACGGCCGGCAGGTTGATCATGCGCATGCAGATCGCACTCCAGCCGTTCTGCGGCCTGTGGCTGGCTGCCTCGGCCACTCACCCAGATCGGCAACAAGCGCTGACTGCGCTGTCAACGGCCGTACAAACCGCACGATCCTGGGGCGCGCCGCTGGCGGCATGGCCGGGCTGGAGCAGTTGATCACTGTCTGAGCTGCGCCACCATGTCGTACGTCAGCTTGATGATCAGGCCGGCCAGCACGACCAGAAAGACCTTGCGGACAAACGAGCTGCCCCGGCTGATCGCTGTGCGCGCTCCGATGTAGCCGCCTACCAGGTTGGCAGCGCCCATCATCAGCCCGAGTGTCCACAGCACCGAACCCGACAGGCCAAAGACGACAATTGCCGACAGGTTGGTGACCAGATTGGCGATCTTTGCCGTCGCACTCCCTTCCAGGAATCCGTAACCAAGCACGACCACCAGCAAGATCACGAAGAAGGAGCCCGTGCCTGGCCCCAAGAATCCGTCGTACGCGCCGACGACCAAGCCGATCACCGCCGCCAGCCCGTAGTGTCTTCGCCCAGGGTGCTTTCGTATTGAGACCATGCCCAGCTGCGGCCGGCGCCAGACGTATAGCCCCACTCCGATGAGTGCGATCAACACAATGGGAGTGAAGGCATCCCTGGGCAGCAACCTAGCCAGTGATGCCCCGATAGCTGATCCAATGGCTGAAGCGACGACCAAAGGCGCCACGGTCCGCCAATCAAGCGGGATCCTGAGCGCGTAGGTCAGTGAGCTGGTCGCCGTTCCGCAGAACGAGGAGATCTTGTTCGTGCCCAAGATCACTGCCGGTGGCGTGCTGCTGGGCAGTCCGATCAACAGGGCCGGCAGCTGGATCAACCCACCGCCGCCCACGACCGCATCAACCCACCCCGCGACGAAGGCCGCAAGGATCAGCGCCGCTAGTGACAGAGCGGAGATGTCCGGCAAACGAAGGCCCTAGCCCGCCCAGGTTGGGCCGTGCACCGCCGCAAGGATCTCTCCGAGCGCATCCTCAACAGCAACTTCGACCTGCTCGCCGCTGCTTCGATCCCGCAGTTCGATCACACCGTTCGACAGGCCACGACCGACCACAACTACCGTCGGCATCCCCATGATCTCGGAATCGGTGAATTTGACTCCCGGGCTTACGCTGCGGTCGTCCAGCAAGACGAAGACGCCAGCCTCGTCCAGTTGGACGGCGAGGTCGGCAGCTGCAGTGGTCACCGGGCCGTCCTTGCCGGCCGCCACTATGTGCACATCGAACGGTGCCAGTTCCCGCGGCCAGCAGAGTCCCTTGGCGTCGCAGGTTCCCTCGGCTACGGCCGCAACAGCTCGCGAAATACCCACTCCATAAGAGCCCATGGTCACCGTGACCAGCCGGCCGTTTTGATCGAGAACCTTAAGTCCCAGAGCCTCGGCGTACTTGCGGCCCAGCTGGAAGATGTGTCCCATTTCGATGCCTCGGGCCAAGGTCAGTGGGCCGGACCCGTCAGGAGCCGGATCGCCTTCCCGAATCTCCGCCGCCTCGATGATGCCGTCAGCTGCGAAGTCCCGCCCGCAGGTGAGGTCGAAGACATGCCGGCCATCCTCATTCGCCCCAGTTACCCAGCGAGTTCCGACCACCACCCGCGGATCCACCAGATACCTGATCCTGGTACTGGAGTCCTCGCCAAGTATTCGGGCTGCCTGCTGACCGGAGCCGTCGAATCGAACCGGGCCGATGTAGCCCTTCACCAGTTCCGGGTGAGCGGCGAAATCCTGATCGCCGAAAGGCTCAGCCTGGGCTGGCTCCAACTGCGCCGCGAGCCGTCTCAGATCGAGTTCACGGTCCCCTGGCACGCCGATCACCAGCGGATGGCGCCCGCCATCCACCTCGGTGATCATCAGGACCACGTTCTTCAACGTGTCACTGGCGTGCCAGGGTCGATCCGACCGCGGAAAGCGGGCATTGGCCAGATCAACCAGGGTTTCGATCGTCGGGGTATTCGGCGTGTCCTCGACATGAGCAGCAGACGCCTGGTCGTACGGCAGCGGCGCCGGAGGCGTTATGCGCACGGCCTCCACATTGGCCGCGTAGCCGCCAGGTGAGCGTACGAAGGTGTCCTCGCCGTTCTCGGCGATGGCCAGAAACTCCTCACTCGCCGAGCCGCCCATCGCCCCCGACATGGCGTGCACGATGACGTACTCGAAGCCGAGCCGGTCGAAGATCTTGATGTAGGCATCGCGATGCGCGGCGTATGACTTCGCCAGGCCCTCATCATCGATGTCGAAGGAGTAGGAGTCCTTCATGACGAATTCACGTCCGCGGAGCAGCCCGGCCCGCGGACGGGCCTCATCACGGTACTTCGTCTGGATCTGGTAGAGCGAGAGCGGCAGGTCCTTATAGGAGGAGTACAAGTCTTTGACCAGAAGGGTGAACATCTCCTCATGGGTCGGCCCTAGCAGGTATTCCGCACCCTTGCGGTCGCGTAACCGGAAGACGCCTTCGCCATACTCGGTCCAGCGCCCGGTGGCCTCATAAGGCTCCTTGGGGAGCAGCGCCGGAAAGTGCACCTCCTGAGCGCCGATTGCGTTCATCTCCTCGCGTACGATGCGCTCGACGTTGCGCAGCACTCGGTAACCCAGAGGCAGCCAGGTGTATATGCCCGGAGCGGCGCGGCGGATGTAGCCAGCACGCACCAGCCAGCGATGGCTGGGCACCTCGGCGTCGGCCGGATCCTCGCGCAACGTGCGTACAAACAGCTCCGACATTCGGGTGATCACCCGAGCACTGTAGTAGCTGGGTCGTTACGGAGTGAGGGCGAATGCTGCGATCGCATGCAGGTCCGGGCTATAGCCGTTGGTGGTGTCGACGTCGAGAGTGGGTGCGTCGAGCCGGATTGGCTCGAATGACCGTTGGACGCTGAAGTGGCCGGTGTCGTCGTGTGCCATGCGGGTGGATTGTTCGCGTCCTCGTTGTTCAGCCCTGACTCGGGCGATCGCCGGTGCAACCTGGCAGCGCACAATGCGCAGCATGGCGAATGGCCGCAACGGCTCCAGTCCGCGTGCCCAGTTCGCGTGCTGAAACGCGGCCTCAGCAACGTGGGTCACGCCGTGCTCGAGGAACAGCCGAATTGCGGCGAAGAAGAGACTGTATGTCCTCATTGTTAGCGGGTCGGAAGGCCCGGGCACGAAGGCTGGCGTTGCAGCAACCATGCCTTCCTTGATCTCATCCCGGCAGAGGGCAGGGCAGCCGATCGTTGCTGCCAAGCGGTGCGCCAGCGTTGTTTTGCCTGACCCAGCAGGCCCACTAACGATCACCAACGTGGGAAGCGGCATTGAGAACTAGCCCCTTACGAGGCCCTGCGGGTGCTTGCGCATCACGACGGCGCTGGTGCGTCGCTGCGCATCCAGCAGCCGGTCGCGGAATGATCCATTCGCCGTCTTCAGTGCCGTCGAGACCTGATACAGCCGCGCCGGCCTGCCCGGCTGGTAGCGAGTAACAAGAGTGGGAATGTATTCAGCCTTGCTCACCGTGAAGCGTCCATTCCCGACGCGAGTGAAGGTGAACCGTCCGGTCGCTCCTTCGTTGCCACGCGGCGCGTTCGCCGCGTGCTGGGCGACCGTGTTTCCAACCCCGTAGAGCACCCATTTCTTGTTCACCCTGGTCCAAGGCTGCACCACGTGCGCATGGTGCATGTACACAAGATCAACATCAGACGACGCGGTGAGAGCACGTGCGAGTCCGACTTGCTGCGCGTTCTCGCTCGTGGAGTACTCGGTTCCCGCATGTACGGCGGCTATCACAATGTCTGCTCCGGCTGCTCGAGCACGATGCGCCTGACCGAGGAGGTTTGTGGCGCTCAGCTGCTGTACGGCCCATGGCTTGCCCTCGGGCATGGGCAGGCCGTTCAGGCTGAAGGTGGCCGCCACGACCGCGATCTTCACGCCTTGCCGGGTTCTGAAGATCGCCGGTCGCTCTGCTTCAATCTTGCTGCGAGCCGTACCGACGTGCGCGATCTTGGCCCGATCAAACTCATCGAGCGTGCGCCTGAGACCCGCGAAGCCTTGATCGACAGCATGGTTGGAGGCAGTCGTGCACATGTCGTAGCCGGTGGCTGCGATGGCCCTGACAACATGCGGCGGCACGGCGAAGAGCGGAAAGTTTCGGTACGGCCCGCCCGACTTCGCGAGGGGCACTTCCTCGTGGCAAATCGCCAAGTCGGCCGACGCGATGGCCGGCTTCATGCCTGCCAGCAGCGGTGCGAAGTCATAACCACCTTGTCCACGCCGCTGGGCGTCCTCCTTTGCGCCGTACCACAAGGTGTTGTGCCACAGCAGATCGCCGTTCATCACCACTGTCACGCTCGTCCGTCGCGGCTTGGAAGGCGTGCGCGTCGTGGGCTGACCGGATGAGCTCGGGCTCGGGGTTGGGGTTGGGGTCTTCAGTGTTGCGGTCGGGCTTGATTCCGCCGCGCATCCAGCCAGCCCGCCGGTAACAAAGCCCGACAGCATGATCAACATCACTATCCCGACCGCCGTGAGCCGCATCCGACGGAGTCCCTAGAAGTGGACCGTCGCGAACTCGCCGACCTCGGTGAAACCCACTCTGGCGTACGTCGCACGCGCCGGCAGGTTGTAGTCATTGACATAAAGCGAAACGGTGGGCACGACCGTACGCGCTAGCTGGACGACAGCCGCCATGGCCGGAGCCGCCAGCCCTCTGCCGCGCAGCTCAGGTTCCAGCCAGACGCCCTGCACTTGGCAGACTGATCCGGACACCGAGCCGAGGTCGGCCTTGAAGAGCACCCGATTGCCTTCAAAGATGCCGAATGCACGACCCGAGGCGATCAACTGCCGGACGTAGAAGCGGTAGCCGGCGGGATTGCCCTGCACCGGGGAGACACCGATCTCCTCGGTGTACATCTTCACCGCCGCGTCTGTGTAGGCATCCCACTGATCGAGGGTGACCCGACGCACCCGCCGGTCGGCAGGGATCGCGGGTGACGAACTGATCGCCAGCACGGGCTGGTGTGGCCGCACATCGCGAACCTCACTCCAGGCGGAACCCCAGCGATCCGAGAGCCGGTGCCACAGTTCCAGCGCCACCTGTGACGGGCCAATGATCGATGCGCACATGCGTTGCGGACCGGCGAACTCAGTCCAGGCGTCAAGTGCCTCTTCGCCAGCATTGACCGGCACCATATTGGACCCGGCATGGCACAGCGCACGGAGCAGTCCACCTCGCTCGTAACCCCAGACAGGGCAGCCGAGGCTTGCCTGCTCGAGACCGGCGGCACGCACCCGAGACGCAACGAAGACGTTCTCGATTGGGTTGGCAGACAGCAACCGGATGGCCGCGGGCAAGTCCCCACGATTCAGCACCCGCACTGAACCGTCCCGGGTCCATCGGGAGGCAATCGTGCCGGCGACCTTGCGCATGCTCAGCGCACACTGACCTCAGGCGCGCCGGCGCCGGCGGGCATGGATTCCGCGAGTCGCATCGCCTCATCAATGAGGGTCTCGACGATGTCGGCCTCTTTCACCGTCTTGATCACCTCGCCGCGGACGAAGATCTGACCCTTGCCGTTACCTGAGGCAACCCCGAGATCCGCCTCGCGCGCCTCTCCCGGTCCGTTGACGACACAACCCATCACAGCAACCCGGAGCGGAACCTCCAGCCCCTCCAACCCAGCAGTTACCTCGTCGGCGAGCTTATAGACGTCAACCTGGGCCCGGCCGCAGGAGGGGCAGGACACGATCTCCAGATGGCGCGGACGGAGGTTGAGGGACTCCAGGATCTTGATGCCAACTTTGACCTCCTCGACCGGAGGTGCTGACAGGGATACCCGGATCGTGTCACCGATACCTTTGGAAAGCAGCGCACCGAAGGCGACCGCAGATTTGATGGTCCCCTGGAAGGCAGGCCCGGCCTCGGTAACACCGAGATGCAGCGGGTAGTCACAGGCCTCCGCTAGTAGCTCGTACGCGCGCACCATGACGACCGGGTCGCTGTGCTTGACTGAGATCTTGAAGTCTCGGAACTCGTGTTCCTCGAAGAGACTTGCTTCCCACAAGGCTGACTCCGCGAGTGCCTCGGGAGTCGCCTTGCCGTACTTGGCGAGGAGACGCTTGTCGAGCGATCCAGCGTTGACGCCGATCCTGATAGAGCATCCAGCGTCAGCAGCGGCTTTTGCGATCTCCTTGACCTGATCATCGAAAGCTCGAATATTGCCAGGATTGACGCGTACGGCAGCGCATCCGGCGTCGATCGCCGCGAACACGTACCTGGGCTGGAAGTGAATGTCGGCGATCACGGGGATCTGGGATTTCTTAGCAATCACCGGCAAGGCGTCGGCGTCGTCTTGACTCGGTACGGCAACTCGGACGATGTCGCAGCCGGTAGCGGTCAGCTCGGCAATCTGCTGCAGCGTTGCATTGATATCTGCGGTCAGGGTCGTGGTCATTGACTGCACACTGATCGGCGCATCGCCTCCAACGGCGACCTTGCCGACTCTGATCTGGCGACTCTTGCGGCGCGGCGCGAGAGTGGGTGGAGGAAGGGTTGGCAGACCCAGGTCGATGCTCATAAAGCCTTTCATCGCGAGTTTCGGCTGACTGTGCGGGTTTGGCGCAACCGACGATCCAGCCTAACGTGCTTGCGGAAGTGCGGAGACTTTCACTTGGCTAGTGGATCTCATTCGGGCATGCGGAGGTTATGCCGATGTCTGAATGTGGTCCAGGCGAATACCGCGGTGTTGAGCAGGACCAATACCAGCAAGCTCGGTGCGATCACCTGGGATCCGAACGGCACTATGAGAAGTCCGATCAGCGCCGGCAGGGTTGCTGATCCGGCAGCCGACGCTGCACTTTGAAGGCCTATGGCTCGGTCTGTCCAGGCAGCGCCCACCCGCTCCGGTGTGGTGAGGGTCAATAGTGGGAACATCGGTGCTGCGCACAGCCCAAGCACCACGACGCCACCGACGGCCGCCAATCCGGGCAATAGCAACAGGGTTGCACCGACGCCCATCCCAGCCTGACAAGCCACCAGCACCGGGTGCGGACCAGTCCGTGTTGCCACCGGCCCCAGAACGACACGTCCGAGGAGCAGGGCGACCCAGTATCCCGACACTGCTGCGGCCGCGACACCAGATGGGACAGCGCGCGCGTCTGTGAGGAACAGGTACGCCCAGAGTGCTGTGCCCGACTCCACTCCGGTCTGCAGCGCGAATACCGACAACCCCGACCAGATCGCGGCCGGAAGCCGCAGCGCGGCTCTCAAGCCTGATCCTGGCCGCCCAGACGACTTCGACCGGGGCCGTTGCGGTATTTCCCACAAATGGCTGGTGAGCGCAAAGACCACAGTCAGGACTGCCTGCAGCGCAGCCACCAAGGCGAAGGCCCACCGCCACGAGAGACCGGCCGCCGCCGTTGCCACGAACAGCAGGGGCCCAGCTGCTGCACCTAACCCATAGACGGCGTGCAGCCAGGTGATCTGTCGGGCATTGAAGTGTCCAGCCGCGAAAGCGTTGAGGGCGGCGTCGATCGCCCCCGAGCCTGCCGCGAGCACGACAGCAGCGACGACGAACACCCAAAACGCGGGCGCCAAAGACTGCGCCAGTAGCGCCAGCGCGTACAAGCCAATGCTGCCGGCGAGGAGGCGGCCGAGCCCGATCCTGGCCAGCAACACACCTGTTGAGGCGCTGGAGAGCATCGAACTGACGACGGCAAACGGCAGCACCAAACCCAGCGCTCCGACGGGTTGTCCGAAGCTGACACTCATCGATGGCCAGGACACTCCGAGCAAGCCGTCGGGCAGGGAAACACCAAGAAAGGCAAGGTAGGCAAGCAAAAGCAGAGGCATGAACCGTTCCGAGCGCAGGACTGCCGAACGAGCGCTACCTCGCTAATGATCCGGGGAAGCACACGACGACACGTTTGGCAAAAAACCGTGTCAGCGCGTGCCGGTGCGGCCGGGTCGCACCTCACACCCCTTGCTGCTGCTCGACACCTCTGAAGGCCTCCAACCGAGTTTGCTCTGCGCGGCCAGTCTATTCAGCTGAGCCGCTGCTCGCGCGGTCCGACCGCGACTTCGGTCCGGGCGATGCCGGGCGGCGCCCAGCACAGGCGAAGGGTGGAGTGGAACGCTGGAGGGCATGACCATCGACGAGATCATCAGCTTCGTGGACGGACTTGATGGAGTGCTGACCCTTAGGCCAGGACCCGGCGACGGCACACCTGAGATCGCCTGGGGCGACGCGTTCTTCTATTACTCCCCGAACGGGGTTGTGCCAGAAAGAACTCAGCCGTTTGCGACGATCGTGACCAAGAACTACCCCGGCGACGACACCTCCGAGCTGGAGCGTCCCGAGGCGTTCCGCGTCAACGTCGCGGCAGGCAGGGAAGCCTTCCTCCACTGGACTGGCCACACCCCGCGAAGCTCAACCGCGAGCGTCGACGACCCCAGCGCCTCCGATGTGCTGATGGCACATCCTGTCTACGGCTCACTGGGCTGGCTTGCGGTAAAGAATCCGGGCGAACGAACAGATCAACCATTGCAGGAACTACTGCAGACCGCATACCAGCTCGCACGGTCTCGCTACGAACGACGAGCTGGGCCGACGTCGAGCTAGGGCCGCTCTTCAAGCACCTCTCGATCAGCAGGGACCCTTCTCTGTCGCGGCGCACCCCAGCCGGCGCTACTATGACGGCTGGCTGGCCAAACTCATCCGCCGACGCGACCAAACCTGCCGTGACCCGTTCTGTGACGCGCCGATTCGCCACATCGACCACATCACCCGCCACAGCGACGGCGGACCCACCACCTTCACCAAGGAACCTCATTCGGGAAATGCCCGGCTGGCGGATCAAACCCACCGACTGCCGTAACAAGGGCGAGCCGCACAAGATCATCATCACCACACCCACCGGCCATCACTACCTCAGCCGCGCACCCGACCCACCATGACACTCAGAAGAGCTGAATCGGATCGATGATGTCAGCCAAGATCAACACTGCGCCCGAGATCAAGAGCACTCCGCCGACGACGTACGCCACGGGTAGAAGTTTTGCGGTGTCCACAGGACCAGGATCGGGCCGTCCGCGGAGGCGTGCGAAGGCCCGTCTCACCGCCTCGTAGAAGGCTGCAGCCACATGACCGCCGTCCAATGGCAGCAGCGGAACGAAGTTGAAGAGTGCCACGAACAGGTTGACCGCACCGAGCACTGTGAACAGGCTCGCCACCTTGGCTGCTGCATCGATCTGGTCAGTTGAAGCGATCTCCCCTGCCGCTCGACTTGCACCAACGACCGACATCGGCCCATAGATGTCTCGGGGCTGGCCCGTCACCAAGTTATAGGCGGTGTAGAAGACCTTGGCCGGGAAATAGGCGAGTGCTACAACAGTCTGCTTGGTCATCTGCCACATGTCGCCGACGACTGCGATCGGCCCACCGCGCTCCCGGATGACCTCGGGTTCGACGCCAAAGAACCCAGCGGCAATCCGCTTCGAGGGGTCATATCGGTCTGGTACGCCGGTGATGACCGTGTTGACGGGCTTCAGGTCGAGGCGCTGACCGCTCCGCTCGACGGTCACCAGCGCCGGATGATCGAGGTTGGCACGAATCAGACTCGAGACGTCGTCCCAGGATGACACCGCAATTCCGTTGAACGCCACGATCTTGTCCCCCGGCTGGATTCCCGACTGGGCGGCGGGGGTGGGCGGCTTTCCGGTGCAGGTCTTGTCGGCCGCATTCACAACAACGATGCACTCCTGCACCTTGCTGATCGTCAGTTGGGAGCGGTAGACGCCGTAGGTAGCCGCAACGCCCAGCAAGATCACAAAGGCCAGCAAGATATTCATCGCCGGTCCGCTGGCCATGATGATCAGCTTCTGCCAGAACGGCTTCTGATAGAAAAGCCGGCCCTGGTCGTCGGGCCGGATCGTGGACCATTCTGCAGCGCGCGCATTGTCGGCCAATGCTCGAAAGGGGCCGGTACTGTATGCGCGGACCTGATCCGGACGGTCCTTGGCCGGCGGGAACATGCCGACGAGACGGACATAACCGCCCACCGGAACCGCCTTGACGCCGTACTCGGTCTCACCCCGCCGCCGCGACCACAACTTACGACCAAAGCCGACGAAATACTCGGTCGTCTTGACGTTGAACAGCTTGCCTGGCACGAGGTGGCCTATCTCGTGCAAGGCAATCGACGCCATTACCAAGGCGAAGAAGGCAATGGCGCCACCGATGTAGATCAGAAGGTCCATCTAGTGCGTTTTGCTCCGTGCCTGGGTGAGATCGTTGGCCCGGGCACGCGCCCAGGCATCCGCGGCCAGCACCAGCTCAACTGTGAGCTGGTCACTTGCGACCAACCTCGAGCCTACGTCGGGATCTGAACCAGAGTGCTCGTGCAACACGACGGCCACGATGTCAAGGATCTGGGTGAACCCGATCTGTCCATCGTGAAACGCGTCCACGCACACCTCGTTGGCGGCGTTGTAGACGGCAGGAGCCGTCCCGCCCAGCCGCCCCGCATGCCGGGCAAGCTCAACGGCCGGGAAGGCCGCATGGTCCAGTGGCTCGAAGGTCCAGCTCGAGGCCGTGCTCCAATCGCATGGCGGGGCCACTTCCGTAAGCCGATCCGGCCAGCTCAGTCCGAGCGCGATCGGAAGTTTCATATCCGGTGGCGAGCACTGCGCGAGGGTAGATCCATCAACGAACTGCACCATGGAATGCACGATGGACTGCGGGTGTACGACGACATCGATCCGGTCCAGGTCCACGCCATAGAGCAAATGGGCCTCCAGCAGCTCCATGCCCTTGTTCACCAGCGTTGCAGAGTTGGTGGTGACCACCCGGCCCATCTTCCAGGTCGGGTGTGCCAGGGCCTGATTCGGTGTCACATCACGCATCTGTTCGCGACTGAGCCCGCGGAACGGTCCGCCGCTTGCGGTAAGGATCAACCGATCGACCTCCGTCGCTGCGCCACCCCGCAGGCATTGGGCCAGGGCCGAGTGCTCGGAGTCGACGGCGACAATTTGACCCGGCTTGGCGGCCCGGGTAACCAGCGGTCCGCCCACGACAAGCGACTCCTTATTAGCCAGTGCGAGGATCCGGCCGGCTTGTAGGGCAGCCAGCGTCGCGGCCAGCCCAGTGGAGCCAGTGATCCCGTTGAGTACAACGTCGCATGGCTGGGCCGCCAGCTCGGCTGCCGCGTTCGGCCCTGCGACGATACGGGGTAACTGCACCTCGCCGCGCGCCCAGCCGCGCCGGCTGGCTTCGGCGTACAGAGCGAGTTGAAGGTCCTGGACTGTGGTGGCGCGACTGACCGCCACCGCAGGCGTTCCAGTATCGAGCACTTGTTTAGCCAGCAGCGGGATCTGCGAGCCCTCAGCGGCCAGGCCCACTACCCGGAATTGACCGGGGTGCTCGGCGACTACCTCCAGGGACTGCGTCCCGATCGAGCCGGTGCTGCCCAAGATCACTACTTCACGCACGGGGCAAGTGTGGCAGGTCGCGGCCAGCAGCTCAGTCGGTTGCGCTCCACCAGTCCAGGACGCGCAGCACTCGTAGTGTGTTCCACCGGCTCGGACCCGGTTCCTCCATTCGGAACCATGTCCGGCCGGGATAACCGGCGTAGGTCGGCCATCGGCCATCGGCTCGCCGGGCACGCCGCACCCTAGCGATAGCGTCGCCGAGCCGTTCGTCCTGCTGGGCGCCCACGTCGGCGAAGTGCTCAAGCCCGCGCAGTACGTCGAAGTGCCATTGGGGCAGCTGGGGAAAGCGAGTACTGCCGCGGATTGCCACTTGGCCAGTGCGATGGGACTTGTACAGCTGATGCCGCAGGAAGAACTCCCGCCCTCGTTCCTGCGCCTCTTCAGTGGCCGCTCTACCACCGGCTCGGTGATAAGCGTCGAGGGCCTCAAGCGCAAGGATGCTGGTGTTGAAGGAGCTGTGCTTGTCAGGATCGCCACGCGCGGCGCAGTTCCAGCCGCCGTCATGGAGCTGTTGATCGAGGAGGTAGCCGACAACGTCGTCGAGGCGCTCGGCGTCGTACCCATGAGCCGCAGTGAGCCGCACAAGCATCGAGACAATGCAGGTCTCCGGGCGGCCCCACCGGCTCTGCCACTCCCAGAGGCGCTCACACCCCGCCAAGGCCGCGGGATGTCGTGGTGGAAGCCCGAGCCACACCAGATGGAGGAGCGTGTACGTCGTGGAGGTCCACTTGGGTGAATAGTCGCCGCCACCCCAGCGCCCGTCAGGGTCCTGCAGCGAAATCAGCTTGGCGCCCCAACCTTCCGATGCGACCCTGGCTCGCTCGGCAGCTACGGTCGATGCGGGGCTGGCGAGGATGTCTCGGTGCACCCGCCAGCGGATCGATGGGTCACCCTCCAACAACCAGTCGACCAACTCGTTGTCTGGGGCAGTCATCCACACCATGATCACATCTGAATGCGGATCTCCAGAAGTGCCTCCGTCGCTCTGACAGAACGGCGCGGCCCACATTGCTAGGCGGCTGCCAGCTTCCACCCAGCTAATTGACAGGGAGGAGCTTCAACCTATTGGCAGCCCACCGCGCCGATGACAGGAAGCAACAACGTGTCAGCCCCGACAAAGACTGCAGTCGCAATAGCCTCAGGAATGCTCGTGCTTGGCGCGGGCGTCGGACTGGCGACCACAGCATCCGCAGACACACCAGCGCCTTATCCGACAACCGCGCCCAGCATTCCGACACCCGGTGCTCCGCTACCCAGCATTCCCGCACCCGGTGCTCCGCTACCCAGCATTCCCACACCCGGTGCTCCGCAACCCAGCATTCCCACACCCGGTGCTCCGCTACCCAGCACTCCCCCGCCGGGAGCTGAGCAACCGGACGTGCCAACCAGCCCCGAGCAGCAGCTTCAGGAAGCGGCACTTGTCAAAGTCTTGTCCGGCATGCTCGGCGTCGACGAGGCCCAGATCAAGGCCGCCCTCGACGAGATTCGGTCCGCCTATGTGGCGCAAGGGCCAGCTGGGCTGGACCCGTACCTGGAGCAGGCAGTCCAGGCCGGCATCTTGACTCCGGAGGAGGCGGCTATGGTTCGCCAGGCAATTGAGCAGGGCTGGATCGACCTCGGTCCCAGGTGAGCCTCGATGTTCGTGCCGCCGATCTGCAGGAGGAGCTGGAGGAACAACGCTTTTCCGTTCCGCCAGATCCGCCGAAGACGGCGGCAATCCAGCGAACATCGCAGCGAGCGAAGCGAGCAATCAACACCAGCAGTGACTAGCGGCCGCTGCTCATGATCTCGGCGAGATTCGCCGTGCGCGGGTCGGTGAAGATGTCTTCGAGCATCACCGGCTTGCCATCTGGACCGGTGAGCGGCATCCGCCAGTTCGGGTATTCGTCGATGGTCCCGGGCTGATTCTGCAACTGACGCTCCCCAACAGCATCGGCCAGCGAGAGGCAGCGCAGCCTCGACGGAGTCCATGTCAAGTAACGGTGTAGCGCCTCAACGGTTTCCTCGACTCCCGCGTCGGACTGCAAAATGCCCCGATCTCGAAGGTTGTCCAGCCAGGCTTGGCGATCGGCTTCGTCGGCCTCCAGTTCCTCATCCAAGGAGCGAGTCAGGAGGCCAAGCTGTTCGCGGAGCCGGATGTGATCACCGCCGAGATAACCAGCACTGGGTGGCAGATCGTGAGTCGTCACCGACGCCAGACAATATTCCCGCCACTTTTCAGGCGCCAGCGGCGTACCATCCCCGTCCCAGTCGAACTCGAACCACAAGATCGACGTGCCAAGAATGCCGCGTTCCCGAAGATAGACGCGGACCCACGGTTCCACGGTGCCAAGATCCTCGCCAACCACCACTGCGCCCGCCCGATGAGCCTCCAGAGCGAGAATGCCGATCATGGCCTCGTGGTCGTAGCGAACATAGGTGCCCTGGGTAGCATGCATCCCTTTGGGAATCCACCACAGTCGAAACAGGCCGATCACGTGGTCGACGCGTAAGCCACCCGCATGCCGCAAGATCGTGGAGATGGTTTCCCGGAACGGACTGTACGCAGTAGCGGCGAGGCGATCAGGTCGCCACGGCGGCTGAGCCCAGTCCTGCCCCTGCTGGTTGAAGGGATCCGGCGGGCAGCCTACCGAAACGCTTCGGGCATAACTGTCGCGCAAGCTCCAGGCATCTGCGCCTCGGGTACTCACACCCACGGGCAGATCATGCATCACCCCGAGCGCCATGCCAGCGCGCAAGGACGCCTGCTGCGTGCCGGCTAGCTGCTCTTCCATCAACCACTGCAGCCAGCAGTGGAAGTCGATCTTGGCGGCATTGGCAGCGGCGAATGCCGCAACAGCCGATGACTCGGGATCCTGTAACTCGGCCGGCCAGTCCTGAAAGCTGGCTCCGTGTTTCTCGGCGAGCGCCGACCAAGTAGCGAAGCTCTCCAGCCCGCGTCCCTCGCGGCGCCGATATGCCGCAAACGAGGCCTCTCGACCCGGCGTGCGAGGTATCGAAAAGATGATCTTGAGCGCCTTGCGCTTGGCCTTCCATGAACGATCACGATCGATCTGGGTGGAGTCACTGATCTTGCCGAGCAGTCGAACCCTGATCTTGTCAATCTTCTCTCGCTGCGCCTCGCTTGCCACGGCGTACTCCGGGATGCGTTCGAGTCGCAGGTAGTGGGGATTGGCAAAGCGACGGCTGCTGGGCAGGTAGGGCGAGGGCTGCAACGGAGGCACCGGTTCGACTGCCTGCAACGGGTTGACTAGGACAAAGTCGGCCTGGTGCGCTGTCGCCGACCACACGGCCAGGTCCTCGAGATCGGTCAGGTCGCCGACACCCCAGGACTGCTCCGAGCGCACGCTGTAGAGCTGGGTGGCCAGCCCCCAGGCACGATGCTGCCCCATTCGTTCCGGAAACCCCAGCCACGCCGGGGTAATGATCAATGGCATGGACGCCTGCAAATCGCCGCTGGCCGCCTTCAGGCTGTGGTAGCCCAGTGGCAAGTCGCCTGGAATCTCGAACGACGCCTCACCAACCCATCCCCCATCGATCTCACGCGGCGGCGTCCAGTTCTCGAGCTGTCGCAACTCATGACGACTCCCCCCAGTCTCGAGTTCGACCCATACGGTGACCGGACTGCCGTGCGGTACATGGACCCACACTGAGGTGTTGCGCTGCTCGCGAATCGTCATGCAGGGTGGCAACATCTGGGTCCACGGATACCGGTGATGGTTCGCCAAAGCGGTGGCAGCTGCTTCCGGCGTCGACGCGTCAATGTCCAAGGCGGCCAGGACGGCCACTACGGTGTCGCTCGAGACGGAAATGTGTCGACCCTGCCAGTCCCAGTACTCCGTCGCGATGCCATATGCCTCAGTCAGGTCGTACAGGGTGGGGTCGAGTTCTGTCACGACGCCCATCCTGACAGCTATCGACCGCCCGCGGTTCATCCGCCAGGAACCAAGAGGTACATGATCAACCAGGCCACTGGGGCGGCGAGGAGCAGCGAGTCAAGCCGATCCATCACTCCCCCATGACCGGGCAGGAAGGAGCTCATGTCCTTGATCCCCAGATCTCTTTTGATCATCGACTCGACCAGATCACCGCAGGTCCCCGCGGCCACCAGGCACACACCGAGAATGATGCCCACCCAGAACGGGACCTGAAGAACAAAAAGGGCCATGCAGACACCTGCAGCTGCGCCGAAGACCAATGATCCAGCCAAACCCTCCCAGGACTTCTTCGGGCTGATCTTGGGCGCCATCGGGTGCTTGCCGAACAGTACTCCGGCGATATAGCCACCGGTATCGCTCATGACCACGATCAACAGGAACGTCACAGTTCGCGCAGTGCCTTGTTCCTCGGCGAGCATCAAGGCGGCAAACGAGCCGAGCAGCGGCACGTACCCGATAATCAGCATGCTCGCGGCAGAGTCGCGGACGAATCCTGCAGCACCCTTCGGCATCCGCCAGATGAGGCTTGCCAATACCGTCAGCGCCAACGACGCCAGTAGCACGCTGGTAGTTGAGAAGACCACCGGCTCCTGCCGACCCGCGAAGTAGGAGCCAAATGCGATGGCGACGCTGCCGATCGCGATCGGGATGATCGCCGAGGTCATGCCCTGCTTCTTCAGTGCCTCGTGCAGCTCGACCGTAGCCAGTACCAGGGCCACAGCAACCAGCGCAACGAAAGCAGGCTTGAGGTACACCAGACTGAGCACGACGTACGCGCCAAGTCCGACACCGATGCCGATAGCAGCTGGCAAGTTGCGGCCCGCGCGGCCGTGTGTCTGCGCCGGCGCGGCCGGTGAGTCACTCATTACAGGTGACTTTAGCTGCAAGTGTCCCGTCTGCGAGTGAGGACGACGTCGGCGGATTCAATGCGCGAGCAGCTCCAGATCAAACTTCGAGCAGTTCGGCTTCCTTGTGCTTGAGGACCTCGTCGATCTCATCGACGTGCTTGCGTGTGGCCGCGTCGAGCTGCTTCTCGGCTCGTGCCACCTCGTCCTCACCGACCTCTTTGTCCTTGACCATGCGGTCCAGGGCCTCCTTGGCCGTACGTCTGGCGCCTCGGACAGAGATCCGGCCATCCTCCGCTTTGTGTTTGGCCAACTTGATGTATTCCTTGCGCCGCTCCTCGGTGAGCTCGGGAAGCGTGACTCGGATGGTGGTGCCGTCGTTGGAGGGATTCACCCCGATGTCGGAGTTGCGGATCGACTTCTCGATGTTGGCCATCGCGGACTTGTCGTAGGGGGTGATCAGCACGGCACGTGCGTCTTGCACATGGAAGGTGGCGAGTTGCTGGAGAGGCGTCTGCGAGCCGTAGTAGTCGGCGGTCAGCTTGGCGAAGATTGCTGGGTGCGCCCGACCGGTGCGAATGGCTGCGAACTCCTCCTTGGTGTATTCGACCGCATTCGCCATTTTGATCTCGGCTTCGCGCAGGGTGTCGGCGATCACAGCTGTTCTTCTCCTTAGGCGTGGACGATCGTTCCGATCTTCTCACCCGACACCACGCGGACGATTGTGCCGTCGGTGTCAAGACTGAAAAAGATCATAGGGAGCTTGTAATCGCGGGCCATGCTGATCGCCGTCGCATCAGCAACCTTGAGGTTCCGTGCCAGGTAGTCGTCGTAGGTCAACTCGTCGAACTTGATCGCATCAGGGTGCTTACGAGGATCCGCCGAATACACCCCGTCTACGCCTTGCTTCCCCATCAGGAGCACCTCGGCACTGATTTCGAGGGCTCGCTGAGCCGCCACTGTGTCGGTGGAGAAGTACGGCATCCCAGAGCCGGCGCCGAAGATGACGACGCGACCCTTCTCGAGGTGCCGCTCCGCGCGGCGCGGGATGTACGGCTCGGCCACCTGGCCCATGGTGATGGCAGTTTGCACTCGCGTCTGAACGCCGACCTTCTCCAGAAAGTCTTGCAGAGCCAGGCAGTTCATCACCGTGCCGAGCATGCCCATGTAGTCCGCGCGGTCACGTTCCATCCCGTGCTGCTGCAGTTCGGCACCGCGAAAGAAGTTGCCGCCACCGACGACGACCGCCACCTGGACCCCCATCTGGACCACGATGGCGATCTGCTTGGCGAGTCCCGCGACGACGTCCGGGTCGACGCCGACCTTGCCCCCACCGAAGACCTCACCCGAGAGCTTCAACATCACCCGCTTGTACGGACCGTTCACCCCTGCGCGCCAGCCGCCTCGAAGCGTACGAACCTCAGCACCTTGATCCCGGCCTGGTCAAGCTGCTTGCCAAAGGAAACCTTGCTATCGGTCACCGAGGGTTGATCGAGCAGCGCGATGTCTTTGAAGTAAGCGTTCACGCGGCCCTCGACGATCTTGGGGACAGCCTGTGCAGGCTTGCCCTCCTCTCTCGCCGTTGCCTCCGCGATCCGCCGTTCGTGCTCCACCAGTTCAGCCGGAACCTCATCCCGGCTGATGTATTGAGGGCGCATCGCGGCAATTTGCATTGCGGCACGGCGGGCGGCGGACTCGTTGGCTCCCTCGTACTCGACCAGCACTCCCACTTGTGGTGGAAGGTCCGACGCCCTGCGGTGCAGATAGACCGCGGTCTGACCGTCGAAGTAGGCCGCAGCACTCACCTCGAGCTTCTCGCCGATCTTGACAGCCAGCTCCTCGACCGCCTCACCGACGGTCTGGCCCGACGGCAAGACCGCGGCATTTGCGGCCTCCACAGTGTCGGCTTTGCTCGCCGCCACCGCTTTCACCGCATCCGCGGCCAACGCCTGAAACGCATCGTTCTTGGCGACAAAATCCGTCTCGGCCCCGAGCTGGAGCAGAGCACCATCGACGGAGGCTACCAAACCGTTCGCGGTCGTTCGCTCAGCGCTGCGCTTGGCCGCCTTGGCTTGGCCGCTTACCCGCAGGATTTCCACTGCCTTGTTGAAATCGCCGTCAGCATCGGTCAGCGCCCGCTTGCAGTCCATCATGCCCGCGCCGGTGGCGTCGCGGAGTTTCTTCACTTCACCAGCGGAGATCGTTGCCATGAGTTACGGTCCTCGTTCTTTCTAATGTGATGGGCGTTCAGCTGTGGGTCGAGCCCTTAGTGGGGTCGTAGACGTTTTCGGGATCCGGATTGTCCGACTGAAGCTCCACATCCAACTCCTTGTCCGCTTCCTCTTCGGCCTCGACCGCAGCCTCCTCGGGCTGCTCCTCGCCCGGCACTGGCGCGGCGTCAGGCGCCGGTACCTCGTGCGGCGTCGCCGGTGCTGGCTCCTGAGTGGCGCCGAGCAGCTCGAGCTCCCAGTCCGGCATCGGCTCAAGCTCCGCCTCCGTCCCCGTCTGCGCACCGGAGCGGGCCATCAGGCCATCTGCGACGGCGTCGGCAAGCACTCGCGTGAGCAATGAGACCGAGCGAATCGCGTCGTCATTGCCTGGGATCGCAAAGTCGACCTCGTCAGGGTCGCAGTTGGTATCCAGGATGGCGATTACCGGAATCCGCAGCTTACGAGCCTCGTCGACCGCCAGATGCTCTTTCTTGGTGTCGACGATCCAGACCGCCTGAGGAGTCCTCGTCATGTCCCGAATGCCGCCAAGGGTGCGCTCCAGTTTCTCCTTCTCCCGGCGCAGGCCCAGTAGCTCCTTCTTGGTGAGACCGGAGGCGGCAATGTCGTCGAAGTCAAGCCCTTCCAGCTCCTTGAGCCGCTGGATGCGCTTGATCACGGTGTGAAAGTTGGTCAGCATGCCGCCCAGCCAGCGCTGATTCACATACGGCATACCGACCCGTGTGGCCTGCTCGGCAATTGCCTCTTGAGCCTGCTTCTTGGTGCCGACAAAGAGCACTTGGCCGCCGCGGGCGACGGTGTCTTTGACGAACGCGTACGCGCGGTCAATGTAGGTCAGTGATTGCTGCAGGTCGATGATGTAGATGCCGTTGCGTTCGGTGAAGATGAACCGCTTCATCTTCGGATTCCAACGGCGGGTCTGGTGTCCGAAGTGGACACCGCTCTCCAAGAGCTGTCGTGTGGTGACGACGGCCATGGCCGCGTTCCTTCCTTGCCGGCATCTGCGTATCACCGGCGTACGGTTGTTCAGCACCGAACCCTTCGGCGCTGCCTGATGCTCGCGCGACACGAACTCGACCTGATGTCTCGGCAGGTAGAGACCGAATGTGCCGCCCGGACCGAAGGCCGGTACGCGAGCATGCGAAGTCAGACCTGATTGCAGGTCTGCATCGATGAGTCTATGCGACGCTTGACGCCCACGCACTTCGTTGACCTGCGGGCTGTGAGGAGCCACGAGCAGCAGCCGTCCACAGGCAGGCAGTGCTCTCGACCGTCGTCCACAGATTTGCTAGCGGCTGCACGATTCTGGCCCCCGCCCAGAGACTGCCGCCATGCGAGTGCTCCGTCGCCACCTTGGGGTGGTGATCTTCGTAGCGGGCTGCCTCGGCCTGCTCGCAATTCCGGGTTCTGCCGTCGCTGTCCCTTTGCTGCCTACGCCCGCCGTCTGGCCGCTCCGCGGTGTACCCGTGGTGCAGCGAGGGTTCGCTCCGCCAGCACTCGCCTGGGCATCCGGGCACCGCGGAGCTGACCTTGTCGCCAAGCCCGGTGAGACCATCCTGGCCGCGGCGGGCGGCACGGTGGCATTCGCTGGCTCGCTTGCCGGCAAGCCGGTGGTCAGCATTGACCACGGCGCGGTCCGCACCACGTATGAGCCGGTGATCACCGCTCTGCGCGTCGGTGAAGCGGTGGCGCTGGGACAGGTGATCGGCGTCCTCGGAACGGGCGGCCATTGTCGTGGGTGCCTGCACTGGGGACTGCGGGAGGGCAAGAGGTATCTCGACCCGCTGCTCCTGCTCGGAGGTCGTGATGGCCGGGTGCGGCTGGTGGCTGAGTCTCGGCGTGAGCTAGTGCAGCGGGCAGCTCAGGCTCGGGCGCTGGCAACCGCCGCAGCAACTCAGGCCAGCCCAATCCTGAGCCCAGCCGGACGGCCCGGCAGTCACGGGTTCATCCATCCGGTGACAGGTGTTGTGAGTTCCGGGTTTGGGATCCGCCTCCATCCACTGCTCAACGTCCGGAAACTGCACGACGGCACTGACTTCGCCGCCGCTTGCGGCACAGCGATTCGCGCGCCGTACGCCGGCGTGGTTACCCGGAGGTTCTTCAACTCTGCCTACGGCAATCGGATGTTTCTCAGCCACGGCAGCGTGGATGGCGTTCGCGTGGAGACCGCGTTCAACCACGCTGCACGCTATCTGGTGCAGCCGGGTCAGCGGGTCAGCCGTGGACAGTTGATTGGCGAGGTCGGGAGTACCGGTCTCTCGACGGGCTGCCACTTACACCTGATGGTGTGGCTCAATGGACGGCTCAGAGATCCGATGAGCTGGCTATGACAGCGCTCGCAGCTGCGAGCGTCGGCAATCGCGCGCCGCCGTGCGGAGGAGGAGCGAGCAGACGCGTCGTTTCGTCTGCGAGCGA
>CAVUEO010000023.1:0-82880 GCA_963740515.1 uncultured Actinomycetota bacterium
TGCGGGCCGGGAAGCCGGCGGCGCGGATCCGCAGCTGTGCGCCGGAGGCGTTGCGGGCGGCGACTTCTCGGTCGAGGACCGCGATCAGATAGTCCTCATGGGTCCAGCCGGCGTCTTTGGCCTGGGCCGCCAGCCGGGTCGCGGCGTCGCGGATCCGGGGCGCTTTCAAGGCGGCGGCGAGGTAGCTGATCTGCTTGGTCGGGTCGCTCATGAGGCCACCTCCTGGCCGAGATCGACACCGAACGCGCGGTCGTAGTCGGCGAGGTCACGCCGCAGGTCATCGGCTGAGGTCAAAGCAGGCCGGCCGAACGTGGCGCGGAGCCTGGCCGCGGTCTCGACGTGGGCCGGGTCGGTGACGGTCAACCTGCTCGCCCAGACCCGTTGGTGCCGAGCCCCGTGACGGCCCTCAGCAGTGACCGTCACCTCCTCCAATCCGGCGGTGATCTCCACCATCTTGCCGATCATCGTCGGGTCAACGGAGTAGTCGTTGCCGGCGACCCGTACGTAGTAGTCCCGACCCAGCCGGACCCGGCTGTGATGTCCCAATATCGGCGTGACCGGCGGCAACGGCAGCATCGCCGCCCGGTCAGCCTCGAGTCGGTCGATCGGGCGGGCGCCCAACGAACGGACCATGCGACGGTTCGCGATCGGCAGCCACTGGCGCAGCTGGTGGTTGAAGTCGGCCGGGGAGACGGAACTGACGACCAGGCAGGAACGAGGTCTCCAGATATCCGTTAGCGCGCTCAACGATGCCTTTCGACTCAGGGTCGAACGGTTTGAGCTGCACGATTTTGGTGGCCAACGTCCCGGTGAAACCGGCCACGCCGTCGGCAAGGCGGCCGCCGCGGCCGATGCCGGCCTCGTTGTCCCAAACTAGCCGCCGCGGCACCGCCCCCAGCTGCTCGGCCAGCAACGACCAGAGCCCGGCCAGCAGATCCGGCGTGGTCCGTGACGGCACCATCCGGGCGGTGATGCAGCGAGAGAACGAGGCCACCACCACCAGCACCGGCGGCGAACAAGTCTGGTCGCCGCCAACCGGGATCCTCGCCGGCGGGAACCACAGGTCGCACTGGGCCTGGTCACCAGGCTGATAGCTCAGCCGGTCAGCGGGGTCTTTCGGCGCATACTCCGGCCGAAGCAACGCGACCCGTTTACGAAACCACGACGCCGAGCCGGTCCAGCCGACCCGCTCAGCCAGCACCGTCGCGGGCATCGACGGGAACCGTGCCAGCAGCACTCGAACGCCTGCCTCGACCGCGTCGAAGGCCGACCCCGCCGGCGCCCGGCAATACCGCGGCGGCGACTCCATCTGCAACGCCCGCGCCACCGTCGCTCGAGCCAACCCGAGACGCGCCGCGATAGCCCGCGCCGACATGCCCTCCGAAAAGTGAAGATGACGGATCTCCGCCCACTCCTGCACCCTGATCACCCACCCAAATCTGTGGTCGGGTGGCCCACTTTTCAGAGAGCGAAACTGGCCTAGTTTTCGACGAGCGATGACAGGTCTGATCGCGGCCGGTAACTAGGTAGGCGATTTGGGCTCCGTCTGGCGACCATGACCAGCCAAGTCCATAGCTTTGACAGATTCGTCGTGCTGGCGTGACGATCTCGCCTGTGTGAAGGTGAATCACTTCCAGGTCGAAGTAGATCTGGTGTTCGTCGGTCGCCATGTGAGTCAAACGCAAGCAGCCGATCCGGTCACCCTCGGGTGAGGCGCGCCAGCTGCGCACGGTCCAGTTCCGGGCGAGAAGCCTGCGTTTGCCGCTCAACTCGATCAAGGTGAGATCCGCCGAATCCATCTTGACGGCCGTCGGCGGCTGGTCGTCGGGCGAACGCAACACGCTGACCAGAGGCTCTGGTCTGATCCGGCTCTACAGTTGTTGAGTCAATGGCTTCTGGCCGGGTCTCGGCGACCAGCCCGGCACCGCCCAACACCCACTGTGGCCGTTCGAAAGTGAAGAACGGCGCGCCAGGAGACATCGAGATTGCGCACCTCGCCGTCGGCAGAGTTCCACACCGCGACGCTGGGCGCTTGATGTCCGCGGTGGACAAAGGCCGCCAGCAGTTACATGGAGGAAAGCCGGTCGACTTGGAGACCCGCGACGCCAAGCACGAACCCCGATCCCTGGCTGAGCAACGCGCCACATGGCGCGGCGAAGCTGCAGCGGTGCTGGATGGGGCAGAGGCCGTCGCGTCGATGGTGCGGACGGCCCTGGCGCCACTCGCCGAGACCACCGCGATTGTCGACGCCCCACCCGGAACCTCGTCGCCGAACTCAACGCTCGTGCCCGCGCCCATCGGCTCAATCACATGCCTGCGGCATCCGAGGTGTCTTTGGCCGACGGGAACCGGGCCAGTGTCGGAGATGTGATCATCACCCGCAGCAACGACCGCCGACTCCGCCTCACCGCCACCGACTGGGTCAAAAACGGGGACCGTTGGACCGTCACCCAAGTAGGCAACAACGGCGACCTGACCGTACGGCACACCCGCAGCCAGCTCACCGTCCGGCTCCCCGCCGACTATGTCCGCGAGTCGACCGGTCTCGGCTATGCCACCACCATCCACGCTGCCCAAGGCGTCACCGCCGACACGATGCACGGGCTGGCAATTGGACAGGAGTCACGCCAGCAGCTGTACACCATGCTCACCCGCGGACGGGCCGCCAACCACCTCTACCTACAAGTCGTCGGCGACGGCGACCCGCACACCATCATTCGACCCGAAGCTGTCGCACCCCGCACGCCGACCGAGACCTTGCAGCAGATCCTCGCTCGCGACGAGACCCCCACCTCAGCCAGCACGCTGCTGCGAGAACTCAGCGACCCAGCTGCCCGGCTGTTCGACGCTGTCCAGCGCTACACCGACGGGCTCCAAGTCGCGGCCGAGCAGCTCGTTGGCTCCCAGCTCGTTCAAATGCTCAATGGCCAAGCCGACCAGGTCGTTCCCGAACTCACCAGCGAACCGTCCTGGCCGACGCTGCGGGCACATCTGCTCGCTTTGGCGGCTGAGACCGGGGAGCATCCACTCCTCCACCTGCAGATAGCCGCCGCCGGACGAGAACTCCATACCGCCGGCGACATGGCCGCCGTGCTCGACTGGCGCCTGCCAGAGCCCGCACCTACCGACCCGGGACCGCTGCCGTGGCTTCCCGGCATACCGGAGGCGCTTCATGATCATCCCGTTTGGGGCGAGTACCTGGCCAGGCGGTCCGAGCTGGTCATTGGCCTCGCCGCTCAGGTTCGACGCCACGCCACCCAGGACGGCACGCAGCCGGTGTGGGCACCGCCTGGCAGCCACCCGCCCGCGGCCCTCCTTGGTGAAGTCGCCGTCTGGCGTGCCGCCGTCGGCATGGACCCACGAGACCGACGACCCACCGGAGCAGGGCAGTTGCAGACTGCGGCCGCCCTCTGGCAACAACGCCTTGACCGACGCATCTCCCACCCAGGCGACGACCCGCCGAATCGCGACCTGCGAAGGGACCAGGTTGCCCCGAGAACCACCAAAAACTACAACCGCGACGACCGACATCACTCCGGGCGGTCCGAGGTCCACCCAACGTCGCTACCGCCGAGGCCTCGCTGATAGAAGGGCCACGGTCAAGGACTCGTCTGTTGGACGCGCTTTGCAGGTTTTAGGACGAAATAGTCGTGCGCGCGTGATCACCGGGCAACCAAAACTCTCCTTAAGGACTCGGAGAGCCGTTATGCACAGATGAGCGGTCTGCGAGCGCTCCAGGGTGTGGATGTGAGATGGATGCAGAGGAGCGGTTGATGAGAGCAGTGGTGACCGAGGCCCCGACCACCGTTCGAAGCGCGAAGAGGCTCCCAGCATAGAAGGAGAGCAAGATGATCATGGAACAACTGCTGACAACCGAGGAGCTTGCGAAGCGGATGCGCGTCAATCCGTCTACGGTTCGGCGGTGGCGTCTGGACGACGTCGGCCCTCCCTATCTCCGCGTAGGCACCGTCTACCGCTACCCGATAGGCGCCGTGGAGGCATGGATCGCCGGGAGCGTTCGCGGCAACATCGCGTCATGACTGAGGAGCCGATGCCGCCGCTTGGCGTGCGCTTGACCGTCGACGTGCAGGCCCGTGAGGGTGCTCGAGGAACGACCTACTACGCGCGGGTTCGGTGGACGCATCCAGTGACGCATCACCGTGAGGGCGTCAAGCGTACGCATGGATCTCTCGAAGAGGCGCGGGCTTGGGTCGAGCGCCTGGAGGGTGTCGCGCGAACGGGGGTCGACCCCGGTCAGCCGCTCGCCGACTATGTCGCCCAGCTAGGAGATCGGTGGGCTCGCGGGATCGATCCCACGTCGACGCTGGATCCGTACTCGGCGGGGCTGCGCAAACGCGTGCTGCCGGCGCTCGGGCACCTGCCGGTGTCGATGATGTCGGCGGGGTTGATCGATCGGGCGATCGACCAGTGGGAGGCGGCGTACGGTCGTTCGACGGTTAAGAACACGATCGCGGCCCTGGTGCTGGTGCTGGACGAGGCGGTGCGCGACGGGCTGCTGGTGCGCAACCCGGCGAAGGATCGGGCTCGGCGGCGTGTCGTCGGCCGGTCTGCCCTGCCGATGGCGGCTCCCGAGAGTCCTCGCGATTTCGCCTTGCCGGACGTGCGCACGTTGAGCCGGCTGGTCGAGGAAGCCGTGCAGAGGGGTGGTCATCAGGCCTGGGGTGACTGCGTGATGATCTTGGCGACAACGGCGTTACGGATCAGTGAGGTGGCCGGCCTGCAGGTGGGTGACGTCGACCTCCCTCATGGGCTGTTGACCGTGCGGAGGCAGACGTACCCCGGCCGCGGCGGCCTGATCACCAAGGAGACCAAGGGCCGGCGGCGGCGTCCGGTGCCGATCATCGAGCCGCTGCGCGCAACGCTGGATCGACTGACGGTGGGCAGAGCCAGGGATGCTCGTCTGCTGGTTGGTCCTCGTGGAGGGGTGATCACGACCGCGACCCTGCGCGATGCGACCGGGTGGGACGAGTTGGTTGATGATCTTGGGCTGGCCGGCCTCGTTCGGCACGGGCTACGACACACAGCGCTGACGTGGATGGCCGACGCCGGCGTCGAACTGCACCTTCTCCAGCGTGTGGCTGGCCATCAAGACCCGGCGGTGACGAGCCGCTATCTCCACCCGGATCACCAGGCTGTCCTCGACGTCGGAGTGGCGTACTCGCGCTGGTGGGCCCAATCTGGGCCCAACTCCCCGGCACTGAGGCTTGTCGAGGATGGCCCGGTCGCCGGATGAATGCGGCTCTGATCAGGCGTGACAATCCGCCATCGTGACTTGTCGGGCTGGCGAGATTTGAACTCGCGACCCCTTGACCCCCAGTCAAGTGCGCTACCAAGCTGCGCCACAGCCCGCTGACTGCGCTCGGGGAGCAGCAGCCATGAGCGGGAACTCTACTACGACTCTCCGAGCTCCTCGCAGCTGACGGTACGACGGGTCCGCAATGGCTCTGCTGCGGAACAATCGGCGACGTGACGCGTTGGGTGTGCCCGAACTGTGAACGCGAATTCGCGTCGGCCAACCAGGCGCATGTCTGCATGCCTGGCATCACGGTCAATGACCTGCTGGCTCGACATCCTGACTGGGTCAAAGAGATCTATCGCCTTGTCATCGAGCACCTGAGCAGTCTCGGGCCGGTCCACGAGGATGCGGTCAACATCGGGATCTTCCTCAAGAGTGACCGCAAGATCGCCGAATTCCGGCCGCGCGTACGGTCGGTACTGCTCAGCATCTATCTCCCGTACGAAATGAGCGATGCTCGGATCGCTCGGACGCTGCCAGCTGCGGAGGGTCGAGTAATCCATCTGATCACCCTCACCAGTCCAGCCCAGGTTGATGATCAGCTGTGCGAGTGGTTGAGCGCAGCCTTCGACTTCAACACTGACTGAAACCCGTCACACCCTTCGACAGGCTCACGGCAGATTCTCGAAAGGCTCGTAGCAGTCGTACGCTTCCTGCCGGATGATCTTCTCGTCGCGCAATGTGAAGATCAAAACGCTGTATGTGTGAAGCAGCTGCCCTCGGCGCAGCGCGCCCGCGTCCTTCGCGAGCTCGGCATGCCACTCGGCCTGGCAGACAACCGTGTCCCCGTCTTCAATCCAGCGGGTGACGTCGTACCGCTGGAAAGCCAACATCCCGGCACCCAATTCGCTTGCCGCGATCATGCCTTCAAGACGACGGCTCCCGACCCGCGGATCAACAAGGCTCGGATACTCGACCTGCTCGACATCATCATGGAAGAAGCGTCGCAGCTCCTCGCCATGAACGCCGGACTCAAGCGCCTGCATCAGCTCGATGACGAGCGCCTGCTGATCACTGACGTGCACCTCTTCGCTGGTCACTTCGCTTTCCCTTCTGTCGTGCTCGGACCTCCAGATGTACTGGCGTGCCGCTGAAACCGAACTCCTCGCGAAGCCTGCGCCTCAAGAAGCGGAGGTAACCAGGTTCCAGCTGGCCCGAAGTAAACAACACGAAGGTCGGCGGACCGGTGCGGGCCTGAGTCCCGAACAGGATGCGCGGCTGCTTGCCGCCACGTACCGGATGTGGGTGCGCCGCAACGATCCGGCCCAGGAATGCATTTAGTCTGCCCGTTGTGATCCGGGTCTCCCAACCAGCGAGCGCCTCCTGGATCGCCGCACTAAGGCGATCAATATGACGGCCTGTCAGTGCAGAGATATTGATCTTGGCTGCCCACTCGAACTGAACGAGCTCACGCTCGATCTCCCGCCCCAGGTAGCGGCGTCGTTCCTCGTCGGTCAGGTCCCACTTGTTGAACGCGATAACCAGCGCACGCCCTGCGTCCTCCACAGATGTGAGGATCCGGAGGTCTTGTTCCGTGAGTGGCGCGCTGGCATCGACGACGACAACGCACACCTCCGCGCGCTCTATGGCGCTCTGCGTACGCAGGCTCGCGTAGTACTCGTGCCCGGAGCTCTCCTTGACTCTGCGGCGGATTCCAGCGGTATCGATGAACCGATAGATCTCGCCAGCAAGCTCAACGAGCTCGTCGACAGGATCTACCGTCGTCCCGGCGACCTCATCGACGACGACCCGCTGTTGTCCCGCGATCTTGTTGAGCAGGCTTGACTTCCCGACGTTGGGCTTCCCGACAATGGCAACACGGCGTGGCCCGTGCTCGAGTTCGTGTGCCTCTGGTGGGCCCTCGGGAATGGCCGCCAGGATTGCATCCAATAGGTCACCGCTCCCCCGGCCGTGCAAGGCGGACACCGGGAACGGTTCGCCGAGGCCGAGCTGCCACATGGCAGCCGCTTCCGCCTCGGTGCGCTGATCGTCGACCTTGTTGGCGGCCAGAATCACGGGCTTTCCGCTGCGACGCAGCACCTTCACGACAGCCTCGTCGATGTCTTGCGTGCCAACGGTGGCATCGACAACAAGGACCACGGCATCCGCAGCCGCGACGGCGAGTTCAGCCTGTTCTGTGACCCTGGCGGCCATTCCCTTTGCATCCGGAGCCCAGCCACCTGTGTCTACCAAGACAAATTGCCGCCCGTTCCATGTGGCGTCATAGGAGACCCGGTCGCGGGTTACCCCGGGCACGTCCTGGACCACAGCCTCCCGCCGACCGATCATGCGGTTCACCAAGGTCGACTTACCGACATTGGGTCGGCCAACAACGGCCACCACAGGCAAGACCTGCGACTCTTCGACAGTCGCGACGTCACTCATGTTCACTTCGCTTGGGACTCTTGAGCCTGCTGGCTGCTCTCGGCTAGACGCTGGATCGTGCGGGCTTTGATCTTCGGTGGCCCCGGCAAGGGTAGCCCTGCCACCGCCTGCGCTGCGACCACATGATCGGCCAGCCGTTCCCGGACGACCTCAGTCCATTCGGCGACAACGGCCTTGCGACGCGGCCATGGAGATCGAGGCAGGTTGAATGGCTCGCCGTAGACCACGTGGATTGGTCGCCGCAAACGTGGTACTTGGTTCTTGTGCTGTCCCGGTTCCCGGGTGCCGAGAATTGCCACTGGGACAATCGGCGCGCCCGAGACCATCGCAAGATATGCGGCGCCTCCCTTTGCCCATGCGACCTCACCACCAGTGCGCACTCCTTCAGGGAAGACTGCCAGCATCTTGCCGGCGCGCAGTACCTGAACCGCCCTCCGGATCGCTTGGGGATCGATCTCTCGACGATTCAGCGAGATCTGACCTATGTGAGTGAGGAACTGGCCGACCGCGCCGCTAAATGCCTCCCGCTTCACCATGGCGAAGGTCGGCCGTCGGGTTAGTGCCACGAGAGCCGGCCCGTCCAACAAGCCGATGTGGTTAGCCGCCAAAATCACCGGACCGGAACTCGGGACGCACCGAGCGTCATGCACTTTTACCCGCCAGCCCAGGCACAACCCGAGGCGCACGAGCGGGCGAGTGAGCCGCAAAACCCATTCTTTCGGCACCGGCAGTCGATCGGTGTGCGGCAAATCGGGGCTAACCCCTTGGATCACGCCTGTCTCCGAGCGCCCGAACCGGAACGAATGTGCAGATCGTTTCGATTACCTCCTCGAGGCTAAGGAATGTGGAATCGACTACGTGCACTCCCGGAGCGGCCGATTCGAACTGGGCAACCATGGAATCGTCACGGTCCCGACGGATCACCTGATCGGCTACCGCGTCAACGTCCATCTCGTGCTCTGCGAGCTCGGCATGTCTCCGCGCAACTCGCGCGGCAGGGTCAGCGACGAGAAGAACGCGCACATCGGCGTCGGGTGCGACCACAGTGGTGATGTCCCTTCCCTCAGCGACGATCCCATCGACTGCCTCGGCGATGAGATTCTTCTGGCGCGCGACCAGATCAGCCCGAATCTCCAGGTTGGCGGCGACTGTGCTGACAGCGGCCGACACCTCGGGGTCTCTGATCGCTTCGGAGACATCAACTCCATTGATCGCAATCGCCGGGCGTCGCGGGTCCTGGTCGATCTCCATCGAGGCGTGTGACAGCAGCCTCGCGACGGCGGCCTGATCCTCAAGGTCGACGCCTTCCTGCAACGCCAGCCAGGTGGTCGCCCGGTACATCGCACCAGTGTCCAAAAAGGCCAGGCCGAGGCGCTCTGCGACTCCCCGAGCCGTGCTTGACTTGCCTGAGCCACTGGGGCCGTCGATGGCTATAACGAGCGGCCGCTTCGACTCCGGCATACGACTCGGCTTCCTCGCGGTCTGGTACTGGTCGGACATCGCGGCCTCAGACACGCGCTTCAGAGTACCGGCCACTTGTTACGACACCGTCCAGCCATGCGCGAGCATCGTTTCAACCAGCGCATCCGCCTGCTGAGGGGCGACCGAAAGGGAGAGATAGCCGACCTCTCGATCCGGGTCGTGCTCGATAGAAATGTCCTCAACGTTCACCCCTGCCGCACTGACGTCGCCAAACAGCCGGGCCAATGCACCAGGCTCATCCGGAATCGCGACCACAACCTCGCTGTAGCGGACCGCCGCGGCCCCATGCTTACCAGCGATCTTGCTTGTCCCGGCCACGCCGCGTTCCAGCTGGCTCCGCAAGTCGTCGGTTGCTGGCGTCGCCTCAACAGCCTTGATCAACATGCCGAGCTGGTCCTGCATCCCGCGCAGTTCCTCCAGCACCGCCTCCGAGTTCGCGCCCACAATCTGCTGCCAGAGCACTGGATCGCTGCCTGCGATGCGCGTCACGTCGCGGAGTCCTTGGCCGGCCAGCCTGAGGTCTCCCTCTGGAATCGCAGTGAGGCGCCCCGCAATCAGCACCGACATCAGGTGTGGCAGGTGGGAAACCCGAGCAACCGCCGCGTCATGGTCGTCGACGTCCATGATCATCTCGCGGGCCTGGCAGGCACGGACCGCGGCTCGAACGAGTTCTACTGATTCAGACGCCGATCGTCGGTGTGGCGTTACCACCCAGGTGCGGTCAGCGAATAGATCGCTGTGGGCCGTCACCGGGCCTGAGTGATGTGAGCCAGCCATTGGGTGCGAGCCGACATAGCGACTGAGGTCGACATCGCGCTGCCACAAAGTGTCAAGTACGCCCGCTTTGACCGAACCGACGTCAGTGACCGTCGCGTTGGGATAGACCTGCAAGCTGTGCACGACAAGATCAGGAATGGCACCCGGCGGCACGGCCACCACAACCAATGCGACGTCTGCGGAGACGGGAGGGTCGATTGTTCCCGCCCCCAAGCCGGCAGCGACCCTGGCGTGGCTGATCTTGTGATCACGCAGGTGAACCGTGTAGCCAGCCGCCGAGAGTGCGCACCCTATCGAAGCCCCGATCAACCCCGTTCCGATGATCACGACAACGGGTGAACTGGTATCGCTCACGTGGCGCTGGGCTTCTTCGGTGGCTCCTCGTCGCCGTTAACCGAATCCCGCGTCTGCTGCGCCGCGTCGGCGCCGCTCGCCGATCCCGACCCATCATCGAGCAAAGCGGCAAGCCGATCACCCTTGATGCGTCGGAACTTGCGCGGCATAGCCCTGTTCCGGTCGAGGAGTGCGACCTCCAGGGCTTCCACGCCCAACACGCGCGGGGACGCATTCGGGCCGCCATCGGCACCGAGCGCCCGCACCGCAAGGTGAGCCGCATCGGCGAGGTTGAGGCTGTCATTGAATCCACGACCGACTACCTCAGCTATCACGTCCGCAGATCCGCCCATCACGGCGAAGTTCGCCTCGTCAGCCACCGAGCCGTCATAGGTCAGCCGGTAGATCTGGTCGAGCGCGGGTGTGACACCCAGTTCGGCCACCACGATCTCCACCTCGTACGGCTTATCACCACCGGAGGAGAAAATCGTGCCCAGTACCTGCGCGTACGTGTTGGCCAGCCCGCGGCCGGTCACATCAGTCCGGTCGTAGCTGTAACCGCGTAGGTCGGCGTACCGGATCCCGGCTTGTCGCAGGTTCTCGAACTCGTTGTATCGGCCGACGGCCGCGAAGGCAATGCGATCGTAGATTTCGCTGACCTTGTGGAGTGCCTGCGACCGGTTCTCAGCAACGAACAAGATGCCGTCGACGTAGTGGAGGACGACCACCGAACGCCCTCGGGCGATACCTTTGCGCGCGTAATCGGCCCGATCTTTCATCTGTTGCTCGGGCGCGACGTAGAACGGGATGCTCACCGATCCGTCCTCTTAGGCAAGTGGCGCTCCCGGTCCGTCCGGTCGCAGCGCGCGGCTTGCCAAAAGCTGCCCGATCATCTCGGCAATCCGCTCCTCGCTCATGCGCTGGACACCATCTCCGGTCGCGGCAAGCACGATCGGAAAGATCTTCCGCGTCAGGTCGGGTCCACCCGTCGCCGAGTCATCATCAGCCGCGTCATAGAGGGCCTGTATCACCGCCATCGTCGCTTCATCCACGTCAAAGTCGGGCCGATAGAGCTTCTTCAGCGACCCCCTGGCGAAGACCGCGCCGGAGCCAACCGAGAAGTAGGCATGCTCTTCATAACGGCCACCGGTCGCGTCGTAGGAAAAGATACGGCCCTCCTGGGTTGCATCGTCCCAGCCGGCGAACAGCGGCACCACAACCAGACCTTGCATGGCGAGCCCCAGATTCAGCCGGATCATTGTGGCAAGCCTGTTTGCCTTACCGACAAGGGAGAGCGGGGCGCCCTCGATCTTCTCGTAGTGCTCTAGCTCGACCTGGAACAAGCCAACCAACTCGACCGCCAACCCCGCAGCTCCGGCGATTCCGATGATCGAGAACTCATCAGCTGCGAACACCTTCTCGATGTCGCGTTGGGCGATGATGTTGCCCATCGTGGCTCGCCGGTCCCCGGCCACGACAACTCCGCCGGGAAATGTCGCGGCAACGATCGTCGTGCCCTGCGGTGCTAGGTCACCGATCCCGGGAGCCGCCGTACGCGACAGCGGCAAGACGTTCGGGGCCACTCGTGAAGCAAAGTCAGTAAAGGAAGAAGACCCGATACGAAAAAACTCTGAGGTCAGTTCAACGACTTGTCGACCGTCGTTCACTGGCCGCCCTTCTGAACGAACGAGCGGACGAACTCCTCGGCGTTGACCTCGAGCACGTCGTCTATTTCGTCCAGCAGCGAGTCCACCTCTGAGTCCAGTTCTGCCTTATGCGCCGTGTCAGCAGGCGCCAGCTCCTCGACCTCACGATCGTCGGCTCGGCGTGCCTTGCGTTGGCTCTGCTCTGACTCAGCCATACCTGCTCCCGTCTGTGCTGGCCTCAAGCGTAACCAACACCGCCGACAAGGCCATTACTTTCCCAGCGTGTACTGCGAGGGTCGCTATCGACCCAGGGCTGCGAACAGCTCGGTGACGGAATTGCATTCCTCGATCATCTGGCCAACCTGCTCCCGCGTACCTCGCAACGGATCCAGCAGCGGCAGCCGCTGCAGCGCAGGACGGTCGGGAACGTCGAAAATCACCGAGTCCCAGGATGCCGCGACCACCGAGGACCCGAACTTCTCCATGACCCGGCCACGGAAGTAGGCCCGCGTGTCATCAGGTGGAGAGGTGCGGGCCCGCTCGATGTCGTCATCGGTGACGAGCCGCCGCATCTTTCCGTTGGTCAACAGCGCCCGGTAAAGGCTGCGGCGCGGGTCGACATCGGCGTACTGCAGGTCGATCAGCGCCAGCTTCGGGGCGGACCAACTCAGTGCGTCGCGCGCCCGATAGGACTCCAGCAGCTTGAGCTTGGCCACCCAGTCCAGCTGGTCAGCGAGGCTGTAAATGTCGGTACGCAATGCATCAAGACAGTCCTGCCAGCGGCCGAAGATGTCCTTCGCCTCAATCCGGGCAGTCTCGGTGAGTTCTCCGGCAATCCGCTCGTAGTGGTTGCGGCAAGCCTCCAGGTACACCTCCTGGAGGTCTAGGGCTGTCATGCTCGGCCCATCGAGGAGATACAGCGGCTCGCGTACCAGCAAGTCGTGGCTCACTGTCCGCATCGCCGCCACTGGCCCGTCCAGCCGAACGTCCGCGCCCAGCTCGCCGGCCTCTATGACCCGCAGCACCCAGGACGCGGTACCTACCTTGAGGTAGGTCGAAATCTCCGACAGGTTGGCATCTCCAGT
Organism: uncultured Actinomycetota bacterium; assembly: GCA_963740515.1. Classification (GTDB taxonomy): domain Bacteria; phylum Actinomycetota; class Actinomycetes; order Propionibacteriales; family Propionibacteriaceae; genus Microlunatus. The sequence goes on from CAVUEO010000023.1 coordinate 13,026, forward strand.
GATCACATGCAGTCTGCGATGCCGGCTGGCGTCGGCGTGCGGTTCGTCGCGAGTGTTGATGATCGGCCTGTTGAGCGTGGTCTCAAGTCCCACCTCAGCCTCGAAGAAGTCCGCGCGTTGGCTGATCTGGAAGCCGGGCGTCTGGCTGGATTGCCCGACTCCTACTCGACCGGCTCCGGTGATCACCTGCCGGGAAACGAGGAAGGCCGTGAATTGCGTCACAATCCGGTCAAAGGGTGTGCTGCGCTGCAGCAGGTAGTTCTCGTGAGTGCCGTACGAGGCGCCTTTGCCATCGGTGTTGTTCTTGTAAAGCCGGACCGAACGTCCCAATGACTGTGTGGCGCGCTGCGCGGCAATTGCCATCACAGCCTCGCCGGCTTTGTCGTAACGCACGGCATCCAGGGCACACGTCACCTCAGGGCTTGAGTACTCCGGATGCGCATGGTCGACGTACAGCCGGGCCCCGTTGGTCAAGATGACGTTGGCCATGCCGAGATCGGTGTCAGTCAGCTGGTCGGGGTGAGCGGCGGCGCGGGAAATCTCGTAGCCGCGGATATCCCGCAGTGGAGTCTCGGTCTCGTAGTCCCAGCCGGCAGGTTGGCCTGCGGCCGAGGCGCCGTACGCCTTGACGACATGGTTGGACAACTGCATGGGGTGCAGCTCGTCCTCCACGAACGCATTGCCGAAACCACCCGGCAGCGCAGAGGTGCCCGATGCCAGGGCGCTGATTCCGTACTCAGTCTCGATGCCCATGACCCGAGCGTTCCAGCGCGCAGCCGGCTCCGAGCTCGCGGCAGCGGACTCATCACGATCGGCGGTGGAGGCCATGGCCTCAGCGTAGTGTGAGGTTCATGCAGATCCTTCCGGCGATTGCGGTGGACGTGATCTGCATACTGGTCTTCGCGATCGTCGGCCGCAGCAGCCACCAGGAAGCGACCGATTTGCTGGGCGTGGCGCTCACGGCTTGGCCGTTTCTCGCTGGGTGCCTGGTCGGGACGCTTCTCGGGCGGACCTGGCGGCACCCACTCTCTCTGAGATCGGGCATCGCAGTTTGGTTGGGCACCGTCTTCGTGGGCATGACCCTGCGGCTGCTCAGCGGCGCCGGGGTAAGTCTGTCGTTCGTCATCGTGGCCAGCTGTTTCTTGGCGCTGCTTCTTCTCGGCTGGCGCGCCGGGCTCCAGCTCATCCAGCACGCTCGTGCCAAGCCCTCAGCGGACACGGAGGGTAAACCGGATCACCACGCATCCCCCAGAACGCCGCACCGCGTTCCCTGAGCTACCGACAGGGCTCAGAGATACTGGCCGGTGTTGGATACCGTGTCGATGGACCGGCCCGGTTGGGTGCCCTGCTTGGAGGAAATGAGCGTCCGGATGAAGACGATCCGTTCGCCCTTCTTCCCAGAGATCTTCGCCCAGTCGTCAGGGTTGGTGGTGTTGGGCAGGTCCTCGTTCTCGGCGAACTCATCCAAGCAGGCCTGCATCAGGTGACCGATCCGCAAGCCTCGTACCCCAGTCTCCAGGAAGTCCTTGATCGCCATCTTCTTGGCCCGGTCCACGACGTTTTGAATCATCGCCCCGGAGTTGAAGTCCTTGAAATAGAGGACCTCCTTGTCGCCGCCGGCGTAGGTGACCTCAAGGAACTGATTCTCCTCTGACTCCTCATACATCCGGCTGACCGTGCGGTCGATCATGGCCTGCACGCACATCTGTGCGTCATGATCGAACTCCGCGAGATCCTCCGGATGCAGTGGCAGCGTCCGAGTCAGGTACTTGCTGAAGATCTCTCGCGCAGCTTCCGCATCGGGCCGCTCGATCTTGATCTTCACGTCCAGCCGGCCGGGTCGCAGGATAGCCGGATCGATCATGTCCTCACGGTTGGAGGCGCCGATGATGATCACGTTGTCGAGTCCTTCGACACCGTCGATCTCACTCAACAGCTGCGGCACGATGGTGTTCTCCACATCAGAGGACACCCCAGACCCGCGAGTCCGGAACAGCGAGTCCATCTCATCGAAGAAGACGATCACCGGCATCCCATCGGTTGCCTTGTCACGGGCACGCTGGAAAACCAGCCGGATGTGCCGCTCGGTCTCACCGACATACTTGTTGAGCAGCTCAGGACCCTTGATGTTCAAAAAGAAGCTGCGACCTTCCTCACCCGTCCGCTCGCTGACCTTCTTCGCCAGCGAGTTCGCGACAGCCTTCGCGATCAAGGTTTTGCCGCAGCCCGGCGGTCCGTAGAGCAAGATCCCCTTCGGTGCCTTGAGCTCGTGCTCGGCGAAGAGTTCCTTGTGCAGGAAGGGTAGTTCGACGGCATCTCGAATCGCCTCGATCTGGTTGCCTAGACCGCCGATCACCGAGTAGTCGATGTCGGGTACCTCCTCCAGCACCAGCTCCTCAACATCAAGCTTCGGAATTCGCTCGTACGCGAAATGCACCCGACGGTCGATCAGCAATGAGTCTCCCGAACGCAGATGTTGATCATGGAGCCGATACGCGAGCCGGACCACGCTTTCCTCATCGCCATGCCCGATCACCAGCGCCCGGTTGACCGTCCTCGAGCAGCTCCTTGAGCAGCACGACCTCACCGACCTCGTCGAAGTCGAGGACCCTCACGACGTTCATCGCCTCGTTGACCATCACCTCCTTACCGGGCGACATCGACTCAAGATCAACATCCGGGCTCACACTGACGCGCATCTTGCGACCAGCAGTAAAGATGTCTGCGGTGTGCTCCTCACGCGCGGCGAGGAAGACTGCGAAGCTGGCTGGTGGCTGCGCGAGCCGATCAACCTCATTCTTCAAGGAAACGATTTGGTCCCGAGCCTCACGTAACGTGGCTGCGAGGCGCTCGTTGTTGGCGGCGGTAGTTCGGGCATCAGAGCGGGCATCGGCCAGCCGCCGTTCCAGCATTGCGATGTCATGCGGATGTGTGGAGACCCGCTCACGGAGCCGATCAAGCTCGTCTCTGAGCGCACCGATCTGGGCTATCAAAGATTCGCGGTCCTCGTACGGAGCACGATCGTGGATAGGTCCGGTCATGACACCTCCTGTCAAGACCCTACCCGGGCTGGCTGCGCGGTCCTTTGTAATCGTCTCCGTACGCGCCGCGCGCTGGGCGACGTTTGCGTAACGGTGCTGTGAAACCTGGTGCCAGTCGCCGAGCTGTGATCACAAATCCGGTGTGGCCAACCATATCGTGTCGCGGCCGTACCGCCAGCCCCTCAACGTGCCAGGCCCGGACCAGCGACTCGGTCGCCTCCGGCTCGGTGAAGCCGCTCTCAACTCGCAAGGTCTCCACCGTCTCGGCCAGCTGGGTCGTGGTCGCGACGTAGGCGCAGAACACCCCGCCGGGGACGAGCACCTCGGCCACGGCGGCCACATGGTCCCAGGGATTCAGCATGTCCAACACCACGCGGTCCAGCGGTTCTCCGGTGAGCGACTCGCGCAGATCAGCAACTCGCAGAGCCCAGTTGGGCGGGTTGGCCCCGAAGAAGTTCTCGACGTTGCGCGAGGCGATCGCGGCGAAATCCTCACGCCGCTCGTAAGAGATCAACCGACCGCCTGGACCGATCGCCCGCAGCAAGCTGCAGGTCAGAGCACCCGATCCAGCGCCGGCTTCCAGCACCCGGGCGCCGGGAAAAATGTCCGCTGCCATGAGGATCTGTGCGGCGTCCTTCGGATAGACCACAGCCGCTCCGCGCGGCATGCTCACGGTGAATTCGTTGAGCAACGGCCTCATCGCCAAGAACTGCGTGCCGCCCGTCGAGCTCACCACGATCCCCTCAGGACGCGAGATGAGATGGTCGTGACTGACGGCGCCCTTGGCCGTGTGGAACTGTCCACCAATGGTGAGCACGATTGAATGGCGCCGGCCCTTTGGATCGGTCAGGGTAATCCGCTCACCTACCTGCAGCGGTCCGCGCCGGACGCCGGATGACTGGAGCTGCTCAGCCACTGCTGATACCGAATAATCCCAGCTGCATGCCAGGACCATAAGAGCGCTCGCTCATCTCAACTCCGCGCCGCAGGTAGACATGCTCGTCGGACTGGCTGATCGGCAGCACAATCAGATCCACCGCCGCCTGCTTCTGCAGCGCCGACAGCTGCTGAGTCGCAATAGCACTCTCGGTGGTGGCCCGAAACTCGGTTTCGATGGTGCTGACTGTCGACGCGGCGGTCGGCAGCGGCGCATCGAGATATGGCTGAAGCCAGGCAAGGGCTGTGGCCGTCCAAGCTTTCCGGTCCACAAGGTTCAGGTCCGCATCCGTCGCTCCCGGCTTGAGCCGGACGCTGAGCCCGCCGGTGTCCTCCAACCGGATGCGGATCTGGGTTGCAATGTCCTGGCCGTTGGGCGTGGATGCGTCGTAGCCGAGGGTGAGATTGATGCGGCTCTTCCAGGTCACTTTTGGCTCGGCCTTACCGCCAGTCGGAAACGCGGACGTATGACCCTCCACACCTACTGGCACGATGGAATCCGACGTACGGTCCCTTTGCAGCGCAACGGCTATGGCCTGCCGTAACGCCCTATTCGACCGCATGGGTGAAGCTGGCAACCACTCGAGTTGCAGCACCCGCGCGCCGTCCAGGACGGTCTGCGTAAAGCCGTTGACGGTCTCCTCATTCGTGCTTTGATCCACTTGCTGGCTGAGGCGAGTGACCGCAGGTGCATCGAGGCCCCTCCAGACAACGTCGACGGTGCCTTTATTCATAGCGTCCTCCAGCGTTGGCGAGTCGGTCACGCTGCGGTAGACGAGCGCTGGAAGCCGGGCAGAGTTGCGTCCGACGTAGTCCTCATAGCGACTGAGTTGCAGCTGGTTTCCGGTGTATTTGTCGACCACAAATGGGCCCGACCCGACGATCGGGTCATCTTGATTCCGCACCCGATCCGCGTCATAGATTTCCTCATCGACGATCGAGGCCGCGGGTGAGGCCAACGCCCAACCAAACTGCGTGTCGGGCCTGATCAGCACAAACCGTACCGTCTTCTGGTCGGGCGTCTGAATCCTGCGAAGCGAGGCCAGCGACCCGGCTGAGGAGCCCGGGACGTTGAGTCGTGTTGCCCGCTCGATGCTGAATTTCACATCACTGGAGGTCAGCCGATGGCCGTTGTGGAACGCCAAGTCCTCATTGAGAGTGCAGGTGTAGCTGGTCGTGGAGGTAAACAGGCAGTCACGTGCTGCGTCCGGCTTCAGAACCGAGTCTCCCGGATCGGCCGTCATCAGCCGCTGAAAAACGTTGAGCGAGAGCACGGTTGAGGCGGCGTCTGTAATGGCAGCTGGATCGGTGACGCGGATCTGGTCTGTGGACATCACCGTGAAAGGCCTCGGCGTTGAGCGGGAGGTGGGTGCGGGCGTCGGCAGCTGCTCCCCAGGCGTTCGGCACGCGCTCAGTAGCAACAGCAGAGCAGCTGCGGCGAGCAGCCAGCGCAGACCCCTTTTCCTCTGCTCAACCCGCATTGAACTGCTCCAGCATTCTCGCCACGGCAGCCGCGTCCAAATCAGCGAGGGAGCCTACATGGAGTCGCCGGGGAGCATTCGGTATCTCCACGCGGTTGGGCACGGCGAGCACGAGCGCTCCGGCGGCGTTGCCGGCGCGGCAGCCCGTCTCGGAGTCTTCCAGCACGACGCAATGGTGAGCGGACACGCCAAGGGCCGTACACGCCTTCTCGTACGGCTCAGGATGTGGCTTGCCTCGGCTCACCTCGTCGCCGCCGACAGATACTTGGAAGGCTCCCTCAGGGAGTTGACGCAGGGCAGCATCCAGCAACACCCGGTATGACGCCGATACCAGTGCACAAGGAACACCCGCCGCAGCGAATGACTCGAGCAGTTCGATCGCCCCAGGGCGCCAGACGATCGGATGCCGGCGCACGTGGTTCAGTACGGCAGTGAGCAGCTGTTCCACGACCCACGCTGGGGTGAGATCCACTCGCCCAATGGCGTTCAGGATGTAGGCGCCCGAGTCCAGTAGCGAGTTGCCCACCAACTGCTCAGCGTGCTCGTCCGACCAGGTCCCTCCCAGCCGGCCGATCAGGTCATACTCCGCAGCCATCCAGAGCGGTTCGGTGTCGGCCAGCGTGCCGTCGAAATCCCACAGCGCTGCAGCCAGCGTCGAAGTTGTCGTGTCGCTCATGGCGCGGCCATTCTTCCTCACTGCCGGGGCATCCGCGAACCCGTCGACGACCTCGCAACGCAAGGCCTACCGGGCGTTGAAGTACTTTGCCTCAGGATGGTGCACGATCAGTGCGTCAGTGGACTGCTCAGGATGCAGCTGCAGCTCCTCAGAAAGCTCAACCCCGATCCGCTCCGGGCGGAGCAGCGCCACCAGCTTGCGACGGTCGGCCAGCTCGGGGCAGGCCGGATAACCGAAGGAATATCGGGAGCCGCGGTAGGCCTGGTCGCGGATCATCTCTTCCATCGGCCCGTCATCCGGGGCGAAGCCAAGGTCAGCGCGGATCCTGGCATGCCACATCTCGGCGAGCGCTTCGGTCAGTTGGACGCTGAGCCCATGTAATTCGAGATAGTCCCGGTAGGCGTTCTGATCGAACAGGCTCGCAGTCACCTTCGAGACCTGCGCCCCCATGGTGACCAGGTGGAACGCAACCACATCGGGACCCTTGTCGGCCGCTAACTGACGATCGCGGAAGAAGTCGGCAAGGCAGAGGAAACGGCCACGGGTCTGCCGTGGGAAGGTGAAGCGCTGTAGTTCTGCTGCTGGATCGGAGACATCGCCTCCCAAATCGAGCACAACAAGGTCGTTACCCTCGCTGTAGCACGGCCAGTACCCGTACAGCACGGCAAACTCCGCGATCGCGTCTGTCTGGATGCGGTCCAGCCACATGCGCAGCCGGGGCCGGCCTTCGATTTCGACGAGTTCCTCGTACGAAACCCCGTTGCGGGAACCCTTGAGACCCCACTGGCCCATGAAGGTGGCCCGCTCATCGAGATAGGCCGCGACGTCGGCCAGCGAGATGCCTTTGACGATCCGGTCGCCCCAAAATGGCGGAGTCGGTACATCAACGTCGACCGCGACATCGGAACGCCGATCTACTTCGGTGTCGATCCGCTCCTCGACCAGGGTCGTCCCGCGAGCCTTGACCCGCCGCTCCCGTGGCGCCGGCAGCGCAGCCCCTTCCTCGCCGCGCTTGACAGCCATCAACGCGTCCATCAGCCGGAGCCCTTCAAAGGCGTCCCTGGCGTAACGCACCTCACCAGCAAAAATCTCTCGGAGATCTTGCTCGACGTAAGCGCGGGTCAGCGCTGCACCGCCCAAAAACACCGGGTACGCCGTTGCGATACCTCGCCGATTGAGCTCCTCCAGGTTCTCCTTCATCACGACGGTGGACTTCACCAACAATCCGGACATCCCGATCGCGTCGGCATCGTGTTCCTGCGCAGCGTCGATGATCGCGCTGACCGGCTGCTTGATCCCCAGATTCACCACGGTATAGCCGTTGTTGGTGAGGATGATGTCGACCAGGTTCTTGCCGATGTCGTGCACGTCACCCTTCACGGTTGCAAGCACGATGGTGCCCTTGCCGCGGGAGTCGGTCTTCTCCAAGTGCGGCTCGAGGTAGGCGACCGCAGCTTTCATCACTTCGGCCGATTGCAGCACGAACGGCAGCTGCATCTGACCTGACCCAAAGAGCTCACCAACGACCCGCATGCCGGCCAGCAGATCGGTGTTGATGATCTCCATAGCTGGCTTGCCCTCCGCGAGAGCGGCATCAAGATCATCCGTCAGGCTCTTGCCCTCGCCGTCGATGATGCGACGCTGCAGCCGTTCGCTAACGGGCAGCTTGAGCAGCTCTGCGGCGCGCGCGGCCTTGGTGTCGGCTGTCGTCACCCCTTCGAAGAGCTCGAGGAAACGTTGTAGCGGGTCGTATCCAGGCTCGGTGGCGGTGGCTGGTCGTCGCCGGTCGTAGACCATGTCGAGCGCCACTGCTCGTTGCTCGTCGGGGATCCGCGCCATGGGAACGATCTTGGCGGCATGAACGATCGCCGAATCCAGGCCGGCTTCGATGCATTCGTTGAGAAAAACCGAGTTGAGCACGACACGTGCAGCCGGGTTAAGACCGAAGGAGATATTGGACAAGCCCAGCGTGGTCTGCACGTCGGGGAAGAGCCGCTTGACCTCGCGGATGGCCTCGATGGTCTCGATGCCGTCGCGGCGAGTCTCCTCCTGACCGGTGGCGATGGGGAAGGTGAGACAGTCGAGGATGATGTCGCTCTGACGCAAGCCCCAATTCTCAGTGATGTCCTTGATCGCCCGCTGCGCGACGCGCACCTTCCACTCCGCCGTACGCGCTTGGCCTTCCTCGTCGATGGTCAGCACGATCACTGCCGCACCGTACTCGGCGGCCAACTGCATGACCTGGCAGAATCGTGATTCGGGCCCGTCGCCGTCCTCGTAGTTGGCGGAATTGATCACTGCGCGTCCGCCAAGGCGCTCTAGGCCCGCTCGCAGCACCTCCGGTTCAGTGGAGTCCAGCACGATGGGCAGGGTCGACGCTGTCGCCAGCCGGTATGCCAGCTCTCGCATATCGGCGGGGCCGTCGCGACCGACGTAGTCGATGTTGAGATCCAGCATGTGGGCGCCGTCCCTGATCTGAGACCGCGCGATGTCGACGCAGTCATCCCAGCGCTCGGCCAGCAGCGCCTCACGGAAGGCTTTGGAACCGTTGGCGTTGGTCCGTTCTCCGATCGACAGGTAGCTGATGTCCTGGCGGAACGGCACGTCGGCATACAGGGAAGACGCGGCCGGGATGTGGCTCGGCGAGCGTGCACCAACAGGCCGGCCTTGGAGGCGGGTGACAACCTGCCGAAGATGCTCTGGTCCAGTACCACAGCAACCGCCCACGAGGCCCAGTCCGAACTCGCCGACAAACTGCTCCAGGGCGTCAGCGAGCTCGACTGGTTGCAGCGGATAGACCGCGCCGTCAGCAGTCAGCTGCGGCAGACCAGCGTTCGGCATGCAACTCACACCGATCTCGGCATGCCGGGAAAGGTGCCGCAGGTGCTCACTCATTTCTGCCGGGCCCGTTGCGCAGTTCAGACCAATGAGGTCGATGCCGAGTGGCTCCAGGGCTGTGAGGGCAGCACCGATCTCTGAGCCGAGCAGCATCGTGCCCGTGGTCTCCACTGTCACGTGCACGATCACGGGAAGATCACGGCCAGCATGGGCCAATGCTCTTTTGGCGCCAAGCGTGGCTGCCTTCGTCTGCAGCAGATCCTGTGATGTCTCGATCAATACCGCGTCGATCCCGCCAGCAATCAAGCCTTCGACCTGCTGCTGATAGGCATCACGCAGTCGTGCGTACGAGACGTGTCCAAGAGTCGGCAGTTTGGTGCCGGGGCCGACACTACCCAGCACCCACCGCGGGCGATCGGGGGTGCTGTGGGCGTCAGCCGACTCCCGTGCGATTCGCGCGCCGGCCTCCGCCAGTTCGCTGATTCTGGCTGCGATGCCGTACTCCCCGAGAGCGGAAAGGTTCGCGCCGAAAGTATTGGTCTCGACCGCATCCACTCCGACCTGGAAGTAGGCATCGTGGATCGCACGCACGATGTCGGGCCGGGTAACGTTCAGGATCTCGTTGCAGCCCTCGAGCTGCTCGAAGTCCTCCAACGTGAGGTCATAACTCTGCAGCATGGTGCCCATCGCCCCGTCAGCGATCACAACGCGTTCGGACAATGTCGAACGGAGATCGGCGGGGGAAGAAGCGGCGCGCGAGCCTTCGGGCACCTGGTGAGGATAGTCGCCCTTGCGGCCCTCGTGGCAGAGCTACCACGATGTGGAGTGAGATTGAATTGCCGAGCCGACGGCTACAGTGAAAGCCATGCCCGACTCCCCCAGCTCGGCCACCCGCGATCTGCGGGATCTGGCCAACCCGGTGGTAGTGATGGCTTTCGGTGGCTGGAACGACGCGGGGAATGCGGCAACCGGAGCGATCGAACATCTCGCGGAGGCGTACCAGGCCGAGCCGGTGTACGCGCTCGACCCGGACGAATTCTACGACTTTCAGGTCAACAGACCTCGGGTGGAATTCAGTGAGGACGATGAGCGCGAGATCAGCTGGCCTACCACGGAACTCAAGATCGCTCAGTTGCCAGACGGCCGCGACCTGATCTTGGTCGAGGGCTTGGAGCCCAATCTGCGATGGCGCCAGTTCTGCACCATGATCGCGTCCGCGCTCAGCTCAGCGAATGTCACTCGGGTGCATCTGCTGGGCGCCCTGCTTGCCGACACCCCGCACACGCGCCCGATACCGGTGTCGGTGTCGACCAGCAACCGCGAGTTGATGAAGCAGCTCGGCCTGGCACCGGCGACCTATGAAGGCCCAACGGGCATCGTCGGCGTGCTCGCCGACACCCTTACGCGGGCAGGAGTAGAAGTCCTCACACTCTGGTCGGCAATCCCCCACTATGTCTCGCATCCGCCGTGTCCCAAGGCCACGCTTGCGTTGCTTTCCCAACTGGAGCGGGTGCTCGATGCCTCCTTCGATCTTGGTGAGCTGACCGAACTGGCCCGGGCGTGGGAGCGTGGCGTCGATGAGCTGGCGGCCGAGGACTCTGAGGTCGCTGAATACGTCGCCTCCCTCGAGCAGATGCAGGACGCAACTGAGCTCCCAGAGGCCAGCGGCGACGCCATCGCGGCGGAGTTCGAACGTTACCTGCGCCGTCGCCAGGGCTAGTCGCAAGGGTTAGTCGCAAGGGCTCAGGCCGCTGCGGCCGCCAGCTCGCGCAGCTGGCCCACGATCGCGTCGGGATCGGCGGCGCCGAAGACCGACGATCCAGCGACGAATGAGTCCACGCCGGCTGCGGCACACCGCTCAATGGTCTCGACCGACACGCCGCCGTCGATCTGCAGCCAGACATCGCCGCCCAGCTTGTCCAGCATCGCGCGGGTCCGAGTGATCTTGGGCAGGCAGAGATCGAGGAAGCTCTGGCCGCCGAAGCCGGGTTCCACAGTCATGATCAACACCATGTCGAGCTCCGGCAACAGATCCTCGTACGGTTCGATCGGTGTAGCCGGCCTTAGTGCCATCGCAGCCCGCGCCCCCCGGCTTCGTAGCTCGCGAGCCAGCCTTACCGGTGCCGCAGCCGCCTCGACGTGAAAGGTGACCGACTCGGCTCCCACCTCGGCGTACGCCGGCGCCCAGCGGTCCGGCTGCTCGATCATCAAGTGGATGTCAAGCGTCTTGTCGGTGACCTTGCGAATGGATTCGACGACCGGGAGCCCCAGCGTGAGGTTGGGTACGAAGTGATTGTCCATTACGTCGACGTGTATCGCGTCTGAACTCGGCACCGATTCGATGGCTGTCTGCAGATTTGCGAAGTCGGCCGACAAGATGCTCGGCATGATTCTCAGGGCCACGGCTCGACTCTAGTGTGAGGGGGTCTTGCGCAGGTAGGCCGCGAACATGGCGTCGGTGCCATGCCGGTGCGGCCAGAGCTGAAGGTACGGGCCGAGGCCGGCGTTCGGCACTTCGGGCAGCAGCTGCGCCGCGGGGATCACCTCCACGTCAGCCCGTAGGGCAAGGGTTTCGCTGACCACATCGCTCGTCTCCCGACGGTGCGGTGAGCAGGTGAGGTAGCCGATGACCCCACCTGCAGCGGCGCTGTCGATGGCAGAGGCCAGCAGCGCAAGTTGCAACGAGTGCAGTTGCTCCACGTCGGCGGGGTTGCGTCGCCAGCGAGATTCTGGCCGGCGACGCAGGGCACCAAGGCCTGAGCATGGCACATCGGCCAGCACCCGGGTGAACGATCCGGCACGCCAGGCAGGTCGGGTGCCGTCGGCCACGACAATGGTCGGAGCTGAACGATGCCGGGAATAGGCCCGCACGGCGGCTGTGACCAAACTTGCCCGGTGCGGCGCGAGATCCGATGCCAGCACCTGACTGCCGTCGAGGCGGGCAAGACCGGTCAGCAGGGCGGACTTGCCCCCCGGCCCAGCACAGACGTCGAGCCACCATCCGGCCTGAGCCGGCACATTGGTGAGGGCCCAGGTGACTAGCTGGGAGCCCTCGTCCTGGACTCCAGCCCTGCCGTCACGGACCAGTGGAAGGTGGGCCGGGTCTCCTCGCCAACGAGCGCCGAAAGGCGAGTACGGACTCGGCTGCGCCCCAGCGCTTACTAGCTCGGCCACCTCCGCGATGCCAGGCCGGATGGCCAGGCAGATCTCCGGGCTGCGATTGTCAGCAGTCAGTGCCTTCTCGATCTCCGCGTCCGGCAGCAGCCCGGCGTACACGTCGACGATCCAGCGCGGATGCGCCGTCCGGAGCGCCAGCTGATCTTGTTCGTCAAGCCCTTCGGAGAGCCGGTTGAGCCAGTCGTCCAGACTCCTTTCGGCAACTCGACGCAGCACGGCATTGGTGAGTCCGGTGACCCGCTCCCCCACCGTGGCTGCCGCCAGATCGACCGATGCGGCGACCGCGGCTGGCGCCGGCACCCGCATGGACAGGATCTGATGTACGCCCAGGCGCAGCAAATCCACCACGGCGGGCTGGAATCCACTCAGCGGCCGGCCGGCGGCCGCTGCGATGATCACGTCGTAGCTGCCCTGCCAGCGGCAGGTACCGGCGAGCAGCTCGGTGGCAAATGCGGCGTCGCGGCCGGTCAGGCGACGCTCCCGGAGCAACGCTGGCAAGATCAAGTTGGCGTACGCCTCGTCGGCATTCACCGCACGCAGCGCGTCGAAGGCAACGCGGCGCGCCCGATCAGGACGACGACGTCGCCGATTGCCGGCCGGGACTGAAGCGCTCACTCAGGCACCGAGCCTCGGTTCCGGTTCGAACGTGACGCCCCGTGCCCAGTCGGCAGCAGCCATCGGCCTCTTACCCTGGGCCTGAACCTCGTCGAGCTCGAGTGCTTGACTCGCGGTGCCGACCCGCACGGACCGTTTGCTGACCTCCAGTCGTCCGGGCGGCGAGACAGAGTCGGAGATCCGTGCTGAGTTGATCTTGAACCGTTCGCCGCGGAAAGTTGTCCACGCTCCAGGGACTGGAGTACAGGCGCGGACCAGTCGGTCAACGACCTTGGCAGGTTGGGTCCAATCAATGCGCGCATCCTCGACGTTGATCTTGGAGGCATAGCTGAGCTGAGGGTCGGTCTCCGGCTGTGGGGTGGGTGTCAGGGTGCCGTCGTCGATCCCATCGAGGGTGTCGACGAGGAGTCGCGCACCGCTGAGCGAGAGCCGGTGCAACAGATCACCCGCAGTGTCATCCGGGTGGATCGGCTCACTCATCGTCGCGAAGATTGGCCCGGCATCGAGCTCGAGCACAATCCGGAAGGTCGTCGCGCCCGTTATCTGATCACCAGCCAGGATCGCGTGCTGGACTGGTGCGGCGCCACGCCAGGCCGGTAGCAGCGAGAAGTGCAGGTTGATCCAACCGTGCCGCGGGATGTCCAGGACGCGTTGCGGTAGCAATGCGCCATAAGCGACCACGGGGCAGCAGTCAGGCGCCAGCTCGTTCAGCCGGTTGACGAACCCATCATCGCGGGGACGCTGAGGCTTCAAAACCTCGAGGCCCAGGTCGACGGCCCGCTGCGCAACTGAGCTGGCGGTGAGCTTCTTGCCGCGGCCGCTTGGGGCATCAGGCCGCGTTACGACGGCGAGCAGCTCGTGGCGGGAATCGGCCAGCGCATCCAACGATGGGATTGCGACATCAGGGGTGCCGCCGAAGACGATTCGCACCGCAGGAGTCTAGGACGTCTACTCAGCCCCCGTGGGGCACCTTCCTCCAGTGCTTACACCAGTCTGTCCACGACGGGCTACGTCGGGCGCCTCAGCGGCTCCTCTGCGCCGCGAGGTCGGCGGCGCGCTTGGCAAGGTTTGGCGCTCCGATGCGTTCGACGACCTCCCCGAAGCGCTCGGTCGCTCCCTGCCACTCCCACTCGTCGACGGTACCGACGTCGATGTCAGTGACAACGGTCGCCAAGCGGACGAACAGCCGCGCCATTGGACGCGCATCACGGAGGGCCGCCGCGAGCCTCGCCTGACTGCGAACCCCCGCAACGTCCCACTCAGCGACGTCGTCGGGAATCGAATCGACGGCGCCGTAGCGAGCCAACACCGCAGACGCCGTCTTTGCTCCCCACCCTGGGATTCCCGGGTAGCCGTCGGCGCTGTCGCCGACCAAAGCCAGCCAGTGCGGCACCGAGGCTGGTGGCACGCCGAACTTAGCAAGCACGCCGACTTCGTCGATCAAGGTGTCATTGCGCCGGTCGTACTGCACGATCCGGGCCCCGCGCACACATTGGCCGAGATCCTTGTCCGGAGTGACGATGACGACCTGCGTCACCCGCTCGTCTCCGCCAGCCACCAGGGCTGCGGCAGCCAGGGCGTCGTCGGCCTCGTACTCGACCATGGCCCACACGGTGACGCCCATCGCTTCGAGGGCGTCCTCCATGATCGGCAGTTGCGCCAGCAACACAGGATCCATTCCCGCGCTGGTCTTGTAACCGGCCCACAGGTCGTTGCGGAAGCTCTCGATGACGTGGTCGCTGGCGACTGCCACGTGGGTGGCGCCGTCTTGCAGCAGTTGCAACGTGGAGCTCAGCACACCGACGGTGGCGTCGTACGGGGTCGGCCGCTTCTGCCGTTTGGCGTAGCCGAAGTGCTGCCGGAACAGCTCGTACGTTCCGTCGATCAGGTGTACGCGCATCGAACCCTCCTTACCATCCGGCATTACCTACGGGTGAGATCGATTGCTGCTCAGCCCAAGTCCACCGGATTCACCTTGATCCGCAGCGAACCTTCGCTCTTGCGTGCGGTCCGGATCGCTGCAGCCTCTTTGGCAGCGCGTATCAGCCCAGCGCCTTCAGTGAGTGGCGCGCGCACGGTGAGGCGCTGGACTCGTGAACCGCCGTCAGTGGAGGGTCCCGGCAGATCGGGCTCGACCGGTCCGAGCAGTTCGGTGTGCTGCGATGGCTGAAGCAGCGAGGTGAACTCATCCAGGGCCTCCGCCGGACCTTCAACGGTGATCAGCGTGACCGCAGGCGGAAAGCGCGCAGCGGCTCGCTCGGCCAGCTCACGCGCAGCGAATCCTCCGGGATCGATGCGGACCAGGGCTTGTAGCGCCCGTCCAGAGCTCTCCCCAACCGCGATGACCGAACCGCCGTCAGCGCCGCTTCGGACTAGCGCAACGACGTTGAGCCAGCGACGTAACGCCTCCTCGGCTGCCCGAAGATCCTGGCGGAGCAGCAACAACGAAGTGTCCAGTAGCACGGCGCCGGCGTAACCGCCGACCGCCTGCGGCTCGGCACCAGGCGTAGCGACCACGATCGTCGAGGCGTCTGTCACCGTGGCGGTCCGATGCCCGCCCACCGACTGCCTGACAGGCGTCTGGGGAAACGCCTTGCCCAGCTCTTCAGCCGTCCTCTCGGCTCCGACGATCGGCGCTCGTACTCGGCGGGAGCCGCAGATCGGGCATGCCCAATCGAGCTGTGGCCTGCCACACCAGGCGCAGTTCACTCCGGCAACCTCCGCCTCGCCGACTCCACTCGATGGAATTCTGGTCGGGCCACCGCAGAAGCGACACCGGGCCGGCTCCCGACAACCCTGGCAGACCAGGGCCGCGAGGTAGCCTCCACGGGGCACCTGGACCAGCACGGGACCCTGCGGCAAGCTCGCTCGCATCAGGTCGAACACGTCGTGAGGTAATCGGGCGGCACGAGCCGCCGGGTCGCGTTCCAGCGCGAGGTCGGAGTCGGCCGTCACCTTCACCCGTGGTGCGGTATGCCGTCGCGCGGCCCGGTCATCGGCCAAGTCTCGCAGCCAGCCACGCTCCAGCCAGGCCTGCAGCTCGGCCGTTCTGGCGTAGCTTGCAAACAGCGCGCCGGCCTGTGCGCCGGCAGCTCGCAGGGCCAGCACCTCCCGCACGTGGGGATAGGGAGCCCTCTGCTCGGCCAGCAAGTCATCGCCATCGTCCCAGAGCGCGACCAGACCGAGATCATGAACCGGCGCGTATGCGGCGGCTCGGTTGCCGATCACCACCCGCACCTTTCCGCGCAGGGCTGACAAGAAGGCCCGATAGCGGGCGGCCGGTCCAGCTTCGGCCACCAGCACCGCGAAGCCGGTTGTGCCAAGCACTTGGGTGCAGGCTTCGCTGAGTCGATCAAGATCAGCCTGGTCCGGCACGATGATCACTGCGCCACGGTTGCTTTCGGCGCAGGCCCGCGACGCCGTGGCAAGGCCGAGAGCCCAGTCACCGCTTGGCGCTGCGCTGGGAGTGACCTGCCACATAGCACGCGGCCGGCCACCCGCGCGGACCGCTGCCAGAAACCTTGTCCCCGTCGGATACTCAACCAATGGCCCCGCCGGGTGATCAGATGGCAGCGGCTGCCCGGCACTATTGCTCTCAGCCAGCTCGGTCGCGGCATGGCGGGGTGGTATCGCCAGGCGCATCACATCGGCGAACGTCCCGGCATAGTGATCGGCAACTTTCCTGATCAACTTCGCGATCTCGGCAGTGAGCACCGGCTCGCTGGAGACGATCTTCGACAGTGGGGACAGGACGCCCTCATGATCACCAGCAGCAACTCGTTCCAGGATGAACCCATCCCTGAGTCGGCCCGCGAACCGAACACGCACCCGAGCGCCGGATATCGCAGCGGAATCCTGCTCAGCCGTTACCGCATAGTCAAAAGGACGGTCCAGGTGACTGAGCGGAATGTCGACAGCCACCCTGGCAACCGGGAGCGCGGGTTGGCTGAACTCGGGCACACCAGATGATAGGCAGCGAGTTCCGACACTCGCGGCTGAGCGTGGTTTGGCTGAGGTCAGCCGCGTACCGCCGCGGCCAGCGCCTCAGCTCGGTCGATGTTCTCCCAGGTGACCCCGGGCAGCTCCCGGCCAAAGTGTCCGTACGCCGCCGTCTGCGCGTAGACCGGTCGCTTGAGATCGAGATCTCGAATAATCGCGGCAGGGCGCAGATCAAAGACCTGGAGCACCGCTTGCTGGATCTGCTCGACTGGCACCCGCTCAGTGCCGAAGGTCTCCACATAGAACCCGACCGGATGCGCCTTGCCGATCGCGTAGGCCACCTGCACCTCGCAGCGATCGGCGAGCCCGCCCGCTACCACATTCTTGGCGACCCACCGCATCGCATACGCCGCTGAGCGGTCCACCTTCGAAGGGTCCTTGCCGGAGAACGCCCCGCCACCGTGCCGCGCCATTCCGCCGTAGCTGTCGACGATGATCTTGCGTCCGGTGAGCCCAGCGTCCCCCATCGGCCCGCCGATCTCGAAGCGCCCTGTGGGGTTCACCAGCAGCCGATAGTCCGAAGCATCCACCTGATAACGCTCCAGTATCGGGTCCACGACATGTTTGCGGACGTCGGGCGCAAGCAGCGCCTCCAAGTCGATGTCGGCGGCATGTTGGGTCGATAGGACTACGGTGTCAACGC
Source organism: uncultured Actinomycetota bacterium (assembly GCA_963740515.1). GTDB lineage: Bacteria > Actinomycetota > Actinomycetes > Propionibacteriales > Propionibacteriaceae > Microlunatus. Next base: position 30,432 of record CAVUEO010000023.1, read on the forward strand.
GTACCGGGCGATCGCCGTCATACTCGATGGTCACCTGGGTTTTACCGTCGGGCCGCAGGTACGGCATCGTGCCGTCCTTGCGTACCGCGGCGAGCTGTTCCGCCAGCCGATGCGCCAAGTCGATCGGCAGCGGCATCAGCGATGGCGTTTCGCTGCAGGCGTAACCGAACATCAGGCCCTGGTCCCCGGCGCCTTGCAAATCAAGCACGTCGGTGGATTCACCGGAGCGGCCTTCAAATGCCATGTTGACGCCCTGCGCAATGTCGGGTGACTGTTGGCCGATAGCGATGGTGACCCCGCAGGAGCCGCCGTCGAAGCCCTTGGTTGAGGAGTCATAGCCGATGCCGATGACCCGCTCACGGACGACGCGTGGGATCTCCACGTACGACTCGGTGGTGACCTCGCCGGCGACCACAACGAGCCCCGTCGTCACCAGACACTCCACCGCCACTCGGCTGTTGGGATCCTGCCGCAGCAGTTCGTCGAGCACCGAGTCGCTGACCTGGTCAGCGATCTTGTCCGGATGCCCCTCCGTTACCGACTCTGAGGTGAAAAGTCTGCCAGCCATGAGATGAGAACCTACCGGCGTGCCCGCTGCCCCAAGGCCTCGTCCCAAATTTGATGCGCAAGCGTGTCCTTGCTCCCCGTCATCGGCCCAATCACGCTTTCTGCGCTCAGTAGCGTTATCTGGCTGTTGGTTTGACCGAAGACCAGGTTGGGGCCGACCTCGTTCAAGACGAGCAGGTCGCAGCCCTTACGCGCGAGCTTGGCACGGCCCAGGTCAAGCAGTGTCTCGCCGGGACTCGGCGTCTCCGCCGCGAAGCCAACCAAGATCTGGCGAGCGTCGGTACGAGCCGCCACCAGACTGGCGAGCACGTCAGCGGTCTGCACCAACCTCAGCTCCAGACCTCCGTCTGCTGATTTCTTGATCTTGGTCTGACTGGTGTTGGACGGTGTGAAGTCGGCCGGCGCCGCCGCCATGACCGCGATGTCGGCGTCCTTGGCAGCGACCGCCATGGCCTGTGCAAGGTCAGCGGTCGAGCTCACCGCCTCAACCTCGGTGCCCGGCGGAGCGGGCAGACTCACATTTGCTGCAACCAGGCGCACGTCAGCACCGCGCAGTACCGCAGCACGAGCGAGCGCCCATCCCATCAGGCCTGAGGAGGCATTACCGATGAAACGCACCGGATCCAAGTGCTCGCGGGTTCCTCCGGCGCTGACAACGACCTTGAGGCCCGCCATGTCTTGACCGGCGGCGCGGACGGCGATACTCGGGTCGGCTAGCACAGCGACCGCGACCGCAAAGAGCTCGGCGGGATCAGGGAGCCGTCCTGGTCCGGCGTCTGGCCCCGCGAGCCGTCCCGTGTCTGGTCGTACGACGACAGCTCCCCGGCTCCGGAGTGTGTCGACATTCGCGTGAGTTGCAGCATGGAGCCACATCTCGCTGTGCATTGCGGGGGCAAAAACAATCGGGCAGTGCGCGGTGAGCAGCACATTGGTCAGCAGGTCGTCGGCGCGCCCTGACGCGGCCCGCGCGAGCAGATCGGCGGTAGCGGGAGCAACGAAGACCAGATCGACCTCCTGCCCGAGCTTGACGTGTGGCACAAGGTGCGCGTCGTCAAAGACCGACGTGTGCACTGGTCGGCCGGATAAGGCACCCCAAGTGCTGACACCGACAAATTCCAGCGCCGCCGCGGTCGGGACCACAGTAACCTCGTGGCCCGCACCTTGCATCCGACGCAAGAGTTCGCACGCTTTGTACGCGGCGATCCCGCCAGACACCCCGAGGACGATGCGACTCATCGCGCCCTCCTGTTGGTCACCGGCGGTGACTGCTCAAGCAGTCTCGAAGGGCGATTCAGCGTCGGGGTCCACTAACGCTTCGGGGTCAACGTCAGTGCACGTCAGCTTGCCCTCGTTGACCTCGCGCAACGCAATGGAGAGGGGCTTCTCCTGCACCGTGGTCTCGACCAGCGGCCCAACGTGGTCTAACAGCCCCTCGCCGAGCTGGGAGTAGTAGGCGTTGATCTGTCGAGCGCGCTTCGCCGCGAACAAGACCAGCTTGTACTTCGAATCCGACTTCGTCAGAAGCTCGTCGATTGGTGGATTGGTGATCCCCTCAGCAAGCAGATGCTTTCCAGACACGTATGAACCTTCGGTTTGGGTTAATAAGTCAGCCGTTGCACATATGCACCAAGTCAGAGGAACTGAATCGGCACACGCTCAAGTGCCTGCCGGCTACAGACAGAGCAAGGCTACCAAGTCTTTGACCGCCTGGCCTATTTCGCCATTCACCACCACGAAGTCGAACTCGGCCTGAGCCGCCATCTCTGCACGCGCAGTGTCCAGCCGCCGCTCCCGCTGCAGGACCGACTCCGTTGCCCGCCCTACCTGTCGGCGTACCAGCTCCTCCCACGAGGGTGGTGCCAGGAACACAAACCGAGCGTCGGGCCAGCTGGCCCTTACCTGGCGTGCGCCCTGTAAGTCGATCTCCAACAAGGCGGGACGCTGTTGAGCGATCGCCAGCAGCACAGGGGCGCGTGGCGTGCCGTAGCGGTGGACACCATGCACGATCGCCCACTCCAGCAGTGCACCGTCGGCGATGAGCGCATCGAACTCGGCACCGGAGACGAAGTGATAGTGAACGCCGTCGATCTCACCTGGCCGTGGCGGTCGAGTGGTGACCGAAACCGAAACGAAGACCTCCGGATGTTCCTTGGCGAGGTGTGCGACGACGGTTCCCTTGCCCACCGCAGTCGGACCCGAGACCACGGTGAGACGCGCTGGGGTCACGAGGGGCCGGGCGGCGTGGACCGGTCGGAGAACTCGGCGATCAGGGCGGCGGTCTGGTGCTTGCCCAAGCCACGCAGTCGGCGATTGGCTGCGATATCGAGCCGTTCCATGACCTTGCTTGCACGGACTGTGCCTACTCGAGGCAAGGCCTTCAAGACATCGATGACTTTGGCGTGGGCAATGACATCGTCAGACTCAGCAAGGTCGAGCACCTGAGCAAGGCTGCACTCGCCGGAGCGAAGAGCCTGTTTGATCTCAGCGCGGCGGCGACGAGCCTCCGTCGCGGCATGGCGTGCTTGCTGGCGCTGTTCGTCGCTCAAAGGGGGAATCGTCACAGCTCGCGTCCTCATCTGGCGGCCAGGCATTTTGGATCCGCCATTTCCGCGGCGAATCAGTCGGAGATTTGAGAACTTACCCCAACCCCATGGCTGCTTTCACCTCACCCAGCATCCGTGTCGCAGCAGCTTGCAGGCCAGCCGGTGCTGGGCCTGCCGACATGACCTCGCGACTAGCGGACGGCAGCACGAATTGGGTTGCGTCATGGAAGACGGCAGGGAGATCAGCGGCAGTGCCACCTTGTGCTCCCATCCCGGGGGCAAGGATCGATCCGCGGAGGGCTGTGAAGTCAGTCGCCGTCGGTCCGATGGTCGCGCCAACCACGACCCCCACCGGGCCGAGGCTGGCTCCCGGCTTGCAACGACTGGCGTTTCGGCTGGCAGCCTCATCGATCACGATCTGGCCTACGGCACGACCATCGGCTGTCCGAGCGCGCTGGATCTGGGCACCTTCGGGATTGCTCGTCAAGGCGAGCACATAGACCCCGCGCCCGCCTCGATCGGCCAGCTCGATTGCGCCGTCCAAGGAGCCGAAGCCTAGGTACGGGCTGAGCGTCACAGCGTCGGCGACCAGCGGTGAGCCATCGCTGAGATAGGCCGCCGCGTAGGCGTCCATGGTCGACCCGATGTCACCTCGTTTCACGTCGAGCAGCGAAATGGCTCCGGCAGCTTTGATGTCGGCCAAAGTGCGTTCCAAAACAGCAATTCCGGCCGCACCGTACGCCTCGAAGAACGCCGACTGCGGTTTGAAGACCGGCACAATCCCGCCCAGTGCCTCGATCATGCCGCGCGCGCAGCGTTCCAGGCCTTGCACATCGGCAGCCAAGCCCCAGGAGGCCAGCAGGCTGGGGTGTGGATCCACGCCCACGCAGAGCGGGCCGCGTTCGGCTGTGAGTGCCCCAAGGCGTTCACCGTAGGAGCTGATCAGGTGCTCCTTCCACGTGTCTCCGAGCCCGCAAGCGGTTCAGATCGGCGACCAGCGCAGGACCGCTGTAGACATAGCCGGTGTAGATCTGCAACAAAGTGGCCCCGGCATCTAGCATCGCCTGGCCATCGTCGCGGCGCATGATGCCTCCGACGCCAATGATCGGCAGCGTGGTGCGGTCTGCGAGGAAGCGCACCACCTGGCGAGCACGTCTGGCGAGTGGGGCTCCCGACAGCCCACCGCCTTCGGCAGCCAACGGCTGGTCGGCTGAGATGCCATCTCGGCTCAACGTCGTATTGGTGGCAATGAGGCCTTCGGCACCGACCTCGGTACACACACCGACGAGCTCCTCCAGTGCTGCCTCCGTCAAATCGGGCGCCAGCTTGACGAAGATCGGCACCGGCAGAGCACCGGCGGCGAGTCGCCACGCCTCATTCACCAGCGCGGAGATCAGTTCCGCCAGCGCTCGGGCATCCTGCAGGGAACGCAGTCCCGGAGTGTTGGGGCTTGAAACATTGATGGCGAGATAGTCCGCGTATCGAGCAACCATTCGGAGTGAGGCCAGGTAGTCATCGACGGCCTCATCCAGCGGCACCTTCTTGGTCTTGCCGATCGAGATGCCGATCGGGATGCCGACGGCCAGATTTCCCCGGCTCACCTCGGCTGCCGCCAGCTGGTCCGCCAAGGCCGCCGCACCAAGATTGTTGAAGCCCATCCGGTTGATGATCGCGCGGCTCTCGGGCAGCCTGAATAAGCGGGGCCTGTCATTGCCTGGCTGCGGCTGGGCGGTGACCGTGCCCAGCTCAACATAACCAAAACCGAGGGAACCCCAGGTCCTGATACCCACCCCGTCCTTGTCCATCCCAGCGGCGAGCCCGACCAAGCCCGGGAACTGGATTCCGGCGACGGTGGCCGGCGTACGGTGCCTGGCGCAGAGTCTTGCAAGGGCGGCTAGGCCTGGTCGGCTCCGTCCGATCCGCGCGATTGCGGCCAGAGTGTGCTCGTGAACGCGCTCCGGGTCGCGACCGTACGCCCGGAACAGCAGCGGTCGCAGCACGCCGCGGTAACCGATATCGATGATCACGCTGCAGACAGCTCAGGAGGCATCGATACTGCTCCAGGACTGCAGGGAGCGTACGCCCACATTGCCGGCAATGATCGACTCAATGCCTTGTACAGCGGCAGCGAGGCCTTGCACCGTGGTGACGCATGGGATGCTGCGGAGCACCGCTGCAGTGCGAATCTCGTAGCCATCGAACCGCGGCCGCCCATCCGGGCTCAGCCCATGCGGAGTGTTGAAGATCATGTCCACCTGGCCGTCGAGGATTGCCTGCACAATCGTCTTCTCCCCCTGCGGTCCGACGCCCTGGCTGAACTTGCGCACCGTAGTCACCACCACCCCATGACGGCGCAGCATCGAAGCTGTTCCAGCGGTTGCCAGGATCTCAAAACCAAGATCAGCGAGCCGCTTTACAGGAAAGATCACAAATCGCTTGTCGCGGTTGGCCACGGATATGAAGACGGTGCCCTTGGTTGGTAGCGGTCCGAAACCGGCAACCTGGCTCTTGGCGAAGGCCGTGCCGAAACTCAGGTCGATGCCCATCACCTCGCCGGTCGACTTCATCTCCGGACCGAGAACGGTGTCGACCGAAATCCCATCGACAGTGCGGAAGCGGTTGAACGGCATCACCGCCTCTTTGACCGCGATCGGTGAGGGTGAGTCTTCGGTAGTGCCGTCGCCGGTTGCCCGCAACAGACCCTCGGCCCGCAGCTGCCGGACGGTTGCACCCATCATGACGCGTGCGGCTGCCTTGGCCAGCGGGGTTGCCGTCGCCTTGGAGACGAACGGCACAGTACGCGAGGCGCGCGGGTTAGCCTCCAGGACGAACAGGGTGTCGCCAGCCATCGCAAACTGGATGTTGATCAAGCCACAGACGCCTACGCCCTGTGCGATCGCCTCGGTGGAGCGGCGAATCCGGTCCACCACCTCGGTACCGAGGGTGATCGGCGGCAGGGCGCACGCTGAGTCGCCGGAGTGGATACCTGCCTCTTCGATGTGCTCCATGACGCCGCCGAGGTAGAGGTCGGTGCCGTCGTAGAGGGCGTCGACGTCAATCTCGACGGCGTCGTCGAGGAAGTGGTCGACCAGCACGGGGTGGGATGGTGAGACTTCGGTGGCCCGCTCGATGTAGGACGACAGCGTGGACTCGTCGTAGGCGATCTCCATGCCACGGCCGCCGAGCACGTAAGAGGGCCTCACCAGCACTGGATAGCCGATCTCGTCGGCGATGCGCTTCGCCTCAACGAAGGAACGCGCGAGCCCGTGCTTGGGCGCCGGCAGCCCCGCCTCCGCAAGGAGGCGGCCAAAGGCGCCCCGCTCCTCGGCGAGATGGATCGCCTCTGGGCTGGTACCCACAATCGGTACGCCGGCGTCCTTGAGCGCCTGAGCGAGTCGGAGCGGGGTCTGTCCACCAAGCTGCACGATGACCCCGGCTACAGGTCCCGCTGCCTGCTCGGCGTGCACCACCTCCAGGACGTCCTCCAGTGTCAGCGGCTCGAAATACAGCCGGTCGGCGGTGTCATAGTCGGTTGAGACGGTTTCGGGGTTGCAGTTGACCATGATCGTCTCGTAGCCGGCCCCCTGGTTATCTTCCGAAGTCGACAGGGCCATCGCCGCATGGACGCAGGAGTAGTCGAACTCGATGCCCTGACCAATCCGGTTTGGTCCGCTTCCCAAGATCAACACCGCGGGCTTCTGGCGCGATGCCACCTCTGTCTCGAAGTCGTAGGAGCTGTAGTGGTACGGAGTGCGCGCGGCGAATTCGGCGGCGCAGGTGTCCACCGTCTTGTAGACCGGCCGCACGCCGAGCGCCCACCGGACGCCGCGTACTACGTCCTCACTCAGGTGCCGCAGGCTGGCGATCTGAGCGTCAGAAAAGCCGTGCCGCTTGGCTGTACGCAGCACGCCCGCGGTCAGCTCGGGCGCAGATTCGATCATGGTCGCGATCTCCAGCAGCAGCACAAGCTGATCGACGAACCAGGGATCGATCTTGGTTGCTTGGTGAACCTGCTGCGGTGTTCCGCCGGCGCGGAGCGCTTGCATGACGACATTGAGCCGGCCGTCATGGGGTCGGGCAGCGCGCTCCAGCAGTTCCTCGGCTGACTCGGTGATCTCGCCCGTGAAAAGGAAAGGTGCCTTCGGATCCTCCAGACTCCTGAGGGCCTTCCCCAGCGCCTCGGTGAAGTTGCGGCCGATCGCCATTGCCTCGCCGACGCTCTTCATATGGGTGGTCAAGGTGGAGTCGGCCGAGGGGAACTTCTCGAACGCGAACCGCGGGACCTTGACCACGACATAGTCCAGCGTTGGCTCGAAGCTGGCCGGTGTCTGCTGTGTAATGTCGTTGGGGATTTCGTCAAGGGTGTAGCCGATGGCGACCTTGGCAGCGATCTTCGCGATCGGAAAGCCGGTGGCTTTCGAGGCCAAGGCCGAAGACCGCGACACTCGAGGATTCATCTCGATCACGATCATCCGCCCGTTGCAGGGATCGATTGCGAACTGAATGTTGCAGCCGCCGGTGTCCACTCCGACCGCACGAATAATGCCGATTGCAACGTCGCGCATCCGTTGAAACTCGCGGTCCGTGAGAGTCATCGCGGGGGCCACGGTGATCGAGTCGCCGGTGTGCACACCCATCGGGTCGAGGTTTTCGATCGAGCAGACGATCACCACGTTGTCGGCCTTATCCCGCATGACCTCGAGCTCATATTCCTTCCAGCCCAAGATCGACTCCTCGATCAACACCTCGCTGGTCGGGCTGACGGACAGGCCGGCACCAGCTATCCGTCGAAGATCAGCTTCGTCGTGGGCGAACCCGGAGCCCATTCCGCCCATGGTGAAACTGGGCCGGACTACTACCGGATAACCAAGATCATCCGCAGCGCGCAGCACCTCTTCGATCGTGTGGCAGATTCGGCTACGGGCGACCTCGGCACCGCCGCCGGGGATGTCGGAAAGCCCCTGCACGATCGCCTTGAACTGCTCGCGGTTCTCACCGCGCTGAATTGCCTCGATCGAGGCGCCGATGAGCTCGACTCCGTAGCGCTCCAGAACACCACTCTCGTGCAGCGCGACCGCGGTGTTCAGTGCCGTCTGACCGCCCAGAGTGGCGAGCAGCGCGTCCGGACGCTCCTTCGCGATGACCATCTCCACGAATTCAGGGGTGATGGGCTCTACGTAGGTCGCATCCGCGAACTCCGGATCAGTCATGATCGTCGCCGGGTTGGAGTTGACCAAGATCACCCGGAAGCCCTCGTCGCGCAGCACCCGGCAGGCCTGAGTACCGGAATAGTCGAACTCGCACGCCTGCCCGATAACGATCGGGCCTGATCCGATGACGAGGATGGACGCGATATCGGTCCGGCGCGGCATTACACAGCCCCGCCATTAGCTGCCATGAGCGCTGCAAACCGGTCAAACAGGTAGCTGGCGTCATGGGGACCAGCGGCGGCTTCTGGGTGGTACTGCACCGAAAAGGCAAGCAACTGGCCGGCCGGGCCTGTGAGCTGCAACCCCTCGACCACATCGTCATTGAGGCAAATGTGGCTGACCTCCGCGATGCCGTACGGCGTCTGGTAACGCTCCCCCGGCGCGGCCGCCACAGCGAATCCATGGTTGTGCGTGGTGATCTCAACCTTCCGCGTCGTCAGATCCATGACTGGCTGGTTGATGCCGCGATGCCCGTATCCCAGCTTGAACGTGCCGAAGCCGAGTGCCCGGCCGAACAGCTGGTTGCCGAAACAGATGCCGAAGTACGGAATGCCGGCTGCCAGGACGGACCTCAAAAGCTCCACCTGTCCGTCAGCCGCGGCTGGATCGCCCGGCCCGTTGGAGAAGAACACGCCGTCGGGACGCAGCGCCTCGATCTCGGCAAACGTGATCGTCGACGGCACAACATGAACTTCGAGCCCCCGCTCGGCCATCCGTGCCGGAGTCATGGATTTGATGCCGAGGTCCACCGCCACCACTCGGAACCGTGGTTCACCGTCATTCCGCACGACGTACGGCTCGGTGGTGCTCACCTCGTCGGCGAGATGAGCGCCCACCATCAAGGGCTGAGCCTGGACGCGTTCCAGCAGCGCCGTTGCACTGGTTTCCACGCTTGAGACGCCGACTCGCATGGCGCCTCGCTCTCGGATGTGACGAGTGAGAGCGCGAGTATCGACCTCGCACATACCGACGATGCCCTGGGCGCGCAGCTCGACTTCCAGGTCTCGGCGAGACCGCCAGTTGGATGAGATCCGAGCGGCGTCGCGTACCACGTACCCGGCGACCCAGATCCGGCCTGATTCGTTGTCCTCGTCGTTCCATCCGGTGTTGCCGATATGCGGCGCTGTCGCGATCACCACCTGGCGGTGGTAGCTGGGATCGGTCAGAGTCTCCTGGTAACCCGACATGCCGGTCGCAAAGACTGCCTCACCAAACGTCTCACCAATGGCGCCAAAGGCCCGTCCGAGGAAGGTGCGGCCGTCCTCGAGCACTAGAAGCGCCGGCCGATGCGACTCAACCACAGAAATTTCCAGGCGCACTGTCGGCTGCGAACATGACCGCCCTTTCCTGCCTCAAGGGACGGGACGTGAAGGTTTGGGCCGCAACAGAGGTTATCAGCGAATTCGGCTGCCACCCGGATTGTCCGTAGGTGTTGTCCGGATCGACGTGGTGTTGTCCGTTGGCTGCGACGCGCCGAATCGGGGCGGGAGCGGCAGGCCAAGATCTTATATTGAATGTGTGTTCGAAACTGATCTGGTGGAGCTGGATGCGGCTGGCACCCTGGCTGCTGCCGAGGCCAACGAACACGCCCTGATCGCCGCGGAGATCCGCCGACTGCAGATCGCGGCTCATTGGGCCGACCTGCATCCCGGCGAGGGGGTCGCCGCCAGCGGGCTGCCCGGTATTGAACACCCGGTCCGGTTGGGCGGGGAGGGCACCCCGACAATAGGTGATTTCGCCGCCGCCGAACTGGGCTGTGTGCTGCGCATCTCCGACGGGTCTGCAGCACGTTTGATCGGTGATGCGTTGGATCTGCGGCACCGGCTCCGGTTGATTTGGGCGGCCGCCCAAGCCGGTCAGGCGCCGGCCTACCAGGCCCGACACATCGCCACCGCCACCCGCCAGCTAACTGGTGAGCAGGCCAGCGTCGTCGACGCGCGGATCGCCCCCTCACTTGGTGCGGTGCCGTGGAGCCGGTTGCAAACCCTGCTGCAGGCGGCGATCCACCAAGCCGATCCAGACGGCGCTGAACAAAAAGCCGCTGCGGCAGCCCAAGACCGGTTCGTGCGGCTCGGCCGCGCCTCCGAGCACGGATTGAAGCTGATCATTGCCCGCGCCACCGCCGGTGATGCCATCTGGTTCAAAGCCACCATCGACCGGATCGCTGAGATCCTCGCCACGCAAGGCGACACCGACACCGCGGACGTACGCCGCTCCACAGCCATCGGCATCCTCGCCCAACCCGCCCAAGCACTGCAGCTGTTGTGCCAGCACCAACACGACAACTGGGACGGACCCACCGAACCAACCGATGATGAATCCTGCTACGCCGAAACCTCTGATGTTCAACAGCCCGATCTTGACCCGGGCGATCCTGAACCCTCGATGCCGTTGGGGAGTTGCCGAACAAGGCGGCCGCCGCTCGCTGCAGCTGACAGCGCCGCCGTTCGATCCAGACCGGGCACGGCCACGCGCCACGGTCTATGTGCACCTCAGCGCCGAAGCCCTCACCTCCGATGCTGGTCTCGCCCGCGTCGAAGACATCGGCCCGGTACTGCTCGGCCGGCTACGCCTGCTGCTCGGCAACCGCTGCACCATCAATCTGAAACCGGTCATCGACCTGCCAGCCGGGCACACCCCCGTCGACGCCTACGAAACCCCAGCCAGCCTGCGCGAACAGCTGCTGCTGCGCAACCCCGCCGACGTGTTCCCCTACGCCGCCGCAGTCACGCGCTCCATCGACCTCGACCACACCATCGCCTACCACAGCCCCGACCACGGCGGCCCGCCCGGCCAAACCAGAATCGGCAACCTCGGACCCCACACCCGCCGCCACCACCGACACAAAACCCACGGCGGCTGGCAGGTCCGACAACCCGAACCCGGCACCTGGATATGGCGATCACCCCACAAGCACATCTACCTCGTCAACGCCACCGGCACCCACCCGCTCAGCCACACCCAATTCGCACAAGCAATCTGGCGTGCAGCGAACTCGCCGCAGAAATTGGCCAGCTGACCAGGCGTCATGCCTGCGACACACGTTGGAGCAAGTACTTGCGCTCGACCGGATTCGTGACTAATTCGAGGGCTCGTTGATACGCAGCCTTCGCATCCTCGGCGCGGCCGGTCCTGCGAAGCAGGTCGGCCCTCGCCGCATGAAACAAGTGATATCGGTCAAGGTCGTCGGCAAGCGGCTCCATCAGCGCCAGCCCTGCATCAGGTCCGTCAGCCATGGCGACTGCAACCGCCCAGTTCAGCTCGATAACCGGAGATGGCGACATCAACTTCAGCACGCGATACAGCGTCGCGATCTCCGGCCAGTCGGTGTCCTCAGGTCGGGGCGCTTGTGCGTGAAGCGCGGCAATCGCCGCTTGCACCTGATAGGGACCAGGTCGCCGCATGGCCACTGCCGCATCCAGCTTCGCAAGCCCTTCGTCGATCATCTCTTGATCCCAGCGAGCGCGATTCTGATCCTCCAGCAGCACCAGATCGCCCCGCTCGTCAACCCGAGCATGACGTCGGGCATGCTGCAGCAGCATCAGCGAGAGCAATCCCAAAGTCTCCGGCTCGCCCGGCATCAGGCCGTCAACCACACGTGCCAGCCAGATGGCCTCGTCGCACAGCTCGACATTCAGCAACTCGCCCTCGGTGGAGGTGTAGCCCTCGTTGAAGATGAGATAAAGGACGGCGAGCACACCGCTGAGGCGCTCGGCCAGCAGCTGCTGAGGGGGCACCCGGTAAGGGATCCCTGCGTCCCGAATCTTGCGCTTCGCCCGGACGAGACGCTGCTGGACCGTCGGCTCGCTTAACAGAAACGCGCGAGCGATTTCACGCGAGGAAAGTCCGCCGACCGTGCGGAGCGTGAGCGCGACGCGCGCCTCCATCGGGAGAGCGGGATGGCAGCATGTGAAGATCAGCCGTAGCCGCTCGTCAGGAATCTGCTGATCGTCCGATCCCAGCATCTCGAGCGCGCGGACCTCCTCAGCTTGTACCTCCTTGACGGCCCCCACGCGCCCGCGTCGGAGGCGATCGATCGCCCGATTGCGTGCAGTGGTGACGATCCATCCACCAGGGTTATGCGGAACTCCTCGCTCTGGCCAGGTACGAAGGGCCTGCTCAAAGGCATCTTGGACCGCCTCCTCAGCCAATTCGAAGTCGCCGGTCACCCGGATCAGGGCCGCGACCGCCCGCCCCGCCTCATGGCGGAACAGGTGGTCGAGGTCCCTGCGTGTCTCGGCCGTTGCCTCAGCCCTCTGGCTGGTCTGGGAAGTCCTGGATCGGTCGCAGCTCGATCGTGCCGTACGTTACGCCGGGACAGCGGCTGCCCGCCTCGATCGCCTCGTCTGCATTGGCGAGGTCGAGCACGTAGTAGCCGCCGAGCTGCTCCTTGGTTTCGGCGAAAGGTCCGTCAGTGACGATGGGCTTGCCATCGGCCGCCCGGACCGATGTCGCCGTGGAAGTCGGCTGCAACGCTTCGCCGGCCAGATACCAGCCCTTCTCTTTGAGCCAGTCGCCGTACTCGTACCAGACCTTCGCCTCTGCGGCTTGCTGATCTGGTGGCGTGTTCGCTCTGTACGCTTCCATCGTTGCCTCGTTGCCGTAGATCAGCAGCAGGTACTTCATGCGCCCTCCTTATGCTCGGGGCGGTCTCTCCGCCCTCTCACCCTAATGACGAACGCGCTCGCTCTTCCTCGACCGTTGCTGTGATTGAGTGCCCCCATGGCTGACTCCTCCACTACCGACTTCACAGTGCGCCCGATTGGACACGTCCAAAGTCCACTCGTCTCGACCGCGGATGCGCCGCGGCAGGGGGACGAAGGCGCACCGGATGCCTACCTGGTGCTGGATCCCGATCTTCTAACCGCCCTGGAAGGCGTAGCGGTCGGCGAGGAGATCATCGTCCTGAGCTGGCTGCATCAGGCCGACCGCAGCGTCTTGAGGGTCCATCCGCGCGGAGACCTGAGCCGACCCGAGGCGGGCGTCTTCAGCACCAGGTCACCAAGCCGGCCTAATCCGATTGGACTGCATCGGGTGCGCGTACTCGATATTGAGGGCGTACGCGTACATGTCAGCGGTCTGGAAGCGATCGACGGGACGCCGATCATCGACCTCAAGCCGGTCCTCTCGAGGATCGAGGAACGGTGAGTCATGTGCCCTGAGCCTGTCGAAGGGCGCACCTCGCGCTTCGACAGGCTCAGCGCGCATAAAGCCGCGCATCGCGCGCCGCCCGGCCGAGGAGCCGCCTAGCCGACGCTGGATGTCGCCACAGTGCGTAGCACCCCGTTCACGAAGGCAGGGGAGTCTTCGGTGGACAGCTCAGAGACAAGCTGAACCGCCTCGGAGACTGCAACTGCGTCGGGCACCTCGCCGTAGTCGATTTCGAACACGGCGATCCGCAACACATTGCGATCGACCCGGGGCATCCGCGGTAGGGTCCAGCCTGGCGCCAGGCATGCGCTGATCCGGGCATCGATCTCGCTCGCGTGGGCGACCACGCCGCGGACCAGCTTTGTTGTGTACTCGCGAACCGGCGGGTCGGCAGCAGCGGCTCGCTCCTCCAGGGTCGCGACCGGGTCTATCCCACGAAGCTCGGCCTCAAACAAGATGTCCAGCGCCCGCTTGCGGGCCTTGCTGCGCGACGAGCCGCGACCCCGTCGTACGGGATCAGTCTCGGGGCTAGCGGGTTCGCTCATGAGGACTCAGTGTTGCGTCGCTAGCTGCCAACGCGACTTAGATATTCGCCGGACCGGGTGTCCACCTTGACTTTCTCACCGGTGGTCAGGAAGAGCGGAACCTGGATCTGCAAGCCGGTCTCGACGGTGGCTGGCTTGGTGCCGCCAGTGCTGCGGTCACCCTGCAGACCCGGCTCGGTATAGGTGATCACCAGCTCGACCGAAGCGGGCAGTTCAACATAAAGCGGAGTGCTCTCGTGAATGGCCACAGTCGCCACCTGACCCTCGAGCAGATAGTCCTTTGTGTCCCGGACGGTCTCGTCGGCGATGGTCACCTGATCGTAGGTGCTGGTGTCCATGAACACGAAGCCAGAACCGTCGTGGTAGAGGTACTGCATCTCGCGCCGGTCGACGTTCGCCGTGTCCACCTTCGTGTCCGCATTGAAGGTCTTGTCTACGACCTTGCCGGACAGCACATGCTTGAGCTTGGTGCGTACCACCGTGTTGCCCTTGCCCGGCTTGTGGTGCTGAAACCAGACAACGGACCAGAGTTGCCCATCCAAGTCCAAGACCATGCCGTTCTTGAGATCGTTCGTCGACGCCACGCCTTGCCACCCCTCCTTCACTCAGCTGCTCGCGCATCGCGAGCAGCGGCCCAGTTTAGACCCAGGGCGAAGGTTGTCAGACCATGCTGAAACCTGGGCTGAGGGTGCCTCGGCCAGTCATCGCCCGCAAAAGCTCGACGCCACGGCCCAGCAGCACCGCCGCCGTCGCGGCCACTCGTGCTACCTCGCTGAGCAACTGGTCGCTGAACTCCGGCGGTTCAATGCGCGGTACGGCAGCGGCGATGTCCAGGCTGTGCACCACAAGCTCGAACGTGCGGGTGGAAAGGTAGCTCTCCAGACGCATGCCACCTGCCGCAGTCATGATCAGCGGATCGCCGGCCGTGTCCACCTGCGCCAGCACGCGCTCTGCCAGGGCATCCACGAATTCAGCCGGATTCTCACCGAGAGCCTGCCCCGCTTCTACGCCTCTTACGGCGACGGCTGCATGGTCGGTCTCGGCGATGGCCACGTAGTACCCAGCTGCAGTGGGTACCTCGTCGACGTCAGCCGGACGACCAAGGTAGGTCTCCACGGTCAGCAGTGACCGAGACGTGTGCCCGACCAATGAGCGCAGATTCCACTGCCCCAGCCCAGGGCCGTTCCAACTGTCTTCTGGGATGCGGTGGACCAAGGTGGTGAAAGCCCGCGCCGCCTCGGCGAAGGTTTCCCGGACGTTAGGCTCGCCCCGCGCATCGATCATGTTCGACATCATCGCCGTTTTCTGCGCTGCGTCTAGGCCGACACCGCGGCGTACGCGGCGCGTAGCAGGTGCTCCTTGGGTGCAGCTAGAATCTCAGCGCTGGCGAGATCGTTCAAGATCACAAACCGCAGCGTCGAGCCTCGGGTCTTCTTGTCGAGCGCCATGATCTGCAATAGCTCGTCGAATGCGTCAGCGGCATAACTCGTGGGCAAGCCCACAGACGACAGCACTTCGCGATGGCGACCGGCCGTTGCCGTGTCAAGCCGGCCCGCGAGCCGAGCCAGCTCAGCGGCGTAGACCATGCCGACGCTGATGGCATCACCGTGGCGCCATGCGAAGCGTTCCCGTCGCTCGATCGCATGACCAACCGTGTGGCCGTAGTTGAGTAGCTCCCGGCCCACGGTGGATCCAGTCGATGTGGTCTCACGGAGGTCAGCCGTGACGACGCGTGCCTTCACCGCTACTGCTCTCTTGATCAGCTCGTGAAGCAGTGGAGAATCGGGGCGTACCGCTGACGCCGGATCTGATTCGATCATGGTCAAGATCTCGGGGTCGGCGATGAACCCGCATTTGATCACTTCCGCCAGACCGGCGACCAGGTCCGCGTGTGGCAGTGTCGACAGCGCGTCAAGATCACACACCACACCGACCGGCTCGTGGAAACAGCCGACGAGGTTCTTGCCTTCCGCTGTGTTGATCCCTGTCTTGCCACCCACTGCGGCATCCACCATGCCGAGAAGGGTGGTCGGTACCATGACGCCTCGTACGCCACGCAGCCAGGTGGCTGCTACAAAGCCAGCCAGATCGGTGGTAGCACCGCCACCGAGGCCTACGACTGCGTCGGAGCGCGTGAAGCCAGCATTACCAAGAATCGACCAGCAACGTTCGGCAACCGCGACACTCTTCGCGGCTTCCGCGTCAGGCACATCGATGCGAACCGGCTCCAGGCCCGCTGTGGTCAGCAGGTGTGACAGCAGCTCTGCCGTCTTGATCATCGTCGGCGGATGCAGCAGCGCCACCCGTTGCACGCCCCGGCCCAGCATGTTGGGCACCTCGGCCAGCAGTCCATACCCGACAAGCACCTGGTAGGGCCGCTCGCCCGCCACAGTGATCCGCGCCGGCTCAGCGGTGGACGGCATGCGCGTTCATGATCATCTCGACGACCTCGGCCGGAGTCGTGTGATCGGTGTCCACCACCTCGGTTGCCACCTCTGTGTAGAGCGCCGCTCGCTCATTGAGCAGCTTCAACAGCCGACCCCGGACATTACCGAGTAGCAACGGACGGGCGGTATCGAGGCCAACCCGCTTCACGGACTGGCTCAGGCCGATCCGCAACCAGACCACCCGATGGCCACGCAGTGCCGCCCGGGTAGCAGGCGACAATACTGCGCCGCCGCCGAGGGCAAGGACACCCGGTAACTCGAGGAGTTCGCCGGTGATCTGCTCCTCAAGTGCGCGGAACGCCGACTCCCCATCGTCGGCGAAGATCTCAGCAATCGACCTTCCGGCCTGCTCGACGATGACATCGTCGACATCGCGAAAGGGAACGCCGAGCCGGCTTGCGAGCATGGCTCCGACAGTGCTCTTGCCGGAGCCGGGGGCACCGACCAGGACGACCGACCCGTCGTCGAGTTCAGCGTGAGGTTGCGGGTGGGTGCTCATGGCTGGTGCCGCACCTGAAGTCCCCGATCCGCCAGTTGCTTCAGATAGCTCTCGTAGTTTCGCCTCGTTTCAGCCACCGAATCGCCGCCGAATTTCTCCAACGCCGCATTCGCCAGCACGAGTGCGACCATCGCCTCAGCGACCACGCCTGCCGCCGGTACGGCACACACGTCCGAACGCTGGTGATGGGCGATTGCGGCCTCGCCCGTCGCCACGTCGACGGTACGCAGAGCTCGCGGAACGGTCGAAATAGGCTTCATCGCCGCACGAACCCGCAACACCTCACCGGTGCTCATACCTCCCTCGGTGCCCCCTGACCGGTGTGACGCCCGGGCAATCCCCTGTTCACCCGGCACGATCTCATCGTGGGCGGCGCTGCCTCGGCTGCGCGCTAGCTCGAATCCATCACCGACTTCGACACCTTTGATCGCCTGGATCCCCATCAGTGCACCCGCCAACTGCGCGTCTAGCCGGCGATCCCAGTGGACGTGGGAACCCAGCCCAGGCGGCAAACCCCAGACAACCACCTCGACGACGCCGCCGAGTGTGTCGCCATCCTTCTGTGCCCGTTCGACCTCAGACACCATCGCGGCGCTCGCAGCCGGATCGAAGCAGCGAACCGGATCATCGTCGACAGCGGCCAAGTCAGCCGCGCCCGGGATCGATCCGGCAGGCGCCCTCGCACCACCAAGCTCAACAACGTGGCTCAGCAGGCTGACACCAAGCGCCTGCTGCAAGAATGCGGTCGCTACCCGGCCGAGCGCCACCCTCGCGGCGGTTTCCCGGGCGCTGGCGCGCTCCAATATCGGTCGGGACTCAGCAAAGTCGTACTTCTGCATGCCCGCGAGATCAGCATGGCCAGGCCGCGGTCTGGTCAATGCGGCGTTGCGGGCCTGTCCCTCGAGTTCTGATTGCGGAACAGGGTCGGCTGCCATCACCGTCTCCCACTTCGGCCACTCGGTGTTGGCTACCTGTATGGCGATCGGGCCGCCTTGGGTCTCGCCATGCCGAATCCCGCCCAGGATTGTGACAGCGTCGGCCTCGAACTTCATCCGCGCGCCGCGGCCGAACCCCAACCTGCGGCGGGCCAGGGCATCGCCGATGTCGCCGCTGGTGATGAGGACATGAGCTGGCAGCCCTTCCAGGATTGCCACTAGTGCCGGACCGTGCGACTCGCCGGCCGTCAGCCATCGGAGCATGATCAGCAGTCTTGCACGCGCTGGCGATCGAGGAGTTCAGATTCCAAGGCGGCGTATAGGACGTCGGCTGCGACCGAACGGCCGGTCATCAGCTCGATTTGCAGCAGCGCCTGCCCGACCAGCAAATCAAAGCCGGTAACGACGGTGCAGCCGGCCCTCTCGGCGGCTATCGCGAGGGCAGTCGGCCAAGGATCGTAGATGATGTCGACGACCAGCGGCGCGCTGGCAGCAAAAGCCTCGGCAATGCCATCGGCGGCTCCGGAAACGGCCGACGAAACGACAAGGTCCGCGTCTGGGGCCTGGCTTGACCAGGGTCTGACTTCCAGCTGTACGCCCAACTGGTCACTAAGGGTCCTGAGCGCCTCGGCCCTGCCCGGCGTACGGGCCACAACGGTCACCAGTTGCGCGCCGAGCTCGCTTGCGGCGATCAGCGCCGCCCGCGAGGTTGCTCCGGTGCCCAGGATGGTGACCTTCGGCAGCGGCGCCGCAGCCACCTGTCTCACGGCCCAAATCAAGCCGCCCACGTCGGTGTTGTAGATCCATCGTTCGCCGCCATCCAGGACCAGCGTGTTGCCAGCGCCGGCCTGCCTGGCCAGCTGGTCCACCTGACCCAGCTCCAAGACCGCGACTTTGAGCGGCATTGTCAGGCTGAGGCCGCGCCAGGATGCGTCGAGCCCGCGGACAAAAGAGGCGAGCCCGCGCTCGCCTACCTCAACCCGGTCGTAAGTCCAATTCAGGCCGAGATGGGCATAGGCGGCACGGTGCAGCGCTGGGGAAAGCGAATGTTGAATCGGCGAGCCGAGCACGGCGCAGCGCCTCAGGCCAGCCTGCGCGGGAAGGTCAACTCTCACATCGGCCAGGGTGGGACTGGCACCAGCTCTGGAACTCCAGACGGATCTTCTCGAAGTCCGTCTGCTTCTCTGCGAACTTCGTCTCGCCAGTATCCAGGTTCACTGTGACGAAATAGAGCCACTTGCCCTTCTCGGGGTTCGCTGCCGCCTCCAGCGCCGCCTTCCCAGGCGCCGAAATTGGCCCGGGCGGCAGTCCCTTGTAGCGGTAGGTGTTGTACTTCGACTTGCTCTGGCGGTCCTTCGGCGTGGTTGTGGTGGTCTTGAGATTCTCTGCGTAGGTCACAGTCGAGTCGAGCTCGAGTTTCTTCTCCTTGTCGAGTCGGTTGTAGATGACCCGCGCGACCCTGGCGCGGTCCTCCTCCCTGTGCACCTCACGTTCGATGATGCTGGCCACGATGAGTACCTCGTACGGTGACCGCTTGAGCTTCTTGGCATCGGCCTCGAACTCGATCTCGCGGGTGACCGCCTTGTACTGATCGACCATTTGCCTCAGGGTCGAGGTTGCCGTCGAGTCGGCGGTCAGTTCGTAAGTATTAGGAAAGAGGAAACCTTCCGGGTGCTGCTTGGCGTATTTGGGCAGGTTGAGCGCCTTTGGCTTGTCCAGGGCGGCTCGGTACGCCGATTTCTTGATCTTGGTGCCCTTCACCAATGCATCCACCTGGGCGTTGAGCCGAAGTCCCTCGGGGATGGTGAACTGAAGGCGGATCTTCGAGCTACCGGGATTGATCAATAGCCGGAGTGCGTCAATCGCCTTCATCTGGGTCTTCATGAGGTACCGGCCGGCCTGGACGCTGGTAGCGCGCTCCTCTGAGCGCACGGCGCGGTCCCAAGCCTTCGTCGACTTGACCACATCGCGTTCCACCAGGATGCCGCCGATGACGTCCAAGGATGCGCCTTCAGGTACGTCGAGGAGGATCTTCGTTTTGCCAGGGCCGGGATAGTCGGGGACCTCACCGAAGGTGGACAAGAAGGTGCTGGTCTTGTCCCAGATGAAGTAGCCGCCGAGCACCAGTACCGCGGCGGCGACAAATACGGCAAAGCAGCCCTTGGCGGTGCGCGCTATCTCTTTGGAGTGGCTCGGCGGGACCTCCGGGTCGAGCATCGATGACACGCTAGTGGATCTCCCTCAGGTGTGCAGAGGCCTCTTCTGCCCTGAGCCCTCCGGGCGGTCCGGCCCTTCGATGACCGGGCCGCCAGGAGGTGATACTAGCTCCCCCGGCGGCTCGAGGGAGACCCCTAGCCAAGGCGCACATGAACATCACCTCACTGCCCCTCTGCTAACGGATCGCTAACCGGACTCCGAAATAGGGCCGCGTCTTCCTCGGCCGCGTCCTTGTGCAAACCGGCGGTGACGTGGCTGTATGTGTCGAGCATGATGCCGATGTTGGCGTGGCCTAGCGGGACGCGGAGCGAGGTCAGTCACCACCCAGCAGCGCGACCATCTCAAGGCTGATACTCCAGAACCACGTCAACCACAGGACCAGAGCGGCCCCGCCAAACACGAAGACCAGCACCAGGCCGACATCCTCTTTCGTCACGCGGGCATATTACGGCGTTGGGCTAGTCCCCAGCATGCTCAGCCACTACGGCCAGGCGATGACTGCCCGCTCGCCAACCGCGACAGCAGACGCCAGAGAGCCCGTGATTGGATAGCCCCCATGGTGGTGAAGGTGCTCATCCGGCTGGGTGCGTTGGTCGCTGTGCTGGGGCTCTTCATGACGTTCATCATCTTCTTGTCGATGGTGACCGGCGAGGACATCTGCCTCGACCGCAAGCCCTGGTGGGGTCCTCCCAATGATCCCAACGTCTACACAACCTGCTCCGGACACATGTACGAGAGGCATCAGGCAGGCTACGGCTGGTTTGGTGGACCTAAGTAGCTAAGGCTTCCGACCCGCCCGCACGGCCCAGCGGAATCTCATTTGACAGCCAGCTCAGTGCAGCGCCGCCCATAACATCAGCAGCGTGCACCCCGCGACTGCGAGGAGACCGCCCGCGGACACCAGGAACGCTTTGAGGTCGTTGCTCATAGTCCTCCCGCCTTGTGTCGTGCCAGCGCCGTGGCACTTTCGGCGATGATCCTACGATCGCCGCCCAAAGCAGAGTAGTGCGTGACCGCGGCTGTTGTGGGGCGTAGCGGCCAATGCACCGTACGAGAGCTGGTGTGCCGTCGCTGGGTTCGATCAAGATCACGGTGATCTCTTCGTGATTGTTGATGTGGCCTGAGGCCAGTTCGGTACGTTTGACATTGGGTGGACTCCTAGATGCGTTGCCAACGCCGCATTCGCCGAACTGGCCGCTACTGGCCGGGACGGGAGTCGGGTGATACTAGCTCCCCCGCCGGGATTTCCCTGGACTGTTCAAACGCCAAAGCATGTTCGAGAACGGCAACCGCGGCCGCGGCGTCGATCAACTCCCGTTGCTCCTTGGCCCGCTTTCCACCCTCGGAGAGACGCCGCGAGGCGGTGACGGTCGTGAGCCGCTCGTCGACCAGTCGGACCGGCACCGGGACCGCAACAGCGAGCCGGCTGGCCCGCTCCCGAGCCTTCACCGCGGCCGGGCCCTCGCCGCCACTCAGACTCCTCGGAAACCCCACGAGTACCTCCATCGGCCGGTACTCATCGACCAATGCAACAAGCTGGGCGATTTCGTCTCTGCCTGCTCGGACCGTCCTCACCGGATACGCCAGCACCCCGTCCCGGTCACACGCCGCAACCCCTATCCGCGCGTCACCCCAGTCGAATGCGATCCGCACACCGCGCCGCAACTGTCTCATCGTCTCTTGACACGGGGCGCAGGCCGTGAACGCTGCCGGGTGCCGGGAAAACGTGGTGGTGAGATCGGGCGGCACGCCAGGCTAAGTGCATCCCAGGATTCAAGCATCTTAGGTTTTCCCGGCACCCGGCAGCGTCCCCGGCCGCCCTGCTTGTAACCAGCGAACCGCAACCTGGCCATCGAAACACGCTGCGGCCTTGAAGCCGCGCGACCCGCGCGGAGGCGGCGGTCTCGGCAGTGGGCCAGCGAAAACCTAAGATGCCTGAAACTCGAGGTGTACAAGGTCCGCCCACCCACCAAACTCACCACAGCGTTTTCGCTGGCCCACTGCCGAGAGCGCCGCCGAAGGAGTAGGAAACCGCGCGGCTACTTAGGACTGCAGCGCGTGCCCGATGGCGTACTCCACGGCCTTGAGGGCATCTTCCGCGCGACTGCGGTCAGTACCGCCGCCTTGAGCGATGTCGGCCCTGCCCCCACCGCGACCTCCGAGGGTCTCGCTGGCAACACGCACCAGCTCGCTGGCGTCCAGACCGCGGTCCCGGGCACCCTGGGTCGTCACGATGACAACGCTCGGCTTGTCGACCGCTCCGCCGACCAGGGCCACCACAGAGGCAGTGTCTTGGATGCGGTTGCGGATCTCGAGGGCGAGGGATCGCAGGTCATTGCCGGACAGGCCGTCGGTGTGGTGGGCAATGTAGCCAACCCCCCACATGTCATAGCTCTTGGCGACAATGCTGCCGATATCGGACAAGACCGCCTGGCTCCTCAGATCCGCGATCCGCTTCTCAGCCTCCTTGAGCTGCACAACGAGCTTGTTGATCCGATCGGGGAGCTGCTCGGGTTGCACCTTGAGCGCGTCGCTAAGTTCCAGCACCAGCGACCGTTCTTTGGCGAGGTAGCGGAAAGCCTCGATGCCGACGAACGCCTCAACGCGACGGACGCCTGACCCCACGCTGGCCTCGCCGGTGAGGGTGACCAGTCCGATCTGGGAGGTGTGTTGAACATGGGTTCCGCCGCACAGTTCGCGGGACCATGGACCGCCCATCTCGACGACCCTCACCTGTTCGTCGTAGGTCTCCCCGAACAGCGCGAGCGCACCGATCTCGCGAGCCTTGGCCAGCGGCATGATGCTTGCGCTGACGTTCAGGTCCTTGCGAATCGCCTGGTTTGCAGCCTCCTCGACGTCGCCGCGGATCTGTTGGCTGAGCCCGCTCTGCCAGGCGAAGTCGAGCCGCAGGTAGCCGGGTTTGTTGTACGAGCCACTCTGCAGCGCGGTCGGGCCCAGCACCTGTCGTAGTGCTGCATGCATCACATGGGTCCCCGAATGTGCTTGGCAGGCCCCAAGACGCCATTCACCGTCAACCGCGGCCAGCACCTGAGCGCCGCTGAGCAGTTCGCCCTCTTTGACCCGCACACGATGCACAATCAGGCCCTTTACTGGCCGCTGCACATCGACAACCTCCAGCTCCACGCCGTCGCCGATGATCCGGCCGGCATCGGAGTCCTGGCCGCCCGACTCGGCATAGAACGGCGTCTGCTCCAAGACAACCTCGACGAGCTCGCCCTCCTCGGCGGCCTCAGCGAGCATTCCGTCAACGACGATGCCTCGAACCTTCGACTCGGTGCCTAGCTCGGTGTAGCCGGTGAACGGGGTTGGTCCGAGTGCGCGTAAGTCGCGGTAGATCTCCACCGCCTGAGCGCCTGCCTTCTTGGACTTGGCGTCGGCTTTGGCACGGTCCTTCTGCTCCTGCATCAGCCGACGGAAACCTCCCTCATCGACGCTCAGGCCCTGCTCGGCAGCCATCTCCAGAGTCAGATCGATAGGGAACCCATAGGTGTCGTGCAGCTGGAATGCCCGCTCGCTGCTGAGAACGGTTTGCTGCTCCCGCTTGGCATCGGCTACTGCAAGGTCGAAGATCTGGGTGCCGGTGGCCAGGGTTCGCCGGAAGGCGTCTTCTTCGGCGTACGCGATCTGTGCGATCCGTGCCCAGTCAGAGGCGACCTCGGGGTAGGAGTCGGCCATGAGATCGCGGCTGATCGGCAACAGCTCGGGCAATACCGGCTCCCGCACGCCGAGCAGTCGCATGGCACGTACCACACGTCGCAGCAGCCGGCGGAGGACGTAGCCGCGGGCCTCGTTGCCTGGTGTCACGCCATCGGCGATCAACATCAGGCCGGACCGAACGTGGTCCCCTACCACGCGCAGCCGTACATCATCCTCGTGCTGGTCGCCATAACGTTTGCCCGCCAGCTGCGCCGCATAGTCGATCACTGGGTAGACCTGATCGATCTCGTAAAGGTTGTCCACTCCCTGCAAGAGGTAGGCAACCCGCTCCAGACCCATGCCGGTGTCGATGTTCTTACGCGGCAGCGGACGCGCCACGTCGAAGTCATCTTTCTTCCGGATGGTGGATAGCTCCTCTTGCATGAAGACCAGATTCCAGATCTCCAGGAAGCGATCCTCGTCAACTATCGGCCCGCCGTCCGGGCCATATTCCGGACCGCGGTCGACCCAGATCTCGCTGCACGGCCCTCCAGGGCCGGGAATGCCCATGTGCCAGTAGTTGTCGAGCAGGCCGCGGCGTTGAATTCGCTCCGCTGGTAGTCCGGCGATGCTTTCCCACAAAGCTGCTGCCTCGTCGTCGGAATACAAGACGGTGACCCAGATCTTGTCCGCGTCAAACCCGTAGCCGCCAGCCTCTTGGGAACCGGTGACCAGATCCCAGGCGTATCGAATCGCCTCGGCCTTGAAGTAGTCGCCGAATGAGAAGTTCCCGTTCATCTGGAAGAACGTGGCGTGGCGGGTCGTCTTGCCGACTTCGTCGATGTCGAGAGTCCGAACGCACTTCTGCACACTCGCAGCGCGGTCGAACGGGGGGGTCTCAGCTCCGATGAAGTACCGCTTGAAAGGGACCATGCCGGCATTGACGAACAGCAGAGTGGGATCGTTGTACAACAGCGGTGCTGACGGCACGACTTCATGATCACGGGATGCGAAGAAATCCAGGAAGCGGCGCCGAATCTCGGCGGTTTTCATAACGTGGTCCTTGGGTGGTGAATCGAGAACGGGCTAGCGTCGAGGGGTTTCCTCATCGGGCAGGCCGAGCGAGTCGCGGAGCTCTGTTTCGCGCTCGGCCATGCCGGCTCGTAAGCGGTCGACGAACCCGTGGGCCGACTCGCTCACGCCGCTCGCGGATTCGGCAACTCGACGGCCGATGGCCTCCGGACTTGTCTTCTTCATGTAGCCCCGGACCTTGACCGACACGAAAACCGCGAGGCCCGCGCCGATGGCGAACCAAAACAAGCGCCGGAACATCACGAACTCCGCTTCGCCTTACGGCGAGAGCCGTCGCCGCGAATCGCCTTACGCACGCCGTAGCTGAACGCCGCTGTTTTGACCAGCGGCCCACCAAGGGTCGCCGAGAACAAAGTAGTCATCTGCGCCGCGTTCTCGCTGACCACCGTCGCATTGCGGCTCACCTTGGCGGCATCGTCGGTCACCACGGCGAGCTTGACCAGCTCATCGTTGGTCGCGCGCACCGTGCCGCGCAGCTCGGTCAGAATCGGCACCGACTCATGGCCGATGTCGCGCACTGCCAGCCGGACCTCCTCCAGTACCCGCCCAAGCTTGAGTAGCGGCACGGCCGTCACGGCCACCAAGGCAACAAACGCAACGGCGGCGATCAGGCCTGCGATCTCCCCTACGGACATCGGATTTCCTTCTCGTTAGTGGTGAGTGCGGAGCGGTCACGCGGCGTGCCTATGCGACCTTACCCTGCTCCTACCCGGGCGAGACGGGGATTCCGCGCCAGCAAATGCGCCCTGAGCCGGTCGAAGGGCACCAGCTCGCGCTTCGAAAAGCGCCGTCCTGAGCTCGTCGAAGGGCTCAGCGCGCATAAGTGTGCCAACACTGTTAGGAATCAGTGCGACCCAACAGCTCCTCGATGCGCGCCACCCGGGTCACCATCGCTGCCTCGGCCCCGTACTCAGTGGGAATGTAGTAATGCGCGCCGACCAGCTCATCAGGGAGATACTGCTGGGCGGCGATGGCATGCGGCTCGTCGTGGGCGTAGGCGTAGTCCTGGCCGTGTCCAAGCCGCGTGGCGCCCGGATAGTGAGCGTCACGCAAATGGCGTGGCACCAGCCCGATCCTGCCAGCGTTCACATCGGCGAGCGCGGCATCGACGGCCTTGATCACGGCATTCGACTTGGGCGCCAGGGAAAGCGCAATGACCGCTTGCGCCAGGTTCAGTCGCCCCTCGGGCATCCCGATGAACTCGACGGCGTGCGCTGCGGCGACTGCTGTCGGCAGCGCCGTCGGGTCGGCCAGGCCGATGTCCTCGGAGGCCAAGATGACCAGCCGGCGGGCGATGAAACGTGGGTCCTCCCCTGCGGCGATCATCCGGGCGAGATAGTGCAGCGCGGCCTGGACATCCGAGCCCCGAATCGACTTGATGAATGCGCTGATCACGTCATAGTGCTGGTCGCCCGCACGGTCGTAGCGGACCGCTGCCTTGTCCACAGCGCGCTCGACCATGTCAGTGGTGATCATGGTTTGCCCGACGGCTGATGCGCCCGCCGCAGATTCCTCCAAGAAGGTCAGGGCGCGACGCGCATCGGAACCTGAGAGACGCACGATCATGGCGAGCGCATCAGGCTCGAGCTGGTAACCGCCATCCAATCCACGATCCTCGTTCATCGCCCGATCGAGGAGATTGGAGATGTCTTCATCGCTGAGCGGCTTAAGGGTCAGTAAGAGCGATCGTGACAGCAGTGGCGAGATGACCGAGAAGCTCGGGTTCTCCGTGGTCGCGGCAATCAACGTGACCAGCCGGTTCTCCACCGCCGGTAGCAGCACGTCTTGCTGGGTCTTGGAGAAACGATGCACTTCGTCGATGAACAGCACCGTCTGTCGCGCGGTACGCAAGTCACGACGAGCCTGGTCGAGTACCGCCCGGACGTCTTTCACGCCGGCGGTGACCGCAGACAGCTCCACGAATCTTGAGTCACTCTGACGCGAGACGACCGCAGCGATCGTGGTCTTGCCCACGCCGGGCGGTCCCCAGAGGAAGACCGACATGGGTTCGCCTGCGGCGAGCCGGCGGAGCGGGGATCCGGGCCCCATCAAGTGATCTTGACCGAGGATCTCCTCCAGCGTGCGAGGTCGCATCCGTACGGCGAGGGGCAGGCCCTCACGGTCGGTGTCGGACAGGCTGCCACTGGGTGTTGCAGTCGGACCGCCGACAGTGCCGCCGAAGAGATCCTCGCTCATCCCAGCGATCCTACGGAAGCTTGTCGACGGGTCGGTCCGCCGTCCTAACCGGTGACCGGGTGGTTGGAGTGGAACAGGTCATCCGGGTCGTAACGCTGCTTGACCTCGCGGAGGCGGTCTACCGTCTCCGATGGGAACGCCTTGGTCAACTCGAAGGCCTCCTCGGCGAAATTGAGATACATACCGGCGTCGTAGGGCGCGAGCGCTGCCTTGAAGGCGCCCAGCCAAGCGCGGGTTGGCGCCATGGCCTCCGGCACTGGGACGAAGCCGAGCCCGAAAATGGAGAAGGAACCAGGCAGGCTGGCGAGCGCGCCGCCGCCCCGTGGCGTCCGCGAGAGGGCGCCGCCGCAGTGCCGCAACTCAACAGATAGCAGCGGCGAGCCTGAGCCGGGCCCGATTGCCTCCAGCAGGGAGTCGAGCGCGGCTGCGGGCAGTTCGCCGATCAGCATGGAGTCCGCCCAGTACGGCACGGGGTCGGGCGGATCCATATGCAGCTCAGCGATCCCCGCCGGCGGCTGGACCGCCATCGTGTCCATGACGACACTGCCAAGCTCGCGCAGCGGCGCCACCAGCTCATCGCCGTCGGCCGGGTCCCCGC
Source organism: uncultured Actinomycetota bacterium (assembly GCA_963740515.1). GTDB lineage: Bacteria > Actinomycetota > Actinomycetes > Propionibacteriales > Propionibacteriaceae > Microlunatus. The sequence continues at coordinate 58,089 of CAVUEO010000023.1, forward strand.
AGTGGATCAGCTCGAGGAGGGTGAACGACTTTCCGCGGAAGGGCTCGGGTACCTCCGGAACGGGCGGCAGGTTGAGGAGCCGCCCGACCGAGGTCATCTCGTCCGGCACGCCGCCGATCCACTCGCGCCAGCCGTGCAGCACCTCGCTCGCCTGCTCGGCGGGGAAGAAGAGGGCGCCGGCGAAGATCTCTGGCAGCGGCAGCAGATCGAACTCGAGCGCGGTTACGACACCGAAGCTGCCACCGCCGCCACGCAGAGCCCAGAACAGATCGGGCTCGTTCCCGGCATCGACGCGGATCTGTTCGCCGCCGGCGGTGACCAGCTCGATCGCGGTCACCCGGTTGCAGGCGAGTCCGTGCTTGCGAGCGTAGAAGCTGATGCCGCCACCAAGCGTGTAGCCGGTGATGCCGACATTCTCTGCCGAGCCATGCAGTGAGCCGAAGCCCAGCTCGGACGCCTGAGGCACCAGATCGCCCCAGAGGGCGCCGGCACCGACCCGCGCAGTACCCGCGTCGGCATCGATCTGGACGCCGCCGAGGCCAGCGGTGTGCAGCAGCACGGTGCCGGTGAGCGAGCTGAGGGGCGCCGCCAGGTGCCCGGTGCGCTGGGCGGCTACCCGCTTGCCATCGGCGGCCGCAGAACGGACCACTTCAGTGACATCGTCCGCGCTCTGCGGCAGCGCAATGCCGGCCGGCTGCTGGTCGATCACGAGATTGAACACGCTGCGTTCGAGGTCCCAGCTCGCGTCATCTGGGGTCAACCAGTTAGCAGCCATAGGTTTCTCCTTTCAGGCCTCCGGTTGGACGTCGACTCCGGCCTCCTTGCGCTGCTCGGCGGTGATCGGCGCTGGAGCGTCGGTAAGTGGATCCACGCCGCCGCCGGTTTTAGGGAAGGCGATTACGTCGCGAATCGAGTCGGTTCCTGACAATAGAGCGCAGATCCGGTCCCATCCAAAAGCGATTCCGCCGTGCGGCGGCGGGCCGTAGTTGAACGCATCCAGCAGGAAGCCAAACCTCTCTCGAGCCTCCTGGATCGGCAGCCCCATCACCGCGAAGACACGCTCCTGGATGTCTCGCCGGTGGATACGGATTGAGCCGCCGCCGATCTCGTTGCCATTGCAGATGATGTCGTAGGCCCAGGCGAGCGCTGCGCCGGGATCGGTGTCGAAGTTCACCGGGTCCTGGGGCGCCGTAAAGGCATGGTGTACCGCTGTCCAGGCCCCAGCCCCGACTGTGACATCACCGGCGGCCATGGCGACACTCGCCGGTTCGAACAGTGGGGCGTCGACTACCCAGCAAAACGCCCAGGCGTCCTCGTCAATCAAGCCTATCCGCCTGCCAATCTCCAGCCTGGTGGCACCGAGCAGCGACTGCGCCAACGTGCGCGGACCGGCCGCGAAGAAGATGCAATCTCCGGACGTGGCACCGACCTCATCGGCCAGGCCGGCGCGCTCTGCGTCCGAGAGGTTCTTGGCTACTGGTCCACCGAGCTTTCCGTCGTCGCCGACCAGTACGTACGCCAAACCGCGGTGGCCACGCTGCCTGGCGAACTCCTGCCACGCGTCCAGTTGTCTGCGTGGCTGGCTCGCGCCCCCCGGCATCACCACTGCACCGACGTAGTCGGCCTGAAATACCCGAAACGGCGTCTGCGTGAAGTAGTCGGTCAACTCGACCAGTTCCTGTCCGAACCGCAGGTCAGGCTTGTCGGTGCCGAATCGGTTCATCGCCTCCGCGTACGTCAGGCGCGGCACGGGAGACACGACCTCCACTCCGATCAGCCGCCAGATCGCGGTGATCAGTGCCTCGGTGAGCTCAATCACGTCGTCCTGCTCGACGAAGCTCATCTCGACGTCGAGCTGGGTGAATTCTGGCTGCCGATCTGCTCGGAAATCCTCGTCTCGGTAACACCGGGCGATCTGGTAATAGCGCTCCATCCCAGCGACCATGAGCAGCTGCTTGAACAGTTGGGGGCTCTGCGGTAGTGCATACCAGGAGCCGGGCTTGAGCCGTGCTGGGACCAGGAAGTCGCGCGCCCCTTCCGGCGTGGAACGGGTCAGGGTTGGTGTTTCGATCTCGACGAAACCGCGTTGGGCAAGCAGCGTACGGGCGACCCGGTTGACTTCACTGCGCAGCCGCAGCGCGGTCGCTTGCGCTGGCCGCCGCAGGTCAAGGTAGCGGTATTTCAGCCTCGTCTCTTCCCCCACATTCACACGCTCGTCGATCTGGAATGGCAACGCCTCGGAAGGGCTCAGCACCTCCAGCTTGGTGACGACCACCTCGACCTCTCCGGTAGGCAGCTCAGGATTGGCGTTGCCCTCGGGTCGCAGGGCAACCTCACCGGTGACTCGTAAGCAGTACTCGTTGCGAAGCTCATGAGCACCTGATGCGGCCAACATTTCGTCACGTATCACGACCTGAACGACTCCGGATGCATCGCGAAGATCAACAAAGGCGACCCCACCATGATCACGGCGGCGAGCCACCCAGCCGGTCAGAGTCACGGTGGTTCCAGCATGCTCGGCACGAAGGGTGCCGCCGCCATGGGTGCGCATCACGACATGCGATCCTACGGGCCAGTCACCCTATGTCCGTACCGCTTTTCTCGAGGCTGCGGTGCGAAGCGCGAATGTCGCAACCGGGTGGCACAGTCATATCTGTGATCACGCGGCTCCGCACGAGGCAGGAGTGGCAGTTCTTCGGCGCACTCCCCAAAGCCGATCCCGTACTCGCCACGGTTTGGTGGGCGCTGCTGCTCCTGAACGGTGTCATGCCCGCCGTGTTTGCGGTCGCCATCGGTGCCACGGTCGGTGCGATAGAGCAAGCTCGCCCGGTCACAGCTGCCCTTGTTCTGACCGGTGTGGTGTTCGTGCTCATGCTGATCTTGAATCCGATCCAGACTGCGGTCAGCATGAACCTTGGCAACAAGGTGTCCGCGTGGCTCAACGAGGAGCTTATTCGGGCCTGCGTCCAACCGCCGGGCATCGGGCATCTGGAGGATCCGGACCTCGCCGATGATCTGACGACCGCACGCGAGTTCGACCGTGGCATGACAGGTCCGCCGATGTATCTCAATGTCGACTTCATTGCCACAAGCCTGGTCAGTGTCGTGAGTGGGGTTGCCTCGGCCGTCGTCCTCGCCGGCTTCACGTGGTGGGCGCCGTTGGTTCTCGTTGCGGCATGGGGATCGACCCATTGGCTGCTGCGTGAGAGCGGAGTCTGGAAGGACCGGAACACCCCAGAGGTGCGGGCGGCCCAGCGTCATGCGGACTATGCCTACCGGCTTGCTGTCGACCCGCAGCCGGCAAAGGAGCTGCGGCTCTTCGGGCTGGCCGGCTGGACCGTCGACCGCTTCATCACACGCCGCAAACGGCTGTTCGAGCTGCAATACCGTGCGACCCGGCTGCGGGAGAAGTCGGTGATCTGGTGCATGCTGATCGTGATCGTGGCCAACGCCGCGGTGTTTGGTGCCCTTGGCGTCGGTGCCGTCTCGGGCGACCTTGCACTCGATCAGCTCGTCGTGTACGCCCAGGTAGCACTCGGGGTCAGCCTCATCGCGTTCGGCGGCCTCAACTGGGCGTTGGATGGAGCCGCGGCTCCGGTCGCCGCGGTCGCCCGGCTGGGCCCGGCGATGGCGCCGCTGGGCAGCCTGGCTGAGGGGCGGGAGCCTGCCGCCGGCATGCCTAGTCAGGAGATCACTTTCGATGAGGTTTCGTTCGCCTACCCCGGCAGTGGGCGCGCCGTCCTCTCCGGCCTCGACCTCACTGTGCCGGCTGGCACTTCGCTGGCGATCGTCGGTCAGAACGGCGCAGGCAAGACCACGCTCGCCAAGTTGCTCTGCCGCCTCTATGACCCGAGCACGGGAGCGATCAACGTGGACGGGGTCGACCTGCGCAGCCTGGAGCCCGGTGGTTGGCGGCGCCGCATAGCAGCGGTCTTCCAGGACTTTGTCCGCTTCGAGCTGTCCCTGCGCGAGAATGTCGACCCCGGCCGAGAGGCCAGCGATGACGACATTCGGGCCGCACTGACGGCCGCGGGCGCGGCGAACCTTGCCGAGCTCGACACGCCCTTGGCCAAGGGATACAGCAAGGGCATCGACCTCTCGGGTGGTCAGTGGCAGCGCGTCGCCCTGGCACGGGCGCTGTGCGCGGTACGACGCGGCGCAGGTTTGGTACTGCTCGACGAGCCAACAGCACAGCTCGATGTCCGAGGCGAGGCAGATGTGTTCGACAGGGTGCTGCAGGCTACCCGTGACGTCACCACGATCTTGATCTCACACCGGTTCTCCACGGTGCGGCACGCAGACCGGATCTGCGTTCTCGAACGCGGCCAAGTTGTCGAGCTGGGCAGCCATGACGAGCTGATGGCACTGGGTGGTCGCTACAAGACGATGTTCGAATTGCAGGCCAAGAGGTTCGAGGCCACCATGGATGAGGAAGGCGTCGTGTTCGATGTCCTCTGAGCCGACAGCTGATGAGCCCTCGCGCCGATCCTCACAGTCCTATCGCGACGAACTCCCGCCAGCGCTCTCATCGATGTGGCGGCTGTGTCGGCTCGGATATACCCACGAGCCGCGGCTGGCGATCGTGGCAGTTACGCTCACCTTGCTGCAGGCAGTCCCGGATGCGTTGATCGCTCTGTGGCTGAAGCTGATGGCGGATGCGCTTGTGGCGGGGGATGCTGCCGCCTTGTTCGCCACCCTGGCGGCGATCGCGGCGTCGGCGACTTTGACCTGGCTCCTCCGGGTAGTCGCAACGCGAGTGACCCGACGGTTCCGCGACCGCGTCACGATCGCGCTCGAGACCCACGTGGCCACCCTCCAGGCGTCGGTTTCGGGACTCGAGCTCCAAGAGCGCCAGGACTATCTCGACCGGCTGGCGGTGCTACGCAATCAAGTCTTCGTGTTGGATCACATGTACATGTCGCTGCTGGAGACGATCGGCTGGATCGTACGCGTCATCATCACCATCGTGCTGCTGACCAGCATCGATCCGTTACTGACCCTCCTGGCGGTTTTCGCAGTGCCAACTGTGTTGAGCGCGGCGTGGCGGCCGGGTGTTGAGCGGCAGGTGGAGGAACGATCCGCTCAGCACAATCGGCTCGCTGAGCACATGTTCGACACGGCGACGAGCGCTGCCGCAGCGAAAGAGGTGCGGGTCACTGGCATTGGCGGCGACCTGGCCGAACGGCGTCGTACGGAGTGGCAACGCTGGTTCGCACCCGTGGCCCGCGCCCGCTGGGGGACTGCCATCTCGCACTCGGTGGCGTGGGCGATATTCGGTCTGGGCTACGTGGGCGCTGTCGTTTTTGTTGTCATCGGGCTCGACGCAACGGTCGGTTCGGTGTTGCTGATCCTGGCGGCCGGCGCCCGGCTGTCAGCGTACGTCGGTGGCACGATCGGGGAGATCGGCTTCATCCGCGGCGTCTGGCTCGACGGATCGAGGAGGCTTGTCTGGCTGGAGAACTACACAGCCGTGTTGAGCGCCGACACCGACCTCACGGTTCCGGAGCGACTGGTCGATGGCATCAGCCTCGAGCGTGTGTCATTTGCCTATCCCGGGGCGAGCCGACTCGCGCTGCAGGACATCAGCCTGCACCTGCCCGCCGGCGCTGTGGTCGCTGTCGTCGGAGAAAACGGTGCCGGGAAGTCCACTCTGGTGAAGCTGCTCGCCAAGATGTATGAACCGACCTCAGGAGACATACTGATCGATGACCAGCCGCTGCGCAGGATGTCGGCGACCGAGTGGCGTAGCCGGCTCACAGGCGCCTTCCAGGACTTTTTCCGGTTCGAGTTCAGCGCCCAACACGCCGTCGGCCTTGGGGACCTGCCCAGGCTCGACAGTGAGCCCGCAGTGACGGATGCAGTGCGCAAGGCGGGCGCTGGCGACGTGGTCGAGCGCTTGCCGGAGGGCCTGCACAGCCAGCTGGGCTCGACGTGGCCGGGCGGTCAGGAGCTGAGCTTCGGCCAGTGGCAGAAGCTGGCGCTTTCCCGCGGCTACATGCGCGTCGCTCCACTGCTGATGGTGCTTGACGAGCCGACAGCGGCACTTGACGCCGAGACCGAACACGAGCTGTTCGAACGCTACGCAGATGGAGCGCGTCGCGACGATTCGCCGGGCAGCATCACGATCTTGGTCTCGCACCGGTTCAGCACCGTGCGCATGGCCGATCTCATCGTCGTCCTCGACGGCTCCCGACTTGCGGAGGTGGGCAGCCACGATGAGCTCATGCAGCGGGACGGTCCGTACGCCGACCTCTACCGGATCCAAGCCGCCGCCTACCAGTAGCACCACGGCAGCGATCTTGTATTCGGCGTAGGCGCAGCCGAGACTTGCAAAGTGAGAAGGCTCGCGCTGCGCTTTGTCGCCCTGACGGCCTCGCTGCTGCTGGGCACTTGCGTTGCGCTGGTCGATGCGACGGAGGCTTTCGCATGTAGTTGTCCAGGTATCTCGACGAACCGTGCGCTGCGGGAAGCAGATGCGGTTTTCCGTGGCACGGTGATCAACAAGGATGTCATCGGCCGTAGTGAGCGGGCTCGAACCGATATCCGTTTCGCCGTTGATCGGGTCTACAAGGGAGCCGTCTACCGTGAACAGGTCGTCGCCTCTTCGCGTACCTCGGATGCGTGTGGTCTCAACCCGGAGGTCGGAAGCACCTGGGTGATCTTCGCCATCCAAGGCATTGAGGGTGAGGGCGACCAGGCCGTGAACCGGCTCATCACCACGTTGTGCAGCGGCAACCTGCCGACCGGCATCGCACCTCCCGGGCTCCGCAATCCCAGACCGCCTTTGGCGGGAGCATCTGATCGGGAGGAGAGATCCACCAACACGGACCGGATCCTGACGCACGGGTTCGCCATTGCTGGAGTCGGGGCGCTATCTATTGCCGCCATAGCCGTGATCGGTCTAGGTGTGCTCTGGCGGCCGCGCCGCTCCAGGTGACCAGGCGCAGATTCCTACATCACGGACGAAACGATGAGCCGGTTCGCTGCAACGCACCGTCGGCCACGGGAAGAAGGCCACGACGCGTCGCCTTCACCAGTGCCGCATGGTCAGCCTCGGTTTGGTCGGCGTAAGCTCGGGCGAATTTCGCCAACGCCTGATCCAACTTGTCCGACGCCCCCGCATAGCCGGCAATCATCGAAGCGCCGCTTGTTCGAGCATGACCTTTGGCCAGTAGATGACCAACGATGCCGGCGTAGTCCGTGAGTGCCGCCGCATCGATTGCGTCCAGCGGGATAGTCCCTTTCATGTTGCGGAACTGCCGCACGTAGTACTGCAGCTCGCCGATCGTGGTCCAGCCAAGCAACGGATCACTGACCGTTTGCAACGCCTGCTGGTACTCCACCACGCGCTGGCCCTGGTGCGCGTGCCAAGCCGAATCGCCATGAACGTACTTCGCCAGCACCGACCGACGAGCTTGCTTGAGCTGAAGGAAGACCACATCCTCAGGGCTGCTCCCTTCCAGCAGCGCCACGTATGCCCGCAAGCCCACGCTGCCGACGCCAACGACCTTGTGCGCGACGTCGATGAGGGTGTAGCCACCGAGCGCGCGCCGCCAATGCGGCGCCAGGGTGTGAAGATACTCGTCCAGCGCCTGCCCGACCGCCTCGTAATCCTTATCGCTAAGTCGAGTGATCAGTGGCGGGTCCTCGATGATGTGCCGCTGGCCGTCGCGCTCCACGGTGAAGCGCGGAAGCGCACGGTCACTGGTGCGCGAGCGGGCGCGCTTGGCGGAGCGATCGATTTCGGATCGAAGCGACTTCTCAGTTGCTGTCTCGTGCAGTCGACTGACATCGAGGCGGTTGTAGCTGCGCGTCAGCAGCGGCTGGTCGGCCAAGAACCGAACCTCGTTCCGGTACGCCGCCACACAGGCCAGGACTGACGCCCGACACTGGTCCTCCGATGACGCGTTCTCCCGGCCCGCTACCCAGATGCTGGCGACCAGCCGGCGCAGATCCCACTCCCAGCAACCCGGATGGGCCTCATCGAAGTCGTTCAGGTCGATGACCAGCTCGCCCTCGGGTGATGCGTAGAACCCGAAGTTGCCCAGATGTGCGTCGCCACAGACAACCGGGTTAATGCCAGTCGCTGGGAGCCGGGCCACGTCGTCAGCCATCACCACCGCCGTACCGCGCAGGAAGCCGTACGGAGAGAGCACCATGCGAGCCACCCGGACCGGAATCAACCAGTCGAGGCGACCCCGATGCGACTCGATGATCAACTGCACTGGGTCAGGCCGATCGGTCGTTGCCCGCCACACACCCAGGCTCTTGCGCGGAACCTCGCGGCGCAGGGCTCGGCCCATCGCGTACCGCTCCGCGCGCGAGCTCGGACGCTTGCGAAGCGAGGCATAGACGTCGCTGTCCGCCGATGCCAGGACGGTATGTCCGGCCGACCGCAGGGTCACGATCTCCTCCTCGCCGATTGCACGTCACCTTATCGTCAGCCGGTGATCGTAAGCTGCAGCTCCTTTTCCATGAAAGTCGCCAGCTTGTTGGCAGCCGCCTCCACGAGCGAGTGTGAACGGTGCACACCAGGGGCCAGAGCGATCTCCACGATCAACTTGCGGCCCTTGATGATCCGCCGCCAGGTACCGACGTTCATCTCAGCGATGATCACGCAGCCCACAAAGAGATCCTCGCCCGGTGTATGCGGATGGCCGTTCGCTTGCGGAAAGTTGATCACCGGGTAGCTCAGGGTGAGCTCGTCGTAAAGCGGTATCAGCAGAGCGCCCGGCAACTCCTCCGCCGGCGGCGCGTCCGGGTCGAACCAGAGCTCGACTCCGTCGACTGTTGCGCTGTCCAGCCGGTCTTTGACCGCATCCAGCGCGTCCCGGCATTGGCTGAGGGTGAGCGAGGACCAACGGGCCAAATCAGGGAGACTTGCCGGTCCGTGGCCGATGAAGAATCGGCGCGCCAGCTCGGCCGCGTCTCCTGCTTTTGCGTCCGCGTCTCCGGAACGGGGAGCACGCTCGTCGAGCAGCGCGTAGGTATGCTGCGCACCGCGCGTTGGCCCACTGCAAATCACCCGTTCCAGCTCGGCATTCATGACGATGTAGGCCAACCGGATGCCTTGATTGGGCAGCCGTCGGTCGGCCAACGCCTCACCGAGCTCCGCCCGGGTCCGATACCGCCCGCCCGTAAGTTCCTCGGCGATCACGGCGACGCCGTGGTCCAGCGTGGCCGGATCGAGACCGTGCTGGCGATAGATCGTCTGATTGAGCCTTTGAACCCGTGGCGCCGTGACTTCCAGAATCCAACGGATATCCTCGGCGGGCACAAAGTGCCAAGTTGGGCGCAGGATGTGCGTCCGGAGGAAGTCTCCGCGATTGAATTCGGCCTGCACCTCAGCGGCGCCAAGACGCCCAGTCCGCAGGCCGAGCGACCACAAAGCATGGGCGTACTCCTGCGATTGCACGCAGCCGAGCAAGCGGACCACGTCGGCTCCGCTCGGCAGCGCTCCATGATGCAAGCGCTGTGTTGCCAGGCGGCGTTGCAGCACGTCCTGTCGAGCCATCTCTGTCACCATGCTGGGACGCCAAGTCTCAGCTTGATGGCCTCAGACTGACCACCGACGGTTTCAGGTCCTCTGGGCTTGGCATCCAGCACGCTGGGTCTGCGGCAACCTGCTCCCCTGTGCGAATGTCCTTGACTTCGCCGCCGTCGGTGCCACCGAACCAAACGTAGGGGATGCCGCGGCGGTCCGCGTACCGGATCTGGCGGCCGTATTTGTCCGCTCGCGGGGCCACCTCTGTCGGGATCCCGCGGGCGCGGAGCTGCTCGGCGACCTCGATCGCCGTGGCGCGTGTCTGCTCGCTGTCGACAACCACGAGCACGGTTGTCGGAACTGGCCGAGAGGCTCGCAGCATTCCCTTGGCCAGCAGCGGCGCCAGTAGCCGGGTGACCCCGATCGAGAGCCCGACGCCCGGGTAGCTGATCCGGCCATCGCTGGCCAGCGAGTCGTACCGGCCGCCCGAGGCGATCGATCCCCAAGACTCAAAGCCGACCAGCTCGGTCTCATAGACGGTGCCGGTGTAGTAGTCCAGACCGCGCGCCACCCTGAGATCGGCGATCAGTCGACCGGGCACATATCGGGCCGCGGTGGTCACCACCTCGGCCAGCAACTCGAGTCCCTCGTCTAGCTGATCATGCTCAACACCCAGCCGGCGCACGTCGGAGACGAACGAGGCATCGGCGGAGCGGATCTCGGCCAGCCGCACGCAGCTTCTGGCCTGAGCCTCGGTGATCTTGACTTCGTTGATCAACTGCTCGATCACCCGATCGGGCCCAATCTTGTCGATCTTGTCGACCTGCCGCAGCACCGCAGCAGGATCGGCGATATCCAAACCCAGATAAAAACCCTGGGCCAGGATCCGATTGTTCACCCGCATCAGCACCGGCGGCAGGCCAAGATCAACATGAAGCCGCTCCAGTGCGGCCAGGGTGACCAGCGGCAGTTCGACGTCATGATGCACCGCGAGTGCCTCGGCGTTGACAATGTCGACGTCAGCCTGAGTGAACTCGCGATAGCGACCCTCCTGTGGACGCTCGCCTCGCCAGACCTTTTGGATCTGGTAGCGCCGGAAGGGAAAGGCAAGCTGGTGAGCGTTCTCGAGTACGTAGCGCGCAAACGGCACCGTCAAGTCGAAACGCAAACCAAGATCAGCTGGCTCGTCCGGATCGGCGTGCAGCCGCTGGACTGTATACACCTCCTTATCGATCTCACCTTGCTTGGCCAGACGATCCAACGGTTCGACCGCCCGAGTCTCGATCGAAGCGAAGCCATGTAGTTCGAAGGTTTCTCGCAGCCGGTCGAGTACAAACTGTTCGACGATGCGGGACTCCGGTGTGTACTCCGGGAAGCCCGACAGCGGCTTGGGGCGACTCACGCTACTCCTTGGACAGTTCTGCGAGGTTCTGCAGGTATGGGTTACTGACTCGCTCGCGGGCCATGGTTGTCTGCGGACCGTGTCCTGGAAGTACAGCGACCGTGTCCGGCAACGGCAGCACCTTGGAACGCAGGCTCTTCAGCATGTCGGGCAGGTTCCCGCCTGGCAAGTCGGTTCTGCCGATCGAACCGGCAAACAAGACATCGCCGGAGAAGACCACTGAATCGATGTCAGCATCGATGTCGGAATCGATGCTGACATCGATGTCAGCGCTTGCCTGGTAGGGGGTCTGGAACATCGTCGAGCCGGGTGTGTGTCCTGGGGCGTGCAGCGCATGGAAGATGAGTCCAGCGACCGCGACATCGGCGCCGTCAGTCAGCTCTCGCACCTCGTCCGGCTCGCTGAAAACTGCCGAGCTACCCGTCAAGCGCTCCAGCAGCAGCCGCGTCTCGAGCCCCATCGCCCGCAACGGGTCCGTCAGCAGCACTCGGTCATCGGGATGCACCCAGCAGGTCGAGTCGGATGAGCGGCACAACGGCGTGACAGACCACATGTGATCAAGGTGTCCGTGGGTGAGCATCACCGCTACCGGCTTGAGGCGGTGCTCCATGATCAACTCGGTGACGCCGACGACTGCATCCATTCCCGGATCGATGATCACGCATTCCGAGCCAGGCATCGCAGCCACCACGTAGCAGTTGGTTTGCCAAGGCCCAGCAGGAAATGAGGCGATGAGCACGCGTTCGAGAGTATTCGAGACTATCGGGCAGGATGGAGCTATGACCGAACAAGCTGGGCCTGAAGCAGTGGGCCCGGCCGCATTCGGACGAGTGGATACCGACGGCACGGTATACGTCCGTACCTCGACCGGGGAACGCGCGGTCGGGCAGGTACCTGATGTTCCCGCAGCCGAGGCGCTGAGCTTCTTCACTCGCAGGTTTGAGGCTCTGGAGCTTGAGGTCTCGCTGCTGGAGCGGCGCGTCGAGATGGGGGCCTTGTCACCCGATGATGCCGTCGCCTCGACCAACAAGGTGCGCGGCGCGGTCGCAGACGCCCGTGCTGTCGGTGATCTGGATGGCTTACAGGCCCGACTGGAAGCACTGTTTCCGGTGATCGCGAAACAGCGGGCCGCTCGCAAGGCAGAGCGAGCAAGACAGCACGAAGAGACCCGGACGGCGAAGGAGAGGTTCGTGCTGGAGGCCGAGCGGCTCGCGGCCGGCAATGATTGGCGCGGCGGAGTCAACCGGTTTCGTGTGCTGCTCGAGGAGTGGAAGTCGCTACCGCGCCTGGACCGTGCCACCGATGACGCGCTGTGGCACCGATTCTCCAGCGCGCGCACCACCTACACGCGCCGCCGCAAAGCCCAGTTTGCGCAGCAGAATGAGCAGCGAGAGGCGGCGCGTCTGATCAAGGAAGGGCTGGTCACCGAGGCGGAAGCGCTGGCTGGATCTACCGACTGGGGTCCGACGACTGGGGCCTTCCGGGACCTGATGGCTCGCTGGAAGGCGGCAGGACCCGCCCCGCGCGATGTCGAGGAGTTGCTGTGGAAACGATTCCGCGAAACCCAAGATCGGTTTTTCATGGCAAAGCAGTCGGCACTGTCGGGGCAGCACACCGAATTCCGGGCCAACGCCCAAGCTAAGGAAAGATTGCTGGCCGAGGCCGAGGCGCTGCTGCCGATCGCTAACTCCAGCGCTGCCCGGGCCGCGTACCGCGACATTCTGGGCCGCTGGTCGGCCATTGGAAAGGTCCCCCGTGACGCGGTTCGACCCCTTGAGACTCGCCTCCGCGCTGTGGAGAACGCCATCAAGACTGCCGAGGAGGAACGCTGGCAACGCAGCAATCCCGAGGCGAAGGCGCGGGCCGCGGATACCGCCGCAAAGTTGCAGGCGCAGATCGCAGCGCTCGAAACACGAGCCGCGGAAGCTGAGGCACGTGGTGACCATCAGGCCGCACGTGAGGCGGAAGCTTCGGCTGCCACCTACCGCGAATGGCTCGTGCAGGCACAGCGAACAGCGAGCGATGATAGCCTTTGGCGAAGTTTTCCTGATTTTTCACCACCGCTCGGCCGCCCACGTTGACAAGATACTCAAAGGCGCGTCACCGGCTGAGCTCCCAGTGCAGCAGCCGACAAAGTTTGATCTCTCGATCAACCTCAAAGCCGCGAGAGCGCTCGGCATCACCTTCCCGCGCGGTACCCGCATGCTGAGGTCGTCACACGCCCCGGCAAAGTCCCAGCGGCAAGTCTTGGGCCGTCGATTCAATGGTCAGTTGCCTGGACAGTGTTGGTTCCGAATGCAACTGACGAGGACCAGTAATTTGGGTGCCAGAACCAGTTGAGCTGCTGAGTAGGCGATGTTAGGTCGAAACGGCGAGAAGCCTCTGCGATGCAGTTCCTCATGATCGGATTTCCTGTTCGCCACGCCGAAGGCAGCAAGGACCATTCTTCAAGAGCGTGACCGCGAAAGACCCAAGGGCAGCGGCGACCTCCGACCAATGCGGGTTAGATGGCCTTAGAGCTTCAACAAAATCCGCCGCCGAGATTGCGGTGGTAGTCTCGATGCGATGAGAAACATTCCAAACGACGCCCACTTAGTTCCTCGCAACGACCGAAAAGTAAGACTGACAGGATAATATCGGATTAGCGTTGAAGAATCACCGTTCATGGTCTTCTGCTGGCACTGGAGCCATACCTCAGTCGATCACCAGCATGGCCAGAATTGAAGGAGCAAGAGAGTGCGCCGGTAAAACCGGCAAGGAGCAGGGGGTGAAAGTCCACTACGATGAAGGAGTAGCGATCCGCATCGGCCCTGAGCCGTGCGCAAGTACCCGTGAGGGTACAGGCGAAGCGTCGGCAGGGGTATGCGCAGGCCAGCCATTGAGCCGCGAAAGTCCCACTTCTCGGGCGCCGACGCCGTTCTTGGCGGAAGGCAACACGTATGGGCACGACAGCGAGTGTCCATATGGCCCAGCGTGGTCGTAGAACCTGGCATGTGCAGACGCTCTTTGTCTCTGGGAACCGGGAGAGCTCGCGTTCGACCGCTCGGTCTAAGGCCGCCGGTCCGCATCGGGAAGGCGAGGAGCCGTAGCCGATGAAGCACGAGCGCGAATAGTCAGACCCCGCAATAGGAGCTGGGAAGCCGACGAACAACGCGGAAGCGACATCCGTCGCTGATGCTGCGAAGCCGGTGGAGCAAAGGGGGGGGGCCGAGGGGAACGCGAGCGAGCAAAACACGCACCGGACACAGGGTCGGGAGCGCGTGTCACAGCCGCTCGAGCGGGGACGGAAAGCCGCAAGGCTGAGGAAGGGGGAGAAGTTCACCGCGCTCCTACACCACGTTAACCTCGACCTACTTCGGGAAGCGTTCCTCGCGCTCAAACCTATGCCGCTCCCGGAGTGGACGGGATGACGTGGCGGGCCTACGAGGGAGACCTTGACCTAAACCTGACTGATCTGGCCTCGCGGATCCATCGGGGAGCATACCGGGCACTGCCGTCGCGCCAGACATACATACCAAAGGCCGACGGCAGACAGCGCCCGCTTGCGGTGGCCGCCCTGCAAGACAAAATCGTCCAAAGGGCGACCGCCGAAGCGCTGAACTGCATTTATGAGGAGGTTTTCCTCGGGTTCAGTTATGGGTTCCGGCCGGGGCGTGGACAGCACAATGCGCTGGACGCGCTTTGTGTCGGGATCACCAGCAAGAAGGTGAACTTCATTCTTGACGCCGACATCCAATCATTTTTCGACGAAGTAAGTCAGAACTGGTTAGTCCGCTTCGTCGAGCATCGGGTCGGCGACCCGCGCATCATCCGCCTGGTACAGAAGTGGTTGAGGGCGGGCGTACTGGAGGACGGAATTGTCACGGTCAGTGATAAGGGGACGGGACAGGGCTCGGTGCTCTCGCCGCTGCTCGCGAACGTGTACCTGCACTATACCTTCGATCTCTGGGCCGAGCGCTGGCGACGGCACGAGGCCACGGGCGACATGATCATCGTGAGGTTTGCTGACGATATCGTCGTCGGCTTTGAGCACGAGTTCGGACGCCCGGCGCTTCTGGGACGCGATGCGCAAGCGGTTAGAGGAGTTCTCGCTGTCACTCCACCCGGATAAGACCCGCCTGCTCGAGTTCGGCCGCCAGGCGGCGGTCAGACGAGCGCAGCGCGGGCTCGGAAAACCGGAAACCTTCAAATTCCTCGGGTTCGTTTTCATCTGCGGACGCTCGCGCAAGGGTAAGTTCCTGCTTCAAAGGCAATCCCGGCGTGACCGAATGCGGGCAAAACTCGCGGAGATCAAGAAGGAGCTGCGACGGCGGATGCACCAGCCGATCCCCGATCAGGGCCTCTGGCTGGCGCAAGTCATTCGGGGCTACTTTGTCTATCATGCCGTGCCGACCAATTTCCCGGCACTCAGCGCCTTCCGTGACCATATCCGGCGTATTTGGTTGCGCACGCTGCGGCGCCGCAGTCAGAAAGACCGGTTCTCTTGGGAGCGGATGAAAAAGCTGGCCACTGACTTCCTCCCGCAACCCAAAATCCTCCACCCTTGGCCGGGCGCTCGCTTTGCCGTCACTCACCCTGGGTGGGAGAAGCTATGGGGCAACGACGGAGGTCGTGGCACCATTGTCGTTCGTTGAACCGATGGAGGTTGTCCCGTGATGCGTGTGAATGACATGAGCCGCGCCGTAGTTGCCTTCGAGCAGTCGACCACGTTGGTTTTGGTGGTCGAGATGGGGGCAAAGAGTTGGTTGGCTGCCGGGAACGTGCCCGGCGTCGAGCGCCAACCAATGAAGAAGCTGGAGCCCGACGCGGCGGCGCTCCTGGGGCTGATCGAGCGTTGGCGCGGCGAGGCGATCAAGGCCGGGCAGACGATCAGGCGGGTGGTGCTGGCCTACGAGGCTGGGCGCGACGGGTTCTGGCTGGCACGATGGCTCATCGCTCGCGGGATCGAGGTGCATGTCATTCATTCGGCCAGTGTCGCGGTCTCGCGCGAACGCAAGCGTGCCAAGACGGACCGTCTCGATGCGGCAATGCTAATGCGCGTGTTCCTGGGCTGGTTGCGCGGTGAACGCGGCCATTGCGGGATGGTGGCGGTGCCCACGCTCGAGGAGGAGGACGCGAGGCGCCCGAGCCGCGAACGCGAAAGCCTCGTCAACGAGAAATCACGGATCACCAATCGTATGAAGAGCGCGCTCGCGCGGCTCGGCATCCGCGGCTTCAAGGCGCACTTGCGTAAGGCGGCGCAACGTCTCGAGGGATTGCGAACGCCCGAGGGTACCGGGCTGCCTCCGAATATCACCGAGGAGTTCCGCCGCGATATGGCACGGCTGGCGCTGGTCCGCGAGCAGATTGCTGCGATCGAAAAGGCGCGGCTCGAGCGGCTTCAGCGAGCGCCGAACACTGGCCCGAACCTGATGGTGCGGCTGCTCGCCCGCGTCATCGGTATCGCCATCGAGACCGCGGACATGCTGGTCAGAGAAATCTTGTCGCGGAACTGGCGGGATCGACGAGCTGTGGCGCGCTACGCCGGGCTCACCGGTTCGCCGGATGAGAGTGGTACGAAGCGTCGCGAGAAGGGGCTCACCAAAGCGGGCAATGCCCGGGTGCGCCGTGGCCTGATCCAGCTCGCTTGGCGTTTCCTCCAATTCCAGAAAGAGAGCGCTCTGACAAAATGGTTTTGGCCACGCACCGAGGGCCCCAGCGGGGTGCGCAAGACGACCATGATTGTGGCGCTCGCGCGCAAGCTGCTGATCGCGTTGTGGCGTCTGGTCACGACCGGTGAGGTGCCCGAGGGCGTCGTGCTGCGGCCGGCGGTTTGAGCAGACGCCTCGAACAAGAAACAAGAAAGGACATGCAGGAGTTCGGCACTGGGTCGCGCTGACGCGACGGGCTGCCGATGACGATCCGAGGTGGCGGCAATCCGAATACGGCTATGGCTGCAATGCCGCTGAGAGAATGGACCCGCCGCCTCGGAGCCTTGCCCGTAGAAGCGTATCACTGCTTCATGGTCGGGGTCCTTTGGACCCAACCGATTACAAGCGTGTGGCGCGAGTTACGCGCACACAAGGCAGGCTCCGCCTCGGATCATTAGTCGAGCCGTACCCGATCGTTACAGCATGCCGCCGTCCTCACGACCGTCAAGGACAAGGCCCTCCGGGTGCGCTGAAGAAACGCGCCGTCCTTGACCGCCCGCTGCGCGCGGCGGCTCCGCATGTTGCAGTAGAGGCAGAAGAAAGCCTGCGGCACGTGAGAAACAAAAGAAAGGGGCCAAGAAAGCGAAGAAAGAAAGAGAAGGTCGTGCCGCGCGGACCCCTTGACAAGAAAAGCCCCATACAAGCCGTATGCCCGAATTGGGCCTGTACGGATCTTGGCGGGGGGCGCGGGGTAACTTGCGTCCCTACCGCGATCCAACGATGGGGGCTCGATTACCCATCGGATTTGTTATCACGCGGCCAAGACCCACAGCGGTCATTCCGCGCGGCCCCGTGGCGGAAAGGCTGAAGTGGTCCACCGCATGATCGGAGCGCGCACGATCTGCTAGCACGGCAAGCGCGCCATCACTCGGGAAATCCCGCCTTGCGCAGCCCTTCGCTGAAACGTTCGGCATCCTCGGGGCGCTTGCAGATCGTCGCGAAGATACCTTGCTTGATTGTGAACCAAGGTTCGACACGCAGCGCTTCGGTGGCCTCGTCCCTGGCCCTGTCGAGCTGGCCCAGCTGGGCATAGGTGGCGGCCAAATAGCGACGGCTGTGACCATGCTTGGGTGCACGAGACGCCGCTTCCTGCAAGTGAGGCAGAGCATCCAGATAGCGCTCGAGCAAGTAGTAGGCAAATCCCAGCATCGCAGTAGTGCGCGGCTGATAGAACGGATCAAGCCGCATGTGCGCCTCGAGCGTTTGGATGGCCTTAGCCGGCTCTCCAGCAACCAACAGGGCGAATGCAAAGTGATAGTCAGTGGAATTTGGATTGAGCTGGGTCGCGCGCTCGAACTCGGTGATGGCCGCTTCGTGCTGCCGCATGTAACTCAATGTCCAGCCGAGCGCCACGTGAGCGTCAGACAGATTCGGGGCTAGCCGCACCGCTTCGCGAGCTGACTGATAGGCGGCGTCGATGGCCGCAGTCCATGGACAATCATCGTCCCATCGACGAACCCACAGCTCCATTGAGCTCCTTGAAAGGGCAGCATGGGCCCGGGCGTAGTTGGGGTCGATGGCCAGCGCCCGGTCCAAGTCGCGCCGCGCCTGCAGAAGCTCTCCTTTGCTGAACGAGGAATTGAAGAGAGCCAAAGTATGAGCGGCCCGCAAGTAATGGTCATAGGCCAGCCACATCGCGGGCGGTTTAGCGAGCGCGCGCTCGGTCTCTGCCTTGTTCACATGCACCGCAAGCACCGCCACGATCGTTCTGACGACTTCGTCCTGGACGGCAAAAGTGTCATCGAGCTTGCGATCGTAGCGGTCGGCCCACCGGTGCGCGCCGGTCGTTGCGTCGATAAGCTGGGCGCTGATGCGGATACGGTCGCCGGCGCGGCGAATGCTGCCCTCCAGCACGTAGCGCACCCCGAGCTCGCGCCCGACCTGCCGGATATCGACGGACTTGCCCTTGTATTGGAAGCTCGAATTGCGGGCGATGACGAGCAGCTCGGAGAAGCGCGACAGCTCGGTGATGATGTCCTCAGTAATGCCGTCGCTGAAATAATCCTGATCCGGGTTGCCGCTCATGTTCGTGAAGGCGAGA
Organism: uncultured Actinomycetota bacterium; assembly: GCA_963740515.1. Taxonomy (GTDB): domain Bacteria; phylum Actinomycetota; class Actinomycetes; order Propionibacteriales; family Propionibacteriaceae; genus Microlunatus. Next base: position 76,706 of record CAVUEO010000023.1, read on the forward strand.
ATGGCGATCGACGGTCGATCAGGAAGCGCAACCGGTATGGGCTCGCCCGCCGCCGTCTGCCGGTCCTCTTCCCGCACCGCACCAATAAAGCGAATACCCTTGCGCTGAAGCGTCTTGATCAGTCGCTGCTGATCGCCGCTGTCGCCGATGGCGCTTCGGGCCGCGTTGATGCGGGTAGTCAGTGCCAATTCTGAGACGCTGCGGCCCTCCCAGATGGAGGCGAGCAGATCGTCCTTGCTCACCACCCGTTCGCGATTTTGGATCAAGTAGGCCAGAACGTCGAAAACCTGCGGCTCGAGCGGCACGAGATCAGCGCCAAGGCGCAGTTCTCGCCGGTCCGTGTCGAACGCATAGCCTTCAAAGAGATAGCGCACCTTGCCGTGTTCCCGTGCCCACGCATCGCAGCGCGACGACCGTATCACAAGCCGATCTTAAGAAGAATCAAACCGTTCTTACGCGCAAATTAAGGTCCTCTGAAAGCGGGGTTGCTGGCCCCCTGCCATCCTCCTGTCTTGTAGCTCGCAGCTCAGCACGGGCTCGACGGACCCGGAGGATGCGATGACTTATCGAACCGCAGTTACGACGCTTTGCCTGCTTCTCCTTTCGATCACCGGCCTCAGCGTTGCGGCTCAGGACGAGAAAGGTTTCGTCCGCATCAACCCAGAAGATGTGCAGTGGAAGGACGCCCCGGTCATGAAGGGTCTGCAGATTGCGAACATCGAGGGTGATCCCTCCAAGCCCGGCGCCATTTATGTACAAAGGGTCAAATTCTCGCCGGGCGTCGCAGCGCGCCCTCACTTCCATCCCGAAGACCGACACATCGTAGTTCTGAAGGGCACCTGGTATACTGGCACCGGTGAGGACTTCGACATGAACAAGACCGTTCCCCTAAAAGCGGGGAGTTACATGAAGCATCCAGCGAAGGCGGTGCACTTCGACGGTGCCAAGGACGAAGAGGTCATCGTGCAGATCACCGGCATCGGCCCGGGAACAACGACGCCCGTCAAGCCGTAGCAGGGGAAATTGGTGGCTGCCCGATCACGAAGCGAATCCCAGCAGTGGGCGCCGTTCGTTGTGGTGGCATAAGGGAGCCGAACGCAAACCGGCCGGGATCGAACCCGTGCGCGCACTAACGAAAGGCCGCGACGCGCAGCACGTTGTCGGCGATCACGCGGGCGTTGTCGTGGCCGACAGAACCGGCAGGGGCGCCACCGATCAGGACGTCTGGGTTGGACCACACCGGCAAGCGGGGGCAGCCGCCGCAGTTTGCCTTGTAGCTCATGATGTCGCGCCACTCGTTGCCATGGACATAGCCACGCTCGTGACTGGCACCGATCAGATGCCCGATTTCATGCACGAGGGAAAAGTTGGCTTTTGCGCAGGCATGGTGCACGACGGCAAAGGCTTCATCCTCATCGGCCCCAACCCGGGTGGCCTGCCCGCAGCCGTCGGCATCATCGACGATGAGAACGGCGACATCGGCCTGGTAGTGGTCGCGCAGGTCGTGAATTTCATCCATGTAGCCATCGGCCTTGTCGGCAAAGCGCCACAGATGCACGAATTGATCACCCGACTCGACATAGTCGGTCTGATAGGCATGGACGAGCCGCAACTTGATGTGGCCAATGCCGCTCATGCGGAAGGACTCGTTGCCCCCTTCAATAGCGGGCTCGATAACCTCGCCGACGATATCCCGATAGCTTCCGGCCGCCGCCTTGGTGTAGGCGACGATGACATCGATCACCACCTCCCGCAGCGGGGCGCCGGGCTCGCGCGGCGGGGTGATGGCGATCGCCGCTGGGTTGAACGCTGCCAGCTGCATGTCCCTGTCGGCGCTTTGTGTTGGACGGCGCATGCCGGCGGTTATGGGCCGCAGCGTGCGCTTTTGACCGGTGCTGGCGGCCTGAGCAGCTTCGTTGCCCACATGCACCGAGGTCTCGGGGCGGGCTGAGCCAGCAAATCCCTGGGCGAGGCTCAGGCCCAAAATCAGGGCTGCGGCGAGACGGCCTGTCCGCTCAAAAACCGAGGTCAGCTTCTTGGTCATCTTCCGCTCCCGCCTCGAGCCGCCCGAGGGATGGGATCGGCTTCGATACGGGGCACAGTGCGGGAGCTCGGCCGTTCCCGCTGTTAGCTAGGGAACAAGGGGCACGAAATGTTCCGGCGGGCCCGGTAAGGCGCCCGGCTGGGTTGGACGACGCATGCCGGCGGTTATGGGCCTCAGCCCGTGCTTTTGACTGGTGCTGCCAACGGCTGAGCAAGCAAAAGCGCCCCTGGGCGAGGCAGGCACACACGTCAGGGCTACGGCGAGACGGCCCATCCCCTCAGGGCACCGAGCGCGCCGGGGAGGTGCAACGAACCTTCGTCGCTTTCCGGGAGATGCAGAGCCTGCAAGGCAACCATGGCTCCGCCGCCGAGGGGGGCAACGAGGGCGAACTGATGGGCCAAATCCCATGGCGCTGCAGGGCGCGCCCGCGGCCGGAGGCATCGAAAAGCTTTAATATCCATTGAAAAACCGAGGCCGGCTTCTTGGTCATCTTCCGCTCCCGCTTTGAGCCGCCCAAGTGGGGATCGGCTTCGATACCGGGCACAGTGCGGGAGCTCGGCCCTTCGCGCTGTTACCTAGGGCACAAGGGGGACGAATATCTTCCGGGCGGGCACCCGAAATGGCGTCCGACACCTTTTCGGCGTGGCTGCCACAACTGACTCTGCTTATGAAGGACAAAAGGCTATGGGCCTGTGCATAGCCCGGGTCGATGGTGACGGCATAAAGCCTGGCTCCGCCAAGCCACAAACGTCGACCTGCAGGCCTATGCCCGTGGCGCCGCCAGGCAGGGGCGGCTGGAGGCGTGCCATCTCCCCGAGCTAGAGGCAGAGCTCAGCGAGGACGGCCTCAAGCGCTCGCGCAACGCCACCGCGATCAAGTGGCTCGTCGACGCCGCTAGGCGGCGTTCTTTCCCGTCGCACAACTTATGCCTCTTTGCCGGCGTGGGCATAAAGCTCACTCCCGGTGGTACCGCCGGGATCAAGCAGCTGCGGATGATGCTGGTAGAGACCTCAGCAGCCCGCAACCGATCAGTGCTGCGAGTTCGAGCTCGCTAGGTGATATAGGGCTGGCTGAGTTCAATTCTGTTCACGCCTTTCAATCCGGAGAATGTGGGCCCCGTCACGATCAGCTGACAGCCTTCAAATTCGTCCTTCTCGAGAAGATCGATGAACGGTTGCACTACGAAATCTTCGGCGTCGCCGATCTTCGTTCCGGCAAACTCCGCCGGAAAATCAACTATCACAAAGCCAGGGAAGTGCGCACCTGTCTGCGCGGTAAGCGCCATTAGCCCGTAGTGGTAAGCCATCAGATAGTACAGCGAGTCCGTACCTCCCAGCGACACATCCCAGCTGCGGTCACCAACACGGAACGAGACCGTCGATTGCGACAGGCTAATCTGGACGGACCGGTGCCGCCAGGTTCGCGGCCGCTCCCGGTTCAGCGCCGTGAGGTAGTCGTTCATTCCTTCTTCCAGCCAGGCGGCCCTCCCCGCATAGTCGAGCCCCCTGGCAAGCTCCCTATTGCGCTCGAGTATCGGCTCTAACCGCTTCTGACGCTCGGTGATCGTGTCGTCGAGGCGCTGCTTCTCGGAATAGATCTGCTCGAGCCTCCGCACCTGCTTTAGCCTCTCGGCAAGAGCCCCCAATTCTTTGTCGAGCAAACTCACCTTCTCCTGCACGAGCGCGGAAAACTGCTGCCGGGCCGGAGCCAGCGCACGCTCAGCCGCCTCGATGTCCACCTCTATCCGCTCAACAGCGCGGCGGGCTTCGCGCACCCGAACCTCGGTTTTGCTGGCGAGTTCCCGAGCTTCGCTCATCTCAGCATCGACCCGCGCTCTCTCGTAATCCACCCGCTGCTTGGCAAGCTCCTCGGGAACCTCGGGCATCGCCAGAGCCTGGTGGCACAGAATGCACGTGCGGGCGTCGTCCTGGTGCCCTCGGACCACCTGGCTGCACGCTGGGCAATACGTAATCCTCAAGTCCGACAGAATACGGTGCGCACTCTCCGCCCTGCGGAAGCGATCCGCCTCGTCGGCCAGCGTCTTCCGGTAGCCCCGTAGTTCTTTCATTCGCTCCTCTGCCCGCGCCAGTTCCTCGCGCGCTGGGCCGAGCCCCGCAATCAACTTGGTACGGAGCCCCCGGACGAGTGCAGGAATTTGATGCTCAAAAAGGCCTTATTATTGAGAACTCACATGAGGATGCTCGCTTTACGCCGGAGCAAATCGAAAAATTTCCGAAGTTTACCGTCTTTCGCTTCGGCGAGGACGCGGCATATCACGCTGGTACATTTATGAACCTTGCAGAGGCACAGGCCGCATTCAACAGCGATGCGCCGATCGCTACTGCGACAGCGATGCGCGTGAACGACAGGGTTGTCTACGACGGCTCGAGAGATTGAGAAATAGTTTCACAAATATCCCCGCAGCGCCCGCCCGAGGGCGGCCGCGTGGCATCATGCGGCTCTGCTCCGCATTTCCGAACCCCTCCCCGCCCAGGCACCGACGGCTAGCACTCCTTCACCAGCGCCCCACCACCGCCCGACGGCGCGCTCCGCGCGCCTCTACCCTTTCAGAATTCGTGATCTACGGCTCATCCAGAAATGCGTGTAGCCACCATTCAAAAACTGTGTAGCGGAAGTGGGTCTATCTGCGCACCCGAAGAACGGCGGACGACTGAAGCCTGCCATTGCGAGTGCAGGGGTCGCTTTACGTCACCTTGTCCAACACCTCGCGCACCTTGGCCGCAAGCTCCGCCTGACTGACGGGTTTTTGGAGAAGCTCAACGCCTTCTTCGATCCGACCTTGGTGGACTACGGCATTGCGGGAATAACCCGTCATGTAAATAACTCGAAGATCCGGGCGAAGTTCGCGCGCAGCCTTGACCAGGTCGCGGCCATTCTGGCCCGGCATCACGATGTCGGTCAGCAAAAGATCGACACGCCGAGTCTGGGCGAGGATACCAAGCGCGGCCTTGGCACTCGGAGCGCTTAGAACGCTATAGCCCAGCTCCCTGAGCAGCTCGCTGACATACTCGCGCAAAAGACCATCGTCTTCGGCAACCAATATGATCTCACCGTCTTCGCCTTGACTTGCGTCCTCTGTGGCATCGGTCTCCTGCTCGGCTGCTGATCGGGTCAGGCGCGGCAGGTAAATCTTGACGGTCGTGCCCTGTCCCTCTTCGCTGTAAATTTTCACGTGCCCGCCCGACTGCTTCACAAAGCCATACACCTGACTAAGACCAAGACCGGTGCCTTGCCCGATTTCCTTGGTTGTGAAGAAGGGCTCGAACGCTCGGGCTATGACGTCCTGTGGCATCCCGTGCCCAGTATCGGTGATGCAGATCGCAACGAATTGTCCCGGCCTCACCTCAGGATGCGATCGCGCGTAGTCGGCGTCCAGATATGTGTTGGCAGCTTCGATGGTTAGCTTCCCACCGTCTGGCATCGCATCGCGGGCATTGACGGCGAGGTTGACGAGTGCGATTTCGAGATGGTTGGCGTCGACTTCAACAGGCCAAAGCCCTGCCGCTCCCACGGCCTCGATCTCAATGGTTTCGCCCAGCGACCGCTGAAGAAATTCGACCGAGCCGGTCAGAAATTTGTTCACATCCAGTGGCTGCGGATTGAGGGCTTGGCGACGCGAGAAGGCTAACAAACGACTTGTGAGCGCGGCAGCCCGCTGCGCACCGCGCATGGCATTGGCCAAAGACCGCGCCAGGTTGGAGTGCTTACCCTCTTTGAGGTTGCGCTGGGCAGTTTCGAGATTTCCCTGCACGATCATGAGCAGGTTGTTGAAATCATGCGCGATCCCGCCGCTGAGCTGGCCAACGGCATCCATCTTTTGCGATGCCGCGAGCTGCTCCTGCGTCTCGCGTAGGACCTTTTGGGCTTCGATCCGCTCGGTAATGTCGCGCGTGACCTTTGCAAAACCAATCAGCTTGCCCTGATCATCCCGAATGGGATCGATGACGACGAAAGCCCAGAAGGTTTTGCCGTCCTTTCTACAGCGTTGACCCTCTGCTTCGTACTTCCCGGTCTCCTTCGCAGTCTTGAGCGCAAGCTCGGGGACGCCGGCCTCGCGGTCTTCCTTGGTGTAGAAGGCGCTGAAATGTTTTCCGATGATCTCATGGGCAC
>CAVUEO010000024.1:0-37979 GCA_963740515.1 uncultured Actinomycetota bacterium
GCCGATGACTCCCGCTCGACACAATCGTCTACGTGGTTGGGGTGGTACCCGCGACCGAGGTGAGGTGGGTGACCGAGCACCGCCACCGATCGCCACGACGGACGAAGACGTCGGTGGACCACTCATCGAGCGTGAACGGGTTGCCCCCGACCTCGCCGCGGTTGCGTACCCGGGCAATGACGATCGCAACGTCTCCGTAGATTCGCACGTCGTGCACCTCGGAGGTCATGAAGTCGTGACTGACCTGGCCCGTTGCAACGGCCTCGAGGAACTGCTCCCCGGGGAAGATCCCGTTCTCGCCGACGAACACCCAGTCCGGCTCGGCGAAGGCAGCGATCGCAGCGGGGTCGTTGGCCACGACGGCCTGGTTCCAGTCGGCGATGAGCGCGGAGAAGACGTCAACGGTACTCGTGCTGCCGTTGCTCTCGGTCATGCCCGAAGCGTACGGGATGGGCCGAGCAAATGGCGTCGCTGTCCTTACTAGATCGGCCTCTGGCTCGCCAAAGGTTAGTCGCCGCAAGAAATAGGTGGCGGCGCGGGGGTGCGAACTTGGGTTGCCTTTCCGGTGATGGCTCCGGGTGTGGATGCGCCCTCCTGGTCTGCACGGCGCAGTTCACATGATCAGGTGCCGCCAACGACGTAGAGATCGTCGAGATCCTCGGACTTTGTTTCGCGACGGCAGCGATCCGGTGAGTGTGGATTCTGAGACTTTGCCGTTCGACCTGCCGCTGCACGTAGTGGTTGTCCGGGGTGCATTGCGTCTGCCTCGCTGCCTTCCTCGTCGCGGGCGCGCTGTCGCGTCGCGCGGGAGCAAGAGCTCCAGGATTGAGAAGGCTAAGCAAGCCAAATGGCAGGCTCTGGACCTACCGGGTTTCTTCGTCGTGGTTGTCGTTCTCCAGACTGTCGCAGGATGGATGGATCGTGCTGGGTAGCGTCGGCCCGATGGTCATTTACTACAGGGAGGCGGCCCATGGCTTCGCTAGGTCTGCTCGGCGTTCCTTCGAGTTCGGCAGCCCATTGGCCCGGTCAGGAGAAGGCGCCGGCGGCGTTGCGGGCGGCTGGACTCACCGCGCTCCTGGCGGAGGCCGGCCACACGGTGATCGATCATGGCGATCGTCCGGTTGTGCGATGGCGGCCGCATCCCCACCAGCGTCGCCCGCATGACCTGACTCGGACGCTTGACGTATTGCGTGATGCCCGAAGCCACGTCGCGGCCATCTTCCGAGCCGGTCAGATCCCGCTTGTCGTCGGTGGAGAATGCACGCTGACCATCGCCGTCGTCAGCGCGGCAGTCGAAGCAGGTCATGAGGTCGGGCTGGTGTACTTCGACGGCGGCCCCGATCTTCGCACCCCGGTCGACAATCCGGTCGGAGTACTCGACTCCATGGGCGTGGCGCATTTGCTGGACCTGCCCGGTAGCGAGCCAAAACTTGCTGGCCTAGGCACTCGAAAACCACTCCTCACGCCCGATCAGGTCTGCTTCTTCGGTCAGTCGTCGAGGTCGCCGGACGCCGCGGGCGCTACGGTCGAAGACCGCGCGCTCGGTTCCTTGCCAAGCCGAAAGTTCGGCGCAGCCGACGTAGCCCGCGATCCGAGCGCGGCCGCTCGGGAAGCTACCAGCCAGGTCGCCGCGAGTACCAACCGGTTCCTGGTTCACTTCGACGTCGACGTGATCGACTTCTTTGATCTACCGGTCGCCGACGTGCCGCAGCACAACACAGGGCTGACCTTCGCCGCCGCGATGGCCGCCCTCACAGTACTGGTCGGGCATCCTGCCTTCGCCGGACTGATCATCACCGAGTTCAACCCAGACCATGGTGAGCCGGACGGTTCGACCGCGCGTACCCTCGCCACCGGCCTCGCTGCCGCCCTTGGCCAGCGATCCGCCTGAGAGACAGATCCACCATGACACCGGAAGGTGACCCAAAGGCCGTCTCTCGAGCATCAACTCGCAGCTAAGAGCGATTTCAGTCGGCGTCCTCGTTGCGGGCGACGACGTGGCTCGCCAAACTGCGACGGTTTGGGCCCGAGCTGCTGCCAAGCCAGGAGCACTGGTCGCTCACGCCGATTGCCGCCTCCCGGGCCCGGTTGGGTACATCGAGCCGCGAACCGGCCGGCTCGGGCCCGATCTTCGCGGCCGTCTACGGCCGCAGCCTGGACTGGCAATCCCGAACCTCATTCGTGAGCTGGACGCGTTAGATCCGGCCGTTGGTGTCCTCGACCTGGGCGAGTCCGTTCGACAGCGCTCGAGGTCGGTGAACAGCCGGCAGCCGCAGGCTCGACTACTCCGCGTCCTTGGCGAACGGATCCACGCTCTGGACGTATGCCATCCGCTCCAGCCAGACCGGGTCGCTCATGCGGCGGTTGATCTCGGCCTCGTCGACCTCCTCGACACGGGCCTGGATCCACCACAGGTTGCCCATCGGGTCTCGGACCCGACCGATCCGATCGCCCCAGAACAGGTGGGTGACGTTGGTCACCGCGATCCCACCCGCGTCGAGCGCCCGCCGGAAGGTCGCATCGGCATCCTCGACGTAGAGGCGCAGGAAGGCTGGAGTATCGGGCCAGTGGGGCTTAGCGTCGAAGGCCAGCACCACCGAGTCGCCGATCCGAAGCTCCGCATGACCGATCACGCCATTCTCATCGGCCACCCGCCCAATCTCATCGGCACCGAACGCGGCCTTGGCGAATTCGATGACGGCGTTGGTGTCTCGGGAGATCACCCACGGGCTGACCGAGTTGTATCCCTCTGGGACTCCAGGTCCTTGACCACGATTCATGACGACCTCGACGCAATACAGCTTCCCAAGCTCCCGACCTCCCTGAACGATACGCGGCCGCTTGCGGTAGAGGATTCATTGGGTGCGAGAACCCCGGGTTCACATCGTTCGACAAGGCACCGGCACACCGCAGGCCGATGAGGATCGACGCCTGGACCCGACGATCGACACCACAGACCCGGTGGAGTTGTCGGCCAAGCTGCGCGGCATGTACGTCATGGACACCGGGATCGATCCTGCGGGCCGGGGCTGCTACCCCGCGACGAGGACCCCCTTCGGGTCGGCGTCGACGGCCGCCGGGTGTTTCCGCCCACGTCACCTGGCGGTCAGCGAGACTCGGGTAAGGCTCTTCGCGGAACGCCAGTCCTCCGAGGCGCCGTACCCAGCACCGTCCTGTCAACCATCAAAGATCATCCAGGCACATCCGGACCGACTCCCGGCTCTGTAACGCCGATCACGGGTGACCGCCCCGCCTCGCAGGAGTTGAATGCTGTCATGGACAGCCCCGACATGATCACCTCCCGAGGCACGGTGCGTCTCGAGCGCAGCGCCAAGCGGGTGCGCGTCCAGCTCGGCGGCCGCGTGATCGCCGACACGACGCGCCCCATGCTGGTCTGGGAGAAGCCGTACTACCCCACCTACTACATCCCGCTGGACGACATCGACGCCACGCTGCTCAGCCCAAGCGGCGAGACTCGGCGCTCCCCCAGCCGTGGCGTGGCAACCCTGTTCACCGTCAAGGTGCCTGGGCGCGACGCGGCCGATGCGGCGGCGCGTTACCGGGACTCCCCGATCACCGAGCTCCGCGACCTGGTCCGGTTCGACTGGGAGGCGATGGACGCCTGGTACGAGGAAGACGAGCCCGTCTACGTCCATCCGCGCGACCCGCACACGCGCATCGACATCCTCGCCAGCTCCCGCCAGGTCCGAGTCGAGGTCGCCGGCGTCACGCTCGCCGACTCGCCGCGGCCCAGGCTGCTCTTCGAGACCGGGCTGCCGACCCGGTACTACCTGCCGCGGACCGACGTCCGGATGGACCTGCTGGAGCCCAGCGAGACGGTGACCCGCTGCCCGTACAAGGGACAGACAGAGCACTTCGCCGCCCGGCTCGGCGGCCACCTCCACGACGTGGCCTGGTCCTATCCGACGCCCTTACCGGAAAGCCAGAAGATCGCAGGGCTCATCGCCTTCTACGACGAGCGAGTCGACACATTCGTCGACGGCGCCCTGCAGGACCGACCGAAGACACCATTCAGCTAGCCGCCGGCGGACGCGCCACGCGGGAGGCACCGAATGGACGCCACAGTGCAGTACTTCGAGGGGCGCCCGCACTGGCGAACGATGGACGAAGGCGGAACCCGCCGTTGGGTCCACTTGACGGCGCCCGGCCTCTCCCGGAACGCGGATTCTGACCTTCAGCTCCCATGGCTCTTGCCCGGGGAACCAGCGTTACGTCAGTCTGTCGCAGGCACCGTCTTGGCGCGGCGGCTTTCCCGAACGACGCCGTTGCTGACGCCGACACACCGGCCGCAGCGCGCATCCGCCATCGTGCTGCCGGTGAAACAGTGTTCGTGAGGACCTCGGGACGTCCTCGGCGGCCGCCGCCAGGCTCGAGTGCCGCGCAGCCTCGCGACTGACTCAGACTCTTCGGCTGGGCGGTCGCTAGCTGCAGAGTTGCCCGCAAGGGCCACACCGAGCTGGCCACTCTGCGCCATCCGGACGGCCGGACAGATCAAACTGAACGGACAACAGCTGCTCGTCGCCACGGGCGTCGCCCTGTCACCGACGCGCTGAATCTGGCTGCGGTCGGGTCAAGACCGGCAGCCGCGGCGAGGTGATCGTCGATGCCCAGCGGCGCACCCACAACCCGCGAATCTGGGCCGCCGGGGACGTCACCGGCCATTCACAGTTTGTGAATGTTGCTGGCGCACACGCGCGCTGATCGGCGATAAGCGTTCGACCATGCTGGCCGCACGTTGGACACAGGCACCTCCCTGCGGGTAACGCTCACTGACCCGCAGCTGGCCGCAGTCGGGCTCACCGAGGAGCAGGCCATCCAGCAGGGGTGGACTGCAGCTGCCAGGTCATGACCCTGGACCACCTGCCGCGCGCCCTGGTCAATCGCGACACCCGCAGCTTGGTGAAGATCGTCGCCCCCGCTGCACATGCTCCTGGTCGCGAGGTCATCGCCCCGCGTTCGGCTGACACTCTCGGCCGGACGGAACCCAAAATCCATCCGGTGAGCCCTGCTGCCTCAGTCAAGTTCGCGGAGAACTCGGGCAGCCTCCTTAGGCTGGCTGACGGTCGTCCAGCCCGCCGGTTTGTGTTCGGCTGGACTTGCTGCAGCGGCTCGGCGTCGTCCCGGCCCCGGTTTGGGCGACCTTGCTGCCGACAGAGAGCGGTAGAAGCGAACGCTCCGGCGGGCTTCTCACCAATGCCGTCGCGCCCGCAGGCAGGGCACGCGTACCAGCTAGCGGTCGATGGCGAAAGCCTGCTCGCCAATCGACCCGGCGGCCGCTACCGCAGGGAGGTGAAGAAGGTCCGCAGGTCGGCGATCAGCAGGTCGGGGGCCTGATGTGCGGCGTAGTGGCTGCCTCGGTCGTAGACGTTCCAGGTGATGATGTTGGCATGATCGCGCTCGGCGTAGCGCCGGATCGCCTGGATGTCGTTCGGGAACTGGGCGAGCCCGAGCGGGACCGTGGTCGGGCCGTGAGGGGTCGGCTCGCGCGCTTCGTCGGCGTACAGGCGCAGCGCCGAGCCCGCCGTAGCGGTGTGCCAGGGAGCGAGACATGCGTGAGCACGACATCGGGATCGAGGCCGGTCATGGACTGGCTGTTCCAGGCGAGCAGGCCGATCGGAGAGTCGGCCAGCGCCAGCGCCAGCCTGTCCGGCTGCTGCGTGTGGAGGTGGCTGTAAGCGCCGATGTCCTGCTGAATCGCTCGGAGTGCCGCCAGCGCCTCGCGGTCGCTCGGGGAGAGTTCAGCCAGCTCGGTCGGCTCGACGCTCGGCGGATACGACATCGACTCACCCTCCGGCATCCTTGACAGAACTACACACGGCGTGTAGTTTCGAAGTATACATAGTGTGAAGTTCAGACGAGCGGATCCAAGGAGCGGTGGGCATGTCGACGCAAACAACCAAGACCGTCGCCGCCAGGAGGATTGTCGGTCTTGCAGGCAGTCTTCGTGCTGGATCCTTGAATCGGCGACTCCTGGCTGCTGTGGCCCATGAGCTGCCGGCTGATGTGACACTCGAGGTTTGGGATGGCCTGGAGGACGTTCCCCCCTTCAACGAGGACCTCGAGGGCGGACCGGCGCCGATGGCGGTGATCGAGCTCAGGAGCGTCATCACGGGCGCAGATGGGGTGTTGATTGCCACGCCCGAGTACAACGGCTCGATCCCCGGCCAGCTCAAGAACGCCCTGGACTGGGCCTCCCGCCCACGCGGCGCCGCGGCGCTGGAAGGAAAGCCGGTGGCGACGCTGAGCGCCACCCACTCGCGACGCGGAGGTGCGGCGGCACAGGCGGACTTGCGAAGGGTTCTTGGTGTCATCGGCGCCGAGATACGCGGTGTGGAAATTGTCGTGCCGCACATCCACGAACAGTTTGACCAAGACGGCGGACTCGTCGACCAAGAGCTGCGCGCCCACCTGCACTCGACCGTGGCAGCCCTCATCAGCCCGGTCCCGACAACAGCGAGCGCACCAGGGGCGCTCCGGATACTTACGAACCGGCCACGAACACGGCAGGCCCTGGCCGCCTGACATCAAGCCAATCGGAAGCCGGCGCAGGAAAGGAAAACCTTCGATGTATGCGGTGCTCAGACTCAACTCCTTTGACCCCGCCAAGCTGGCGGTCTCGGCCGACCTGCTCGAGGAGTTCGACAAGATTCATGCCGCGCAACCGGGCTATGTGGGCAGCGTCGTCGTCGACCTGGGAGCCGGACGCCGATTCGCGCTTAACCTGTGGGAGAGCGAACAGCACAGCGCGGCGGCTTTGCGGGTCCTCGGGCCGGAAGTCGGACGGTTGCTCGGTCCGCTCATGGCCGCCCCCTCACAGCTGATCGGGGTCGGGCCAGTGCTCTCTTCAGATCTAGTTCGGGCCGCGAGCGCCTAGCCTGCAGCGGCACCGACCTGGTGGGACAGGTGTGTTGCTGCTGCGTTGCTGCGCCGAGTCACACGTCGGACGGCGATTGGGTTGATCAAGGTTGCCCCTTCGGCAATGCTCGCGCCGTAAGACGCCCAACCAGTGGAGGTTCAGCCGCCCTGGACGTCTTCCGTGCCGCCCGTGAACGTCGCCCGGAACAACAACGCCAAAGTCTCCCCGTAGCGCTTACGCGACCATTGCCTGTCCTCCAACATCCGCTCCAGCAGATCAAAAGACATCAGCCCGTACATCATGTCGGCCGCCGCGTTGACCGTCCACGGCGGCGCGAGATGACCCTCACCGTCAAGCCAGCTCATGAGCCGCCTACAGCCTTTCAGCCAGCCGTCCATGACCTGCTGCCAATATCTGCCGGCGTCGGGATCGGTGCGACGGAATCGGTCATGGGCGCGAGCGACAGCGAGAATGCGGGGATGGGTGCGGGCGATGTGGTGTGCCCATTCATCCAGCGCGGCCGAGGCATCCGGTGACGCCCACACACGGCTTAGCGATTCGCGCAAACCTTCTGCATCCCCCAGGTATTCGTACAGCGCGCTGACCAACTCCGCGCGAGAGGCGAAATGTAGGTAAACCGCGCGCCTCGTCACACCAGCCCGAGCAGCGACCGCGGCCATTGTGAGCTTGTCATAACCGTCGGCCTCGATGATCTGCCGGGTCGCGTCCAGCAACGCGTCCCGGGTGCCCCGACTCCGAACGTTCTGCGGCTCCTGGATCGAGCGCACCGCTGGCCAGCCTCTCCTAACGAAAGCATCCGTCTCGAACAGCCCCATACTGAAATACACAATAAGTGTAGTTCCCATTACTACGGTGGGCTGGCTAGGGCCGCCCGGTATCCAAACCACCAGGCCGGGGACCGTGCTCGGGCTTGCCCTCGGACTAATCACCATCGTCATGCCGGTGTCGGCGACTGCGACCGTCGCGACCACCATGACTTTGGCGACCATGCACCTGATCACCGGACTCGTGTGGTCATCCTGGTCGGGCGTGCCGCCCGATAAGGGGCTGCTGAGCGCCGCCCGATCGGCTCGCGCGATCATCAAGACATGAACCGGATGGTGTGGTGGGACGGGCTTGATCAATGGCGGGCGGAGGTCAGTGAGATCGACCTGGGGTCGGGCCGGCTGTCCGCCTCCGGAGTGCAGATCGGCGTCGATCCGCTGCCGTACCGGCTGGACTACGCCGTCGTCACCAGCTCAGGCTTCGTGACCGAGGCGATCCGGGTGATCGTCAAAGGAGCTGGCTGGCACCGCCGCCTGGACCTTCGCCGCGATACGAGCGGTCAGTGGTCCTGCGATGTCGAGAACAGTGGGACCGCGGACCTGCCCGCTCCCGGTGGCGATATGTCGGCAGTCGCCGGAGCTTTGGACTGCGATCTTGGCCGCTCGCCGTCCACCAACACGATGCCCGTACGCCGCCACAACCTGCACCGCGAGCCCGGAGCCGTCGACTTCTTTATGGCTTGGGTGTCCGTGCCTGACCTGAGTGTCCACCCGTCGCGTCAGCGGTACGAGCATGTGCGCCTTGACCCGGACGACACGTCCGTTGTCCGCTACGTGGGAGAGCACCGCGACTATGTCGGGGAGCTGAGGTTCGATCGCGACGGTGTAGTCATCACCTATCCCGACCTCGCCCAAAGAGTCGGCACCAGCGGGTCCTGATCTTCGTGCCCGACCTATCGACACTGCTGCTGTTCATGGCGGCCGCCGGCATCGTAGTGGCCATCCCCGGGCCCAATCATCTCTACATCATCACCCGCAGTGTGTCTCAGGGTCGGTCGGCCGGCCTCGCCTCCGCCGCAGGTATCGAGACCGGCACACTCGTCCACATCGCCGCCGCCGCGCTGGGCCTATCCTCGATCATCGCGTCCTCGGCGTTGGCATTCTCAGTGATCAAATACGCGGGTGCGGCCTATTTGATCTACCTCGGACTGCGAACACTGCTGCGGCGGCCCAAACCCCTTGATCAGCAGATCGAATCGCGGTCTGCCGACCCGCTGTGGAAGGTCTACCGCGAGGGGATCGTGGTCAATGTCCTGAACCCGAAGGTCGCCCTCTTCTTCCTGGCGTTTCTGCCGCAGTTCATCGATACCAACAGCGAACTTGCCGCGGTGCAGATCATCGTCCTCGGCTTGGTGATGAGCCTGATGGGTATGGCCAGCGATATCGTCTACGCCCTCTCGGGCGGGGCACTCCGCAATCTGCTCGAGCGGCGGCCGCGTTTCTTGCAGGCACAGCGCTATGTCACCGGCACTGTCTACGTCGGCCTCGGAGCCGCCGCCGCACTCGCCGGAGAGACCCGCCGCTGACCGGACCCCTTGCCTCACGTCGACGGCTACGGCACACGCAGCTGCGCTCGGGCGTCGTTTACGAAATGAGCTGGCTGCTCCCATGCGCCAAGCGGCCGCCTCGATGAGGTTCGCTCCTGTGCACGATGTTGGTGACACGGCATCGCCTCCGCCTGTTCGCGGAGCACGGCCTCCACGTCACCCTTGGACCAGCGACGTCAGTATGGGCTGATCAGCCAGCCGTAGAGGCGCGATCCGCGAAGATGTCGTCGTGCCTTAACTCGTGCCTTACCGGAGTGGCAGCACCAGGCTCACACCGCTAGTCAGTGTTACCGGCTGAAACTTGGAATGATGGTGCCAAATGCGACTTCACTAGGCCTGATCCTTGTGTCCCCAGTGGAAACCATCTAGCAGCAGGGGTACTGCGGTCGTGGCTGGTGTTGGGGTCGTGAGGATGACGCTACGAGCCAGGCCGGCTGCAGCGTCTCTCGGTTGCCGATCGGTTGGTGAGAAGGCGCCGCTCATTGGTCTGAAGAGACCGGCGATGAGTTGCTCGGCTCAATCGAGTCATAGCTGGGGTACGCGAGCCTATGGAGGACGCTCAGTCAGGCGACTGTTCCGACATGGCTCGGCGGCCCGCGCGCGGGCGGCCTGACGGACTAGGTGGTCGCGCTCGGCGACGTCGGTGGCCCGACGGGCGGCCTCGGCGTACGCCGTGGCGGCGGCAGGGAGGTCGCCGTTGAGCTCGTGCAGGTGGCCGCGGACGGCGTGCCACCGCTGCCGCTCGCTGAGCACCTCGCGCAGCCGGTCGGTCTCGCGCAACCCGGCGGCGGCACCGAGGACGTGGCCGACCGCGACCGCGCGCCCGAGCACCGCGGCGGGGTCCTGGCGCACCGGGTCGTCGGTGAGGGCGACGAGGTCGTCGTACCAGGCGAGGATCTGCGGCCAGTCGGTCTCGTCCGCGCTTGCCGCGTCGTCGTGCAGAGCGGCGATGGCGGCCTCGACCTGGTAGCGGCCGGGGCGCTGAAGGGCCAGCGCCGACTGCAGGACGCGCACACCCTCGGCGATCTCGCGGGTATCCCACAGGCTGCGGTCCTGTCGGTCGAGCGTGACGATGCGACCTTGTGAGTCGAGTCGCGCCGGGAGGCGGGCGTGGTTGAGGAGCATCAGCGCGAGCAGCCCGCGCGCCTCCGGTTCCTCGGTGGCGAGGGTGAGTTGGCGGGCGAGTCTGATCGCCTCGCCGGCCAGGTCCACCCGGCCCGCGTGGCCGGCGGTGTAGACGAGGTAGAGCACGCGCAGGGCGACGGCGAGGTCGCCGGGCTGGTCCAGGCGGCGCCCCTTGAGGGCGCGCTTGGCCCGGCTGATCCGCTGCGCCATCGTCGCCTCCGGCACGTAGAAGGCGTCGGCGATCTCCCGGGTGGTGAGGCCGCCGACGGCGCGCAGTGTCAGCGCCACCTGCGAGGCAGGCGCGAGGTCGGGGTGGCAGCAGCAGAAGAGCAGGAAGAGGGTGTCGTCCCCCTCCTCGGTGGCTGCGGGCCGCGGCTCGGCGTACGTCGCCTCCTCGCGGCGGTGACGGGCGGCCTCGCTGCGGCGGGCGTCGACGAGCCGCCGCGTCGCGACCGTCGCCAGCCACGCGCGCGGGTCGCGCGGCGGATGCTCGGGCCACACCCGCAGCGCCTCCAGCAGAGCCTCCTGCAGCGCGTCCTCGGCGGCATCGAAGTCCTCGCCCCGCCGGACCAGGCCCGCAAGCACCCGAGGGACGAGGGCGCGCAGCGCGCCCTCGTCCAGCCGTCGCGTCGGCTCGTCGATCACGCCGGGTCAGTCTCCGAGGGCGCCTCGGACATGACCTCCCGGACGTCGATCCACTCGTACAGCGGCTCGCCGCCCGGACCGGGCTCGGAGGAGACGTAGCCCGCAAGCTCGACCGCGCGCTCGTGCGACTCGACGTCGATCATGTACCAGCCCGCCACGAGATCGCTGGTCTCGGGCAGCGGGCCGTCGGTGGTGACTGGCGCGGCGTCCGGGCCGCCGTAGCGCACCCAGGTGCGCGCCGGTGTGAGCGCCTGCGCGTCGACGTACTCGCCGTTTTCCTCGAGCAGCTCGCTGACGTGATTCAGGAAGGCCATGTGCGCCTCCACGTCCTCAGGGGCCCACTGGTCCATCGGGGGCACGGGACGGTGCGGCTCCGGGCCGCCGCGGTAGTGCTTGAGGAGTAGGTACTTCGGCATGGTGGTCTCCTGGTGTTATGGGCTGCGTCTGTCGTGGCCCTTCATCTGGTGAGCGGAGCCGGTCAGAGCTTCTCGACATGAAATCACTCATCAGGCTCCGAGACCGTCGCGTGGGGGGTGGTTCGGTTTACGGAGCGTCGGCATGACACCGCGTCGCTGTGCTCGCGAAGAGTCCGCTTACCCTGGTCCGCACTCCAGACGATGACGTTCAGCTGCCTTTCGTCGACCTCGGCTCAGAGCGGGATCGATCGCTCGGCGCAGAGCTATTCGGTCGGTCAGCGGCGATCACGACAACGTCCCGCTGCACGGTCTGACCGAAGCACCGCGCTCGCCGCAGAGGACTGCCGTGTCTTGGAACAGGTCGATCAAGATCTTCCGAATTGGTCGAGCAGCAACTGGGCGATTGTCGACATCGCCGGTGGTTCGGTACTGGTCTGAGCCGCGGAGTCAGGCGCGAAAGCTCAACTGGAAGAAGCCGTCCCGCGGCTGGACTGTAGGCGTTGAGTTGCCTGGATCACCGACGCCTTAAGCATGTTCCTCGCCGACCCCGAACTCAGACGCCCGATCCGGCTGCTGACGCCAGGCGGCGTCGAGGAGATTGGGACGTGTTACACCAGGAAGGTGCTCAGGCTCGAGTGCTCGAGTCGGGAGAGAGTGTGCCGACGAGCAGGGAGCATCCGATCCCACAGACACCGTGGGCTCGACATGAGCCAGCGGCTGGCGGAGAGTTCCGCATCGCCATCCGCTACTCACATCGCGCGTTCAGCTTGCTTAGTCGACGTCCTTCCGTCCCAGCTGGTCGGCAACGAATGCTGCGAGCGCTTCGGGAGACGGATGGCCCCAGCCGATGCAGAACGGGTGCCCCGCCGGATCGGCGTACACCTGATGACCCTCGTCGCTGTCTAGATCAGACGCAGGTTGGAGCAGGCGCGCGCCGAGCGCGATGGCCTCTTGGTGCGCAGTTCGTGGATCGTCGACGTGGAGGTCGAGATGCACCTGTTGTTGAGGGGTGCCGTCCGGCCAGTCGGGAGGAATGTGGTTCGGTGCGAGCTGGACGCCAATCCGCCACTGGCCGGCAGCGTCAATGACGCTGTGCCACGCCTCGTCCTCGAAAACGTGTCCGCCGAGAATCCCAGCCCAGAACGCACTCTCGGCATGTAAGTCAGCGGCGTCGAACACGATCACCTCACGCACCCTCTCCATGAGATGAATGTTACGAAGTTGCCATCAGCGAGCCACTCACCGCAGCCAAGGTGGTGCACTTCGCTTCGGGGCGTCCGCAGGTCTAATGCTGAACGGCACGCAGTTTCGCAAGGTTACTCACCGAGGGGAGGCCGCGCCCTACCGAAGCCGGACGCTTGAGCGGCGAGCGACGTTCCAGAGGGAACGACTTACGGGACGGTGCAAACTTGGACAAGCCGTCCCAATAGAGCGGCTCACGGAATCCTCCGTGAGACATTCGATGCACGTTCAGGTCGGCTTGGTGGCAGGCCCACGCTGCCGGACGCACTCTCATGCCGCTGGTCGAGTAGGAAAGCTAGGCGTCGATCGTGTAGTTGATCGCGATCGATCCGAGCGGGGTCGAGTCCACACTGACGAGGTGCAGGGAACGCGGCTCGGGGAGTTCGCGGAATAGTCGCTTGCCCGTGCCGAGGAGCAGCGGGTGCACGAACAGGCGGAGCCCGTCGACGAGATGGAGCTGCATCAGCTCCTGGACCAGGACCCCGCTGCCAAGGAGGGTGATCCCGCCCTCGCCCTCTGCTTTGAGCTTTCGAACGCTGGTCTCGAGGTCACCGCCGAGCACCTCTGAACCTTCCCACTCGAGTGAGGTGAGCGTGCGCGTCGCCACGAACTTCGGAGTCGCGTTCATGTGCGCGGCGATCGGATTGGTGTCCGGCTGTCGAGGCCAGAATGCGGCCATCTTCTGATAGGTCTTCCGGCCGAACAGGTACGCCGAGGTCCCGCCCAGGTTGTCGGAGGGGTCGATGCCCTCTGTGAACCGGGTCCCCCAGCCACCGTGCGTGAATCCGCCCTCGGTGTCTTCGTCCGGCGAGCCCAACCCCTGCATGACACCGTCGACGGTCAGGAATTCGACTGCGTTCAACGTGCGCATCTTGGTCTCCTTTCGCCTTCCGATCGTGACAGCTCCGCAGCGACGGCGGCTTGAAGAAAATCGACCGGACGATACTGCTGGTGTGGCAACACACACGATTGACCTGATCCGAGGTGCCAGCCATCCCGCGCTCGCTGGCCTGGTCGCAGGAGTGGTCGGCATCAGCGAGAGCGCTCCGGGTGAAGTCGTCCGGCGCCAACCGGCCGGCGGCCTGCTCCCGCTCGTGCTCTCCTGGGGCGGTCCGCTGGACATCGTGTCGCTGTCCGCCGGGCAGGGTGTCGGCACCTACCGCTCATTCGTTGCCGGGTTCATGCCCGGTCACGTGACTACCCGGTTCGAGGAGGGACAGGATTGCGTTCAGGTCTACCTGACGCCGCTCGGCGTGCAGCGCATCCTCGGCGTGCCGGGCCGCGAGCTCGCTTGCCGGGTCGTCAGTGTCGATGAGGTCGTACCGGGACTAGATGACAGTTTCGCCGACCGGCTCGGATCCGCGCCGTCGTGGCGAGAGCGGTTCGGGCTGGTGGCCGATGCTCTTCTTGAGCTGGCCTCACATGGACGCGAACCTGACGACTTCGTGGACTGGATGTGGGGCCAGGTCGAGGCCAGCGGTGGGAGAGTCCGCGTGAGCGACCTCGTCGATCGAAGCGGCTGGAGCCACCGCCATGTGACGACCGGTTCTCCGAACAGGTCGGGATTACCCCGAAGGCGGCGGTAGGAGTCGTGCGGTTCGTCAACGCCTGCGCCGACCTCGGCCGGCTGCCGGTCGCCGAGGTCGCAGCCCGGCACGGATACGCCGATCAGAGTCACCTGACCCGCGAGGTCGTGCGGTATGCCGGAGAGTCTCCGATGGCCCTCGTTGCCGCACGACGACCGACCGCGTACACCGCCCTCGACGCCGCCCAAGAGCCCACGACTTGACCGCCGGTACAAGACGCGAATCGGTCCTTCCAGCGTCGTCGACACCACCATTGCCGGCAGGCTCCTCATCCGGGCGACCCATGGGTCACGCACTTCAGATGTTGGGTCGTCGCCCGCGCCGCATGGAAGCGCTAGGCGGGAGGCATTTTGCCGTCGAATTCGGCAATGAGATTCGTGCAGATTTCCAGCGCTTGGCGGGCGCATCGCTCTGTGAACTGGGTGAGGAGTTTGCGGCCTTGCGCATTGCCTGCCCTGATGAATTTAACCGCCTCACGTTGGATGTCGGGGAGTTCTTCGGCCCAGCGTTGCTGTAACGGGTCGAACGCTTGGCGCACCTGGGGCTGCCGGTCGTTGAACATCCAGGCTCGCGCGTCTCCTTTGACGTGGTCGAGGAGTTTTTGGAATTGCCACCAGTAGGACTGCGCGTCGTAGGTAGCCGCTGCGACGTCCTCGGGCCGCTCGGCTACGACGGTGGCTGCGGGAAGAGCCAGGGCATTCGGCACTCTGGCGGCTGCGGGGAAGATCGGGAGGTAGACGCTCGTGCATGGTGTGGCGGCCGCCCACCACAGGTGTGGCAGCTGGTCGGGAGCGTCGGGCATGAGCATGATCGCGGAGCTGGCGGTGTTTCCCCAAGTAAATTCCGCGGGGGAGTCGTGCATGCACAGTGTCATCAGGTCGGGCAGCGCCGCGGTGAAGTAGGGCCCTCCGAGGAAGGTGTCCTCGTAATGATCGCGTAGCACGCGTGTTGCTTGGTCGAATGTGATCCTGCCGTGACGCGTTGCGTCGGCCAGCAGGTGACGTGAGCGTTGCAGTCGAACGTGGGATACCTGCAGTGGTGTGCCCGGGTCGGTGTAGGCACGGGCGAAGTCGAATGGCCGGTTCTCGCTGGCGGGCCACCAGCCGCCTTCGATGGCGTGGTCGATGAGGTCTTGGCTGGCCTGGTCCCATTCGGTGCGGATGGTGGGCTGGTTGGAGATGGCGTAGGTTCCGGTGCGTATCGCGCGTGCTGCCCACCGATGACCGGAGGTCTCGATCACCCAGGCTTCGAGAGGGTCGGCTACAAGATATGAGTTGTCATAGGCGCCCTGCTCGATCGGACTGCCGGGAACGCCGGATCCCCACTGGCCGTGCGCGGCGACCAGCTCAGTGATGGTGCTGACTGCCTCCTGCGCTGTGGTTGCGCGTTCGAGTCCGAGCCGGACCAATTCCATCCCGAGTATCCCTGCCGGCGGTGGCTTGCCGTGACCGGATTGGGTGACGTGCTCGGCGAGGTCGCGAGTGAACAATGCTTCGTTGCCGATGCCGACACCCCACTCATTGAGTCCGAGCTCGTGCCCCCAGCACCAGTATGGCGAGCCACCGAGGTGCGCCCAGCTTTGGCTGACATCGGGAATTTCGACATACGCCAAACGCAGTGGGGAGGTGGCCATCGATTGTCGGCGTGGCCAGTAGCGCAGCGGTTGGCATTCATTGGCGGGCCGGTCACTGTTCTTTGCCAGCAGCATGGAGCCGTCTGCGGTCACGTCGGGCAGCGCGACGAACGTGTCGCAGCTCCACGGACGCTTAGCTGCGAGCGTCGGTAATCGCGCGCCCGCCGTGCTGAGGAGTAGGGAGCAGAGGCGCTCTTCCTCTGCGAACGACGACGAAGTAGGCGGATCCAAAACGCGCGATGCGCGAGCAGCTCGAATGTCGGGTGGCGCATCCGGCACGAAGGTTGGTCTCATCGGGTGATCACGTTCTCCTTGAGGTGAGCGTACGGCGGCAGGCTTAGCAGCGGCCGGTGGTGGCAGCCCGGTGGTGCGGGGATATCTGCCGACGGGCATGACCTGCAGCACAGCATTCGCCCGACCCTCAGCCTTTAACGCCGCCCCCGAAAGCGAACGCGCCGCCCAGCCTGCGGCTCAGCACCAGGTACAGCAGCACCGAGGGCAGTGAGTAGAGCAGCGAATATGCCGCGAGTTGTCCGTAGACCACCTGCCCGTACTGGCCGAAGAAGGTATAGATCGTCACTGACATCGGCTGTTTCTCCGGGGTCAGGAGCAGGATGAATGGAACGAAGAAGTTCCCCCACAGTCCGATGAAGGTGTAGATCGCGACGACCGACAGACCTGGTCCCATCAGTGGCATGCCTGCCTGCAGCTGATCGACGAGGCGGCGACCGCGCTGGCCGCCGGGCTAGCTGTGCTTGTGAACGCCCTCGACGTCGATCGGGTGGTGCTCGGGGGACCGATCTGGTCGCGGATCAGCAGTCGGATCTTGGCCCTCTTGCCCGAATTGATCCAGCCGCAGCTCGTGGCCGCTCGGCAGCCGCTAATCGTCGAGGGCTCCGCGGTCGGCGAGCACGTCGCCGCTCAGGGTGCAGCGGCGCTAGTCCTCGACCATTTCCTCTCTCCGCGGCCGTCCGTACTGCTAATGGACTGACTGCCGTGGTCAAGTCCAGTTGTTTGAATTAGTGTGAGTTGCGCCCCGTGCACCCGACGCCGACGAGGACCTTATGCACGATGACCGGCGATTGCTCGAAGCCCGCCTGAACCGTTTCGTCCGCGACCATTTGGAACCAGCCATCTACCAGGCCAGCGCTCCGCTGGCGCTCACCGCCTGGCGCGTGCCCGGCGAGCCAGTTCCCTTTGCAGACGCGGCCCGGCAGACCTTCACGTCGATCGACATTGGGGCGGCTTGGGGCGAACCATGGAGCACGCTCTGGATCCATGCCGTCGGCGAGGTGCCGGCCGACTGGTTGGGCGTGGCGGCGACCGAGCCCGAGGTGGTGATCGACCTCGGCTTCACCGCGGCGGCCGGCTTCCAGGCTGAGGCGCTCGCGTATCGGCCGGACGGAAGCATGATCAAAGCCGTCTCACCGTTCAACAACTACGTCCCGGTTACGCCGGGAGAACCCGTCGAGTTCTACCTCGAGGCCGCGGCCAACCCCGACGTCGCAAACACCGGGTTTCTGCCGACTCCCAACGGGGATCCGGCTACCGCAATCGACACACCCTTGTACGTGATCAAGAAGCTCGCCCTGGCCCTCCGGAACGTACAGGTGTGGGAGCTGCGCGCCGACATCTGGACGTTGTCGGGACTGATGCACGAGCTTCCGCTGGACTCCAGCCGCCGGGCCGAGATCTTATTCGCGCTGCAACGAGCAATTGACGCCACTGACCCGGACGACGTCGCGGGGACCGCGGGGGCCGCCCGGCGGGAGCTGACGGAGGCGCTCTCCCGGCCAGCGTCAGCGAGCGCGCACCGGGTCGTCGCCGTTGGGCACGCGCACATCGATAGTGCCTGGCTGTGGCCCATACGGGAGACGATCCGTAAGTGCGCACGCACCTTTTCCAACGTGATCCACCTCGCGGACGCCGACCCGACGTTTAGGTTCGCCTGCTCCTCGGCGCAGCAGTACGCCTGGATCAAGCAGTACTACCCCGAGCTGTTCGACAAGATCACCGAAAAGGTCCGCGCCGGCCAGTTCGTACCGGTCGGCGGGATGTGGGTCGAATCAGACACCAACATGCCAGGCGGGGAGGCGCTGGCCCGCCAGTTCGTCGCCGGCAAGGGATTCTTCCTCGAGAACTTCGGGATCGAGACCGAGGAGGTTTGGCTGCCGGACTCCTTCGGTTATTCCGCGGCACTCCCCCAGATCGTCCGCGCGTCGGGCTCGCGGTGGTTCCTCACCCAGAAGATCTCTTGGAACCAGATCAACACCATGCCGCACCACACGTTCTGGTGGGAGGGCATCGACGGCAGTCGAGTGTTCACCCACTTCCCGCCGGCGGACACCTACAACGCCACCCTCTCAGGTGCTGAACTAGCGCGGGCCGAGCGGCAGTACCGGGAGAAGGGCCGCGGCACCACCTCGCTCATGCTGTTCGGATACGGCGACGGCGGCGGCGGGCCCAACCGGGACATGCTGTCTTCGGCACATCGGCTGCGGTCATTGGAGGGATCGCCGACGCTACGGGTCGACTCACCAGCCGCCTTCTTCAGCGAGGCCGAGGCGGAGTATCCGGACGCGCCGGTCTGGCGTGGCGAGATGTACCTCGAGCTTCACCGCGGGACCTACACCAGCCAGGCTAGGACCAAGCAGGGCAACCGCCGCAGTGAACACCTGCTGCGAGAGGCCGAGCTCTGGAGCGCCACGGCCACGTCACGGGTCGGCAATCGTTACCCGGCCGCCGAACTCAAGCAGCTGTGGGAGCTCGTCCTCCTCCAGCAGTTCCATGACATCTTGCCGGGCAGTTCTATCGCGTGGGTGCACTCCGACGCCGAGCGCAACTATGCAGCCATCGCGGAGCGGGCGGAGAAGATCATTGATGAGGCCGTCCGGGCGCTGGTGGGCGAGGGAGAGCATCTGCTGGCGGTGAACGCCGCCCCGCATGCCAGAGCCGGCGTCCCCGCGCTGGGTATCGGGCTCCCCGTCACCGGAGGCCGTGAGGTGGAGGCCGACGAAGGCGACGGCGGCTTCACCCTGGACAATGGACTCCTTCGGGCAGTGATCACTTCGGCTGGACAGCTCGCGTCGCTAGTCGACGCCGTCACCGGCCGCGATGCCATCGCCCCGGGTGGCCGAGGCAACCGGCTGCAGCTGCACCGGGACATTCCCAACGCATGGGACGCCTGGGATGTTGACGAGCATTACCGCCGCACCGTGCAGGAGATCGACGGAGTCGAGGAGATCCGGCTGGAGAGCAAGCCGGAGGAGGCGGCGGTCGTGGTCGTGCGGTCCTTCGGAGCGTCGCGGATCGAACAGCGGCTGGCGCTAGCGGCCAGTTCGCCGTCGCTGGAGATCACTAACACCATCGACTGGCATGAGCGGCAGAAGCTTCTCAAGCTCGGCTTCGAGCTGGACGTGCATGCGGACCGCTCGGCGGCGGAGATCCAGTTCGGGCACGTTTTCCGTCCGACCCACACCAACACGTCCTGGGAATTCGCGCGGTTCGAGATCTGTGGGCATCGGTTCCTGTATCTCGGTGAGCCCGGCTACGGCGTGGCGGTCACCAACGACTCGACGTACGGCCACGACGTCAGCCGGCGCACTCGCACGGACGGCGGCACCACCACGACCGTACGAGAGTCGCTGCTGCGGGCGCCGCTGTATCCCGACCCGGACGCCGACCAGGGGCGGCATGTGCTGCGGACGACCGTGCGGCCCGGTGCCGGCATGGCGCAAGCAGTGGAAGAGGGCTACCGGACCAACCTGCCGTTGCGACACGTGGCCGGCGATCACTCGGTGGCGCCGCTCGTCACGGTCAGCAACCCCGGCGTCGTGGTGGAGGCCGTCAAACTGGCCGAGGACGGCAGCGGCGACCTGGTGGTCCGGCTCTACGAGTCGCTGGGCGGCCGGGCGCGGACCACGGTCACCGCCGCCGCGGAGGTTGGATCGGTGGACGCGACGGATCTGCTGGAGCGGGCCTTGCCCGAGGGTGCCGCCAGCGAGGGTCCATCTATCGACCTCGAGCTGAGGCCGTTCCAGCTGGTCACGTTGCGCTTCCGCCGCTGAAGGCGAGCAGCTATCGCTCGCGGAGCGGGCGGTCGACGAATTCGCGCGCTACTCGTTCCGGGAGCGTGGCGGCAGACTGCTGTAAGAGGACCGTGCGAGCAGGCGCCCGGCTCCGATGTGAGCAACCGCGGGCGGTAAGGCGCAGTCGCGACCGAGGACATAGAAGATGGCCCTCGCGCTGGCGTCAAAGGGATTTCGCCTTCTGCGATGGCGGCATCTGTGGTTCGACCCCTCAAGACCTGCGGTAGGCCCGGTAGAGCGGCAGAGGCTTTGCAACGCCTTTGAGCTGGACCGCTCCCAGCGGGTCGAACCACACCTGGCGGTCGCCGGAGCGCTGCGCCGTCTCCTGGCTCACCACCACCTGCCCGGCCTGTGCATACGACGCGATCCGAGCCGCCACGTTCACAGTCCTTCCGTAGACGTCGCCGTCCTGTGAGATGACCGGGCCGGTGTGGATGCCCACGTGGGCTGGTGGCAGATCGACCGCAGGGCCACGCTCAACCAGGTCGAGCCCCGCGACCACTGCCGTCCCGGGCTGTCGGAAATAGAACATGCCGCCGTCCCCGAGCCACCTGACGGGCCGGCCCCCTTGACGGCGGGAGATCTCATTCACCAGAGCGACCAGCCGCCCCGCGACCTCAGCGGCGGCCTCGTCGCCGCGCTCCTCGGTCAGGCGGGTGTAGCCGGTCAGGTCGACAAAGCAGATGGCCGGTGGCTGCGCCACTCGTTCTTCGAGACCTGAGCCCTCAAGTGCCTCCTCGACGTGGTTGATGGCGTGCTCGGTCCAGACATGCTCGCGGCGGCGGCGGTAGACCATCAGGAGCACTCGCTCCAGCAACCCGATGACCCGATCGCCGACCTGGGTGCCGAGCTCAATCAGCTGACGCTCGTCTAGTCCTTCGGCGCGGAGGCGCCGCTCAACGTTGGCCTCGTAGTAGTCCGCCTCGGCCTTGGCGATGCGGCGCAGGTTGTCGGCGTAGACAGCCAGCAGCCGCAGGGTGGCGTCGTCGGTTACTCCCACGCCGCGCAACAACCTCGCCACCTCCAGCATGGTCGCGTCGTCCTCACCAGCCCTGTCGCCGGGTTCTGGTGGGGCGAAGCCGAGCGATTGGTGGAGCGCCCGTAGGAAGCTCATGGTCACCCCATGGTCGGTGGCCAGCTGCTCATAGGAGTAGTCCAGGCGTTCAGGCAAATCCATCACGGGCGCATCCAGGAATGCCAGCGACAGCGCGCCCCGATTGACCAGCGTCAGGATGGTCTCAACCGAAAGCCCCGCCGCCGTCCAGGACCGCAGCAACCGGACACGCCGGACCGCCCCGGCGAGTTCCAACTCGCCCTCCTCGCCGGGCAACGCATCGGCCGCCACGAGCCGTCGCACAAAGTCCTCGGGCACGTTCGCGCTCTCGGCCACTTCTTGGATGCGGTGAGACACCTGACCTCCTCCCCCTGCGTCTTCATTCCTCTTCATAGGTACCCAAACCCGACGCCGAAACTCGCACAATCGCTCCACCCCGGATCAAGCTGCCGCATCCGGCGGGTCGGCAGCCGCGCCCCCTCGCCTCCATTTCCAAGACACGGCTGCGCCGGACGGAGTTCATCTGCCGCCCGCGAGCTGCTCCCGAACTCGGCGGCCTGCCCGACCGGGACGCCGGGGTAACCGCCGCCGACTCCATGCGATCTAATTCGAATGGTCGTCGCTCGTCCGCTGGCTGCAAGGCCAGGGCCGGCGCGGCGGGCGGCGGTGATCGTTGCCTGTGCGGGTGTGGCGCCTCCTGGAACGCATCGCCTGACTTGGCCCCGGACCGACTCCCGGCATCTGTAACGCCGATCACGGGTGACCGCCCCGCCTCGCAGGAGTTGAATGCTGTCATGGACAGCCCCGACATGATCACCTCCCGAGGCACGGTGCGTCTCGAGCGCAGCGCCAAGCGGGTGCGCGTCCAGCTCGGCGGCCGCGTGATCGCCGACACGACGCGCCCCATGCTGGTCTGGGAGAAGCCGTACTACCCCACCTATTACATCCCGCTGGACGACATCGACGCCACGCTGCTCAGCCCAAGCGGCGAGACTCGGCGCTCCCCCAGCCGTGGCGTGGCAACCCTGTTCACCGTCAAGGTGCCTGGGCGCGACGCGGCCGATGCGGCGGCGCGTTACCGGGACTCCCCGATCACCGAGCTCCGCGACCTGGTCCGGTTCGACTGGGAGGCGATGGACGCCTGGTACGAGGAAGACGAGCCCGTCTACGTCCATCCGCGCGACCCGCACACGCGCATCGACATCCTCGCCAGCTCCCGCCAGGTCCGAGTCGAGGTCGCCGGCGTCACGCTCGCCGACTCGCCGCGGCCCAGGCTGCTCTTCGAGACCGGGCTGCCGACCCGGTACTACCTGCCGCGGACCGACGTACGGATGGACCTGCTGGAGCCCAGCGAGACGGTGACCCGCTGCCCGTACAAGGGACAGACAGAGCACTTCGCCGCCCGGCTCGGCGGCCACCTCCACGACGTGGCCTGGTCCTATCCGACGCCCTTACCGGAAAGCCAGAAGATCGCAGGGCTCATCGCCTTCTACGACGAGCGGGTCGACACATTCGTCGACGGCACCCTGCAAGACCGACCGAAGACACCATTCAGCTAGCCGCCGGCGGACGCGCCACGCGGGAGGCACGGAATGGACGTCACAGCCGGCGTCGCGGGCCGCGATCAGGCTGTCCCGGATGACCTGCAGGTCGGCTATCTTCTGCGCTACCTCGACGAGCCCGGTCGGCTGCGCGGTCGGTCAGCAGCGGAACGCGAATGGTGAGCGTCGGCACCGGCTGCGCCTTGGCCGCTGGCACCCGGGCCGTCGCCGGCGGACTTCCCGCGCGGCCGACGCTACCGCGTACGCCAGTGGTGATCTGTCTGGATCGCGACGAGCGCCGAGTTGGATGGCAACGCTAGTACAGCTCGAGCCCCGGCGCGTCGGAAGTGATCGATGTGCCAGCCGTGCCATTCATGAGGGACGGCGTTTGAGTAATCGAACCGATAACCGCTAAGCCGCCGGTGCTCTCGACGAAGGTGCATGCGGCGCGGACCTTGGGACCCATGGACCCCGTTGCGTACTCCCTCTCGGCGAGGGCGGCGGGGGTCGCACGCTTGATGGCTTGCTGTTGGGGCGTGGCCCACCCTGTGTACACCGCGTCGACATCGGTGACGATAAGGAGGGCGTCTGCACCGAGGTCCGCAGCTAGCATTGCGCTTGCCAGGTCCTTGTCGATGACCGCTTCCACCCCGACCAGTTGGCGGCCGGCAGGCGCTGGAAGGTCGGAGTACATCACGGGGATCCCGCCGCCGCCGGCACAGATCACGACGCAGTGGCGTTCGAGCAGCCACTCGACGGCTTCGATTCCGAAGATCCGCTGTGGTGCCGGCGAAGGAACCACCCGCCGGAAGCTGGCGCCGTCGGGCTTGAAGGTCCAGCCCCTAGTCCGCGCGAGTGCACTGGCTTCCGTTTCGTCGTAGATCGGGCCTATCGGTTTGGTGGGTTCGCCGAAAGCTGGATCGTCGCGGTCGATCTCGATCAGAGTGAGGAGCGAGGCAATGCGTTGGTCGGGTGGCAGCTGGTTTCCGAGCTCCTGCTGGATGAGATAGCCGATCATGCCCTCGGTCTGGGCGCCGAGCACGTCCAACGGGTACGGTTCGACCTCCTTGTACGCGGAGCCCTGCAGGGCCAGCAGACCCACCTGCGGTCCGTTTCCGTGGCTGATCACGAGTTCGTGGTCACGCACAAGTGGCGCGAGAGCTACGCAGGCCGCGAGGACGTTGGCCCGTTGGTTGCCCGCGGTCATGGGTTCGCCGCGCCGCAGTAGCGCGTTACCTCCTAGTGCGACGACAACCCGCATGATCAACCGGCCAGGGTGGCGACCAGAACGGCCTTGATGGTATGAAGTCGGTTCTCGGCTTCGTCGAACACCAGCGAGGCGGGCGACTCGAACACCTCATCGGTTACCTCGAGGGCCTCCAGGCCAAACTTGTCCGAGATCTCGCGGCCCACCTGCGTATCTGCATTGTGGAAGGCGGGGAGGCAGTGCATGAACTTTATGTCGGGGTTGCCGGTGGCAGCCATCGCCGCGGCGTTGACCTGGTAGGGGGAGAGCAACTTGATCCGCTCCGCCCACACCTCGTCCGGCTCGCCCATCGAGACCCAGACGTCGGTGATCAAAACGTCGCAGCCGTCGACCGCCGCGGGAACTGACTCACTCAAGGTGATCTTCGCCCCGGTTTCCCCCGCCAGTGAGCGGGCGAGTTCGACGATCTCGTCACGGGGCCGCAGTGAGCTGGGGCTGCAGATACGGACATCCATCCCAAGTTTCGCTGCCCCAATCAGGTAGGAGTCGGCCATGTTGAACCGGGCGTCCCCCAGGTAGCAGAACACCACTTCGTTCAACGGCTTTGCCACGTGCTCTCGGAACGTGAGGAAGTCCGCGAGGATCTGAGTCGGGTGCCATTCATCGGTCAGTCCGTTGTAGACCGGCACCCCCGCCCACCGTGCTAACCCCTCGGCGGTCTGTTGGGCGAAGCCGCGGTACTCGATCGCGTCGTACATTCGGCCCAGAACCCGGGCGGTGTCTTTGACTGTCTCTTTGTGGCCCATGTGCGAGCCTGCCGGGCCGATGAAGGTGACATGAGCGCCCTGATCGTAGGCGGCCACCTCGAACGCGCATCGGGTACGGGTCGAGTCCTTCTCGAAGATCAGCGCGATCTCCTTTCCGACCAGCTGCTGCGTCTCTCGGCCTTGACGCTTGGCGTCCTTGAGCTCGGCCGCCAGATCGAGAAGGTAGCGAATCTCTGTCGCGCTGAAGTCGGCCAGCCGCAACAGGTGTCGGCCTTTCAGGTTGATTGGCGCGTCGTTCATCGTGCCTCCTCAGGCGTTTCGAGTGATCGGACGGAGTTGTGTCATCAACGACGACGCTCGGGTCGATGGCGTTGCGGCTCATCGAGCTCGCCCCGGCTGATCACCTTGTTCGAGAGACACGCTCGACGCGACCGGGGGCATGGAATGCCTCAAACGACGGCCTCGCGTTCGATTGGACATGACATGCAGCGAGGACCACCACGCCCGCGACCCAACTCGGATCCAGTGATCGTGACGATCTCGATTCCCTGCTTCCGTAGGAACGTGTTCGTCGTGGTGTTGCGTTCGTACCCGAAAATCACGCCCGGCGCGACGGCGAGGAAGTTGTTCCCGTCGTCCCACTGCTCCCGCTGGGCTCCGAGAACGTCGATCGGCGTCCGCAGGACGCGCAGCTTCTCGACACCCAGAGCATCGGCGACGACGGGGAAGAGTTCGGCGTTTTCGGCCACGCGGTAGTCACCGCCCGTGCCGACCGGCGTCAACGTGAACGAACGGAGCGTCTCGGGCAGGTACGGGTAGACGCTGAACGCATCACGGTCGATCATGGTCATCGCCGTGTCCAGGTGCATGAAGGCGCGTGTCTTGGGCAGCTCAACAGCAATCACCTTGGTGACCGAGCCGTGGGCGAAGTACTGGCGGGCGAGGAACTCCACACCCTGCGGTGTGGTCCGCTCTCCCATACCCACCATCACCGAGCCATTGCCGATCACCACGATGTCACCGCCCTCGCAGTTGGCCGGATCGTGCGATGTGGAGTCGTTTCCGTAGTAGAAGTGCGGTGGCGAGTCGGCGTCGCGGAACATCGGATGGAAGTTCCAGACCACCCGCGAGTTGATCGTCTCGCGCCTTCGGGCGGGCTTCCTCATCGGGTTGACCGACAGACCGTCGTAGACCCAGGCCGAGTTGTCGCGCTGGAACAGGTGGTTCGGTAGAGGTTTCAGAAGGAAGTCGTCCGGACCGAGGTACTCCAGCAGCAGGCTCGACGGATCCTCCAAGTCGAGGTCCCGCTTGAGGACGCCACCGATCAGGGCCTCCGACAACCGCTCGGCGGGTGCCGAGCCGACGAGTTCGTCCAGCGGCTTGTCGAGGGCAGGGCCGAACCGGGTGGCCGTGGTCAGTTCGCGCTGCACGAACTCCCGAGCGCCAGGCTGGTCCAAAGCCTGGGCCAGCAACTCGTGGAAAAGGTGGACCTTCACACCCTTGTTCCGCAGCTTCTGCACGAAGGCGTCGTGCTCCTCCTGAGCGCGCTGAGTCCACATCACGTCGTCGAACAACAGATCATCCACGTTGTCGGGCGTCAACCGCATCAGTTCCAGGCCGGGCCGATGCACGATGACCTGCTTGAGGACGCCAACCTCGGAGTCAACATGGAACGCCATGGGTCACATCACCTCTTCGCCGCAACTTCGTACCGCGGAACCGGTTGGGGTGGCAGCATGTGGGCGCGCTGCGCCAGGTAGACCGGGATCCCGAGCAGGAACGCTGCAGCGCAGAAGATGAACGGCAGCCATACCTTCCACGCTGCATCGTCCCCGGTGTTGCGCGAGAACCAGATGAACAGCACCGAGAACACCACGGCGACGACCGCCACAATCACATCGCGGGCCACGCGAGGTGTGTGCAGTTGCCGGCCGTCCCGAAGGCGCCACTTGATCTGGGCCACCGCGGAAAACCCGAACGGAATAGCAGCGGTGATCCCGGACATGAATACCAAGGTGTTGAACACTGTGTAGCCCGCGCTACCGAGATAGCTGAGCACGGTGAAAACGCTCGCCAAGAGCGCGGAAATCACAATGCCAAACGTGGGCACGCCGTTGCCGGACAGCCGACCGAACCGCTCGGGAAACAATCCGTCCTTTGCCGCAGCCAAGGGCATCTCGCCGCAGAGCATCATCCACCCGTTCAGCGCTCCAAATCCCGACACCACCACCGCGAGGGCCATGACATATCCGGCCCAGCTCCCGCCGAACATCGTGTTCACCGCGGTCGAGAACGGTGCGTTCGACTCCTGCAGCTCACTGTTCGGCACCACCCCGAAGACGACGCACAACGACACCAGGTACAGCACTGCGCACGCGGACGTGCCCAGAATGCTCGCCCGCGGCACGGTGCGATCGGGATCACGGACCCTTCCCGCCGCTACCGCGGCTGCCTCCACCCCCAGATAGCTGAACAACCCCAGCGCGAGCCCGGTCCCAATAGCGACCCGGTCCGGCTCGGCCGACACATTCCACGGGCGGAAGTTGGCTGTGTCAATGAAGAACACACCTACGAGCGACACCACCGCCAACGCGAGGAACTTGAGCACCGTGGTGACCACCTGCACCGAGGCCATCTTCGACACACCATTCAGATTGATGAACGCCGGCAACCACAGGCCCAACAGCGCGATCCCGATCAGAGCCCACCTCGGCAGAGCGGGCTCCGCCCCACCCTGGGTCAGCAGATACTCCACATACAGCACCCACCCCGTCACGATCGCGGCATTGCCCGACCACGCCATGATCCAGTACGACCACCCATTCAGGAACCCGACGCCGTTGCCGAACGCCACCCGTGAGTAGGCATATGGCCCGCCATCAGCGGGCAGGCGCCGAGACAAACCCGCAAAGAGCAGAGCCAACGCCAACGCACCCACAGTGACCAGCACCATCGACAACAACGTGATCGGACCGTACGCGGACAACGAACCCGGCAGGCTGAAGATCCCGACGCCGATGATGTTCCCGACGATCAGCGCGGTGGCTTGTCGAAGCCCTAAACTACGTCCAGGCTGGACATCGGGGTCGGATACGGCCGTAGGTTCAGCGTTCGAAGACACGTGACCTCGGTTCGGGACGAGCGATAGCCGTTCTGCTTGAAAATCGTAGACTCGATCACGGGTCCCGTAAACGGGTTCTGCATCCGACCACTACTGTTCGTCGCCAGCCCAACGGCGCGGCGCGCTGGACCTCGACTCACGCCGTTGCTGGCCTGCTCAGCGGTGGAGCAGCGGCCATATCCCACCACTTTCATGATCGACTCCCGTAGTGCACCAATGTCCGAGTAACCAATCGCACGATTGGTTACCTAATTTGCGGCGGGCAGCATCTCATAAGATCTCTCGCAGCTTCGTAATCTGACAAAGGATCTGCGATTCTGAGCCCGAGGTTGGCTCAAGGGCGGCAGTCGTCCGGTCATGTTCCCATGCCGCGCTGGGTGTCCGGGGGACTCACAGGCCTGGAGGCGTACCGGGACGCGAGCATCGCCACAAAAGTGACCAAAAAGACCTGCCCGACGATCGCCTCCGAGACGGCCACAAGGCGGCCAAGCTCGGTCACCGGCACCAGGTCGCCGTAGCCGAGCGTCGAGAGCGCCGTCAGGCTGGCATACATGTATGACGTGGTCGGGACCTGGACGCCGAACAAGGGCAGGGCGGTCACAGCGTCGAGCGCCTGGAAGGCGAAGGCGTAGGCGACCGCGATCTGCAGGTAGGCCGCGACAGCACCCAGCAGCGTCTGGACGGTGACCGTTCGCTGCTTGACGAGGCGCCGGGCGACCACGACCGGCGCCAGCGCCGCGGCGATCAGCCAGAGGAACTCGGGTCCCGTCGCCGGCTCCATCTCCAACCTCCCCGACGACGGTGGACAGCACGAGCAGGAGGAGCAGCCCGAAGCGGTCAAGAAGCACTGAGGAACCGTCGTGAGACATCGCGGGCCATCCTCCAATCCGCTTCCTACCGGCGCGGCAGGGACAAAGACCTACTGGTCCGGCAGGGACGCTCCCTCTACACAGCGAGCCGAGAATGCTTCCTGCTTCAGCTGAGGACGGCTGATCGGGCCTACGAGCCAGGCGTCGGTCGGGCGACGAAACTTCAGGCTAACGCATGTCGGTCGCACCGAGCCGGAGCCGATCGCGTCCTGCACGTCGAGCGGCTCGGCGCGGGCCCCAGACCGTCGACGTTGCCGCGATAACCGAGTTGCCGCCGAAAAGCGCTCGTGCCTCGCTGGCTCCGCAGCCTCGCTCGCAGCCATCGTCAACTCCCAACCAGCTCGGGCGGCGGGACGATCTGCCGTTTGAGGATCTTTCCGGTCGGGCCCATCGGTAACGCGTCGACGAGCCAAACATGCCGGGGATACTTGTAGGCGGCCACCCGCTCTTTGGCGAACTCGCGCAGCTGTTCAGGCGTGACACTGGCACCCGGCAGCAGCTGGACTGCGGCTGCGACCTCCTCCCCGTGCGTGGGATGCGGAACGCCGATGACGGCGGCGGCGGCAACCTCCGGGTGCTCGTAAAGCACCTCTTCGATCTCGCGAGGATAGACATTGAACCCGCCCCGGATGATCATGTCCTTCTTCCGGTCGACGATGAAGTAGTAGCCGTCCTCGTCCCGCCTCGCCAGGTCGCCGGTGCGAAACCAGCCGTCGTGCATCGCCGAGTCCGTAGCCTCCGGGCTATTCCAGTAGCCCTTCATCACGTTGTGACCTTTGATAGCGATCTCGCCTACCTGACCCTCAGGCACGTCGGCGAAGTCGTCGTCGACGAGCCGGAAATCCACTCCCTCGATCGGCGTGCCAATCGAGCCGGGCTTGCGTTCCAGGTCGGGGTGGTTGAACGATGCGACCGGCGAGGTCTCCGACAAGCCGTAGCCCTCGAGGATGATGCAGCCGAAGGTCTCCTCGAAGCCGCGGAGAATCTCCACAGGCAGGGCCGCACCTCCTGACACGCACAGCCGCAGCGCGGAGGTGTCGTAGTCAGCGTGTTGCGGGTATTGCAGCAACGCCGCGTACATGGTGGGCACGCCCTCGAAGATCGTGACCCGGTCACGTTGCAGCGTCTCCAGAGCGGACGGCGGCGTCGAACCTCGGCAACAGGGTGACACATGACCCCGTCTGCACAGATGCATTCAGAGCGCAGGTTTGTCCGAAGGAGTGGAACATCGGTAATCCACCGAAGATCACGTCGTCCGAGGTGAGTGAGAAAAGGCGGGAAGAGACTTCGGCATTCTTCGACAAGTTGGCATGCGTCAGCTCGGCACCTTTCGGCGTTCCGGTGGTGCCGGACGTGTAAAAGATCACAGCCAGGTCCTCCGGCTCGCGCTCGATCACCCGGGTGTCCGGCACCACGGCCACAAGGGACCGCTCGAACTCCCCCGGGGTCACCACAACGCATTCCGCGCTGGTGTCTGCCGCGCCCTTCGAGGCCTCGTCGGCGAACACCCCGAACGCGAAGATCCACCGCGCGCCGGAGTCTCCGAGGTAGAAGGCGACCTCTCGAGACTTCAGCAACGGGTTCATCGGCACGACCACTCCGCCGGCCCGCAACACCCCGTAGTAGATCGGCGGAAACGACGGCACGTTCGGCAGCATGATCGCGACCCGATCGCCTGGCTGCAATCCCTTGCCTTGCAACATCGTCGCGACGCGGGCACTCGCATCGTCGACCTCTGCGAACGACACTTTCGTATCGCCCAGTCGCACCGCCGGCCGCCCGTCATGCTCTCGCGCTGCGTCGACCAGCCCTTTCGCCAGATTCGTCATCGCGTGAGACTCCCTCCAGGAAATCGAATCACGCTTCCAACAGCCGTTGAACCTTCCGCAGCTGCGGCAGCAACGATCAAATTATCTCCTGGTCGAGATCCGTCGACCACCACCGGTCGCTCTCGGTAATAATCCAGCGTCGCAAGAGTGACTTGGTCTCGCGAAGGGCTGTAAGACCGCCATTGTTCGCGGACTCGAAAACCAGCCCGGTTCACCTCAGGTCAGGACGGTCCCCGAGGTCACCCGACCCTGGCCCTGAAAGGCTCGGCCGCCTCTCGTCGTTGCCAATGACGCCGGACTAGCGTTGAGGGATGACCGAGCCTGTCCCCGAACCCAGAAATGTCGGCCCTATCGCCGGTGGCAATCTGCGGGCCTCCGACGCCGACCGCGAGCAGGTGGCCACCGTGCTCAGCACCGCGTACGCCGAAGGCAGGCTGACCCGCGAGGAGCATGACGAGCGGATCGACCAGCTGATGGTGGCCAAGACATTCGATGACCTGATTCCAATTACCCGTGACCTTGTGGTCGTTGGTGCGCCTACCCCCGTCGCCAGCCAACAACCCACGAGTCGCTTTACGATCGACACCACGGCACAGAATGCCGAGCCCGACAGGATGATCGCGATCTTTGGCGGTGCTAGCCGCCGCGGCAGGTGGCGGGTGCGGAAGAACATCCAGTCGCTAACCCTCTTCGGCGGAACGGATCTTGATCTTCGTGACGCGATCTTCGAGGCCCCAGTAGTGGAGATCTCAGGTTTCTGGTGCTTCGGTGGCCTCGACATCAAAGTGCCAGAAGGAATCGAGGTGCGCGACCAGACTGCCGGAATCTTCGGCGGCACGGACATCCACGATGTCGGCGATCCGGCACCGGGCGCACCGACCCTGGTAATCAAAGGCGTGTCGCTCTTCGGCGGAGTATCGGTACATGGCCCGAAGCCGAGCAAGCGGAGGAAATGAATCAGAACAGTTGCAGTTCCTCTGTGCGGCTCGGCAAGCCCATGCCAGGTCGGCACGTAGCCTGAACCTGTTATGGAAGAACTGTTCGCGCCGCCGGCGTACGAGTGGAAGCGACTTTCGGAGAAGTACCGCTCGATGCTTATGCTGACCACCCTGATCGTTCCGCCCATCATCTTCACGATTCCAGCGGTGATCGTCGGAGTCGCCTCAGGCAAGTGGTGGATTTCGGGTCTGATTTGGGCGGCTGCGGTCCTCATCGTGATCATCCGGCTTCCGTACGTGACACGGAGCTGGCGCTACTGGGGCTACGTGGAACGAGAGGACGATCTCTACATCACCCACGGAGTCATGTTTCGAAGTCTCATAGCGGTGCCTTACGGCCGAATGCAGTTGGTCGAGGTCGAGTCGGGCCCATTGGAACGCGCTTTCGGGCTTGCCACAGTCACCTTGAAGACAGCCAGCCCCGAGACCGGTGCTCGCATCCCGGGTCTCACCCCGGAGGAAGCAACGAGGTTGCGCGACCGGCTGACCGAGCTCGGCGAAGCTCACGCGTCAGGACTATGACCGCCTCGCAGCCGCCTCAGCACACCTCGCACACCGAGCCGATCACCACCACTTCACCGAGCCCGCCGAATCCGACTGCGGCAACGATCAAACAGACCGAGCGACCGCATCCCCTGACGCCCTTGGTCCGTGGTTGGTTGATCCTCGTTGCGATCGCTATCGGCTGGGGCCGGGAGATCGTCACGGGCAGCGCGGGTGAGAATCAACTCGAGGGTGGTGGCCTGGCCTGGTTCTTGCTGGTCCTTGCCGTTGTTGTGCTGCTGGCTGCGATCGCCGGTTTCATTACCTGGTACTTCACTCGATTCGTGATCGACGATGAAGAACTGCGCATCGAGTCCGGCGCGATCTTCAAGAAATCCACGAAGATTCCGTTCGAGCGGCTCCAGTCGGTCGACATCATCCAGCCGCTTGCTGCCCGAGTAGTCGGGCTTGCCGAGCTGCGCCTCGACGCCGGGAATAGCAGCACGAAGCTGCGCTACTTGAGCCGCGGTAAAGCTTCCCGACTGCGCGACTATCTGCTCACCCGGGCCCACGGACAGCAGGCCAGCATTCGCGATCTTGATCAACAAGCGGCGGCGAGCATCTTCACCGACCTGGGCGTAGCTGATCGGCCCCTGGTTCAAGTCTCCCCGCAGCGGCTGATCCTCAGCTTTTTGCTCTCAACGGAATGGATAATCCCGGCAGCCATCACGATCATCGTCCTCGTCGTGACCGCAGCCCTCGCGGCGACTCCTTACGCGTTGGGCGGCTTGATTCCCTTGCTTGTCGGCATGCTGACGCTGGTCTGGCGGCGGGTCATCGGCATGTTCAACTTCACTCTGGCTGAGTCGCCACGTGGGCTGCGGGTGACCCGCGGCTTGACCAATCTGACGAGCCAGTCGGTGCCGATCGATCGCATCCAAGGTGTCAAGACCAGTCAGCCGCTGCTCTGGAAGCCGCTGGGCTGGTACCGGCTGGATGTCGATATCCTCGGCTACACCCACGACGACAGCGATAACAACGAATCGAACGCCTCGAGCGTGCTGCTCCCGGTCGCAACACTTGACGAAGTTGAGCTTGCCGTGGGGCGTGCGCTCCCTGGTTTCGATCTTGATGCCATTGAGTTGCACCCGTCTCCGAAGCGCGCGCGCTGGTTACGCTGGCTCGACTTCTGGACCCTCCGCTATGGCTGGGACGACCGCACCTTGATCACCGAGCGCGGCTGGCTCACCCACACCCGTGACGTGGTTCCACATGCCAAGACGCAGTCTCTGCGTATTGAGCAGGGTCCGTTGCAGCGGCTGCTTCGGCTTGCCGACGTTCATGTCCACACCCCACGAGGGCCGGTGAACGCGGTGGCCCATCAGCTCGACGAGCGGCCAGCACGGGAGTTGGCGCTGAGCCAGCTCGACCGGGCTCGGGCCGCACGAGCCGCCG
The DNA here is from genome assembly GCA_963740515.1 of uncultured Actinomycetota bacterium. Lineage (GTDB taxonomy): Bacteria > Actinomycetota > Actinomycetes > Propionibacteriales > Propionibacteriaceae > Microlunatus. The sequence continues at coordinate 33,329 of CAVUEO010000024.1, forward strand.
AAAGCCAGCGTCGAAACGTCGACGCAATGCGTACTGATGATCATCAAGGCGAAGCCGCGCTGCTTGCGGCGTTCGGTACCGGCCGTGATCAACTGCTTGGCTCGGGGGGCGAGAGCGAGGTCTTTGGGATTGATCATGAGCGGGTACTGCGGCTCTATCGAAGCCGGCACGAGGCGCCCCGCAGGACGGCTACGCAGCTGCAGGCTCTCTATCAACACTGGAGTGGCAGCGACATCGGCTTGGAGTTGCCGCTGATCATCGAAGTCGGTGAGCTCAACGGGCGGTTCTTTACTGTGGATCGCCGGTTCTCGGGTCGTGACTTCTCGGGTTGGCTGCAACATGCCGATATAACCCAGCGCCGAGCGGCATTGATCACTTTCCTCAATGCGACCGAGCGATTGCAACAACTGCAGAGTCCCGTGCCCGGATTCGCGCGGCTGATCGGCGATGGTGCGCCGCAGCAGTTCAGCACACTGGTTGAGCTGCTCTCGAACATGCTGCGCGTACCGACGCAAGCCAGCCAAGATCAGTTGGAGCGCGACGTCCCCGACGTCGCCGACGTTTGGAACCAGCTACATGCCGCCCTGGCACAGCGGTCCGTCGCACCAGCGGTCGTCCACGGTGACGTCTGTCCGCCCAACGCGTACCTCAGCCAAGGCCCGCAGGGACCGGTTGTCACCGGAATCGCGGACTTCAGCCCGCACACCGTACATGCCGACCCCTTGATGGACATTGCTGGCGCATTGATATTCCTCGAGCTCGAGCCGTACGCCGACGCCGCATCAGATGTGGCCTGGCTGGAGGCGGTCGCCGTGGAACGGCACGGTCGTGAGATCGTCCGATGGATCGATGTATACCGACGTTTCTACGGCTTCTACTTCTCCAACTCCTACGCCTTCGACCCCACGCTGTATGCCTGGTGTGTCCGTCAGCTGAGTCGCTCTGCCGGATTTCAAATGATGGTGTAGTGAAATCAGGCTCTCCCCCACGAGGCCCGATATCGCTAGGCTCGCGACCATGAGCGAAGAAACGGTACGAAGCAAGCCCGTGTTCGGCATCGACATCGGCGGCAGCGGGATCAAAGGAGCACCCGTCGATCTTGCGACGGGCGAATTCACGACGAAGCGACTTCGCATCACCACACCTCAGAAGTCGACACCGAAGAACGTCGCAGCCGTTGCCGCTGAAATCGTGGATCAGTTCGCCGACATCATTGGGGACGGTCCGATCGGCGTCACGATCCCTGCTGTTGTGACCCACGGCAAGACCCGCACGGCCGCGAACATCGACAAGTCTTGGATCGACGCCGATGCCGAGAAGATCTTCGAGGATCGCCTTGGTCGCGAGATTCTGCTCGTCAACGACGCTGACGCGGCAGGCATCGCCGAGGTGCACTACGGCGCGGCAAAGGGTCATCCGGGCTTGGTGATCATGACCACGCTCGGCACTGGCATCGGCAGCGCGATTGTCTACCGCGGCGCGCTGGTCCCCAACTCCGAGCTGGGCCATCTCGAGATCGACGGTCATGACGCTGAGACTCGTGCCGCCGCCAGCGCAAGGGAGAGGGAGGGCCTTTCCTTCAGTGAATATGTCCCCCGACTCCAGCGCTACTACGAGCGGCTGGAGGCCCTGCTGTGGCCAGACCTGATCGTCATCGGTGGTGGCGTAAGCAAGAACTCCGACAAGTTCATCCCCAAGCTCAAGCTCAACGCTGAGGTTGTGCCAGCCAAGCTGCTGAATACTGCTGGCATCGTCGGGGCAGCCTGGCTCGCGGCTGACCGCCAGATTCACCCTGACCAGCTCAGGTAGCACAGCCTTCAGCGCGCGCCCCGTCGGAAAATGGGTTAACCCAGTTTTCATACGGAGGCGATGCCGACGGGACAGCCGCTACATCCGTTCCACAGGCTCGATTCCCAGCATGGTGAGCCCGTCGGCCAGCACCCGCTTGGTGGCTGAGCACAGCGCTAGCCGCGAATCCCGAACAGCACCTGAGGACTGCAGTACTGGACATTGCTCGTAGAAGATGGCCAAGGCACCCGACAGCTCATACAGGTAGCTGCATAACCTGTGCGGCTGAAGAGTCCTTGCGACATCGTCCACGATGTCTCCGAACCGGATGAGCAGCAAGGCCAGCGTTTGTTCTGCCGGCTCCTCCAGCAGCAGCACCTTCGACTGCTCGCCATAACCGCGCGCGGCACCCTTTCGCAAGACCTGGGTCACTCGGGCGTGGGCGTACTGCAAATACGGCCCGGTGTTGCCTGTGGTTTGGACCATCCGACTGACGTCAAAGACGTAGTCCTTGTTCAGCCCGTTGGACAAGTCGGCGTACTTGATCGCGGCGAGCGCGACCGGCGGCGCTGCCTGAGCCTCTGCAGCGTCGAGCAATGTATTGAGATTCACCGCTGTGCCCTCGCGGGTCTTGAACGGCTTACCATCGGTACCCAGGACGGTACCGAACGCAACATGTTCGGTGATGACATCGTCAGGCAGGAAGCCCGCCTTACGTGCCACCGCGAACACCAGATCGAAATGATCAGACTGCCGCGCGTCTACGACATAGATGATCCGGTTGGCATGAAGGTCGCGTACCCGGCGCCGGATCGCCGCTAGGTCCGTTGCTGCATAGCCGAAACCGCCATCGCGCTTGCGTACGATCATGGGAGCCGCGAAGCCATCGACGAAGACGCACAACGCTCCATCGTCGATGACCGCCGTCCCGTTGCGTTCCAGCTCAGCGACCAGCGATGCGAGCTCGCCGTTGTACGTCGATTCCCCGGCAAGATCATCATCGGTGAGCTGCACGCCTAGCCGCCGATACGAGGCATTGAAGCCGACGAGTGAGATGTTGATCAATTGGTGCCAGATCTCACGCGTTACCTCGTCGCCGGCCTGAAGAGCGACAACCCGGCGCCGGGCGCGATCGGCGAACTGCTCGTCCGCACGGAAGCGCGCACTCGCTCGGGTGTAGAGCTCGTCGGCTTCGGGCAGCGTCAGGCTCGAAGCCTCGATGCCTTCGTCGAGGATGTGCTCAACCAGCATCCCGAACTGGGTGCCCCAGTCGCCAATGTGGTTCTGCGCAATCACGTGGTGGCCAACTCCGGTGACGACGCGACGCAGGCAATCACCGATCACCGTCGAGCGCAAATGTCCGACATGCATTTGCTTCGCCACGTTGGGAGCGGAGTAGTCGATCACCACAACCTGAGGGTTCGAAACCTGTGAGACACCTGAATACGGGTCGGCGAGCTGGTCGGTTACGGCCTGAGTCAGCACCTCAGTTCGCAGTCGTAGGTTGATGAATCCGGGGCCAGCGATTTCGGGCGCTTCGCACAGATCGGCAATCTGCAACCTGCCCACGATGTCCGCGGCAACCTCACGCGGCGATTTGCGTTCGCTGGTGGCCAAGCGCAGCGCCACGTTCGACTGGTAATGGCCGAACTGTGGCTTGGTGGCAGGCCGGAGCTCCGGGTCGATGCCCGCGACTGCTTCAATCCGGGAGCTCAACAGCGAGGAAAGTGAGGACACAAGGGGAGATTATTTCACTGGGCGGCAATGGCGTTCAGATCGACAACATGGTGCCCCTTCATATTCAGCGTTCGGAGGCTTCCAGCGGTTCTTGCCAGCGATAAATCTGACCGTCGCGCAGCTCGACAGCGGCCGGCTTCACTGGCGGTGCTGCACGCTGCAACCGCTCAATGACTTGGGTGCGACCGCGTAGCCGAGTGCCGTCGGCCGCGCTCCAATGCAGATAGGGATGCAACATCAGGCGCAGTCGGTCCCAATCGCGCTCCAACATCGACTCGTACGCCGCCCGCGTCACCTCGTCCACACGGCCAGAATGGCACCACTCATGGACTCGGCTGGCAGCGTGGGCACCAGTAGCTGCGCCGTTCCTCGCCGGGCGGCCCGAGCTCCTCAGTACGGATGGGTGTACCGCAGCGGCGACAGGGTTGCCCTGATCGTTGGTACACGTAGCTACGTCGACCGCTTCGCAGATCACCGGTCGTTGACTGCTCGGGTCGCCAGCGGTTTGCCTGGAGCAGCAGCTGTCCGCGCTCCACAATGCGCCGCAGGTTGCGGACTTCCCGGACCGGCGTACGCGGATGTACGCCATGGAGGAAGAGCAGCTCCGCCCGATAGAACGTGCCAAGACCTGCGAGGTTCCGCTGGTCCAGCAATGCCTCCCCAATGGTGCCGTCGGGCTGAGCTGCGATCCGCCTGACAGCTTCGTCAAGGTCCCAGTCGGACCCGAGCAGGTCAGGCCCGAGATGCCCGACGACCGTGTCCTCCGCCGCCGTTGGAACCAACTCGATGACAGGAAGCCGGTATCCCACCGCATCATGATCACCGGTGGCGAGTACCGCGCGGATTTCGAACGCAGGCCCACCGCTCCAGCGCTGCCCACGAGGGTAGATCTTCCAAGCACCGTCCATCCTGAAATGGGTGTGCAGGGTGAAGTCGTTGCTGAACCGGAACAGCTGATGCTTACCGCGCGAGGTCACCTCGCGTACGGCGACGCCGGTCAAATCGGTCGCAGCCAGGGAGGGCACGCGGAATTCGGATCTGGTCAGCACGCGGCCAGCAAGCACCTCATGCAACCGCTGGCATGCTCGCCAGACGGTGTCTCCCTCCGGCACGGCCTCATTGTGCC
>CAVUEO010000025.1:0-85338 GCA_963740515.1 uncultured Actinomycetota bacterium
GTTGGGCGGCATTGGCCCGCGGTGGCCGACATCGACGGCCTCGGCCCTTACTTCCAACCCCGTGATGCCGTGCATGCCGGCTGCCCGTGACCAGGACGAGCACCTGATCGAAGTGTCAGACGTGCTGGCCAAGGTGGTTCCTGCTTCGGTGATCGTTGGCGGCAGCGCCGGCGCAGTTGCGGAAGGACTTAGCGCGACGCTCAATCAGTTTGGCGTTGGGGGCTACTGGCTGCATCTGGACGTCGACATTCTCGACCCTGGCGTGATGCCAGCGGTCGACAGCCCTGCTGATTCGGGCGGCTTGGGCCCCGATCAGCTGACCGAGTTGCTGGCGGTGCTGGCGCCTGGCGCGGTGGGCGCGCAGGTCACCGTGTTCGATCCCGATCTTGACTCTGACGGGCGCCTTGCCGGCCTGCTCACCGAGATCCTCGTGGAGGGGTTACGGGACTGGGGCATGAGCACGTGGTCGACGGTTAGGTCACGCACCCCGCACGAGCTCAGCCCGGCCTCCACCGACTCTCCTGCTCCTGCCACGAGGGCGGCGCGCCCGGAAGGTCAGCGGTTCCTGGGGCACGCAGGCCGTCGATGATGATGGCGAGCTGGCGCTGCTTGAGCTCGGCCGTCCGGGCGGCACCTCCGAGCCTCGCCTTGGCCAGCAGCTCCAGCAAGAAGGCGACGTCGAGGAAGGTCAGGCCGGGGCGCACGGCACCGGTCTGCTTGACCCGCTCGAACAGCTCGACGGTGCCTTTGATCATCTGCTCGGTCCGAGCCGCGTGGCGCTCATCCGGTGTGAACTGCCCCGCGAGGTGGACTGTCAATGCGTGCGTGTCGGCAGCGACAATGTCGCGCAGCCACTGAACATAGGTCATCCAGGGGTCGCCTGTGGACGCCAGCGCCTTCTCCACGAGCTCGATGTAGGTGTCCTGGCCGTCTAGGCAGAGTTGGGCCAGCAGGGCGTTCTTGCTCGGGTAACGGTGGTAGAGCGCGGCAATGCCGACGCCGGCCCTGATGGCGACCTCGGATATGGGCGCCGCGGGGTTGGCGATGAAGACCTCACGCGCGGCTCTCAAGATGCGCACGTTGTTGCGCTCAGCCTCAGCCTGACGTCCGCGCCTGGGTGATTCGGTCGACATGAGAAACAGCCTAGCGAACTCTGGAATGATTCATTCTGTTTTGATAGGCTTAAACAGAATCAACTATTCTGTTCAAGGAGTCAAAATGTTGGCGCCCGCGATCACACCCTTCACCATCAGCATCAGCGACGACGCGATCACCGATCTGGGGACCCGGCTCCGCACCACGCGGTGGCCCGAACAGCTACCTGGGCCAGCGTGGCAGCGAGGTGTTCCGGTCGATTATCTCCGGCGGGTGGCGGACTACTGGGCAGACGGGTTCGACTGGCGCGCCCAGGAGAAGCGCATCAACGGCTTCCCGCAGTTCACCACTGATGTGGATGGCCAGCGAATCCATTTCCTGCACGTCAGGTCGGCGATCGATGGAGCTACGCCGTTACTGCTCCTGCACGGCTGGCCGGGTTCGTTCCTCGAGTTCCTCGACGTGATCGATTCCTTCGTCGACCCCGTCGCGCACGGTGGCACCCCGGCCGACGCCTTCCACGTTGTCGTTCCGTCGCTGCCTGGTTTCGGCTTCTCGACCCCGTTGGCCGGCGAAGGTTGGGGTAGCCGAAGGATGGCCACGGCTCTGGCTGAGTTGATGGCCCGACTGGGGTATGAGCGCTACGGCGCCCAGGGCGGCGACTTCGGGGCGTTCGTAGCTCCAGACCTGGGTCGGGTGGACTCCGATCACGTGATCGGGGTGCACGTGAATGCCGCCTCCATGGGGTTCATCCCGTTCGGAGAGATGTCCGAGGATGACAAGGCCTCGTTGACCGAGGTGGAGCAGGCGCGACTTGCGCGGATGGCCAACTTCCTCAGCGAGGGGAACGGTTACTTCGGCATCCAGTCGACCCGGCCGCAGACCCTATCGTTCGCCCTCACCGACTCACCGGTCGGCCAGCTCGCCTGGATCATCGAGAAGTTCAAGGAGTGGACAGGGTCCGATCGTGATCTGCCAGAGGATGCCATCAGTCTCGACACGATCCTTACCAACGTCTCCCTGTACTGGTTCACTAAGTCAGCCGGGTCGGCCGCGAATATTTACTACGAGTCGATGCACGGGCAGGATTGGCCGACGCCCTCAGCGGTGCCGACCGGTGTAGCGGCTTTCGCCGAGGACATCGCCATCCGCCGTTATGCCGAGCAGGGCAACAACATCGTCCGTTGGAGCGATATCGAGGCAGGCGGGCACTTCGCCGCGCTCGAAACGCCAGACCTGCTCCTGGCCGACGTACGAGGGTTCTTCGCCGCCCTGCGCCAGACGATGTAGCCGACCAGGTCGCCGGGACATCGGGGCACCGCTACGAACGGCGCGCCGCCGGGGCGGTCAGTGTTCTTCGCGTACAGCCCTCCCCAGCCGGTCCCGGAACCAGTGGCCGCTCCGCTTTACGATGCGTTGCTGAGTCTCGTAGTTCACATACACAATGCCGAAGCGGCGGGTGTAGCCGAACGCCCATTCGAAGTTGTCGAGCAGGCTCCAGGCGAAATAGCCGCGCAGCTGCACGCCTTGCTCGATCGCCTGCCGGGCTGCATCGAGGTGAAGCTCATAAAAGTGTCGGCGGTCCTCGTCCTCGACCGTGCCATGAGCGGTCACCTCGTCGGGGTACGCGGCACCATTCTCGGTGATGTATACCGGCAGTTCGGGCGCCCGATCGAACACGAGCCGTAAGACGTCAATGAGCCCGTCCGGATGTACCTCCCAGCCCATCTGGGTCTTTGGAGCACCGGTGTCGATGGTCCGGATCCCCTCGGTGCCGCCTGGACCGACGATCGTCGGGCCAGGGAATGCCCCGTCCTGCGGCCCGGCGACGGTTTGCCGGGTGTAGTAATTGACACCAATGAGGTCGATCGGTGTGGCAATAACCTCCAGATCGTCGGCCCGCTGCTCGAACCACCCGGTCGCGCCGGCATTTGCCAGCACATCCTCGGGATAGCTGCCAAGCAGCAGCGGATCGAGGAATAGCCGGTTCGCCAGGCCGTCCATTCGCCGTGCCGCCTCCTGGTCCGCTGCGGAGTCACTGGCCGGCCGCACTGATGACAGATTGAGAGTGATGCCGAGAGTCCCGCCGGACCCCTCCCGCATCGCCTGGACTGCGAGCCCATGGCCGAGCAGGAGGTGATGGACGGCCTCCATCGAAGCAACGCCGAGGGTCTTGCCGGGTGCATGCACTCCGGTGGCATATCCGAGAAATGCCGAGCACCAGGGCTCATTGAGCGTGATCCAGTTGGTGATCAGGTCCCCAAGCGCCTGCTGGGTAGCGGCGGCGTAATCGCGGAAGCGCTCGGCCGTGTCCCGGTTGAGCCAGCCGCCGGCATCCTCCAGGGGCTGCGGCAGATCCCAGTGATAGAGCGTCGCGTACGGCGTTATGCCGTGCTCCAGACAGGCCTCAGCAAGTCTGCGATAGAACTCCACGCCGGCCGGGTTGAGCTGGCCGGAGCCGGTCGGAAAGATCCGGGGCCACGCAATCGAGAATCGATACGCATTCATGCCGAGATCGGCCATGATCGACACATCCTCGGAATACCGGTGGTAGTGATCATCGGCTATGTCGCCGGTCGAACCGTCCGCGATCTTGCCTGGCGTGTGGGAGAAGGTATCCCAAATGCTGGGGCCGCGGCCGTCCTCGCTTACCGCGCCCTCGATCTGGTACGCCGCCGTTGCCGTCCCCCAGACAAAGTCGGATGGGAAGCCCTCCATGTCGCTCCTCTTCACGTTCACGTCGTCCAGGGATCAAGGTTTGGCTAACGGCCAAAGTAGTCAATCCGGTCCGCGTGTATCTAGACCACTTCTCGAACCTCCTCACGATATGAGGTCCGAAGGATTGCGAAATCTTGTCTGCTCGGTCTTGCTGTCACTTGCCGTAGCTACCGTGCTCACCGGCTGCATCAACGCCGACCCGAACTCGGCCGTGGCTCCGCCGGCCGAGCCGGTGACCCTTGCGCCGCCGGCGGAGCCGGAGACCTCCGCGCCAGCTACCGGCCAACCCGATATCACGCCCGACAATCCGGGTGATGGTAACGAGCCAAGGCCAGCAGTGTTATTGCCGCGGCTCCCAGTCGGCGGGAATGGCGAGTTCGTTGATGAGGCCCAAAACCTCCAGTGTGCCAATGTCAGCTGGATCGTTGAGCAGGGTGGACCTGGAGAGCTCCGCAGCGGCATCCGGATCGTCATCACCGGATTTCAGTTTGACGAACATTCCTTCCGTTTCACCCGGCATGGCTGTGAGGACGTCGCGCCGTCCTGCGTCGGATATACCTTCACCTCCGAGAGCGGCAGTCCTGCCTGCGCGCTCGCGATACGCACGAGGCGGCCGTTGAAACAAGCGCCGGACCCCCAGCTCGGGATCGCCGGGACCATCGAATGCGTCGACATCAGCCTCTCGACCTGCCGAGACTTCGTCCAAGCGGCCGCCGAGAACCGGGGAAGCGTCGAACTGGCAATTCCTTGGCTCGACACAACGGACGACGAGGGTCAGCCCACCGCCGGGTCGTCAGACCCAAGCCCGACATCCGACGAAGAGTCGCCCGGCAACTCCGATAGCTGAGCAATGAGCGCATCCGTTGAGCAGACAGAGGATCGGCTCAGCCAGCTGGGAAGGTGGCTGAGCCTCGGTGGCTCCATCATTGCGCCTGCAACGCTGATCACGGCGTTGCTGTTCTACTTCGGGTACGTGTCATCCCGCGCCCAGTACGACTACTTCGGCGTGGATGTCGACACTGTCGGGCTCAGTACCCAGGACTATGTGATGCGTAGCCCTCAACCGCTCCTGGTGCCACTGCTTGTCCTCACCCTTCTCGCCGGCGGCTTCCTGGCAGCACACCTCGCAGCGAGACGTCGGGCGGCGGTTCACCCGTCCTTCCGATCCGTCGCCAAGGGCCTAGTCGCCGTTGGTCTCATCCTGCTGGGGCTCGGCGTCGCCCTCCTATTTGGCTATGCCGTGATCGGCGACTGGGCCTACTACCCACTCTTAACCCCACTGATCCTGGCTGCCGGAGGCACGCTAGCCGCCTACGGCATCACGACGATCCGCTGGATGGACAAGAGAGCGGAAGACACTTCCGTACGCTCTGCTTTTGCCGGTCCGGCCGTTCTCATCTCGCTCTGGCTCGCCGTCGCCGCGAGCCTGTTCTGGGCCACTGCCACCTTGGCGCAGTGGTCGGGACGCGGACTGGCGAAGGAGCAGGCACGGAACCTCGGCGAACTTCCCAGCGTGATCGTTGACAGCAAGCAGCGGCTATTCCTCCCTGCTGGTACCGGCGTTGCCGAGCGCGACCTCACCGGAGAGGCCGACGGCCAAACGTTCAGATACCGCTATTGGAACCTGCGCCTGCTCATCCACGGCAGGGATCGGATGTTCCTGGTTCCCACCACCTGGCACCCGAACGACACGACGCTGCTCGTTCCACTCGACGGCGAAGTACGCCTGCAGTTCCAGTTCCGCAACGACCCGCCCTGATCTTGGTCTCGTCGGTTCGTGGTCAAGTAGAGGCGGGTATCGCGACCGGTTCGCCGGTGAGAATCGGCGACGGTCGGAAGCCTCTAATGAGCAGCCAAACACTCAGCGAGAATTCCCAGATGACCTCGAGCACCGTGAGTGCGGTGAGAGGTCCGGAGGGGTTGTCCCAGGCCCCTAACAACACCCCGATACCTCCCAGGAAGGCCAATGGACCACCGATGAGGCCGAACATCACCATCGGCCGCGGAAGCAGTCTGGAACGCCACATCAAGTAGCCGAGCAGGATCCCATTCCCGAGCCCGGCGCAGAGCTGCGGGCCGAGAAGGGCGGTTTGGTCATGCAAGGCGAGCAGTGAAAGGGCAACTGCGATAAGAGCCTCATTGGTGCTTCCGGCTGCGGCGAGGTCCTGGCGCAGGGCCACAACCGACATCACGCTGAGGACTCCGACCAGGATCAGGATCGACTCCACCGTGCGTGAGGCAACATAGCCGAGGGCGATGCTTTCGCTGACCCGCTTGACGATCGGAAAAATCACCACGGCTGTGGCTATGCCGGAGATCGCGAGAAAGATCTCAAGCACGGCCCCAACAGCTATGCGAGTGTCTTGGCCGCTGCCGACAACGTAGTTTCCGTGGTTCAAGACCGGGTCGTAGAACCAGAATGCGGGGATGGAGAAGACGAATGTGGCAAGGAACCAGGCACCCATGATGCGCGCGGTTCGCTGCTCAGCCGGGGTCGGCGCATACAGACCCTGACCGGCTTGCGCACGGCCAGCGCGAGTGAGGCTCTGCGGTCGCGTTTCATCCGGTGGAGTCATTCCGAGCCCCTTTCACTCGGTGACGTAGGGGGAGGCGGCGGCCACGAAGTCGCCGCCTATGGATCATAAAAGCCAGCGGCGAACTCGCGTCCGCACCTCCTATCAAGACAACCGCACGTCAACCGCGACCACCGACTCGCCAGCGGCCAGCATCACGCTGGTGAAGGTGGTGCCGAACGTGGGTTCGACCTATGTCTGGGAGGGTATGGAGCAGCCTGAGTAGCCAGCTATGAAGCAGCTGAGCAGCCAGCGCCCAATCAAACGGGTCTGACGAGAGAATTGATTTCGTGACCGTCACGCAACGCACGCCCAACCGGTACTTGGAGCGCCCCGCGCCGAGCAGCCTCGCGGATGTCATCGACACGATCCTGGACAAGGGGTTGGTGATCGATATTTACGTTCGCGTGTCCCTTGTGGGCATCGAGCTGCTCACGATAGATGCACGGATTGTCATTGCCAGTGTCGACACTTATCTGCGTTTCGCGGAGGCCGTGAACCGGCTTGATCTGACGGAGGATGGGTCCAAAGGACTTCCGGAGCTTGTCGAGGACATTACATAGCCGACACGCCGAGGATCTGCCCGTACGCCACTGTCGGGGACTGATCGCTTACCGTCGATCTACTAAAAGTGAGGACGGCGGCAACAGCTGGAGGGAAAGAAGTGGCGCAATCTTGTAGCTGTTGCGATCACCCGGCGACCCATCGATTTGCAGTCTCGTATCGAGGTCAAGTCCTGACGGGCGGTATCTGCGAGGAGCACGGCAATGTCGTCGCCCGCGAACGATTAGGTCTTCGAGACCGTCGCCGAAACCTCGGTACGACCAAAATCGGCCGCGCGCTCACAGATCCGAACACCAGACCCCGCTTCCAGCTCATTTTGGACTCGGAGCGTCTGGAGATAGTCGGCGATACCCGAGAAGCGAGCCTCAGTCCCTCTTCCGGGAACGGGTTCTCTACCCGCCGGCTTCGTTCGACGAGCCGCTCGAGGCACTCCGGATATCGAGGCAGTACGGGCAGCCCTGACAACGTCGCTGTGGAGCTGATCAGCGTCGCCGACACTGCCGAGCAAGGCCCCGCAGCAGTCGACCAGAGCCAGACGAGCATTCCAACCATCACTCCGTTGATCAGCGAGCAGCAGAGCAGCCAAGACGAACGCCTGTACAACACGGCCTAGGGTGCTGGCCTTGCCAGCAGCGCGGCTACATGATCCTGGCCGCTGGCCCCGGATTTAGTACCTGTACTTACGTCTACCGAAGGTGCGGCTCCTCTGATCAACGATAAGGAATGCGACCCCAATCACCAGGACGGTAAGTCCGATCGTCCAGAAAATAATGCTCATCTTGAGGGAATGGTCCAAGAGCAACAAGATGACACTAAGAGCAACCACGGTGTTCCTCTCTACAAAGCTCTCTATACCCGCGAGTAAGCAGCTCCATGCAGGGACCAGCCCGATAACCCTTGCTTCACGCAGCTTGCTAGAGCGTTAGCGCCGCCAGCCGATTTCGAGTATCTCGACTTTCGGAGCACCCCGGGGGCCGTAGCCAGTCATGGGGATCGCTGGCTGCACCGCTGAGGAGGCTGTCCAGTTGTTGATCTCCCTCATTCCGGGGATCGCAGGCAAGATATCGGGTGTGTGCCTCAGGTCGTCGAGTAGCTGCTCGTACGCGAGCCGGTTGCCGAGCTGACGAGTCGCTGACATCCAGGTATCGGTGGCGATGAGGTGTTCGATTCTCCGGAGGTCAGCACAGAGCTGTTGTCGGCGGAGAACGCCTCGCAGTTCCTCGGCTTCTTGGTCAGAGTCAGAGTCGGGGTCAGGGGGCCGGCTGAGTCTGTCAAGAATCACGCCTCCGAGACGGCTCATCCGCTTGCCCAAGGGTGCACGGCCGTCTTGGGTTAGCCCACCACTCCGGGCTCTTCGGCTCACACATCAAGGCTGGATCGGCGAGGTGCAAATCACAAGGGCCCGAGTACGCGAATCTATGGTGTGGCTATGTCGAGTGAGACAGAAGCCGGGACCCGTACGTGGGGTGTGCTCGGTGTGCCGTCGAGCGTTGCCGCCCACTGGCCTGGGATCGAGCAAGGCCCCGCAGCGCTTCGGGAAGCTGGGCTGTTGGGAACACTCCGCGCGCACGGAGTTCGGGTCGCCGATCACGGAGACCTGGCGGTTACTCGCTGGACCGCCGAGAGGGTGGACGGGCGGCCAAACGCCTGGCGGCAGGTCGTTGATGTGGTTGCCGCCGCCCGCTCGGCCATCTCCGAGGTGGTCCTAGCCGATCAGGCACCATTGGTGCTTGGCGGAGAGTGCACGCTGGCCGTCGCGCTGGTGGCAGCGGTGATCGAGCGATACGGCGAAGTCGGACTGATCTATGTCGACGGTGGCCAGGACCTGATGATCCCCGTCGACCATCCACACGAACCGATCCTCGATGCGATGGGTGTCGCCCACATGCTCGACCTGCCCGGCTGCGTACCTGAGCTCGCCGGCATCGGCCCGCGACGGCCGCTGCTGCAGCCCGCGGACGTTGCCTTTGTCGGCTTTGGCGACGACGAGGAGGACGTGCACGGTTTGGTGCCAGCGCCCCGGCTGCGAGGCGCGGAGGTGATCGCCGACCCGGTCGCCGCTGGTCGACGTGCGCTGGCGGCTCTGGCGCATCGACATCTCGTAGTGCATTTCGATGTTGAAGGCTGCCGGAGCAGCCTCCTGCGAGGCCGGCAGACGTAGACGTTCTAGATGCTCTCGAGTTGCCGCTAGCCGACATTGCGACGTACGGGACGGGCATGCGATTGGACCATGTCGCGCCGCTGCTCAGAACACTGGTGGCCGACCCTCGAGTGGTTGGCATGACCTTGGTCGAAGCCAATCCGGATCACGACCCAGACGGAGCCTCCATCCGCCGGCTCGTTACAGCGGTAGGGGCGGCACTTGCCGCCTCGACTTCGGCAATGGATTAGCCGGACCTCATCCCTCTGCCTTCTCGGCGTCATTGGGCTTCGGCTGAAGGCGGAAGAGGATCAGGCGGAGCAGCCTCCTGCCATGTGCCGAGTCGTACCGGCAAGTCTGCCGGTAACACCGCCATCCTTGCGGCAGCATTAATGATCGTTCACGACTGACGGAGGGGGAGACCATGTTGGGAGGATTTGTAATTGTTGCGGTCTTGATCGGCTTCTACGTCGTGTCGTTGGTTTTCAATCCGTGGGTGAAGTGCTCCAGGTGTCACGGCAAACCAAGGCCGCGTGGCTGGGTGTTTGGCTATGCACACCACGTCTGCCCCAAGTGTGGAGGCACAGGTCATCAAGTTCGGTTTGGCCGCAGGTTGTTCCGCATGGGACCGGGCAGGCCCCTTTCGTAAGCGGGATCGACAGATAGCTGATCTGCGGTAGGTGAAGATGTTTGCGTGTGGCCCGCTAATACTGATTCGCTGATCGCCTACCAGCAGCGGCTGGCCACAGCGGCACCCGCTCAGTTCGCCTTGGACTTGGGCACGGCCAGAATCGGCGGCTGCTGGGTGTGCTTTCCGCGTGGCCTTTCCGGTCCTGGTACTGATCATGATCCAGCGTGGTGTGCGGCAGTGATCATGTTCGGGGGCCGCGTGGTCGAGGAGCGGATGACAGGCGGGAATGCGACCTCTCCGTATATGCCCGGCCTGCTGGCCTTGAGGCTTGGCCCGCTGGTGGAGCAGGCCGTACGTGCCCTGTCGGATTCTCCGGACGTATTACTGTTGGACGCCACCGCGCGTGATCATCCGCGAGGGGCTGGGCTGGCGCTCCATCTGGGCGCCGAGCTCGACATTGCGACGATCGGGGTGACGCACCGGCCGTTGGTTGCCTCTGGCGAGTGGCCGAGCGACCGGCGAGCTGCCACGAGTCCACTTCGGATCGGCAACTCGGTAGTTGGCTGCTGGCTACGCACTCAGCCAGGTGTCCGGCCACTAGCAATTCATCCGGGCTGGCGGATCGATTTGATCACTGCGGTCGAGGTGATCACCACGCTCACAACCAGGCGTCGCACACCTGAGCCGTTACGCCGAGCGCGGCAGCTTGCTCGCCGCGCGCGTACCCAGCAGCGAACCTGACGGCGGAGACAGTTTGGCTCGTCTATGCTGCCGGTCATGCTTATCCTCGGGCTCATTCTGTTCGGCATGCTGATCGGTGCCGGCGCGCAACTGATCTTGGGCAAGGCGGCCAAGGGTGTCGACTGGACGCTTGCCCTGGTGGCCGGACTCATCGGGTCTTTCGTCGGCGGGCTGCTAATCAGCCTGCTGTCTGGAGATGGTTTGCAGTTCCGACTGAGCGGGATCATCGGGTCGCTAGTCGGTGCGTTGCTGGTCACCGCCGGCTGGCAGTGGTATCGCCGCCGCAGCAAGGCCTCTCACGCCTGATGTAAGCCGCCCCAGTGCATCGCGTTCTTTGGCGTTTCGATAGGTCGACACGCTAAATGCGTTTCGAATGTATGAGCGAAAAGTGTCAGTGCCGATCCGTAATGTCTTGGGGGTGGCAGTCGCTATAGTTCACGAGCTTGCCGCGGATCAGATTTCTGATCCGCAGGTTGGTTGGTTTGATGATGTGCTGGCCTGCCTAGCTGCGGGCGTTGCGGAGTGCGCGGGCCTGGGCGACCCGGTCGAGGTGCCGGACGCCGTGCGGATTGATCGGATTGCGCGGCTGGAGAAGATCAAGGCGGCGGCTGCGGCGTTGCAGATGGCGGAATCGGTCAGGTTTGCTCAGTCGCAGGCTGCGGTGCAGCTGGCCGCGGATGTGCATCCGAACCAGATCGGCCGCGGGATTGCCGACCAGCTGGGCCTGGCGTGCCGCATCTCCGGGTTCGAAGCTGCCCGTCGGCTCGGTGTCGCTCGGGCGTTGTGGTTTGACCTGCCGGGAACCTACCGGCTGCTGGTCGTTGGCGAGATCAGCCAGCATGTCGCCTCGCTGGTGGTGACTGAGACACGGCATCTGGATGCCAGGACGCGACGTGACGTGGACGCAAAGATCAGTACTGCTGGGATCTCGCAGATGGGGCCGCGGAGTGCCGCGACGTGTGCCCGCAAGCATGCCTACGAGGCGGACCCGGAAGGTTATGTACAACGCGGCCGCACCGAGCGGAAGCACCGTCGGGTCACCCTGCGGCCGGCGCCGGACACGATGAGTTTGCTGTCGGGCTATTTGCCTGCTGAACAAGGCGTGGCGTGCCTGAAGTCACTGCAAGACCAGACCGACGCTTTGAAAGCCGCCGGTGATCCGCGGCGCCGGGATCAAATCATGGCTGACACGCTGGTGGAACGGCTCACCGGACAAGCCGATGCAGCAGATGTGAACGCCGAGCTGCAGATCGTGATGCCCTTGGATGCGCTGCTGGATGCCAACAACCAGACGCCGGCGGAGCTGAACGGCTACGGACCGTTGCCAGCCGATCTGGCGCGCGACCTGATGCGGACCAGCAAGGGCCGATTGTGGTGGCGGCGGCTCTACGCCGCACCGGTAGGTGGGCCCCTGGTCGGTGGCGATCCGCATCGCCGCCGCTTCGACGGCCACCTCAGAAAGTTGATCATGTGGCGCGATCGGCAATGCCGGGACCCGTTCTGTGATGCGCCAATCCGCCACGTCGACCACATTCAGCGTTACAGCGATGGCGGCCCAACCATCTATCCGAACGGCCGAGGAGCCTGCGAACGCGGCAACTACGCCCGCGAGACGCGGGGCTGGAGGGTCGAAGCCGTATCCAGCGGATTGGACGGCCAAACCCACACGATCAAGATCACCACTCCAACAGGTCACATCTATCTAGGCCGTGCGCCGTAGCTGGCGACGTGAACCGACCCTCAGTCGTTCCAGGTAATGATCTTGAGCGTTGCAGACCGGCCGGAACGATCAACGACGGTGATCAGACTCTTGGTTGTTTCCAAGTCCGTGGCCCTCACGCATAGCATCGAGCCGATGGTCAGCCGATTCCAGGCGATCGGCTTCTCCGTTGGTTCCGGATACTTCAGTGCCGAACAGGTGTCGTAGTGGTCTGGAAAGGGTCGGGGGAGAGCGACATACGACGTGCCGCGTTCGAGGACGAGGCCGGACTTCGTCCCCACAAGCGAGGCATGGTCGTCGTTTGGCGCAAACGAAGTGCCGTCGTTGTCCAGAGCAACTCTGGCGCCGGGCTTGACAACCACCTGACCCTGCTTCATCACGGTTGGATTGGCTCCGAAGCTTGGCAAGGAGGTGTCCTGGAACAGGCCCAGCGGAATGGCTATCGCCAAAGTCGCTAGGTAGAGGACACTCATGCCGCCGACAACGATGGCCACGGCTGCGACCGCCGACCCGCTCCGTCGGTACGACCGGATGCCCAGCCACAAACCCAGCGGGCCACAGAGCACAGATGCGAGGACAGCCAGCATTCCGCTGCGACGTTCCTCGGCTGAAAGGGGCGTTTTGCGCTTGACCGGACTGGGCGTGGCCGCCCCGGGTTGATTTCGCGGTCCTGGCGGGGTTTCGGGGCCTACGGTGTCCCACGGATCCCAGACGTCTTCGTCAGGCACCTCATCTGCACTTGCCCAAGTGGAACGTGACGAGTCGGATGGCGGAGCCGCCGGTTCGGGATCGGGCTCATCTGCAACTCGTGGCCGAGCCCTGAGCCAGGCATCATACGATGCGCGATCCTTTACCAGGGCATCACGTGCATCGTTGACCAGCTGAGCCAGGCGAGTGACACCTCCGGTGTCGGAATGCTGGCGCTTGATCGCCGCTCGATAAGCCGCCTCAATTTCCTCCGTCGTGGCGGTTGGCTCGAGACCTAGCACTTCGTAGGCGTTTAGCCCTCCCAAGTGTGCGAAGTTCTTGGGCATATCACGAACCGACGACGCGTTCCACTGCTAGACGGTGGCAGGTCAGGTTCCAATGGGCATTGGCGACTGTGTTCCCGACCGGCACCTGCTGGGTGCCGACGGCGGCGGTGACGAAGTGGCGTCCCGCGAGGATGAACATGTAGGTGTCGAGGCGGTTGGCGCGGCCCGAGTACCAGTACTCGCAGCGTTGGACGGGGTCTTTAGAGCTAAAGGGCGCTTGTAGAAGCTCTTGAGCCTTCAGGGGAAGATTCCCGAGCTGCCCGGTTTGTTGCGACGACAGTCCGAGCTCACTCTTGCGCTTCGGCAACGGCGCACCCGGCTGGGCCGCGACTCTCTGCATAGTTCCGCTCGCGAGGCCCGGTCGGTGCTGAATCGGAATCCTCTTGTGTGAGCCGGGCGCGAACTCGTAGCGGCTCAGTTCGTAGACAGCGCGGCCCGTCGAGTCGATCCTCGGTTCCGCGATACAGAACGCCCGGGTGCCAAGGATCACGGCGCGAGATCGATTCTCACTGGAGTAGGGATCCTTCCATGCGAACCACTCGATCACATCGCCCGCCAGTTCAGTCAGTCGGCCTCGAATCTTCGGCGACATGGCTGCCCAACTCTCATCACGCGATGGATAGCGGTCATCCAGCGGCAAACCGGATCCCTGATATGTCTGGGGACGCGATCCGTCACGTCGACTGGACCGGACGGGCTCGCCGGTCGGCGTCCGCGGTGTTGGGACAGCGTCGCCGGCCTGAGGAATGAGTCCTCCCGATGGGCCGCCTTCTTGGCTCATCGCATCTTTCTACTACAACCAGGGGTCAGACTGCCTATAGCGAACGAGTGACGATTTCGGTGACTTCTGCGTCGGTGAGCTCGATCGGGTTCCCTCGCATACTGCTGGCCTTCTGAGCGGCGGTCACCACCGCCGGAATCTCGTCCTCGCTAAGCCGGTAGCTGGCCAGTCCGGGGATGGACAGTGCGGCTGTTAGCTCTTGCAGCCAGACGATTCCGTCCTCAGGGGTTGCGTCCGGCTGTCCGGATAGCAGAAGCGCTACCTCGGCCATCCGCAGTAACGCCGGATGTTCGGGTGCTCGCTCACGCAACACCTGCAGGTTGACCTCCATAGCTGCTGCGAGCACGAGCGGCGCAGACCGCACCATGTGGCGCCGCCAGCCGAGCCCCTGCAGCGGCCGCAATGCCGTGGACCGCGCCCAGCCCGGAGTTGGCCAGGCAGATGCCCCCAAACAGGCTGGCGAGCGCCAGGTCTTCCCGTACCGCCACGTCCTCCATGCCTTCCTGGTACGCGCGGCGCAATGATCGAGCGGATCGGCCGATCCCGTCCCTAGCCAAGGCGTCGCTGAAGGGATTGGCGCGCTGCGAGAGGAGTGGCTCGATGAGCTGAGACAGTGCATCCATCCCGCTGGCGGCGATTGTCGCGCTGGGAAGGCCAGCCAGCAGGTCTGGGTCGACCACGGCCACTTTCGGCAGCATCAGGGGGCTCCTGAGGCTCGCCTTGACTCCGCCACCAGACAGCACTGAGTTGCGCGTCACCTCCGAACCGGTTCCTGCAGTGGTCGGCACGGCGACGCAGGGCAGTCCGGGCCTCTCGATCGGGCGGCCGGCACCGATGACCTCCAGGTGTTCCAGAGGGTCGATTCCCGAGGTGGCGAGCACTGCGGCAGCTTTGGCGACATCGATCGCACTACCGCCACCGAATCCCAGTACGGCATCGCAGCCCGCGTCGGCCAGCAGCGTCATGGCAGCGCGCACCCGCTCGATCGATGGTTCGGTCGCGACTCCGAACGGGATGCTTGATATGCCTGCTTTGCTGAGTGCCGACCGGATTTCGTCCGCACGGGATGTCGTCCGTCCGGTCACCACGAGGACTCGGCTTGCCCCCAGCCCGGCGAGTGCGTCCGGTACCTCGCTGACCCTGCCAGCCCCGAACCGTACGTCGGCCGGAACCGCGAGATCGAAGTGAACCACCGCGGCTACCAGTCTGAATCGTCGGGGGAGGTGTTGACGTACCGGGTGGCTTCACGAGGCCTGGCCATCATGAGCGCAACCGTGTCGCGCCACCGCTGGTAATGGGATGTGTCCTTGTGCGCTACGGCAGCCGCCTCATCTCGGTAAATCTCGACGAGAAGAACGCGATTGGGATCGGCGCGATCGCTCAGCACATCGAATCGTACGATGCCCGGCTCGTCTCGACTCGCAACCGCGTTCTCCTGCGTAGCGGCAAGGAAGGCATCAAGCTGATCGGGCACGACCGCAATGTCGACATGAACAAGTAGGAGGCTGTTCGGCACGAGCCGACCCTAATCGATGACGCGGTCGAATGGTCAAAGCCGGAGACGGGACAGGTGCGGAGCTACCTCATCAGCGGCTGCAGCGCCATATGCGTCCTCGAAACGAGCCAGGAAGGTGTCGCCGAAGCGATACTCCTGGGTCCCGATGACCTCGATCGCATAGCTCGCTAGCAGGGAGCCGAGCTGCGCGCAGCGCTCCGGCGACACCTCCCAGGCGAGTCCAGCAAGGAAACCAGCGCGGTACGCATCGCCTACTCCGGTCGGGTCGACCCGGGCGACCTCCCGCGCGATGGGAATGTCCAGCTGAGGCTCACCCGCGATCTCGATACTGGACCCCTTGGCGCCCCGGGTAATGACGCGGACAGTAACTCGCTCCAGGATTTCCTGGTGCGACCAGCCAGTCTTCTGCGTGATCAAGGCATCTTCGTAGTCGTTGGAGAACAGGTAGGTTGCACCATCGATCAGCCGTTTGATCTGCGAACCGTCCAGCCAGGCCAATTGCTGAGAAGGGTCTGCAACGAAGTTGTACTGCCTGACGCGGCACTCATCGGTGTGCCGCAGCATTGCCTCAGGATCGTTCGGAGATATCACGACGAGATCGAGGCCACCTGCCCGCTCGGCGATCGGCTGCAGCTCGATCTGGCGCGCCTCGGCCATAGCACCGGTGTAGAAGGAGCCGATCTGGGCGTTGACTGAGTCGGTAGTACAGATGAAGCGAGCGGTGTGCTGGGTCTCTGAAACCCGTACCGCCCACGTCTGTACTCCATGCCGCTCTAGCCATGCGCGATAGTCGCCGAAGTCCTCGCCGACCGAGCCCACGAGAAGTGGGTCCAATCCAAGCGCGGCCAGTCCGAAGCAGATGTTGGGCGCGATTCCACCGCGGCGAATCTGGAGATCCTCGACCAGGAACGACAGCGACACCCGATCCAGCTGCTCGGTGAGCAGCGACTCCGAGAACCGTCCAGAGAACCTCATCAGGTGGTCCATGGCGATGGAACCGGTGACGGCGATATGCACGGGCTGAGGGTAACGTCTGCCGGGGCTGCGCCGCTTCCGTCTCGGGAATCCAAGCAGAGACCAACGTGCGTTGGCGGTACGGCCGGTCACGACCGTGGCCGGCTGAAACGGACCCGAATGGCTCGATAGACGACTCCGACCGCGAAGACCAGGGCTCCGCCGAGCACCGCGCGCAACGGCAACGTCAGTACCAAAGTCCCGCAGCCCGCCACCCCGACGAGCTGCAGGATGCGGGGGAATCGGCGCCGCTCCTCAGATTGTGTGTACGCAGCAACGTTGGCGATCAGGTAGTAGAGCAAGACCCCGAACGAGGAGAAACCGATAGCGCTCGGTAGGTCCGCCAGCAAGATCAAGACACATACCAGTCCAGCAACAGTGACTTCGGCATGATGCGGCACCTGATGACGCTCATGTACCGCGGCCAGCCACCGCGGCAGATCATCGTGGCGTGCCATCGCTAGGGTGGTTCTGCCTACGCCAGCGATCAGCGCAAGCAGGGCGCCGAGCGCGGCGGCCGCTGCACCCAGCCGGACTGGCAGGCTTGCCCACAACCAACCAGCCGCATCCACCGCTGCGGCTAGGGGCGTCGGGCTGGCCGCTACTCCCGCTGGGCCGAGAACAACCAGGATCGAGGCGCCCACGACCAGGTAGATCGAGACGGTGATCGTGAGAGCAGTCAAGATCGCCCGGGGAATGATGCGTTCCGGGTCGCGGACCTCTTCACCCATGGTTGCGATCCGGGCATAACCGGCAAATGCGAAGAACAGCAGGCCAGCCGACTGCAAGGTGCCGTACCAGCCGCCGGCCAACAGATCCCAGGACTGCACCGCAGTCTTATTCCACCCGCTGAGTGAGGCAGCGACGACCAGCGCCAACGTGGCGAGCACGACCGCGACGATGATCTTGGTCAATGCCGCGGTCCGGGTGATGCCGTAGTAGTTCACGGTCGCCAAGATGATCACTGCCGCCATCGCGACCGGCCGCTGCCACCCTTCTGGGGCAACGTACGCGGCGAAGGTCAGCGCCATCGCTGCACAACTAGCGATCTTCCCGATGACGAATCCCCAGCCGGCGAGAAAACCCCACCACGGTCCCAGCCGCTCTCGACCGTAGATGTAGGTTCCGCCCGAGGTTGGATATTGGGCGGCCAGCTGAGCCGACGCCGTGGCGTTGCAATACGCCACCAGCGCCGCCACGGCGAGTCCGATCAGCAGCCCAGCGCCGGCCACGCCTGCGGCAGGGGAGAAGGCGGCGAACACCCCCGCGCCGAGCATCGAGCCCAGCCCGATGATCACCGCATCGAGGGTGCCGAGCCGTCGCGCCAGTCCGGGCTCCGTCACGACCCGACTGTTTCACAACCGATCCGACGGATCATCCCTGGACGTCTTGCCGCTGCGGAAGCCTGAGATCGTAAGGAGCGGCAGCCGTACGAGCACGCTCAGTTGACCGTCAAGCGAAAGGGAATAGCTATGACTCTGCCCAGCTTCCGCCTCGACGAACAGACGGCGCTCGTGACCGGCGCTGCTAGCGGTATCGGCCGCGGCATCGCTCTCGGACTGGCCGCCGCCGGCGCCAATGTCGCGTGCTTCGACCTCCCCGAATCAGCTCTGGACGAGGTCTGCGGCGAAATCAGGGCGGCCGGCCAGGATGCGATCGCTATTACGGGCGATGTCACCGATGCCGAGATGCTCGCCGATGCGGTCCGGGACGCCGAGAGCGCATTCGGCCCGCTGAGCCTCGCCGTCAACAGCGCAGGAATCGCAAATGCGGCACCAGCTGAGGAGATGTCCCTGAACCAGTGGCAGCGAGTGATCGACATCAACTTGACCGGCGTTTTCCTGTGTTGCCAGGCAGAGAGCCGGGCCATGCTCGCGCACGGCCGTGGCGCGATCGTGAACATCGCCTCGATGTCTGGATCCATCGTCAACCGTGGACTGCTCCAGGCCCACTACAACGCCTCTAAGGCGGCTGTGGTTCACCTCAGCCGAAGTCTCGCGATGGAATGGGCCGACCGCGGCATCCGGGTGAACTCGATCAGTCCCGGCTACACCGCTACCCCCATGAACCTGCGACCTGAGGTTGCCGAACAGGTCACCAAGTTCGAGGCCGATACTCCGCTGGGCAGGATGGCAACCGTGGACGAACTGGTCGGGCCGGCCATATTCCTGCTCAGCGACGCAGCCAGCTTCTGCACTGGGGTAGACCTGCTCGTGGATGGCGGCTTCACCTGCTGGTGAGGCGGAGGGATCAAGGGGTGACGCGGTTTGGTGATCCTGATCATGGCGTCGGCGTCATCGTTGGCCGGTTTGCGGACGTGGACGAGCACACCGTTGCGCAAGGTCACGCGGTAGTTGGTACGACGATGTAGTCGGTTCGCGGGTAAGGGTCGATCAGAAAGGTGCTCTCCTTTTCCCAGGCCGCCGCAGCTTGTGGATGTTGTTCCAGAAACCGCCGTACCTCCTCCGACTCTTCTTCCGGTATGGGGAAGTACCGATCGCGCGCCTCCTCGCTCTCGATTTCGAAAAGCAAGAGAAACTTCCCGGCCCGCTCGCCCCGATCGCCCTTGAGGAGATGGGTTTTCCAACCTTCGAATTCCGGTAAGGATGCGAGCTCTTTGGTGTAGAACTGCTCGTATTCTTCTGGCTTCACACCGGGCCGCAGCTCAATTTCGTGCATCCCGAATATTTTCGGCACGGCGATCCTCCTTCTTGAGGCATAGTGGTGGCCAATCAGCCTATTGGAGCTGATCCTGGCTGGCGAGGAATGATCACTACCGTTGCAGATGTGCAGGGTCACTGCGAGAGCGGGTTCGGTCTGGTTGCCGATGCCTTCGCGGCACAGCTGAGGAGCGGGCGGGACATCGGTGGTTCGGTCGGGGTCTATCTCGACGGGAAGCCTGTAGTCCGGATCTGGGGCGGCTCGGCTGATCCTGATCGCGGCGTGCGCTGGGCTGAGCACACTGTCACTCCCATCGGGTCCACCAGCAAGGCTCTGGCATCGACCGCGGTGTTGATCTTGGTCGATCGCGGCCTGCTCGATCTCGACGAGCCGCTGGCGAGCTACTGGCCGGCGTTCGGCCAAAACGGCAAAGAGGAGATCACCGTTCGCCTGGTGCTCTCGCACCGATCCGGGGTCGCCGCCTTGGACGAACCCATCAGCAACGACCAGGCGGCTGCGCTAGACCCAGTGCTGCGACTTATCGAGCAACAGCGGCCCTGGTGGCAGGCGGGCACGAAGCACGGTTACCACGCCATGACGTACGGCTTCATCCTGAGCGGCCTGGTCCGCGTGATCACGGGGCGTACGGTCGGTGAGTTCTTCGCCGATGAGGTGGCCAGACCGCTGGACCTCGACCTGCACATCGGGCTGCCGCGGGAGAGGTACGACACGGTGGCGCCGATGATTGGCCCGTCGCAGCGCCAGGCGATCCGGTCGATGCTGAATCCGGTGTGGTTTCGGTACGCCCTTGGTGTCGCCAACCGGCGCTCGGCGTCATACCGGGCCACGTTCGGCGGAACATCTGTCAGCTATGACGACATCGAAGAGCTAGTCCGGTACGACGTGGAGGATGCTTCCGCGGGCGCAGTGGGCAACGGTCCTTCACTCGCGCGGATGTTCGCCGCCTTGATCGGCGAAGTTGACGGCACGCGCCTGATCGGCGCTGACCTGATGAACGCGGCGAGGCAGCCACAAGCCAGCGGCCGCGATGTAGTCCTCCGAGTCCGGACCGACTGGGGCCTCGGCTTCGCCCTTCCGAGCGGACCGATGTGGCCCGACATCGGAGTTCCGGGCATCTTTGGTCATTCCGGCGCGAGTGGCTCACTCGGTTTTGCCGACCCCGAACACCGACTCGCCTTCGGCTACACGCCTAACTTGTGGGCCGAGCTCTCCGGCTGGTTCTCTACCCCGTTCCGGTTCCAGGCTCTTACCGAAGCCGTTTACGACTGCGCAGGTGTGCGTCGGTGGCCGCGCGGGTAAGCACGGCAGCCTCGATCCAGACCGCGGCGGCGTGGGCCACCTCGCCGATGACGGCTCGGTCGGCATCCCCTTGGCCGGCAACTTGGTGGGCGGCACGCCGATAGATCACCCAGCGTCCTCGTGCACTACCGTCCAGGCGGCGATTTGCGATCGGGATCTGAAGCCCAGCTTCGTCAGGATGTGCTGCACGTGGCTCTCGGCCGTCCGTTGCGAGATCACGAGCTCTGCCGCGATCTCCCGATCGGTCATGCCCTTTGCCACGAGGTCCGCGACTTCGAGCTCCCTCCTGCTCAAGAGAGCTCTGTCGCCGACGGCACCAGACGTCGTGCGACTCGGCTCCTCCGTCCCCAAGCCGCGAGCCACGGCGGCAGCACGATCGAGACGCCGCCCCTCCTCGACGAGTCGGCCCATTCGTTCGTCGCCGATCGCGTGACGAGTAGCCACTTCCCGCTGCTCGTCATGTTCCCGAAGAGGTTCAGGCAGGCGTCTAGGTATCGATCCCCAAACCGCAAGCGCTGCCCCGTGAAGCAGAGCGCTCCTTTCGAAGTCACCGCGGGATGCCGAGATCCAGGCGAGCGCCTCCAAAGACAACGCGATACCAGTTCGTTCGTCCAGGTCGCCGCTGAGACGCAGTGCCTCCATTTCGGCCTGCTCGGCCCGGGTGAAGTCTCCGCTCAGCCACGCGCTCATCCCGAGGCCCCAGAGGCAGTGTGCACGCGTCCATGGATCTCCACCCTCATCCGTCATCGCGAGGGCTTCTTCGTATACAGAGATCGCTCGGCCGATCTCGCCTTCCAGCATCCAGATGACCGCGACATCGGACAGGGCGAAGGCGGCGGCTCGCTGTCGGTTGGTTTGGTGTCGCTCGACCGCCTCCTCAAGGAGCTCGGCAGCCCCGACCAGATCGCCGACGAAGAGCCGACATAGGCCCAGGTATTGCGTGGCGAAGGCGGCCGACTCGCTGTCTCCAGTCGCCTCCGCCAGCTCCAGGCTTCGTTGCAGCAGCGGTATCGCCGCCTCGACGTCGGTCTGGCCGAGCGCCAGGTAGCCGGCAACCCAGAGAGCCTTCGCCCTCACGCGATCATCGGCTCGATGCGCCTCCAAGAGAGCTTCCAGCCTGCGACGTCCTTCGGTGAGATGACCTCTGGCCTCCCAATACAGCCACATGTCGGAGGCCATGGCGCAGCCGACATCCGCGTCATCGTTCTCGAGGCACCAGTCCAGCGCGGCGCGCAGATTGTGATGATCGATCTCCAGCCGATCGAGCCATCGGGGCTGACTGGCGTCCGTCCAGTGGGTCCAGGCTTCTCGGCAAAGCATCGAAAACTGATCACGGTGTCGGCGCCGCAATGCGGACTCAGCGTCACGCGATCGGAGCCTCTCGAGCCCGTACTGACGAATGCTTTCGAGCATGCGGTAGCGCATCTCGGTCCCAGCCCTGGTCGCCGAGGCCACCGATTTGTCGACGAGGCCGTCAAGCGCATCGAGCACGCCTTCGGGCGGTAACCGCTTATCAGCGCAGACGCCTTCGATCGCTGAGAGATCGCAGCTGCCCGGGAATACCGAAAGCCGCTCCCAGAGGGTCCTTTCTTCGCTGGATGTCAGCGCATAGCTCCAGTCCAATGCAGCTCGTAACGTCCTTCGATGTTGCGGGGCAGCTCGTTCACCTTCCCCAAGAACTCGGAATCGATCGTCGAGCCGATCAAGGATCTGCACGATGGACAACGTCTTGAGACGAACAGCGGCCAGCTCGATCGCCAAGGGGATGCCTTCCAGTCGCCGACAAAGCTCCGCGACGGCCTCCCGCTCATCTGCGTCCAACTCCAGGCCTCGAAGTGCCGAAGCGGAGCGGGCAACCAGGAGATCGACAGCCTCGCTATCGACGGACCCCATCTCGGGGATGGAGAGTGGTGGGACGCGAAATACGGCCTCGCCGGCGATTCTTAGGGATTGTCGGCTCGTGGCGAGCACTTGGAGATACGGGCAGGACCGCAACAGCGAGTCGACGAGGAGTGCACAGCCGTCCAGCATGTGCTCGCAGTTGTCGAGGAGGAGCAGGACCCTTCGATCGCGTATGTGCTGTGCCAGCGTTTCCACGGCCCAGCCGGTCGAGGCGTCGTGCAGCCCGAGCGCACGAGCGACTTCGTGAGTGATCAGCGACGGATCGCGCAACCCCTCAAGTTCGACGGCCCACGTGCCGTTTCGGTAACGACGGGCGACTTCTTCGCAGGTGCGAAGGGCGAGCCTCGTCTTTCCCACGCCCGGAGGACCGGCGAGCGTGACGAGCCGCGAAGAGGTCAACAGGCGCCGGACTTCGGCGATCTCCCTGCGCCTGCCGACGAACCCGGTCGGCTGCGCGGGTAAGGCCCCCCGAACAACCTGGGAACCAGTCACGTCGGCAAATCTAGGACACGAGCATCCAGCTGCGGATCGGAAGCCTCACGAGGATTTCGGTACCGGTTCCGTATTTCTCCTGATGGCCCGACGCCTCGCTACCACTAGCGTCGTCCGTTGATGGAAGCCTCGCCGGGGCATCCGGTTGAGGACTTGCGATGGATGTGGACGGATCTCGATTGCAGGGAATCGCAGAGGGGTCGCGCGGAGCGTTGACCGTGTACCTCGTGGATCGGACGCTCCCCGGCCTGACCGAAGATCTTCTGGCGGAGGTGCAGAGGTTGCTGCATGAAGCCGCGCGTCGTCTGTCGTCCGCGGGGCAGGCGGTTCATTATCTCCAGTGCGTCTACGTTCCCGAAGACGATCGATGCCTTTGTTTGTTCGAAGCGAACGATCTGGGAGCCGTTCGGCGGGTGAACGAGGCAGCCCAGGTGCCGTTCCGTCGGATCAGCACGGCCGTCGCGTTCCGCTCGCCCGGCGTCGCCAGAGATGAAGGTGGGAAAGCGGCGAGTCGGTGGCCCGAGCAGTGACTCATAGGCATGAAGGAAGCAGGGAGGTGTCGTGACAGATGGAACGAGGACAGAATTGGGCACGGATCGCACTGTGGGCCCTTGCGGTGTACGGGGTCCTGCTGGCCGCCAGCACGATCACGCACCAACCGGACTACGCGGCAGACTTCCCGAGCTACGCCGACTACGTCACGACCCAGCAGTTCCTCTTCAGTCATCTGATTGGGAGCATCGCGGGCGCGGCGTTCGGGCTGATCGGCGGTGCAGCGCTGTTAGTTCTGGCTGGCCAGTTCGCTCCTCAGCTGGCCGGATGGGGCTTCGTCACCTGGACGTTCGCACAGGTCGGGCTGGTGTCGATCTTCGGGGTGGCCGCGTTCTTCCAGCCGGCGATCGGGCGGTCGTTCCTCCGTGGGGCAGGCGACGCCGCGATAGCGACTAATGAGGACGTGTACGGCGGCACTCTCTTCGCGGTGGCGGGCCTGAGCCTGCTGCTGTTCATCGCTGGAGCTGTCATGTTGGGGATAGCTGTGCGCAGGACACCGACATTGCCCAGTTGGGCAGGCGTCACGTTCGCCGCCTCCGCTGTCGTGTTCGTGCTCGCCTTCCTCTTCATCGACGTGATACAGCCCGTTGCCGGACTTGGGATCGCTGCCGCCGGAATTGGACTGGGTGTGGGAGCTCGGACAGCAGCTGCCGAGCACTTGCGACCAGTCGACCGAAGGGGATGAAAGAGCGCAGAGAAATGGACGGATCGTGCGCGTTTGACCCTTGAAATCACGGGTCAAACGCGCACGATCTTTCTTGATCAGCTTCGTGGTGGCAGATCCCACTCGTCGTCGGGCGTGCGCAGCACAGTCACCGCGCAGCAGGCGAAGGCCAACGCCGTCAGTCCCCACGCCAGGGCCGCGGGGTCGAACATGTTCAGCGCGAAGGCCAGGAAGTGGATGGGCTGGGACAAGATCATCGCGATCCATCCAACGGTCGGGATGCTGCCTCTGAGGGCCAGTCCCATTAAGATCGCGCCGAGAAGCTGGCCGATGACGAAGATCATTGTGCTGGTTCCGGTGAAACCCTTCGGACCACATCGCGTCGATGAGCGCGGCGGCGCCATCCCGCTGCTCGACGGGCAGCCTGGAGCCCGCGAGGTACATGGTGTCCAGAGCAGGGACCGCCCAAGCGCTGAGGTAGGCAATCAGGTTGACGCCGAGCGCGATCATGGTCAGCAGCGGCCGGCGGCGTCTAGCCAGCCGTGCGGCTGCCAGGAACGCGGGAACCATCGTCAGTATGGCGATAAAGCCGAGCAGCGCGAGCGTGAACTGACGGCCCGGGTCGGCCGCAACCAGGTCCAGCGCTTTTCGGGCATCGCTGTCGTCGGTCGTGAAGAGCCGACTGAGGGCGGCGGCGATTCCCGGAACGAGCAGGACGACGGCCGCGACTCCGCGCTCGACGCGCCTGAGGTCACGGACTTTGCGGATGCTGGGTGAGCGTGTGCTCGGGGAGCTGACGGTTGCGGTCATATGGTCCTCCAGTTGGGCGTACGGATGCTGTCCCCGCTTACGTTCCGACCTGCGCCCGCTCAGCGCCTGAGGCCGTGCCCCGAATCCCAGGCACTCGGGCCGGGAAA
This sequence comes from uncultured Actinomycetota bacterium, assembly GCA_963740515.1. Lineage (GTDB taxonomy): Bacteria > Actinomycetota > Actinomycetes > Propionibacteriales > Propionibacteriaceae > Microlunatus. The sequence continues at coordinate 25,036 of CAVUEO010000025.1, forward strand.
TGTCCCGGCGCCGGTAGGGCCTCGCCCCCAGACGCTTCGCCTCATCCGCTTCATAATCGAGACATGACGCCAGCCGAGGCGCCAGACGCGACGCCCATTCGGGTCCTGCTGGCCGACGACCACCCGGTCGTACGGCGCGGGCTCGCGGCCCTTCTCGACACGCTCGATGGCATCGAGGTCGTCGCTCAAGCGGGAACCGGAGAAGAGGCGGTACGCGAGGTCGGCCTCAACCGACCAGATGTGGTCGTCATGGATCTGCGCATGCCAGGCGTGGACGGCGTGGAGGCCACGCGCCGCATTGCGAAGGGCTACCCCGAAACCGCTGTTCTCGTGCTGACCATGTTCGACGAGGACGCGCTGGTCGCTGACGCCTTGCGGGCCGGTGCCCGTGGATACCTGCTCAAGCGCGCCGAACAGGCGGAGATCGAACGTGCCATCCGCGCTGTCGCCGCCGGTGATGCGATCTTCAGCAGCGAGGTCGCCGGCCGGGTGCTGGGCGCCATCACCGTTGATCGCGGAGCTCCGGCGCTGGCTCCGCTGTCACCGCGGGAACGCGAGGTGCTGGACATCGTCGCCACAGGGGCGACGAACTCGGCAATCGCCCATCGGCTCGGGCTCTCACCGAAGACCGTGGGCAATCACATCTCGGCGATCTTCCTGAAGCTGGGTGTTGCCACCCGCGCCGAGGCCGTCGTGATCGCCAAGGACGCCGGATTGGGTCGCCGTGACTGACCACTGGAGTCGTTGGCCCGTTGTCGTTTCCGTTGCATCCGGGACGCTGCTGACTGGGGTGACACTCGGGTTCGGTTTGGCGACTGGGATCGGTTGGCAGCAGTTTGTTGAGAGCTACAGCCTGACCAACATGGTCATTGGGCTGGCCTTCCTGGCCTCAGGAGCACCGGTCGCCTGGCTCACCCGCAATGTTGTTGGGCCGCTCCTTGTTGCCGCTGGGCTCTGCCATCTGATATCGGCAACCGCGACGATGATGGCGGTTTTCGGCCTCAACGCGGACTGGCCGACCTCCGCGATCCGCGCCCTGTCGACCTTCTCCAACGGGCCGTGGCAGCTCGGCATTGGTCTGTTGTTTCCGCTCGCGCTGCTGCTGTTTCCCGACGGACACCTGCCAAGCCGAAAGTGGGCATGGGTGGCGTGGCTGATCGTGATCAGTGGCGCCTTTCAGGCCGTGACGGGGATACTCGCCGATGGGTCGTCGTTCAGCGACTCTGCGGAGGCCAACTCGATCCTCTCGATCGGGCTCGAGCTGCCGGAGTCGGTCGTCCTCATCGCGGGGATTGCCAGCGATGCTGCGTACTTGCTTGTCATCGGCGCGCTGGTGTGGCGCTTCATCCGAGGCGACGAGCGAACCAGACGCCAGCTGATGTGGCTGATCCTGGCGCTGCTGATCATCCTCGCGCTCAACTTCGAGCGCCTCCTGACTGGCGACGGTCCGATCCTGCTGCTGCTGTCGGCGGTGCTCATCCCGGTCGCGCTCGCAATCGCCATCGTGCGGTACGAGCTGTTCGACATTCGCGTCGTACTCTCCAGGACTCTGCTGTACGGGCTGACCATTGCGCTGGTCATCGCGGTCTACGTGGGAGTCGTCGCCGGTCTCACTCTGCTGGTGCCATCGAATGCCCAGCGAAGCGTTTCCGTCGCCGCGGCGATCGTGGTGGCGTTCTTGTTCGCGCCACTGCGGTCCCTTGTCCAGCGAATGATCAACCGCGCCTTCTACGGCACCCGGTCAGACCCCGCCCGGACCGCGTGGCAGATCGGCGAAGGGCTGCGTCACGACGACGACTTACCCGGCATGCTCGAGCAAACCCGGAGCGCCTTGCGGCTGCCCTGGATCTCGTTGCGCGGTGAGCCCGATGGGGACGTGATTGCCACGGCTGGGACACCGCAAGGGATCCCGAGTGCGGAGATTGCCCCTCACCTACCGAGACAACCCGGTCGGGACCCTGGTCGTCGGTTTGCGGCGGGGCGAGCGGGACCTGCACAACGCCGACCGGCGCACGCTGGACCTCATCGCGACTCCACTCGCCGTTGCACTCCACGCCACAGCCCTGAGCGAGCAGGTTCAGCAAGCCCGAACGGCGACGGTCGAGGCCGCCGCCGCCGAGCGGGTCAGACTTCAGCGGGAGCTTCACGACGGCGTCGGGCCGATCTTGACCAGCGCCGCGTTTCAGGCCGATGCAGCCTCGAACCTCGTTCACACAGATCCGGCGGGTGCGGAGCGGCTGCTTGACGAGATCAGAACTGAGCTCCGTAGCGCGATCGACGACGTACGGCGGGTGGTGTACGGACTACGCCCGATCGAGCTGGACGACGCCGGTTTGGTGGGCGCTATCCGGCAGCGATTGGCGGGCCTCCCCGCTAGCCAGCCCGGACAGATCAAGGTGGAGATGGAACTTCCGGACCAGCTGCCCGCGTTGTCACCCGCGGTCGAGCTTGCGGCGTACCGGATCGCCAGCGAGGCCATCAACAATGCACTGACCCACTCTGCAGGGCATCGCTGCCTGGTCGCGATCACCGTCAACGGAACGCTGGCAGTAACGGTCCGAGATGACGGCAGGCCACCGCGTTCCTGGACGCCAGGTGTCGGGCTGCGGTCGATCTTGGAGCGGGCCGAGGAACTGGGCGGAACCGCAGCCGCCGGACCGACGGGCGACGGATGGGAAGTGACTGCGCGATTGCCGCTGGACGGGCTCGCGGCATCCGATCGCGATTGACCTCAGGTCACGATCGGTAGCGCTGACTAGATCTCACCCGGGTCGGGTGAGGCGTAACCGCGATGCTGCATGGCACGTTGATGCCAACCGTGAGCCTGGAGGTTGACTGATGTGACTGTTGACGCCCGTCGCCTGGGGGCCCGCTTCCGTACCCGGCGGTCTGCGGCGATCGCTGGAATCATCTTCGGAGTCCTGCTCCTGGCGGCGATGATCATGCTGCGCATCGCCCTCTCCGAAGGTAGCTTGCAAGCGCTACAGGCCGATGCGCAGCGGCGCACTCTGATTCGAATCAGTCTCCATCTGGTGCCGTTTGCCGGGATCGCCTTCCTCTGGTTCATCGGTGTGGTGCGCGAGCAGCTCGGCGAGATCGAGGATCGGCTGTTCTCTACGGTGTTCATGGGCAGCGGGCTGCTCTTTCTGGCGATGCTGTTTACCGGAGCAGCCACATCGGCCAGCTTGATGGCGATGCTCGCCAGTGCGGATGTCAACGCCGGCGTTTTCGCGTACGGCCGCGAGACCGCTCAAGGCCTCTTCTCCGTCTACGCCATGCGCATGGCGGCGGTATTCACGATCTCGGTGAGTACCGTCGGGATACGGACCGCAGGATTGCCGCGCTGGGTCTCATACCTCGGATACCTGATCGCCCTGGTTCTCCTGATAGGCGCCGCCAACCAGCGGTGGCTGCAACTGGTGTTTCCCTCGTGGGTTTTGCTGGTGAGTGTGGTGATTCTGGTCGTACGCCCGGAGAGCCGTGCCCGGCCAGTTGAGGTCGGTCCTGACGCAGGCGCGTAGGCAGGTAGGTTACCGGGCGCTGGCGGCGATGGTGGGTGCGACGCGTAACGCGTTAGCGGCGATAGTCAGAGCCGGGTTGAGCGCGGCTGAGGACGGAAAGAAGCTGCTGTCGACAACGAACAGGTTGCTGACATCGTGGGTGCGGCAGTAAGGATCCAGGACATTCGCGGACGGATCAGCGCCTGCCACTGCGGTGCCACACATATGGGAGTTGGTCGCGATGCCCATACGTTCGGTAAGCACGATCGGGTAGCCGGCTCTGCGGACCGCACGGCGGACCCTTCTGACCAGCTCATGGTGCGGGGTGAGGTTGTTCGGGGTCCAGCTGATCATGATCTTGTCGCCATCGACAGTGACCCGATTGCCCGCCAGGGGCAGATCCTCAGTGCTGAGATAGATGTCAAGACTGCGGTCGGTGACCACTTTCAGGGCCCACATTGGCGCCCAGGAACGGGCCGCCTTGACCATCGGCGCCCGGAGCTTACCCAGCATCTGGAGGTTTCCGAGCGGGTAAGGCGTTTCCGGCCCGGCCTCGTACCAGTCGTTGAGTCCGAGAGTCTTTTGCCAGGCGGTGTCATTGCGGCGTGCAGGGTTGACCGCCAAGAAGAAGGTGCTGTTGTGGACCATGTAGTTGCGGCCAAGCAAGCCGCTGGAGTTGCCGAGTCCGTTGGGGTGCTGAACGCTTACCGAGCGCAGCAACAAGGCTGCCGAGTTGACCGCCCCGCCGGACACCACGAAAGTCTTTGCCTCGATTCGGACAGTGCGCCCGGCTACCTCCGCTTCGGCGGCGATGACCGCAGCGCCATCGTGGTTCGTGTGCAACCGGCGAACGTACCCGCCCAGCAGCAGCCGCACCGACGGTGACTCGAGGGCCGGCCGGACGGCCCGATTCTCTGCATCACACTTGTTCCCGGTCGACGACGGAGATCCATCTGCAGTGGTATCGGCTCGGCGTTCGACCATCGAAGGCAGGTGCATGCCGTTGGCCATATGGAACGGATGCAAGCCCTGCTTGCGGAGCCGGATAGCGAACCGCTCGATGGCGGGCTCGTGGCTGAGCGGTGGATAGGGGTACGGAGTGGAGTGTTCAGGTTCGGTCGGGTCCTCCCCGACCGCGCCGTGCACCTCGAAGAGCTCCTCAGCCTTGGCGTAACACGGCTCGAGGTCGTCGTAGCTGAACGGCCATGCGGGAGAGACGCCGTCGTGGTGCTCGACCTCATGGAAGTCGCTGCGGCGGAACCGGGGTAGGCAAGCGCCGTACATCTTGGTATTTCCGCCCACCCAGTAGTACGCGCCCGGTTGGAACGGCTCCCCGGTCTTGGCGTCATACCAAGGCCCAGAGGTGACATATCGCTTCTTGATGAACACGTGGTCGGGCTGGCTGTTCTCCGGCTCCCTTGGCAGGAACTGGCCGCGCTCGATGATCAGTACGTCCAAGCCGGTGTCCTTCAGTGCCCAGGCGAGAGTGCCGCCGCCCATACCGGACCCGATGATCACCACATCGGCCGTCAGCGTGTCTTGATCGGGGGGGACAAGCGCGCCGGGCCGCAGCTGAGGCTGCGGTACTGGCTCAGCCATGGCGGGTGGCGGGTACAACTTGCTGCGATGGAATGGAGTTGATCAAGGCATCGACTTCTTCTCGCTGCGGCATGGCGGCCAGATCGCCGCGCCGCGTGGTGACCAATGCGCCTACGGCAGCACCTTGATCAACTCTTTCTTGCATGCTGCCGCCGGTGAGAAGAGCCGCGAGGTAGCCAGCGGCAAAGCCGTCGCCGGCGCCGACGGTGTCGACGGGAGTGACAGCGAACAATCGGGACTGAACCATCTCCCCATCGGCGGTCCAGCCGCGAGCGCCCACTGCGCCTAACTTGATCACTACTTGCCGCACCCCCCGTCGCAGGTAGAACTGGGCGATGTCGTCGGGTTCGCTTGCTCCGGTCAATAGCCGTCCTTCCGCAAGACCCGGCATGATGACAGTTGCGCGAGCGGCGATGGTGTTGACCACCGCGCGCATCTCTTCGCGATCAGCCCATAGGTTCAGCCGCAGGTTGGGATCGAACGAGACGCTCACTCCCGCAGCGACGGCTGCCTCAAGCAGCGTGAACGATGCGGCGCGCACGACGGGCGAAATGCCGAGTGTGATCCCGGTCAGGTGCAGATGGTCGATGCCGTCGAGGGCGATGACGTCGGTGGTAAGGAGCGCGTCGGCGTGCAGCGCGAATGCCGTGTGCCGGCGAACCTGCAGTACCTCGGGATCACCGGCGGCACCGCCGGCTTTGAACATCAGCGCAGTTGGGCCGCCGGCTCTTCGCACCAGCGGGGTGATCCCTAACTGATCGACGACGTCTGCCAGATAGTCCGCATGAGCGTCCTCACCCAGCACACTTGCCCAGATGGTGCGTACCCCCAGCCGCGTGAGGCCGACGGCGACGTTGAGGTCTGCACCACCGGGAAATCGGGTGAACTGTGTCGCGGCCCGCAGATTGTCTTCGACACTGGCGTACCCGACGAGAGCCTCGCCGAACGTCAACACCGTCGGTGGCGAAGTCATGAACCCACCGTTTCGCCAACCACCGTTCGGAAGGCTCGGCAGCGGTCGCGGAGCGCGTCCAGCCTGCCGCCATTGAGGGCGTCGCCGAGCAGCGGTCCGCCGATGCTCACCGCGACGGCGCCGGCAGCCAGCCATTGCCGGCTGGCGTCGAGGTCGACCCCGCCGGACGGGACGGCCTGCAGGTCGGGGAATGGACCTCGCAGATGCTTGAGATAACCGGCGCCGACCGTTTGCGCGGGAAAGATCTTGACCGCGGTCGCTCCGGCCTGCCAGCCGGCGGCAAGCTCGGTCGGAGTCAGGCCGCCGGGGAAGATCGCAACCTGGCGCTGCACGGCGAGGTTGACGACCGGCAGGCTCACTGTCGGGGTGACCAGGAACCGCGCGCCGCATTCGACGGCACGTTCGGCGTCTGACTCGGTGAGGATGGTGCCGACGCCAACGTCGGCGGAGGCTCCGTAGCGGTCGACCAGCCCAGGCAGTGCATCAAGAATGCCGGGAGTGGTGAGGGTCAGCTCGAGGCTGAGAATGCCCTCCTCGACGAGCACGTCGCACACCGGGGCGAGGGCGGAGATCTGCGACGCGCGGAGTACCGCGATCACCTTACTTCTGGTAAGCCGCTCGCCGAGTGGCGGACGGCCGCTCGCCGTGATCATGGTGCCTGCACCACCCGAGCGAGGGTTTCGACAAAGAAGTACTCGCCCCACATGACGCTCTCGTCGACGCCAAGCTGCCTTGACTCGTGGTACGTGCCATGCTTGAGCGCGCCCTCCCACGTGTCCTCGGAGGCGAGGAACTCCGGCTCGCACAGGCGGGCAATGGTGGCCTCGGCGCGGCTGTGGTACTGCTGTGCCAGATCATCGTCGGCAACCAGTGAGGCGAGCATGATCAATCCACCCGCGGCGCAAGCGGCGGCCGAGGACTCCCAGCGGCGGACCGGTTGGGGTTCGTCGAAATCGTTCGGTGGCACGGGGTCCTGCCCGCCGGTGTGCTCCAGCCAGTAGTCAGCGTTCAGCTGGGCAGTCGCTAGCCAGTGAGGGTTGCCGGTCAACGCGTACATGGATGTGAATCCATACAGCGACCAGGCCAGGCCGCGCGCCCACGAAGAGTCATTGCGCCAGCCCTGCTGGGTGGCTTGACGCAGGAACTCGCCGGTATCAAGATCGAAAATGCCTTCATGGCTCGCCGAGCCGTCGCCGCGAACCAGATATTTGCGCGTCGTCTCACAATGTTGCTCGGCGACGTCCAGGAGATGCTCGTCCCCGGTCTCCAGCCCTGCTACGGCAATGATGCCGACGTTCATCATGATGTCGATGAAGATCGAATCCGGTGCCAGGAAGGAGCGCAAGAACTTTCCCTTGGTGTTGAACCGGGTGGCCATCGTCTTGCCACCCTGAATGACCACCTCCCGCCGGGTGTCGTCGCCGGTCAGCTCCCACCACTTCTTCCAGGTCGGGCACAGCACGAAGCCGAGGTCGTGCACCTGATCGTCGTACTGACGTTCCTCGACCAGCTTGGTGTGGTGCTCGGCGCGGGCCTTCCAGTCCTCGCCGACCCCCAGCTCGTAGAACAGCCACATCTGGCCGCCCAGGAAGCCTTCGCACCAGTTGGTCCAGGCTTCCTTCTCGTGCCTCCAGCGCCCCTTGTCTGTGTAAACCGGAAAGTAGTCGGGATGGTCGGTCACAAGTCGCGCCACCTTGCCGGCTGCGACATCGACGGCGGCTCTGGCAGCCGTCTTCGTCGTCTCGCCAAAGGGAAGGCTGCGGTGTTCCTTGACTCTGCGGGAGGCCCAGTACAACGGTCTCTACCTCACTTCTCGCCGACACCGCCGACCCAGGAAGGAGCCTGGGCGCCGGTACGGATGATCATGCTCTTGTGCTCGACGTACTCGTCGATGGCCGTGCGACCGAGCTCGCGGCCGATGCCCGAGGCGCCATAGCCGCCGAATGAGATCTCGGGGAAGCCGTCCATGTAGCAGTTGACCCAGACGGTTCCCGCCTTGGTGGCGCGCGCATAGCCGAGGGCTTTGTCGATGTCGCGGCTCCAGACTCCGGCGCTGAGTCCGTAGCCGGTGGCGTTGGTGATCTCCACGGCCTCGGCCAGATCAGCAAACTTGACCACCGACAGCACTGGCCCGAAGATCTCTTCCCGAGCGATTCGTGCGGTCTTCGGTACGCCGGCGAGGACGGTCGGTGAATAGTAGCGGCCACGGTTGGAGTTGAGCCGGCTGCCGCCGAGCGCGACTGAGGCGCCCTCCTGCTGGCCAAGATCGACATAGCCGCTGACGACGCCGAGGTGCTTCTCGGAGATCAGCGCTCCGACCTTGGTGGTCGGATCGAGCGGATCGCCGACGGAGACGTCTTGCGCGCGCTCCACGACCCGTTCGGTGAATTCGTCGGCGATGTCGGCGTGTACAAGAAGTCGCGATCCGGCGTTGCAACACTCGCCCTGATTGAAGTAGGCGCCGAAGACGACCTTTTCCAGCGCTGCGTCGAGGTCGGCGTCGGGGAAGATCACCTGGGGGTTCTTGCCACCAAGCTCCAGGCTCACCTTCTTCAGATCCTTGGCGGCGGCCTGGGCGACCATGCGTCCGACGCCGGTGGATCCGGTGAACGTGGTCAGGTGCGTGCCGGGATGGCCCGACAGCCAGCCGCCGACATCTCCGCCGCCGTGCACAAGGTTGACGACGCCGCTGGGCAACCCTTCATCGTGCAAGATCTGAACGAGGCGAGTCGTGGTGCCGGGGGTGAGATCGCTGGGCTTGACCACCGCAGTACAGCCGACTGCCAGCGCGAATGGCAGCTTCTGGGAAACGATCAAGAGCGGGAAGTTCCACGGTGTGATCACTCCCACGACACCAACGGGTTCCTTGACCGTGACGGCCAGGTAGTTGGGTCCAAGATCGTTGTGGGCGTCGCCGTACGCGTGCTGGGCGAGGCTGGCGGCGTAGTACCAGATGCCCGCCGCGCTGGTCACCTCATCCTTGGCCTGTGCGACCGGCTTGCCGGACTCCAGCGTCTCGATCAAGGCCAGCTCGTCGCGTTCAGCTTCAATCCGCGCGGCGACGCGCCGCAGCAGCGCGGCCCGTTCCGCACCGGAGCTTCGCGGCCAATCACCGGTGCTGAAGGCCTTATCGGCTGCGGCAACAGCGGCATCAACGTCGGTCTCACTGGCACTGTGGTAGCTGGCGACGCGGACGTCGTGAGCTGGGCTGTCGCGCAACACAGCCTCACCTCCACCGCCGATTTCGCGGCCGTCGATGATGTTGGGCCAGGAGTTCGCGGTGATAGTGGGCGGGGCGGTGCTGGTGATCGTAGTCATGACAGTGCTTTCGGTCAGGTCCCGCGGTAGTGCGGGTCGCGTTTCTCAGTGAAAGACGCGAGACCTTCGACCGCGTCCTCAGTAAAGGCGGTGGCGGCGGAGCTCACTTGCTCCATCGCCTGGTAAGCGTCGCCGGAGTCGATGGCTTGCTTCGCCATCTGTACGGCAATGGGGGCTCGGGCCGCAATCCTGTTGGCCAAGGCATGGGCGGCGTCGATCACCTGCGCTCTGGGTGCCAGCTGGTTGGCCACACCCCACAGTAGAGCCCGGTCAGCGGTCAGCGGCTCGCCGGTGAAGATCAACTCCTTGGCCCGTCCGGCGCCCACAAGGTCACGGAGCCTTCCGGTGCCGCCCCACCCAGGCAGCGCGCCAATGCCGACCTCCGTCAGCCCAAGCGTGGCGTCATCAGCGACGATCCGCAGATCGCAAGCCAGTGCCAGCTCGAACCCGCCGCCATAAGCATTGCCGGTGACGGCGGCGATGGTGGGCTGCCTGAGCCCCGCAAGGCGGTCGAAGACCCGGTGCCCGAGGCGAGTCCACAGCGCCCACATGTCCAGCGGTTGCAACGCCTTGAAGCGCTTGATGTCTGCGCCGGCACAAAAAGAGCGGTCGCCGACCGCGGTGAGGAGGACGACTCGCACATCTCGGTCGGAATCAAGGGCGACGAGGATCTGCTCGAGCCGCTCGAGCATCTCAGGGGTGAGCGCATTGTGCTTGGCCGGCCGATCAAGGCAGATGGTTGTGACCGTGTCGACTTCGACGCTGATCAGACCGACATCCGCTGGTGCCGCATGGATTCGCTCATTGCGGGCCGTCGCTTGGGTCGGGCGGTGTCAGGCCGCGCAGCACGTGATGGGCACCTTTCTCGCCGATCATGGTCGAGGTGGCCATAGTGTTTCCGCTGATCAACTTCGGCATGATCGACGCGTCGATCACCCGGAGGCCCTCCATGCCGCGGACTTTGAGCTCTTGATCAACAACGGCGAGCTCGTCGTCTCCCAGCTTGCAGGAGCCAACCGGGTGGTAGTCGGTCTTGGCCCACTGCTTGACATATTCTCGGATTTCCTTATCGGTCCTTACCTCAGCAGAGGGCAGGAATTCCTTGAGGACATACGGTTGGTACGCCTTGCTACGCAGCATCTCCCGGCCCCAGCGGAACCCTTCCAGCGACTTCTCCCAGTCATACGGGTCGGTGAGGAAGGCCGGGTCGATCGCAGGCGGATCATCCGGGTTGGCGGTGCGCAGGCTTACCGAGCCGACGCTGCGGGGTCGCAGATGACAGGTGTTGATGGTCATGCCATGGCCCTTGACCCTCATCCGTCCGTGGTCGATCACGTACGCCGGCAGGGCGTGCATCTGAATATCGGGCGTCGCCACGTCAGGCGTGCTACGAACGAACATCCCCGCCTCACAGACTGATGCAGTGATTGGTCCGGTCCTGGTGGTGATGTATTGCAGGCCGGCGAGCACGGCCTTGTCGGGCCGGTCGGAAGTGTTGTAGCTAACCGGGGCCGTAGCCGCGGTCAAGTAAACGTCCATGTGGTCCTGGAGGTTCTTCCCCACTCCGAGCAGGTCATGCACGACGGGGATACCGAGTGCGCGCAGTTCATCGCCCGGGCCGATTCCGGAAAGCAACATCAAGCGCGGACTGTTCACCGCGCCGCCGCTCAAGATCAATTCGCGGTCGACTCGGACGGTGACCGGCTCCTCTTTGAGGGTGTAATCCAGCCCGACGGCGCGGCCGTTTTCCACCAGGATCTTCCGTCCTAACGCGTGGGTCTGGACTGTCAGATTTCGCCGTTTCCGGGTCGGCTTCAGGTAGGCGGTTGCGGTGCTCTCACGGCGGGCATTCTTTTGGGTGACGTCATACCAGCTGACGCCCTCCTGCACCGCGCCGTTGAAGTCGGCGATGAAAGGTACCCCGAGCTCCTGGGCGGCACGGACGAACGCCTTGCTCAAGGGGTTGTGCTGGACCTGCTCGGTGACGTTCACGGCGCCAACACTGCTGTGGTAGCGGTCGTTGAGGCGCTCGTTAGCCTCGGCGCGCCGGAAGAACGGGAGCACCTCCTCATAGCCCCAGTGTTTGTTGCCGAGGTCCGCCCAGGCCTCGTAGTCCTCTTTCTGGCCGCGGATGTAGATCATCGCGTTGATGGAGGTGCTGCCGCCCAGCGTGCGGCCCTGCGGGTACCACATCTCCCGGCTGTTGAGCTCCGGCTGGGGGACAGTGGAGAACTCCCAGTTGTAACGCGGGCCGCTGAGCTTGGTAAAGCCAACAGGCATGTGGACCAGCGGCGACCAGTCCCTGCCGCCGGCCTCGAGCAGCAGCACTGTGGTGTCCGGGTCCGCGGAGAGGCGGTTCGCTACGGCGCAGCCAGCGGCGCCGGCGCCGACGATCACATAGTCATAATGCGTGGCAGGCATGATGGAGGAGTTCTTTCTGGGTTACGGGACGGACTGGCGGGTAAGGGCGGCGATCCGGGACGGCTTGCGGGACAAGATCAGTCCCGTCGGTTCGGGGCGGAATAGTGCGGCCGACATCAACTGCAGGTCGGGGCTGACGAGAAGCGGCACATCAGCTCTCGCGAGCACATCCCTTTCAAGATCGACTCCGGGGGCGATTTCGATCACTGTCAACCCGTCGTCGGTCAGCTCGATCACGCAGCGTTCAGTGACATAGAGAACTTCTTGGCGGCGCTTGCGGCCCATGTCACCGGAAAAGGAGATCTGCGCGACCTCAGCGACGAATTTGGCGATCGTGCCATCAGAGATGATCTTGAGATGGCCATCTTCGAGTCGGATGTCCTTCTTGCCGGCTGTGAAATAGCCGGAAAAAACGATCTTGGGTGCGCGGGTGATGATGTCGTTGAAGCCGCCTACCCCTGCGGTGACGTGCGGCCGGGCGGGGAGGTAGGAGGCGTTCACATCGCCGGCGCCCGACACCTCCAGGAACGACAGCATCGCCACGTCGAAGCCGCCACCCTGCAAGAGCGTGAACTGGTCGATGCTTTGCAGAAGCGCCTCCGGGTTGAGTGCGCACCCGAACGCGAACCCGGTTGCGGGGAAGCCGCCGACGGCCCCCTGCTCAATGACCCAGGTGACGTCGTCGGCGTGTCCCTCCTCCAGCAGCACGCGCGGGATGGCGGCGGATATCCCGAAGCCGAGATTGACGATGGCGTTGACCTGCAGCTCCGCCGCAGCGCGGCGAGCGATGACTTTCTCCAGGCCGAACTCGACCGGCTCGATGTCGTCGAGGTCACGGTGCACTTCCCCGGATAACGCGGGGTCGTAGAAGGTCTGGGTGGTCTGCATCTGATCGCCGTCGACCACGATTGCATCGACGAGAATGCCAGGTACATGGACGGCCTGCGTAGGCAACTGGGTGTCGGACAGCCGCTTCACCTGGGCGATCACAATGCCGCCCTTATTGTGCGCGGCGTAGGCCTGGTCGAGAGCCCCGAGGGTGCTGCACTCCTCCTCATACGAGAGATTTCCATGGGGGTCGGCTGTTGTGGCTCGGATGATCGCGACGTCGACGTGCACCGCCGGGTAAAACAGGTAGTCGTCGCCGTCGACCTGCATCAGCTGCACGAAGTCTCCTGTGACGGCGTTCATTTTGCCGCCTTCGTGTCGTGGGTCGACGTAGGTGCCCAAGCCGACTTCGGTCAACACCCCCGGTTGCCCGGTTGAGGCGGCCCGGTGCATCTGGAACAGCACCCCGGAGGGGATGTTGAGGGCCTGAATTTGATCAGTGTGGATCAGCTGCCGGATCAGCGGCGGGTCCAGCTTTGACCCGCCGGAGGGGTAGGAGCCGGCGAGTACGCGGCGCAGTTGGCCCGGCCGACACAGGTGGTCGATGCCTTTGATGCCGTACATGTCGCCGGCGGCGATCGGGTGCAGAGTCGTGAGGTTTGCAGGGGAACCGGTCTCGGCGTATCGCCGCCCGATCGCCTCGAGGACAGCGTCGGGACAGCCAAGGCCGGACGAGGACGAGATCGTGATGACCGCGGAGTCGGTGATGAGCTGGGCGGCTTCAGTGCCGGTCAGCACGGGTACGGTTCGCATAGCTGCGTGGATCCTCCGAAAGTGCAGTTCAGGCGAGCAGTTGGGGACGGGGGCAGCCGCAGGTCTCCCGCGGCTCTAGCTTGGTTGGGAACTCTTCGCGTACGGTCGGCTCGGTCGACCCCGCCACCCGGTCCAGTACGAGCTGGCCGGCGCGCCGCCCGGTCTCACGCGCCGGCACAGCAACGCTGCTCAGCGAAGGGCGATTGAGCCCCGCGTCGTGGACATCGTCGAAGCCGATCACCCGGACGTCGGATCCGACAGTGCGGCCCAAGTCGGCGATAGCGTCGAGAACGCCAAAGGCAACCACGTCGCTGAAGCACACAACACCGTCGACGTCGGGATCTGTGGTGAGCAGCCGCATCGCCGCCTCCCGCGCCTGCGGTCGTGCCGGCTCACATACCACCGAGTGGTCGGCGTTGAGCGTCAGGCCGCGGTCGTTCAGGAATTCCGCGACGCCGGCCGCGCGCTCCTCGCGGGCTGAGGAGTCGGTGAAGCCGCCAACGAAGGCGATTTGGCGACAGCCATGGCTATAGAGATGTTCAGCGGCTGCATACCCGCCATCGTGGTTTTGCGCGCCCACGTAGTCGACGTCCAGGCCGTTCAGGCGTCGGGCCAGCAGCACCAGCGGCGTACCGAGCAGATCGGGCAGGTCGCCGGGGCTCGTGCCATGAGCAGGTACCAGCACAATGCCGTCCACATTGCGCTCGACCAGCGATTTGACCAGGCGATGCTGTAGTGCGCGCTCCTCACCGCTGACCGCCAGCAGCGGAACAGTCCCACTGCTTGTCAGGGCGTCTTGAAGTCCGGCGGCGAACTCCGCGAAGTACGGGTTGGTGATGTTGGTCAGTACTACGCCTATGGCGTCGCTGTGCTGAGTACGCAGCGACGCTGCGGCGCGGTTGTAGACATATCCAAGCTCGACCATGGCCTGGTGGACCCGGTCACGTGTCTTCGCGGCGACCAGCGGGCTGTCATTCAGCACCAAGCTCACCGTTGCCCGAGAGACACCGCAATGCCGTGCCACGTCTATGAGCGTTACGCGTGCCATGAAGAATCACCACTGAGAAGTATTAGATCGATCTAAACGAATTTAGATCGATCTAATACGATGTTGGATCAAATGTCAAGCAGTGGGACCCCGGCAATTCCGCACCTTTCATGCAGCCCTGACTGGCCAGCCCCGCCGACGGATGCGCCGACGGAGCGCCGTCGGTTGCCACCGCAGTAGCCTGACCAGATGCCAGGCAGGTTGATGAGCATGGCCCCAAAACCCACCGAGGCTAATGAGCAGGAGGCTGAACGCATCCGCACTCGGGTGCGTCTGCTGATACAGCTGACCACCCGTCACGGACGTTACCGGCGCGGCCTGGTCCAGGCGGCCACCAGTCTGACGCCGAACGAGGCATCGCTGCTCGCCGATCTCGAGGGCCACGGCCTCGACGTCAATCAACTTCGTGACGTGCTTTACGGCGGGCATGTTCTCGTCGACGACCCGGATCTGTACGAGCGCTGGAGGTTTCCGAAGGTCACCCGGCAGCGGCTGTCGAGCCACCATCGCACGGTGGACAAGCAGCTCTATCCGGATCTGGGCATGCACGGGCCGCTGGTGCGCGAGAAGCTGCATGGACGGACCGCAAACGGCACTTGGATGCAGCTGGAGAAGACCCCGGCGGCCTTCGGCGCGAGTCACCGGCTGCCCACCTGGAATGACGTGCTGCATCTTGTGGACTTCGTCGTCTACCGCGTCACGAAGCGCAACGTCGGGCCGTGGGGACTCTCCGCGGTCACTGAGCGGCGGCCGATGTACCTCTCGCCTCAGCTGATGACGACGGTGCCGCTGCCGCACGGCACAACGCGGAGGCTGACCGCGACCCTCGCCCAACTGGACGCCGAAGATCAAGTCGTCCACAACGCGCGCCATACCCACTCCGATCTCGTCCGCCGATTCCTGGGACCGCTGCGAGAGGACCCTTTAGTGGAGTTGGCACCCGG
Organism: uncultured Actinomycetota bacterium; assembly: GCA_963740515.1. GTDB lineage: Bacteria > Actinomycetota > Actinomycetes > Propionibacteriales > Propionibacteriaceae > Microlunatus. Next base: position 40,480 of record CAVUEO010000025.1, read on the forward strand.
GCCGGGCCGGGGCCGGGGTCGGGGCCTGTTCGGCAATTCCCAGGTATGGGTCACCGAGTCTGCAGCGTCCACCGCCCGCCACCTGTTGTCGGGCGTCGGGCGGTTGGACCGCTGGACGTTGCCGGTCGCGGTGGCTGCCAGACCGATCGAAATAGGGGTTGGGGACCGACGCCTGCGCCTCGCCGCCCGCGTTCCGGCTAAGGCCCAGAAGGTGTCATGACCGAGACGCAGTCAGACGTTCGTCTCCCGCCGGGCTTGATCGATGCGGTGCTCCATCTGGTGAGCACCGGACCGGTACCCCTGGGCGGCTACAGCCTCGCCGAGATGGTGGCGGTCGATGCCGTCGTCGACTTCCTCGACGAGATGCCGACCGAGGAGGAGGTTGCCGAGGCCGTACGGTCGCTGGCCGCGCGGCAGCTCCTGGTGGCCTTGCCGGGAACGGACCGTCTTCAGGTCCGTGGCGACCTGGGCATCGCCGTGGTATTCCAGCAACGCGCCCGGTCCGTCATCGATGCTCGCGTCACCGGCACCGAGCCGGGGGAGCCGTGGCGGACCCTGCTGCTGCCGCAGCCCGAGGGGGTGGCTCTGGAGGTGCTGATCGATGCGATCGGCGTACACGAGCTCTCACTCCGGGAGGTCGACGAGGCGCTTCGACGATTGCGCGAACGGCTTCCCAGCGGTGACCCGGAGCGTGACTCCAGCGACCCGGACCAGGTGCTCGGGGCCGCGGAGCGGAGTGCGCTGGTGACGGTCACCCAGTACTCCGCATCGGGCAGTGCCGAGACCGCGGACGTGAGTGCTGACATCGTCCTCGCCACGCAGCGCGATCGGCTGTACGTGTTCACCCGCGATCCGGAAGGTCCCGAGCGGCTTATCTCCCAAGGACTCGACGAGGGTGAGGTGCTCGAGCTCATCCGAAGTCTCGCGGGACCGGGCGCCCAGAGCGGCGGGGATATGCACTCAAACGCCGAGCCTGGGCGCATCGCCAAACTTCGCACCACGATCATGAGACGCCTCCGTCTTGGCAGCGTCTCAGCCGGCGATGGCAAGCTGAGGCGCTGACAAGTCCGGTAGAGCTGGAGCTTCTTGGAAAGGTTCGGGGCGGCGGTAAGTCGTGGGGATTTCATTCGCGCAGATGGCTCGTCACTCAGGCCTTTGGTGTGAAGGTTTCGGCCAGCGTCGGGTCGCCGAAGAGCGTGATGGCGACGATCCCGTCCTCGGCGACGGTCAGCACCGCCACGCCGTAGGGCTCGCCGCGGAACCACGCCACCGCGGCGGGCTGGCCGTTGGCCTCGGTCGCCACCATCCGCCATGCTCCCGCGGTGCCCATCGACGGCGTCGCGAAGGCGAGGCACGCCTCACGACCGGCGTACCAGGTCCGCGAGCCGACCGGTTCGATGGCCGCGTCCGCGCGCAGCACCTCGCGAAAGGCGTCGGCGTCGGACGCCTCCCACGCCGCCATGTACCCGGCGAGCAGTTCCCGGGCCCGGGGCGAGGTGGCGTCCAGCGCGTCGTCGCGGGCCGGCGCCGTCTCGTCGAGCCGCGCCCTGGCGCGCTGCAGGGCGCTCTTCACCGCCGGCACCGACATGCCCAGCGCTTCGCCGGTCTCGGCCGCGGAGAAGGCCAGCACCTCCCGCAACAGCAGAACTGCACGCTGCCGGGGGGCGAGGTGCTGCAACCCGGCCACGAGGGCGAGCCGCACGCTCTCCCGCGCGGTCACCTCGCTGTCCCCCCGGCCGCTCTCGTCGCCGCCGCACTGCACGCACACAGGCGAGGCCGCGCGGCTCGGCCGTCACGTCGCCCCACTGGTCGTCCTCGCCCATGTCCCCGGCGGCCCAGCGGGCGTACATCTCCCTGATCGCATCCATGTCAGTACCGACCGCGGACGTACTCGAAAGGAATCGCGGCGCACTCTATGCGGCTTGTTTAATCCGGATGCCGCCTGGATCGCGTCCGTCACGTCTCGTAGTCACGGGTCGAGGAACTAGCTGAATTCATCGCAGTCCCGTCAACGATCGGCCGCCGGTCGCGTCATCCCGTAGTAGGTCGGCCCCCGCGAACCGGCGGTGAAGGCAGGCTGGCTGAGCTCGAATTCCCACCGTTGGTAGTAGTCGATGTTGGCGGGGTCCGAGGTGTGTAGATGACACGGCAAGTGGTCTGCGTCGACGACCGCCAAGCCGGCTGCGAGTAGTGCGCCGCCCACCCCGCGTCGCTGGGCGTTGGGATGCACGCCCAGGGCTTCCAGGTACCAGAAGGGCATCGCCGGAACGGCCCGTTCGAGTGCGGCACCAGACCGAGCGAACCGTGGGTAAGCGCGTGGGGCAGCGGCCGCAGAACGCGCCAACGCGAACGTCATCCGTGCCTTCCGCCACGAGCTGAGCGGGAACTGCCCGGGCGGATGCCACAGCGCGACCCCGGCTAAGTCGCCCTCCAGGAACGCGCCGAAGGCCCTGCCGTTCCGGACCGTGTCGCGAACCGCCGCGGTCTGAAAAGGCAGCAGGACTCGACGACGGACGCTCGGATCAGGGAACTCGAGCTGGAACGCTGGGTATTCGCCGTGGCTGGCAGTGAGTAGTTCGCCGGCGGCACTGATCTCGGTTGCGCTCAGCGGACGGACTCTGGCCTCGCTCATGGCGGGACTCCGTCCATGTGTAACACTGTTCCTAATGAGAAACAACGTTATCAAGTCGGCCAAGCCGATGCAAATGCGGTCGCGCAAAATAGCCTTGCAATGTCGATGACCCAGCCCACCGCCAGCAAAGGCACCCCCTACGCAGCCGCGCGGGCTGCTGGCAAGGCGTCTTTGCGCCGGCTGCTCCTCGACACCGCTAGCTCGTTGCTCGAACGGGAAGGCCCGGACGCGCTGACGATGCGCCGTATCGCCCGGGAGGTGGGCTGTTCGACCAGCGTCTTGTACACGATGTTCGGTGGAAAGGTGGGCATCGCTGATGCCTTGTGGCGCGAGGGCTTCGACCGGCTAACCGCAGCGCTTGATGCCGCCAAGGGCGCCAGCCCGCTCGATCGACTGGCCTCTATGGGCCGGGCCTACCGGTCGAGCGCGCTGGCCAACCGGTCCTACTACGCGGTGATGTTCCAGCGCCCGATCCCTGGCTTCGAGCCGTCGCCAGAGGCATACCAGGCGAGCCTCAAGCCGCTACACGCGCTGGCCCGGGCGGCTGCTGACTGCATCCGCGCGGGCGTCTTCCGGGCCGAGGAGCCCGCGCATATCGCCGGCGTGCTCTGGGCGGCCACCCACGGCGCCGTCAGCCTGGAACTGGCCGGATACGAGGGCGCCGTGGACGCTGAGCACCGATTCGACGACCTGTGCGCCGCTGCCGCCGCCTGGTTCATGCCAACGGTGTCCATGGCGACCGCACAGTCGAAGCTACGAGCGCCGAGGTAATGATCGCGCTCCCGGGTCCAGCGAGCTCGTCGCCAACGACCGGCTGGCGCGATCCCACGGCAGATCCCGACGCTCGGCTGGACGCCTTGATCGCCGAGATGACCTTGGCCGAAAAGGTGGCTCAGCTCGGAAGCGTGTGGTTGGGCTTCGATGTGGTCACCGGCGAGGTGGCCCCCATGCAGAACGTCTTCAGCCGTAATCTCGGTTGGCCAGCGGCAGCAGCTGAAGGTCTCGGTCACTTCACCCGCATCTTCGGTACTCGCCCCGTGACTGCGAAGCAGGGCGTGCAGCGGGTGCGGGACCTGCAGCGAGAGCTCGTCGAATCCACCCGATTAGGGATTCCCGCCATCGTGCACGAGGAATGTTTGACCGGGTTCACCACGTACCGGGCGACCGTCTACCCGACGGCGCTGGCATGGGCCGCCACCTTCGACCCAGGGCTTGTGAAGGAGATGGCTTCCGCCATCGGTCGTGACATGGCGGCCGTCGGCGTCCATCAAGGGCTGTCGCCGGTGCTCGACGTGGTTCGTGATTATCGATGGGGTCGGGTGGAGGAGACCTTGGGCGAAGACCCCTACCTGGTCTCCCAGCTGGGCACGGCGTACGTGCGTGGCCTCGAGGAGAACAGCGTGATCGCAACTCTCAAGCACTTCGCCGGTTACGCGGCGTCGAAGGCGGCCCGCAACCACGCGCCAGTGAGCATGGGTCCGCGTGAACTCGCGGACAACATCTTGCCGCCGTTCGAGCATGCGGTTCGGGTGGGTCGGGTGCGCAGCGTGATGAATTCCTACACCGATGTCGATGGCATCCCAGTTGCCTCGGACCCAGCTCTGCTGACCGACCTGCTCCGGACCACGTGGGGCTTCACCGGGACGGTCGTCTCTGACTATGGCGCGGTCACCTTCCTCCAGCTGATGCACCGGATCGCCGATACAGAAGGCGAAGCGGCCGCTCTTGCCCTGGCGGCCGGTATCGACGTCGAGCTGCCAAGCAGGTTGTGCTACGGCCAGCCGCTGCTCGACGAGATCGAGGCTGGCAGGGTTGATGAGGCGCTGGTGGATCGTGCGCTCCGTCGTGTGCTGGCTCAAAAGCTGGAGCTCGGCTTGCTTGACGAAGGTTGGTCGCCTGAACCCCTGAACGAGGGCATCGATTTCGACTCCGCTGGAAACCGTGACATCGCCCGCCGGATGGCGGAGTCCAGCATCGTGCTGTTGGACAACCCAGTCGGCGTCTTGCCGCTGCAGTCGGCACGGCGGATTGCGGTTATTGGACCGTGTTCCGACGATCCGCGGGTGTTCTTCGGCTGTTACGCCTTTCCCAATCACGTGATCCCGCAGTACCCGGACTTCGACAGGGACTTCGACGGGGACATCGGCGTCGTTGCCGAGTCATTGCTGAGTGCCATGCGGGCGGAATTCCAAGCGGCCGAGGTGGGCCACGAGCCTGGCTGCAGTGTCAGCGGGGGAGACTTGTCCGGCGTGCCGCCTGCCGTGGCGGAGGCTGCGGCGGCGGACCTAGTGGTGCTCGCCGTCGGGGACCGGGCCGGCCTTTTCGGGGATGGGACATCCGGCGAGGGTTGTGATGCGGCGGACCTCGGCCTGCCGGGCCATCAGTCGGAGCTGGTCGAGGCGATCCTGGACACCGGCCGGCCGACCGTGCTCGTGGCGATCTCGGGTCGCCCGTATGCGCTCGGCGCCTACCGGGGCCGAGCGGCGGCCATTGTGCAGGCCTTCTTCCCCGGCGAGGAGGGCGGTGCGGCGCTCGCGGGCGTGCTGTCCGGCCGGGTGAACCCTTCCGGCAAGCTGCCCGTTGGAGTCCCTCGCTATCCGGGTGGCCAGCCCTACACCTATCTCGCGCCGCCGCTCGGGCAGAACAATGGAGGCGTCAGCAACCTCGACCCGACCCCCGCCTTCCCGTTCGGGCACGGCCTGACTTACACCTCGTTCGACTACGACAACCTGCACGCCAATCCCGTCGAGCTCGACACCGCAGGCAGCGTCGAGCTGACCGTCACGGTCCGAAACGCCGGGGCTCGCGAGGGTGATGAGGTGGTGCAGCTGTATGCGGCGGACCCGGTCGCCAGTGTGACCCGGCCGATCACGCAGCTGGTCGGGTTCGTCCGCGTACGGCTGGCCCCGGCAGCATCAGCCGAGGTGTCATTCATTGTGCATACCGATCGGCTGTCGTTCACCGGACGAACCATGGAACGGATCGTCGAACCTGGCGAGGTGCTGTTCCGTGTGGGCACAGCCGGAACCACCTTTGCCGGTCCGGTGGCGGTGCAACTGAGCGGTAGCCGAAGAATGATCCGTGGCGAAAGAATCATGGATACGCCGGTCACCGTCCGCTAGGGCGGCTCAACAATTCAGGAGGAGTCATGGCACCGCAGCCCACGCGCGAGGACAAGTTCAGCTTCGGCATGTGGACCATCGGCTGGCAAGCCCGCGACATGTTCGGCGAGGCGACCCGACCGGTGCTCGCCGCGGTGGAGGCGGTGCACATGCTGGCCGAGCTTGGGGCGTACGGGATCACCTTTCACGACGACGACCTGATTCCGCCGGGTAGCAGCAGCTCCGAGCGACAGCGGATCATCGATGAGTTCACGACTGCCCTCGAGGAGACCGGAATGGTGGTGCCGATGGTGACCACCAACCTCTTTTACGACCCGGTCTTCAAAGACGGCGGGTTGACCAGCAACGACCGGAGCGTGCGGCGGTACGCGATCCGTAAGGTGATGCGCAATATGGACCTCGCCGCGGAACTGGGCGCGCAGATCTATGTCTTCTGGGGCGGCCGAGAAGGCTCGGAGGTCGACTTCGCCAAGGATGTACGGGCAGCGCTGGACCGGTACCGGGAGGCTCTGGACTTGCTGGCTGAGTATTCGATCGACCGCGGGTATGGGCTGCGCTTCGCGATCGAGCCGAAGCCGAACGAGCCGCGAGGAGACATCCTGCTGCCCTCCATCGGCCACGCCTTGGCGTTCATCAATGAGCTGGAACACGCCGACATGGTCGGTATTAACCCTGAAGTCGGCCATGAGCAGATGGCCAGCCTCAATTACACCCACGGGATCGCGCAGGCGCTGTGGGCGGGGAAGTTGTTCCACATCGACCTGAACGGGCAGAAGGGTCCCCGTTATGACCAGGACCTGGTCTTCGGCCACGGCGACCTGCTGCAAGCCTTCTCCACCGTCGACCTGCTCGAGAACGGGGCACCGGGCGGCGGGCCGGCTTACGACGGGCCCCGGCACTTTGACTACAAGCCGCTGCGTACCGAGGACATGGACGGTGTCTGGGAGTCTGCCCGCGCCAATATGGAGCTCTATCTGATGTTGCGCGATCGGGCACGGGCCTTCCGGGCGGATCCTGAGGTACAGGAGGCACTCGATGCAGGCCGGGTCGGTGAGCTCAGCCAGCCGACCCTCAATGATGGCGAGACCTACCAGGAGCTGCTGACCGATCCCGGCGCATATGAGACCTACGACCTCGAGCAGGCCCGCACTCAGGGCTACGGCTTCGCTCACATCCAGCGCCTCGCCCTACAACATCTCTTGGGTGTCCGCTGACGCGTCTGGAGCCGCGTCCGAGGTACTCGATCAGCCTCTCGGATAGCGTGCGACTATGACGATCAACGACTACGCACAGCCGGCCACGGCGTTGAGCAACGGTTTCATGCCGCTGCTCGGATTCGGCACCTGGCAGATCAGCAGCTCCGCGGCGCAGCAGGTAACCGCGCAGGCACTGGAGGCCGGATACCGGCACATTGATACTGCGACGGCGTATCACAACGAGTCCGGCATCGGAAAGGCGTTGGCCTCGTCCACACTTGCTCGGGAAGTGGTGTTCGTGACGACCAAGCTGCCTCCCGACCGTGCTGGTCGGGAGCGTCGGACGCTCGAGGAGAGCCTGTCAAAGCTGGGCGTGGCCTACATCGACCTCTGGCTGGTGCATTGGCCGCCCGGCGGTAGGGCAGCGCCCCGGGTCTGGGAGCAGCTCGTGAGGGCGCGGCAGGACGGTCTGGCAAAAGCGGTGGGCGTGAGCAACTACTCGCTGCGTCAGATCGATGAACTGACTCAGACAACAGGAACGACTCCTGAGGTCAACCAGATCCGCTGGGGCCCAGCGCTCTACGAGCCGGCTGTGGTCTCCGGGCTGCGGCAGCGCGGAGTTGTGCTGGAGGGGTACAGCCCGTTCAAGGTGAGCAACCTGAGCGACCCGACGCTGGCTTCGATCGCTGCCAAGCACGACGCAACGACCGCGCAAGTGATCGTCGCCTGGCACATAGCGCACGGCTTTGTCGTCATCCCCAAGTCGTCACGCCGCGAGCGCATGGTTTCGAACGCGGCCGGCGCCCGAATCCAGCTCTCGCCTGAGGAGGTAGCCGCTATCGATGGCCTCTCGAGGGTGGCCAGGGTCGGATCATCGGGCAGGACTGGTTAGCCGCCCGTGGCGAGCGCACTCCGGGTCCTTTTCATTGGCGGCAGCGGGATCATCAGCTCGGCGTGTTGTCGCTTGGCGGTGCAGCGCGGTATCGACCTGTATGCGCTGAATCGCGGCGCCACCCAACTCCGACCGCTGCCCGCCGAGGTGACCATCCTGCATGGCGACGTACGCGACCCTGCCTCAGTACGGGATGCGTTGGGTGGGCTGGAATTCGACGTGGTGGTGAATTGGGTGGCGTTCACGCAAGATCACATCGAAGCCGACCTCGAGCAATTCCGCGGCAAGATCAGCCAGTACGTCTTCATCAGTTCGGCTTCGGCGTATCAGACGCCGCCGGCACGAGTGCCGGTGACCGAGTCCACTCCCCTCAGCAACCCGTACTGGCACTACTCGCGGGACAAGATCGCCTGCGAGGATCGGTTGGTTCGTGCCTACCGAGAGGAGGGCTTTCCGGCAACGATCATCCGGCCGTCCCACACCTACGACCGCACCTCGGTGCCTTCGTACGCCGGCTGGACCTTGGTGGAACGGATGCGACAGGGGAAGGAGGTCGTCGTGCACGGCGACGGCACCTCGCTATGGACCCTGACGCACAGCGACGACTTCGCCAAGGGTTTTGTTCCCTTGCTTGGCAATACTCGGACCATCGGGGAGGCCTTCCACATCACCTCCGACGATGTGCTGACCTGGAATCAGATCACCATGATCTTGGCGAATGCGGCCGGTGCCGAGGCGAAGATCGTCCATGTGCCGTCCGACGTCATCGCTGCCACCTACCCGCACTGGGGTGACGCTTTGCTCGGAGACAGTGCGCACTCGCTTATCTTCGACAACTCCAAGCTGCGCAGCGTGGTACCGGACTATGTCGCCACGATCACCCTCGAGCAGGCTGCGCCGGAGATCATTGCCTGGCACGACGAGGATCCATCGCGGCGCCGCATCAATGCTGATCTTGATGCGCTCATGGACAAGTTGTCAGTCGAGTTTCGAGAATGGAGCTAGTGTCCGCGACACTACCTGCCGTTGGAACGATCTTGGCTAGTCGACGGCGTCGCGTCCGCGCTGCACCAACAGCGGATCAGGAGCGTAGACGATCTCTGGATTCTTGTCCTCATACTCGAACTGGTGAAGGAAGCAGCGCATTGCGTTGATCCGCGCACGCTTCTTGTCGTTGCTCTTGATGGAAGTCCAGCGCGCGAAGTCGGTGTCGGTCGTCAGCAGCATCGCTTCTTTGGCCTTGGTGTAGTCGTCCCAGCGGTCCAGGGATTCGACGTCCATCGGCGAAAGCTTCCAGCGACGCACCGGGTCGATCTGACGGATGGCGAACCGGGTGCGCTGCTCCTGCTGGGTGACCGAAAACCAGAGCTTCGTTAGCGAAAAGCCGCTCTCGACCAGCATTTCTTCGAACAGGGGTGCATGACGGAGAAATTGGCTGTACTCCTCGCCGGAGCAGAACCCCATCACTCTCTCGACCCCAGCTCGGTTGTACCAGGAACGATCGAAGAGCACGATCTCGCCAGCGGTTGGCAGGTGGGCGACGTAGCGGTGGAAGTACCACTGGCCTTGCTCGGTCTCGGTCGGCTTGGTCAAGGCGACAACGCGGGCCGCACGTGGATTGAGATGCTCCATGAACCGCTTGATCGTGCCTCCCTTGCCGGCCGCATCGCGACCCTCGAACAAGATCACATGCTTGGCGCCAGTCTCCTGTGACCAGTCCTGAAACTTCAACAGCTCGATTTGGAGGGCGTACTTCTCTTCTTCGTACTTGTCACGGTCCATCCGCTCGTCATACGGATAGTCCGCACGCCACGTTTCGATCGGATTGCCGCCTGGATCGATCAGGTCAGGGTCCGAGCCATGCTCGTCGTGGCGAACTGTGTAGCCGTTACTAATGAGCTCCTCAAGGTATTCACGGAAGTTTTCACGGATCATGGTGCTGCTCCTTGCGCTGTGCCTATCTAATGTCAGTTCGACTCATCGGTGGTCTCTCCGGCAGAGTCGGGCATCGGGATCCGCAAGGCGGACACACCACCGAGGTCCAGCCATAGCGCATCGGGCGTACGCACCAGTCGCAGCAGCACGTCCTCACAATTCGGACAACGTCCCACAAAGCCCGGGTCAGGGCCGTAGACCCGGAGCGTGGCCAGGTGGGAGGTCGTACCGCAGCTCCTGCATCGGCCAGCCGCGGTCGTCAGCTCAACGGCGAACACCTCCGACAGCGGGCCGGCCAGTGTATTCCCGTCGTAGACCGCCACTTGCTCATTCATCTCTCAGTCACCTCATGATCATGGGCCAGTCGGCCCGAACCGTTCTGTGCGGATCCGCGTTGGGTTGTGCCCTAGGTCGATCAACAGATTCGCGACCGTTTCGACGAATGGCGTGGGCCCACAGACGTAGCATGTCGGCTCCAAGCCAGGCGGCCAGCCGTGGCTGAGGAGATCCTCCGCGGCTATCCTCCCGGCCGATCGCGTTTCGCCCGCGGGCGCCCTACGCGTGTAAAGGAAGGTGATCTCGAGCCCACTGTCGTGAGTCGCACGACTGTGAAGTTCATGATCATAGATCCGATCGTCGGGAGTGCGTACGGAGTAAATGAGCCGGAACGGTGTTGAATTCACTCCGTCGCGAGACCGAATCATCGCCATGAGCGGTACCACGCCCGACCCGCCCGCTACCAGCACTACCGGCGCGCTGTCTCCTGGCTTCCACACGAACCAACCGCCGACTGGTCCCCGGACCTCGACTGTGTCACCGTTCGTAACTTCGTCGGCGAGATAGCTCGACACCTCGCCGTCTGGCACCCGCTGCACTGTGATTTCGATCCGGTCGCCATCCGGAGGCGCGGCGAGCGAGTAGCTGCGAGCAGCCTGGTAGCCGTCGGGCGCGGTCAGGCGTACGTCGATGTGCTGCCCAGCCAGATGTCCGGGCCAACCGGCTACCTCGAGAACCAGCGTCGAGGCGCTCTCGGTCTCACGCCGCTGTTCCACCAGGTGGGCTGGCCGCCAGGCGCGGCGGACCTTCAATCCCCCTGGTATCGCTGCTCGCGCCATGGGTCGCCGTAGTCGTGGTAGCCAAGTTGCTCCCAGAAGCCAGGGGTGTCTTGCAGCATCAGGTCCATGCCGCGAACCCACTTGGCCGACTTCCAGAAGTACAGATGGGGGACCAGTAGGCGAGCGGGTCCGCCGTGCTCAGGAGCCAGCTCCTCGCCCTCGTACTCATAGGCAACCCATGCCTTACCGTCGAGCAGATCCTCCAGCGGCAGGTTGGTGCTGTAACCCCCGTAGCTATGAACCAGCGCGAAGTCTGCCTCGGTCTCGATGTCGGCAAGCAGGGTGTCGAGTGAGACTCCGCGCCAGGCCGTATCGAGCTTGGACCAACGCGTCACGCAATGGATGTTGGCTGTTACTGACTCGGCCGGCAAAGCCATGAGCTCCGCCCAACTCCACTGATGGCTTGCGCCCAGCTCGGTTGTGATGGTGAACTCCCAGGCATCTAGCGGTATGCGGGGGGTTGGACCCGCCGAGAGGACCGGGAAGTCGTTGGTGAGGTACTGTCCCGGCGGCAGTTGCCCGCTACTGTCCCGCCTCCGTCCCCTGAAACCTCGACTAAGGATGTTCATCGATACCTCCTTTCAAGGATCAGCCTGGCATGAGCCTAATGTGGCACTGTGCCGAGGCTGTGGCCAGGGAGGGTCAGCGATCGCGGCACTGCTACCGGCTCTGTTTAGCCGACGCGTGGCATGATCCAGCGATGAGCAGCAAGTCGGGCGAGATCGTCGTCGCACGGCCCGAGTCGCCCGAGTTGGGACGGTACGCGGCGGCAGCTTTGGTCTTTGGTGCCTCGGCTAGCGTGCTTGTCGTCGAGGTGGTGGCGCTGCGGCTGCTGGCTCCGTATTTCGGCCTGACGCTGGAGACGAGCACGCTGGTCATCGGCGTTGCGCTGGCTGCCATTGCCCTGGGCTCCTGGGCTGGGGGTCGGGCAGCCGACTTGATACCGCCACGTCGGGCGCTCGGTCCGCTGCTGGCGGTGTCCGGCGTGGCAGTGGCGGCAACTCCATTCGCCGTGCGTGCAGCGGGGGCGTTCGATCGTGGCGTGCTGCTCATGCTGGTCTCAACGTTCGCGATCATCGTGCCTGGTACGTTCCTGGCGGCCGTGACGCCGATGGTCACCAAGCTGCGACTTACCACTCTCAACGAGACCGGAACGGTCGTCGGAAGACTCTCTGCGATCGGCACTGCAGGGGCCATTGTGGGCACGGTCGTCACCGGTTTCGTGCTGATTTCACGGGTGCCTGTCAGCGGGATCATGGTCGGTCTGGGGGCAGTGTTGGTCCTTGCCGGTGCGCTCGTCGAATTCCGGGTACGCGGCTGGCGGTCAGCCGTTACGCCGGCCGTGCTGGTGATCGTCGCTGGCGGCGTGGTCGCGGTCGCGCCGGGTGGCTGTGACGTGGAAACGATCTACCACTGTGCTGTGGTCGTCAAAGACCAGGACCGAGCGTCCGGGCGGGTGCTGATGCTCGACGGCGCACCGCATTCCTACGTCGACCTCGACGATCCGACCTATCTCGATTGGGACTATGCCAAGGCTGTCGCGTCGGTGATCGACACCGAATACCCCGAAGGCGAGCCGCTGCGGGTGTATCACATCGGCGGTGGTGGGCTAACCCTGCCGCGCTACCTCGAACGGGTGCGTCCCGGCACATCGAGCTTGGTGTCCGAGATCGATCCGGGCGTTGTCAAGATCGACAACGAGGAGTTCGGCCTCGCAAGCGGCAAAGGCATCGAGGTCCGCGTCGAGGACGCACGGCTCGGTTTGGGCCGGTTGGCCGATGACAGTCGCGACTTGGTGCTGGGCGACGCATTCGGTGGTGTCAGCGTGCCGTGGCACCTCACCACACGCGAGACGGTGCGTGAGATTGCGCGGGTGCTCACCGCGGAGGGAATCTATGTGATCAATCTCCTGGACTATGGCCCGCTGGCGTTCGCGCGTGCCGAGGTCGCGACGCTGGCAAACACATTTGATCATGTCGCGCTCGCTACTGAGGTCGATACCTTGAACAACGGAGAAAAGGCCGGCGGCAACCTGGTCCTGGTCGCCTCCGACGCCCCGCTCGATATCGCCTCGATCTCGGCGAAGATTGCAGAGCGTGGGGCTGACTGGGAGGTGATCACCGGTGCAGAACTTGCCGGGTGGACCGGTGACGCCGCGGTGCTGACCGACGACTACGCCCCTGTCGACCAGCTGCTCACTCCCTACCCGAGTGGCTGAGTTGTGCCTCATTCCGGCCGGTTGTCTGCCGGTCCTGCGATCCGGTATGGAGTATCGAATCCCTCATACATGAGGTGCGCGACCATGCCGTCGGAGGCGTGCTTGAGGTTGTGGCAGTGGTCCATCCAGATGCCCGGGTTATCGGCCACGAAGGCGACGTCGTAGCTCTCGTTGGCGGCGACGTTGAGCGAGTCGACCCACCAAGGACTGCCGGTCGCTGCCTCACCGTCGCGAGCCAACACGACCATGTGGTGGCCGTGGAGGTGCATCGGGTGCACTTCGGAGCTGCGGTTGTCGATGTGAACTAGCGCCACGTCCCCCTCCCGCACCACGAACATAGGAACGTTGGGGTAGAGGTGGCGGTTGATCGACCACCACATCCCCGGGCGGCCTTTGACAAAGCCCGGTCGGCGACCGATCAGATAGTCGAACCGACGTGTGGCCCGTGCTGGATCGAAGCCGAGCGGGGCCGGTGAGCCGTAAGTCAAGAGATCCAGCTCCTCGCCGGGTTGTGGCGGCAGGGATGCGTCGGCACCTGGCGGTCCGATGATCACCGCGGTTGCCTTTGACAGCTGCAACCTGGCCGCTGACCCGTCCCCGGGAGCCTGGACCTCGATGTCGGCCCGAGCGCCTGCGGTGAGCGTCACCGATCGGCCTGAGACCTGGCCGGGTTGATTGACTTCGGCACCGTCGATCGCGAGCAGCCGGTAGGAGCCGCCAGTCCAGATCTGCATCGGCCCGTTGTCGGTGTTGGTGACGCGGACCCGGACCTGTTGGCCGGGTCGAGCCTCCACGCGGAGATCTTCGGCCTTGCCATTGATGGTCCGAAGACCCCCATATGTGTGCGCGAGGGCAGACACGTCCACCTGCTGTGCGATGCCCGGCTGCCCGGTCACCACGAGAGAGCCGAGCATCCCTCCGGCAACTTGAGGATTGGACACCTGATGGGAGTGATACCAGAACGAGCCAGCCCGATCGGCCACGAAGCGGTAGGTGAACTCACCGCCGACCGGCACGGCATCCTGAGTCAAACCGGCGACGCCGTCCATAGCGTTGGGGACGTCGACCCCGTGCCAGTGCAGCGCGACTCCTGCAGCAACCGACTCGTTACGGAGGTGCACCTCCACCAGTTGGCCCTGGCTAACGCGGATCTCGGGGCCGGGCGATGTGCCATTGATCGTGAATCCGGGAATGGATCGACCACCGATCGTCAGCACCTCTCGTCGCGTCACCAACTCGACTCGTACGTCGGCCGGCAGTGCCGGGTCGGCGACCATGTCGGTGACCAAGCGCGACGGCCCCGAATGGTGGTCGTGCCCGTTGCCCTGCCCGTGACCACCGGGCCCGGGAGCAGACTGGACGCCACCGCCGTAATCGAGGTAGCCCATCTCCATCACCGAATACGCCGCGGGCATCCGACTGGCCTCCCACATCCAGGCCAACGGAACCACGATCGCCACGGTTGCCAGCACGGGCAACATCACCCGCAGCAGCCGACGAATACGCGCAGTGTCCATGCCGCCTTCCGATCCGGCGTCGGTCATGCCACTGGTGTTGCGACCTGTTCCTCGGCAGGTGTGACACCACTGCGGGCCGCCGCGGTGCGGAGCCGGCGAGCGGCGTAGAGGGCCACGGTGAATAGCGCCAATGCGTTGAGGCCGTGCAGCGCACCGGCCAACGGGAATTCATGGCCGAGGAAGCCGATCTGGCCCTGCACCACCACGAGCACGAACACGATGACGGCCCACTTGATCGCGCCGCGCACTTTGGTGAAGAACGACACGATCAGCAGCGCCAGCGCAATCGCCGGAACTACGAAGGTCCCGTTGATGCCATGCACGAGGATGCCGATCACCTCGGTGAAGGGCAACGCCTCGCTCTCCATGATCGATTTGTCGAACACACCGCCGTTGTCGACCCAGACTCCGAGCCCGGCAATCGCCCAGACCATGACCATGGCCTGAATTGCCACCTCAGCGGCCACGATGTATGCGAGCACCTTGTACGCGGTTCTCATACCATTCCTTTCCTCTTTAGCTGACGGAGTGCGATGGGGGCTTGCTAAATACCATTCGGGCCAGCACCAGCGGCCACACCGGAAGGCCCAGCCAGCCGATGGCTGCGACGGCGACGCCAGGTATCACGAAGGCGAGTTGGGCCGGCGACCCCGAGGGAAAAAGCAGACCGGCTGCGGCGATGACCAGACCCACCGGAAGGGACACCCCGAGCAGCAGCCCGAAGCGGGTCACGGACCGCGGCAGGGTGCCATGGCGGTGGCCAGTCGAGCTGACCGCGACTATCCAGGCGTAAATCACCAAGAACATCGCCACGACAAGCATCACCTGGACGTCGAACTCCAGGACACCGGCGACGAGCAGCAGCTGCAGGATGGCGACAACGACCATCGCCCCGACAGCCGCCGCCGTCGCTATCCGCACCGATCGTGTGGGCGGCAGCCACCTGCGCAAGGCAAGCGCCACCGGAATGAACGTCAGGAACTGCACGATGATCACCACGTCGTTGGCGCTGCCAAGCCACATGAAGTCCTGGCCTGCCTCGGCCAGTGGACCATTGACGCCGAAGGGCCGGGCCAGCAGGAAGAACAGGACGAGCAGCACGTTGGCCAGCAACCCGGTGATGCCAGAGGTCAATGCCCACAGCACAGGACTGGCGGTTCGTTGCTGCGCAGGATAGGTCTCAGTCAGCATGCCGCCAGGCTCTGCGGGGAGGTGTCCCGCTGTCACGGGACGATGTCCCGTTCCGAGCGGGATTCTTGGGACGTACGACCGGCAGTTCGCGGCTGCCTTCGCCGACTGAAGGGCCCTCGGCGCCAACTATCGCCACGAGCACAAGGAGAATTGGGTCGTGAGTGCGTCGGCGTCGGTGAAGGCGGCCGAGCGTCGCGCCTGGCGGTCGAACCTCGCCCGCCGCGCACCCGCGATTGTCGCGGTCGTACTCGTGTTGCTCGGTGTGATCGCTGTCGCGGTGCGCCTCGACGCACCCTCTGACGGCACGGTCGTCTCGTTGTATCGCACCGACGGCGTCGTCGTCGCCGTGCCGAGCCCCGTCGACGGTCCCGGACTCCGATCCGGCGATGTCGTGATCGAGATCGCCGGACATCGCCTCGCCGATGGGCTGGGCGGCCTTGCCCGCCCGCAGCTGGGGGAGGAGATCGGGTACGACATCGTGCGCGACGGCATAGCACAGGTAACGGTCCGCGTCGATCGTACGGATCCGTACCCGCTGCTGGTGGCCGGGTGGGGGAACCTGATCTTCGTCTTCGCGCTGGCCGCACTGGCGACCGCATTGTTCCTGCGGCGACCCGAGGAGCCGTCGACCACCCCGCTGCTGCTCGCGGGAGCTGGCCTGCTTGGCAGCACTCTCGCATTTGTGACAGGCATTCCCGCGCTCGCGCTGGCGACAGGCGGACCGGCGCTCTGGCTGTACAACTTGTGCGTGATCGGCGTCTACTCGTTTGCTTGGGGCCCTGCGCTGGCCTTCGGGCTCCAGCTGCCACGAGACGATCCGGCCCTCCGACCCAGACGAGCTGTGCTCGCTTTGGCCTACACCGCCCCTCTTGCGCTAATGCTGACCTGGATGGCAGCGGTCGCGTTGTTCGTCCCCAATGCCCTGCGGTGGTTCGATCTCGTCTTTGCCGGCCAGACCGCCGTGGTCGCGGCGACGCTGGTGACCGGCGCAATCCTGGGCATCGTGGCGTATCGCCGGAGTCACGATCCGCTGACCCGGAGCCGGCTGCGATGGATTGCGGGCGGCAGCATCGCGGCCGGTGTGCTCGGCCTCGCCGGGTGGCATCTGCCACAGCTCATTACAGGAGAGCAGTTGCTGCCCTCCGGCGCGATCGGCCTGTCGGGGCTGCCATTCGTGCTGGGGATTGCGGTTGCGCTGCGCCGGCACCGGCTGTTCGACATCGAGCGGCTGGCTAACCGGTCGCTGGTCTACATCTCCCTGGTCGCCATCCTCGTCGCCGGGTACGCAGCGCTCGTCGCGGTGCTCGTCAGCGGGCTTCGCCTCTCTGGAACGGTCGCCGCCGCCATTGCTGCGGCGGCAGCCGCGCTTACCCTCGCGCCGCTGCGCAACGTGGCCCAGCGCACCGTGAACCGGCTGATGTACGGCGACCGGGACGACCCGGCCGGGGTATTGGCGCGGCTCGGGACGAGGATGCAGGCCGTCATGTTGCCGGGCGAGGTGTTGCCCGTTGTGGTGGAGACCGTGGCGCAGTCGCTGCGGCTGCCGTACGTCGCAATCGACCTCACCGACGGGCAAGGCGAGTTTCGCCTTGCTGCCGAACACGGTGCGCGGGTGGGAAACGTCCACTCCGAAACACTCACGCATCACGGCGAAACGGTCGGCCGGCTGCGGGTGTCTGAGCGTGGTCGCGGCGACCAGCTGGAGCCGGCCGATCTGGAGCTCCTCCGCTCGCTTGCCCGCGAGGTAGGTCCCGCGGTCCAGGCCGTACGGCTGCACCAGGATCTGCTCCGGTCCCGTGCGGAGGTTGTCGCCCTGCGGGAGGACGAGCGGCGCCGGCTACGGCGTGATCTCCACGACGGACTGGGACCGACGCTGGCGGCCATCCGTCTCAAAGCAGGGCTGGCGGCACGCCAGGTCCCGCCAGAGTCGGCGGCTCGCGGGCTCCTCGGCGAAATCGATACCGAGGTCACCACCAGCCTTGCCGATGTACGACGACTCGTTGAAGCGCTGCGGCCCCCGGCGCTCGACGAACTCGGCTTGCTCGGAGCGGTGCGGTCGCGGGCGGCGGCGCTAGCCGGCGAGATGGAGATCGAGGTCACCGGGTCGAATCCGCGTGGCGCGCTGCCGGCTGCGATCGAGACGGCCGCCTACAGGATTGCGGTTGAGGCGATGACGAACGCCGTCCGGCACAGCGATGGGACCCGCTGTACTGTGTCGATCTTGATCGCTGACGACGCCGTCGAGCTGTCGGTACGTGATGATGGTGGTGGCCTAAATCCGGGCGGTACGCCCGGGGTTGGGCTGCGATCAATGCGGGAGCGAGCCGCCGAGGTGGGCGGCAGGCTGACCGTAATGTCGCCTCCGGAAGGTGGAACGGTGGTGGCCGCGACATTGCCCCTGAGTCTGGGAGGGCCAGTTGATCAAGCTGATCCTCGCTGATGATCATCCGGTGTTCGTCAGCGGGCTGCGCGCGGTCTTTGACGCCGAGGACGACATCGCCGTGATGTCGGTCGCCACCACGGGCCGAGACGCCGTAAAGGCCGCGACCGAACACCAGCCCGATGTCGCCGTGCTCGACCTCAACATGCCCGACGGCGACGGGTTGTGGGTCTGCGGACAGCTGCGGGCGGAAGGGCTGGCGACGCGCGCGCTCATTCTCACTATGTACGACGACGACGAGAACGTGCTGGCCGCGCTCCGCGCCGGCGCGTACGGCTACACACTCAAGGGATCAGCGCCGGAGGAGATTGTTGCGGCGGTGCGCGCGGTCGGTCGCGGCGAGGCGCTCTTCGGCGCGGGGATCGCGGCTCAAATGCTTAGCCACTTCAGCCGTACAGCTGCATCGTCGCCGTTCCCGCAGCTCACCGAGCGCGAGCACGAGGTACTGGGGTTGCTGGCCGAAGGCCGTGACAACGCTGCGGTCGCCCGCCGCCTAGGAGTGAGCAGCAAGACCGTACGCAACCACGTCTCCAACATCATCGCCAAGCTGCATGTGGCCGATCGGTCAGGAGCGATCATTCGAGCTCGCGACGCCGGCATGGGCGGAGCCAACTTGTCAGAACCCAGTTGAGCTATAGATCAACTGGGTTCTGACAAGTCGGCGGGCGGCTCTCGGAGGACGACCGAAGGACGGGGTCGGGTGTCGACGTGGAGCTGGAAGATGTCGGGGCGGTGGTAGTGGCCGACCGGGTCGAAGTACCGGCGTGAGGCCCGCACGGCAGCGAGGTCGATGTCGGCGTACAGGATGGTCTCCTCGTGCCGTGCCGGCCCCGCGAGGACGGCACCGTCGGGGTCGACGATGACGCTGTTGCCGGGCTCGACCCAGTCGTCCTGCTCGGGGCGCCTGACCCGGTCGCGATGCGGGAAGTCGTCCGGGATCTGGTCGAGGTGCATACAGGGATTGACGCCGACGACGTAACAACGGGCCTCGCGCGCGATGTGCCGCATGGTCGCGATCCAGCCGTCCCCAGTAGCGAGGGTGGGTGCAGTCCAGATATCCACTCCCTGGCTGTAGACATAGAACCGGGTCAGCGGCATGTAGTTCTCCCAGCAGGTCAGCCCGGAAAGCCGCCCGTACGGCGTGTCGATGACCGGTAACGTCGAGCCGTCGCCCATGCCCCAGACGGTGCGTTCTGAGCCGGTGGGCATCAGCTTGCGGTGCTTGCCGAGCAGGGTGCCGTCGGGTCCGAAATAGAGGGTTGCGTTGTAGATCGTGGTGCCGTGCAGTTCCCGTTCGTCCACTCCGATGACCAGGTAGGTGCCGGTATCGCGGGCAGCGGCCGCAAGCGTGTCCGTGACCGGACCGGGCACCACGACCGCCTGCTCGACCAGCAGCGCGTACCAATCGCCGTCCCCGTCCCAGATCGGCAAGGTGTCGATCCAGATCGGGTTGCCCGGGATGAAGACCTCGGGAAACACCACGATTCTGGCCCCTTCGGCGGCGGCCTGATGCAACAGCTTGACCGCCTTATCGACGCAGGCCTCTTGATTCATCAGGGTGTACGCCGCCTGCACAGCAGCGAGCTTCACTCCTGCCATCGTCTGTCCCCCTAGCGAGTGGCGGAAATGACCAGCATCTCGCACGGGCCCACAAACCCATCCGGCCCTTCGAACTCGGCGAGGGCTCGGCCGATCTCGGCCCAGGCGTCATCACGGTCGGACGCGGGCAGACCGGCGAGCATCTGGTGTAACGCCCCGAAGGAATCGCGTTCGAAGGCGACGCATTCGGCGGCGCTCGCCATCCTCAGCGGCGACGGCACCGTCTCGACGTCGATGTTGCCGAAGCCGGCCGCAGCGAAGAGGTCTTGGGCGACACCAGGGCCGCCGAGGCTGAACGGACCGGGTTGTCCAGGTGCTGGCGGCGGTAGCTGGGCGCGGCGTCGGATGATGCCGACGGGGATGGCGAAGAACCCGTTCCGCTCCGCGGTGGAGTAGACCACTGCGGAGATGCGACCGCCCGGTCGCAACGCGCGACGCATACCGGCAAGCGCGTTCTGCTGGTCCGGGAAGTAGATCAGCCCGACCCGAGAGATGACCGCATCGAAGCTGGCCTCATCGACGTCGATGCGCTCGCCGTCGAGCTCCCGGGTGGTGATGGTCTGCAACCCGGCGTCGCTGGCCGCCTTCTCGGCGTACGCCAGGATGGCCGGGGAGATATCGGTAGCCAGTACCTGCCCGGTCGGGCCGACCCGGCGCGCTGCGGCAAGGCTCTGCCCACCGGCACCGGCGGCTACGTCGAGGACGCGGCTGCCGGTGGTGATCTGTGAGGCGTCGAGCATCCGCTCGGTGGCGACACTGAGCCAATCGTCGATGACCGGCCCCCAGCGGTGCCACGCCTCGGCGGCGTCCTCCCACTGCGCGCGGGTGGTGATCTTGTACTGCTGTGGATCGAATGTGACGGTCATGGGTGTCTCCGAAAACCGAGTAGGGGTGATACCAGTTACGCGCTAGAGGTGGGGTGGCTTCCGCTAGAAACCGGCTGGCACTTTGCCCGACCACCAATGCCCGCGCGACAATGCGGATGTGGTCGCGTTCGTCGGCCGTGCTGAGCCGCTGGCCCGGCTGACTGCCGCCTACCAGGCCCTCTCCTCGCCGCCGGGCGGCAGGGCCTCCGGCTGGGCTGGGGTGGTCCTGGTCACCGGCGAAGCCGGCATTGGCAAGACAACCCTGCTGACGCAATTCGCCAGCCGGGTCAGGGCCGACGCTGGCACGGTGGTGTGGGGTACTTGCTGGGACGGTGATCAGGCGCCAGCGTGGTGGCCGTGGACCCAGGCGCTACGCGCCCTCATTGATCGAAACCACGAGCTGGTACAGGCAGCTCCGCCGGAGCTCGCCGCGATCGTGCCGGAGCTCGCCACCAACTCACCCGTGGTCGACGCGGACTCCGCGACAAGGGTCCGGGTGTTTGACGCTGCCGGCCAGGCACTGAGCAGGGCAGCCACCAGCGAGCCAGTCGTGGTGATCTTGGACGACCTGCATTCGGCTGATCAGTCCACCGTAGAGCTGCTCCGCTTCATGGCGCACGAGCCCCAGCTTGGTGCGCTGATGCTGGTCGGCGCCTATCGGCCACACGAGTCGCCACCGGGCGTCGCCGCAACGCTGGCCGACCTCGCAAGCGCGGCCGAACTCGTGCCGTTACGAGGACTGGCTCCCGACGAGATCGCCGACTTGGTGCATGCCGTCGCAGGCGCGTCAGCACCCGACGACTGGGCACGGCTGGTCTATGAACGCAGCGGCGGCCACCCGTTTTATGCCCGCGAGCTCTGCCAGCTGCTCGCCGTTGCGGGCAGCGCGACCGACGTGCCTGAAGCCGTCCGTGAGGTGATCGGTCGCCGGCTGGCCCGCCTGTCCGACGGGTGTGCCGCAGTGCTCGATGCGGCGGCGGTCGCCGGCGGCACGCTGCTACCCGACGTCCTCGCGGAGGTGACCGGCAACGACACGAACCAGATCGGCGGGCTGGTCGCGGAAGCGACAGCGGCCGGCATCCTTGCCATTGCCGGACACCCTGACGCCCCAGCCGGGTTCGTCCACGACCTGTATCGGGAAACCATCTACGCGGCGCTTGGCCCAGCGCGGCGAGTCGAGCTGCATGATCGGGTTGCCAGCGCCCTGCTGCGCCGCCACGAACGAGGTAGCCCGGTGTTTCCGGTCGAACTCGCCTACCACTTCACTGCCGCCATACTTCGGGCCGGCACTCAACCAGCAGTGACCTGGGCGCACTCCGCCGCTCGCGCCGACGCCACGCGCTTCGCCTTCAGCGAAGCCGCCGGCCATCTCGCGCGACTGCGGTCCGCGGTCGCTACCGCCGGCCTACAGTTGTCGGACACCGACCTTGTTGGCGTGCTCACAGCCGAAGCAGATCTGCGGCTGCGTTCCGGCGACGCCGTCCAGGCGCGGGAACTGCTAGACACTGCATGGACCCAAGCCGTAGCGAGTGGCCGTGCCGAGCTCCTCGGCACGGTGGCACTTGGCTTGGACCGTATCGGCGCCCGCTTCGCGATGCCCCGCGCGCACCTCGTTGGTGTGCTCAGCAACGCCCGGCGAGCTCTGAATGGCAGCGGCACAACCACTGAGGCGGAGGTGACTGCGGCGCTCGCCCGCCAGTTGCAACACTCAGTACCGGTCGATCGGCCTCAGGCTCGGCCACTGGCCGAGCGGGCAGTACGCATCGCCCGCTCGCTCGACGACCCAGCCACTCTGGCCAGCTGCATGCTCGCCCAGCACGACATCCTGTGGACTCCTGGCACGGCAACTGCCCGGGCCGCCATCGCCGCTGAGATCGCCGATCTAGCCAAACAGGCCGACGACCAGGAACGACACGCCCAAGCTCTGCTACTGCTGGCCAGCGCGCAACTGGAGAATGGCTCGCCGGCCTTCCGCGCCTCGCTCGCGGAGTACGCCTATCTCACGCAGCGCCTGCGACAACCTCGTCACGACTACCTACTGCGTACCCGGCAGGCCGCTCTCGCGCTGCTCGACGGCGATATCCAGACCGGTGAACGGCTGTCTGCTGAGGCTGCCGCCCTTGGCGAAGACGTCGGCGAGGGTGACACCGGCAACGTGCGCATGTCACAACGACTTGAAATCGTTCGCGCCCGGAACCAGCCAGCAGAGCTGCAGAACATGGCGGCGGAGGCGGTGCGCTGGTGGATCGGCGCCCCTGCACATGCGCACGCTGTCGCTGCCGGATTCTATGCCCGCGCCGGCGAGATCGACGCCGCCCGTCGAGAACTCGACACCGTGCTCGCCTTGGAGGATTGGTCCGCCGATCGCTCCTACTTGTGGTCGATCTTCATCGGCGAGATGGCCACGGCTGCCATCGCCCTGCAGGATTACCCGCTATGTCGGCGGCTTCTCGGCGATTTGCTCCCGATTGCCGACGCCTGCGCGGTCAACGGCGCCCTGGTCTGCTTCATGGGCGCCCATGCTCACCGCATCGGGCTTCTCTACGCTGCCATTGGCCAGGCCGAACCCGCCCGAAAATGGCTCACACAGGCCCTCGAGACCCACCGACGGCTTGGCGCTCGCGCTTGGCAGGCCGAGAGCCATCATGCACTAGCAAACCTCGGCGACCCGGAAGCTCCAACCGAGGTCGGTCACGATGTCGCGCAGTTGCGACGCGTCGGCGACATGTGGCAGGCCAATTACCGGGGACACACGGCATATCTCCGCGACACCAAAGGTCTGCACGACCTTGCAGACCTGCTCGCCCACCCCGGGACTGATCTGTCCGCTCTCACCCTTGCCGGCGGCGAGGTCTCCCATCGCGCGCACTCGGGGGGAGCGGAGCTTATCCTCGACCGCGCCGCCCTTCTCGCGTACCGGCGACGCCTGGCTCAGCTGGACGACGAACTCTCTACCGCCAAAGCTCACTCCGACCTCGCCCGTCAGCAAAGTGCCAGTGACGAACGCGAACAAATCCTGGTCGAGCTGCGCCGCGCTACACGACCCGACGGCACTTCTCGGATGCTGGCCAACACCGCCGCCGAACGCGCCCGCAAAGCCGTCACCGCCCGTATCCGCGACGCTATCCGTCGCATCACGGACGCCCATCCAGAACTCGGTGCCCATCTCGACCGCACTGTCCATACCGGCACTACCTGCCGATACGAACCAAGCCCACGCGACTAGTTGCCCAGACCTGCGGACCGCGCCCGCACGATCGCCTCGGCCCGGCTGCCAACCTGGAGCTTGCCAAAGATGCTGGAGATGTGGTTGCTGATCGTGTTGGTGGACAGCCCGAGCTTGGATGCAATGGCTTGATTCGACAGCCCGGAGGCGATCAATTCGAGCACCTCGCGCTCCCGGCGAGTCAGCTGGGCGAACGCGGGCTCAGGCGGGGCGCTCAAGACCTGAAGCGCGCGCCGCGCGAGGCCAGGTCCAAAGATTGCCTCGCCAGCCGCCACGGCGGCGATCGGCCGCAGTAAGTCGTCGGCATCGGCGCCCTCCAGCACATAACCGAGGGCGCCCGCGCGCACAGCTCCCAAGATCGACTCATCATCGTCATACATGGTGAGCATCAAGATCTTGACCGACGGCGCCGCCTTCGCGAGCCTGCGCACCACCTCGATCCCATTGAGATCGGGGAAGCCGATGTCCAAGACGAGCAGATCAGGTTTCAGCAGAACCGTCTCGCGGATGGCATCCGCGCCGGTGCTTGCGGTCCCCGCGAGTTCGTATCCCTCCATTGAGGAGAGCAGAGCGCGCAAACCCTCCCGCACCATCGCGTGATCATCAGCAATCAGGACACTGATCATGAAACCGCCAAGGGCAGTGTCACGCGGACCTCGCCGCCGCTAGCGGAAGGACCAGCGCTAAGCCAGCCGCCAAGCGCGGCCGCCCGCTCTCGCATCGACGACAATCCGACTCCGGCGGTCCACGGCGTCCGGACCACGCCGTTGTCGGTGATCTTCATCTGCAACCGATTGTCATCGACCCAAAGGGCAATTGACGCTGACTCGGCGTGGGCGTGGCGCAGCACGTTGGTCAACGACTCAGCAGCTATCCGATAGGCGGCGACCTCCACCGATTCCGGCAGCTGTCCAAGATCAGCAACTCCGTCAGTGCTCAACTGCAACCGCGGCCCGCTGGGGGTCTGCACCGAATCCACGTAGTCCTGCAAGGCCCCGACCAGTCCACGACCGTCCAACACTGGTGGGCGCAGTTCGTCGACCAATCCGCGAATGTCTGCGATGGCAGCGGCAACATTGCGTTCCAGAACCCGAAGCAATTCGGCGGACTTGGCAGGGTCTGTGCTGGCCAGCCGCCTGGCCGCTGCAGCCTTCAACATCACGCCGGTGAGCGCGGGTCCGAGTCCGTCGTGCAGGTCTTGTCGCAATCGCTGACGCTCGTCCTCTCGGGCAGTGATCAGGTCCGCTCGCGACGCGACGAGCTCGTCGGCTAGCTGGGTGGCCTGTACGGCGACTGCGAGCAGATCGGCGAGCAGAGCGACGATGCGCTGGTCTGCATGCGAAAGCTTCCGCTCCCCAAGCCGTGGTTTGATCAGGAGCTCCCCGACCTGTGTTGTGCCGCGCCGCAGCGGTGCTACGTACGACTCGCCGGAAAGCTCGCCGATTGTGGCCAGCGCGGCGCCGTTCACTCGGATCGCCGCAGCCGGAAGGCGCAGCGTCTGACACAGCGCGGCTAGAGCGCCTTCCAGCCCGGTGCTGCCAGAAGCATGCTGCTCCGAGGCGACTGCCGACTTCGGCCACGGCTCGTGCCGGATCCTGCCGCGAGCCGTAGAACAGCCGGTCGATGCGGCGCTGCAGCCAGACCCGTATGGGATTGAAGATCACGGCTAGGAGCAGCACGACGACCGCGGACTCCATGGCAGCCCGGCTGCCGGCGAGCGCACGATCAAGCAGAGTAATCAGGCCCAGGTAGCCGGCGATCACCAGGCGCCGACAATAGGAGATAGAGCGCAAAGCGGGAGACCACCAGACGGATGTCAAGCAGCTGGTAGCGCAAGACAGCGATCATGATCGCAGATCGGAATCAGGGCAATCGCGAACAGCGACAGAGGAGTCTGGAGCCCAGCAAGTCAGAGACGGTCCAGGCGAGCAACACGAGTGCTACCGCAAGCAGCAGCCAGAGCATCTGGCGCCGGACGCGGTCATCTCCCGTACGTAGCGCAAGATCAGCGAGAGCGCTGCCGCGCCGTAGACAACGTTGCCCAGCACTTCAGTAACCGGCCCTAACCAGACAAACGTTTCGAACCGCGTCCACACCAAGTACGCCTGGACGCCGAGGTCCGCGGCGAGGTTGTCTCGAGGGAACAGGCTGATCGCCCCGACCAAGATCGCGTTGATCGCAACGATCGGAACTGTCCAACGCCATCGTGGTGAGAGGAAGCGCCCGGTTGGGAAGAGCAGCAAGATCATCGGGACGCAACAGGTGATAGCCCAAGGCCAAGACAGATTCGCCCAGGTGGCGATCAGCCGCCAGAACGGCCTCTCATCTCCGGCGTATGACCCCCAGGCCAGCAAGGAGAACGCGGCAGCCGAGCCCGCATAAAACACGCCACCGGCCAAGAGCAGCCAGCCGATCGGATTGCGTGGTCGCTGCCAGGCGATCGGCCAGCCCGCAACGGCGAGCGAGCCGCCGATCACGGCGTTGGTGACGACGAAATGGTTGAGCAAGAAGCTCCAGCCGCGGTCCGAGGCGATGCCGGCAGCGATGGCGATGAGGACCTCGGCCAGAGCGGCGGCGAAGAGGATCGGTGCCAGGACCGCACGACCGCTGCGCTCGCGCATGTCTCGATCATCCACCCCTGTGCCACTAGCCGCATGGTGGCGGGCCACTAGCTGGCGTCGGCCGAATCTCCTGCTCCTTCTGGTGATCCTGAGTCTGCTGGTCGGTGGCGAGTGGCTGTTGAGGCTGGTGACGCCAGATCCGCAACAGCAGAAGGGAATGAGCATGAGCAACACGAAGAACAAAAGCCGAGACCAATACCGCGGTGACAACTGACCGGCGCGGTCGCAAGAGATCGGAGCGCGAAGGCTGCTCGACCTCGAGATCTGCGCGGCTTGTGGCGGACCGTTCTGGCGTTGATCGCGCCGCTGCCTGGTCTACTCATGGCAGCCGAGATCTTGATATCCCCGTTCGGGCTGCGGGAAGATTTCGCGGCTGTGCTGACCGGCGTGTCTGGCGATCCAGCGCGCGAGCAGTTGGGACTGTGGCTGGGCTTGGCGTTTTCACTGACCGTGCTGCCTGGCGTACTGGCCGTCGCCTGGGCCTCTCGCCGGAGATCACCCTGGTTCGCTCTGGCTGGGGGAGTGCTCAGTGTGATCGGCTTCAGCGTCGGTTTCGCCGTGCCTGACTCAAGCGCCGCGGCGCTGGTGGCTGTCCAGCAAGGCCTCGACGCTACAAAGGTCGCAGTGATCAACGAGGTAGTGTCCGCGACAACCGGTGGTCGGAGTGGCCTCGATGATCTTCCTGGTCGCCAGCTCGACCGGCCTGATACTGCTCGGTGTCGCGCAGTGGCGGTCCAGGACCGGGCCTCGTTGGCTTGCGGTTCTGCTCGGGCTGTCCGGAGCGGCGCACCTCCTTCCCGCCGGAACCGCTCTCGCGGCCGCGAGCCTGGCTTGCCACAGGGATCGGCAGCATCGGCGCATCGATCGGCCTCCTTCGGTCGGCGAACGCCGACTTCGACCTGGCACCCAACGGACAGCAACCCGCGTCCCGCACTGCCGGCGCATCTGGAGCTGACGCTCGTACGGTCTGGCGCACCCTGCTGGCTATCGCCGGGCCGCCGCTCGCCATCTACGTCGCGGTCGCCCGCTTCTTGCTGCCGTACGAGATGTCGGATTCTCCCGAGGTGATCTTCGAGAAGCTGGTTGCCCACCCGGGCTTCACCATGATCAGCCTTTGGGCCGGCGCGGTTCTCGGTACTACTTGCCTTGCCGGCGTGGTCGCGGTCGGATGGTTGAGTCGGCGCCGAGTGCCGATGCTGACAACGATCGGCTTGACTCTGGCTGTCGTCGGCTACACCTGCCTGGCAATCGGCAATTCCTTCGGTGAGCTCAGCACCGCGCTGGTAGCCAGCCATCCGGAGGTCGACCGGGCGACCGCCTATGCGCTCGGTTCTGGCTTGGAATTAGGACCGGTGTCCAGCGTGACAGGCACGTTGTTCGTCTTCGGGCATCTGATCGGCACGATCATCCTCGGTCTGGCGTTGTGGCGGTCGCACGCTGTGCCGACTTGGGCGGCCTGCTGCTCGCCGCCTCTCAGCCGGTTCACTTGGCCTCGGTGCTGCTCGGCAGCCGGCCACTCGATCTCGTCGGATGGGGCGGTACGGCACTGGGTTTCGCGGCAGCCGGCTGGGCGCTGCTGCACATGAACAATGAAGACTTCGATCTGCCGCCGGAGCGGGCTCAGACGTGACGCGGCTCTGGTCACTCCAGCGAGCTCAGGTCCTCCGGTACGTCAACGGAGTACCTCTGCAGTAGAGCCAGGTCGATCACCTCTAGCGCTCGGGCGTTGGTGGAGGCCAGTACGACAGGTGGAGCCAGCCCGGCATCGAGGGCCTGCAGCCACCGTTGCGCAACCACGCACCAGCGATCACCGGGTTGCAGACCCGGAAAGCCGTACTCGGGAACCGGTGTGATCAGGTCATTGCCGACGCTCCGCTGCTGCTCGAGGAATTCCGCTGTTACCACTGCGCACACCAAATGAGCTGCCTCATCTAATCCGGAGGTGCAGCAGCCATCCCGATAGAAGCCGGTCACTGGGTCCGCACCGCAGGCTTGCAGTTCGCCGCCGAAGACATTGGTTTCACCCTGCACACCCCCAGTGTGGGCCCTCCGCCATGCTGGAATGATCGTAAAGGGGGTTTATGACACCACATGCGCGCAAGGTGGCCGGCAGCGAGCAAGCGCCAGTCATCGCCCCGCTGGCTGTCCTGGTCAGCTCCGCATTGTTGGTACTGGCTCAGCTCTATCTGGCCATCACACTCGCGCCGGTTATCCGCGAGGTCCTTGGAGGCAGTCAGGAGGCCGCAGCAGCGGCTGTAGGCACGACGTACGCGTTGGCTTACGGGCTGGGATTTCTGATCTTCGGGCCACTGTCCGACCGTTACGGACGCAAGCCAGTCCTGGTCCCCGGAATGGTCGTGCTGGCGGCGGCCACTGCAGGCTTGGCGGCGGCCTCCTCGCTGCCGATGGTGGCGGTGCTGCGATGCATCCAGGGTCTCTTCGCGGCGAGCTTCTCCACCGTGGCCTTGGCATATGTCGGCGAGGCGCTGCCGCCGCGGTGGCGGCCAACCGGAATCGGCGCGATGTCGACCGCATTCCTGTCCGCCGGCATTCTCGGTCAGGTCTATGCGCAGGCGGTTGCGGAAGCTCTCGGCTGGCGTTGGGTGTTCGGACTGGCCGCGCCGGCATTTGTGATTGCCGCCATCGCTATTGCCACGGTCTTGCTCGAGCCGCCGCGCAGAGGAGACTCGGTGAGCCTGGGCGAGAAGTTCAAAGAGCTCGCCGCAATGGCGGTCCGGCGGGAGCTTACGCTGATCAATGTCGCTGCTTTCCCCGTGCTATTGAGCTTCGTCGCCATGTACGCCGCTCTTGGTCCAATCTTGCAAACCCAGTTCGGACTCGACGACACCAGCGTGCTTTATGTGCGCCTTGCCGGGCTTCCGGCCATATTGTTGGCACCGCTAGCGGGTTGGCTGGTTGGTCGTCGGGGGGGCACCCGCGTCGCGGTGTTCGGCTACCTGCTGGCGGCGGCGGGGCTCGCAGCGGAGGCCATCTCGACGGCCGCGCTGTGGCTGCTCGTGATCGCCAGCGTGGTATTCGTCCTCGGTATCGCCACGATCGTGCCCTCAGTGATCGCGATGGTCGGCAACCGCGGCGGCAAATCCCGGGCCGGAGCACTCTCCCTCAACGGCTTGTATGTATTCGCAGGAGCCTCGTGTGGTCCGCTGGTAGCCCAACTCCCGCTCGGGTTCACCGGCCTGATGCTCAGCCTGGCGGCGCTGCTCTTGATCGCGGCCGCACTCGTCGCGATCAGCGGTCGTCGAACGGTCGACGTCACCGTCTAAGACTCCTCGCCCAGGTCCTGGTCCGAGCTTCACCCCAGGCGGGTGATGCTCGGCCAGCGCGGCACGTGACAATGTTCCATGACGGGGGCCCGCGGGCGTGACGCTCGGCAAAGCAGAAATAAGGAGTCGGTCGTGGCAGCCGTGACAACCTCGTGAGCGAACCCCTTGCACCTGATGATTTCCCTGGTCCTAAGGGCTTGCCGATTCTTGGCAACGTGCGGGCCATCGATCTGGCGCAGCCGATCGAAAGCCTGATGTCCCTTGCTCGCGAATACGGGCCGATCTTCAAGCTGACCACGCCTCGTGGCATCTCGGTTGTGGTGTCGGGCGCCGACCTGGTTTCGGAGGTCTGCGACGACGCTCGCTTCGACAAGGTCATCACCGCAGGCTTGTCGATCTTGGCCGAGGGCCCAGTTGATGCTGGCCTGTTCACGGCCGAGACCGATGACCCGATGTGGGCCCGCGCGCACGGCATATTGATGGCGCCTTTCAGCATGCAGGCGATGCGGGATTACATGCCGGCAATGATCGACATCGCGGATCAGCTGATGGGCAAGTGGGATCGGCTCAATCCTGGCGAGGAAGTCGATGTCCCGGCCGACATGACTCGGCTGACGCTCGACACGATCGCATTGTGTGGATTCGGATACCGCTTCAATTCGTTCTATCGCGAGACGCCGCACCCATTCGTGCAGGCGATGGTCCGAATGCTCGACGAGTCGCAGGCGCGGCTCCGGCAGCCGCCGATCCAAACCCGGCTCAAGATCAGCGCACAGCGTCAATTTGAAGAGGACGAAGCCTTCATGGCTGGCTTGGTGGATGACCTGATCCGCAAGCGCCGAGCCATGGGCGATGCCGCGGACAACACGGACCTGCTCGGCCGCATGATCACTGGAGTCGACAAACAGACGGGACTGACCCTGCCGGACGAGAACATCCGCGCCCAGTGCCTCACATTCTTGATCGCCGGCCACGAGACGACCAGTGGACTGTTGTCGTTCGCCATCTACTTCCTGCTCGAGCACCCGGAATACCTCGACCGAGCGCGTGAAGAAGTTGATCGGGTACTCGGCGGCACTCCGCTGCCGACCTTCGATCAGCTGCATGAGCTGACTTACCTACGCCAGGTTCTCGATGAGGCACTGCGGTTGTGGCCGACGGCGGCGGGCTTCAGGCGTCACGCGAGGGAGGACACTGTCATCGGTGGCGGGCGCTACGCGATCCCGAAAGACCTGGGGATGATGGTCTTCTCCCCAATGTTGCACCGCGACAAATCCGTCTGGGGTGAAGACGCCGAGGAGTTCAATCCAGACCACACCAGGCCGGACCGGATGAGTGCAATCCCCGCGAACGCGTACAAGCCCTTCGGCACCGGGCAAAGGGCCTGCATCGGGCGTCAGTTCGCCCTGCAGGAGGCCGTCCTGGTGCTGGGCATGCTGCTGCAGCGGTTCGAGCTGATCAAGGACCCGGACTATCGGCTGCACACGCAGGTGACGCTGACCGTCAAACCTGCCGACTTCCACATTCAGGTCGCGCGACGAGCAGATCGGCCGATCGACAAAGCGGAGCCGGTCACTGTCTCCTCGACAGCTCAGACCAAGTCCGGGCCGGCCGTCGGCGATGCGCACCATACGCCGCTAGCAGTGCTGTTCGGCTCGAATCTCGGGACAGCGGAGGGCATCGCCACGCGCCTTGCCCAGGAGGGCACCGAGCGCGGCTACGACGTGACCCTCGGTTCCCTGGACGAATACGTCGACCATATTCCGGCGACGGCCGCGATGATCATCTGCGCCTCCTACAACGGGCTGCCGCCGGACAACGCCGTCAAGTTCCACCACGCGCTCAACGACACAGGGCCCACCACGTATGAAGACTTGTCGTACACCGTCTTCGGCTGTGGCAATACCGAATGGGCCGAGACATACCAAGCAGTGCCGACCCGACTCGATGCAGGGCTCGAGCAACACGGTGCCACCCGCATCCACCCGCGTGGTGCCGGTGACGCACGCGGTGACTTCGATGCCGCATATCGCAACTGGCACGACACCTTGTGGCAGGACGTTGGCACCGCTCTCGGTGTCGATGCCCCACACGAAACAGATGAGAGTCAGCCGAGACTGGCCATCACGGTGACGAATCGACAGGTCACCAATCCGGTCATCATGTCCTATCGCGCGCAGGCTGCGGTTGTGCGTGACAATCACGAGCTGTTGGGCGCCACCGCCGGCCGCTCGACCCGGCACGTGGAAGTCGCCCTACCCTCCGGCGTGGCCTACAAGGCAGGCGACCACCTTGGAGTGCTGCCACGCAACAACATCAACCTCATCCGTCGCGTCATGCTGCATTTCGGCCTGGACGCCGGCTCCTATGTCACGATCATCCCGAACCGCGGCAGCCACACTCACCTGCCGACCGACGAGCCGGCCCCGCTACTCGGCATCCTGGGCAGTTGCGTCGAGCTTCAGGATCCGGCAACCCGCAGCGACATCGAGGTGATGGCTCGCTACACCAGCGATCCGGAGCAACGATTGTCGCTCGAGGGCCTCGTCGGCACCGACGATGAGTCTCAAACCAGGTTCCGCAACGAGGTGTTGGCGCGTGGCCGCTCGTTGCTTGACTTGCTCGAGGACTACCCCGCGTGTGACATGCCGTTCGAGGTCTTCCTCGACCGCCTGCCACCGCTGCGGCCTCGCTACTACTCAATCTCCTCCTCGCCCATGGTCAGCCCCGACATGTGCAGCATTACCACCGGTGTATTGCGCGGGCCGGCACGCTCCGGGACCGGCGAATTCGCCGGAGTGTGCTCGAACTACCTGGAATCGAACGTCCCGAACAGCACGGTCTTCGCCTTTGTCCGCGAGCCGACGATCGCATTCCGGCCACCGGATGATCCACAGGTGTCGATGATCATGATCGGAGCTGGTACCGGGCTCGCCCCCTTCCGAGGCTTTCTACAGCAGCGGGCTGCGCAGCAGGCCAGCGGAGCTTCCGTCGCCACGTCTCTGCTGTTCTTCGGCTGCCGTACCTCTGAAGCCGATTACCTCTACGCCGATGAGCTGCGCCGCTACGAGGCTGACGGCGTGGTCGAGGTGGATGCCGTGTTCTCCCGCGAGGGAAGTCCAGATCGACGCTACGTTCAGGACGCCATCATCCAGCGGGCGGACGATGTGTGGAATCTCATCGAGCAGCAGGCAAACATCTACGTCTGCGGCAATGCCAATACCATGGCGCCCGGTGTCCGCACCGCGCTCATCCAAGTGTTTCGGATGAAGTCTGGGGTGTCGACGGATGGCAACACATGGCTCGCCGGGTTGCGCGCCGACGGTCGGTTCCTCGAGGACATCTGGGGAGGCTGATCATGGCCGAGCCCCCGATCACTCAACCTCAGCCACCACCGTCAGTGGCCTCGTCTCCGGACGCGCCCAAAGCGGCCCGCGCCAAGGCTCGGGCTGCGCAGCCCGCCACGGTCAAGCTCGCCCGGCTATCGAGCCTGACGGGCATCCTCTTCGCCGTACTCTTTGTGGTCGCGTTGCTTTTCGTCCACACGACGCCGACGCTGTCTGCCTCGGACGCAGAGATCACCGCCTTCTACAACAGCGGCAGCACAGCTCTTGTCACGGTCGGCCTCTATCTGATCCCATTTGCCGGAGTCGCGTTCCTCTGGCACGCGCACGCTACCCGGCTGCTGATCAAGTCCCGCACGCCGTCGCCGTCCGCCATCCCGGATGGGTTGCAGCTGGTATCTGGGATTCTCTTCGTCGTTCTCCTCTTCGCGGGGACGGCATCGGCCGGCTCTGTTGCGCTATTGAAGGATCTGACGAGCGCCCCCCTGCCGTCGGCCGACTTCGCCAGAGGCATGCTCGCGGTCGGCTATGGAATGGTCTTTATCTATGCGCTTCGCGGTGCCGGCATGTACGCGCTGACCACGACGTCCCTGCTCCGCGAAGCAGGAATCATGCCCAAGTGGTTGGCCTTGGTGAGTTACCTGGTGGCGGCATTTCTGCTCTTGAGCACAGCGATGCACCCAGCGGCCATGCTCCTCTTCCCCACCTGGGTCGTCATCGCCGGCCTGGTGGTCTTCATCCGCGCCGGTCGTGTCGCCGAACCGCCCGCATTAGAAAGGCAATCCGCATGACTACATCTCAAACCAATGAGGACCGCCAGACGGCACCGCTCACCATTGACGACATTCCCGGCCCGACGGGCAAGCCGCTCGTAGGCAACATGTTCGACGTGCCCGCAGAACGCACGATCGTCACGCTGATGGAGCTGGTCAGCGAATACGGTCCCATGATCCGATTGCGCACGCCGGCCGGTGATCGGTTCGTAGCCTCAGGCCTCGCGATGATCGATGATCTGTGCGACGACGAGCGATTCGACAAGCTCGTCGGAGACGGTCAAAAGGCGGTCCGAAGCTTTGGCCGGAGCGCCGGATTGTTCACCTCCGATACCGACGATCCGAACTGGTCGAAGGCACACAACATCTTGCTGCCCAATTTCAGCCGCAGGCGATGCGGGACTACGTGCCGATGATGAATGACATCGCGACTCAGTTGATGCAAAAGTGGGAGCGTTTGAATCCGGGCGAACCGGTCGACGTCACCGCTGACATGACCCGGCTCACCCTCGACACGATCGCACTGTGCGGCTTCGGCTACCGCTTCAACTCCTTCTACCGCGACACCATGCATCCGTTCGTCGAGGCCATGTACGGCGTGTTGGGAGAGAGCCAGAGACGCGCCCGGGCACTGCCCGTCCAGACCAAGCTGCGGCGAGGCGCTTCGAAGAAGCTGACGGAGAACTTCCGCTACATGGAGGAGCGAAGTTTCAACAGATCATCGACGAGCGTCGGCGCGCCGGGAATGTCGAAGATCACAAGGATTTGCTCAGCGCCATGCTGACCGGGGTGGACAAGCGGACCGGCGAGAAGCTGAGCGACGACAACATTGTGGCGCAGTGCCAGACCTTCCTGATTGCTGGTCATGAAACCACCAGCGGACTGCTCTCTTTCACCATCAGCTTTTTGATCAAACATCCCGAGGTGGTCGTCCGTGCGCCAGGAGGAGGTCGATCGCGTTCTCGGCACCGACACCTCGCTGCTGCCCACCTACCAGCAAGTGCAAGGCCTCACCTACGTCAATCAGATCCTCAGCGAAACCCTACGGTTCTGGCCCACCGTGGCGGCGTTCACGCGCTACCCATACCAGGACGCCATGGTCGGGCGGATACCTGATGCCGAAGGGATCCTCGGTTACTGCGACTGACGATCATGCTCCATCGCGACCCGAGCGATCTGGGGCGACGACGCCGAGGAGTACAACCCTGACCACTTCCGGCCCGAGACACGGTCGCAGCTTCCGCCTAACGCGTTCAAGCCGTTCGGTTCGGGTCAGCGGGCTTGCATCGGTCGCCAGTTCGCCATGCAGGAAGCGATGCTCGTCCTCGGCATGCTGCTGCAACGCTTCGAGTTCGTGGATTACCTGAACTACGAGCTGAAGATCAAAGAGGGTCTGACGATCAAGCCCGATGGCTTATCCATTCGGATCAAGCAGCGCCCTGGTCGGACCATCGGAACGGCACCTGATCGCGATGACCACCGTCCGACCGACGGGCAAGCCGCTGAGCCTAAGGCGCGCCCACAGCGGACTGGGGAGGGACATAACACCCCGCTCATGGTCCTCTTCGGCTCGAACCTAGGTACCGCAGAGGGAATTGCAACTCGAATCGCCCAGGACGGATCAGACCGCGGCTACGCCGTTACCTTGGGCGCGCTTGATGATCACACGGGCGAGCTGCCGCACGATGGAGCTCTTGTCGTCGTGTGCGCGTCCTACAACGGCAAACCCCCGGATAATGCCGAGCGGTTTTGCCGCTGGATCACCGACTCTGCGACCCCGTCCGATGCCGGATCAGGGCTGTTTTTCTCCGTCTTCGGCTGCGGCAACATGGACTGGGCCTCGACCTACCAGGCGGTACCAACACTGATCGATGCACAGCTGGACGCCCACGGTGCACGGCGGGTGCATGCGCGGGGCGAGGGCGACGCTCGCTCCGACTTCGACGGTCAGTTCTCGGAGTGGTACTCCGAGTTGTGGTCCTCGCTGGGCGACAGCCTGGCCCTCTCCAGCGAGGCGACGACGGTGGCTACCACCGAACCACGGCTGCGCCTCACCATGGAGAACAAGCAGACCACGAACCCTGTGGTGATGTCCTACCGGGCTCATCCGTCGACGCTGGTGGCCAATCGCGAGTTGCTCGGGAACGGCCAGTCCGCACCCGATGCGCGGTCGGCCCGGCATATCGAGCTGGTGTTGCCGGCCGGAATGGAATACCAGACCGGGGATCACCTCGGCGTACTCCCACGCAACAACGTCGACCTCATCCGGCGGGTTATGGCTCGGTTTGGTTTAGACGCCGGCACGTACGTCACCATCAATCCGACGGGCGGGGGAACCTTCACTCATATTCCGATGGGCGCACCCGCGCCGCTGCTCGGCATTCTCGGCGCTTGCGTTGAATTGCAGGACGTCGCGAGCCGCAATGATCTCGCTGTGCTAGCCCGATATGCCACCGACCCCGAAGAAGCGGCCGAGCTGCTGACCATGTCCAGCCTCGAGGAGGCAGGGCGTGAGGCTTATCGAGAGCGAGTGGCGGAGCCTCGGCGGTCGGTTTTGGAGCTGCTGGACGACTTCCCCAGTTGCGAGCTACCGTTCAACGTCTACCTGGAGCTGCTGCCGCCCATGCGCCCCCGGTACTACTCCATCTCCTCCTCCCCCGCGGTCGCGAGCAGCTGCCATCTCACGGTGGGTGTGCTACACGGTCCCGCCCGCAGCGGCGACGGGTACTTCAACGGGGTGACCTCAAACCACCTGGCAAGCAGCATGGAAGGCAGCACGCAGTTCGCCTTCGTGCGCAAGCCGACCATCCCCTTCCGACCGCCGACCAACCCACACCTCCCGATGATCATGGTCGGCGCCGGCACCGGTATGGCACCCTTCCGCGGCTTCCTGCAGGAGCGGGCCGCCCTAGCGGAGAAGGGCGTCCCCGTTGGGCCGTCGATCCTCTTCTACGGCTGCCGGAACGCGCAGGGTGACATGCTCTACGCCGACGAGCTAAGTGCCTTCGAAGAGTCGGGGATCACGAAGTTGCAGATCGCCTTCTCGCGGGAGCCCGGACAGCCGCGAACTTTCGTCCAGCATGTGATCGAGCGCGAGCGGGATCATGTCTGGGATCTCATCGAGGCTGGTGCGGTGATCTATGTGTGCGGCAATGCCAACACCATGGCGCCCGGCGTACGTGCCGCATTGATGGAGATCCACCGTGCCAAGACCGATGGGTCCGGCTCCACGGGAGAGGAGTGGCTCGCAGGGCTGCGGGAGGACGACCGCTACTTAGAGGACATCTGGGGGGAGATGGCCTCTGCGCTGTGACCAGCTAGGCGGAGATTGCGGCTGGTTTCGGTGTTGAGGCTTGCCAGACGGCGGCGCTGAAGTTGGTGCGGCCGAGGGCGAGGGTGCCTTGGTTGGTGACCAGGTAAACGTGTCCGATGGGCGAGCGGTGCACGAAGTGGCCGGGTTCGGGCTGGTGTTTGGACCAGCCGCCGTGGGTGACGGCTCGATGGCTGGGGCGGGCCATTGGGCCGAGGTTGCCGAGTCGGGTCTGACCCGGCGGCCCGCCGTGGTCGATTGGTACGTAGCGTTCGGTGTGGTCGAGATCCATTTTTGGACTGATGCAGCTTCCGAAGGGGAAGACGTCGGCTATTTGTTGGGCTCTGACGGCGGCTCGGAGTAGTTGTGGCACCTCATAGCCGTCGATGGGCGCTACCGCGGTGGGATCGAGCAGTGGTTGGATTCGGACCTGGCACCGGCTGCGGCCCAGGAACTGCACTAGTTCCTCGAGGGTGAGCGGGCCGCCGGCTTCGGGCCGCACCACCGGGTGACCGGCACGCAGCGCGGCTTCGGAGAGGTGGAAGTGCAATACGACTCGCGGCCGCGCCGCCGAGGCGTCAAAGCCCGGCGGCACCGTCACGGACAGGGACCGATGGTCATCGCCGTCCGGGTCCGGCTCGGATTCCCACCTGGTTTCGGGCTCGGGTTCAGGCTCCGGTGCGGGGCCGCTCAGAGGCGACCGTCGCGGTCGGCGGGCTCGAGTGGGATCGTGTTGGCTGTTTGATGAGCAGTAGTCGCAGTGCCTCAGCTGGCTGGGCCAAAATCCCGATGGCGCGGGCCCGCCGGACCCCGATCGGATCGGTGTCGCCGTGGGCGGTGAGAATATCGGCGATCCTGTTCACCGTCGCCAGGAACCAGATGGCGTCGCCTGCCGCAGCCTTGGCCACGATCGTTTTCAACCCATCCTCGGAGTCGAAGCTGAACACATCTTGAGTGGTGCGGGCCCGCTCGGCCCGCTCCGCAGCCAGTGCCGGGTCGGCCTGGAGGATTGTCGCGGACAAGATGGTGGCGAACCGCGGCCATGGCATCATCCCCACGAAGTCGCTCAGAGCGTGATCAACATCGGCGCAGGCTTCCCACGACAAAGGTCGGGTTTGTTCGGCGATCTTGCGGGCCTGCCAGGCTCGCACTCCACCGGTCAACACCCGATCCCACAACCTCGGCAGCCGATACCGCAGGTCCAACGCGTCGGCGATCAACGTCCGAGCCGCCGCCATCCCTGTGCCCTGCAAGGCGCCCAGCTCCGCGGCGCAGTACTCCGACACCTCCGGTGTGCCTTCACCGCCCCAGGCACAGGCTCGGTGGATCAACGGCTGATATTCATCACTGCCCGAGTCCAGATAGTGTGCATCGGCCCAGGCGCAGGCCAGCTGTAACATCCGGCATTCCCGCGCCATCAACTCGGCGTGATTCTGCTCGATCAGCCCGGCCAACCGCGCGGTGCCAACCACCGGCAGCCCCACCCCCGAATCGAACATACGTTTACCCTAGATCTGCCGACTGACAATTTTCCGGCGACTCGTCGAGTTCCCCTTGGCCGTGAGCTTTGGGTCTATCCTCGATGCCACTGTCTTCCCCCAGCATCTGGCGCTGCTAGCATCGCGAGCCGTGCGAGCACCGGCCAGCGACGATGAGTTGGCGGCTAGGCAGTCGGCGTTGCAGGCGGAGGCGGCTGCGCTCCTTGACGAGCTGGACCGGTCGGGGATCTTCAGCGACATCGGCCCGCCGGAGGTGACGGGTAGCTACATCTCCAACCTGATGTGCTGGCGTGAGCTTGATGTAGGTCTCCTTGTCGGAGCGGATTACAGCCCAAGAGATGTGCTGCTGTTGATCTCGCGTCTCATGGAGCTTCCAGGGGTGGTCGGCTTCAGCTATCGGGATGAACGGGGTGACCGAAGCCCCACCGGACTGGTCAAGGAGGAGCGGTATCACGTCCCATCCCTGCTTGATCGCGCCGGCGGGATCTGGCAGCTCGACCTGACGTTGTGGCTACGCGATCTTCATGAGAACGTCACTGCTTGGCACCAGGCGTTGCGTGATTCGATCACCGAGGAGCAGCGTGCAGCTGTGCTGCGAATCAAGGATGTGTGGTTCCGGCTGCCGAGCTACCCCGATCAGATCGGCGGCCTCCAGATCTACACCGCTGTCACCGAAGACGGCGTAAGAACACCGCAGGAGTTCCGCAGCTGGCTCGCCGATCGCGAATTGCTCGACGAATAGCTGTGTGATCGCATCAGCGGTTAGCGCGAGGCGAGCACAGACTTCTGGGCCGCCGGATCAGCATCCTTACTCGCGGGCTGGGTCCGCATTAGGGATATACAAGAAAACCGTCCACCGTCGTACAGGCGGACCGTCTGTCGTCGCCAGGCGATCGACGCCAGACTTATTGATAAGGCAGCGCAAAAAGCTCCGATCTCCGCATGGGAGGAATGTTGGCTCTCGTGAAACGTCATCCGCTGGCGGGTTTTTCATCCTGGCCTACGCGTTGTCGTGGTGGCCGTGGATTCTGTATGCACTTGGGTTATTTCCGAATCCCATTGCGAGCTTCGGGCTACTGGCCCTGGTCTGGACTGTCGTGGCGGTCTTGGTGGTCGTCATCACCGGGCCGACGGACCTGTCACGCAAGTACCGCAAACAGGAGGAAGCACTTCCTGGTTCGGAACCAGTTTCAGGCAAGCAAGGAGTGTGATCATGTCATCGAAGGTCAAATGGGGCGGGATAGCGGGCCTGGTAGCCGCCGCGCTCCTGATTGTGTCCGCCATCCTCAACCAGATGAATCCCGTGCAACAGACGTACGACTCCGCGGTCAGCTACCTCTACCTCGGTGTCGCCGTCGCTGCCTACATCGCAGTAATCGTTGCCTTGCTGGGCATTCATGGCCTGCATGCCGGAACGCCTCGATACGGCCGGCTGGGCACCATTGGCGTCGTATTGACCATCGCCGGGTACGCGATCATCGCCGTCCTGACAGTGATCAGCATGGTGCAAGGACAAGCATCACTGCTCACGGTTCGCCTTGCCGGCGCGGGCGTGCTGCTCATCGGCTCGGCACTTCTCGGGGTGATCATCATCCGGGCCCGGTTGCTGCCCTGGTGGTGCGGCGTACTCCTTATCGTTGCTTTCCCATTAGGTGACCAAGCCAACGCGATCTTCAGTTCCGCGGAGAATCTGCTGCTGGCGCTGCTCTGGGGATCAATTGGCGTTGCGCTGCTATCGCGACGTCAAGGATTCGGTGAGCCCGTTGCGACACAGAGCGTTACTTCTTGATCAACTTCCCAGACCCGCTGATCTCCTGCTTGACCTGTGGATTCCCGCTATAGGTCACAGATCCACTGCCGCTGATCGCCACGTCTAGCATGTCGGTCGCCATAACGCTCGCGTCGCCGCTTCCGGAGATACGTGCCTTGACTGTCTTGCTTGTCAGTCCCTCGGCCTGGTATTGGCCGGATCCGGAGATCTCCAGATCTTGATCATTTGCCGCCCCGTTGAGGGTGATCGTTCCTGAGCCGCTGATCTTGGTAGTGAGTTCAGTCGTCGCTAGCTTTGGAGCGCTGACGGTGCCGGATCCAGACACCATGAGGCCGTTCAAGTCCTTGACGGTGACTGAGTACCTGATGGGCTTGGTGGTGACAATTGTGGTGTTGGGTTTTGTCCCGAGAACAAGTGTGTCGCCGGAGACGTCGCTGGTCAGCAGGGGCAGGAGGTTGTCCTCTGCCGAGATGGTCAGCGACTCGGTTCCTGTTTGCTCGATGGTGAGGTCGCCCTGGCCGGCGAGCTCCACCTTCGTGAACCCGGCCACTTCCCGCTGGGCGGTGGCGAGCTGGCCGGATCCCCTGGTCGTCGAGCACGCCGCCAGCAACAGCAGCGCGATACCTAAAACCACAGCAACCCGCGATCGCATCAGACCTCCTCTCAGGCCGCCAGGTCTTCCATCAGGCTGTCCACAATCGGGCTCCGATCCTTTGGAGAAAATGATGCCGTACGTGGTGAGGAGTTTCCGGCGGGCTGAGTGCACACTGACAGTGTGAGTGAGTGTTGCGACCGGCCGGGTTACCAGACCATCTTCAATGACCGGTTCGCAAGGCGGATCGTACGCAGCTATCGCAAGCGCGGGCTCAACGACACCCAGCTCCAGATGGTGTCCTTCCTGACAGAGCGCGGCATCCAGGACGCCTCGGTACTCGAGATCGGCGGGGGAGTGGGTGACCTCCAGATCGAGCTGCTTCGGCGCGGGGCCGGCATGGCGACAAACCTAGAGATCTCGGCCGGCTACGAGGCGGAAGCGGCGGCCTTGCTGAAGCAGTCCGGGATGGCAGACCGAGTGACGCGCCGGTTGCTCGATATTGCGACCGCTCCGGACCAGGTGGAGCCGGCTGATGTCGTCGTTCTGCACCGAGTGGTCTGCTGCTACCCGGACTACCAGCGGCTGCTCTCAGTGGCCGCCAGCCACGCGCGGCGGCTCCTGGTCTTCTCCCATCCACCACGGAACCTGCTCAACAGGGCGCTCGTCGGCTCGGAGAACATCCTGCATCGGCTCAGGGGCGGCAACTTCCGCGCTTTCGTCCACCCGCCTGCCGCAATGATCGCCGAAGCTGAGGCGCAGGGACTGTCGGTGAGCTTTCGGCACCGCGGCTTTTCGTGGGACGTCGTGGGCCTCGAGCGCTTCGCTCCGGCGAACTAGAGCTGACCGCAACGACAACGCTCTGGCTTGAAAACGGGTATTTGATCTCTGAGTGAGTCCGCGTAGTTGATCTAGCGCCTGCTCTGGAAGAATGTTGGCTCTCGGGGTTGGGGCCATTTCCGACATCAGGAGCGATCATGACGACTGCGCCATCCCGAGGCACCACCGCTGAGCACGCCCGGCTCGCTGAGGCCTCCGGATGGCCTGAGGACAACCTCTTCGAAGCGAACCCGTGGTACGAGTGGGGCCCCTACTTGTCGGAGCGGGCCTGGGGCACCGTGCGGGAGGACTACAGCGACAACGGTGATGCTTGGAGTTTCTTTCCACATGATCATGCACGGTCCCGGGCCTACCGGTGGAACGAAGACGGCATGGCCGGTTTGTCCGACATTGGCCACGAGCTGTGCCTGGCCCTGGCGCTCTGGAACGGCGTTGACCCGATCCTCAAGGAGCGCATGTTCGGTCTCACCGGTCCGCAGGGGAACCACGGCGAGGACGTCAAAGAGTACTGGTGGTATCTCGATGGGCTACCGAGCCACGCTTG
This sequence comes from uncultured Actinomycetota bacterium, assembly GCA_963740515.1. Taxonomy (GTDB): domain Bacteria; phylum Actinomycetota; class Actinomycetes; order Propionibacteriales; family Propionibacteriaceae; genus Microlunatus. The sequence goes on from CAVUEO010000025.1 coordinate 83,007, forward strand.
GCTGCGCTGGCGCTATCACTACCCCCAGGCCCCATTTCCCTACCAGCAGCTGATCGACGAGAACGCCCGACGTTCTCGTACTGAACCCGAGTACGAGCTCATGGACACCGGTGTTTTCGATCATGGACGATACTGGGCGGTGGATGTCACGTACGCGAAGGCGTCGCCGACCGAGATCTTCGCCAAGATCACCATCGAGAACCATGCTCCTGATGAGGCGACTCTTTCCGTACTCCCCACCCTGTGGTTCCACAACAGCTGGCGGGCCTCCGGCGGGCAAATCCCGGGGTTGTTCCTGGATGGGGATGGCATCGTCGTTGATCATCCGCGCCTCTCGGGGTATCGGTTGGACGCTGCCCCGGCCGCCGACGGCCTGCGTCCACAAGCTTTGTTCTGCGACAACGAGACCAACGTGCCGCGGCTGTTTGGTGCTCCTGCCATCACTGCGTACCCCAAGGATGGGATCAACGACCATATCGTGACGGGCGCGAGCACGGTAAACCCCGACCAGCGTGGCACCAAGGCGTCCTGGTGGTACCAGATCACTGTTCCATCCGCGGGGAAAGCCGAATTACGTCTCCGGCTGCACCGGCCGAATCAGGCCGCGCCGTCGCCGGATGGGCAGTGGCACGGCAGCTATTTCGACAATGTCATGGCTGATCGGGGCCGGGAAGCGGACGAGTTCTATGCCGCGCTGGCACCCGATGACATCGGCACGGAAGAGATGCGGGTACTGCGCCAGTCCTGCGCGGGTCTGGTCTGGAGCAAACAGATGTATCCCTACCGGGTGGCCCGATGGCTGGATGGGGATCCAGGTCAGCCATCGCCACCACCTGGACACCGATCTGGCCGCAATTCCGGTTGGCGACACCTCGATTCATTCGATGTTTTGGCCATGCCGGATCCCTGGGAGTATCCCTGGTTCGCCGCTTGGGATCTTGCCTTTCACGCTGTTAGCTGGGCCCATCTAGATCCTGCATTCGCGAAGTATCAGTTGCTGGTTTTGCTGCGGGAATGGTTCCTGCATCCGAATGGGGCGTTGCCGGCGTACGAATGGAGCTTTGACGACGTCAATCCTCCGGTTCACGCGTTGGCGGCTCTGCGGGTATTCGTCATTGACGGTGCCACCGATCTCGAATTCCTCGAGCGGGTATTCCAGAAACTCCTGCTGAATTTCACCTGGTGGCTCAACCGTCAAGACCCTGAGGGCAACAACATCTTCGGCGGCGGCTTCCTGGGACTCGACAACATCAGTCCCATCGACCGTTCGCACCTGCCGGCCGGCGTCAAGCTTGATCAAGCCGATGGAACGGCATGGATGGCCTACTACTCCGTTGCGATGCTGACATTGGCAGGAATGCTCGCCCAGCGTGACAGCGTCTACGAAGACATGGTCGTGAAGTTCCTGGAGCAACTGGTTCTAGTGACGGACGCACTTGAAGATTCGGGCTGCTATGACCCAGACGACGGGTTCTTTTATGACCTGCTCACCGACGCGTTCGGGAACAGGGCGCCGGTCAAGGTGCAGACCCTGGTTGGGGTGATTCCCGCCCTGCCCGCCATTACTCTGCCAACCCGAAATACCGAACGCTTGCAACGCCTCCAGAAGCGATTTGCTCGCAGGCTGGAAGCGGAGAACCGGCAGATTTTGGACTGGCGGATCCGGGGAACTGGGAACAGCCGCCGCGCGCTGCTATCCGTCGTCTCACCGGACCAACTCAGGCGGATCTTCGCGACATTGTTCGATGAGAATGCATTCTTGTCGCCGCACGGCTTGCGCGCCATCTCGAAACGCCACGCCGCGCCTTATCAGGTCCCCGGCATGCCCGATGCCTCAATCAAATACGAGCCCGCCGAATCCAGCACCGCCATGTATGGCGGGAATTCGAACTGGCGGGGACCGGTGTGGTTTCCGATCAATTATCTAGTCATTCGCTCCCTGCTGCAATATGATCAATTCTTTGGTCCCGAATTCACGATCGAATACCCAACCGGATCAGGCCAGCATCTGACTCTAAGCGACATCTCCGGCGACCTGGCTGACCGTTTGGTCAGCATCTGGCTTCCCGGCCCAGATGGCAGGCGGCCGGTCTATGGAGGCGTCGAACTCTTCCAAACCGACCCAGCCTGGAAGAACAACCTCTTGTTCTACGAGTACTTCCATGGAGACAACGGCGCAGGCATCGGGGCGATGCATCAAACCGGCTGGACTGCACTGGTGGCTGATTTGCTGCTCGACCCACCTCGCCGGGTGCGCCGGATGATTTTCTACGACGAGACCACGACAACACCTGACGTGTCCACCATCGCTGCGGGCCCGGCCGGCTAGGAC
>CAVUEO010000026.1:0-277417 GCA_963740515.1 uncultured Actinomycetota bacterium
GCCGAGACGCTGGGACTGAAACTGCCGAACGGCGCGTTGATCGCCAACGTCGCGCCGAACAGCCCGGCCGCCCGCGCCGGCCTGAAGCCGTCGGATCTGATCGTCGCGATCGAAGGGCAGTCGATCGACGACCCCAACGCGTTCGACTACCGCTTCGCCACCAGGCAGCTCGGCGGCTCAGCCCAGATCGACGTTCAGCGTTCCGGCAAGACCGTGAAGTTGACGGTGCCGCTGGAGACCGCGCCCGACACCAACCGCGAAGAAATCGTGCTCACCGCGCGCTCGCCGTTCCAGGGCGCCAAGGTCGCCAATATTTCGCCGGCGATCGCCGACGAGCTGCATCTGGATTCCCAGACCGAGGGCGTCGTGGTGATCGACCTCGCCGACGGCGGCACCGCGGCCAGCGTCGGATTCCAAAAGGGCGACATCATCCTTGCGGTCAACAGCCAGAAGATCAGCAAGACCAGCGACCTCGACAAGGCGTCGAAAGTATCGTCGAGGCTCTGGCGCATCGTCGTGGTGCGCGGCGGCCAGCAGATCAACGTGACGCTGGGCGGATGAGCCCCAAGCAACCCCGCGAGGCGACCAACCTCTTCGCCGCGGCGGGGATGGAGCAGGACGCGCCGCGTCCGCTGCCCGACCGGTTGCGCCCGCGCACGCTCGCCGATGTCGTCGGCCAGGATCACATCCTCGGTGCCGACGGCGCGCTGACGCGGATGCTGGAGACGCGCACGCTGGGCTCGCTGGTGTTCTGGGGGCCGCCCGGCACCGGCAAGACCACGGTGGCGCGGCTGCTGGCTGATGCCACCGAACTGCATTTCGAGCAGATTTCCGCGGTGTTTTCCGGCGTCGCCGACCTCAAGAAGGTGTTCGATGCGGCGCGTGCCCGGCGCGAGATGGGCAAGGGCACGCTGCTGTTCGTCGACGAGGTGCATCGTTTCAACCGCGCCCAGCAGGATTCGTTTCTGCCCGTGATGGAAGACGGCACCGTGGTGCTGGTCGGCGCCACCACGGAAAACCCGTCGTTCGAACTCAACGCCGCGCTGCTGTCGCGGGCGCGGGTGCTGGTGTTTCACTCGCTCGATGCCGCCGCGATCGAAAAACTGTTTGCGCATGCCGAGAAGGTCGAGGGGAGGAAATTGCCGCTCGATGCGGAGGCGCGCGCCGTGCTGGTGCGGATGGCCGATGGCGACGGCCGCGCCGCGCTGACCTTGGCCGAAGAGGTCTGGCGCGCGGCGCGCAAGGAAGAAATCTTCAACGCCGTGCAATTGCAGGAAATTTTGCAGCGCCGCGCGCCGATCTACGACAAATCCGCTGACGGCCATTACAATCTGATCTCGGCGCTGCATAAATCGGTGCGCGGCTCCGATCCGGATGCCGCGCTGTATTATCTCGCGCGCATGCTGGATGCCGGCGAGGATCCGCTGTTTCTGGCGCGGCGCGTGGTGCGCATGGCGGTGGAGGACATCGGCCTTGCCGATCCGCAGGCGCTGGTGATCTGCAACGCCGCCAAGGATGCCTTCGATTTTCTTGGGTCTCCCGAGGGCGAACTCGCGATCGCGCAGGCCGTGATCTATCTCGCCACCGCGCCGAAATCGAACGCCGCCTACAAGGCCTTTGGCGCTGCGATGCGCACGGCGAAGGAGGGCGGTTCGCTGCTGCCGCCAAAACATATTCTCAATTCGCCGACCAAGCTGATGAAGTCGGAAGGCTATGGTTCGGGTTACGAATACGACCACGACGCGCCGGACGCCTTCTCCGGGCAGGACTACTTTCCGGAAGCGCTGGGGCGGCAAACCTTCTACGATCCGCCGGATCGCGGTTTTGAGCGCGAGATCCGCAAGCGGCTGGACTACTGGGCGAAGTTGCGAAGGGAACGTGAGCGCGAATGAACAGTTTCGGGAACTATCTTGCACAGACCATTCGCGCCGCAGCCTTTGTGGCGACGCTGGCGTCCACGCTTGCGGCTGCCGCCGAGACCGTCGAGGTGGTGCCGGGCGTGCAGGTGACGAAGCGGACGTATTCCGCGCCGGTCAACGAGCAGCCATTTTTTGGATTTGCGGCCAAGAGTCCGGAGGAGAAGGCCGCTGATGAGAAATTTGTAGACGCCATCGTTGGAGCCACCGGCTCGCGTGAAAAGGCTTTCGACGAAACGACCATGCGTGGCTGGAGAGCGATAAGACCGGCAAGATGAAGGAAGCCGCGGTGCGATTTAATCAGGCGTTTCTCATTTTGCCTGAACAGAGCCGCGTCTATCATGGCTTTGCGGTGGTTGCCCAAGCTCGATTCAATGACCTGGATGCCGCGGACGAACTGTTCAAGATCGCGCTGGAGCGGCCCAACCCGGTAAGGGCCCTCAAGGCCGATTATGGTCGCTTCCTGCTGGTCGCCAAACGGCCGCGCGATGCGCAGTCCGTGCTGGAACAGGCGGTCAAGGATGCGCCTGACTTCGGCGACGCCTGGACCAATCTCGCCTGGGCGCGCTTCCAGAACGGTGACCCGGCTGCGGCCTGCACGGCGGCGGAGGAGGCCGCCAAGCAGCGTCCATCCAACAATTCCATGGGCGATCTGACGGCGGTCAGAAACGTCGCGCAGTGCAAATAGCTCGAGTGCAAATAGCTCGAGCGGCCTGGATTAGCCGGCGACGCGGTTGTCATGCAGCAGCGAAACGGCGCATTGGCAAGTCGCTGAACCGCGCCATTCGCTGCAACATCTTTCGCGTCAAGCCGACCTTACTTCGTAGACACGAATGCTCGAAATGAAGGGGTTGCCCTGGGCCATCTTCTCGGCGTCGTCGAGATTTGCCGCGTTGACGATCGTGAAGCCGGTGATGGAGTCGGGCCCGAGCGGAAGGTCCTTCGTTCCGCCCTTCGAGATTTCGCGACCATTGCCGAAGCCGCCCATGTCAACGGTATGCGGCTTGGTTGCTTCAAACCATTTGCCCCAGGCGGCCATGATTTCCGGGGTGGGCTTCTCAAATCCGTAATGCAACAGCACAAACTTCTTCACGTTCAACTCCTTTTCACCGATCGGGGCATTTGCTTTCTCTTTGGGGACTTCGCCTTCGGCGCGATTGCCTCGGCATACCGCAGCGAAAGATTGATCCAGGATGCGCGCCTGCGCGGGTCGGCCAGCAATTCCTCGGGCAATCGCACATATTCACGCATCGGCCGGCCCGGCATGGGCTCGAAGCGCCGTTCGCCGAATTCGGCGCTGAACCGGGCGCGATCCTTGTCCGATAGCCGTATGATGAAATCGTTCTGATGCAGCCCGATAAAGAGGTTTCCGTTGGCGAAGGCCGCCGGGTAGCCGAACATCTTGCGGCGGGAAACGCTTGTGCCTGACGGAACCGACTTCTCGAACAGATCGATCAGCGACTGCGGTGATTTCGTCCAGGCCACCGGTCCCTCCTGTCAGTTTGCAGCGGGCGTGATGCGCCGGCGATCCGCGAGGTCGAACAGAAGGGGAAGCTTGCGGACGAGCGTTATGGCGCCGCTTACGCTGGCGCGCTTCGCCTCAATCGCATCCTGAAGCGATACGCTCATTCCGACAATCTGCAGCACCGCGTCGAACGGGGCTTCCAGGTCCCCTTGCAATCGGTGAGGCCTCTTTGAATCGTCGTCCCGACGCTGCTGCCCGCGACGGTGAAGCCGGCCGATTTCTTGCCATGGGTGACCACGAGGCCGACGTTGATTTCCGGCACGGGTGAGCGCTTCGCGATGGCGTCAAGGCCGAGCAGCACCCAATCCGGCTCGAACGTATCGCCCGGCACCGGCGGGAACAGGAAGCGGCCGCCCCAGCGGATCAACTCCCGGATCGCGGGCTGAATCTCCCGGCCGATCTCCGTCAACTCGTACACCTGCGCATTGACCGGAGGCGGCAAGGCGGTCCGCCGCACGACGTTGCATTCGATCAGGGCGGTGAGGCGCGTTGTCAGCAAGGTTGGGCTCATGCCGTCAAGATGATCCAGGAGATCGCCAAATCGCTTCGGCCCGAGAAGAAGCTCCCGAATGATCAGGAGAGTCCACCGCTCGCCGATGATTTCCGCCGCGCGGGCAAGTGCGCAGAATTGCGGATAGTGAAGGTTGCTCATGCCTCTAGGTTGGTTTCCTCCGCATCATCTTCGGTAGGCAAGCGCGATCAATGGCCCCACGATGGCGAATTGCAGGATCGTGAACGCGGTTTCGAGCAGCACATAATCCGGCACGGAAACCATCACATTCTTGGCTCCGACCGCGAGCGTGGTGAATGACCACGACAGCAGGCCGGCGCCAAGGCCATACAACAGCCCGTCCTTCACGAAGGAGCCGCTGCCTTGGGTGAATACGCGCGGGAACAACCACGAGAAGATCGCGCCCTGGATGATCATTGAAGCCAGTCCGAAGGCGATCACCGGCTCGTCGCGATAGATCTGGAGCGCGTGGTACTTCTGCTCGAACAGGACGAGATGCCAGACGAAGGCGATCGGAAAGGACGGAAGCAGATAGGCGGCAAATCCAAGCCAAAAGCCGCGGACGCCGGTTGGGCGGGCAACGTCAGATGTGGCTGACATCGGAAAGCTCCAGCTTACTACATTTTTTATAGTACGCAGTACAAAATCTGGAGTCAACTGTTCATGGGTGACCGGAGCGCCTAAGGCGCAACGGCGGTTCCGGGTGTGGGGCGCGCAATGCGCGCCCTGATCGAAAGCTATTTCCCCGTCTTCACGAAATCCAGGATCTCGTCGGTAAGGCGCGTATCCCCGCGTTGATCGCATACACTTCCGACATATGGCTGTGCTGCGGCACCATCGTCGCGCGCGCGCACCCGGTCGGCCCCTTGCAAGTGGCCGGCTTTCTGCCGCGCGATGCGCTCGGCGGCAAGGGAATTACTATTTACGTAAGTCGTAAATGCTGCTAGCCAGCGATGATCGTGAGCTATCGGGATAGGCGCACCGAGCGGTTTGCTTCCGGTCAGCGTGTCAAGGAGTTCTCGGGTTTTGCGCGGCAGGCCGAGATGCGTCTTGATCGGCTGGATGCTGCAGCTGTCTCGCTGACCTGGCAGGATTGCCGGGCAATCGCCTGGAAGCGCTCAAGGGCGATCGTGCTGGACAGTTTTCAATTCGGATAAACGACAATGGCGTATCTGCTTCGCATGGCCCGACGGGATGCCTGGGCCTGTCGAGGTAGAGATCGTCGACTATCATTGAGGGAAGACCATCGTGCCTCGTACACCTATCCATCCCGGCGAACATCTTGCCGAAGAGTTGCGCGAACTTGGCTTGAATGCTGCCGAGCTTTCGCGTCAAATTGACGTGCCGGTGAACCGGATCACGGGGATCATTCACGGCCAGCGCGGCATCACGGCCGATACGGCGCTGCGTCTTGGGCACTGGTTTGGCACCAGTCCGCAATTCTGGATGAAATTGCAGCAGAATTACGAGCTGCGTCTCGCCGAAAGCCAGGTAGGTGCGAAGATTGCGGTATTGCCGCGTCGTACCATCCGTCCGACATCTCGAAAGCTTGGAAAAACGGCATGAGCCGACGCGTCAAGAGACCTCTCCGCCCGGCGGGCGATCGCCCGAAGGGCGCGCGGCCCTATCGGGGCTCGCCGGCCGAGCGGCCGCAGTCGTATCGTCCGGGCGGCAAGCCACCGGCGCGGTTTCCGGCTTCGCCGCCCCGTGCGGCAAAGCCTTTCGTGCCTGAGCCGGAGAAGGTCGCGCCCGAGCCGCCGCCGCTGCCGACCAAGGTTCAGACCGTCGTCGTCACCGCCGACGAGAACAACATGCGCGTCGACCGCTTCCTCGAGGCGCGCTTTCCCGGGCTTTCGTTCTCCCACATCCAGCGCATCGTTCGCAAAGGCGAGCTGCGCGTCAACGGCAAGCGCGCCGACAGCAAGGACCGGCTGGAAGAAGGCCAGAGCGTTCGCATTCCGCCGCTCAAGCTCGACACGCCGAAGGGCGCGGGCCAGCTCTCGGAAGCCGCAACCAAGACACTGCAAGCCCTCAAGGACATGATCCTCTTCGAGGACGCCGACGTCATGGTGCTGAACAAGCCCGCGGGGCTCGCCGTGCAGGGCGGCTCCGGCATCACGCGAAATGTCGACGACATGCTGGAAGTGATGCGCGACGCCAAGGGGCAGAAGCCGCGGCTGGTGCACCGGCTGGACCGGGAAACGTCCGGCTGTCTGCTGATCGCAAAAACCCGCTTTGCCGCCACCGCCTTGACCGGCTCGTTCCGCCACCGCTCGGCGCGAAAAATCTACTGGGCGCTGGTGGCCGGCGTGCCGAAGCCGAAGCAGGGCCGCATCTCGACCTACCTCGCCAAGGAGGAGAGCGAGGACGACAGCATCATGCGGGTCGCAAAACACGGCGACGAGGGCGCGAGCCACGCGGTGACCTACTATGCCGTGGTCGAGACCTCCGCCCAAAAACTCGCCTGGGTATCGCTGAAGCCGGTCACCGGGCGAACCCATCAATTGCGCGCCCATATGGCGCATATCGACCACGCCATCGTCGGCGATCCCAAATATTTCAACAAGGAGAACTGGGAGCTGCCGGGCGGCCTGCAGAACCGGCTGCATCTGTTGGCGCGGCGGATCGTGATCCCGCATCCGCGCGGCGGCGTCATCGATGCCACCGCGCCGCTGCCGCCGCACATGCTGCAATCCTGGAATCTGCTCGGGCTTGAGCATGACCGGTTCGATCCGATCGAGAACGCGCCGGAGGAATAGACGGCCATCCGTGACGCCGGTTGCGCAACAACTGTCAAACCGAAACACGCTGATCTGCATTCGCGGTCCATGCGTTCGGACCTCTGTCATCCAGCAATTGAGGGATCCGCGCATGAACGGAAATCTGGTCCGCCTCGCGTTTTGCTTTTTCGTTCTTCGGGGCCGCCGGCGTCGGCGCTCGGCCAATGCGCAGACCCTCGCGCTCGTCGGCGGCAAGCGTCTACGCGTCGCCTGACGCCACGCCGCTCGACGATGCGGTCGTCGTCGCGTCCAACGGCGTCATCACCGCGATCGGCAGCCGCAGCGACGTGCAAATTCCCGTCCGATGCGCGCGTCATTGACTGCACCGGAAAGACCGTCGTTGCCGGTTTCTGGAACAGCCACGTCCACTTCACGCAAGCGGTATGGAAAAACGCCGGCACGCGCCGGCCGCGCCGCTGGAGCGCATATGCAGGACATGCTGACCCGATGGGGCTTCACCACCGTATGGGATCTCGGCTCCGACCCGCGAGCTACCTTGCCGTTGCGCGCGCGTCAACGCCGGCAAGGTCGCGGGTCCCGACATTCTGCTTGCCGGCAGCATCTTCCCCAAGGACGGCCATCCCGTCTATCTGCCGGCCGAGATGGAAGTTCCCGAAGCGGCGACGCCGGATGAAGCGGCGCAATGGCGCGCAATTTCATCGGAATGGGCCATAACGGCATGAAGCTGTTCACCGGCTCGTTCATGGGCGCAGGCAAGCCGGTCGTGAATATGGACCCGGCCATCGCCAAGGCGGCGGTCGATGTGGCGCATGCCGCAAGGCAAGCCGGTGTTCGCCCATCCGCAAAACACGGCGGGCGTGGAAGCCGTGATCGCGGCCGGCGTCGATATGATGGCTCACACCGTTCCCGTCGAACCGGTCTACTCGCCCGAGCAACTCGCGCGGTTCAAGTCGCAGGGCATTGCCTTGATTCCGACACTGTCGCTGTTTCAAAGCGCCGGTCGCGCCCGATATCGCTGCGCGTCTCGTCGCGCGACCGTCAACCAGCTCAAGGCGTTCTCGGACAATGGCGGTCCGGTGCTGTTCGGCACCGACGTTGGCTTCACCACGATCTATGACACCACGCTCGAATATGAGCTGATGCACCGCGCGCTGTCGGAACGGCAGATCCTGGCGTCGCTGACGACCAACCCCGCGCAATATTTCAAGGCCGCGAAGAAGGGGCGGGTCGAGAAGGGATTTGACGCCGACGTCGTGGTGCTCGACGGCGATCCCATCGCCGACGTCAAGAACCTCGCCAAGGTCGCCTACACCATCCGCGCCGGCAAGGTGATCTATCAAAAACCCTGACGTCGGCGGAACCCGGCATCCGCGGTTGCCGCCAGAACCAGCATCGCAGGATGTCGCCGCAACTTCCTCATCGGCTTTATTTGCATCCACCGATATCGTATTGTCAGGCCTGAATTATCACCGACCGCGGAAGCCGAAACGAGATGCGTGAACTATTCGATGAAGTCGCCGGACATTCTCCACTCGATCCGGAGGAGGCGGTGCGACGCGCCACGCGCACGCCCCGGCGCAAGCGCTTCTACAAGGAGGCCGGCACCGCGCGCAGCGGATGGCGGGTTTGCCGTCACGCTGGACGGCAAGCCGATCCGCACGCCTTCCGGCCGCCACGTCGTGGCGCCAGCCAGCGGGATCGCAGAGGCGATCGCCGCCGAATGGAATGCGCAGGGCGAGACCATCGATCCCCTGACCATGCCGCTGACGCGCTTTGCCAACAGCGTCGCCGAGGTCACCGATCGCGTCGATGCCGTGGCCGACGATGTCGCAAAATATCTCGGCTCGGATTTGCTGTTCTATCGCGCCGGCCATCCCGAGGCGCTGGTCGCCCGCGAAGCCGCGCATTGGGACCCGGTGCTGTCCTGGGCCGCGAACGAACTCGGGGCCCATTTCATCCTGTCCGAGGGGATCGTGCATGTCGCCCAGCCGGCGCAGGCGATCAACGCGGCCCGCGGCGTGTTTCCGTCCGACCCCTGGACTGTGGCCGCCCTGCATGTGGTGACGACGCTCACGGGCTCGGCGCTGCTGGCGCTGGCGCTGCTGCACGGCGTCCGCGACCCCGATCAGGTCTGGACCGCCGCCCATGTCGATGAGGACTGGAACGCCGAAAAATGGGGCGTGGACGAGGAGGTGGCGGCCCGCCGGGCCGCCCGGCTGGTCGATTTCCGGGCCGCGGTGAGCATTCTGGACGCCCTGAAGGCCTGAGCGCCCCCACCGGTTAACGAGAGGTTTACGCCGCCGGGTTAGCCTCTAGCCTGGCCGAGACCTCAGATATGGCGATATCAATCAATCCCGTTCTCCCGGTGCTATCAGCCCAAGAGGCTGGCGGCATTGCGCCCGAGCTCGTGCTGCAGCCGGGGAGCGTGGTCAACGCCCAGGTCCTGAAAGTGCTGTCCGCCGATCTGGTGCGGATTGCGATCGCCAGCCTCTCGATCGACGTGGCCTCGGAAATTCCGTTGCAGCAGGGCCAGAACCTGCAGCTTGCGGTCTTGCAGACCAAGGACGGCATCCGCCTCGCCATTGTCGGGCAGGGTGGTGGCGGCATCAGCCGACGCCGTCACTTTGTCACCCGATGCGCTGGCCGATGCGGCCGTCAATCGGCCGGCCATCGTGTCGCCGAAGAACGTGCTGACGCCGCTGGAGCGCGTAGCCGTCTCCGCAGCCGCGCAAGCCGCGGCCACCGAACAGGACAGCCTGGCGCCGTTGTTTGCCAATCTCGGCGCGGCGGTTTCCTCCAGCAATCTGCCGCCGAAACTGCAAGCGGCGATCGCGCAGGTGCTGGCGCAACAGACCAGCCTCGATCAGAACCTCGACGGCGCCGACATCAAGACGGCGTTCCAGAAGTCCGGAATTTTCCTCGAGGCGTCGCTGGCGGCAGGTTCAGTCCCCCCGAGCGGCGTTCCCGATCTCAGTTCCGCAGCGCCGCCACCTGTCGAGTCGACGCGACACTGTTGGCGTCGACAGCCGCCCACACGAGCATCGAGCCAGAAAGGACGCCAGTCGGCACGCACGGCGCGGACGTGGAAAACCGGTTGTCCTGAAATCCCTAAGGCATCGCAAAGGACGCCGGCGGTCAACGCCTCGGAGCGCACTTGCTACCCCTGACATGTTTGGCCGCGGCACGCGTCCTGGTCGATCCGGCGGACCGGGCGACTGGCCGCGGTGGACGCGTACAGGACCAGCTGGGCATCCGCGCGGCCCAGGTCGAAGGGCGCCCTGACAGGTCGTACGGAGGGGGTCCAGGTCCCCTGACAGGCTCGCGGCCACCAAAGGGCGGCAGCGGCCAGCCGCTGGTTTCCGGATCCGGCTCGCCAGCGCCGCCCGCGCCGTGCAGCTTCGGGAAGACGCCGTGCGTGATTTGCAGCCCGCTCATCAGCTCCCGCACGGCGTCGGCGCAACGGCCCGTAGCGCGCCCCCGTAATAGATGCGGTATTCCGAACAGAAAGGGCAGCCGCAGGTGTCGACGAAGTGTCGGCCACAGGGAACCACTGCGAGGCGCGTTCGATGTCGGCGACGAGCTTGCAGGCGTTGAGCATGTCGTAGCTGACGGTACAGCCATCCCAGCGTCGAGCCCTTTACCAGCGAGCGCTGCAGGGATAGCCTCTTCGTTCAGCCCAGAGCCGGTATCTGTGTCCCTTCCGCCCACCCGCATGAGGCCCGGTTGGGACAGGGCGACCAACTCGAGATCGATGTCGTTCGCCGATCTCGCGACATTGATGCCCCGTGTCCTGAGGTCTTCGAGGTCCAGGTTGGCCATTCGATAGGCGCGTGCTAGCCACGCCGAGCCGTGGAGCTGTCCGGGCTGGTGCGGTTCCAAAGCCTGTTCCGCGCGGGACCCGGCTGTTGGCCGTGGCGAGTTGCTGTGCGCCGGCACACCGGTCGACAGAGGGCACGGTTCTCAGCCAACGGCGACCGCCAACCTTCGAGCCGGCGTTCCCGGTCGGCCCGTTCTTTGCGCAGTACCGCCTGGGCATCCAACGCCGACCGTCGCGCCGCCTGCCTCACCGAGTGCTGACTCATCACGTCTCCTTATCGACACCGGCCCCTCACTCAGCCCTAAGCGGCTGCCGACGAGTCGAGCGGTCATCACGACGATCTCGATTTCTGTTTCGCGTACCCCCGACCGATTTCAAGATCCGATGTGCCACACACCCCATGCACCGTGCGGAAGTACCCCGGGTCGGCCTGACCGCCCCGCGGCGCTGGTATCCCCTTCGGGTGGGTGTGACGATGAGCATCCACAAGCTCACAGCGGGATCCGGATATGACTACTTGACCCGGCAGGTCGCGGCTTTGGACGCGACTGAGAAGGGTCACACCGGGCTGGCGTCCTACTACGCCGAACGTGGTGAGAGGCCGGGGGTTTGGCTAGGTTCCGGCATGGATGGGATCGACGGCCTGACTTCCGGCGACCCGGTGACCGCCGAGCAGATGCGAGCGTTGTTCGGCTGTGGCCTGCACCCTTTGGCGGAGCTCCGGCAGCAGCAGCGGGAAGGACCGGGCCTAACCCCACGCGACTTTCAGGACGCGGTCCGGCTTGGGGTTCCGTTCAAGGTCTTCGGCGGCGACGTCAGCCCATTCCGCCTCGAGGTCGCTAAGCGCATCGCGGCGATCAACGAATCGGCTGGTCTACCGGCGGACTGGCCGGTACCGGCGGCGGACCGGGCTCGAGTGCGCACCGAGGTCGCGCACGAGTTCTTCAGTGCCGAGCACAACCGCGAAGCTGTCGATGCGCGGGAGCTGGCCGGGCAGATCGCCAAGGACTCGCGCCCACGGACACAGACCGTCGCCGGCTATGACCTGACGTTCTCTCCGGTCAAGTCGGTGTCGGCGTTGTGGGCGGTCGCCGACCCGACGGTGGCTGCCGCGATCGAACGAGCCCACCAGGCCGCCGTGCAGGACGCACTGTCGTTCATCGAGAAGCACGCCTTGTTCACCCGGACCGGCCCTCAGGGGATCCGACAGATCAACGTGCGGGGCATGGTCGCCACGGCCTTCAGGCACCGGGACAGCCGGGCGGGAGACCCGGACTTGCACACCCACGTCGCGGTAGCGAACAAGGTGCAGACCCGCGACGGACGCTGGCTGTCAATCGACGGGCGGGTGCTGTTCAAGGCCAATGTCGCCGCCTCGGAGACCTACAACACCGCGTTGGAGCAGCACCTCCGCGAGGGCTTGGGCCTGCGGTTCGCAGCACGGCCCGGCACTGACCCGGCGAGGAGGCCGATCCGTGAGATCGTCGGTGTTGATCAACGCCTGAGCCAGCGTTGGTCGACCCGCCGCGCCCACATCGAGGTGCGCCGAGGTGAGCTGGCCATCCAGTTCCAACATGATCACGGCCGACCACCGACGCCGATCGAAGCCCTGCATTTGGCCCAACAGGCGACTTTAGAAACCCGGGAGGCCAAGCACGAACCCCGTTCTCTATCTGAGCAACGCGCGACCTGGATGAGCCAGGCCTTAGCAGCGTTGGGTGGACCTGGCGCCGTCGCCTCGATGGTGCGGACGGCGCTGGCACCGCCCGCCGAGGCCACCAAGATCACTGACGCACAGTGGGTCGCGCACACGGCCAGCCAAATCGTGGCCGCGATGGAGGAACACCGCTCCACCTGGCAGACGTGGCATGTCCGGGCCGAAGCACAACGACATGTCCGCACCGCCGACGTGTCCGCGGCGCAGGCGGGTGCGTTGGTTGATCTGCTCGTCGATGAGGTCCTACATGGCCGGTCTGTTGCACTTGTGGCGCCTCGTGACAATGTCGAGGAACCAGAGGCGTTGCGCCGGATCGACGGCTCCTCGGTTTACGGTGTCGCCGGCGCAGACCTCTACACCTCCCAGCGGCTCCTTGACGCGGAGCGGCGCCTTGTCGACGCCGCCGAACACCGAGACGGCACGACGGTCCACGACACGGCCGTTGATCTCGCGCTACTTGAGATGGCAGCGAACGGCATCTCCTTGGACGCCGGGCAGGCGTCGTTGGTGCGCCAGATGTGCACCTCCGGACGGCTCGACTGCAGCTGGCGATCGCCCCCGCCGGCGCCGGGAAGACCATCGCCATGCGAGCCCTCGCCCTGGCCTGGACCCAAGACGGCGGCGATGTGGTCGGGCTTGCCCCGTCCGCCGCCGCAGCGGCTGTTCTTGGCGAGCAGACCGGCATCGGCTCCGACACGCTGGCTAAGCTCACCTGGTCGCTGCAGCGCGGCGGGCTGCCGGATTGGGCTGCGCGGATCGGGCCGTCGACCCTGGTGATCATTGACGAAGCCGGGATGGCCGACACGTTGTCCCTCGACACCGCTGTCCAGTTCGTGATCGGTCGCGGTGGCAGTGTGCGGCTGGTTGGTGACGATCAACAGCTTGCTGCGATCGGCGCCGGCGGCGTCCTCCGCGACATCAAAACCCAGCACGGTGCTGTGCAGCTGAGCGAGCTGCACCGCTTCACCAGCCCCGCCGAAGCCCACGCGACGCTTGCGCTCCGCGACGGTGACCTGAAGGCGCTCGACTTCTACCTGAATCAGGGTCGCGTCCACGTCGGCGACATTGCCAAGACCACCGAGGATGCATTCACCGCGTGGGCCGCCGACCGGGCGGCCGGGCTGGACGCGATCATGCTTGCCTCCACCCGCGATCTGGTGGCCGAGCTGAACCGCCGCGCCCGAAACCACCGCCTCAACGGGGAGGTGCCAAATGCGGTGGTGCGTCTGGCCGACGGTAACCAGGCCAGTGCCGGGGATGTGATCATCACCCGCAGCAATGACCGGCGACTCCGACTCACCGCCACCGACTGGGTCAAAAACGGGGACCGATGGACCATCACCCGCATCGGCCAGAACGGTGACCTCAAAGTCCGACATAACCGCAGCCGGCTCACCGTCCGGCTCCCTGCCGACTACGTTAGCGAGTCGACTGGTCTCGGCTATGCCAGCACGATCCACGCCGCCCAAGGCGTCTCCGCCGACACCATGCATGGACTCATCTCCGGCCAGGAATCACGGCAGCAGCTGTACACCATGCTCACCCGTGGACGAACCGCCAACCACCTCTACCTACAGGTCGTCGGAGACGGCGACCCGCACACCGTCATCCAACCCGACACGGTCGCACCCCGCACGCCGACCGAGACGCTGCAGCAGATCCTCGCCCGCGACGACACGCCCGCCTCAGCCACCACGCTGCTGCGAGAACTCTGCGACCCGGCTGCCCGGCTGTGTGGCGCCGTCCAGCGCTACGCTGACGGGCTCCATGTGGCGGCCGAGCAGCTCGTTGGACCCCGGATCGTTCAGATGCTTGACACCCGAGCCGACCAGGTCGTGCCCCACGTCACCAACGAGCCGTCCTGGCCGACCCTGCGGGCACACCTGCTCACATTGGCGGCGGAAACCGGTGACCACCCGCTCCTCCACCTGCACACAGCGGCCGTCGGTCGCGAACTCCACACCGCAGCAGACATGGCCGCCGTGCTGGACTGGCGCCTCCCAGATCCCGCACCCACCGACCCAGGGCCGCTTCCTTGGCTTCCCGGCATTCCGGAAGCACTTCATGATCATCCGGTCTGGGGCCAATATCTGGCCAAGCGGTCCCAACTCGTCACCGACCTCGCCGGCCAGGTCCGAGGCCACGCAGGCCAAGACGCAACCCGGCCTGTGTGGGCGCCGCCCGACAGCCGCCCGAACCCCGCCATCATCGGTGAAATCGCCGTGTGGCGGGCCGCGAACGCCATCCACCCCAGCGACCCACGACCAACCGGAGCAGGACGGCTGCAGACAGCTTCGGCCCTCTGGCAACACCACCTCGACCGCAGTCTCGCGCGCGGCAATGACCACGACATCGGTCTTGACATCCCAGAGCGCCGCTCCGCTCCAACCTCACGCGATCGCCGGCACCAAGATCGACAGCGACTGTCCCAACCACCCGCGGTCCACCCGAACTCGCCACCCCGCGCCGGCCCATAGGCGCCGCCAAGCCGAGTGGGTGGAGCCACCAGAAACGTGTGACCGGGCCGAAGGCGACTCAGGGCAGCCACCAACTGATGGTCGGCGTGGAGGTGAGAGACCAGGATGATGTCCGCATGCGCAGCGTGGGAGGGCGGAACTGGACGCCGAACCGACGGAGATGGCCCAGGCGAGCGGTCAGGACTGGGTCGAACAGGACAGTGGTCTGGCCATCCTGCCAGGTGCTGGAGCTGTGCCCCACCATCAATCTGCCCGCTGTGGCACGCCTGCCTGGCCGTCCATGTGGAGCTGAGTAGACCTTCTGCGCCGAACCATTCCGACCAGCTGCCGCCGCACTTCCGCCCACCATCCTCAATCCGGTTCTCCACGGATGTACGCCCGCCTGTCCACCTCGGTAGTGTCATCATCGAAAGCCTCTGAAGCTCGGGCATCCGTTGGTGCATGATCAGATCCGAGTCTCAGCCGCCCGGCAAAATGGCCGGATTTGGTGAACGTGCGTCGCCGTCTCGGTGCTGGGCTCGGGAAACCTCGGACTGCTGTACGTGCACTCCCCCGTCCGTCTCACCCTGCAGGATCTCCAGGAACGCTGGCCCGCCCTAGTGCCAGGGCTGTGTGCACACGAGGGTGTCGGTTTCGTTGCCGGACTGGACTCTGCCGGAATGCCGTGGGTCCTGGGTGAGAAGGGCACCGTCCGGCTCGACACCGGCCAGGTGACCGGAGAAGACCCTCTTGAGCCTTACGGCAACCATGCAGCCCGGATGCTGCGGCGCGCTGTCATGATGCCGGAGGCGCCCGACCTGTACATCAACAGCCGCGTCAGTGACATCACACTCGATATTGCGGCATTCGAACCACTCGTCGGTGCCCACGGCGGCTTGGGCGGCTGGCAGGACCGTGCGGTCCTGCTCACCCCTCAGGCGCTCGCGACGTCCTGCCGGCAGAGCGCATCGAAGGTGCTCCACACTGTCCTGGTGGCAATGCTCCGTGCGGTCGGCCAGCGCAAGGCGCTGCCCGATTGAGGGCTGCCGCAAAGCATTCTGATCAGAGGTGTGCTTGGTTTGGCCGACAGTGAACAGCGTGCCGCTCTGAGTCGTTGTAGGCGCAGATACCTGGGAGCCTCTCACCAATGACGCAGTGGCGGTGCTGGTCGCGGAGACGACGAATGCATCCCCGCTGGGTAGCGAAGGGATCCGAGACTTGAGGGGTTCGAGGCTGGCCGGCTGTGAGTGTGTCAGAGTCGCCCGACGCTCCCCGAATAGGTCTGCCCGAAACGAGGCCTTCATCAGCCACAGTTGGTCTCCTATGCTCATGGCGGCACACCGTGGTCCCGGTACGCGGGACAGCAGAGCCCAGGGCCCGCCGATAGAGTTGGGAAATCAAAAAGCGCCGTCGAGCACCCACGACCAATGACACGGAATCGGCTCACCTGTCCCCGTTGCGTCTACGGCTGGGCGTGTCGCTCATGCTCATGTGGTTGATACCGTTCTGGGCGCTCGCGCCATACATCGCGCAATCACTCAGCGGGCTGAGCAACCCTCCATCCGTTGCCGCCGTTACTACCGCCATTGTCGCGGTGCAGACCATCATCGGCCTGCTCGGGTCCTGGGTCGCCGGAACGGAGGCCAAGTCGATCATCAAGGGCTCCACCAAAAAACACGCCCTGGCGGCCATCTGGTCCATACTCATTCACGGCGAGGTCCGAGGTCACGACAACGTCGGGACAGATCCGAATGAAGCCCGGCCACCGCAGGAGGACGCCTAGTTTGCTGCGCCAGGAATTCGCAACGACATCGCTGACGCGCGCGACTTGGGAGCAGCTGCGCTCCGCCCGCGACGCGAAGAAGATCAAGGAAATTGACGTCGACGATGCCGAACTCATTGGCCCAAGGGTCCTGGAGGACCCAGAAGACGTCGCCGCATTCTTGTTGGTGGTCCTAGCGTGGCGCCGAGGACTTCGTCGCATTGAGCGACCTATCAGGCGTGCATGACTTCGGTTGCCTGGTCGGGCCCTCTTCTGCCCCTTCTCAGGAAGTAGACCCTTCTGGTGTGTATAACAAGGCGAAGGCGGGCACGATCAAGAGCGCGGCGAGAATGGCCACCACAAGCACGGCCGGGATCGTTCCGGCCGGCGCTGCCTCCTGCGATACCGTCCGCGTTTCGGGAAGGAGCCTCGTCATCAGCCCCCTGGCCGCGGCGCAGACAGCGGATAGTCGACTCAGCCCTGCCATGGTTCGGAAGGGTGCCTGAGTCTTCACCCCGTTCGGGTGATGCGATGCCGCAGCGTGGGTTGCACAATGTCTTCAGGACCGGCAATGGCGTCGGCACGCACGGACTGGTCTGCCCGTCCGCGTTTCCACCCAGATCGGAGGATGTATATGGACGAAGTCGAGGATATCGACGAGCTGGGGCCGGTCGATTGGATTGTGGTCGAGTTCCCGGGCAGCAGGTTCAACGGGCAGATTGCACCCGCGCTGCTTGATCTGGTCGAGCGTGATCTGATCCGTGTGCTTGACCTGCTGGTGTTGAAGAAGGATGCCGACGGGTCGTTTGAGGCATTTGAGCTTTCCGACCTCGATGAGGGGGAGATCGGCGAGTTGCGGGGGTACGAGTCGGAGCTGGCGATGCTGCTCAGCGAGGAGGACGTGACCTCGCTCGCCGCAGCGATCGAGCCTGGCAGTTCGGCCGGGGTACTAGTGTGGGAGAACACCTGGGCCGCACCGTTTGCCTCTGCGGTGCGCCGTACCGGCGGTCAGCTGGTGGCCAGTGGCCGCATCCCCACCCAGGCGTTGCTCGCGGCAATCGAGGCTGATGAGCAAGAAGATGCAGCCGACGAGGGCACCGAGTTGGCAGCCACGGAAGGAGAAACTTGATATGCCTCTCGCTAGAGGACGTAGGGGTCGCGGCGTGCTCGGGCCCAGACCGGTGGCCCGGACCGCTGCCGTCGTCGGTACCGCCGCGGTGGTTGCGCATGGGCACGGCCGCCGCTCAGACCGGCGAGACGACAGGCGAGACGACCGGGGAGACCGGCGAGACGACCGGGGAGACCGGCGAGACGACCGCAGGGATCGTCGCTTCTGAGCCTGCGGGCGCGAAGCGCCGGCGTATTCGATGTGCTCGCCACCGGTTCGCACAGCTCCTGGGTTCATGATCTTCCTGCGAAGCCAACGTGTCCGTGTGGACAGGGCGGTCGGAGACACCAGCGATGGCTGAAGCGGTCGAGAACGCCTTGATGCACGCAGCCTGGGCCAGGAGGGCCCTCCCGCCGGAAGATGACCACTAGCCTGACCGCCAAACTCACGGTCATCCGTCAGTGCAAGCTGAACGTGTGGGCGGCTATATGACGGGGCAGTGGTCGGGTCCGCTGCCGTCCACGCTGTTGCCGCGGTCCGCGCTCGCGACTTATCTGAGCCGGATCCGGCCCTCATGGACGCTACGAGTGTGCACGGGGCACGCGCGAGCGAGGTCAAAGTCTGTGAGGCTCCGCTTGCCGTCGCCAAAGCACC
This sequence comes from uncultured Actinomycetota bacterium, assembly GCA_963740515.1. Lineage (GTDB taxonomy): Bacteria > Actinomycetota > Actinomycetes > Propionibacteriales > Propionibacteriaceae > Microlunatus. The sequence goes on from CAVUEO010000026.1 coordinate 18,208, forward strand.
CTCTAGATAGAACTCGAGCGAGTCGAAGGCACCCGCGGCATTGTCCGCATAGAGTCCGGGCCGTTGAGGTGGTGAGAAGACGCTGAGCACCACCGACAGCATTCCAGAGCGCCCCGAAATCTACCTCGACGCCTTGCACCTGGCCGCCGACGATGTTTCGGTTGAAGAGTCCTGGGTCGACGGTGGCCTCGGCGCCGGCCGGGGAGACTCCGGTGAGGCAGGTTATGCGGTGGCGGACGTGCTGCGGGCCTGCTTCGAGCAGCATCTGCACGAAGCCGGTGCACTCGATGACGATGTCTGCCTCGTTCCCCGCTTCTCCAATGTCTCCGACGTGGAAATAGGTTGCCCCCAGCCGCCGTACCATCTCTGGTTTGCGGCCTTCGGTGACCCGGTCAAGCACATAGGTCTGGTAACCGCGTTGGGTAGCCAGCAGCGCGGCGAGAAGCCCGATCGGCCCGGCGCCGGTGATAAGCACCTTCTCCGGTGCCCACGCCGCCCGGTGGCCGATCTTTTCAATGTGGTCCCAGGCCTTGGCCACGACGGTGGTGGGCTCGAGCAACACGCCGAGAATTCCGAGGACGGGATCCACAGCGACCAGGTACTCAGGGTGGATACGGTAGCGCTCGGACGCATAGCCGTGACGGCCCTTGATGCCTCGCTCGGTGTACCGGCCGTTCAGGCACATATCCCAGTCCCCCGCTGCGCAGGCCGGACACGGAACAGGGTCGCGCCGGCGGACGATGCCGACCACGAGGTCTCCGGCACCGAAACCGGTCCCAGGGGCTGCCTCGACCACCCGGCCCAGCGATTCGTGCCCGATGATGAGGCGGTCCTGGCCCGACGGCGCTGACCCATAGTCGCCGTTGATGATCTCCAGATCGGTGCCGCAGATGCCAATCGCCTGCGTCTGGACCAGAATCGGCCCGTCCTCGTCCGGTGGCTCCGGCATCTCGGCGAGTGCGACGGAGCCTCGCTGTGCAGGAATGACGGTGATGGCCCGCATTGCCTCACCATAGCAACGGAGCTGCTAGCTGTTCGGCTGGCCGCGGGACGCTGGCTAGCGCTAGCCCTCACGGCCGCCGAGGCCTTGGATTGTTGAGGAGTAAACGCCGCGGTGACAATGACTGACTGCGCAAGATAACATCCGAGGGAAACGGCCCGGATCATATCGAGGCCAGCGCAGGCAACCCGTGACGGTCGTCGCTTCGCGAGGGCGCTCGCTCGTGGGGCGCCCCCGAGGGCGAGCGTGGTCGGGACCGGGACGGCGGGCTCTGCGCGGTGGCGGGCCCGAACAATGTCGCGGAGGGCATCGTGGCGGCTGAGATGACCGATTGGATAGATGTCTCGGTGACGGTCAGGCATGGTATGCCGCATTGGCCCGACAATCCGCCGATCGTGTTGGAGCGGGTGATGGACCTGGACCGCGGTGACGTCTGCAACGTTTCCCACCTGGCCATGGGGGTGCACAGCGGCACCCACATGGACGGACCGACGCACTTCCTTCATGGGGCGGCTGGGATCGACGAGATGCCGCTGACCGCCACGATGGGCGAGGCTCGGGTAATCGAGATCGAGCATCCCCGCGAGGTCACCGTCGGCGAAATCCGCAAGCATGGGTTGCAGGCTGGGGAACGCGTTTTGTTCCGGACCTTGAACTCCATTCGGTGCTGGCGCAGCGCCAGCTTTGTCGAGGATTTCGTGTACATCTCCGAGCAAGCTGCCATGCATCTGGCGGAGACAAGGGTGCGGACTGTCGGGATCGATTACCTGTCTGTTGGCGGGTACCGCGCCGACGGAGCAAAGATCCACCAGACCTTGCTCCAAGCCGGCATCTGGATCATCGAGGGCCTCGACCTGTCACCGGTTACCGGCGGCTGGTACGAGATGATCTGCCTGCCCGTCAAACTGCATGGCAGTGACGGGGCACCAGCCCGCGCCATTCTCAGGCCCATCGGCAGGCACAGCCCCGGCCAGACCGTTTCCACCGAGACGTCGCAATGAGGCTGCTCCTGGTCGCCGGAGGGCCAGCGGGCGGCACGGCCGCAATGCAGGCGGACGCCGATCATCTGGCCGAAGGAGGAGTGATCTTGTGACAGCGTCAACTGCACAAGAACGGACGGCAAAAGCTGCACGCACGGTGCTGATCACCTTGGCTTCGGCGCAATTTCTTATGACGCTGGACACTGCGGTGATGAATGTGTCGATTGCCACGGTCGCAAAGGACCTGGGCACGACGGTCACCGGCATCCAGACCGCGATCACGATGTACACCCTGGTGATGGCCTCACTGATGATCACTGGTGGGAAGATCGGGCAGATTTGGGGACGCAAGCGGGTATTCGCGATCGGATGCGTGATCTATGGGTGCGGGTCTCTGCTTACCGCGCTCTCTCAGAACCTAGCGATGCTGTTGATCGGCTGGTCACTACTGGAGGGAATTGGCGCTGCGCTCATCATGCCCGCGGTGGTCGCACTGGTCGCCTCAAACTTTGATCGGGCGGATCGTCCCCGGGCCTACGGCCTGGTCGCTTCCGCCGGCGCGATCGCAGTGGCTGCCGGGCCGCTGATCGGCGGCCTGTTCACCACCTACGCCTCCTGGCGCTGGGTGTTCGTCGGTGAAGTGCTGGTAGTTCTGATCATTCTTGCCTTGGCCCGGCGGATGGACGACACACCCGCCGAAAAGGACGCGCGACTGGACATCATGGGAACCGTGCTCTCGGCGCTGGGCCTCGCCCTGGTGGTGTTCGGCGTGCTCAGCTCGGGCACCTGGGGCTTCATCATCCCCAAGCCCGGCGCCCCCGAACTGCTGGGCCTCTCCCCGGTGATCTGGCTCATCCTCGCCGGAGGTTGCGTGCTGACCGGCTTCCTGGGCTGGGAGCGGCGGCGGCTTGGCCGTAATCAGGGTGTGTTGGTCGACCCGGCAATGCTGGACAACAAGCTGCTGCGCGGAGGCCTAGTCTCCTTCTTCTTCCAGTACCTCCTGCAGGCGGGCCTCTTCTTTGTCGTGCCCTTGTTCTTGTCGGTCGCGCTCGGGCTGTCGGCCATCGCCACCGGCGTTCAGCTGCTTCCGTTGTCTATCACGCTGTTGCTCGCCGCGGTCGGAGTGCCGAAGCTGTTCCCGAACGCAAACCCTCGCCGCGTGGTCCGCATAGGCTTTCTGGCTTTGTTCGCCAGCATAGTCACCCTGATTGCGCTGCTCGACCTGGGCGCCGGACCAGAGATCACCACCTGGCCGATGCTGCTGGCCGGGCTGGGTGTCGGGGCGCTCGCCTCGCAACTCGGCGCCGTCACCGTCTCCGCAGTGCCCGACGAGCAAAGCGGTGAGGTCGGAGGGTTGCAGAATACTGTCACTAACCTCGGTGCCTCCATCGGTACCGCACTCGCCGGTGCGGTCCTGATCTCAGCGCTGTCCACGTCGTTCTTCACCGGTATCCAGGGCAATCCCGCAGTTCCAGAGGAGCTGACGTCAACCGCGCAGGTTGAACTGGCTAGCGGCATTCCGTTCATCTCCGACGCAGACCTACGCATAGCACTCGAGGAAGCAGGCGTACCAGCTGACACCGCTGACGCAATCGTGGAGCAGAACCAACAGTCCCGGCTCGACGGGCTCCGTGCCTCGCTCGCGGTCTTGGCAATCGGCGCCTTGCTCGCGTTCGTTTTCGCCGCCGGAATACCAACCCGCCAGCCCGCCGCGACCCCACCGAGCGGCAGCGACGCCTGAGCGGTGACAGCTGACGTGCTGGGGTAACAACAGGTCCCCGCAGTCTCGGGAGACTCGCCGGTAAACGGCACAACGAACTTTCAAGCGCGTGCGTGCGCTGTGCTCAGCTGGGGGCGCGAGGTCAAAGCCACGTGGCATCTGCGTACGGGCATGCGAACTGAGACAACGACGACTGAGGAGCGCGATCATGAAAAAGAAGTCCTGACACTGAGCGAACGTGAACGGTGAGATCGCTGAGGAGCTGGGGCGCGGGAGGGTGACACTAAGGGCGCAGGTGTAGCGCAAGGTTGCGCACCTGACTCCCGGAGAGTGTAGCTCGGGGAAAGGCTGAGAGTAATGAGGTACAAAGGTACAGCCATGGCCGCTGGGAGCCGGCTGTCAACCGACCAGACCCCGTCGGGTTGCTAGAGGAGCAGGAGCGCAACCCGGGTCCCCGAGCTGGTACCCATCCGCTACGGCCGGATGCTGGTGTCGCCGTTCACCTTCTACCGGGGCGCCGCGCTGATCATGGCCGCCGACCTGGCAGCCACCCCACGCTCCGGGCTTGCACGCGCAGCTCTGCGGTGACGCGCACCTGTCGAACTTCGGTGTGTTCGCCTCCCCGGAGCGGCAAACTGATGTTCGACATCAACGACTTCGATGAGACCTGCCCGGCCCGTGGGAGTGGGACGTGAAGCGGCTGGCCGCGAGTTTCGAGATCGCCGGCCGCGACGCGGCTTCCCCCCGCAGAGCGGCGCGCGATAGTGCTTGCCTGGCCGAGGAATACCGGACGCGGATGCAGCAGGCGCCGGGATGAGCAACCTGGACGTCTGGTACGCCCACGTCGAGGTAGAGGCGCTCTTCGAGCACTGCGCGGCCACGGCCGACCAACAGCAGCGGGCCAAGGCCAGGGCGAACGCTGGCCAAGGCCCGAACCCACGACAGCTGCAGGCCTTCGAGAAGCTCACGCAAGAGGTCGACGGCGAACGCAGAATCATCGCCGACCCGCCGCTGATCGAGCCCGATCGAGGACTTGTTGCCGACCGGGCAGAGAACGCGACGCGATCGAAGGGCGAGCTGCGTGGCCTGATCAGGTCCTACCGGCGCAGCCTGGAGACCGACCGACGGCACCTGCTCGAGGACTTCCCTACGTCGACATGGCCCGCAAGGTGGTCGGAGTCGGCAGCGTCGGCACGCGCTGCTGGATTCTGCTGCATGCTCGGCGAGACGACGAGGACCCGCTGTTCCTGCAGGCGAAGGAAGCCCAAGTATCGGTGCTGGCGGTACGTCGGAGAGAGCGAGTACGACAACCAGCGGACAGCGCGTCGTCGCCGGGCAGCGACTGATGCAGGCCGCCAGCGACATCTTCCTCGGCTGGCACGGTTGACCGGCCTCGACGGGCAGCTCCGCGACTTCTACGTCCGCCAGCTGCGCGACTGGAAGGGCTCGGCGGACGTCGACACCATGGCCGCCTCGGCTGATGACGATTATACGCGCGGATCTGCGCGGCGACCCTGGCCCGCGCCCACGCCCGCTCCGGCGACCGCATCGCCATCGCGGCCTACCTAGGCAACAGCGACGTCTTCGACCGCGCATCGCCGATTCGCCAGGCCTACGCCGACCAGAACGAGCGCGACTACCAAGCACTGACAAGCGTGGACTCTGGCGGGTCGTGCACAGAGGGCTGTAAGGAGAGGTGCGAACCAGTAGTGCGTCGAGTTCGGTCATCCAGACGTCCTGCGAGCGTAAAGCTGTAGTGGGCGGGTGGACATCTTGACCGGCGACGTAAGCACGCCGTACCTCAAGGACCTGAGCGGATAGGCGTCACGCGGGGCTCCATCGGTCGCGCCAGTCGATGAGCGACGACGATGAGGACCGTCGTGGCGAGGCTGAGCGCGGCGTGGCGGTGCCGGGCTCGGCGGTCGGTGTTCCGGCGAAGCCGGCCGTAATTAAACCACGACGTGTTCGTCGCTTCGACGATCCAGAGTCCGAGACGGTGCGGTCTGGTTCCGAGAGTCCGCCTCACCCGTCTGCCATTGCAGGCGCATAGATATTTCACACGCCTCCCCCCGGACGGAGCGATTCGACAGGCGCAGCGCGATCTTGTCTGCGTCTCACCGAACAGGCGAACCCGGCACCGAGCACCACGGGTAGACAGTAGGCGCAGCTCGTCACCAGGCATAGCGATCAGTGCGTGCGAGAGGGCGGCGACAATAGATGAGATTCGCGTGAGCTCCTCCGCATCTGGCCCCATCGACGTAGGAGAAGGAGAGACTATGAAGGCAAGTACGATGAGCTCGCTCAACTGGCGAATGCTCCAGGAACGCTAGGGGAGCCGACCACTGCGCGCACGTCTGCGACACGGCTGGGCACCCGCATCAGTTATCACGTGACTGCTGCGACGGGGGTGTAGCGTGCATGGCACGGCTGCTTCTAGGAGAACACAGATGCGACTCCACGTGCCGTGGATAGCATTGCACGGTTCTGGCTGTTGGCTGCTCGCGTACTGACGAGCTGCGGCACAGCTCCGAGCCGAGCCAAACCAGTTCCCCCGCGACAACCGCGCGCCGACGACGTCCGCGCCGACGACAGCCACGCCGACAACGGCTTGTGCGGACGTCGCGGCACTCAGTCGTCTCTCGAGGCTCACACAGGAGAGGCCTGCCGAGGACGGTGTCACGGCGCTGACCACCGCGATCGCCGATGTCAAGACCAACCTGGAGAAAGCGGAGGTCTCGGCGTCGTCGATCCTCCAGCCCAACGTGCAGCAAGTCAAGACGGCATTCGCCGAGTTGCAGACGGTAGCAAGCGGCACGACCACCGACAATCTCAGACAGAAGGCGCCCGCCATCGCCGCTGCCATGAAGCAGGTCGCCACAGCGACGCAAGCACTCTCCTCCAAGCTGGCCGAGGGCTGCCCGAGTAGCTAATGCTCGATGTTAGTAGGACGCGGCTCCGAAAAAATCTGTCGAAACACCGCGCGCTGCGCCTGAGGCTGGAATTTCAGTACTTATAGGTGCGCGCCGAGGTCGCACCCGCCTCAAGCGCAGGCTGCGGGATCGCATGTGACGTATTCGCTCTGATTTGTAAGGTTAGCCAAGAAAGCGTTCCCAGATCAGACCTGCTGGCCACCCTCGATCCGAGGCCTAATGATCACGAATTTTGCTTCGGGCTCTGGGCCCAAAGCACCAGTGCCTGCATACTTGCCCCCTAACGCTGACCAGCGTGACGACCGCCCGGCGGCCAGTCTGCGTTGTTAGCGGTTCACTAGCGATGTGCGCCTCGATGAGCTCGGCGATGAGCTGCGGATCGCTGTGGTCGGGGCGTGCGCGCACGGGATGGCGACGCCCCCGAGGTGAGGCACCGCTGCCAGGCGGGGCGCGTTGGACCGATCACGGGCCTGCAACAGTGGCGGACTGCGGCCTCCGCCGGGCCGCCGGTATGTCTGTCGTCACCGGGCCCCAGGATCGGTCGGGACAGGACGCGAGCCAACTGGACCAAGGTCAACGCGAGGCCCGTGCCGATCACCAAAAGGCGACCATGTTCAAGTCCTCGCTGATGTCGAAGATCATCAGGTTCATGTAAGAGCAGGCGAGAAGCAGATGAAATGGGAGAGAGAGAAAGGAGAGAGTAAGCGAAGCAAGTAAATGGATGGGGTGAGGAGAAGGGACACCTGATCAACTTGCGGCTGACGCCTTCTCTGAAGCGTCGTCCCACTCCGCGGGCCGCCACTAATCACCCCCTGCGGGTGATGCCTCTGACGACCTGGCTGTCAGAGCATGGACGCATCCCTGACCTTGAGGATTGAGGCTCGATGTCACAGTACCCACTCATCGCCGATCATGGTCTCATTGGAAATCTGCAGACGGCGGCATTAGTCAGCATCGACGGCACTATCGACTGGTTCTGCGCCCCTCGTTTTGACTCGCCCAGCATCTTCGGTTGCTTGCTGGATGATGATCAGGGCGGGCACTTCCGGGTTCGACCGACGGTTGATGCCTTCAATCGACACCAGCTCTACTATCCGGACACTGCCATTCTCGTCACGCGTTTTCTGACCGAGGCAGGTGTCGGTGAAGTGATCGACTTCATGCCGATTGCCAGTACTGAGGTTGCCTCGTCGCGGCACCGGCTGGTTCGTATGTTGCGGTGCGTACGGGGTGAGATGACTTTCGCTTTGGACATTGCTCCGAGGTTCGACTACGGCCGGGAGCCACATGAGACGCATGTCAGTGAGGATGGGGTCGTCTTCCAGGGTGTGCGCACGGCGATGTCGCTGAACATCATTCGTGAGCCCGACGAACCCAGGCTTGGACATGTCGAGCAAGCTTCCGCAGAAGGTCTGAAGCTCGAGCTGCCCCTGCAGGCCGGCCAGATGCGTGGAATGGTTTTGGAAGTCGGCGAGCCGCGGCCTGTGCGATTGGTGCGGGTCGCCGAGGCCTGGCAGCTCTTCGATGAGACCGTGCGCTTCTGGAGGTCCTGGCTTGGCCAGTCCACCTACGAAGGGCGTTGGCGGGAGACGCTGCAGCGGTCCGCGATCACTCTCAAGCTCATGACGTACGCGCCCAGTGGTGGCATTGTCGCAGCACCAACCGCCGCGTTGCCGGAGCAGATCGGAGGTGAGCGCAACTGGGATTACCGGTACACCTGGGTTCGCGATGCCTCCTTCTCGGTGTATGCGCTGCTTGGTCTCGGATTTACCGAGGAGGCTGCAGGACTAGGCCGTTGGCTGGCCGAACGGGTCCGCGAGCAGGTTGGCGGCGAAGGCGGCCCACTCAACATCATGTATCGGATCGATGGTTCCAGCGACCTGAGCGAAGAGATCCTTCCCGATTGGGAGGGATATCGAGGATCCAGTCCGGTGCGGATCGGGAACGGTGCTGCGGACCAGTTGCAGCTCGACATTTACGGCGAGGCGATCGACAGCCTCTACTTCGGCGACCAACATGGACTTGAAGCCGGCCATCGGGGATGGCGCCATCTCAGCGACATCTTGAACTGGCTTGTAGACAACTGGAACCAGCCAGAGGAGGGCATCTGGGAGACGCGTGGAGGTCGGCAGGATTTCACCTATGGCCGGCTGATGAGCTGGGTTGCTTTCGATCGCTGCATCCGGCTGGCTGATCGTCACGGGCGTCCTGCACCGCTGGACCGTTGGCGTGCCGAACGGGACGCAATCTATGACCAGATCATGGATTCTGGATGGAGCGATAAGCGCAAGGCGTTCGTGCAGCACTCGAAGACCGAAGTGCTCGACTCCTCATTGCTGCGCATGTCATCGGTCGGCTTCATCTCACCGAAGGATCCGATGTGGCTCTCGACTCTGGACGCGATGGATCACGAGCTCGTTACAGACAGCCTGGTGTATCGCTACGATCCGGAGGCCTCACCTGACGGACTGCGTGGTTCGGAAGGGACGTTCTCACTGTGCACATTCATGTACGTGGACTCACTCGCGCGCGCTGGCCAGCTCGAGAAGGCCCGTAACACCTTCGAGAAAATGCTGACCTACGCCAACCACCTCGGGCTTTTCTCAGAGGAAATTGCACTCACCGGTGAGCAGATCGGCAACTTCCCTCAGGCCTTCACGCACCTCGCTCTGATCGACGCAGCCCTCACACTGAACCGGCAACTCGATCGCCGCGGATCGGCAGCGCCCGTACCGCAGGCCTAGTTGGCTTCCACAGCCGAAGGAATGCTGATCTTGTGAAAGCGGGGTGCTGATCACGCTGGCTTCGGGCGCGATTTCTTATGACGCTGGGCGGATCCCGGCGGCTAAAGTTTCCTTAGTCGCTGGCTCTCCCCAATTCACCGCGACGGCCATCCCGCCGGGGTAGTCCAGCGCACTGGATACCTATCGATGGAGGGCTCATGGCAACGCGCATCGTCAGCAGCGAGATCAGTGTCGAGGACCGCCAGGCGATCGGCGAACGGGCACGTGACGATACGCCGCTACCAGCTCAGGCCGACTGGGAGCCGGCGGACGAGCGGCCCGACCCGGTTGAGCTGCTGATCGAGCAGAATGCCACTCGGGAGGCCGATCTGGTACCGGTGAGGCACGGCCGGATGACGGTGTCACCGTTCACCTTCTACCGCGGTGCGGCGAAGGTGATGGCGACTGATCTAGCCACTACGCCGATGGCCGGCTTGGTGGTGCAGCTGTGCGGCGACGCGCACCTGTCCAACTTCGGCGGCTTCGCATCACCGGAGCGGCAGCTGCTGTTCGGCCTGAACGACTTCGACGAGACCCTGCCTGGACCGTTCGAGTACGACCTCAAGCGGATGGCCGCCAGCTTCACGATCGCAGCCCGCAACAACCGCTTCACACCCGGCGACGCGCGAGCGGTGACGATCGAGTCGGTCAAGGCCTACCGGTTGGGGATGGCCGAGTTCGCCGCGATGCGCACACTGGACATCTGGTACGCGCACTGGACCGAACACGACATGCAAGACGCGATGCGGGCCGTCAAAGAAGCCTCGGTCACCGGCGCGAAACCGGGTAAAGGCAAGACCGGCAAGAAGAAGAAACGGGGCACGTCGAGGGCCGGCCAAGAGGCGGCCGTGGTCGCGAAAGCGTACAAGAGGGCAAACAAGACGATCCGCAAGGCCCACACCCGCGACAGCCTCGGCGCGTTGCCCAGGTTCGCCGAAGTCGTCGACGGTCGCTATCGCATCGTCAGCCGACCACCCGTCATCATCCCCCTGCGAGACCTGGCGGCCAGCTACGAGATGACACCCGCCCAGGCCCGGAACGCAGTCGAGGAGCAGTTCCACGTCTACAAGGCCACCCTCAGCAACGACCGCCGGAAACTGTTGGACAAATTCACGATTGTTGACGCGGCACGCAAGGTAGTCGGCGTCGGCAGCGTCGGCACCCGAGCGTTCATGGTGCTCCTGCAAGGCCGCGACAGCGCCGACCCCCTCTTCCTCCAGGTCAAGGAGGCCACCGCCTCCGTCCTCGAGGACCACCTTCCCAAGAGCCGCTACGCCACCCCTGGCCAGCGCGTAGTGGAAGGTCAGCGGTTGATGCAGGCCGCCTCCGACATCTTCCTGGGATGGACCAGAGCGGCCGAAGGCAACCGGTACTTCTACTGGCGCCAGCTCCGCGACATGAAAGCTTCCGCGCTGGTCGAGGGTATGTCACCGGTCGCGATGACGTTCTACGCCAATATGTGCGGCTGGACCCTCGCCCGCGCCCACGCCCGATCAGGCGACCCTATCGCCATCGCCGAATACCTCGGCACCGACGACACCATCGATAACGCCATCGCCGACTTTTCCACCCGCTACGCCGACCAGAACCAACGCGACTACGACACCTTCGTCAAAGCCATAGCCGACGGCCGAATCCAAGCCGTCACCGGGATATGAGCCAACACACTCCGGTTGCTGGACCCGAGACGTCAGTTGCCATCAACGCTGACGACCCTGACCACAGATCTCCGCCCAGTCTCCGTCGCCAGCGGCTCACCGGCGATGTGAGCCTCGATGAGCTCAGCGATGAGCTGCGGATCGCTGTAGTTGAGGGCGTGCGCACCCGGGACTGTGACAGCGTCAATGTGTGGCACCACGGCCAGGCGCGGGGCGTTGGCAATCCGGACAAGTGGATCACGCAAGCCGGCGATCACCAGGGTAGGAACCACGAGCAGGGGTAGACGCTCGAGCGTTGGGTAGCGAGTCATCGCCGCGAACAACGACAGGCTTCGAAGAGCCCCGAACCGGAGGTAGTCGCGCGTTGCGATCGGCAACATCGATGGCGGCTCACGCAACCCGTCCATGGCCATTTGTCCGATAGCCCGGCCGAGTGGTTGATTGTTAGGCCCTCCGGCCGGCGAGACCATCACGGCACGCTTAATTCGGTCAGGAAAGCTCGCCGCGACCTCGAGAATGATCGGGCAACCAAGTGAGTTCCCTACCAGTATCGGCCGCTCGATCCCGACGGCATCGCAGTACGACATCAGGGCCTTCGCAAGCCCGGGTAAGTCGAGTCCTGGCTCGGGCCTGATGCTGCGTCCCATTCCCGGCAGATCGGGCACGAATGTGCGGTAGCGCGGCGCGAGCAGCGCCGCTGTGGGCTCAAGGTACGTGCCGGATATTCCAAATCCGTGAACGTGGACCATCGCACCAGCATCAGAGCCAGCATCGACGTTGAACCGGTGGAACACCGGCAGACCGTCCACGAGGACCCAACCGGATTGAAGCGGCGGCACCGGCTTCCGGGACACCGTTAGGCTCGCGTTTCGATCTCGTCGGCTCTGAAATCAGTCATTAGTGATCATTATCCTCCTCTTTCAGGTCGATGACGAGCCGATGTCTTGAGCGATGTCCATGCCTGAATACTTCCAGAACGCGATCGGCACCGCCCTAGGCATCCGGCCGTCGCCGACATGGCCGACGTCAGGAAAAGTGGGCAGAGGGAAGCGCACTGGCGGTCCGAGAGCAAGATCATTGCGGCGGGGGACTGCCCGGTGATCTGTCCACTCCGCCCCCATAAACCCACTCTTGCCACGTACCCACTGCCTGACACTCCACTAGTAGTACTGATCAACCTAGGCGCAGCTCCACGGCCTCGTCACGCTCAGCCTGATGCTCGGGCAGCAAGCGATGATCATCAAGGCAACGAGGTTCAATCGCGGGTCGCATTGTTGATCAAGGCAAGATGCAGCGCAGCGGATGTGCGAATTGCGTACGCGAGGGTATGAATGATGATCTCATGACCTTGGTAGGCCGTGCCTCAAGATCAGTAGACAGCAGTGGCCACTGTCAGAGCCGTCAGCATGGTGGTAGCGGTCTAGCTTGAGTGAGTAGATCGCTTGCTTGTCACACTCGGCACTTGGTATCCGGTCATGAGGTTGACATCACCAGCCCACCGTGTCGCCGTCTTCATGATCAATCCCGCTCCTCTTGATCAAGGTCCCCCACAGTTCGTGCGCCGCCTCGAGGTAGCTGTCCCTCCCGTCGAGCATGTCCCCCTTTCATGCAGGTATAGCATCATATCGTCTCTGCGGGCGCAGTCGGCAATCGCCATGATCAATTGAGCCGCTGTACGTCCGCTGCCGAGTACTCAGAGCGCCCACAGGGCCCCAGTTGCATCGCATCATGAATCGGCAAGAGCCGCATCGTGCCCAGCGCACGAGCACCGGCGGCATCGCGAACGGTTATCGCCCCTCAAGCAGTCCAATCGCCGTAGCACTTCCAGCCTTATCAGCCACGATCCATTTCCACACTTCCTCCCTCATCATTCTCAACCTCGTCGTCTAGCTCCTCGAACTCGGCGATCTCGATCTCGACAGCGAGCGCCTCGACGATCTTTCCAGTAGCGGATGCGACCCGCGGCGTGCCGACAATCGGTGCGACCGCGGCAAGCACACCGCGGATACGTTCGGGGTCGATATCGAGCTCGCTCGCCACTTCGAGGTTCATCAGATACGAGAACGAGGGGGCATCGACCGCGACGAGGGCAGCGATGCGAACGAGCATGAGTGTTTCCGGGTCGAGACTCGATGCGGCCACCGAGTCCGCGGTCATGTTTGCGAGGAGGTCGAGGACCGGGGTCTCGCTGGTCGATTCAGCCATGGTGCTTCCTTTCGTTGTGATGTGCCGTCGGGACAGTTCTAGGTCTGATTGGACCTGGGAAGGCGAGCCGTCGCATCCCCCATCTCGGGTGAAATCAGCGTGGGTCCGGACCGCAGTTGCCTTGGTTGGGCCCCTCGCCGCGTTCATCGTTGAGCGGCGACGCAGGCACTAAGCAGTGCCACGTCAGGCTTGATTTTCACGCGATCCGCAAGACGACAAGGCGGCGCGCAGGCCGGAATGATCACTGGCTCGAGCCGGGATTGCCACGCCGCAAACTCAATGCAAAAAATGGTTGTTATGGCGCGAACATGTCAATTACCGAGGCGGCCCCCAAGTGCGGTCCCAACCGGGGGGCTGAGACGGGCTCAAGTCCGTTGGTCGCCGGATCAGGCCCGCAGCATCGGGCGAGCCGCGATAAGGGTGAGAGCGCAGCCAGTCCTAAGAGCGTGAGCTCGGACGGGTCGAGGGCGTCGGCGTGTTCGGGCGCGACCAATCGGCAGCTCGTAAGCCGGGGCCCAGGTCCGCGGCTCTAGGCCGAGATGCTCAGGTTCTATCCGGACACCTGAGATGTCGATCTGACGGTGAGTCATGAGCGGCGATCCCGACTCACGCCGTTTTACATGATCTAGATGCTGCGACGACTTCTTGCTCAGAGTGGAATTAGAACGGGAAGAGCGAGGAAGGGCGACCGAGTGAGATCGCGGTCGCGATCTAGAACAAGCCGATGTCCGCCTCCTCGTCAGAGCAAACTTCCGGCGAAAAAAAGAACCATGGCCTAACTGGCCAGTGAGAGTCCGCTCCTCGATCTGCTCGCGAGCATGACCGTGGACTCGGCTGCCGCGACGAGTCTTGATCTGGAGACGTCGACGGGGCGGCGTCCGGGTGCTGGCGCCGCCGATCATCGTGTGGCCGGGCTGTCAGGTCCTGCGTGTGACCGGCTCCGGGACGTCCCAGAAGCCGGGCACGTCGAGTTGGCGGGCGACATCGATAGCGGCCCGTTCCAGGACGTTGGTGTAGGTGGGGAAGGAAATCGGGATCCGGACGAACTGCTCCACCGTCATCGCGGCGGCGACGGCGACCGCGGCCACCTGTGCGATCTCTACCGCCCGCTCGCCGACGATGTGGCAGCCGATCATTCGGTGCGTGCCGCGGTCGACGATGAGCTTGCAGAACCCGTCGGTGCGCCCGTCGATGATCGGCCGCGCCGCCACCGCGAACGGCACCGTGGCCACCACCACATCATGGTCGCGACGGGCCTGGGCCTCGGTGGGACCGACCTGCGCGTATTCGGGGTCGGTGAAGCTTCCGATCGGGGTGGCCGGTGGGGTCAGCGTGGCCCCGCGATCCTGTACTGCGTTGGTTGCGGCCAGGTAGCCGTCCTGGACCGCGTGCGGCGCGAGCATGAGCCGGCCGGTGATGTCGCCGGCGGCGAACACGTGCGGGGCGGTGGTGCGCAGATGCTCATCGACCTGCACGTAGCCGCGGTCGGTGGTCGCCACCCCGGCGGCGGCCAAGTTCAGTCCGGCGGTGTCGGCCAGCCAGCCGATCGCGGCGACCGCCAGGCTCGCCTCGACACTGTCGACCGCGTCATCCTTGGCAAAGACCATACGGACCCCGGATGGCGCCTTCTCAAACCCGCGGATCCGGCCGAAGTCCTCGCGCACCTCGATACCGGCGGTCCGAAACGACGCCGCCATAGTCCGCGAGACGTCCTCGTCCTCGGTGCCGAGAATCCGCGGACCGGCCTCGAACAGCATCACCTGGGAGCCGAACTCGGCGAACACCGACGCAACCTGGACGCCGGTCGCTCCGGCGCCGATCACCAGCAGCGACTCTGGCACGGTGGCCAGCGTCCACGCGTCCCTGTGCGAACCCACCAGCTCCGCTCCCGGCACCGGCAGGGCCCGGTTCGTGCCGCCCGCGCACAGGATGAACTTGTCGGCTCTGAGCCGAGTCCCCTGGTCGGATTCAACGGTATGGGGGTCGACGAACCGCACGGTCCCGACATGCTCGTGCACCACAACGCCGGCGTTCTGCAGCTCGGTGCGCGGCACGGAGTGTTCGGCCACGTCGGCAACCACCTCGCGTACCCGGGCGAGCAGCCGACTGTAGTCCAGGGTGGTCTCGCGCATCTCTATGCCGTAACGGTGCAGGTGTCGGGCCTCGCGGCGCAGGCGAGCTGCCTGCGCCAGCGTGCGCACCGGAACCGGGCCGTCCGCGGCGGCCATCCCGCCCACTGCATCCCGGGTGACCAGAGTGGTCCGGGCACCCAGCCGGCCGGCCCTCAGCGCTGCGAACACCCCCGACGGCCCGGCACCGATGACGGCGACGTCGGCCCGTTCTTCCGCGGTCGTCACGATCCGGCCCGGGGACGAGGCCAGCGAACCGGCCGCAACAGTTGGGGATTGGCGCGCGAAAGTTCATAAACGAGCATGGGATCCTCGCCCTCGGTCCGGACAATCGGCGTGGCGCGGGCTAGTTTACGCCCGAGGACGCACCGACATCCTCCCAGTAGGATGAGGCGGTCCTGCGGGGGACTTCAACTCGTCGACGCAGTGGCGGGCACCCGCCCGGAACTTGTCGGCATTCCCACCTTTCCGAACGTCGGCGACACTTCGACTGCCTGTTTCGCGACCTACCTGCCCGCCGTGGCCCAGTCGTCGGTGGCCGAAGGGATGGCGATCGGCTAATCATTGACGCAGGGGCACGACTAACGTCGCGTCCACCTTCGTGGGTAAGCCGTCTGCGTACACGGACGCTGGTGGCGACCGATGCGAAACCTCCGGCCAAGAGAGCCTCGCCCTGATGAAACTGCGTCGCCAGTGACAGCAGTGATGGGGGCGCGAAGCCGAAGACCTTGGCTAGCTCGTCGAGGTCACCCTGGGAGCTCATCTTCATCAGGGCCAAGTTGTCACACTGGGAGATGATGCCGGGGTGAATCTTCGATGGACGCTGGGTGGAGAGCAAGAGCCACAAACCATACTTGCGCCCTTCTGCCGCGATCTGGATGATGCGCTCTCTAACGGCTGTTAGCAGGGGACCCGCGAGGTCCGGCGAGCAGAGGTTGTGCGCTTCGTCGATCACGAGAAGCACGGGCCGCCGTTCATTGCGCCGCAACCACAGGTCGTCGAGTACGGACAAGGCGACCACAAGCGGTTCCTCGTTATTGCGAAATCCCCCAAGATCAAGGACAGTGGCCGACGGTCTGGTGTCGATGATCTCTGTTGCGGCCGGTTCCCCAAGTGCCCAGATCTCCCAATTCAGTAGCCCAAGATTGTCGATCCGAAGGCAAGGGAGTTGTGTGCGGGATCAGAAGATCCTTGCAGCGTGGGCAGGATTTGATCTTGCTCTCGCTCCTTGAACAGCTCCTCGAGATGGAGCAGCGTGTTGTACTCCGCACGATCGATCAACGGATCCAGCCGCAACATGGCAGCTTTCGCCGGCAAATCGAGAGCTGTGAAACGAACCCGGAGATCCTCAAATGATCATCGGCAGCTCCGTCCGCAGAAGCATCTCCTCAAGGAGAACACCCAGCGCGTACGTCTTGCCCGACCCGCTCTGGCCACACCAGAAGGTGTGCCGATTCAATCGGCGCGGCATCAGCCGCGCCGGAAGATCCGGTCCGGAAGCTATGGAGCCGATGTCCAGCGTGGCTTCAGCGCCGACGTGCAAGCTGGTGATCATTTCGCGGTCAGCTGCCGCCACCTTCGCCGATCCGAAGACCGACATAGCAGTGGTATTCAGACCTTTCGCGCTAAGGGTGCCGAGCACGCGCCCGGCCGCTTGCATCTGGCCTCTGTCAGCAGCTGATGGCTCTTGACCTGAGCGAGTCGGATCACGCCCTCATTGTCGGTGAGAGAGACGAGGGAGCCGATCGGGAACACACGATGCGGCGACATGCTGACGTAAAACGTCCGGCCCTCCGGGGACGTCGCGGTGTCACCGGCATCCCGAGAGTCTTGCACTGGACTCATGGTCCATCGTATGGATCCGGCCTAGCATCACCCAAGACAGGTGAGGCAGCAGCCTGCCACCCCGGTGCGTACCTAGCTGCCCTTAACGCTGACCATCTCAACAACGGCCCCTTCGGCCAGCAACAAAGCCAGTGTGTAAACCACATGCGCCGCGACCAGCCTCGGCTCGCTGGCAACGATCGTCCTCGCGGTCTCACGACTGGGGTGCAGCAGGGTCGCGACCACCATCAACACACCAGCAGGAATCAGCGCCACCCGCACCATCTGCACAGACGCGCGAACCAGGAAGCGTCCTCCGGCATAGCCGCGCCCGCCATAGTTACCCAACCTCAGAGGGGAATCTGGAAGTGGTATTTGACGTTGGGCGAACACGCCGGGACGTCGCCACAGCAGCCATGCGGCGATGAGCACGGTCAGTATGGCGGCGGCGAGCTGGGTCATGTTGCCGGCATCGGCGCCCTCCAGTACCGAATCGACCAGAGTGCCATTGTGTTGCTGGCATCGAAGATCTGACGCACAATCCCGACCGCCCGACATTGCCCTATACCGTTATCGCTCGTCGTGGTAAGGCTGGCGGGTATGTGAGGATCCCAGCCATGAACCATGATCGAATGAGTACGCATGCTGAGCGGGGTCGCCTACGCCAAGGATCTTCGCAGGTCCGACTGGGGCGCCTCGTCAGCACTAACCCCACACTGGAGGCAGTCAGATGTTCAACGACAACGGGTCGTTCCTGCTCGCATTGTTCGAGTTCTTCATCTTCTTCGCATGGATCATGTGCGTGTTCTATGTCTTCGCGGACATCTTCCGTAGCCACGACATGGGCGGGGTGGCGAAGACTGTCTGGTGCCTGTTTGTGATCTTCGTGCCATTCCTCGGCGTCTTGGTCTACCTCATCGCCCGCGGCGGCGGCATGACGCAGCGCACCCTGGAGCAGCAGCAGGAGATGCAGGACCAGCAGGCTGAGTATGTGCGTTCAGTCGCCGCCACCAGCGGTGGCGGCTCGAGCGCCGATCAGATCGCGTCGGCCAAACAACTCCTCGACGCGGGAACGATCACCCAGGCCGAGTTCGACCAGCTGAAGGCGAAGGCTCTCACATGAGACTGTGTCAGTGAGCCAACTTGTCGATGATGCGCAGCTCGTGGCCACTCGAACCGGCTGCGTTCTTGACACAGGCGTGGAACTCGCCATCGTGACTATCGGGAATTGCAGCCCCTTGTCCCGTTGCGGTCGTACTAATTCCCATCAGACCTGGCATCATGCAGTCCGGCGATTTCGCCAAGTTCGCCTTACATTGCGCTGAGCGTCCGGCCCAGGTGTCGGGTCGGACACTCCAGCGACTGCCAGCTGCTCGGGCACGAATAGTTCCACCGCGACACCGCGGTAGGCGGCGGTGGTGATGGCCTCCAACAGGGAGTCATCGGGCACGAAATAGGGGCTGGTCAAGGACAACTTCTCCTGGGCGCGTTGCACCAGTCCGGTGAAAAGCCTCAGGTTCGGGATGGTCAAGATACCCGGGCCCGGACGGCAGCAGCTGCATGGGCACTTTGCGGCCGGTCTGGTATCAGTCAGGAGCTCAAGCTCAGCGCCTAACTTTTCTCCGGTCTCGGTGTACCAGTCCATGGCGAAGACCGTCTCCAGCTCCATGACGATTCGGCCGCTGATCTTGATGTTGAGATCTTTCCAATGTCTGCCGATCTTGATGTTCTTCGGTAGTCGTAGGTAGAGTCGATCATGTTTTGCGAGCCCATGAAGGCCACCTTGCTGTCCACCACGAGCAGCTTGCGATGATTACGCAGATCCGGGCGGCGCCACTTGCCCTTGAGGGGCTTGATCGGCATCATCTCGTGCCACTCGATCCCGGCCGCGGTGAGCCGTGAGTTCATCTCCTTGAACCCCGGATACCGGCGAGACGCCACGTCGTCGTAGAGCAACCTCACCCGAACCCCACGCTTGACCGCGTCCGCCAACGCCGTCATCAAGATGTCAGTAGTGTCGTCCCACGCGGTGATGAAGAACTCGACGTGGACCGTCGCCTCAGCTTCACTGACTGCCTCAGTCATCGCTTTGATGGAAGCCTCGGAGTCGCCAAACAATCCATGGCTGACACCAGTAACACACGGCAAATAGGTCAAACGCCGGTTCTGGCGGAACAGGCTGTCGACCCCGACCGGGATGTCAGCTCCCGGCGGCAAGTCGGGAATCTCGGCAGTACGTTCGGAGATGACCTTGTTCGCCTCAGCCTGGACCTTGGCTCGCCGGCCCCGCACGAATGGGCTGCCGATCAAAAGGAAGAGCGCCAAGCCGAGAATCGGCGTCACCACAATGAGCAGCAACCATGCAATGGAGGAAGACGGCCGACGATTGCTGGGCACCGTACCGAGCGCCACAATCTTGATCGTCAATTCGACGAGATACAAGATCAATGGGGCCCAGGCAATCGCGTTCATCGATAGCACCTCTTGAATCTTGGGTGTAGGTCTAGTGCTTCGGCGGCTCTTAGGTCACCGCCTCACGCCTCCTATCGCCGAAGCGTCCCATGCGCAAGCTGGCTGAGCATCACTCGAACGAAGTGAAACGGCAGAGGCTGGTTGTGGGCCTCACCGACCGGGCGGATCTTGCCGCAGCAACACTGCGCCTCATAGCGGAAACCCGTCCCGTCCAGGCTTCAAGCTGTCGAGTCCCGAGAGCAACATCAACGATTTCAGCGACACGATCTGGTGGGCGGTGACGACGATGGCGACTGTCGGTTACGGCGACCGCTTCCCGGTGATTGGTGTGGGCCGCTTGGCCCTTGAGGTTGATGGTTGGTGAATCGCGTTTCCACGGCCTTGAAACGGCTGGGTCCTGCTAGTTGCTCAGTAACTTGCGACTGTCCGCTGCGCGATGCAGCTCGTCAGCCATCAAGACCCCGTACGTGAAGGCACCTTCTCCCGTGACAGAACTCATCCTGGCGAGGAAATCTGCGGCGACCATGCAATCTTGGTGCTCGCCCAAGAGCGTTTGCCGTTTCTTGGCGTCCCGCGCAATGCCCTTCATCTTGTTGTCGGCAGGCTCGACCAGTTCAGCGGCGTAGCGCGCCCGTTTGAACGCCTTGCGCGCCCGATGCAGCCGCTCGGGGTCGCCTCCGGCTTTCCGTAGCCGCTTGTCCGCTTTTCGCTTGGCTTCTTTCACATACCTGGTCGCAGCCTTGACCACGGCACCTGCGGTGTCGCTGAGCGGCGGTGCAGTCTTCCAGCCACGCAGCAGCTGTATGAGGTGGTAATAGCGCTGGGTGCGCATTGCCTCGTTCAGCCGCTGTGTGGCTTCGTCCCATTCCGTAGTGAGGGTCGTGGCGATCTCAGCTTCGACCGGTCGGCGGACGTACTCCGGCGGCAGGTCAGCAATTCGCTGGGTCAGTCGGCTGCCCAGAACCTCCCGGTCGCGTACCTGGCCAAGCAGGTCGGCGTACCACGCAAGTTCGTCGTTCAACTCCTCGCCTGGAGCGGCGTCGACCACGTCGCCAAATATCCGCAGCGTGCTGCGCAGCCGGCGCGCCGCCACCCGAGTCTGGTGAACCTCTGGCGCACCAGTTCGCAATCCGACGTCGTTGCTGGCGAGCACATCGCACTGCGCGGCTACGTACGCAACAACCAGCTCTCCGACCGTGCTCGGTTCAACCGGCCCGTCCGGCGGCGTGGGGCCTAGCGCCTGGTCCAGCTTGGTCCTCGTGGTGCTGGGGGTCGCGCCGGCAGCCCGCAAGAGCTTGCCCGTTCGCTTCAGGTCCTTCCTTTTCCCGGCTGGCCCTAGCTCAACTTCCACCTCACGCCACGAGCGCAGTGTCGACTCACCATCAGGAGGACCGGATTCCACCTGGTCGTCGGCAATCTGCAGCACCAGTTCGCCGTTGGCATCAAGGAGCCGGTACGCCGTGCGAGTCGTCACCATTGTCGCGACCGGCTGCAGAGTCTCCCCGGCCAGCAGGCCCGCTACGCCTGTGGCCAAAGCTGGCGGCAGCCTCTTGGTCCGTGAGCCGCTTTGTAGCTCCGTCCGGGTGGTCCCACTGGGAACCTTCAACTGCCAGCCCGTCTCCGACCCCCCGGCCCGGCGCCGTAAGGTGACGCCAAACACTCGCAGGCCTGCGGCCGGTGTATCGAAGTAGGTGTTCTCAAGCCTGCGCACCTCCTGGTGAAAACGGCCGCCGTCCGGAACCAGGCCCATGACCTGGGGGAAAACCCAATCGGGATCGACCTCGAACCTGTACTCCCGCTCCTTCACCGACCGCACGCGTCACATCCTTCTGACGAACAGTCCTTGATTGGGCCTCATTTCGCGCTCGTTACAGCCGGTTCTTTCTGGGGTTGCTCCGGTTTCTCGGGCGGCTCTGCCTTGCCCGCGATCAGCGGCAGTGCCCACCGCGAACGGGGGTCAGCTTCGATCAGCAGCGCCCTGGCGAGCAGGGTTAGCGGTACGGCGAGCAGCGCGCCGAGTGGACCGATGACCCATGTCCAGAACACCAGTGACATGAAGGTGAACAGCGCGGTCAGTCCGACAGCGTCGCCGACGACACGGGGCTGGATGACGGACTGGATCAAGAAATTGACGACGCAGTAGAGGACGATGACGGCCAGCATCAATTCTGGGCCGCCCTCCAGCAGCGCGATGATGGCCGGCGGGATTAGTCCGATGACGAAGCCGATGTTGGGGATGAAGTTGGTGACGAAGGCCAGCACAGCCCACACGAACGCACCCGGAATGCCCATAATCTGCAGAGCTATGAAGTCGATTACCGCAACGATGAATCCGAATCCTGCAGCGACGCCCATATAGCTGCGGGAGCCGTGCGCAAAGCTGGTGAGCGCGCCCGCGAGGTCGGGCATCCTGTTGCCCAGGGAGGCCAGGCTACGGCGAGTGGAGGCGGTGTCGAAGGCCATGAAGAACAGCAGGATTATCAGGAAGGAAACATCGCTGAGGACGGCGAGCGTGCTGGACAGTAACGAAGACACCACCCCGACGAGTTGTCCGGGGTCGATCGCGTTCACGACGGCGTCGATCTGCTCCTGCTGGACGCCGAGACTCTTCAGCGTGTTCCCTGCATTCGTCACCAGTTGGGTGAACTGGTCGCTGTACTGGGGGAGCAGCTCGGCCAGCTGTGCGACGGAGACGATCAAGGCGAGGCTGAGAAGGAACAGCACCAGGTAAGCGGCAAGCAGCAGCACGACTGAGGCTGCCCACTCCGGAAGTCGATGCCGTTCCAGCCAGATACGTATCGGGTGCAAGGTGATCGTGAGCACCAGTGCCAGGAAAGCTGGCCCGACGATGTCGGCGATGGCCCTGGCCCCGGCCAGCGCAATCGTGAGCGCGGCGGCGCCCACCAGCATCGTGAGGGCGAACGGCCGGGCCCGCGCGTAGGCGTTGCGGGCCGACGTTAGCGCGCTGTTCATCGAAGTCTCCTGTCGATCAAGATGAGATGTTTCAAACCGAGGCGGATTCAAGCCGCAACTGGCTGGAAAACTGAGCTGGCTCAATCCAACTACTGATCAAATGCTTGCACGCGGCCGGCGTCAATAGGCGCCCAGCCGCGCTCCGAAATCAGAGTTCCAGGCGTGGAATGCAGCGGTTTCGGTCACCATGTGAGTTCGATCTCAAGCTCGCGCTCCTCGTCCTCGAACTCGATCTCGAGTTTGAACTCGACCTCGTCGGGCACGTGCACCTTGAAGGTGATCCCGCCGCGGTCGAACTCGACTTCATTGTGCTTGGCGAGCTCGTCAGCAAGAGCGTGCAGGCGAGCGGCGGCGTCCTCGCGGCTCAGCCGCTCCTTCTCGGTGATCTCCATCTGGTTGTTCATTCTGTCCTCTCTGGTATTGACCTTGCGGGGTTCTGGTGGTGGCCGAAGGCGATCCGCGCCACAACGCCGGCTCGGATGCCTTCGGGAGCCATTGCCAAGGGCGAGACGCCAGGGTGTATGCGGGCGATGCGCACGCGAGGACTCCGGACCGAATGCGAAAGTGCAGCAGTGCATCGAGGAGAAGTGCCTCGCCGTCAATGCCAGCGGCGATGGGCCGCTAGGAGTCGACCTCGAAGGTCGGCGCGACTGCCTTAAGTCGTCGTCTCAGAGGGAGACCATAGGGATCCGCAGCGCCCGGGTCATCACGCTAAATAGGTGAGGTTCCGGAGGGCGACTGCGATTCACCTGATCTGCGTGATGTCAAGGTATCTGTTCTGATGCTGAAATGGAGTGGGTATGGCTCTTGGGTAGATCAGCCGCCGGGCCTGCTTGCCAGTCAGCGTCGCGGTGATCTCGTCGGACGCTACTGGCTTGGAAGGATTGAAATGGCCTCGGATTACATGGAGCGGCTGCGCCGCCTGGCCATCAATGACGCACGCTTGGGGGAAGTGGGCGGAGCCGAAGTGGACCCCCGAGGGATAACCCGGATGAAAGTCTGGTCCCGCCCATCTCTCTTGAGGGCGACTATGAAATTGAACTGATGGATGGTCGCATCTTGAAGTTCAAAGCTAGGTCGGAGAAACTTTGGGCGCGTTCAAGTACGCCCGTCTCATTCAGGTGTCTACCGAGCTCCTCACTGGCGTGGGTTGCCAACGACCGGACGGTTTGACCCCGGCTCGTCGTGGATGTGTTGACTGGTTTGAAGGCTGATGGCCGACCGGCTGGCCACCAGCTGACCGCCCGAACGGCGCACAGCGGAGGCAAACGGCGCGGACCAGGTGTTCTCCCAGACGAGCACGCCGGCCGAACTGCCAGGCTCGATGGCGGCGGCGAGGGAATTCACGTCCTCCTCACTCAGCAGCACCGCCAGCTCCGACTCGTACGCCCGCAACTCTCCGATCTCCCCATCATCGAGGTCGGAAAGCTCAAATGCCTCAAGCGACCCGTCGGCATCCTTCTTCAACACCAGCAGGTCAAGCACACGGACCAGATCACGCTCGACCAAATCGACCAACACTTGCCCAATCTGCCCGTTGAACCCTGCTGCCGGGAACTCGACCACAATCCAGTCGACCGACCCAGCTCATCGACTCCATCGACCTCGTCCATAGATAGGAGTTAAGACGCAGACCGTGAGACGCTCCTTGCGCGCCCACGTCGTGGCGGTATCTGCTGCCATCGTGCATCCAACACACCGGGCTCGCATCACCCATATCGTGTGAAGACCAGCTCGACCTTCTCTGGCCCAGCTCCCGGTGGCTCAGTGGCGAGGTCGCGAGCCCGTCGATCGAGGGGCCCAAGCGTAGCCGCTGGGACAATGTTGCTCGACGGCCCGCTGGCGGTTGTCAGCTGTTGCGGTCTGTTGCTGGCTTTTCTGGCGGCCGACCTCGACTGCGCTGACGAAAATGCGGATCCAAATGCCAGCACGAGCAGGGCAAGGATTATCTGGACTGCTACTAGGACGCGGGCTGCTCCGCAACTGGGACACCCGGAGCCGGCCACACACAGGACCTGACAGCCAGCCACACGATCGACGGCACCAGCACCCGGACACGCGCCGTCGGCAGGCCTCCAGATCAAGACTCGACGCGGCAACCGAGTCCACGGTCATGATCTTGAGCAAGGTCGAGGACTGGGGTCTCACTAGCCTGGTAGGCCATGGTCCTTTCGTTGGAGGTTTGCTCAAACGAGGTGGCGGACATCGGGTTGTTAGATCGCGACCATTGATCGCCGTTGCTGAACAGATGCGGCCCCGTACATGCGATGCAGATGACGCCCTCATCGCCGCGTTAGGACCGCCCTCGTTCGGACGTGTTCCACCTCGATTGGGTGATGTGCAAGAAAGCACCGATGCTGTGCCGTGGTGTGGTGAAAACAAATCAGAGCATCATAGGTTCCACCGACGCGCCACCCGTCGGAGTTGGTGGCGCGTCAGGGCAGGCGGGCCAAGTCCAACACCCCACAAAGGCGGAGCGGTCCTCCCGGGGAAAGGCGGAGCGAAAACTGGTTCTCCGAGCTGGTGAACCTCGAAGCCGCGGGCGAGCTCGATATCGACCCCGAACGCATCCGTGGCGTCCTTGCGGCGGTTGCACCGATTGTCGGCACACCGTGGGTCGCATCCGCTACCTGAAAGATCGTCGAGGCCCTCGCTGTCGAGATCGAGATCGCCGAGTTCGAGGAGCTAGGCGAGGAGGTCGAGAGCGACGAGGCAGAGAGTGTGGAAATGGATCGTGGCTGGTAAGGCTAGAAGTGCTACCGCGACTGGACGGCTTGGGGCGCGGTAACCGTTCGGGATGCCGCCGGTGTTTGTGCGCTGGGCGCGATACCGCGTTTGCAGATTTGTTCGTGATGCGATGCCAATGGGGTTCCGGTGGGCGCTCCGACTAGTCGGCGGAAGTGGCTGGCCGTGCGGGGTTTGCTCCGTGCGGTGGCCATCGCCGCAATCATGGTCCTGGTCTACTACGTCCTGCCGCTCTCCCGTCTGGGGACCGGATACCTGATTCTCGCGCTCGCGCTCGGCCTTGCATTGTTGGCGGGACTGATCCTGTGGTACGTGCGAGTCATCCTCCGATCCGACTATCCGGGCATACGTGCTGCAGAAGCCCTTGCTGCAACGACGCCGCTGTTTCTGCTGCTGTTCGCGTCCGCGTACTTCGTCTTGAGCCGGGAGATCCCATGACGTTTACGCAGCAGCTTTCCCGGTCCGACGCGCTGTACTTCACCATCACCATCTTCTCCACGGTTGGCTTCGGCGACATAGCACCTCAGGGGGAAGCGACGCGTCTCGTCGTGGCAGTTCAGATGCTGCTGGATCTGCTGGTCTTGGGCCTGGGCATTCAGGTGATCGTCGGTGCGGCGCGACGGGGGCGGGCGGCACAGCTTGCCGGTGAGGGAGGAACGCGTGATGGTGCGGAGACCACTTCTGGATGATGTTCCGGTTCGCAGTGGCTGCTGGGATGTGGTGGTTACGGCTGCAGATAATCAAGCAGCTGAGACCAGGCCTCGGATCAAGCAGTGACGGCGACCGTGAAGGCCGGTCCGGTGGGCGAGACCGCCCGGGCGAGCTCAATTCACACACAATCCGGGGGATGCGACGGCCTCGCTCCTTTAGGGGCGCGTGCCAGTGAATCGTGGGACCGCTTGCGTCCAGCCCTGGCGGATTGTTCAGCCTGCGCGAATCACCCGGATTGGGTGATGCCCACGAGCAAAGAATGCCTGTTTGCTGACTCCAACAAGACGTCGCATGCGGATCGGAGGCCGAGGAGCCACGGTCCCCACTGGTAGATCGGGAGGTCAAGATCGCAACTGATGAGTACGACGCGCCCACCACGGGCTGGACTGGATGGGTTGTTTTCGCTGCGGTGTTCATGATGATCACCGGAGCGATGAACGCCATCCAAGGCCTCGCCGCGCTGATCCGTGACGATGCCTACTGGGTTACCCTCGGGGGATCCGTCCTGGCGTTCGACCTCACTACGTGGGGTTGGATCCATCTCATCTTCGGGATCGTGCTCGTCATCGTCGGCGTCCTCCTCATGCGAGGCTCGACCTTTGCGCGAGTACTCGGCGTCGTCCTGGTTGCCTTCAACCTCATCGCTCAGTTCAGCTGGACCACCATCTACCCCTTCTGGGGGCTCATCGCGATCATCATCGATGTCCTCATCATCTACGCCCTCGTGGTCCACGGCCGAGAGCTCAAAGCCTGACGCCGCGAGCACTCGATCACGTCCGACGCTACGAAGCACGCGGCGTCCGCTTGGAGTCCAGACTCCGTTCAGGTTTCGCTCACGCATCGGCATCGGCGAGCGCCGGTCGTGTATAGCCTGCGTCCGATCCCATGCCGACTCAGTGGCCCCTATCGGCGAACTAACCCGAGATTGCCCTGTACCGTTATCGCTCGTCGTGGTAAGGCTGGCGGGTATGTGAGGATCCCAGCCATGAACCATGATCGAATGAGTACGCATGCTGAGCGGGGTCGCCTACGCCAAGGATTTTCGCAGGTCCGACTGGGGCGCCTCGTCAGCACTAACCCCACACTGGAGGCAGTCAGATGTTCAACGACAACGGGTCGTTCCTGCTCGCATTGTTCGAGTTCTTCATCTTCTTCGCATGGATCATGTGCGTGTTCTATGTCTTCGCGGACATCTTCCGTAGCCACGACATGGGCGGGGTGGCGAAGACTGTCTGGTGCCTGTTTGTGATCTTCGTGCCATTCCTCGGCGTCTTGGTCTACCTCATCGCCCGCGGCGGCGGCATGTCGAAGCGCACCATGGAGCAGCAGCAGGAGATGCAGGACCGGCAGGCTGAGTATGTGCGTTCAGTCGCCGCCACGAGCGGTGGCGGCTCGAGCGCCGATCAGATCGCGTCGGCCAAACAACTCCTCGACGCGGGAACGATCACCCAGGCCGAGTTCGACCAGCTGAAGGCGAAGGCTCTCGCCACCACCTGACAGCTACGCACGATGATCTGCCCGCGCCAGATCGGTGCGAGCACACCGTGACAGCGGGTCCATCGCAAGAGACGACGGTTGACCCGATAGCGACTGCGCGGTCGTCACGCCGGTTCGACCTCCTCGGTAACGCGACCGGCCGTATTGACACGCACCGCTTCCAGAGCCAAGCTGCTGAAGCCGCTCGTGACCACGAGTGGCGGCCCTGGTTCGCGTAGTGAGCGCTCCCCAGGGCCTCGACCGGAAAGGACCCGGCCGTGGAACAATCCTCCCCCCGAATCACCCTCGCCGAGGGTGACATCACCCAAAATGACCACCTGGTTGTTGAGCCAGTCGATGGCCAAGAGACGCCGCAGGTGGTCCTAATCCACTGGCCCGTTAAGTCGACGGCCGTGCGGCCCGCGGCGTACGGCGACGCCGCGGCCAAGGCCATGAGGCTGCTGGCCAATGCGGACGTGGAACTCGCACGGCTCCGACGGACCCGGCGGCGGCCCAAGGTGGAACGATCATGATCGACATCAGGCACCCCGAGGTCCATCACCGCACGGTCCTGGTGGTGTGTCCGGAAGGCGGTTGTGCAGCAGGTAGGAGCAACGCCCGCAACGCCACCACCCAGAACAAGACGCCCAGCCCCGAACGGCCGGGCAGCGAGTGGGACCACGGTTCTTGAGCTTGGCCCCGAGGAGGGTGAGCGCATGAGTGCAACGGACGGTCCGAAACGTGCCCAGCGTCGGAGGGTCATCTTCGGGCTGCTGCGGGCGGTGGGCATCGCTGCGATTCTGATCGCGCTCTACTACATCGCACCACTGGATCTGCTGACGCGAATACCGCCAGTGGCGGCCATGGTCCTTGGGCTGCTTATATTGGCCGCCATGACCGCCTACCAGGTGTGGGCGATCCTCCGTGCCGCCCACCCTGCGGTCCGCGCGATCGAGGCCCTTGCCACCACCGTCCCGCTCTTCCTGCTCTTGTTCGCTGCCAGCTACTTCCTGATGTCCCACGGCAGCCCCAGCAACTTCAACGTGCCCGCATTGACCCGGACCGACACGCTGTACTTCACCGTGACCGTCTTTGCCACGGTCGGCTTCGGGGATATTTCCCCGGCCAGTCAAGCGGCTCGCTTGGTCGTCACGGCCCAGATGATCCTCAACCTGATCGTGCTCGGACTCGGTGTCCGGCTTATCGTCGGCGCGGCCCAGCGCGCACGACAGAGCAACCCGGACCGCGAAAACTGAAGCTAGCCTAAATGGTCTGCGATCGACACTGGTGGGGTGCTGGTGCGCGGCGAGGCCCGCAGCGCAGCGAGGACACGCAACCGCGCACCAGCACCCCACTCGTCGCGGCCGCAGGCCGAGCTCCTGTCGATTTGTGTCAGTCGATTCGAGCTCCGTCTCGGGCCAGCTCGCGACGATGTATCGACGCTGTGATACCGAACCGAACTGCGACGCGGTGCACGCTCCGCCAGTCAGACTGCTAGTCAATCGGTCCAGCACCCAGCGATCATCTGAGTACACCCACGGACATCATTTACGCCTACCGCCGCATTGTCATGCGTGCCAGAGATCACGGACACGGAAGGAGTCATCGCGTCCATGAACGTCACCGACACATAAACGATCAGACGCGCTCACCCCACACTTTCCCCCACACTTTCCGGTCCAGCGATCGCTAGATGATCGAAGACAATGGGTGTCCTTGCGCGGTCTCACTAGGCCAGACGCCAGACGATGGCACCCCGCCAAAGCCCTCCGATACCAGCCGCAGAGAAACAGCAGGTTACGAGTTCGAGTCTCGTCGCCAGCTCTCTGACCGGTGTGTGCCTTCGGCTGAGGCTTGACAGTTCGCCTTCGGTTGATGCTTTACAAGCAGTGCTTTCGGTGATCAAGGGCGGTCGGACGGTCATCGAGACCGAGGCGGCGGTCGGGGTGTCGCGGCAGCCGCTGCATGCCTGGTTGGCTAAGTACGAGGCGGGCGGCTTGGAGGGGTTGGTCGACGGGTCGCATCGGCCGTTGACCTCACCGCAGCATCACTGCACAAGCGAGGACGGCACGGTGATGCAGGCTGATATAGATCTCAGCGAGGATGAGGTGCAGCGGCGTGCCGATGCAGATCGCCGAGAAGTCGATCGCCGATCCAGGTGTAGACGGCCACGTGGTCGAAAGCTGGCCAGCTCGATTGGACGGTGAAAGAACGGCAGGAATCGTGGGTTCGCGTAGGCATTTGCAGACGGCCGTCAACGGTGGGTCACCGCTTCCCGCTCGAGGATTACGGCAAAGGCCCTCGACACGCTACGCAGCGACAAAACAGCGCACAAGGTAATCATCGTCCTCTAGGACGTCGGCGGGGAGGCGTTGGCAGCCCCGGTCATGGCGGTCGGGCCGGAACCACGCGCTTCGAGCTGGAGCGGTGCCGGCGGCCAGAGCGAGTGCGCGGAAGGTTGCGTTCTTCAGGCGGACGCCGGCGACTAGCGCTTGATTAGCCCACCGCAGTAATCCAGTGCGTAAGCCTCGACACCGGAAACCAGAATCACCTCTCGCCCATGGAAGTGCGAGACATCGCCTGACGAATGATCTTGATAGCGGCCGTGCGGGCCAGCCCAGTCAAAGCCGCCCAGGAAGCGTCCCTGGTGATACATCGCCGATAGGGCGTCTTTGATCGTCGCCCCGGCTCGGGCGGCGTCAATCAGGTCTGGCCGGAGGATGTAGCCGTAGTAGTTCTCAGCCCAGACCGGCTCGGCTCGAAACCAGACTGTCTCTTGACCAAGAAAATCCGTACCGCCGAAGTAGCTGTCTCGGTAGAGCCACTCATCGCTTTGAAACGCGAGGTCATATGAGCCGAGCCGACTTGACCCGGCGGTGGAGCCACTTCCCACATACGTCGACCTCTTGGCGTGGACGACGAAGGCCTCCAGCTCACCAAGCCTCACCATGCTAAATCTTCGCTCATTCGTCGCTTGCCGGTGACGGTGGCCGTGGACGTTAACTGTGCAGCCGAGACTTGTACGGCCAGGGTTTGGACCCTGCGCAAGATCGGTGCCGGCGTTCCGTGTACGTGATCATCTCGGTCGAGCGCCCATCCGGGACTGAGCTGACTGCCGCACGTCGAGCAGCCGACAGGCTCGCCGTCCTCGCTCGGAGCCGCGCATCCAAGGTTCCCGGGCGGGTGTAGTCGAGAGTGCCTGGCCGAACCGCTCAGATATACCACTCTGGGTTATCGCTTCCCAGTGCGACCGTGAGCCCTGCGGTGGCGCCGAGCAGTATGCCAACACCGATTAGGACGTAGCCCAGGAGCTTGATGAAGGGATGCTCGATCCCGGTTCCTCCCCGGGCTTCCAGAACCAAACCGACGACAGCCCCGCCGAAAGCAACAATTACTAAAACCAAGAACGGGTGCATAGCCGCCTCCAACTTCACCGACGCTCACTACAAAGACGCCAGAAGGGGGCGGCTGATACTGCCAACGAACAAATCAGTGGACCCTGCGAGATGTAGCTGGGTTCCTCACCGACACTCCACGATGGAGGATTCGGTGAAAGGCCGGTTCGCCTGAGCCGCTACTGGAATCACTCTCCTTCCCCACGAATCGTAGACACGTTCTAATCGGAACATGGGTCTCAGCGATGCCGAAATGCAGGACTTGACAGCAGTAGATCGCCGCGAAGTCGATCCACCCGTCGAGGTCCAGACCGCCACGTGAACGAAAGCTGGCCAGCTCGACTGGTGGTGAACGAACGGCAGCATGGTTGGGTCGGGTACGCGGTGCAGACGACCGTCAACGATGGATCAAAGCTGTTGATCTTCGTCGCGCAAGCGGCTCATGACTTGGTCCTTCTTCTGGCGCTGGAGACCGATCACGTGGCCGGATCTGGCTCTGTCATTCCCAGTGCATACGCGGCGAGCACCTCGATGTACTCACTGACCGCTCGATGGATCGCGTGCAGCCGTCCATCGAGCGGACCCCATGGTCGATCCTCCGCCATCTCACTGATTTCCACCTCCAATGTCAGCTCTGGCAAATGGTCCACAACCTGCCCACCGGTCCAAGGGGAGACCCTGAACGTTGCGATCTCCGCTTCCCTATCGACGACCCGCTGGTCGGTCTTGCGCATCTCCAGAAGTCGTGAGCCTTTAGGTGCTTCAATCAGGACGCGGCCCTCGACCAAGAATGCGCCAACAAGGTGAAGCGTCCGATGTCGATCGCTTCTAGCCAGCCGATTCAGGATGCTCAGGCAATTCAGGTCCTGACGCTCCGCGTTGAACGGCTGAATCCGTTCGAGCATGGCTCGATGTTCGTTGGACAAATGCTTTAGGCGGAACAGGTTGCGCTGCCAGGCTTCGCGATCGTCGTAGATCGGGAATTGGAGAAGCCCTGCTCCTGGTGGCGGGTGCTTGCCGCTGTGGAGCACGGCTACCTCAAATAGACAGTTGTCTAGCGCGGCTCGCATCTCATACAAGAATTCGCCCAGGATCAGTGACAAACGAGCGGGGATCGCCTCATCACGGCGGATGCCAACCGAGCCACTGCCGTCAGCTTGAACTTCAACGTAGTCGTGGTACGGGTGTTGATCCAGGAAGCTGCGCCACTCGGTTCCGAACGCGTGAATGTGCTCACGCGCGCGGTCCAGGCGGGCCCAGCAGCCTGTGAACCGCTGTTTGCCATTTTCCAGCAGGATGTCCTCACTCATCGGCCCGACGCTGTCGCCAACTGCGGAGCTGCTGACGCCCGCTAGCGTTTTCTGGTGACCACCGCAGAGTACGACACCTTGGCCATGCCACCTACGTCCTGTTGTGACCTACAATGATCTTCGTGCTGCCGGGCGCGCCCAGTCCGCGGGGCAGGGACTATCCCACCGGTCGATAGCCAGTCTTGGTGACGAACCTTCGCCCGCAGGCGCGGACACGGGCAGTGGAGGTTCGCCATGTCTGTTCTTCCTGAGCGTCCGTCGTTGGAGCATCTGCGTAAGCAGGCGAAGGCCCGCCGGCGCGAGCGCGGGATCGCACTGAGTCAGGCGCAATACGAGGTTGCCGGCGAGTACGGGTTTGCCAGCTGGCCGAGTCTGGTGCGCGCAATCCAAGCCGGCCAGTTGCACGGCGTCGAGCGGGCGTTGGTACTTGCCGATCCGCTAGCGCTGGCTGCGGTGCTCGGGGCCGATCCGGCCACCGCGACTACCAAAATCTCCGGTCTGCCTCCGCTGCTGCTGCTGCTGCGCCGCTCGATCGGCTCACCAGCCGATGTCCGGTATTGCACCAGGCTGTTGTTAGATGCCGGAGCCGACCCGGACAGCCACACGCTCGAGTGGGGCGGGGAGGGCAGCATGTCGGCGCTGTTCGCAGCGGTCGAGCGAGGTGACCTGGCCCTGGCTCGGCTGCTGCTCGACGCTGGCGTGACCAGCGACGAGGACTCCTTCTATAACGCCTGCGAACGATCCGACACGGCATTGCTGGACGCGCTGCACCGGCCGGGATTTGAGAATCTGGTCAACCACAAGCTCGACTTCGAAGACCTCACCGGGCTGCGCTGGTTTCTCGGCCACGGTGTGGACGTCAACGCCCACCGCTGCCTGCACCACGCGATCAGCCGCGGTCGGGGCGTCCCCATCCTGACCGCCTTGATCGAGGCAGGGGCTGATGTCAACCTGCCGTGGGATCGGTGGGACGTCGGCCGCCGCCCGCTCGCCCTAGCCGCCCGCTGCGGGCACCTCGCCGCGTTCGAACTGCTGGCCAGCCGTGGCGCAGCCGCCGAGCTCGACCCGGTGGACGCTGCGGTGCTCGCGGTCGCGCGTGGCGAGTCGGTCCGCCTGCCGAAGGCCCCGGCGCCGGCGTTGGGTAACCCGGAGGGCGACGAGTACGGCTGGATCCTCGGCCAGTTTGCCCTACTTGGCCGCACGGAGGTGGTGCGGGCGCTGCTCGACAGCGGCCTACCCGTGGACACCCGCGGCTGGAGCAACTTCACCCCGCTGGACCAGGCTGCGATGCACGGCCGCACAGAGACCGTGCAGTTCCTCATTGACCGGGGCGCCGACCTGCACGACTGCGCATTCGACGATGAGGGACCTACCCCGTTGGACTGCGCCATCTGGGGCATACAGAACAACCACGCCGAGGATGGCGACTACCCCGGCACCATGCGGGCACTTCTTGCCGCCGGCGCCCCGACGCGGTACCAACCACCCACCGGCGACCCGGCCGTCAACACGCTGTTGACCAACAGGGGTCCATAGCCAGCCGACCTTCGCCGGTGGGCCCGCGATCGTCCGGTTAACACTAGAGTTTTGGCGAATTCCGGCTCATCTGCGACCACATCGACGCAGGGTAGGCAACCTGATCGAGCAGCTCGGCATAACTGAGATCGGCGGTCGGTCGCTCAGCTCAGGCCGGAAGGCCGGCGTCATGATCCAGCCTGCAGCTTAGGAAGGACTTCCCGTATTACAGGGTGCAAGTGCCGGTGGGGCGGGCTCTTCGGCGATCTGCACAAGGCGAGCATGGTCAGTGTCGCTGGACTGCGGGTGTGGGCATCGCGCTGGAGCCGAACCGGCAATGTCCTTGCTGGCAGGCGTCCATCGTTTCGCTGACATGGCGCCGGGTCCCCTGCAGTTCGGCGATCTTGGTGTCGATGCGGTCGATGACGGCCTGCATTCGCCACAGTTCTGATTCGCATGTTGCCGCTCCGGTGTCGTGGCTGCGCAGCGCATCGATGGCTTCGTCGAGGGTGAACCCGAGATGTTGCAGTGCTCGGGCGAACCGGATGCGTTCGACCGTTGACGCCTCGTAGATGCGGTAGCCCGAAGGCGTCCGCTCGGGCGTCGGCAACACGCCCCGCCGTTCGTAAAAGCGGACGGTGTCGATGCTGACCCCGGCCTGTTCGGCGACTTGTCCGATCTTCATGCCGGTTGCTCCTTGACTCTGGACTTAGGTCAAGAGTTTAGGGTTTATGTAGCTCGGACGCAACGGGCGTTCGAACCGTCTTTACCAGGGAGTTCTCATGGATCTTGGAGTGAATCCGGTGCCGATCGTGTGCGACATGAGCACCGCGCCTGACACCGGCCCACAGCGTCTGACCGAATACGACCGGCTGTTTTCGACCCACCTGCTCGGCCGGGAGCGCAGGGGCGACGGTATCCGCTTCCTACTGCGGGCCGACCCCGGCGTCGAGATATGGGTTCGAGATTTGGCCGCCCGCGAAAAGGCCTGCTGTGCGTTCCTCGACTCTCAGATCGCGGTCGAGGACGGTCAGGTGCTGTGGGACATCACCACTATCGACGACGACATCGCACGGGCCATCCTCGACGACTACTACGACCTGCCCAACTCGGCAGGCGCCGACGCCGACGAACTAGAGCGGCGGCTGTCCTCCAAAGGTCTGCAATTCATCGGCACACCGCCAGCATGGTAACCAACCTGCATCGGGCAGGCTCATAGTGGAATTCCTCGTCACACGGAACGTTTACTCGTCGCCGGGGGCGCCAAAAGTTATCAACCGAAGACGGTCGGACCGGCTTTCGTCGGCGTAATCCGGATCAGGCAGCGGCGCTGTTTGATCATGGCGGTCCGGTAGTCGTCCCAGTCCGGATGTTCCCCGGAGATGGAGCGGTAGTACTCCACCAGCGGTTCCATCGCCTCAGGAAGGCTGACGACCTCGGCGTCGCCGCTGAGCTGTGCCCAGTCGCCGAAAAACCTGTCATTGAGCACACACAACCAGGCTCGGGGGTCGTGGCGGAGGTTCAGGGTCTTCATTGCGGTTTCGCGGGTACTGACGACGAGACGATCTTGTGAGTCAACGCCGACGAGTACCGGTGACAACTGGGGAGTGCCGTCGCGTTTCATGGTGGCAAGAACGGCACGTGGGTTCCTGCGGGCGAACGCGAGCGCTTCTGCTGCATCCATATCACCTGCAAGTCAATCAGAACACTGCGGCACACAGGCGAAAGAGGTCACGTCACGCGAAACCCTTGACGAGAGTGCGCCAGGCACCTGGTGCGGGAGAAACAGAAGCCCAGCCCGGGGAGCTTCCTCCGGACCTCTCTCCTCCTCTGTCACGGAAGGAGAGCATCGAGGTATCTGCCTGTACAAGCAGCAGGCTGTACGAATAGCCTTTGAAGACCGGAAGGATGACCAGTCCGATATGAAATGGGTCAAGGGGTTCATCGTCTTCTTGGTCGTGGGCTTCGCACTGTTCTATTTGATTGCCTACCCCGAGGCTGCTGCGGGCGCCGTCCGCACCGTAGCTGGCGGCCTTGCCATCGTCTTTCGCTCGATCCTCATCTTCTTTCAGTCTCTGGCTGGTTAGCGGTGGGGTCGAACTGGCTCGATCCGCACGCCACGGTTGGTGAGGGAGCGCAGCCACTCACCCCACGACGCACCAGTCCGGCCGAGAACGCCAAGCCGTCAGCCCAGCGGTAAGACCAGTTGGAAATCTGGCCCACCTTCAGTGCGAGCTTGTTGAGATAGAAGTCGAGAGCTTCGTCCTTGGCGACGACACAGATCGAGCTTGCCTGCCGTCGGCGACGCTCAGTCCTCAACTCACCGCTTTCTTCACGAGCGCGCCGATCGTCGCCTCTTCAGCGGCAGTGAGCTCCTTCAGCGCAAAGGCCGTCGGCCACATGCCGCCCTCGTCGAGGTTCGCGTCGTCGTTAAAGCCGAACGTCGCGTACCTCGACTTGAACTTCTGCGCGGGTTGATAGAAGCAGACGATCTTGCCGTCCTTGGCGTAGGCGGGCATCCCGTACCAAAGTTTCGGCGAGAGGGCTGGCGCGCTGGCTTTGATGATCGCATGGAGCCGCTCGCCCATGATGCGATCCGGTTCCGACATCTCGGCGATCTTCGCGAGCACGTCCTCTTCCGCGTCCGCCTTCTTGGCCTCCGCCTTCAGCTCTTGGAGGCGATCCTTCATCGCGCCTCGTTCCTCGTCCGTGAAACGCTTGGTCGGCTTGTCGCTCGCCGTGGTGCTCTTCTTGGACCTCTGGCTGCCAGTCACTGCAGTTTCCTCTCTACGAGATCTATGGGGCTAACCCTCATGTTAGGGAGCCGCCGCCGCCGCGGCTTCTCCGAAACTGCTCGATCGCATCGCCCCGAGCCTGTCAGGCACCACTTTGTGCCCGTGTCCGAACCCCCTGCGCCCCAACATGATCTTGAACCGCGGCTCCCGTGCGACCGCGAAAAAGCAACGATGGCGTACCCAGACCGCAGCATGCCGACAGAGCAATGGCCGAGCAGAAATTCCATCGATTGGATTGACTCGGGATGGGTATGAACGCCGCATTCAGAGCTAGTCAACACGATCGACTCTCGGGAAACCGCTGCGAACGCAGGGCTATTCAATCCCTGCGCTCCATCTGATCTCAAAGGAGTGATTTCGATGACAGCGACCGTGGCGGAAGTCACCGAAGTCAGCGTGGAGGATGACGACTTACGCCGTCCCCTGATGACGTTCGGCAACATCGCCTGGATGAACCTCGGGTTCTTCGGCGTTCAGTACAGCTTCGCTATGACTCAGACGGCGGTGAACCCGCTGTTCCTTCTGCTGGGTGCTGACGCGCACAACCTGCCGATCCTCAACATCGCTGGCCCGATCACCGGCTTGTTGATTCAGCCGTTCATCGGGGCCATGAGCGACAAGACGTGGAGTGACCGGTGGGGAAAGCGGAAGCCTTACGTGCTCGGCGGCGGCGCGGTGTGCGTCATCATCTTGTTCCTCTTCCCGCTGGTGTCGGCTCTCTGGATGGCGGTGATCTGCCTGTGGCTGGTGGACGCCGGGAACAACACCGCTATGGAGCCGTACCGTGCGTTGATCTCCGACCGGCTGCGAAAGTCGCAGATCGCCCGCGGGTTCCTGATCCAGAGCATGTTCACCGGCGCCGGGGCTGTGCTGGCCAACGTGTCGCTATTTGTAATGCAGAAGTTGATCGCCGGCGCCTCTGAGGCTGGCGTGCCCTACTGGGTCTTCGTCTGCTTCTGGCTGGGATCGGCCTGCTGCCTGGTCACCATCGGAATCGCCATGGTGCGGACCAAGGAGATCCAACCGAGTGATCGGGAGCTGGCGGAGATCCGGGCGGCGTCGAAGAGCATCGGCGCCACGGTAAGCGAGATCGCAGAGGCCGTGAAGGTGATGCCAGTCGGTATGCACAAGATCGGTCTGGCCTTCTTGTTCCAGTGGTACGCCATGTTCATCTACTGGCAGTTCGTATCCGTCAGCGTGGCCGAGTCAGTCTGGAACGCGGCCCCGGACACACCCGAGTACGAGGAGGCGGCCGCCTGGACTGGTCTGATGAACGGTGCCTACAACTTCGTTACCATGATCTCTGCCTTGTTCTTGTTGCCGTTGTGCATCCGTTTCGGCGGCAAGGCAGTACATGCCGGTTGCCTGGCCTTGGTCGCGGTGTCGTTGGCCGCCTTGTCGCAGATCACCAGTCAGTACCTGACCCTCCTCCCGATGATCGGCATGGGCATTGCTTGGGCCAGCATGGTCGGCGTGCCTTATCTGATGGTCGCGAGCATGGTCCCTCGAGAAAAGACCGGCGTGTATATGGGGATCTTGAACATGATGATCGTGGTCCCGATGCTGATCCAGACGCTCACGTTCGGCTGGATCTTCGAGAACTTGCTGGGCAGCTCGGGCACCAATGCGATGTTGGTTGCCGGAGCGTTGCTCGGC
Organism: uncultured Actinomycetota bacterium; assembly: GCA_963740515.1. Classification (GTDB taxonomy): domain Bacteria; phylum Actinomycetota; class Actinomycetes; order Propionibacteriales; family Propionibacteriaceae; genus Microlunatus. Next base: position 56,485 of record CAVUEO010000026.1, read on the forward strand.
TGCGCGGCGATTGCGATGCTGTGGGTCAACCCGCCGCACTCGGATGAGGATTCTCCTGTCATGCCGCTCGGCGCCCACCGCCACCTCACCACCTATGACCGGGTGATCGTCGGCTCCGACGGCTCCCCCTCCGCGATGTACGCCGTCCACAAGGCGCACGAGATGGCGGCCGCCGCCGAGGCAAGTTTGGTCGTGGTCACCGCCTACGATCCGGGAGATCCAGCCGAGCAACCGAACCTGGTGGGCGGTCGTCAGCGGCTATACGGCAGGGAGGCGGCAAGGGAGGCCATGCACCGGACGTGGCGGACCTGACCTCGGATCGGATTCGCTCAGTCGAGCAGGACATCGTCGCAGCCGACCCCGTGGAGGCGCTGCTAGAGGTTGCGCATAGGAGCCCCGCCAGCCTGATCGTCGTCGGTAACCGCGGTCTCGGCGCGCACGCGGGCGAGGCGCTGGGATCGGTCCCCCGCGAGATCTTGAAGAACGCCTACTGTGACGTGGTCGTCATTCAGACCGAGGCCCTGGACCAGAAGGTTTAACCGACGGACGAAAGGGTGAGGATCATGACCGAGATCAAGCAGATCGTCGTCGGGGTGGACGGGTCCGAAAGCAGTCGAGCTGCTCTGCATTGGGCCTACGACGAGGCCGCGCATCATAATGCGTCCCTCGTCGCTGTCTCGACATGGCACCCGCCGGCATTGCCGATGAGCCCGCCGTACGGGTCGCTGCCTCCCGAGGGCTATGAGACCCAGCCGGAGCGAGACGCCCGAGAGATGCTTGAGAGGCTCACAGACGAGCTTGAGCCGCGGGACACCAACCGTGGATGTGCGGATCTCGATCTCGAAAGGAAACCCCGCCAAGGTATTGATCGATATGTCCCAGGGGGCCGACCTGCTAGTGGTCGGGTCACGCGGCCACGGGGGCTTCGCAGGCATGCTGCTTGGCTCGGTGAGCCACCACGTCGTCGCGCACGCGGCCTGCCCGGTGGTCGTCCTGCACTGATCCCTCGCCTGCACTTCCCAAACGCAGGGCACTGAAGCGCGCGACGACTAACGGTGGTCGAGTGCGGGACGTTCGGCTCTGCCAAACCCCGGATCGATCGCGTGGACTATCCCAATACGAATCGTGCGTGCGGGCGGAGATAGGCACAGGCAATGGCGAATACACGCGCTGAGCAAGCCGTAACGGCAAGTGATGGGGAGACCACTGCTGGAGACGGTCGGGGATACCAGTCCCGGCCTTTCCTCAAGATTCGCAGGGGCTACACGGACCTGCTCACCGCCACGAAGCGAAAGAACATCATCCACGGTCTGGTGGAGATCGACGTCACGAAAGCCCACCGACTGCTGCGGCAACGCGAGTCGGCCGGTGAGGACCTGTCCTTCACCGCTTTCCTCATCCACGCCGTCGCCCGTGCGGTGGATGAGGATCGCATCATGCACGCCTACCGGCGGCGTGGCCGGCTGATCCTGTTCGACGACGTCGACGTCAACACCCAGATCGAGTCCGCCGTCGGCGGGCAAGGGATGGTCAAGCCGTTGCTGATCCGCTCGGCCAACCACAAGAGCGTCGAACAGCTCTCGAGCGAGATCCGAGCCGGCCAGCATCATGATCAGCCATCGGAGCGGAGATATCGGGCGACGCTGGCGTTTCTCAGCCTGCCGCGACCGGTCCGCACGCTGGCCTGGCGCTTCCTGCTGGGGAACCCCGACTGGTTCAAGCGGTTCGGAGGCACCGTCGGAATCAGCTCGGTCGGGATGTTTGGCCCGGCAGGTGGTTGGGGCATCCCGATCGCCCCGTCCACGTTGATGATCACCGTCGGCGGCATCGCCACCAAGCCCCGCTACCTCGACGGGCAGCTACAGCCCCGCGAGATGCTCGACCTCACCATCTCCGTTGACCACGAAGTCGTCGACGGCGCACCAGCGGCCCGATTCGCACGAAGGCTGGCCGAGCTGGTTGAGCAGGCCGACGGGCTGTCGGCGGGCCGACAGTAGATCGCCACAGAGCCCTCTGCCGATTCGCTAGAGCTCTCTACCTGTGACCCGCGCCGCATCATCTAGCTGCTGGGGCGCTATGCCAGAAAGCACCTCGCCCGGCGCTTCGTCACCGCTGTTCTTGACCCTGAGCGTCTCTCGCACTGGCTGTGAACCCATCCTCAGCGGAGGAGGATGTCCTGCATGTTCAGGTTGCACTCGCCCGCATTCGACGATGGCCAGGAGATAGCTCAGAAGCATGGCAAGAGAGCGGAGAATGTCTCACCTCCACTGGACTGGGAGGACGCGCCAGCGGGGACCAGGTCCTTCGTGCTCTCGTTCGTCGACCTTCATCCAGTTGCCCGAGACTACGTGCACTGGCTGGTAGCGGACATAAGTCCGCAGCTCAGCTCACTGCCCGAAGGGGCCGCCAGCAGACCGTCAGGCTGGACCGAGATTAAGCCGTACGTCGGCCCCTTTCCGCCGTCGGGAACCCATGATTACGAGTTCACGCTGTATGCCCTGAGGACCGACAGTCTCGGCCTACAACCGGGAGCCACCCTGGAGGCATTCAGGCGGGCCGCAGAACAGAGCTCCTTGGCCGCGGCCACGCTGATCGGAAAATTCAGGAGGATCAATGCCGATCGGTGATTGAATCTTCATTCGGGGACCGACCTTGTGCCCTTGTTGCCGCCAATTGACGCTTCAGCCGCCCCGCTATGGGCACTGAAGCCGCTTCGCGCGTATAGCTCGCCGATGACTCGCAGAGACTTCACCGCCTCCGCTGGGCTGATCCAGAACGGTTCATCGTCGGCCAGCCGGTCGTAGAAATCACGAATCAGCAGCTGGTGCGAGACGCCCCAATACGCGCGTCCGCTCGAGCCGGCCACCCGTTCGGGCACGGTCTCGACCTGGCCGTCTGCGTACGTGATCGTCAGGTCGCCACGCACGTACAACGTGGCCTCCTCGGTGATGATCTCCAGCGTGACCGGCGAGTCCACCACGTTGGCGGCCGTGGCGAACAACACACTGCGGGCTCCGGAGGAATGATCCAGAACGAGATCGGCCGTGTCCTCCACCTCCCTATCGCCATCCAGCAGGCGCTGACTCACACCGCCCTGGAACTGGGTCACCTCGCCCAGGAACCACTGCAGGAGGTCGAGAGTGTGGATGGCCTGGTTGATCATCACACCGCCCCCGCTGGTCTGCCATCGACCCCGCCAGGGCCGTGCCTGATAGTAGGCCGCCGGCCGATGCCACATGAGGGCACCGACACCGCCGAGTACGGCACCCAGCCGACCCGACTCGAGCGCCGAGTGGATGGCTTGCGCAGTGGCGTTGTAGCGGTTCTGGAAGCAGACTCCGATCTTGACTCCATACTCGGCCGCGGCCGTGACGACCCGGTCTCCCTCGGCCGGCGTGTGGGCCAGCGGCTTCTCCAGCAGCACCCCAACTCCAGCGCGCATGCAATCGATGGCTAGATCGGCGTGCTGATCATGCGGGGTACAGACGTGCACGACATCGGGCGCGACGGCGTCCACGAGCTGGCGATGGTCTGCGAAGCCCGGCACCCGGTACCGCGCCGCAGCCGCCCTGAGCGTAGCTGGGTCGCTGTCGCACACGGCCACCAGTTCGCCGTCGGCAATGGCCTCGATCGCTTCGAAGTGGACGATCGAGACGTCGCCGCAACCGACTACCGCCACCCTTGGCACGTCGTGTCTCCTATTTCACGTCAGCGCTAGCTCAGGAACCCCATCTCTCGCCCGTCAGCTGTTCATAGATCTCCACGTATCGAGCGCGGGTCTCCGCCACCACGTCCGGCGGAACCGGCGGCCCTGGATACGTGCGGCCCCAATCACCCAGCGAGGATGACCAGTCCCTCAGATACTGCTTGTCATACGACCACTGCGGCCTGCCAGGCTGGTATTCCGAGACCTTCCAAAACCGGGACGAGTCAGGGGTAAGCACCTCATCGGCCAAGATCAATCTTCCCGACGCGTCTCGTCCGAACTCGAACTTGGTGTCGGCGATGATCACTCCCCGTTCCTGGGCAATCTCGGCGCCTCGGGCGTAGACCGCCAGCGTGAGTCGTTCAAGATCGTCCGCAGCCACTTCGCCGACCAGGCCGCGAACTTCCTCCATGGTCATGAATTCGTCATGCTGTCCGCCCTCGGCCTTAGTGGTCGGGGTGAAGATCGGCTCCGGCAGCCGGTCCGCCTCACCGAGTCCGGCAGGCACTGGGACACCCGAGATCGACCCAACGGCGCGATAGCTCTCTAGGCCGAGTCCTGCCAGGTAGCCGCGCGCTATGCATTCCACCGGGACCATGTCAAGCCGCCGACAGCGAACGGCACGACCCTTCCACTCTGGTGGGACATCCTCGCTCAACACGTGATTCGGTATCAGATCGGCTACTTGATCGAACCACCACAAGGACAATTGCGTCAGGATCGCGCCTTTGTCCGGAATCGGCGTTGGCAACACCACGTCGTACACCGACACCCGATCCGAGGCGACCAAGATCAGGTCTCCTCCGTCGACGTACACGTCGCGGACCTTGCCCTGACGAATTAGCTCCACATGGAGGGTTCTAGCACACACCCGCCTGGGCGACGATCTCATGCTGCCTAGAAAACAACGAAAGGGACCCGACCGTCCCAGCTCTGGTCGAGCCTGAGACGTCCGGGCCCCTCGTCGTGCCGGTTAACGCGAGGTGTCTTTGTCGTCGAACTTTGTGGCACCGCTCGCCGAACGCAGGGCGTCGGCGACGTTATCGCCGGCGTCCTTTACATTCTCACCAGCCTGCTTTGCGTCCGCCTTGGACTCCTGGGTACGGCCTTCGGCCTCGAGATCGGGGTTGTCAGTTGCATCGCCCATCGCAGCCTTGGCCTTGCCAGCGAGCTCCTCGGCTTTGTCCTTCGCCTTGTCGGCTAAACCCATAGGAACCTCCCTTTCTCATCGCGCGAACATCTGACCCAGCAGGATCGCCGGGGTCACTTCATCCCTTACCCCATCTCGACGAATATGAACACTGCGACGCCGCCCATCGCTCCCTCATGCCACATTTCAGACCGAGTTCGTCAACGTCACATTTCCGAACTGATCACGGTGACCGGTACCCGTTGGATGGTGTTGTTGGCGAAGCCACCACGACTCCAGCGTTGCCCCAGCGGCTGGGTCCGGCCGCTGGCATCCGTCGCCCGGCAGGCAAGCACGAAGCTGCCCGTATCGGACTCCCAGGTCCATGTCCAATGCGCCCAGCCGTGGACGTCCTGCGGCGTATCAAGATCAGCAAGCTCCCAGGTGTCCCCGCCATCAATACTGACCTCGACCCTGCTGACCGGCGCCCAACCCGACCAGGCGCGACCCTCAATCTTCACCGCACCAGACCGCACGACACGCCTGCGCGACATGAAATCCGGGAATCCAGGCGGCATGAGCAAAGCTCGCGGCTCGATCCGGGTCAGCGGAATACCTTGTTCATCAGCCGTGTCGCGCAATCGGTATGCCCGCATCTGGAACCCATCGAACTTCTCGCCAACGACCGTAATCCGGCGCACCCACTTCACGTGGGCCATGCCGTACCAGCCGGGAACGATCAGCCTGAGAGGCGCTCCGTGTTGCGGCGGAAGCGGGGTGTCGTTCATTTCGTAGGCCAACATGACCTCCTCGCTCATCGCATCGGCAAGTGGCAATGCCCGTTGATAATCCTGTTCGAAACCTCGCTCTATGCCATGGTCGGCAGCAGTGAAGACGACATCCACTGCGCCGTCAGCTACTCCGGCTTCCCGCAACAAGCTCGACAACGACGTCCCACTCCATCGGGCGGTGCCCACGGCTTCGGTCAGCCACGGCTGGCTGACCGGGCGCGGCAACAGCTGCGCCCGGCCATTTCCCGCGCATTCAAGCGTCACGATTGCTGAGATCCGGGGCCGGCGCTGGATGGCGTCAAGATCCAGTGACAATGCAGCATCGACAAGGCCGTCCACGACCAGCTCAAAGCCGGTCGGATCGATCGCTGGAATGTCGTAATGGGTCAGTAGGTAGTGCAGGCCCGGCGGCGTAATGTCCCAGCGCAAAGACTCCAGCGGCATCCCGTGGTTGCGGGCGGCCAGCTGCAGCTCGTCGCGAGAGACGCCTTCCTCGGGACTCGCAACTCGGGCAGGCGAACTGATGCTCTCAGGATCAATCGTCACCGTGGATCCTTTCGACCCGCCTGCGAGCGTCGGGTTGCGTGAGCGCTGGGTACACACAATCCGCACTGACACTCTAACTCCGCGGCTCCGATCGCAGCGCTGGCTAACCCTCACCCAGCAACGCTCGGCCCTCGCGCCAGAAGTTCACCAGGTCCGGAGCGGATGCGAACTCACCGGCGTCCCGCAGCGCGCCGAACGGCGCGTTCCAGAAGGGTCCGCCATCATGATCGCGGGCACTCAGGTACGCGTACGGAACCGAATAGAAGTCATCTCCTGGCGAGGAACCGTACGAGCGATCATCCAGCAAGATCGCCACGTCGAAATGCTCTGGCCACAAGACCGGTTGCTGATCGGGATCGAGTATCCGCAGCGCGGCATCGCTGAGCGCGTACCAGTCAAGTAGGAGCCGTGTCGCCGCCGGGTCAAGATCAATAATGTCATCGCGCTGCGCGCCGCTGCCATCTCGATAGCCGATCGTCGGCGCTCCAAACTCGACACCGAGCCGATCAGCAAGATCGCCCAATGAGCCAGCAGCCGGCGCCCGACGATCCCGTGCCACCAGTTCCAGCCCCTCCATCCGAAGCTCTGGCCCGGCCGTGGTCCCGAAGCCCCCTGGGGTCACCTGCAGCGCAATCTCACCGGTCGCCTGATACTCGGGTCCGGCGAACAGACACTCGGCGATCCCATGCAGTTGATGTCGCGTCGCGACCAACGTTGCGTTGGTCGGTCTTGAATCGGCGTGATCCAATTCGGCTCCTTCAGGGAAGTGCTGGCAGATTGCATCAATTCCCGCAAAGCAGATCGCGAGTTATCAGCAGTTTCCCGCAGGGCACGCCGGAGGGTCACTCGGGGCCAACCCGGCTCGTGGCTACGGTGCTGCAGCAGCCTCCAGGTCTGCAATCACGATCTTCTTCATCTGGAATAGCGCCTGGGTCACTCGCTCCGCTTGCGCTGGACCGACCCTGGAGAGAAGTTCCTCGAATCGCGTTGGCACGACCTGCCACGAAACGCCAAACCTGTCCTTTAGCCAGCCGCACATCGACTCCTCGCCGCCATCGGCAGTAAGCGCGGTCCAGTAACGATCTACTTCATCCTGGTCCTCGCACGGCACCATGAACGAGATCGACTCGTTGAACGTGAATTCCGGGCCACCGTTAAGGGCGACGAACTTGCTCCCGTTCAACACGAAGTCAACGGTCATCGTCTGACCCGCCCGATCTCCTGTGGGGTACGGCGTCACCTTGCCAATGCTCGAGTTCGGAAAGATCTCTGTGTAGAACCTCGCCGCCTCCTCGCCCTCGGTGTCAAACCACAGACATGTGGTGAAAGCGTCCATCACTAACTCCTTCGCCGGTTGACCTTCTACGATGCACCAGCACCGCCTTTGCCCCGCTCAGACCCCGCGAAACCTCCAAACTCATCGCACAGCTGTCAGCAATTTCCTACGGCATTAGGTTGGATGGAATGAAGATCACCTTCGAGATGGGCGATATCACCGACCAAGACGTCGATGCCATTGTCAACGCAGCCAACCACACCCTGATGGGCGGCGGCGGGGTTGACGGGGCAATTCATCGCCGGGGCGGTCCGGAGATCCTGGCTGAGTGCAAGAAGCTTCGCGAGAGTCGGTTTCCGGATGGATTGCCGACCGGCCAAGCCGTCGCCACCTCCGCTGGACGCCTCACGGCGCGGTGGGTCATTCACACCGTTGGGCCGACGTACGCCGAGTCCAAGGACAAGTCGCAGTTGCTCGCTGATTGCTTTCGCAATTCGCTGCGCATCGCGGACGAACTCAGTGCTGCCACTGTCGCATTCCCAGCGATATCGACCGGCGTATATCGCTGGCCGGTCGATGATGCGGCGCGGATCGCCGTAGCAACGGTGCGAGCCAGCGATACGCAGGTGAATGAGGTGAGGTTCGTGCTCTTCGACCGGGCCGCGTACGACGTGTTCACTGCCCAAGCATCGACCAACGAGGGTTAGTCCCGGGAACCGCCCTATTGCCTGTATCCACGGTGGCGTAGCACCCTGGAGATGTGCGTACTCTGCTCAACATCATCTGGTTCGTCTTCAGTGGCCTCTGGCTCTGGCTCGCCTACATGCTGGCCGGGATCATCTGCTGTTTGTTGATCATCACCATCCCGTGGGGGATTGCGTCGTTCCGAATGGCGAGCTATGCCGTATGGCCGTTCGGCCGGGAGCTGGTCGACAAGCCAAACTCAGGGATCTTCTCCTTCCTCGGCAATGTCATCTGGGTCATTGTCGCCGGCTGGTGGCTTGCCCTGACTCACATTGCCACCGGAATCCTGCTGTGCATCACGATCGTCGGGATCCCACTGGCAATTGCTAACTTCAAGCTGATCGAGGTCTCACTGATGCCCCTCGGTAAGCAGATCGTCCGCAAGCCTCCGCGCTACGCTCACGTGCCGGTTGAGCGCCCAACTACCGGCGCACCCTCTCAAACGCCGTAATCGCTTGATCAAGATCATCGCGGGAGTGCGAGGCGGACATCTGGGTTCTGATTCTCGCCTTGCCTCGCGGCACGACTGGGTAGGAGAACGCCCGGACATAGATTCCCTCGATCAATAGCCGGTCAGCCATTTCGGCAGCTGCGACTGCATCCCCGATCATGATCGGCACTATCGGATGATCAGATTCCGGAATCTCGAAGTCACGCGCAACCATCTCCGAGCGGAAGTACGCCGTATTCTCACGTAGCCGTTGCAAGAGCTCGCCGGATGTCTCCAGCAGATCCAGGGTGGCAATACCTGCAGCTGCGATAGCGGGTGCCAGGGAATTAGAGAACAGATACGGGCGCGACCGCTGCCGCAGCATCTCGACGATCTCGGCGTGGGCAGCGGTATAGCCTCCGCTCGCGCCCCCCATTGCCTTGCCAAGTGTTCCGGTCACAATATCGACGCGATCCTGGACACCGAATAGCTCAGGAGTACCCGCGCCGGTCGGCCCAACAAAGCCCACAGCGTGCGAGTCGTCGACCATGACCAGCGCGCCATAACGCTCGGCAAGTTCCACGATGGCGGCAAGGGGCGCGACGTAGCCGTCCATGGAGAACACTCCGTCGGTTGCGATCAGCCGGCGCCGTGCGCCTTGCGAGGCTTGCAGCTTGACTTCGAGATCTGCCATGTCCCTGTTGGCGTAGCGCATCCGAGTGGCCTTGCACAGCCGTACGCCGTCGATGATGCTCGCGTGATTCAGCTCGTCGGAGATGACGGCGTCCTCGGGCCCGAGCAGGGTCTCAAAGAGACCACCGTTCGCGTCGAAGCAGGAGCCGTACAAGATCGCATCTTCAGTGCCCAGGAACTGTGCGATGCGGCGCTCCAGCTCCTTGTGAATCTCCGCGGTGCCACAGATGAAGCGCACCGAGGCCATACCGAAGCCCCAACGATCAAGCGCCTGCTGGGCGGCGGCGATCATGGCTGGGTGATCAGCAAGCCCGAGGTAGTTGTTTGAGCAGAAATTGATCAACGTCTGGTCGTCGACCGTGATCCGTGCCGACTGCGGTGTGCTGATCACTGCCTCGCCCTTGAAGAGACCTTCGGTCTTCAGCCCCGCCAGATCATCAGCGAGCTGGTCCTTGAGAGTGCCGTACATGATCCTCCTATCCGTCCCAGCTCATGATCACCTTTCCACCATGGCCCGAACGCGCCGCCGCAAAAGCGTCCTCGTACTCGGTGTAGTGGAACCGATCGGTGATCACTCCCGAAATGTCGAGCCCGCTCTCCAGCAGAACCGACATCTCATACCAGGTCTCAAACATCTCACGGCCGTGGATGCCCTTGATGGTCAGCATCTTCAGCACGATGGCAGCGACATCGACACTGATCTCGGTGGACGGTAAACCCAGCACAGCGATTCTGCCACCATGCGTCATCTGGGTGATCATGTCGCGCAGCGCCTCTGAGCTGCCGGACATTTCGAGCCCAACATCAAACCCCTCACGCATGCCGAGCTCGCGCTGCGCCTCCCCAACATCTTGGCGGTCGATGTTCACGGCTCGTGTGACGCCAAGCTTGCTCGCCAGGGCTAGCCGCTCATCGCTGTGATCAGTGATTACAACGTGCCGTGCGCCCGCGTGTTTGCTGACTATTGCCGCCATAATGCCGATGGGTCCGGCCCCCGTAACCAAGACGTCCTCACCGAGCATGGGGAAGGCGAGCGCGGTGTGGACCGCATTGCCAAAGGGGTCGAAGATCGCAGCGACCTCTGGATCGATGGGTTCGCGGTGCACCCAGGCGTTGCCCGACGGCAAAGCGAGGTATTCGGCGAAGGCCCCAGCACGGTGGACGCCAATGACGCGGGTGTGAATACACAGATGGCGCCGCCCGGCCCGGCAGTTGCGACACCGACCGCAGACCAGGTGTCCCTCGCCGCTGACCAGATCGCCTACCGCAACATCGCTGACGCCCGAACCGATCTCGACAACCTCGCCGGAGAACTCATGGCCCACCGTCACCGGCGGCTGCAGAGTCCTCTGCGCCCACTCGTCCCAAGACTCGATATGCAGGTCGGTGCCGCAAATCCCCGTCGCCCTGACCTTGACCAGCACATCCCCTGCCCCGACCGCGGGCAGAGGAACATCGACCAGCTCAAGCCCTGGTCCCGGTTTCGTCTTCACGAGGGCCTTCACCAGCTACCTCCCACATCGCCACACTGCCACACTTCACTGCGCGACAAAGTGGCTGCACCTCGCGTTGGTTGGGACTGGCGCGACGTGCCACAAAGGCCACGGCTTGATTGCTTGCGCGAGCGCGTGAAGGCCGTTGCGAGCGCCCTGCGCGAGCGTGAAGCCAATTGCGAGCGCCCTGCGCGAGCGTGAAGCCAATTGCGAGCGCCCTGCGCGAGCGTGAAGGCAGTTGCGCGAGCGTCGGAGGGCGCGCTGAGGAGTGCAGGAGCGATGAGCGAAACACACCCGGTTAGCAGAGGTCATCCATGCATTTGAGCGTGTGCTTCGCGAAACGTGACGAACGAGCATCAGCCGTGCGCGAGCGCAATCAACAAACGTGCGCGAGCGCAACCTCAACAAATGGGTGAAGCTCCGGTCAAGTATGAGTTGACCGGAGCTTCGTGCCACTTGCGAGCCGAAGCTCGCGGGTGTGGCGTAGACCAATTAAATGCCCACTGGCACGCCTTGGCAATAGGCCCTGCCGTCTTTTTTTCGTCACCGGCGTGTCATACGGAATTAATGGCGTGTCGAAACAATTGATACCAACTAGGGGCCCGGGGGCGTGTCGTTGCGGGGTTCAAATGAGCCCAAGCAGCAAACTGAGAGTGCCCTTCCAGGCCCTGCCGGGTATGAGCCGGCAGGGCTCATTCCTTCTTGCCCTCACCGGAGGCAGACTGGAACGGTGCCGGTCAGTGTCTTCGATCTATTCAGCATCGGCATTGGTCCATCCAGTTCCCACACCGTTGGACCGATGCGCGCAGCGGGTCGCTTCGTCGCTGCGATGGTGCGCGACGGCCTACTCCCCCGTACCACCCGGGTTCGCTCGGAACTATTCGGTTCACTGGGCGCGACAGGGCATGGCCATGGAAGCTACAACGCCGTGTTGTTCGGCCTGGAGGGCGAGGAGCCAGAAACCGTCGACACCGAAACCGGCCCGGGACGGGCCGACGAGATCAGACGAACGAGGCAACTGCGGCTCAAGGGGACCCACCCAATCACATTCGATCCTGAGGACGATTTGATTCTGTATCGCCGTCGTTCGCTGCCGTTCCATCCCAATGGCATGACCTTCACCGCGTACGACGACGGCCAGGTGCTGTGTGAGCGCACTTACTACTCGATCGGCGGTGGGTTCGTCCTAGACGACGACGGGTCCGGACACCCACAACTGCTGCCCGACCCGACGCCGGTGCCATATCCGTTCCGCACTGGCACCGAACTGCTGGATTTCTGCAACCAGGAGAGCATGAGCATCAGCCAAGTGATGCTCGCCAATGAATGTGTACGACGCTCCGAGGCGGACGTCCGTGCTGGCCTACTCAAGATCTGGTCGGTCATGGTCGAGTGCATCGAGCGCGGTTGCGCAACCCCCGGAGTGCTCCCGGGTGGCCTCAAGGTCCGGCGTCGTGCGGCGGAGATATTCCAGCGGCTCGCCGAAAGCGCAGCCAGTAATGAAGTCGATCCGCTTGCCGCGATGGACTGGGTGACTTTGTGGGCGCTGGCCGTCAACGAGGAGAACGCCTCAGGCGGGCGCGTGGTCACTGCACCGACCAACGGTGCAGCCGGCATCATTCCGGCCGTATTGCATTACGCGGTCACGTTTGTACCCGGCACCGACGACGACGGCATTGTCAACTTCCTACTGGTCGCCGGGGCACTTGGGGCGATCTACCAGCAAACTGCGTCTATCTCCGGCGCAGAGGTCGGCTGCCAGGGCGAGGTCGGTACGGCATGCTCGATGGCGGCGGGCGCACTTGCCGAGATCCTCGGCGGGTCGCCGGAGCAGGTGGAGAACGCGGCTGAGATCGGCATGGAACACAATCTCGGCCTCACCTGCGATCCTGTGGGTGGACTGGTCCAGATTCCTTGCATCGAGAGGAACGCCGTCGGCTCGGTGCAGGCGATCACCGCGGCCCGGCTGGCACTCCACGGCGACGGCGAGCACACCGTCAGCCTCGACAAGGTGATCAAGACCATGATGCAGACCGGTGCAGACATGAAGATCAAATACAAGGAGACCGCCCGCGGAGGGCTAGCTGTGAATATCGTGGAGTGCTGAGGAATCCTGACTTACCGCTCACGGTGGTCGTCCACGCCCGTCGGCTCTACACCGACTTGTCAGAACCCAGTTGAGCTATAGCTCAACTGGGTTCTGACAAGTCGGCGATACGGACGCGAGGCAGGTGCATCGGGTGCAGCCCCTGCCCAGGAGAGCGCGGCTGCGCTAGTGTTCAGACCAGCACGGGGTCCCTGTCCCCGGGCTATGAATTTCCACTACGGATCGTCGGGCACGTACCTGCCCGTGGAAAGGAAGTGTGGCGTGGCCACTGTTTCATTCAAAGACGCGACTCGCGTCTACCCGGGTGCAGATCACCCCTCCGTCGACAAACTCAATCTGGACATCGACGACGGCGAATTCATGGTCCTGGTCGGACCATCCGGCTGCGGGAAGTCCACCTCGCTCCGCATGCTTGCGGGCTTGGAGGAGATCAATGCTGGATCCATTTGGATCGGTGAGCGCGACGTCACCGACCTCCCGCCCAAGGACCGCGATATCGCAATGGTCTTCCAGAACTACGCCCTGTACCCGCACATGACCGTGGGCGACAATATGGGCTTTGCTCTGAAGATGGCTGGGGTTCCCAAGACGGAGCGGCAGCAGCGCGTTCAAGAGGCGGCCCACCTGCTGGGTTTGGAGGACTTCCTCAACCGCAAGCCGAAGGCTCTCTCCGGCGGCCAGCGGCAGCGGGTCGCTATGGGTCGTGCCATCGTTCGCTCACCGCAGGTGTTCTTGATGGACGAGCCGCTGTCCAACCTCGACGCCAAGCTCCGCGTCTCCACCCGCACCCAGATCGCGGCTCTACAGACCCGCCTCGGCGTCACCACTGTCTATGTGACCCACGACCAGGTCGAGGCCATGACGATGGGTGACCGCGTAGCGGTGCTGAAGGACGGCCTCATGATGCAATGCGACACTCCGCTGAAGTTGTACGACGCGCCACGCAACCTGTTCGTCGCCGGCTTCATCGGCTCGCCTGCCATGAACCTGATCGACGGCGAGGTGCAAGAAGACGGCGTGCATCTGGGTGACTACACCGTTCCGGTGCCGCGCGAGACCCTCGCCAAGGCACCGGATGAGAAGAACGTCGTGGTGGGAATCCGCCCGGAGAACTTCGAGATGTCCGATAACCCGGAGAATCGCGAGGGCATCCCGATCGACGTTGGCGTCGTGGAGGAGCTGGGCGCCGACGCGTTCATCTACGGCACGTTGGCTGGAATCGCCGAGGATGAGTTGATCAACGCTCAGCAGATCGTTGCCCGGATCCATGGCCGTACGCCGCCGAGACGTGGTGAGAGCGTACGGCTCCAGATCGATCCGACACACGTGCACGTGTTTTCCAAGGTGAGCGGCGACCGCATCTCTCCCGAGTTGCATAGCACCGCCAGCCTCTGATCAGAACAATCGGCCTCCCGCATCGTGCGGGAGGCCGATTGGTCTTTGCCCGCCCGAACGGGCGTTCTATTCTCGACGCTCGCGAACCTAATGTCAAGATTGGACGCATGCCCAGGTTCCTCGCGGCACGGCCCAACACCGAGTTGATAACTCTGCCCTGGGATGCTCCCCTGGCCGAGTGGCCCGAGGAGAACCTGGTGGCATTGCCGCGCGGCATCTCCCGACACGTCGTCCGTTTCGTCCGTGTGGGCGGTGATGTCTACGCAATGAAGGAGGTCATGGAACACCTCGCACTGCATGAGTACGAGCTGCTGCGTGACCTCACCCGCCTGGACACTCCGTCAGTCGAGGCAGTGGGAGTCGTAACAGCGCGTAGCGACCGTAAGGGCGAGCCGCTTGATCCGATGCTGATCACCCGGCATCTGCAGTTCTCGCTGCCGTATCGTTCGCTTTTCAACCGCGGCGTGCGGCAGGACACCGTCAACCGGCTGGTCGACGCCATGGTCGTGCTGTTGGCACGACTGCATCTCATCGGCTTCCTGTGGGGCGATGTATCGCTGTCCAACACCCTGTTCCGGCGCGACGCCGGAGCGTTCGCGGCCTACCTGGTCGACGCTGAGACAAGCGAGCTCCATGACACGCTTACGACGGGTCAGCGCGAGCATGACCTGACGATCGCGCGAACCAACCTCTACGGGGAATTCTGCGATCTGGAGGCTGGTGGCCTTTTGGATGTGGCTTTGGATCCGCTCGTGCTGGTGGAGACCATAGAAAGCCGCTACCGCGAGCTGTGGGACGAGCTGACCGGAGCTGAGGAGTTCAACACCGGTGAGATGCATCGCATCGAGAGCCGGGTCCGACGGCTCAACGCACTTGGCTTCGATGTTGCCGAGTTGGACATCGTGACCGACTTCCCCGGCTCAACGATCCGAATCCAGCCCAAGGTCGTGGATGCTGGGCACCATTCGCGTAGGTTGATCCGGCTCACCGGGATGGATACCGAGGAGAACCAGGCTCGGCGACTGCTGAATGACCTCGACTACTACCGTGCGCGCACCGACCAGCAAGGGGCGGATGAGGCAATCGTGGCCCATGAGTGGCTGACCGAGCAGTTCGAGCCGATCGTGCAGTCCGTGCCGATGGAGCTGCGAGCCAAGCTGGAGCCCGCCGAGCTCTACCACGAGGTACTGGAGCACCGCTGGTTCCTCAGCGAGGCAGCTGGGACTGAGGTCTCGATGGAGGAAGCGGCGCAGTCGTACATGAACACGGTGCTGCGCGGGCTCCCGGATGAGGCCGTCGCAGCGATGGAGTCGATGGGACCGCTGGCCAACCCGTTCGATCCGTCACAGGGTTTCGCCGACGATGAGCATGAGAAGCCCTACGATCCTTGGGAAGACGAAGCCGCCGAGTCCGAGGAAATCGAAGAGCCTTCGGCGTACCTTGATATTGCGGCGCTGCGCGCGAAGGCCAACAAGTAACGGTCGTGCCAGATCAACGGGGCGGCATGCGTAAGGCGCCGTCGAGGCGGATGACCTCGCCATTGAGCAGCGGATTCTCAATGATCGACGAGACAAGCATCGCGTACTCCTCAGGCCGACCAAGCCGCGGTGGATGCGGCACAAGAGCCTCCAAGGTCGACTTCGTGTCTCCGGGGAGCCCTGCCATCATCGGGGTCTCCATGACGCCAGGCGCGATAGTCATCACTCGGATTGCCTTGTCTGCAAGGTCTCTGGCCGCGCTCAGGGTCAGCCCGACGATGCCGCCCTTGCTTGCCGCGTACGCCGCCTGGCCGATCTGACCATCAAACGCAGCGACGCTTGCAGTCATGATCACTAATCCGCGGTCGCCGCTCGAGCGGCTCATTGTCGATCATGGCCGCAGCCGCCAGCCGCAGCACATTGAAGGTGCCGACAAGGTTGATGTCGATCACGGTACGAAAGGTCTCCAGCGACAGCACGCCTCGCTTGCCGATCACACGTCCCGGAGTCGCGACCCCAGCACAATTGACCGCGACACGGAGAGTTCCCAACGCAGTAGCTGCCGCGACTGCCACCTCCATCTGATCTTCGTCGCGTACGTCCGCGGCCGCAAACGCCACGCGATCCCCAAGCTCCACCGCCAGCTCGGATCCGGGCGAGCTTGGGAGGTCAACGATGAGTGCCGACATTCCCTGCGCAACGACTGACCGTACGGTGGCCGCCCCGAGGCCCGACGCACCCCCGGTCACCAGCACGACATCGTGCTCACCCAGCCTCATTCGCCCCACTCCCCTCCCTCAGTGGGAGGTTACTTCAGCAGCTGGCGGCTGATGACCAGCCGCTGAATCTGGTTGGTGCCTTCGAAGATCTGGGTCACCTTGGCCTCCCTCATATACCGTTCGGCCGGATAGTCGCGGGTGTAGCCATAACCACCGAGGACCTGAACCGCATCAGTCGTCACCTTCATCGCGACATCCGATGCGATCAACTTCGCGACCGCCGCGTCACGGCTGAACGGTCGGCCAGCGTCCCGCCTGCGGGCCGCCATCAGGTACGTGGCCCGCGCGGAGTCCACAGCTGCCGCCATGTCAGCGAGCAGGAAGCGAAGCCCTTGGAACTCCGCGATCGGACGTCCAAATTGCTCGCGTTTGCTCGCATAGTCGGCCGCCAGGTCCAGCGCGGCCTGAGCAAGTCCGGTCGCACACGCGGCAATGCCGAGCCGACCGGAGTCCAACGAAGCCAAGGCGATCCGGGCTCCCTGACCTTCGTCTCCGATGCGCTGGCCATCCCCAACGGGGACGAGATCGAAGTACAGCGCGGTCGTCGGTGACCCGTTCAGCCCCATCTTGTGCTCAGGACTACCAAAGGTAAGCCCGGGCGCATGTCCGGGCACGTAGAAACAGCTAACACCCCCGCGTGGGTCATCGCCGGTTCGCGCAAAAGTCGTGTAAAAGTCTGCGCACGAGCCGTGAGTGGTCCACGCCTTAGCGCCGTTGAGCTCATAGCCATGATCAGCGCGCTTGGCTCGGGTGGTCATGCCTGAGATGTCCGATCCCGCCTGCGCCTCCGACAGCGCGTACGCGCCCAGCAGTTTTCCGCCGATCATCTCCGGGAGGTAGGTCGCCCGCTGTTCCGGCGTCCCGAATGCTGCCATCGCGTACGACGCCATCACATGCACCGAGACGCCCACGCCGACCGTCATCCACGCTGCCGCGACTTCTTCCAGGGCCTGCAGGTAAACCTCGTACGGCTGGCCCGCGCCGCCGTACTCCTCCGGATACGGCAGACCCAGCAGTCCCACCTCGCCCAACATCGCAAAGGCATCACGAGGGAACCGTCCCGCAGCCTCGTCCTCGGCAGCACGTGGCGCCAATTCAGTCTGTGCAATCTCACGCACCAAGGCCACCAGTTCTGCAGCCTCTTCGGTTGGCAATATGCGGTCGACAGACATCTCGCTCCTTGTTTATTTGGTCTTGCTGCTCGCGCATCGCGCGCTGCTTTTGAATCCGACGTCGTCGTCTCTCTTCGCGAACAAGAAGCGCGTTCGCTCATCGCTCCTCCGATCGTCGGGCGCGCGATCTGCCGACGCTCGCAGCATGGTGGTGCATCTTGCCACAAGCCGGTACTGAAGACAGTACGCTAGTACCACCATGGTAGCCATCCTGCTGGAGCGTCGACTGACCAATCGACAGGCGCATCTGCGCGATGCTCTCGTCGATCTCGTTCTGGAGCAGGGATTCAGCCACTTGACGATGGACCAGTTCGCGGCGCAACTGAACTGCTCGAAACGCACGCTCTATGCGCTTGCCTCGAGCAAGGAACAGTTGGCAGTCCTGGCGGTTCGGCACTTTTTCAAACGGGCAACCGATCAGGTTGAGGCCGCTATCGCTCACACCCGGGTGCCGGCCAAGAGGGTGGCCCGCTATCTCGAGGCGGTCGCCGAGGCGCTGCGCCCCGCCAGCCGTGCCTTCCGGGACGACATCGCACACTTCCGTCCCGCAACGGAGATCTATGAGCAAAACACGCTGGCCGCAGCCAAGCGGGTACGGGAACTGATTGACGAAGGGACCCGGGCCGGCGCATTCCGGCGCGTCCACGCTGCCTTCGTCGGTGAGGCGGTGACCGCCACGATGCGACGCATCACGAGCGGAGAAATCACCGCCGCCACCGGACTGAGCGACGCCGAGGCCTACTCGGAGCTGGCCCAGCTTGTCGTTGCCGCTATCCGAAGATGACGCGCCGCTCGCTGAACTACTCGAACCGAATATCCTGCCCGAATGGACGACGACTTGCATGCGCTCGGTGAGGATCTCATCACGACCGCCGCACGCGTGGTGCGCTGGGTTCCCAAGGAGAACGGTTTCGGGATCAGCCTTGCTGCCGCCCGGCTACTGGCCCGTCTGCAAGACGACGGGCCGACCAGGATCAGCGAACTCGCAGTTGCCGAGAACTGCTCCCAGCCCACAATCACCAACCACGTCAAGCGTCTCGAGGCTGCGCATCTGGTCGATCGCACAGCCGACCCGCGCGACGCCCGCGCCTGGATGATCAAGCTGACCAAGAAGGGCAACCAACAGCTGTCATCGATGCGCGACTCCATCGGCACTAGCCTTGAGCCCTATCTGGCCACGATGTCCCGACGTGACCTCAAAGCGCTGCGCGATGGCGTGCAGGCAATGCAGCGCCTGATGGCGCTGGAAATGGAGACTCGACGCTCGTGAGCCAGCCAACCGAACCGGACGCGGAGTCAAGCGCCTTCCGGCTCTATGACACCGCCACGCGCTCCGTACGAACCTTCGAGCCGGTCGTACCGGGCAGGGTGTCGATCTACCACTGCGGACTTACGGTTCAGGCCGGTCCGCATCTGGGGCACATCCGTAAAGAAGTGGTTTTCGACGTACTCCGGCGCTGGCTGACCTGGTCGGGGTACCAGGTCACGGTGATTGCCAACATCACCGACATCGACGACAAGATCTTGATCAAGTCAGCCGACGCCGGCGTGCCGTGGTTCGCGCTGGCCTACCGCTTCGAGCGCGAACTCCACGACGCGTACACCGCACTCGGCTGCCTGCCACCGACCTACGAACCGCGGGCGACTGGTCACATTCCCGAGATGATCGAATTGATCAAGGTCCTCATCGAACGCCGTCATGCGTATCCCGCGCCCGATTCCTCCGGCGATGTCTACTTCGATGTGAAGTCGTGGCCGGCGTACGGCTCGCTCTCCCACCAGAACATCGATGACATGGAACCGGCCGCAGATGCCGATCCACTCGGGAAGAAAGACCCCCGAGACTTCGCACTCTGGAAGGGTCACAAGGACACCGAGCCTGTAACGGCCAGCTGGTCGACGCCGTGGGGGCGAGGCCGCCCGGGATGGCACCTGGAATGCTCGGCCATGGCGGGCAAGTATCTGGGCGACGAGTTCGACATCCATGGCGGTGGTCTGGACCTGCGCTTCCCTCACCACGAGAACGAGCTGGCTCAGTCCAGGGCCGCGGGCCAGCGCTTTGCGCGGTACTGGATGCACAATGCTCTGGTGACCGCTGCCGGTGAGAAGATGAGCAAGTCGCTGGACAACAGCGCCCTGGTCTCTGAGGTGATCAAGAGATTCCCGGCACGCGCGGTACGGCTGTACCTGCTGCAGCCGCACTACCGCTCGACGATCGAGTATTCCGATGCGGCTATTGCGGAGTCGGTAGTGGCACTTGGCCGGATCGACAACTTCGTGGATCGAGCAACAGAGCGGGTGGGCAGCTGGCCGCCTGAGGTGCCTGAGGAGTTCATCGCCGCCATGAATGACGATCTTGGTACTCCGGGGGCGGTGGCCGTGCTGCACAAGGCCGTCAGGGAAGGCAACCAGGCCCTCGAAACCGCTGATCTTGATCAAATTGCAAGTCATCTCAGCGAAGTCCACGGCATGCTGATGATCTTGGGACTGAACGCCGACAGTGAGGTCTGGCAGCGGGATGATCGCCGGCTGACAACGGTCGTCGACGGTCTGATCAACGAGTTGCTGAATCAGCGGGCCGCCGCACGTGAGCGCCGGGACTTCGCAACAGCCGATGCGATTCGAAGCTCGCTGATTGCACTGGGAATCGAGGTTTCCGATACGCCTCAGGGAACTCGCTGGTCCCTCCACGCCGACTTTTCAGCACCGGTCGCTGCCCCGACGGCCGCAGGCGCTGACGCCTCGGCGAGAGGGTAGGCGGTATGCCCGGAAACAGCCAGCGCAAGGGAGCGGTACGACGCAAGGGCAAAGGCAATACAGCTGGCTCGGGTGGTCGGGTGCGGCGCGGCCTGGAAGGAAAAGGGCCGACACCCAAGGCGGAGGATCGGCCATATCACGTTGCTTACCGTGGAAGAAGCACACCGACCTCTCGCGGACAGTCTCGTTCATCGGCGGCCAGGACTGGGCGACCCGGAGCAGGCCCCGAGTGGGTGGCAGGCCGCAACACCGTGCTGGAGGCGATGGCTGTCGAGATGCCCATTCGTGCTGTGTACGTGGCGGAGGGCGCTGAGCGCGACGACCGGCTCCGCGACATCTTCAAGCTCGCCGCGGACCGCGGCACTGCGCTGCTCGAGGTCACCCGGGCGGAACTCGACCGGCTGACCGGTGGTGCTGTGCACCAGGGCATCGCCTTGCAGCTACCGAGCTTCGAGTACGCCCACCCCGACGACCTGCTGGCGACTGCCCTCAATTCAGATCACGACCCGCTCATCGTGGCGCTCGACTCGATCACCGATCCACGCAATCTCGGGGCGATCGTCCGGTCGGCCGCGGCTTTTGGTGCACATGGTGTGCTCATACCGGAACGCCGTTCCGCAGGCATGACCGCTGCTGCCTGGAAGACCTCGGCGGGGGCGGCGGCCCGCATTCCCATTGCGCGCGCCACCAACCTCAACCGCAGCTTGCGTGCCTACGCCAGGGCGGGATTGAACCTGGTCGGGTTGGACGGCAGGGCCGCCATGAGAATCTCCGAGGTGCCCGTCATCTCCGGACCCTTGGTGCTGGTGGTCGGCAGCGAGGGGGATGGCCTCTCGCGGCTGGTCCGTGAGGCCTGTGACGCATTGGCCTCGATTCCGATCAGCGCAAGCGTGGAATCCCTCAACGCTGGAGTGGCCGCTGGAATCGCGCTCTATGAAATCTCGCGACATCGCGTCGGAGGGCTGGACTAGTCTAGGCGGCGCCCGGCTTTCACCTTCAGGAGCGCTCGTGACCGACATCCTCTCCCCCGCCCCCCAAACTGAAGCAAAGGGCACCGCGACCTCGGGTGCAGACTATTCGGGCGCCGCCTCCCAGGCCTACCGTGCCGCACTCTCCGTCGTTGAAACCGTCGAGCCACGGATCGCAGGTGCCATCCGCTCCGAGCTCACCGACCAGCGCGGCTCACTGAAACTGATCGCGTCGGAGAACTATGCATCACCCGCCGTGTTGCTGACCATGGGCAGCTGGCTGTCGGACAAGTACGCCGAAGGCACCATCGGGCATCGCTTCTACGCCGGTTGCCAGAACATCGACACGGTCGAGGCGGTCGCCGCCGAACACGCGCGTGAACTCTTCGGCGCCGAATACGCCTACGCCCAGCCGCACTCCGGCATCGACGCGAACCTGGTTGCGTACTGGGCCATTCTCGCCAACCGAATCGAGCTGCCCGAGCTCGAGGCTCACGGGGTTAGGAGCGTCAACGACCTGGACGAGGAGCAATGGGAGGCGCTGCGGGGCAAGTTCGGTAACCAAAGAGCACTCGGCATGTCGCTGGATGCCGGCGGCCACCTGACGCACGGCTTCCGGCCGAACATCTCCGGCAAGATGTTCCATCAGCGCTCCTACGGCACTGATCCGAAGACCCAGCTGCTGGACTACAACGCGGTACGTGCCGCGGCCCGAGAGTTCAAGCCGTTGATCCTGATCGCCGGGTACTCCGCCTATCCGAGGCGGATCAACTTCGCGACCATGCGCGAGATCGCCGACGAGGTGGGTGCGACCTTCCTGGTCGACATGGCGCACTTCGCGGGCCTGGTAGCCGGCAAAGTTTTCACCGGCGATGAAGATCCGATTCCGCATGCCCATGTGGTGACAACGACGACACACAAGTCGCTGCGTGGGCCGCGCGGCGGTCTGGTACTAGCAACCAGGGAGTATGCGGACTCGGTCGACAGGGGCTGTCCGCTGGTCCTCGGTGGCCCGCTTGGCCATGTCATGGCGGCCAAAGCGGTAGCGCTAGCCGAGGCACGGACGGAGGAGTTCCGGGGGTACGCGCAGGCGGTCGCCGACAATGCCAAAACCTTGGCCGACGGTCTGCTGCGCCGCGGCGCGAAGCTGGTCACCGGCGGCACCGACAACCACCTGGTACTGATCGACGTGTCAACGTTCGGTCTGACCGGCCGACAGGCCGAGGCGGCATTGCTTGACTCGGGCATCGTCACCAACCGCAACGCGGTGCCGGTCGACCCCAATGGCGCCTGGTACACCTCTGGTGTGCGGATCGGCACGCCAGCGCTCACAACCCGCGGGTTCGGTGCGGACGAATTCGACAAAGTGGCTGAGCTCATCGTGACCGTGCTGAGGAACACAACCCCGGCGATTGCTTCAAGCGGGCAACCAGGGAAAGCTAAGTATGTGCTCGCCGAAGGTATAGCCGAATCCGCGAAAGCCGCGTCAGCTGAATTGCTGGACGCCAATCCGCTCTATCCAGGGCTTACCCTTTAGACACTGCCCGTTCGAAGGACTCAGGCATGTTGGAGCCGACGACCGTTACGACGATCTTCATGATTCTCTTTGCCATCGGCGTGATCACCTGGACCCTCTACCTGTGGTTCAGTGATTGGCAGCCGGCCGTGCGGCGATATCTGACTGAAGATGAGCGAGAGGCCGAGATCCAAGCGGCCGTGCGGCAGATGCGGCAGGCAATCGCGGACTACGAGCGAGACAACCAGCACCTTTGATCTGTCATGCCCTGGGGGCGGAGCCACGCGTGTCCAACGGGCTGAGCCCCCGTGTGGTCGCAGTCATGCCGGGGGTCTGGCGGCGGAGCCCCCAGCGGGTGTCCACGGGGGCAGAGCCCCCGTGTGGTCGCATACGCTCGGTGTATGCGCCGCGTCGTTGCTGCCCTTGCCCTCACCTTCGCCATCCTGTTGGGTTTTGGCTCCTGCGCCCAAACAGATATCAATATCAGCGCCTCAGACATCTATCGGATCGGCTGTCCCGCCGTGGACGCGGCCGCCGGAGGTGGCTCGATGGTCAGCAAAGTGACGGTGCTCGGGCTGAAGAAACTCAGCGAATCCGGCAAGCTGGATCCAGAACCGCAGCGATGGCTGGAAGGCGTCATCAGCATGTTGGATTCCGAAGATCCCAAGAACGCCCCGGACGACGTCCAGAAGTTGATCAAGGACGGTTGTGCGAAGAACGGCTACCCGCTGCAGAACCTTGACGCCGCATAAGGACCCGCCTGAAAGCTGCGAGCGTCGGTTTGGCGCCCGCTGGCGATCGGATCAGCGAGAGAACAAGCTCCCGGAAACGGTAGTCACGAAGTTCCGCATCGAGTCCGGTAGGTCGCTCAAATGCCAGTGCTCTGGCCCGTGATACCAGGAAAGGTCATAGGAGTCCGGATGCTCGTCAGTATCTGTGGCCACTATCGCGTCTAGCCAGCGGTCGGCTCCACCGAGCACGATCGCGTACGGCAGCACCTCAGAGATCTCCCGCAACTCGCCTCCCGGAGGCAGCTGGTTGGTCGGGTGACTCATCAGATCTGAGCGCAGTTCGCCGAGACCGCCCAGTAAGGCTGCTCCCTTCGGGGTGCGAGCGGGCGTCTCTTGCGCGACGAAAACCAGGCCGAGCGACAACGCGATCAGCGCCAACCCCACCAGCCCGAAGGTTGTGAACGCGGCGAGCACAACGGTCACAATCACAGAGATGATCAGTGCGGCAAGCGCCAGCTGTGTCCATCGATTTCTGGCGTCATCAGGTCTGCGTTCGAACCAGCCATTGCTGACCATCTCGTCGTAGAGCGCGTTCTGCACACCACCTATGGACTCTTGCACCCTACCGGCCAGTTCCGAGACCCGTACACTCGAGCCCGGCGCGGCGATGCCCTCGAGCAGCTTTTGCTCGAACGGTCGCAAATTGTCCTCACGCCTGTCCACACGCCTGATTTCCCAGTCGGTGCGGGCGAACTCGCTTGCGCGAGGCAGCTCGATGATCACCAGATGGCCACGCACGGCCAGGTCGACCAAGGTCGCGGTGATGTCGATCGGATCGACACGCTCGTCAGCCACCGTGCCTATGTGACCAGGCCGCACATCGCCGACCACCCGAAATTCAGACTGCCCAGCACCGGTCGGCACGAATTCGCCCGTCTTACTGATCTGACCGTCTGGATTCCGGTCGGTGCCAACCCGCCGATGAATCCCGTACAGCGCGAGCCCACCGAGTGCGAGCAGGCCCAAAGCCAGGGCCAGCGGTAGCGGACTAGCGGAGAAGGCCCGCCCGAGGGTCCATTGGTACTCGATTACCTCATTGGTCGCAATGCCTCCTGGAGGGAATCCGATGTCGATTGCCACCACTTCACCTTCACCCCGCGGGCCATCGCGGAAGGTCGGGACCTGGGCGCCTTCAGTGCCAGCTGCAGCGAAGTTGCACGGAACGGTTGAGTTCGGGCTGCCGGCAGTGCACTTGATATAGCTGAACTGTGTTGGGATCTGAACCTTCGCGCTGAACTGGGCGACCTGGGCACTCAGTCCCTGCAGCATCCCCCACCGCAGCGCCGTACCGCTTTCGATGGTGACCACGGCACCTGTCACGGTGTAGCTCATCGCGATCTCGGTTGAGCCGTTCGTGGGCACGGTCACCGTAGTGAAGCGATCCTCCGTCGTGATCGTCGGCTGTACCTCTGAGCCTTTGACAGTGGCCGTGATATCGGAGAGCGTCTGGACATATTGGCGGTCTCCTACCAGGTCTTCGCGGATCTCGAACCTCTGCGAGAGCTCGGGAGGCACCGCGCCGGTGAGCGTGATCGTCTGCTTCACCTTCAGCGTGCCGTCCTTGGCCAAATTTCCTTCGGCGATGAACGTGGAGGCGTTGCCCTCGGCATGTGCCGTCAACGCGAGCGGGCCCGCGAATAAACCACCAGTCAAGAGGCAGAACGCGATCATCACCCTGATGTGATGTAGCGCCCTTTCCAGGTCGGCGAGCACGAGATACAGCCTCCCACCACTAGTCGTGCAAGGGTGGGTGGGGAGCCAAGAAAAGGTAGCTGGTTGCGATCTTGGAGGCTGCGTCGCAACGGCCGGAGCGGGTCTGATTGAGGAAGCCTGCCCAGCGCTAAGGAGTACCCGGTTATCGTTGCGCGTGTGAGTCAGCAGCGGTGGAGCGCGCCTCAGTACGCACCACCGCGAGGCCCACGGGGAGGCTCACCGTCGTACGGCCCTTACGGCTCAGCAGGCGGCTGGTCAGCGCCCAGGACTCAGAGTGCTGGCGGCTACTACCAGTACCCCTCCCCAGGCTTTAGTCGGCCTTCATTCGGCGGCGGAGTGCCGCAATACGGACCAGCGACACCACTGCCTGCGCCGCGCAGGAGAAATCCGCTCGGGCTGGTGTTGCTCTTGGTTATCGCTGTCACCCTGGTCGCGCTCGGCGGGCTAGTCATCAGCGGCCTGACCTTCGAAACCGCGAATGCCGCCTATCAGAATGAGGACTACCAGGTCCCCCCTCCAGACACCAGCCCGCCGCCAATCCCAGTTCCAGAAACCTACGAGCAAGCCGAGCAGTGGATCACCGAGAGCTCGTTCTACAACCAGACCGCGCCTGCCCCGGTGCGCTGCAACTCCCAGCCGATCAATGTGGTGACTGCAAGTGATGCCCAATTGAAGTCTCATTTTGAGGGCCTCATGGAATGTTTAGTACGAGTCTGGGAACCGCCGGTCACCAATGCTGGCTTTATCATCGTGCGGCCGACGGTGACCATTTACGGCGAGGAACTCACCACCAAGTGTGGCAAGACTGGAATCAACGCCTTCTACTGCACGGCTGACCAGCAGGTGTATTACAGCAACTTGCTGCCCAACGCTCTACCGACGGTTCGACAGAACAAGTGGACCGCCGACATTGTCATGGCACATGAGTTTGGTCATGCATTGCAGGGCCGAACTGGCATTTTGATCTCCGCACAAGCTCTGGGCCAGAATTCCGGCGACGAGGCGACCAGCTTGCGGTACTCGCGACGGCTCGAAACGCAGGCTGACTGTTTCTCCGGCATGTTCCTCAGGGCGGTTTCGGAGTCGATCGGAGCGCAGCAGCAAGACATCGATGGGATCTTGGGAATTTACGCCGCGATTGGAGACGACGAGCTCAGCGGCAACCCTGACGTCGTCGGAAACCACGGGCTCGCGCGATCCCGCAAGTACTGGGGAACCATCGGCCTGGGGACTAGTGCGGTTGGGGAATGCAATACCTTCATCGTCCCGAGCAGGCTCGTGCGCTAGACCTGACGCTCCCAGCCGGGTGATGACCGACACCAAGACCGGGGAAGGTCGCGCCATATCAGAACAGGAGGGCGGTTGCGATGGCCGCGATGCCTTCACCACCACCTGTCAGGCCAAGGCCGTCTGTGGTAGTCGCCGAAAGACTTACGGGGGCGCCGACCGCTTCACTCATCACTAGCTCGGCCTCGGCACGCCGCGATCCGATCCTGGGACGATCACCGATCAGCTGGACTGAAACATTCGCTATGCCAAAGCCAGCAGCTCGTACCCGTGCGGCGGTTTCGGTAAGAAAGGCTGCACCTGGAGCGTCGGACCACTGCGGATCAGTCGTCCCGTAGTTGCTGCCCAAGATCACCGAGTCCGGCTGCGCTCAGCAACGCATCACAGGCTGCATGGGCGACGACGTCACCATCGGAGTGGCCGTCGGGACCAACCTCGTCATCAAAGACCAGACAAGCGACGTTCATAACTCGGCCTGCTGCTAGCTGATGAACGTCGATGCCGATTCCGGTGCGAGACGGCCGGCCTTGCTGCGAAGTCAGGAAGCGAGGACCTCATCGAGCAGGACCTCAGCCTTGTCCTCCTCGACACGCTCCGCAAGGGCGAGCTCGGAAACCAGGATCTGGCGTGCCTTGGCCAGCATGCGCTTCTCGCCGGCCGAAAGCCCACGCTCTCGCTCGCGGCGCCAGAGGTCGCGGACCACCTCGGCAACCTTCAACACGTTGCCGGAGTGAAGCTTCTCGAGATTGGCCTTGTACCGGCGCGACCAGTTGGTCGGCTCCTCGGTGTGGGGTGCACGAAGGACACCGAAAACTCTTTCCAAACCGTCGGCGTCCACAACATCACGAACCCCGACAAGGTCCAGGTTGCATGCAGGTACGCGAACTACGAGATCACTTTGGCCAACAATCCTCAATACGAGATAGAGCTTGTCCTCACCCTTGATCTGCCGAGTTTCAATGTCCTCGATCACGGCGGCCCCATGATTGGGGTAGACCACCGTTTCGCCGACTGTAAAGGTCATATTGTTTTGTACCCCTTTCGCGCAACCAAGTTTAGCACGGCGACGCTCTCGCGTTGGCGGCGTTTGCGCTAGCCAGAGGGCAGTATTGAGGTGGTGTTGGACTTGACAAACGAGGTCGGAATGTGCCGGGGATGTGCGCCGGGTCACTAACATCCCGAACCCGGCTGGAGCCTCGGAAACCGCGCGCCGCCGCACGGAGCGAGCGATGAACACGGCGCGAAGCGTAGCTTTCCTCGGCGGACGACGGCGGCGGGCGGTGGACTCCAAGCACGATGCGTATCAGCTCGATAATGTCCTCGGGCACTACCTGCACGAACGGCGAAGGTGTCGATAGGCTGCATCGCAAAGTGTCCCTCGCTAGGCAGGAGTCGGCCATCGTGTCTTGGAACCGGAGCGCAAGTCGAGCAGGCCGCATAAGGTTCCGGGCCGGCGCGGGGATCATCGCACTGCGAGGTGGCGCGAGTCTGCTGCTCGTCATCGGTCTGCTTCTGGTGTCAGGAGCATGCGGACAGAACGTGCAGACCAACCAGCCGTACACGCCCGGCGAGGGCGTGAACCTCGATGTCGGCGACCCAGCGGACCCCGACAATGTGGTCCATGTCCGCAATCTCCTCCTGATCAGCTGGGCACCTGGCGAAGCCGTCGTATCAGGCACAATCGTCACCGATGACCGCGATGCGTTGACTGCTGTTAGCGGGACGCCTATCAAGGTGGACGCAACCGAGGGTGCTCCGTTCACTGCCACCATCCCGAACACCGTCTCGCTTGCAAATGGCCTACCGGTCGTACTGACCGATCAGGAACCGATCACTGTGAAGAGCCCCGACCTTATGGCTGGTCTGGACGCCAGCGTGACGCTGGCGTTCCAAAATGCCGGCGAGGTGACGTTGCGCGTACCCGTGGTCGACGGCAACGAGGCTCAGTACGCCACACTCAAACCGACGCCAGCGTCTAGTGCCTGACTCGGGAGGTCAGCCGCGTCCGGCAACCATGAATTCCCCGGCAACTGCGATGAAAGCGGTGGCGCCTCGAGACCATCAGCCCTCGAACTTGTAGCCGAGTCCTCTAACGGTGACGAGGTACCGCGGGTTGGCCGGATCCGGCTCGACCTTGGTCCGGAGCCGCTTGACGTGGACGTCCAGGGTTTTGGTGTCACCCACGTAATCGGCACCCCAGATACGGTCGATCAGTTGCCCACGCGTCATAACCCGGCCGGCGTTGCGGAGCAACATTTCCAGCAGCTCGAACTCTTTGAGGGCAAGCCTGATCCGCTCACCGTTGACAGAAACCTCGTGTCGCTCGACATCCATCCGGATCCCCGCAACCTCAACGACGTCCGGCACCAGCTCGGCGTCATGCCCCCGACGCAGCACCGCGCGGATTCGGGCAACAAGCTCGCGGTGGCTGAACGGCTTCGTCACGTAGTCGTCGGCGCCTAGCTCGAGCCCGACGACCTTGTCGACCTCGGTGTCACGTGCAGTGAGCATGATCACCGGCACTGAGCCGCGGAGTCGCAGCTGCCGACACACTTCCGTGCCTGGCACACCCGGCATCATCAAGTCGAGCAGCACCAGGTCGGCGCCATGCCGATCGAACTCAGCGATGCCGGCGGCGCCGTCGCGCGCCTCAATCACCTCGAAGCCCTCTTTGGAGAGCATGTACGACAGAGCTTCGAGGTAGGACTCCTCATCCTCAATGACAAGCACCCTCGTCATCGACCGATCTCCTGACGTTCGGGCAATGGCTGCTCGGGCGGCCGCTGGCGATTCAGACCTGCGGATTGCTGTTGGGCGGCTGGCGCGGCTTCATTCCGATGCGCGGGAATCCTGATCGTGAAGGTTGATCCTTGACCCACCTGGCTCCAAACGGTCACGTCACCGCCATGAATGGCAGCGATGTGCTTCACGATCGCAAGCCCGAGCCCGGTACCGCCGTTGGCTCGGCTGCGCGCATAGTCGACGCGGTAGAAGCGCTCGAAGATGCGGTCGAGCTCAGCGGCCGGAATGCCGATGCCATTGTCGGAAACTGTGATTTCGACATAGTCGTCGTCCCTTCGGGCTTGCACATGCGCCGCAACGACGACCCGAGCCCCTGTGTCGGAATAGACGATGGCGTTCTCGACCAGGTTGCCGACTGCGGCTCCCAGCTGGCGAGAGTTACCCAACACTCGCATCCCCGCAGCTCCGGCGACCGCAACCGTGATCTGGCGCAGCTCTGCGTCCATCCGTCGTCGCTCGACAGCGTCGGTCAGCACCTCATCTATCTCGACAATCTCCGGATCATCGAGTGGATCATCGGATTGAAGTCGCGACAGCTCGATAATCTGCGCCACCAGATCGGTCAACCGAGCCGACTCGATTCCCATACGACTTGCAAACTTGCGCACGGCCGCGGGGTCGTCTGCCGCGTCCTCGACTGCCTCAGCCAGCAACGAAATCGCCCCAATTGGGGTCTTGAGCTCGTGGCTGATGTTGGCGACGAAGTCCCGACGGGTCTCCTCTATCCGCCGAGCGGCGGTTCGGTCGTCGGCCAGGATCAGAATCAAGCTCTCATCCAGTGGCGCTACCCGGGCGGTGAGGTAGGTGAGTCCGGCTCGGGCGCCTCGGCTGATCTGGAAGTCGACGGTGCGGGCGTCGCCTCGGCGGTGAACACTGCGGACGAGTTGCAGCAGCTCCGGTACGCTGATCCGGCTGCCCCGAACCAAGCCCAGCGACTTCGCCGTCACGTTCGCGTCGAGCACCTTGTCGTGGGCGCCGACGACCACACCAGCAGCCGGTAGCACCCGGAGCACCTCTGCGACGCCAACAGGAACCACTGGCTCTGCGATATCGACGATCGGACTCGGCTCGGCTGGTCGTGTCCGCAGCGTCGCCCACACGAGCAGCGCGCCGATCCCAAGGCCGACGACGAGCGCCACAACGGCGACCCCAATCGGGTTCACAAAAAGATAGTAGGGGTCCTATCAGCATCAGCTCACCAGCTGACCAGCAGGTACGCGTCCGGGGCCTCAAGCGTTTGGCGCATGTTCACGATTCGTTAACCATGTGCCCGATTGCGTGTAGCGGGCCGAAATAGGGTAAATGGTGCCGAAAGCCCGACAACAGATTGGGATCATTCTCATGCGCGACCTCTATAGGGAGCAGCTGGACGACGTCCTCGCCGACCTAGTGCAGATGGCTCAGGCGGTTTCGTCGGCGGTTCGAGCCGCTACAACTGCGCTCCTCGAAGCCGATATCCACCTTGCTGAGCAAGTGATAGGCGATGATGCGCGAATCGACGCGAGGGAGGCGGAGATTGAAGCGCGGGCTTTCTCCCTGCTCGCTCGTCAGGCGCCCGTCGCGGGTGAGCTGCGGACGATCGTCGCAACCTTGCGGATGGTGACCGAGTTGGAGCGGATGGGGGATCTTGCCGCCCATATCGCCAAGATCACAAGGCTCCGGTATCCGGAGACCGCTGTGCCTGCGTCGCTGCGCCCTAACTTCGTACGGATGGGCGACGTGGCAGAGAAGATGGTCATAACGGCTGGGCAGACTTTGAACGACCGCAACATCCAAAGCGCACAAGAGTTGCGGGCGCGCGACGAAGAGATGGACGAACTGCGGCGTACCCAGTTTCGGGTGATGCTGAGTGACGACTGGGGGTACGGCGTGGAGGCGGCGGTTGACGTCGCCTTGCTCGGTCGCTACTACGAGCGCATCGCCGACCATGCCGCGTCGATGGGACGGCGAATCATCTACGTCGTAACCGGGCAGCTCCCCGACAACGACCAGATCTGGTCGAAGCCGTAGCGGGCGGCCAGCACACCTCAGCCTTGTCGACGCCTGTGATGGAAGACGTACGTCGAGTGAGACCAGCCGCTATTTCTTGCCCTGCATTTTGACGGCTTCAATCGCTGCAGCAGCCGCATCAGGGTCAAGGTAGCGGCCACCGGCCTCGACCGGCTTCAGATCGTCATCGAGTTCATAGATCAGCGGAATGCCAGTAGGAATGTTGAGGCCCACCACCGCCTGGTCGCCCATTTCATCCAGATGCTTGACGATTGCCCGCAGTGAGTTCCCATGAGCAGCGACCAGCGTCACCTTCTCCGCCCGTAGGTCGGGGACGATCTCGTCGTACCAGTACGGCAGGGCACGTATCAGAACGTCCTTGAGACATTCGGTCCTCGGCCGTGCCTCGCTCGGCAGGCCGGCGTATCGCGGATCGTTAAAGTTCGCATACTGATCGTCGTTGTCAATCGGCGGTGGCGGAATGTCGTAAGAGCGCCGCCAAAGCATGAATTGCTCCTCGCCGAACTCCGCGAGAGTCGCTGCCTTGTCCTTGCCCTGCAACGCACCGTAATGGCGCTCGTTCAGCCGCCAAGAGCGCTTCGTCTCGATCCAGAGCCGATCGGCAATGTCGAGTGAAATCTGTGCGGTCCGGATTGCTCTGCGGAGCACTGAGGTGTGTACGACGTCGGGCAGCAGATTGTTCTCAACGAGCAGCTCGCCGCCACGGAGTGCCTCACCTTCCCCCTTAGCGTTCAGATCGACGTCGACCCAGCCGGTGAACAAGTTCTTGGCGTTCCACTCACTCTCGCCGTGCCGCAGCAGGATCAAGCGGCCGGTCATCACACAGCCCGCCGCTCGGGCTGGCCGTCGCCACGCTCCCAGGTCATTTTCATGGCAGCGAGCCTAGTGGCCAACCGACTCTGCCCGCTGCTCGCAGATCAGCATTACGGACCCTCACCCGGGTCCAGATGGGGGAAGGCTGCCAGGTTCGCGGTCGACTCCCCGCGCGAACGCCGCCAGGCCCACTCCTGCCGGATGCTCTCGGCGAACCCCAGTTCCAAGATCACATTGAAGCTCTCATCGGCCGCCTCGGCCACTGTGCCAAGGAGCCGATCAACCTCGGTTCGACTGATCAGCCCAACCGGCAGGTTGCCCGTGAGGTAGATGTCTCCAAGCGCGTCCACTGCGAAGCAGATGCCGTGCAGTTTGAGGTTGCGCTCAAGCAGCCATCGGTACACACCAGCATGGTTCTCATCGGGCTTGCGTGCCACAAAGGCCCGCAAGCTCAGTCCGTGCTTGCCGACCTGAAGAGCGCATTCGGTAACCAGCTTGCGGGCACCAGGCAAGCTGACTGAGAACAGCCCCGGCGCCGACTCGGCCCAGTCCAGGTCAAGCTCGGAAAGCTCGGCACGTATTTCATTGATCGCGTGATCGCGAGCGACACTCACGTCTGTTGCACAAGCCAGCACACCTGGTAGCCATCCAGGGTCAGCGGCCCATCCGTCAACGGGGTCTCTTCTGTGAGCGCATCCCATGCCCAGTTGCCGAGCGGAATCACCCAGCGCGGTAGCTTCTGCGGCTCGGTCGTCATGTTGTAGACACCGACCATCGTCTGAGTCTGGTACCGGCGCTGGAGCACCAGGACCGCCGGGTTGACCGGGTCGAGGATCTCACTCTCGACGGAGGCGTCCAGGCTCGGTAGCGAGGAACGCACGGCGATGAGATGCCGGAGCCCGTGCCAGATGCGATACTCCACGGTGCCTTCGATGTGCCGATTGTCCACCAGGTCCCACGGCATCGGCGGCCGGTGAACCCAGCGGTTGTCATCGGCATGGTCTGTCTCCTCGACGAACTCGTAATAGTTCCGCAGGGCTACCTCATCGCCCATGTAGATCAGCGGCAATCCGCCGAACCCCAGGACCAGGCTGTAGGCCAGCAGATAACGACGCACAGCCAGCTCCAGGTGGATCTCGTCGCCGGTGTTGAGCGCCGATTCGATTCCAGCCAGCGATGCCGCAGTTCCGCTGATCCGGCGATCGCCGGTAGCGAGATTCTCCTGGAATACCAGACCCCGGGCATCACTCATCGGATAGAGACCGGCGTAGTACTCGGCCAGAAACCGGCGATGTTCGAAGCCATCAAGTCCGACCGAGGCTGCGTCGCCGTCATCGATAGCCCATCCAATGTCGTCGTGGCAGCGCAGGTACGTGCCCCAAACGGTGGTTGCCGGCTTGGCCGGAAAGCGGTTCAAAGCCGCGCAAAACAGCCGAGTGTCCTTTGCGGCCAGCGCCGACCAGATCTGCACCATCAAGGAGTTCTGGTACGCCATGTCGCTGACCTTGCCGGCATGCTTGCCCACTCCAAGATACGGCGCGAGGTCGGAGGGGCCGACGATCGCCTCCGCCTTGAAGATCAACGCTGGGGCCGCGATCCGGGCAACGGAACGCAGG
Source organism: uncultured Actinomycetota bacterium (assembly GCA_963740515.1). Taxonomy (GTDB): domain Bacteria; phylum Actinomycetota; class Actinomycetes; order Propionibacteriales; family Propionibacteriaceae; genus Microlunatus. The sequence goes on from CAVUEO010000026.1 coordinate 90,497, forward strand.
GCTTGCGTGATGGCGTGCACCTCGGGCTGGTTCTGGCAGTTGGTACCCATACGTTTGTAGATGAAGGCAATCGCGTCGAGACGCAGGCACTCCACCCCCAAATTGGCTAGCCACAAGATCAAATCCGCGAACTCGTAGAAGACGTCGGGATTGTGCCAATTGAGGTCCCACTGCCAGGTGTTGAATGTCGTCCACACCCAGGAGGCCGACTCCACGTCGTAGGTGAAGTTGCCAGGTGCGAAGTCGGGAAAGACTTCAGGCAAGCGCCGCTGGTACGCGTCCGGCAGCTCCCGATCGGCGAACATATGGAAGTACTTCCGGTAGAAAGGGTCGCCGGCACGTGCGTTCACTGCCCACTGATGCTCGGCCGCAACATGGTTCAGGACGAGATCCAAAGTCAAGGAGATCCCGCGCGAGCGCAGCACAGTTGCCAGGTCCCGAACGTCGTCAATACTGCCGAGATCGGAGCGTACGGACCGATAATCCATAACCGCGTACCCGCCATCATTCTGACCGGGCCGTGGTTTGAGCAGCGGCATGAGGTGCAGATAGGTCACCCCGAGCTCAGCGAGATAATCCACCCGGTCGGCGACACCCTTCAGGTCGCCGGCGAAAAGGTCGGCGTAGGTGGCGTAACCGAGCATCCGCGGATGCTGAAACCACTGCGGATCGGCGTGCCGCCGCAGGTCCAGCAGCCGCAAGTCCGCGGGCCGCTGCTGAAAGTTCTGCGCGGCGATCTCGACCAGACGGTAGGCCATCTCTGGCGCATGGTCCGGATAGGCGCCTGTCAGGCCGGTCAGCAGATCCGGCCAGTAGCGCTGCAGTCGTGTCGCAAAGACGACTTGATCATGAGGCGGCTCGCCCTCAAGCAGCGGCGCCACGTCCGGAATACTCATCGCTCGCAGGCTATTGGAGCAAGCCTTGACTTGTCAGCAACTTGTGCCGGTAGGCGTCGTTGGATGCATCATCGCGCTGGGAGCGTGGGTAGGCCGCTCGCAGAATGATTGGGCTAGTGCTGCTTGCTGGAGTTGATGAGATTCGGATCGGGCGCCGACGCCGTGCGTAGTTCCTTGCGCCCCATCTTGATCCGCTTTCGGAACTCGGCCATGAAAACTTCGCGAAGCTCCTCGTTGTCGACGATGGTGCCCGCCGTGCCCAGCTTGCCCTTCACTACCCGCTCGCAGAGCGTCAACCAAGCCTGGCCCATCGCGTAAGTGAAGGTCGACGCGACCCCCGCCCCGACAACACCACCAACGACCGTGCCGGCCCCCGGCACCATCTTGATCAAGCTCGTGAAGGTCGCTCGCCCAAGCTGTGTCGCCGCGGTAGTGGAAGCGATCGCCATCAATGCCGCACGCTCGAACTTGATCTTGTAGATCTGGGCAATCCGGGCCATCATGCCAAGTTGAATCGGCACCAGCAGGGCGGCCGATGAGAACGGGATCGGGGTGGCGGCAGCGGCGGCAGCGCTCGCAACGGCAGCGGCTATGTACTTGTTCGCTTCCTGCGCTTTCCGCGCATGATCGATTTCTTGCGCCGCGACGAGAGCTCCATGAACACCTTCGGGCGCAACGCGAAAGGTGGCATCCAGAAGTTCCTTGAGCCCATATGCTGGCTGGCCAGCGAATTCATCTGCTTTGGCATAGGTCATGAACGGGCGTCCTGCCACAATCGGCAGTCCTTTGGCGATGATCTGCTCGGCCAACAGCACCGTGTCGGGGTGGTAGTGACCGCTGCGCATCGGTACCTGAGTCAGCACCACGATCACCGGTAGCCCCATCCCGTCGAGCCGACGGACGAAATCGGCCTCGGCCTCCTCGAAGCGCCGGTCCATTCCGCGTAGGCAGTACCAGGCGACGTGGATCTGCTCCGACAATGGGAGCTTGCGCATCTGCGTCATGGCCTTGTCGAGGTCGGACAAGATCTGTTTGTTGTCCTTGCCCACCTCGAGACCTTGAGTATCGACTATCCCGAGGTGCCCAATCTTGTCGAGATAGAGGTGGCTACCGCGGGTAACTGGCTCACCGATACCGGTACGCGCGACCTCTTCGCCGAAGATCGCGTTGATCAAGGTGGACTTGCCGACTCCGGTCTTGCCGAAGATCGCCAAGTTGAACCGGCCGATGGCCGAGTTCTGCTTGTCATATTCGGCTCGGAACGAGTCTCGAAACCAGTCTGTGCCCGCCATAGGGCAAGGGTACGGGTAACAGAAGTCCGCCCACTGGAGGCAATCGTCTCTATCGTTGGGGTCTCTATCGTTGGGGTCTCAATCGTTGGCTTGCTTCGGCCGTAAGTGGCAGTGGTCCATTTAGGGGCGGCTGCCGTAGACTCGCCAGGTTGCCCAAGCCCAGGGAGAAAGTCTTGCTGAGTGCCCGTCCGTTCTGATCTGCGGAACGTAGCCATCGTCGCCCACGTCGACCACGGCAAGACGACGCTAGTCGACGCGATGCTTTGGCAGTCCGGGGCTTTTCGCGCCGGTCAGGCTGTCCAGAAACGTGTGCTGGACTCCCTGGACCTGGAGCGGGAGAAGGGCATCACCATCCTCGCCAAGAACACTGCGGTACGGCACCGGCCGCCGGACGGTTCGACTGTCACCATCAACATCATTGATACGCCGGGCCATGCCGACTTCGGTGGCGAAGTCGAGCGCGGCCTGGAGATGGTAGATGGAGTCCTGCTCCTGGTGGACGCGTCTGAGGGTCCGCTGCCCCAGACTCGCTTCGTGCTCCGCAAAGCTCTCGCCAAAAAGCTGCCGATCATCTTGGTAGTGAACAAGGTCGATCGTCACGATGCCCGCATCCCTGAGGTAGTTGAGGAAACCTATGACCTCTTCTTGGACCTCATAGACGACGACAGCAGCGATAGCCTCGACTTTCCAGTGGTCTATGCGTCGGCCAAGGCCGGACGTGCGTCGCTGACTGCACCGGGCAACGGGGAGATGCCGGAAAGCCAAGATCTGGCCCCCTTGTTTGCCGCCATCCTGCAGCACATCCCGGCGCCCAGCTATGTGGCAGGAGCGACACTGCAGGCACATGTCACCAACCTGGACGCGTCACCCTATCTCGGGCGGCTCGCGCTATGCCGAGTGGTCGCGGGCACCTTGCGACGCAATCAGAATGTGGCGTGGTGTCGCGCCGACGGCACCATCCGCACCGTCAGGCTCTCCGAGCTCTTGATCACCAACGCGTTGGATCGAGAGCCTGCCGAGTCGGCGGGGCCGGGTGACATCGTCGCCATCGCTGGTATCCCGGAGATCACCATCGGGGAGACGCTGTCTGATCCAGACGACCCGAAACCGTTGCCCTTGATCACCGTGGACGAGCCATCGATCTCGATGACCATGGGCATCAATACCTCCCCGCTCGCGGGCCGGTCGGGCAAGAGCCTTACGGCGCGGTTGTTGAAGGCGCGGCTGGATGCTGAGCTGGTGGGGAATGTATCGATCCGGGTTCTGCCCACTGAACGGCCGGATACCTGGGAGGTGCAGGGTCGTGGCGAACTGCAACTGGCAATCCTGGTCGAGACGATGCGCCGTGAGTCCTTTGAGGTGACCGTCGGGAAACCACAGGTGGTGGTCCGAGAGATCGGCGGCAAAATCCATGAGCCGATCGAGCGGCTTACCATCGACATCCCGGAACACTTCGTTGGGGTTGTCACCCAGTTGCTCGGGCTGCGCCGGGGCAGACTAGAGCAGATGGTCAACCACGGCACTGGTTGGGTCCGCATGGAATATCTGGTGCCGGCTCGTGGCCTGATTGGCTTCCGAACTGAGTTCTTGACCGAAACGCGTGGCACCGGACTGATGCATCACGTCTTCGAGGCGTACCAGCCCTGGGCTGGTGATCTGCGCACCCGGCTCACAGGCTCGCTCGTGGCCGACCGCTCGGGTCAAGTCACCTCGTACGCGCTGTTCAACCTGCAGGAGCGCGGCACCATGTTCGTCGTGCCCGGCACAGACGTGTATGAAGGCATGATCATCGGCGAGAACGCGCGCGCCGAGGATATGGACGTCAACCCGACCAAGGAAAAGAAACTGAGCAACGTGCGTTCCTCCACCGGCGAGGAGCTGGAACGACTCGTGCCGCCGCGGCCGATGAGCTTGGAGCAGGCGCTGGAGTTCTGTCGCGTTGATGAGTGCCTGGAGGTGACTCCGGAGGCGGTGCGGATGCGGAAGGTTGTGCTGTCGGCGGCAGTTCGGGCCCGCAGCCGAGCACGCTCCAAACAGGCCTGAGAGGAGCGCAGTCGGCCAGGTCGCCGGATGTGCTCATTTCGTGACCTCTGTGAGGAGCTTCGACACAAGTCGGTCACGACCGCGTCCACCCGCCCGCGATTCGCAAGCCGATCGGTGAAGATGTTCTCGTTGTTGCTTTGAAGCTTCGGCCCTTCCCCACCGTAGAAACGACGCAACTCGCCAGCTGGCGTAATTGACGATTGAGGTCGCCCGGGGGGAGGCGAACTCACGCCCCACCTCTCTTGCCCGCGGGGGGCGCGAGCGAGAAGGTGGGGCGTGAGGGGTCGTTTGGTCGACTAAACGTCGTCGGCTGTTGGTTTCTCCGTCGCTGTCTGCGCGCTCTCGGCCGACGTGTCCGAATCGCGAGGTGTGACTGGTTTGCTCGCCTTGGTGTACCGGTCACGTGCCGTCTGCCGCACGTCGTCGACCGCTTGCTTGCCGCGCCATGCGAAATCGCCGTAGGTGGAGGTCGCCTGAGCCAACAGATCATTTGCCTGCCGCTGTAGCTCGGCGATTCGAGCCTTGGTGGTATCAGGCAGGTGCTTGAACTGCTCCGGAAGCGTGATCACAAACGTACGCAGATCCTCAGCGCCGAACTTGGCCTGTTTGCTCAGTTCTGGGCGCTTGCTCTGCAGCTCGTTGATCCGCCTGCTGGCCCTCTGCTGCGTGTCGGCAAGGGCGCCCTTGAGCACCTCGGCCAGCGCATCAGTGAGGCCGGCAACCGCGTACAAGGCGGCGTAATCCGAATCCAGGGCCGACTTTCGGGCGTCGGCGGAAGGTTCATCCTCAGACGCCGACTTGGGAGCCTCAGCGAACGGTTCACCCTCAGGCGCCGCTATGGGAGCCTCAGCGAACGGTTCACCCTCAGACGCCGCCATCGGAGCCTCAGCGAACGGTTCACCCTCAGACGCCGCCATCGGAGCCTCAGCGAACGGTTCACCCTCAGACGCCGCCATCGGAGCCTCAGCGAACGGTTCACCCTCAGAGGCCGACTTCGGAGCCTCGGCGAATGGTTCATTCTCAGACATGACGTTCTCCTTGTTGGTTGAGTACTTCATCATTTTGGGGCTTTCCGGTGGGAGCGGCCTTCTCGTTCTCCTTGACGAATGAGGTGTACACATCGATGAGCACGCGCTTCTGCCGCTCAGTGATAGCGATGTCGGCTAGCACCGCCATCTCCACCGACGTGGCCGGGTGGTCATCCGGATCCAGGATCCCGGCCCGAACATAGAGCGACTCGGCGGAGACACGCAACGCCTTGGAGAGCTGCTGCAGCACTTCCGCCGAGGGCTTGCGGAGCCCGCGCTCGATCTGACTGAGATAGGGGTTGGAGATTCCAGTCTGTTCAGCGAGTTGCCGCAGCGACAACTGGGCCATTCGGCGTTGACCGGCAATGAACTCACCGAGTGAACCGAGCTGCTCGCCAAACTTCTGGGTACGGATTCTCACCATGTCAGCCAGTGTGCTTGCAATTGCAAGCAAATGCAAGCTCTGAGCTCGCGCCCCTTGTCCCCTGGATCATCGGCCCAGGATGACCGCCTGTGGCACCGAAGCAGTGATCAACGTCCCATCGGGCCGTCGATCGGCTGTCTTGGACGGGAGCGGACCTTCGATGTACGACCCTTGGTGGGCCAATGGAACTCGCACCGGGGTACCGGCCGACACCTTGAAGTACTCGCCACGAACGGCCACCTCGGCACTCTCGCCTGCGACGACTGTGAAGGCAATCTCATGCCTCGTAAGATCCACCTGTACCCGAGTACCGCGAAGGGTGATCTGGAATGTCAAGCCGGCCCACGATTCGGGCAGCCGCGGGTCGAAGGTAATGGTTCCGTTGTAGTCGCGCATGCCGCCGAACCCGTAGGTCAGAATGTTCCAAACTCCACCGGTGGAAGCCACGTGGACGCCGTCGCTGGTATTGCCGTGCAGATTGGCGAGGTCGACGAACAGCGCGTTGTAGAAATAGCGCAAAGCGAGATCGCGGTATCCGACCTCGGCGGCGATGATCGATTGCACAACTCCGGACAACGTGGAATCGCCGGTGGTGATGGGGTCGTAGTACTCGAAGTTGTTGCGCTTCTGCTCGTGGCTGAAATGATCGCCTTGCAAGAACATGGCCAGCACCACGTCTGCCTGCTTCAGCACTTGGAACCGGTAGATCACCAGCGGGTGATAGTGGAGCAGCAGCGGCCGTTTCTCCGGCGGAGTGTTCTTCAGATCCCAGACTTCCCGATCAAGAAAGTGTGCGTCCTGCGGGTTGATCCCGGTGACGTCGTCATACGGGATCGACATCGCTTCGGCACAGGCGGCCCATTCATCGATCTCCTCGTCAGCAAGTTCAAGCCGCTCGACCACGCGCCGATACGCGCGCGGTACTTCTCGTTCCAGCTGGCGCAGCAACTCCGCGGCCTTGGCCAGGTTGAACCGAGCCATGACATTGGTGAAAAGGTTGTCGTTGACGACCGTGGTGTATTCATCCGGGCCCGTTACCCCGTGGATGTGGAAGCTGCGGAGGCCAGAACCGTTTTCCCGCCAAAAGCCCAGGTCAGCCCACAACCTCGCGGTCTCGACCAGAAGGTCCACGCCCTCGCGATTCATGAAGTCTTGATCACCGCTGGCGGCGACGTACTTGCAGAGCGCAAACGCAATATCTGCGTCGATGTGATACTGCGCCGTGCCGGCCGCGTAATAGGCCGATGCCTCCTCGCCGTTGACCGTACGCCAGGGGAAGAGTGCGCCATTTTGGGCCAGTTCCTCCGCGCGACGGTGGGCAGCACCAAGCATGTTGTATCGGAAACGCAGTTCGCTGCGTGCCATCTGCGGCGAGGTGTAGGTGAGGAACGGAACGACGAAGATCTCGGTGTCCCAGAAGTAGTGCCCGCTGTAGCCGGTGCCGGTGACACCCTTGGCAGGCACCCCCGACTGTTCAGCGCGCGCCGTGGCCTGAGCGAGCTGGAACAGATTCCAGCGAATCGCCTGTTGCAGCGCCGGCTGGCCGTGTACCACGACATCAGACCGCTCCCAGAAGGCATCCAGCCACTGCCGCTGCGCAGCGAACTCCGGCTCGACACCAAGCTCGATCACCCTGTCGAGGGTTCGCCGGCAGCGATCAACCAGCTCGCGAGAAGGCACTCCGCGTGAGGTGTGGTAGGCAACAACCTTCGTGACCTTGATCGGCTCACGTGGCTTGGCGTGCACTCGGTAGACCATCTTGCCGGTGTCCTCATCCGCGCTGGTGAAGGTGCGATAGTCATTGTCGGTCATGATCTGATGATCAACGCCGACTGCGAGTGTCATCTTGGAGTTCGCGCAACGGTAGCCGAGAATAATCCGCTGATCTTGCGACCAGTGGCTCTGCGGCTCGAGCACTCGAGCCTCGAAGGCCGCGCCCTTGCGCGGGTCGGCTCCGGCGCCCATCGCGGCGGATCGTACGTGGTACTCGTCCCTGCCGTCTTGGCGGTTCAGGGTCTGTGAGGAGATCACCACCGGAGCCTCGGCGTCGAGCATGGTGACTTCCATCGTCATGATCGCCAAGTGTCGTTGGGTGAACGACACCATGCGAGTCGAGGACACCTTGACGCGCTTGCCTCCCGGCGTCCGCCAGATGATGTTGCGACGCAGCAGCCCGTCACGGAAGTCCAGCGTGCGTTCGTACGAATCAAGATCAGCTACTGCCAGCAGCATCGGCTCATCATCGACGTAGAGCTTGATCGTTTTGTTGTCTGGCACATTGACGATGGTCTGGCCCACTCGCGCGAAGCCGAAGGCCTCTTCGGCGTGCCGGATCGGCCACGTCTCGTGGAAGCCGTTGATGAACGTGCCGTGGGTGTAGGTCTCCCGACCCTCCTCGACATTCCCACGCATGCCCAGATAGCCGTTGCCGACCGCGAAAAGCGATTCGGTCACACCAAGATCATCTGTGCTGTACTCCGATTCAGTGAACTTCCACTCATGGATCGGGAAACGGTTGCGGTCGAGTGGGTCGGCCGCAGAGATCGGATCGTCGGGGCTACGGCGCGTCACGATGCCGCCAACTCAGCAAGATCAGCAACAACCACGTCGGCACCAGACTCGGTCAGTCGTTGCGCCCCGACGCCACGGTCGACCCCGACGACCAGGCCGAAGCCGCCGGCATGGCCTGCTTGTACTCCGGAGACTGCATCCTCGAACACCACTGCGCGGTCGACGGGTACACCGAGTTCCTCGGCGGCCGCGACGAACGTGTCAGGGCTCGGCTTACCTTTCAACCCGTTCTCAGCGGCGACATTGCCGTCGACGATGACGTCGAATCGTTGTCGCAGATCGGCCGCCTCCAGCACCGCAGACGCGTTGCGTGACGACGTAACCACAGCGATCTTGGTCCCGCGCTCCTTGAGATGATCAAGTAGTTGCACCGACCCGGCGTACGGCCGTACGCCCTCCTCACGCAACAGCCCGACAAAGAATTCATTCTTGCGATTGGCGAGTCCACAGACGGTCTCGTCTTGCGGGCTGTCGCTCGGGGTGCCTTCGGCCAGCTGGATGCCTCGGGAGGCAAGGAACGCGCGTATGCCGTCGTAGCGGGGCTTGCCGTCGATGTGGTCGAAGTAGTCGCTTTCGACATAGGGCTGGTCGAGGCCGCGCCTGGTGAGGAAGTCGACAAAGAGTTGCTGCCACGCCCGCATGTGCAGCTCCGCGGTCGGGGTCAGCACGCCGTCCAGGTCGAACAACGCGGCATCGTACTCATGCCAGTTCACACCATGAAGATTAGAACGTGCGGAGCCCCGATGCGGGATAACACAGAACTGCGTTCGCCGACCGCAGAACGAAGGCTCTTCGCAGTGATCAAAGCGTAGGGTCTCCTCGTGGGCAGCCCCTTCGAATCGGACCCGGTACTTATCGAGGTCGTGCGCAACGGCTTCGTCGAAAGTGTTCATCGGGGGCGAGTGGCCATCACCAATCCAGATGGCAGTCTGGCCTGTTCGGTCGGCGCCGATTACGCCCCGATGTATCCCCGGAGCGCCTACAAGCCACTTCAGGCAATCGGCATGTTGCGGGCCGGTCTTGATCTTGATGGAGAGCTGCTAGCGCTGGTCTGTGGATCTCACTCAGGCGAGTCCTTCCACCTCGACGGCGTCCGACGCATTCTCGATATGTCGGGCCTCGACGAGTCGGCTTTGCAGATGCCGGCGGATTGGCCTCTGGACCAGCAGACCAGAGAGGACGCTATTCGCAACGGTGTGCCCAAATCCTCACTTGCGATGAACTGCTCAGGAAAGCACGCAGGAATGATCAGGACAACTGTCTTGAACGGACGGGACATCGCCAGCTACCGCGATCCTGATCATCCGATTCAGCTGGCTATCGTGCAAGCCATTGATGATCTTGCTCATGAGCAGGCCACCAACTTAGCGATTGACGGCTGCGGCGCCCCGCTCTATGCGATCTCGCTCTACGGCCTGGCTCGCGCATTTGGGCGCATGGCGAGTGCATCAGATGGTGCCGAGCATCGCGTCGCGACGGCAATCCGGAGCCATCCAGAGTATGTCTCAGGTACCGGCCGTGATGAGCTCGAGCTGCACCACGCTATTCCGCGTTTGCTGGGCAAGTCGGGCGCTGAGTCGGTCTACGCGGTCGGGCTGGGAGACGGCCGTGGAGTGGCGCTCAAGATCAGCGATGGGCATCCCCGCGCTCGGTCCGTCGCCATGGCCGGCGTACTCAAGCGGCTGGGATTTGATCATGAAACGTTGGATGCCCAAGTCAGCAGTCCAGTGCTGGGTGGGGGCGACCGGGTCGGTGAGATACGGCCCTGTAAGGAAACCCTGGCCGAACTCGGCGCATGACGCCGCTCGGCCGCCCGCCTCGCTCTCTCGGAACGGAGTCAGCGTGCGGGGCGGACGTGGAGGCCGATATCGGGATCGACCAGCGGCTCCTGTGCGGCGGCGATGCCATCGACGATCAGAGGGGCGTCAAGGGGCGTACTTCGCTTGATCAGCCCTAGGGCAATGGGCCCGAGCTCGAAATGACGGGCCGAGCCGCCCACAAAACCCACAGCGCGCCCGTCCAGTAGCAGCGCAGCCTTGGCCGCTGGCAGCGTGTCAGCACTACCGTCCAGGTGCAGCCGTACCAGCCGACGCGGCGGTCGTCCAAGGTTGTGGACCCTGGCGACGGTCTCCTGACCCCGGTAACAGCCCTTGTCCAGGTGGACGGCAACGCCAAGCAAGTCAACCTCATTCGGGATGGTTCGGTGGTCGGTGTCGAGGCCGATCCTCGGCACACCGGCAGCGATCCGATGTGCCTCGAGAGCCCAGGTGCCGGCTCGTGGACCGCGGTCAACGATATCTCCGAGCCGATCGCGTGGCACGAAGAGCTCGCGGCCACCAAGCGAGTCAGGGCCAACTCGGACAAGGTCGTCGCCGGCCAGCTGCGCAGCAGACCAGACGACAGCGCACTCGGCACTCCTGTCGCGTACCTCGACTCTCATCAAGAAACGCATACTGTCCAGCCAGCTCACGAGTGTTGACGCAAAGCCCGGCTCGGTGTGCGCCCAGAAGGTTTCGCCGTCGTCCACGCCATAAAGCACATGTTCGATGTGGCCGTGTGGCGACAGCACAAGCGTCGTCACACCGCGTCCGGGCTCCAGCCCTTCGAGGTGTTGCGTCGTCAGTGAGTGCAGCCAGGTCAGCCGGTCAGGCCCGGTTACCGTGATCACACCACGGTGAGACAGGTCAACGACGCCTTCGCCACCGGTCAGCAGCCGCTGCTCACGCATCGGGTCGCCGTAGTGCCAGGGCACGCCGACATCTGGCCCAGTCTCAGCCACAACCGCTGTCATGTTCGTTCAGCACTCCCCTCGACAGTTTTCTTCCCGTACGCCTGCGATGGGAGGAACGTCTCTTACAAACCTGGGGGCGGACATGATCAGACTCGGCGTAACCGGCCCCACATGTTGGTCTGCAGGCTGTGCCCCTGCGCAGCCTTGTCGAATGTCCACAATAGGTCCCCAGCAACGTTGCCATAGAGGCGCTGACCCGCTGCATACTCCTCAGCTGAAGCCGTACGCACCACCGCGTCGGTCACCAGCTCGATCTTGGGTCCGCTGATTGTTCCGTACCACACCTCCGCGTAGCCGGCAGCGTGACACATCAGGACCTCGAGACTGCCATCTGGCTGAGGTCGCCAGAACCCGGTTTCCATGGCCAGCGGCCGGATCGCCACTCCGCGCTCATCGACCTCAAACATCTGTGACAAGTAGTGCAGGTAGTTCCCGCCGTTGTGGGCGAAGTCGATCTGCTGTCCGAACTCGTAATCCTCAGTGCCCGGATAGGTTGCCTTCCCGCTGCCCTCCCAGCGGCCGATCATCCAGGCGATGGCTGTCAGGTCCGGATGGAGGTCGGCCGAGAGCTCGAACGACATCGGCTCAACCCCCGGAACGGGCGGCTGTCGAGCCTCCCAAGCGCGATGCGCGAGCAGCTCGGAGTGTGAGCCGGATCAACATGATCAGCAGCACCAGCCCGAGGGCCGCGACACCGCAAATCAACAGCACCGCGAAGGTAAAGGACAGCGACATGGCCCGCAGTCTAGTGCCCTGGAAGGGAAGTTCCTTGGCGCTTGGCGGCGTTCAGGTGCGTGCCTGTCGTCGTCGCAAGGCGACGCGCTGCGTCGACACGCAAGGCCGACGAGGGAGGGATACCGGGTCGTATGTCGACCGAGGAGAACGCCGCGAGGTGCGTGCCTGGGCGGCGCGAAGCGTCAAGAGATTTCCCTTCCAGGGACTAGGCGCACCGCATGCTCATCGTGGATCTCCGCGAGCGGACGCTCCATGATCGTGCAGGCCGTCACGTACGTCTTAGCTCCGCCCACCGGCCAGCTGTCCAGCGCCGCGCCTGCCTCGGCATAGCCCAATCGCTCGTAAAGTGTCCTGGCTCTGGGGTTGTCGTGCTCCACCAGCATCCTGGCCATCGGCCGGCCATGATCGATGATCTTTCGCTCCAACGCGGTGATCAGCTGAGTTCCGATGCCCAGCGATTGGAACCGTTCGTGCACCGCAAGCATCCAGATGCTGCCGGCCGCCTCTGATGTCCGGAAGTCGACCCCGCCCATTGCAATCAACCGGTCGTTGGGCAGAGAGCCCACGACCAGCGCCACCTCTCCTGCGTACGAGGCCTCGAGCGCTGCGGCCACAGCGCGGATATGTTCCGGCCCGCCTGACCAGTCCAGATCGCTCAGGTCGGCCGCTTCAAGATCACGAAAACTAAGCCGCAGGTCCATAGGCAACTACTGTGCCAGGTTACGGTGAGGCACATGCGTCGCTACATCATTGTTGGTGCTGGGGCGGTTGGCGGAGCCCTCGGCGGCCGACTCGGGCTGGTTGGACACGATGTCGTGCTGGTGGCCCGTGGCGACAATCTCGCGGCCCTGCGTGATCGTGGCCTCCGACTGCGTACGCCCGACGAAGACGTGACCCAGTCACTCCCAGCCATTGGGGGGCCTGAGGAGATCAAGCTCGATATTGACGACGTGCTGATCCTCGCGACCAAGGCCCACCAAGCCAACGAGGCATTGGTGAACTGGACTGACGTCCCGGTGCACCGGAACGGGCAGCCGGTCGACACCGCAGGCCAGAGCCTGCCGATCTTCACTGCGCTCAATGGCGTCGCCGCAGAGGCAATCGCGCAACGGTACTTTCGGCTGGTCTTTGGGGTGTGCGTCTGGATGCCAGTAGTGCATCTGGTGCCAGGAGAGGTGATCATTCGCAGCACTCCGCAATCGGGAATGCTGCATATTGGGCGGGTGCCCGCGAGCCCTGACGATCATGACCAGACGCTGCAGCAGGTCGCCGCCGATCTGGTGGCAGCGAACTTCGATGTCCGGCTCCCCGAGGATGTCATGAGGTGGAAGTATCGCAAGTTGATCAGCAACATTGGCAATGTGTTCCAGGCACTGGTAGCCCGCAATGGAGATTGGCGCACACTGGTCACCGATGCCGAGGATGAAGCGCGCCGGGTGCTCGATACGGCCGGAATCGGATACACCAGCGACGCCGAGGAGGCTGCCGCGCGGGCCGCTGGCTTCACGATGAAGCCGGTACCGGGCGTGCCGGCGTCTGTCGGCGGATCAACCTGGCAGTCGTTGCAGCGCGGCACGGGGAACATCGAAACGGACTATCTCAACGGCGAAATCGTGATGATTGCGCACCGGCTGGGCACCACTGCGCCGATCAACGAGCGGCTGGCCATCCTGGCTCGGCGCGCCGCCACCAGCGGCGCCAAGCCGGGTGATATGAGCGCCGAGCAGCTTGCCGAACTCCTCCAGCGGTAACGTCCGGCCGCGGCCTAGTAGACCAGTGCCCGAACGTTGTCGGCAAGCACTTCCTCGACGAAGCTGGCTGCGCCCTGGATTGATGCCGACTCGATCAGGTCGGCCTCGGCCAGTTCGCGCCGGGCGGCGCATTGGGTGCAGACGGTGATCGCGCCGCCGAGCCTGACGGTCTCCACCAGCTCCCCGACTGGCGTGGCGTACGGGAGCTGGAGATCGGGCTGCCGCCCGGTCACGGCGAACCAAGCCGCCTCGCCGGTCAGCCAGACCGATACCGAGGCGCCGGCAGCCACGCCCATCGCGGCAACCGTCCACGCCTGATTCGCCCGCTCGGCCGCCTCAGCGCCACAGGTGATCTTGATCAAGAGCGACTGCTTTGACATTTCGGTGGACATGGCCGTCATTCTGGCAGAGGGTATCGCTGTGTTGATCACAAGATTCGCCGGCTTGGCACCTTGGGAGGCCAAATACGGCTACTCGCGCGTGGTCGTGGCGGGTGGTTGGGCTATCACGGCAGGCACCACCGCGACCGGTTTGGACGGGGTGCTGCATCCCGGTGACCCATATCGGCAGGCGCTGGCAGCCTTCACGATCGCGCTCGACGCGCTGAAGGAAGCGGGTGTGGCAGCGGAGCAGGTGGTGCGAACTCGGATGTATGTCACTGACATCACCTCGCAAGCCGAAGTCGGCCGGGCGCACCGGGAAGTACTTGGGCACATTCGTCCTGTCGCAACCATGGTCGAGGTGGCGCGGCTCGCAGATCCTGCCCATCTAGTCGAGGTCGAGGTCGAGGCGTACCTCGGAACCTGAGACATCGATCTCTCACGATGGAAGACTGACAGCCGTGATCAAGCGACTGCACAGCTAGCCATGCGCCTGGTAATTCAGCGGGTGACCTCGGCACGAGTCGAGGTGGACGATGAGGTCGTGGGTGCAATCGACCGGCCGGGCCTGGTGATCTTGGCGGGAGTTACCCATGATGATCAGCCAGCGACTGTTGAACGGCTGGCCGAGAAGGTGTGGACGCTTCGCATCTTGCATGGCGAGCGATCGTGTCAGGAAGAAAACGCGCCGATCTTGGTGGTCAGCCAGTTCACGCTTTACGCCGACATCCGCAAGGGCCGCCGCCCTTCGTGGAGCGCGGCGGCACCGCGGGCGGTAAGCGAACCTCTGATCGATGCTTTCGCCTCTTCATTGCGAATCCGCGGCGCTGAGGTCGCTACCGGGGTCTTCGGCGCCGACATGCAGCTCTCTTTGACAAATGACGGGCCGGTAACCCTCATTCTCGATTCAGCGGGCTAACTAGGGCCTCCAAAGACGACCTCGGAGATCAAGACGGCATCGCGACCCCTGGCCGTCGATCCAGGCTCGGTACTGGCCTCGATGGTCATTGTGACCTGGTCGCCGGACTGGGCCGGGATGCTCAACTTCTGCACGGTTTCCACGCCGTCGTTCAGTGACTGCTGGAACGAAGTGCCATTGGCAAATGTCCAAGTCACCGTCGTGATCCGGCGGTACTCGCCGTAGCGCTGCGCGCCGATCCCCGGATCTACTTTGGCGTACCCATTCACCAGACCGACCTCGGCGATGGTGGTTCCGGCCGGAAATCCGAAAGTGACGACCTGGCCAACGCCATTGCCGTTGCACCGCCATGCCGTGTTCATTCTCCCGTCCGACATCTGTTCGGGCACGTAGACGACCACGTCACCGGCGCCATCGGTGGACTGCGGCGCCTGGCAGTCGACATTCACCTGGGTCGGCGTCAACGAGGTAACTTGCTGCGCGCCGGAGGGCGCAGCCTTTTCCGCGCTGGATGCCCCCGAGCCGGGGGCCGTTATTCTCCAGTCGGATCGCAGCACGAAGGCAAGCCCGGCCACTGCTCCTGCTGTGAGACACAGCAGGAGCACGATCATGATGATCACAGGATTGCGGCTCCGCGGCGGCGGGGGCAACGGTGGTGCTGGGACCTGCTGGTAGCCGGAGGGATGCGAAGGACGCGAATCCAGTGGCAGCAGAAGTGTCTGGTGGCCGCCGCTTGTTACCCCTGATGCGGACCCGTCGTGGCGATAGAGCCAGGCAATGTCCTCTGCGACACCCCTCGATGCCTCAGGCGCCGGCTCGCCGTGCTGTCGTTGTGGTCGTTGTGGTCGCAGCGTATCCGCGTCTTCCAAGGACGAATGATGCCCTGATTCGGTCGGGTCGGCGATTCCTCCGGGATCACCGGTCGGGTGAGATGAGCCCACGGGACGCAAAGGTTCGCCTGACAGCTGAGACATACACGCCCACCGTAACGCCGAGCCGATTGCCTCGAGACATTTCTATGAGGTTGGTTCGAAAACCACTCAGACAGCTTCGATGTCGACGTCGATCTCTTTGACGCTGCCGCGTGCGGCCACGACGGGGTTATCGACTCTCTTCGCGCCAGGTGCAAGGGTACGCAGCGTCCAGTTGCCGTCAGCGGCGAAGAAGCGGAAGTGGCCCGTCGCCGATGTCGGGACCTCGGCGGTGAACTCCCCGCTGGAGTCCAGGAGCCGTACGTACGCCCCGGCGACAGGATTCCCGCCCCGCAGCACGCGGCCCTGAATCACGGCTTCCTTCGTGACATCGACGCCGGCCAGACTGAGGCCACCCTTAGTTGCTGCGCACATGATGTTCTCCTTTTGAGTTGACGCGGGAATCGCGTAATTGGTCAGGCGTCATATCAGGCCCCCTGATATCAGGAAGTGCCAGGTTCGTCGCCGACGGCCACTGGCACACCGACCAGCGAGCCGTACTCCGTCCAAGAACCGTCATAGTTCTTTACGTTCTGCTGTCCGAGGATCTGGTGCAGAACGAACCAGGTGTGCGCGCTGCGTTCACCGATCCGGCAGTAGGCAATGATGTCTGTGTCCCAGCTCAGGCCCGCATCGCTGTAAATCACCTTGAGTTCGTCATCGGACCTGAAAGTGCCGTCATCATTGGCCGCCTTGCTCCACGGCACGTTGACTGCGGTAGGAATGTGGCCGCCGCGTTGGGCCTGCTCTTGGGGCAAGTGGGCGGGGGCAAGAAGGCGGCCCGCGTATTCGTCAGGGCTGCGAACGTCGACCAGGCTCTTGGTGCCGATTGCGGCAACCACTTCGTCTCGGAACGCCCGGATGTCGAGGTTGGGCTCCGTCGCTGTGTAGCTCGTGGCTGGTCGGGTGACCGTTTCGCTGCTCAGCTCGCGCGCGTCTAGTTCCCACTTCTTACGACCGCCATCGAGCAGCAGGGCCTTGTTGTGCCCATACAGCTTGAAGTACCAGTACGCATACGCTGCGAACCAGTTGTTGTTGCCGCCGTAGAGCACAACGGTGTCGTTATTGCTGATGCCTCGCTCAGACAGCAGCTTTTCGAATTGCTCCTTGTTGATGAAGTCGCGGCGGACCGGATCCTGCAGATCCTTCTTCCAGTCCAGCTTGATCGCGCCGGGGATATGACCGCCGTCGTACGCGGTGGTGTCTTCATCGACCTCGACAAGAACAACGTTCTCATCGCCGGCATGCTCGGCGACCCAGTCAGCGTCGACGAGTACTTCTTGCCTGCTCATGTTGTGTCTTCTCCTGGTGTTGGTGGCTGAACAGCCGAGGGTGGGTACGGAGGCCGTACGTGGAGGCTTTACGGGGCGTCGAAGATCAGGAGCCCCATGGATCAGGCTCGAGACGCCGGAGCACGCCTCTACATTCGCCGAAGCTGACACAAGGACGAGCGCATCCGGCCGTGGTCAACAGCACGCCGGCGGGTGAGCGACAGCGCCCACGCGTTCGTCGAGGTCACGTTGAGAAGACTAGAGGTGGAGGCCTTCCACCCCAACAATCCGTCTCGAATCACGAGACGTCGTCCCAAATCCTGAACAGGTCGCCCGACAGAGGTTCGGCAAGGTGGTCTGTCACCTTTTTTATCGTGACCGCTGTCACGCAGCCATTCGCAAGCCAAATTGTGAAGCGAGTACGTCGCACATTCGTCGGGTGCGGGTAATTTCGCGCGATCACCAGCGGAGCCGAACTATCTAGCTGCCGCCGGCGAAAGGCGGCAAAATCTCCACTCGGGCGGGAGCGGTGAGACGTCGTTCTAGATCTGCCGGGTGAGCTGTCAGTCCGTCAAGCAACACCGAACTTGCCGCGATAACCCTGTCGAAGTGCGGATCAGACCGCTTGTCGCAGGCGAATCGGAGTGCTTCGGCAACGGTTCGGGCCTGGATCTCCTCCTCAGCGACCCCCGCGGCGGCCCTTGCGCCAGCCCAGTAATGAAGGGAGACGGGCACCGTTGCGTTAGTCTCAAGCATGCGTTCAGGCCATTTCTCGAGGCGGGCTGAAGGCTAGCGACGGCAATCCCCCCGAGGTGAGGAGACCGATATGGCCACCTTGCTGCTGCTCACCAACGATATGCGTTCGTCCGCGGAGATCCTGCCCGCGCTGGAGCTCCTCCCGCACCACGTCAAAGTTGCGCAGGCGGAAGCTACCGCGCTGCTGGATGCGCCGACTGCGGATGTGATCTTGCTCGATGCCCGGCGGGACCTAGTTGGTGCCCGCTCGCTGTGCCGGCTCATCGAAACGACCGGCAAGGAGGCGCCCCTCCTCGTCATCGCGAACGAGGGTGGGCTGCCCGCCCTGTCTGCCGACTGGGGCTTCGACGACTTGCTGCTCGCGTCCGCTGGACCGGCCGAGGTCGACGTACGGCTAAGACTCGCCATGACGCCGACGGTCGCAGCCAATTCCGACCCTGTGATCCAGTCCGGCAATATCCTGATCGACGAGGCCGGCTACAGCGCCAAGCTCAACGGCGTCCAGCTGGATCTCACCTACACCGAGTTCGAGTTGCTGAAGTACCTCGCACAACACCCTGGCCGCGTTTTCAGCCGCCAGCAACTGCTGAGCGATGTCTGGGGATACGACTATTACGGCGGCACGCGCACTGTCGACGTGCACGTACGACGGCTGCGCGCCAAGCTCGGCCCCGAGTACGAGTCGGTCATAGGCACCGTTCGTAACGTGGGGTACCGCTTTGTGACGCCTGTGGAGGAATCAGCGCGCCTCACCGGATAATGCCGGCAGCAGCTGGAGCCTCAATCGTTGCGGTATCGGGACCGGCTGACCCGCCGGATGTGTGCCGGAAGCGTACCCGGAGGGCCGCTGGGACGCAGGAATTGCACGCCGGCGAGTACCTGGGCCGCGAGGACGAAGAACAAGGTGATCCCGAGCAGAACCGCAGAAGCGGAAGACCAGCCGGCTGCGGCGCTGCCCCCCATGCAGGTGAAGAGTGCGGCCAGCGCCACTGCGTACGACGTCAGGTGTGCGATCCAGGAGAGCTGCCTCTCACCCTGCAAATCCTGGACGCGCTCACCGCGCCAGGAGGCCATGGCGCGGCGCCAGACGGCAACCTGAATCACACAGATGACCAGCATGAGTGCCGACGAGACGAGCGCTCCAACCGCCCAGGCGAGTCCGGGCCCGGCACCGGCGAACCTCGGGAAGACGACGACTGCAGCTGTCGCGGCGATGACAGCAACCGCGCCACACGCTGTCCCGATCTGCGTCAGTCGCCGCTGGGGCGCCATCCGAGCCGCAATAGCCGGTTGCGCGGTGGCCCCATACGGCGCGACCTGCCTCGACAGGTCCTCACCCTGGCTCATGCTCGCAGCATAAGACCGTGGGGACGTAGCGGATTTCACCGCGCCCAGGATCGCGCGCCGCTGTCCTGGACGAACGAAGGATCAGACACGCTTTTCGTCCGCAAGTGAGAGAGGAAGACAGCGGCTTCAGCGATGTTCGCGCCGCCGATCTGCAGGAGGAGATGGCGGAACAACGCTTTTCCGTTCCGACAGATCCGACGAAGACGGCGGCAACCCAGCGAACATCGCAGCGAGCGGAGCGAGCAATCAAACATCGCAGCGAGCGGAGCGAGCAATCAAACAGAGCGCGATCCTCGCGAGCGAAGCGAGCAGTCAAACCTCTCGCGAGCGAAGGGAGCAATCAGAAACTGCGCGAGCAGCTCCAAACTCAGCTGCGAGCGTCGGAGATCGCGCGCCCGCCGTGCTGAGGAGGAGTGAGCGGAGGCGTTCTTTCCTCTGCGAGCGACGACGAAGTAGGCGGATCTCAAGCGCGCGATGCGCGAGCAGCTCCAAAACTAGGCGCTAGCGTGGGCGCATGTCCGAGCTCGTGACCATCGCAGTGGCAGCCGAGCTCACCGAACCCGAGGTGAACGGCGTGCTGCGGTTGGTGGCCGCCGCCGAGGCGGTCGACCAGGTGCGAGCTCTCAATGAGGCCGCGCTGCTGCGGCTGCGGCGGCCACATCCCGCGACAAAGCACCTCCTGGTCAGCGAGGACGAGAATCTGGTGGCGTACGCCCAGCTGGAATGGGGGACCGAGTGGAGCGCCGGCCAGCTCGTGGTTGCTCCGGACCATAGGCGTCAGGGCATCGGTACCCTGCTGCTGCGGCGCCTGATCAAGGAGTCGAGGCTTCCGTTGCGAATCTGGGCGATGGGTGACAGCCCTGCCGCGCGGGCTCTCGCCAAAACTACCGGGATGACCCGCCAGCGCGAGCTGCTGATCATGGAACGGGGGCTCGATGAGGAGTTGCCGGAACCCGTCGTTCCTGGCGGCGTAGAGATCCGGACTTTCCTACCCGGCCAGGATGAGCAGGAGTGGCTGCGGGTCAATGCCGCCGCATTCGCACATCATCCTGAACAGGCGTTGATCAACCGAGAAGACCTGGCAGACCGGATGGCTGAGCCATGGTTTGACCCCAAAGGTTTCTTCGTTGCAGCGATCGAGGAGACCATTGTCGGATTCCATTGGACCAAGCAGCACCAAGATCAGCTCGGCGAGGTCTACGTGCTCGGCGTCGCCCCATCGGCGGCAGGGCGAGGACTCGGCAAGGCCCTGCTGCTGATCGGGCTGCGATCCTTGCAGCAGCGAGGAAACACCCGAGTTCAGTTGTATGTGGAGTCAGATAACCGGGCTGCAATCGAGCTATATCTGGACTATGGATTCGCCACAGTTAACCGTGATGTGATGTACGCGCAGGATTGAGTTTTCCTCATGTCCGCCGGGAGACGATAGAGATCACGTAAGTCAGGAGAAAGAAATGGAAGCAATCGAAATGTCAACCGTAATGGAGGACTTGCTTCCCGCCCCAACACCGGAGCTGCCGTCTGATCGCTTCCTGGACCGGGAACTGTCCTGGCTGGCCTTCAACAACCGAGTCCTCGATCTAGCAAAGGACGCCGAGCGAGTGCCGCTGTTGGAGCGAGCCAAATTCTTGGCGATCTTCTCGTCGAACTTGGACGAGTTCTACATGGTCCGAGTCGCCGGGCTGAAGCGCCGGATCGCCGCAGGCGTCGCCGTGCCGACGGTGAGCGGGATGATGCCCCGAGAAGTGCACCTGGCAATCCTCAGCCGAACCCGGGAGTTGGTGAATGAGCAGGCGCAGCTGTTCCAGGAGGACATCCGGCCCTCACTGGCCAAGGAAGGCATCGAGATCCTCCGCTGGGATGAGCTGGCCGCCACCGAGAAGGACCGGATGGACGAGCTGTTCGCAGAACGCATCTTCCCCGTCCTCACTCCCCTGGCCGTCGATCCATCACATCCCTTCCCCTACATCTCGGGTTTGTCGATCAACCTCGCCGTGCTGGTCCGCAACCCGCAGACGGGCATCCGGCAGTTCGCCAGGGTGAAGGTACCAACGATGCTCTCCCGCTTCATACCGCTGGCCGAGGGCCGCTACGTCGCGCTGGAGGACGTGATCGCGCACCATCTCGATCAGCTGTTCAGTGGCATGCAGGTGGTGGGGCACCACACCTTCCGGGTGACGCGCAACGAGGATGTCGAGGTGGAGGAGGACGATGCGGAAAATCTGCTGCTCGCCCTGGAGAGGGAGATCCTCCGTCGCAAAGTCGGTCGGCCGCCGGTACGTCTGGAGGTCGAGGACGACATGGACCCGAAGATGCTCGAGCTGCTGATAAGTGAGCTGGACATCAGTGCACGGGAAGTCTTCCATGTGCCCGGACCACTTGACCTGAGCGGCCTGTTCTCCCTTGCCGACATGGATCGGGCAGAGCTGAAGTATCCGGCCTTTCTCCCCTCCACCCATCCCCACCTCGCGGAGGTCGAGACGGCGAAGCCTGCGGACATGTTCGCTGCACTGAAGCAGCGCGATGTGCTGTTACACCACCCGTACGACTCCTTCGCCACGAGCGTCCAGCGCTTCATCGAGCAGGCGGCCGATGATCCGCACGTCCTGGCGATCAAGCAGACCCTCTACCGCACATCCGGCGACTCACCCATCGTCGACGCCTTGATCGAGGCGGCCGAGGCCGGCAAACAGGTATTGGCCCTGGTGGAAATCAAGGCCCGATTTGATGAGCAAGCAAATATCGCGTGGGCGCGGCGGCTCGAGCAGCATGGCTGTCACGTGGTTTACGGGGTACTTGGCTTGAAGACCCACTGCAAGCTCTCGATGGTGGTGCGCGACGAGGCCGACGGCCTCCGCCGCTACGCGCACATCGGTACCGGGAACTACAACCCCAAGACTGCTCGGCTGTATGAAGACCTTGGGCTGCTCACCGCCAATCCAATCGTCACCGATGACATCGGCCGGCTGTTCAACCATCTTTCGGGGATGACGCAGGAGACTCAATACAAACGCCTGCTCGTTGCTCCGCACGGTATCCGCACCGGGCTGATCGACCGGATCAATCAGGAGATCGCCAACCACGCGAACGGCAAACCCGCAGCCATCAAGATCAAAGTCAACTCGATCGTGGACGAGGCCACATCTGATGCGCTCTACCGCGCCTCGCGGGCCGGAGTTCCGGTAGACCTTTGGGTACGCGGCATCTGCACTATCCGGCCGGGTGTACCGGGTCTCAGCGAGAACATCCGAGTACGCAGCATCCTCGGCCGCTTCCTGGAACACAGCCGACTCTTCTGGTTCGCCAACGACGGTTCGCCGTCGGTCGGGATCGGCTCCGCAGACCTGATGCACCGCAACCTCGACCGCCGGGTAGAGGTGCTGGTCTCGATCACCAATCCAGCCCATATCGCTGAGATTGGTGAGTTGTTCGACATCGCCTTCGACGAGGGCACCGCGTCCTGGCAGCTGCAGCCTGACGGCACCTGGATTCCGCATACTGCGGACCGAGACGGTGACCCGCTGCTCGACATGCAGGACTACTTGATCAACGCATCCAGCCGACGCCGCGCTACGGTGAAGTAGCTATCCGTGCCCTCGGTGAGCTCCAGCCCGACCCGTAAGAATGCGGCGCCGTCGCCTGGCATCGCGATCCTGGCCGGCGGCGCTGTCGTGACCAGAGAGAACCAGCTTCAAAGTACCGAGGTGTTGGTCATCTATCGCAAGCGCTACGACGATTGGACGCTGCCGAAAGGGAAGACCGAAATCGGCGAGTCGGTTCCCGTCTGCGCCGTGCGGGAGGTGCGAGAAGAGACAGGCGTCACAATCCGGCTCAGCGCGCCGCTGGACTCCATCAGCTATGAGGCCGGCAATGCCGGACTGAAGAAAGTCGAGTACTGGGGCGGCGTGGTTGTGTCCTCAGTTCGCCGGGCGCCGGACGCGGAAGTCGACGAAGTTGTCTGGCTGCCGGTGCGCGCCGCGCTCGGCCGGCTCACCTACTCTCATGATCATTTCCTGGTAGAGCAATACCTTGCGCAGCCACTCACGTCTCCGCTGATCATCGTGCGGCACGCCAAAGCGGTGGACCGCAAGGACTGGTCACGAAGGGACTCTGCGCGGCCGATCAATTCCCGCGGTCAACGCCAAGCTGCGATCCTGATGCCGATGCTGGCGGCATATGGGGTCACCAAGCTGGTCAGCTCCACCTCGAGACGCTGCACGGCGACACTGCTGCCGTACGCGCACCAGCGTGGGCTAAAGGTCCAGACGCATAGCCTCCTGAGTGAAGAGGAAGGCAGGGAGGATCCCAACGGTGTCTTCGCCCTGACACGCAAGATTCGGGCGGCGACCCTCAAGAGTGGTGAGCCAACCGCCGTGTGCGTGCACCGGCCAGTGCTGCCGCACATTCTCAATGCCCTTGATATTGCGCCGGCGACGTTGGCGACTGGGGAATTTCTGGTCGCGCACCTGATGGCCGACGGTACTGTGCATGCGCTGGAACGGCACCGGCCGGCGGCTTGAGCAGGCCGAGACTTCAGACACGGGCCCTGTAGACAGCCTGGTCAGCCACCAGTCATTTGAACGACGGTCACTGGCAGATGCCAAGATAGAGTTCTGAGGCTTCATCCCAGACCAGAGATCTCGATATCCAGCGCTCCTAGGGCACTAGCTTCCAGGTGATTATGAACGAGCGAACCTGCTGTGCATTCTGAGGCGACGGCCGCTGCGGGCCGAGCCGGCGTCCGCGTGCTGGCTATCGCGGATACTGACTCCTACCTCAAGTGGAGCGCGGCAACGCTGGATGCGCTTCCTGGCTCCTGGGAGTCCACCCAGTTGATCATCAAGAACCCCGTGATGCCCTCGGCCGCTCAGATTCGGGCGGTGAGTAGCCAGCACGTGGAGGTCCTCACGAATGCTGAACTGGTACGCCGGATACGACTGGAGCGCCCAGACGTAGTCCTGCTGGCCTGCACCGGACCGGTGGTCGCGGCTCTGACCGTCCAGCGGGTGTTCTGGGGCAGCGCTCGACCCGTGCTGGTTACAGGCCTGCCCGGGATCAGCGTGCCAGCGACCAGCCGGGCGGTGAGATCCCGAGCCGCTTGCGACCTGTTTCTGCTGCACAGCATGCGGGAAATCGTCGATTTCGCCGAAATCGGAGCACAGGTGGCGCCCGCGCTCATCTTCGGGTTGGCCTCGCTGCCCTTCTTGCCCGCCCAAACACCAGGGCCTGCGGCTGCCGACCAGATCGGGACGAATCTGGTGTTTGCAGCGCAGGCGAAGGTGCCGGTTGAGCGGGCTCACCGGGAACAAATCTTGCTGGCACTGGCCGAGGCCGGGTCCGCGGTTGTCAAGCTTCGCGCCTGGTCCGAGGAACGGCAGACGCACAACGAGACCTGGTCTTATCCCGACATCATGGCTGATTTGATCGCCGAGCGCCGCGTTGCGCCGGACGCCGTCGCCTTCGTCGGAGGCTCCATGGGGGACGCACTTCGTACCTCCCGCGGATTTGTTACGGTCTCCTCGACCGCAGCCCTCGAGGCCATGGCGATGAATCGCCCGACATTGATCGTCTCCGATTTCGGGGTCTCAGCGGAGATGATCAATCTGGTATTTCAGGAGTCCGGTTGCCTTGGCACGCTGGATGATCTTCGAGAGGGCCGACTCTGCCAACCCGATCCACACTGGCTCGAGGCCAATTACTTCCATCCGGTAGAGAAGAACAATTGGCTGGAAATGCTCACCCAGCTGCTCGAGAAGCGTGCTTCGAGACAGCTGCCGGCGCGGCGCCGCATTGTCTTGCGAGGTCGAGTACGCCGGCGCATCCGCTTGATGATTCCAGCCGCGCTGTGGCCCCACCTTCGCCGGGTGCGCGATGTTCTCCGCCCAAGTCGGCCGCCCCAAAGGGCACCGGGCGCCTCTGCTCGCGCCGCCGCACCAGTTCAGAGATGACGACGATTTCCCGCTGAATTGCGCCTCATACCCGACCCTGTGCGGAACCGGCACTGACCCCCAACCAGTCTCCCGGCTCAGCATTTGGCGCGGCGGGATCTCCGGCTCGCTGGCGATGCTCTATGACGAGATCGCAGAGCTCCCTGACCGCCCCATGGCCCCCTGGACGGGCCAGCACCAACCGCGCGGCCTGCCGAACCGCTGGATGAGCATCGGCAACGGCAACTGGCCACCCGACCAGGGCCATCGGACCAAGATCATTTACGTCGTTACCGAGATAGGCCGCCCGATTGGCCGGAATGCCATGCGCCTCAAGCCAATCGCGCACCACAGGCCGCTTGTCATCAACGCTCTGCAGCACTTCGACACCCAGCTTGGTCGCCCGGGCCTGCACCACAGGGTTGATCTCCTTGGACACAATCAGCAGCGGTATCCCCCACAATCGCAGCCGCTCGACACCGAGCCCATCGGCCCGGCTGACTTTGACCGATTCCTGACCGTCCTGCGCAACGGTGGCCAAGTTATCGGTGTGCACGCCATCGAAGTCGGTGATCACCACATCGACGTCGATCTCGATCTCCTGTGGGGGCTCGATTACTTGAGCCACCGCACTCGCCAAGGTCAGATCGTGCAAATGATCGACATCGATCGAAGTCAGCTCTGGGACCTGGACGACCGCCGTGCGCCCGAAGAAGCGATGCCGAGCTGTTCGGAACCCGCGTGCTGACATGACATAGAACGCTCCCGTCTCGCGGAAGTCTGGCTCTCGATCCTGGCGGCGCGGCCGTACGGCGGGTTCGTGGTTCTGGCCCGTTACGAGGCCGAAACGATCGCTCGCTCGCCACAGAAACTCATAAGTGGCCACGGCCGAGAAGACCGAGTCCGCCCGGTCGTGTACGACCAGCTCAACGCCTCGATCAAGATCATCTGGCGCGATGAACGGGCTGGTGCACTGCACGAAGACCAGCACCTCCGGCTCCTCGCCAACCATGATCAACTGCTCGAGAGCGTGTAGCAGCGCTGCTTCCGACGAGGCAGTATCAGTCGACAACTCGGCGGGTCGCATGATCACCTTCGCACCGGCGGCCTCGGCGCTCGCGGCGATCTCCGCATGGTCGGTGCTGACGTAGACCTCCTCGATCAGCCGGGCGGCGCGACACGCGTCGATCGCGCGCTCGACCAGGCTCCGCCCACCGACCCGCCGGAGGTTCTTACCAGGTACTCCTTTGGACCCGCCTCGGGCCGGGATGATCGCGATGACTCCCGATTTCATTCGCTCGTTCTGTCGATCGGCCGATCAGCCAACCACCGCCGGCAAGCCATTCCTGCGCTGCGCGGTAGCGGTGACCCGACCGAGGAAGTCGTCGGCCTGGGGTGTTGTCCGGGGCTGGTACCAATCCTGCGGAATCCTGCATACCACGACCTCCGCATCCGAACCGGCCAGCACTGTTGGCAGCGTGTGGACCACGGTCGAAGGAAAGCTGACAATGGTGCTGCTGATTGGGCCACGGCGGGCAATGATCTCCAGCGGCAGGGCCGGTCTGACCACATGCACTCCCATCCGTTCGATCAGGTCGAGCTTCCAATCCGCTTCCTTACGGTGCGCGAAGTAGCGGTCCGCCTGATAACGCTCGATCAGGTCCTCGACTCCAGCGAGGTAGGCGTCGGATTTCACAACGCCTGACTCAACCAGCGATGTGCCGACCAGGTCGGCACCTGGCTTTAGCCGGGGGACCGGGTACCGGGCGCGCACCCAAGAGAAGTCGTTAGGGATGGTGCGGACCCGTGGAATGTCCACCTCCATGCTGGAGAACAGTCTGAGCCGGCAGCCGGAGCCCGCAGAGAGACGCCGGCGCACATTCCCCGAGATCTGGTCTCGAGCGAGTTGGGCAATCTGCCGACGTTGGCCAGGGGTTGCCGCCTCATGCCAGCGTGCGAGGTGCTCGCCGGCAACCCATTGACGCGCAAATTCCAGCGTCGCAGTGCCGTCGTCCACGATGGTCACCTCAGAGAGCTTCGTGACACTGATGATCACCTGGATGACGCCCGAGTAGGGGTCGCCGACGACCAGTCGCCGTACCCCGTTCAGCTCACCGGCAAGGGCACGTACGCTACGGGCGACGGCCACGCCGCCTAGCCGGGGCTCGTGCCAGGAGACCTGGTGCCCAGCCTCGCGCGCGAGCGCGATCATCGACCGCAGCTGCGTGCGGGTGAGGCCGGTGCTGGGTGCCAGCACCGCAATCTTCATTCCTGCCAAGTCATCTTCATGATGTGCCAATTCGACAACGTTGAGCAGCTGTGCGGGACTTTCCACGAGTGCCAGAGCGCCCTTTTCCGGTCCGGCGTAGAAGGTCACGACACTGCCACCAGGTCAGCTTCCTCAACCAGCTCACCAGGCACCCGGCGCAGCTTCTTCATGGCGGCCAGCTCACCTTCGTAGATCCGCTTCACGCCGTCGCCCATGGCCTCGGTGATCACCCGCACGTCGCGCACCAGCCGCGCAAGACCCTGCGGCTCGACGGACGCGGCCTGGTCGGAGCCCCACATCGAGCGGTCCAGGGTGATGTGTCGCTCCACGAATGTGGCGCCCATGGCAACGGCTGCAAGCGTCGTTTGCAGGCCGGTCTCGTGTCCGGAGTAACCGATCGGCACGTTCGGGAACTCGCCCTGCAAGGTGTAGATCATCTTCAGGTTGAGCTCGCCCGCGCGGGCTGGATAAGTGCTGGTCGCGTGACACAGGATGATGTTGTCGCTGCCGAGCACTTCCACGGCGTGCCGGATCTGCCGCATGGTTGACATGCCAGTGGAGAGAATGACGGTACGTCCGGTGGCACGTAGTCGACGCAGCAGCTCGTCGTCGGTCAGGCACGCGGAAGCCACCTTATGTGCCGGCACGTCGAACCGCTCCAGGAAGTCAACCGACTCGATGTCCCACGGCGACGCGAACCAGTCAATGCCTCGACGTCTCGCGTGCTCGTCGATGGCAGCGTACTCATCGACTCCGAACTCCACCCGGTGCCGATAATCGATATAGGTCATCCGACCCCACGGTGTGTCGCGCTCGATGTCCCACTGGTCACGCGGTGTGCATATCTCCGGAGTGCGCTTCTGGAACTTGACCGCATCGCATCCGGCGTCGGCCGCTTGATCGATCAGCGCGATGGCATTCGCGAGTTCGCCGTTGTGGTTGATGCCTATCTCCCCGGTGATGTAGACCGGGTGACCGGCACCAACCACGTGCTCGCCCAGCGGCCGTAACGGGGTCTCCGGCAACCATGACTTGTTGCTCATGAATCCACCTCTCTGGCGGGCTGGTAGTGGCACCGCCCCCGAGTTCCAAAGATGACGACCGTAGGCAGCATAGCTGGCCAAGCGGGCGCAGCGACCTGGATCGCAGACAAACAGTCAGCCGACAGGCAGTCTGCCGATAGGCGCGCGGCACTTCATCTGGAATTCACTGAGCGTTCCCGGTCCACTTACCTGGTGATCATCAAGCGGCGCCGCTGCATGTGGTCGAAAAGGTGATCAGATTGTCGGTCACCGTTTCAGCGTTGACAGATATGCCACGAGAACCCCACCGGTTTGGCGCAGAATGCCGGCCTCGGCATTGATACCTCCAGGGGTTTGCAAGATGTCCAGAAGGCAAACAGAGGTTATCCATGCGCGGAAATTCAGGCGTGCGCACAACTCGGTTGATCGTTCACCCGCTGTTCACCTTCGCGGGCCAATCAGGAAACGTAACCCGCGTACGTTCGCCGCATTGGAAGGGCGGTACGTGTCCTTCCAAGCAAGCCCGGCCGGCACTGTGCCTCCGGGTTCATCGAGGAACACCCCAGTCTGTGAAGGACAAACATGACCATGATCCGCCTCGTGAGCACGCGAGTCATCCAGCTCGCCGCGTTGGCTGCTCTGGCCACGCTCAGTCTCACCGCATGCGGCTCCGACCCCGGCACGGGTGAGACAGGCGGAGCCGAGCCAGGCAGCAGCGCCAGCGCCAATGCGTCGGGCCTCGCCTGCGCAGCGGGCAAGCTATCCGCTGAGGGCTCGAGCGCCCAAGCCAACGCCATCAACGAAGTCATCGCCAGCTACAACGCCGAATGCGGCGACAAGGCAACAATCGAGTACAACCCGACCGGCTCAGGTGCCGGAATAAAGTCGTTCTACAACGGACTGGTCGACTTCGCCGGATCCGACTCGGCACTCAAGACCGAGGCTAAGGACGGCGTCGTCGAGGCTGATAAGGCCAAGGAGCGCTGCGCAGGCAATCCGGCCTGGAACCTTCCAATGGTGATCGGCCCGATCGCGTTCGCCTACAACCTCGAGGGCGTCGACAAGCTCGTAGTGAATGCCCAGGTGCTCGCTGAGATCTTCAACGGCACCATCAAGACCTGGAACGACCCGAAGATCGCCAAACTGAACTCCGGGGCGCAACTGCCAGCCGAGAACATCACCGTGTTCTTCCGTTCCGACGAGTCCGGCACCACTGAGAACACCGCAAAGTTCCTCGCCGGGGCCGGGAATGGCGCGTGGAAGGACGAGCCGTCCAAGGCTTGGACCGGGACGGGGGAGGGCAAGAACAAGTCCTCCGGCGTCGCTGAGGCTGTGTCCAGCACGAAGAACTCCATCTCCTACATGGAGTGGAGCTACGCAAAGGACAACAACCTCAGCATGGCCCAGCTGGACAGTGGCGGCGGCCCGGTCGAGCTGACAGGTGAGTCAGTCGGAAAGGCTGTTAATGAGGCCACTGTGAAGGGCACCGGCAACGACCTGAGCCTTGACCTGAAATACGCCGACGTCGGGGCCGGAGCATATCCCGCACTTCTGGCCACCTACGAGATCGTCTGCAGCAAGGGTCTGCCGGCCGACAAGACAGCGATCGAGAAGGACCTGCTGACCTACTTCTCCTCCGCCGAAACGCAAGGCCAGCTGGAGGAGCTAGGGTATGCGCCGCTTCCAGCAGAACTGCAGGCGAAGGTCCAGACGGCGGTCGCAGCAATCCAGTAATCACTTCCCCGAGGGGCGGGTCATCGCAGCGGCTGACACGCGATGACCCGCTTGCCCCCTTCAGCGGATCGGAGCAGAGGCCCATGGCCATTCCCGACACCGATGCGAACAACAGGGTCGAACCTGAACCCGCCGCAGCGCTCGATCCGAGTCTGTCGCCGGCCGAGGGCCACGTAGAGCACACGCACACCCACACCCCTGTCCCCACGGTCGGGCATCACCATAGCGCCCGCTCGGCGCCGGCGCTGATCGAACAAGTCGACGAGGCACCGCGAGGGGTAAAGCTCGCCACGATCAGCCAGACCGGGGATCGCGTGTTCCGTGCGATGGCGAGCACTTCCGGTTTGGCCATCGTGTTACTTGTGCTCTTCGTCGGTATCTTCCTGGTGGCTCTCGCGCTGCCCAGCCTGCAGGCCAACCAGGACAACTTCTTCACCTCGCGTAACTGGACCGTCAGCGGCGCGGATCTAGCCTTCGGGATCGCCGGGCTGCTCTGGACCACCGTCTTGTCCTCGATCCTGGCCATGGCGATCGCTGTTCCGATTGCCGTTGGCGTGGCGCTCTGTCTGACGCAGTACCTGCATAAGCGGGCCGCAGGCCCGGTCTCTTTCGTGGTCGACCTGCTCGCTGCGGTACCGTCGATCATCTTCGGCTTGTGGGGACTGACCATCTTAGGACCGTTCCTGGCTCCCGGAGCCGAGTGGCTCATCAGCAAGATCGGCTGGATACCGCTGTTCAGCGAAAATATCGACCCCAAGGGCTCGGTTTTCGTCGCGGCAGTGGTGCTGGCGATCATGATCTTGCCCATCGTGTCCGCCATCTCGCGCGATGTCTTTGCACAAACCCCGCGCGAACACATCGAGGCGGCGCTTGCACTCGGCGCAACCCGCTGGGAGGTCATCCGCACGTCCGTGCTCCCGTATGGGAGGTCTGGCGTGATCAGCGCATCAATGCTCGGCCTGGGCCGTGCGCTCGGCGAGACCATCGCAGTCATGATCATCTTGTCGACGCCGGCGCCGGGCAGCCCCTTCAGCCCTTCGATCTTCGCTGGTGGCGAAACCTTTGCCAGCAAGATCGCGAACAACGCTGCCGAGTTCGACAGCCCGTCCAAGACAGGGGCCTACATTGCCGCGGGCCTGGTGCTCTTCGTAGTCACATTCGCGGTGAATGCAATCGCCCGGATTGTCGCCGAACGGGGAGGAGCGACGTCATGAGCGCGACGACCACCACGACCACCACCACTGATGCTCAGGTGGCCTTTCGGCGCCCGAGTGGTGTCCGAACGGTCAAGAACGGCCTCGCCACGGTTTACGTGACCATCGCCACAGTGCTCGCGGTCGTCCCGCTGGCCTTGGTGCTTTTCGCCGTGATCACCAAGGGCATCCGCCTCATCCTTACTCCGACATGGTGGCTGGAAAGCCAGCGCGGTATCACCCCGCGCCGGGAGGGCGGCGGCGCTTACCACGCAATCGTCGGCACTATTGAGATGGGCTTGATCTGTGCTGCGGTCGCAGTTCCGCTCGGCATCTTGGGCGCAATCTTCCTGATCGAGTACGCCAAGGGCACCAGGGTCGCGCGCGCCGTGAGCTTCATGGTTGACATCCTCAGCGGTATCCCTTCCATCGTCGCAGCGCTCTTCATCTATGCGCTGTTCATTACGATCTTCGGGCTCGGCCGCTCCGCAATCGCGGTGTCTTTTGCCCTGGTACTGCTGATGCTGCCCGTGGTACTCCGATCGACCGAGGAGATGCTCAAACTCGTACCCAATGAACTGCGCGAGGCCTCGTACGCGCTGGGTGTGCCGAAGTGGAAAACCATCGTGAGGGTGGTCATTCCAACCGCATTCGCCGGCATCGTGACCGGGATAATGCTTGGCTTGGCGCGTGTCATGGGCGAGACCGCGCCGCTGCTGATCTTGGTCTCATACGCGGTCGACATCAACTTCTCGCCGACGAGCGACACCATGGGAGCGCTTCCAACGATGATCAACGCCGGGCGGGACCAAGCGCCCACGCTGCCTGGCTACGAACGGGTATGGGCCGCCGCCTTGACTCTGATCCTTATCTCGATGGTGCTCAACCTGGCGGCGCGGGCGATCGCGCGGGCCAGCAAGCTGAAGGAGAAATAACCGTGGCTAGGCGAATCGACGTGACGAATCTGGACGTCTACTATGGCGGCTTCCACGCGGTCGAGGACGTCTCGATGACGGTAGAGCCGCGTACTGTTACAGCATTCATCGGGCCATCAGGATGCGGGAAGTCCACGCTGCTGCGCACTTTGAACCGGATGCACGAGGTGATCCCGGGCGCACACGTCAAGGGCAGCGTCCAGCTCGACGGCACCGAACTGTATGGGCCGGGCGTAGACCCGGTCGCAGTGCGCCGAGTGGTCGGCATGGTGTTTCAACGACCCAACCCGTTCCCATCGATGTCGATCTATGACAATGTGGCCGCAGGCCTGCGGCTCAACGGAATGAAGAACAAGAAGAAATTGGACGACGCCGTCGAACGCTCGCTCATGTCGGCCAACCTCTGGAACGAGGTCAAGGACCGCCTGGGCAAGGCCGGCAGTGGCCTTTCCGGCGGGCAGCAGCAGCGACTCTGCATCGCCCGGGCTATCGCCGTCGAGCCTCAGGTCTTGCTGATGGACGAGCCGTGCTCCGCACTCGATCCGATCTCCACCCTTGCCATCGAGGACCTGATCGGTGAGCTCCAGGAGAAATACACCGTCGTGATCGTCACGCACAACATGCAGCAGGCCGCTCGCGTCAGCGACCAGACCGCGTTCTTCAACCTCGCGGCCCAGGGAAAGCCGGGCAAGCTCATCGAGATTGGCCCGACTGAAAAGATCTTCTCCAACCCGGATGTCAAGGCGACCGAGGACTACATCACCGGAAGGTTTGGCTGATGTGTGCTCAGCCGAGTCTCGTCTTGTCGATCTGGCCATAGGGCCGCCCGGCATAGACTCGCATCGTGAGTGCGAACCCTGGGTGGTACCCCGATCCGGGCGGCGGACAGGGCCTCTTCCGGTACTGGGACGGTAAGGCCTGGTCAGCTGCAACGACGCCCAATCCGAGCGCACCCCCACCGTCGCAAGGTCTCGTCGGCGGCGGGACGCCGCAGCAGGGCAGCCAGCCCTACGGCCAGGCTGGACAGGCGGCGTACGGCCAGGGCGGACAGCCAACATCCGGCCAGGCTGGGCAGCCAACGTCCGGCCAGACTGGACAGCCCGCGTACGGTCAGTCAGCGTACGACCCGAACTACAGCGCGTACGCGAACTACCAGGAGCTACAGGAAAAGAAGTCGCCGATCGGCTGGTGGATCGGCGGGGCCGCGTTGGTGATCGTCATCATCGTCGTAGCCGTTCTCGCCATCCGTGCCGTGACGGGCGGCGACACCGGCACTGCAGGCGGGCCAGTGGCGCAGCCCTCGCAGGACGCCTGCCCGCCGCAAAGTACGGCAAGCCCTGAGGCGCCCGCGAGTCAGCCGGCCGACGGCCGAGTCCACGGTGGCCCAGTTTCCTACCCACAGCTGGGTACCCCCTGGAGCGCACCGCAACCCGAGAACCGGGTGCCGTTCGGGAGCGATGTGCAGACCCAGATGGTGCCGGTCGAGACAAACTACGACGGTCAGGGCTCCAACTGGGTCGCCTCAATCCTCGTCGGTGAACTGCAGGCAGGCGATGGGTTCTTCACCCCAGAGCAGGGCGCCCAGATCGTTGTGAAATGCATACTCGGCAAGTTCTATGGCGACAATCCCGTCAAAAGCAATGTGACGGTGAACGAGAAGGCCACGATTGACGGCCACGAGGGCTGGCTGGTGGAGTCCCAGCTCACCTTCGACATCGAAGGCCTGGAGACCAAAGGCGAACTGCTTATCGTGGCGATTGTGTCGGCTGGCAACCGGTCAGGTCTGTACTACGCCTCAATCCCTGACACCACCCCCGAACTCGTGCAGCCCGCCCGGGACAGCCTCAAGCAGCTCCAGGTCGACGGCTAGTTTGAAGGCCTGCTCGCGTGAATCCTTAGCATTCAGCGAGGCCGCGGCGCTGCTTCATGGCGACGACCCGCACTGCACTATTGGTCACGCGCTTTTCGAATGCCGGATTGTCGGACGCCTCGCGCTTGATCGCTTCGGCCATAGGTGTCGCCAGCTTCGCCTCGCCAACTATCAGCAGGTCGCCTCCTGCGCGAATGAACCGGCGCGCGCGCTGCTCTGGAGGGAGAACATGCATAGCAGCGGCCGCTAGATCATCGGAGATCACAACACCGGAGAATCCTAGATCCTTGCGCAGCATCTCCTCCATGATCAGGGTCGAGAAGGCTGCGCGATGATCGTCGTCGATCTTGTTGTAGAAGGCCGAAGACACCATCACCATGTCGGCACCGGCATCGATGGCCGCGCTGAAGCCGGCGAGTGCAGCATCGTCTCGCGTTGTCTTGGTGTCGACGACTCGGCTGACGAAATCGGTGTTGCCGCGTACTCGCCCGAGCCCTGGGAAGTGCTTGACCGCCGTCGCCACACCGGCACGATCCATGCCCTTGGTGAATGCAGTCACTTTTGCCGCCACCCGCTCGGGTGATGGGCCGTATCCGCGGCGGAGCTGCCCGATTGGCTTGTTGACCAAGATCATCGACATCGGAACAACATCGGCCACCGGTGCGAGATTGGCGTCGATCCCGGCTTCCTTCAGCTGGCGGCCCCAGTCATACGCATTCCGGCGGAGCTCAGCATCGGACTGCTTGGCCTGGACGCGCGCCGACGGAATTCTCGCGAAGCCGGGTCCCTTGAGCCGCTGAACAAGTCCTCCCTCCTGATCGGCGGCGAGCATCACTTCTACGCCTTCGGTACTGGGCGCCGCCGCGTGTACCTCGCTGACGACCCGTCGGACGGCGCTCGCTCCTTCCCTGGTGCTACCCAGCAGGATGATGCTTCCTGCTCGGGTCTCCTCCACAATGGTCTTCTCCGATGCACTGATCCCTCGTGAGCTGACACCAACCATCAGCAGCTGGCCGATCCGCTCTGAAAGACTCATCTTGGCGACAACCTGTGTGCAGTCTTCGTGCACTGTGAACGCTTCAGTCGGTGCTTGGTTCTTCGTGACGTTCGGGGAAGGTGTCCGGTTCGCGGAAACCGGAGTGGCTGACCCAGACCCCTCGGCAACCGTCGGCCTCGCGGTTGAGTCCAAGCCGCAGCCGGCGAACACGGCAATGCTCATCATCGCGCAGCCAAGGGACCAAGCACGCCGTCCGTGTATCGCTAGACGCACAGCACCTCGATCCCGGTCGGTTCACCGCATGAGCCTGCTGGCTGCCGCAGCAGTCCGGACACTAGGGTTGTCGCATCCTGGTGCGGACGCAACGCAGCATCCACACCTTGCATGCCCACACGGTTTGGAGGACAACCCATGTCGAGCGTCACCAGCGTAAGCCCACGCACACTGGGCGACGTAATTCCCGGCGGCCTGGTCCGCAGCATCGCTCTCGTGATCGGCGGAGCCATTTTCGTCGGCTTGACTGCTCAGGTCGCCATCCCTCTGCCGTTTACGCCGGTTCCTCTCACGCTCCAGACCTTCTCGGTATTGCTAGTAGGTGCTGCTTTGGGCAGTGTCCGCGGAGCGTGCTCGATGGCCCTGTATTTGCTCGCCGGAGTGGCTGGCGTGCCATGGTTCGCGGGCCAGCAGAGCGGCTGGGCCTTCGCTTCGTTCGGCTACATCGTGGGCTTCGTTGCGGCGGCGTGGCTGGTCGGGCGGCTCGCCGAGCGTGGCGCCGACCGCCGTGTGGTGCCAACCATTGGCATGATGGCGCTCGGCAACGTCGTGATATACGCCTTTGGGGTAGCCGGTCTGATGCTGCTGGCGGACATGTCGCTGAGCACTGCGCTTACCAAGGGTGTGCTGCCGTTCCTGATCGGTGATGCGATCAAGATTCTGCTGGCCGCTGTACTGCTGCCAGGCACTTGGAAGCTGATCAACTCCCGCCGCAGCTCCTAGATCGGCGTCATGTCGTTTTCGGCCGAAGTCCTCTCGGCGGGCCAGGGTGGCGGTCACGCACTAGTAGTGCCGAAGGAAGTCGCAGCGCAGTTCAGTTCCAAGCGGCCAGCGGTGGTGGCGCTTGTCAACGGTGTGGAGTATCGCTCCCGGCTGGCGGTCTATGGCGGTCAGAGCTATCTCGGCCTTCGCAAGGATCTGCTCCGGCGGCTCGAGGTCGGGGTCGGCGACGTGGTCGAAGTTGAACTCGTCGAGGATCATCAGGAACGCGTGGTGGTGGAGCCACCTGAGCTGACCGCGGCGCTTGCGGAGCATCCAGCAGCCAAGGCGGCGTACGAGCAGCTGCCGTACAGCCACCGTACTGAGTACGCGCGTTGGATTGAGGAGGGGAAGAAGCCTGAGACCCGTGCGGATCGGGTAGCCAGGACAATCAAACGGCTGACCGAGCCTCGCTGACCTGCCGGAACACTTCGCTCACCTCTTTCCCCGTATCACCTCACGTACTCCGTCGGAAGCTGGGTTAACCCACTCTGCTGGCGCTCCGCACACGTTGCAACCTTTGTGGAGCGTATGGAAGCTGGGTCTACCAAGGTTCCTGACCGGGTCGAGAAGTGCGCGCGATTGAGTCACTCAGTCGCTCAGGCCAAGCAGGGCGTTCTCGACAACTTCGGTCATCGCAGGGTGGATCCAATACTGGCCGCGAGCAACTTGAGGCGCGGGCTGCTCGAAGCTCATCGCCTGAATCAGCGGCTGGATCAGGGATGACGCTTGCGGCCCGATCAGGTGTGCCCCGATGATGATCTTCGACTTCGCATCGGCGATGATCTTGACGAAATGATCTGTGTCCTCCATGGCCCAGCCGAATGCAGTCTCCCCGTAGTCCTGTCGCGACACCACATAGTCGATGCCCTGCTCGTCAGCCTGTGCCTCGGTGATGCCAACCGAAGCCACCTGCGGCATGGAGAATACGGCGCGAGGCACGAGCCGGCGGTCGCTGGTGATCATCGAGTCGGGGTGAAGCAGATTGTGCTGTACAACTCGAGCGTCCTTGTTGGCGACGTGCTTGAGCTGCTCCTGAGAGCACACATCACCCAGCGCAAAGACCCCTTCGCCGCTAGTTCTTTGGTAATCATCGACAATGATCAACCCGTCGTCGTCCACATTGATGCCTCCGCGCGCCAGGTCGAGGGTGTCGCCGTTCGGGGCCCGACCGGTGGCGATCAGCAGCACCTCCGCCTCGAGGCGTTCCGAACCCTTTACGTCGTTGAAATGTACGCGTACCCGCCCTTCTGGCGTCGGTTCGATGAACTCAACACTTGCTTCCAGACGGACATCAACTCGCCGCCCGAGCAGGTCGGTGAAGCGCTTCGCCACGTCGGCATCCTCCTTTCGCAACAGCACCTCTGAGCGGTTCAGCACAGTGACGGAGGTTCCGAAGGCGGAGAAGATGTGAGCGAATTCGGCGGAGATGTACCCACCACCGATGATGATCATGGATCGAGGCAGCTCAGGCAGCCTCATCACGGTGTCTGAGGTGTGGTAGTCCACCGAGGTCAGCCCGTCCAGATCAGGGACCACCGGACGGCTGCCGGCCGCAATCACCAACCGGTCGGCGGTGATCGTGTCGGCCGCGCCGACGTCCAACTCACGCGGCCCGACGAAGCGTGCGCGCGCGTCGAAAACGGTGACATTGTCGCTTCGCTGTCGATGCCCTCGACCCCTGGCGGCCATGGGATCAATCCGATCGAAAATTCGATCCCGAATCTCCCGCCAATGGACGCCGTGGAGGTCCAAATCAACCCCGAGCCGGGTCGCTTCCACTGTCGAGGCTGCCAGATCGGCAGGATGGACGAACATCTTGCTGGGAATACATCCAACGTTGAGGCACGTCCCGCCGAACGTGCCCATTTCGACCAAAGCCACGCTGAGATGGTCAAACCTCGCGTCGACGATGGAGTTTCCGGAGCCGGTGCCGATGATGCAGAGGTCAAAGTGCCGCACCTCGCCATCGTGCCAGCAGGGTCGCAGCGTTACCGCTCGGTAGCGCTTGCCGTGCGCGAGACAATCGGGCAACGATAGGGCGTGGCTGCCATAAGCCTCGGCGGCAGGCTGAGCCGTCATCGGCGAAACCGAATCTGCTACCTCGCGCTCGTCCGGCGCTCCAGCGACTACACGATGCATGCGTGGTACGTCCGAGTGATCGCGTTGGTTGTCATCGCCGGCTTGTCCGTCGGTAGTCGCAGCAGCCTGCTGGCAATCGGGCTCTGTCTGGCTGCCTCACTTGGCAGCCTTCTGTTGTGGATCAACGAGCGGCACCTGCGGCGCGGCACCAAGCCACGCTTCTGGTTGTCGCGGGCCTACCTCCGGAACATGATCAAGACCGACGGCCGACACCGTCTGAGCCTTGGTTCGTATTTCGAGATTCCAGAAGCGTTCGTGCTGATCGCGATCCCTTCCTGGATAGCGACCGATGATCCGCTCTGGGCACGCCTGATCATGTTGGCCGCCGGCACGATGTTCTTGATCACGACATCCTTGCTGATCTTCAATGACCATACGTGGTTCAATCCCGACGAGATGGACCCTCCGGCCTGGCACGAGATCTTCCGGCGACTGGCGGGGCCGATCACGGCGCTGCTCGTCTGTCTGATTGCGCTGCCGGCCGACTGGGAGCCGAACGGCTGGCTTGCAGCGCTAGCTATTTCGTTGCTACCTCTGGCGGTCGTGGGCTCACGAATATCAGACACCGACCTGATCATGAGGGCCCTGCCCGATCTGGTCCAGGAGGAGTCGCACGCCGGACGTGAGTTGGTGATCAGCGAGACCCACGGTGCGCTCTCAACCAATCTCCGCCTCATCGAGCAGCAGGCCCGCGAGATCCGCGATGTCGCTCCTGGCCTATTCGATCTTGCTGTCTCGGCCAACAGCCGGCTGCGCGAGACGCTAGCGCTCGCACAGCTCGGCCGAGACAGTTCAACGAGCGTACGGAATCTTGAGGCGCCCGTACTCACATTGGCGCGGGCCGTAGGGGCCAAGGCTAAGATCAATATTGGTGTAGATACGCTGTCCGCCGCGGATCGTGATCTTGCGCGATTGGTGCTGAACGACCTGGTCGGCAATGCGTTGAACGCCGGTGCGGGTGCGATAGACGTAGCTGTGGCCCCCGAGGGAGCACAGGTTGCGATCTCAGTCACTGATGATGCTCTGCCCATGGCGTCTGGAGTATGGAAGACTCCCGAAACAAGCTCGGCGCGCCTCGAGGCTCGTCTGAGAGACCTCTCCGGATCGCTGACCTCAGTACAGAACGGGGCCAGCAAGACTGTCACTGCCCGCTGGATACCAGAAAGTGAGTGATCAAAGTCTGTAGATCATCACGCTTCGGCGCAGATGATCACGTGCATTGAGGGCTTGCGATGAACATTGGCGGTGTGTTACTGGTCGACGATGTGCCCGGCGAGCGGGCCAACTTCGAGCACGCGTTCGGGCGTGATCTCACGGTGGCTCCTTCAATCGACCAGCTGAACGAACAGCTCCGCCGCGGTCTGACCTGGGACCTCGCGTTCGTGGACTTCAACCTCAGCTCCCAGACCAGCACCGGGCTGACCGCCCTGCTGCGGCTACACCATGAGCGTCCGGCTACCCAGATCGTCACGTACAGCCAGTTCACCGAGAGCGGTCGGACGCTGTACGCGGCCGCCGCCCATCATTGGTTCAAGGCGTCTGCGCTGATGGACAAGACGAAGAACGATCCTGGCACGCTGGTGCGCTATCGCGAGTCAATCTGCGGCGGCATCAACCCGACACCTGTCCCCTGGCAACGTCGACTCCAGTGGGCTCCGCTTATCGACAACCTACTGGCCGACGCATCGTGGGTGAGAATCTGGCGGGCGCTCCGCGACTCCGCTGGCGATATGGCGCTTGTCGCCGAGATTCTGCACGTCGATGGCAGCAGCTTGCGAGGCTTCAAGGACCGCGCAACCGAGGCCGCGATCGAGTTCAATGAAAAGTTCCACGACATCCCGCACCCAGGTCGTACCCGTAACAAAAAAGGCATCCTTGCGGCCTTCGCCGCCGAGCATCGCCACTTCCTGACCGCGCCGGACCTCTCGACAGTGATGTCGCCAGGTACCCGGCGGCGCCGGTAGCGAAGACTAATCGTTCCGGTTGCGCTTAGCGCTGGGAGCAGGTGTCCGCGGAAGGGTGAGGTAGTGCTGCCGCTCGGCAGCATCGAAATGCTCGATTGCATAGCGCAGCGCGGTGCGGGGCATGGTCGCTGCGTGCTGATCAAGGAAGCGACGCAGTTCGGTAGCATCGACCCTCTTGCCCGCCTCCCGCAGCGACCAGCCCACGGCCTTGTGGATCAGGTCATGGCGGTCAGGCAGCAAGATCTCGGCCAGGCGGTAAAGATCTGATGTTTCGCCTCGGCGCAGGAAGCGTTGGCTGCCGACCATGGCAATCCGACGATCCCACAGCAAGTCCGACCGAGCCAGTTCATAAAGCGGTGATCGGTCGCGATCGAGCAGGTAACCGCCCACGATCGGGCCACAGCTAACGTCAACCAGGTCCCAGTTGTTCACGTAGTCGGTGTTGTCGAGATAGGTGTCATAAATCAGCCGCAATTCGTTACCGTCGCCGCGCCTGACAATCTTCTTCGCACGCTCGCTCATCACGACCAAAGTGATCAATCGATGTTCATGAACGGGGCTGCGCAGCATCGAAAGCCACTGATCGGGATCGAAGGCTGAGTTGCGGTACGGCTTAGCCAGCTGGCGGAGCTCGCCAAGTTTGAGACCGAGGAAGACGTCACCTTCCCCGTACTCACCGGGCGCCACCTTGAAGTACCTGGCTGAGCGCTCGTGCGTTCTCCGGACTGGCAGCAGCATTCATGGCCCGTACCAGGTCTTCCACGATCCGCCACAATGCCATGAGCCACTGACGGTCGGGGATGTCTGACAGCCCCTGATGGGCCCTGTCAACATCCCACGCTGCGTGGGACGCTCACGCTGTACACGGGGTGCATGCCATGCACACCGTGAGCAAACCAAGTACAGCTCGTGGCCAACCGCCTACGGCTCATCGGCCGTCCTGCCAACAACCCACGCTGCGTGGGACGCTCACGCTGTACACGGCGTGCATGGCATGCAGAGCGTGAGCAAACCAGGTATAGCTCCGTGGCGACAGCTCGACAGAAGCGAAACCGTACGCGCCTGGCTTAGCTTAAATCCCGGCGTAGGAGTGGAGTCCCGAGACCAGCAGGTTGATCCCGACAAAGTTGAACCAGAACGATGCAAGACCAATGATTGCGATCACGGCTGCCCTGGTGCCGCGCCAGCCGGCCGTTGAGCGAGCGTGCAGATAACACGCGTAGATCACCCAGGTGACCAGGGCCCAGGTCTCCTTAGGGTCCCAGCCCCAGTAGCGTCCCCACGCGTATTCGGCCCAAATCGCACCCGCGACCACGGTGAAGGTCCAAAGCGGGAAAGCAAAAGCATTGAAGCGGTAGGCGATCAAATCGATCTTGCGCGAGTCCGGAACTCGCCCGAGGTAGCCGCTGACATTCCCCCGGACCTCGGCGCGGTTCTTGATCAGATAGAGGATCGACATAAGCCCGCCGACGTTGAATGCTGCCCCTGAGATGGCCGCTGCCACGATATGGATCAAGAACCAGACCGAGTGCAACGCCGGCACAAGCGGTGCCACCGCGACATAAAAAACAGTCACCGCGAGGCCGTTTCCAACGGCGGCGAGCATAGTCACGGGGAGTCCCAGCCAACGGAGCCCGGCTCGCCAGACCAAGATCAGGTACACGCCGACCACAAAGATCAGTGCCGTGATCGTGAACTCGAACATGTTGCCCCACGGCGCCCGTTGGGCAGCAAGTGCTCGTGCCAGCACACCGAAAACGCTCAGCAGGAAGCCGATCACGGTCAGCGCAACACCAATCCGGCTGAACTGCTCGACGCGACGGCTAGCAGCGGGATCGGCTTCCGACTCGGTGACCGGACCTGCCTGGGTAACCGGTTGATCTGGCACGTCGCCAGGGTCCGGGCGCAAATGTGGGTCGCCACGCTCCACGGCCGCAACATCCACCAGCTCAGGGGCAGCAAGCTTGGCAACGCCGAGTCGCCGCGCCGCCGCCCATTCGGCCGTGTGGGCGAACATCGCAAGTGCATAGACCACCACCGAGCTGACCAGGGCGAGGCTGGAGTAGTACTCGTAGGTCATCTCGCGCTCACATCCTCAGGCCTGCGGGATAGCTCGGCGGCCAACTCGGCTACATCCTCAGTGAGGCCGGCGCGAGCATCGGCGCGGTCCAAGCCGCCGACCTCCACCACCCTATGGCCTTGATCGGCACCACGGACGCGGATCCATACCCGCCGCGGACGCACGAACAGCGACAAGCACAAGCCAGTGACGGCGAACCCCAGCGCGATCAGGGAAATCTGCACGCCGGGTGTGGCACCGATCTGCAGCTTGACCCAGCGGACCCAGCCATCCAGCTGGATTGAGCCTTTGCCGTCGGGGAGATTCACACCATCTCCCACCATGAGGCTGATCCGTACCGGCTGACCGTCGGCATCCTTCAGTTGGCTGAGGCCGGCGGTATCGAGCGAGTACACGTTCTCCGGCCGTCCAGTCTCGACCTTCGGTGGTCCGTGCCAGACATTCACAAAAAGCGCAGGGTTGAGTGCATCCGGAAATATCGACTGCGGTCCCTGGTCGCCGACCACTGCGGTTGGGAAGAAGTACGCCTCAAAAGCGAGGCGCTCAGGTCGAGCGTCCGGAGCCTTGATGGTGCCGATCGAGCTGAAGTTGCCGTCCTGCGGCAGCAGCACGACAGGACCTGAGAAGGCGACATTGCCCTGGGCGTCTTTGACGGTGACCTGAGGGGCATAACCATGCCCGATCAGATGCACAGTTGTGTCAGCGATGTGGAGCGGCTTGTTGACCTCGAGAACTTCCTGATGAGGAGCTGCGCCCGGCCGCTCTGTTACCTCGACGTTTGCCCGGAACAGGCGAGCTGCGCCGCGCTGCACCGGTCCAGTTTCGAACTTCACGTCGAAGTCCTTCACGATGACGCTGAACGGCACCAGATCTGCCTCCGTGAACCGACCGCCGGCCGAGAAGTCGTCGTACTGGGTGAGGTTGTTGGAGAAACCCTGACCCACGATCACCACACTGGTGCCGCGGAAGCCGAAGAGAACGCCAATTGCCACGCCAACGAGCACGAAGACCAGACTGATGTGAAACACCAGATTGCCAGCCTCGCGTAAGTAGCCACGCTCTGCAGCAACGCTGTCGCCGTTGACATCAACGCGATAGCGCCGGCTGCGTAATGCGGCAGCGGCACGGTCGAGAACATCATGATCGCTATCGGTCAGATCGGCGGCTGCGTACGCGGGTAGTCGGACAAGGTTGCGCGGCGTCTTCGGCGGGCGGGCCCGCAGTGCCTTGGCATACACACCGATCCTCGGGACGATGCAGCCGACCAGGGACACGAACAGCAGCAGGTAGATCGCTGAGAACCACGCTGAGCTGTAGACGTCGAAAAGGCCTAGCTTGTCGTAGACGGGCGCCAGCGTGGGATGTTCGTTGATGAAGTCGGTTACCCGGACCGGCGACACCCTGCGCTGCGGCACCAGCGAGCCGGGGATCGCAGCAAGTGCGAGTGCAAACAACAAGATCAATGCGGTACGCATCGAGGTGAGCTGAGTCCACAGGTAGCGCAATCCACCACGCCACCCCAGGCGCGGCAGGTCGGCTTGCGGCGCTGGCTTGCTTGACTCGGCTGCCGATTCGCGAGTCTTGATCGTTGTCATATCAGATCACTGTCTCGAAGTTCGACGCCCACTGTCGCAGCACCGCGGTCAGCGCGTTCCAGGTGCCAGTCACAAGTAGTAGACCCACGATGATCAGCAGCACTCCTCCGATCCGCATCACCAACTGTTGACGCTCCCTGAGGAACGCCACGGCAGAAGCCATTCTGGTGAAAGCGAGGCCAGCGAGCACAAAGGGTATGCCGAGTCCGAGTGCGTAGACAAAGCCCAGCACTCCGCCGCGTGCGGCAGTGCCTTCGTTGAAGCCAAGGTTGACCACCACGCCGAGAGTCGGTGACAGGCAGGGTGTCCAACCGAGCGCAAACACCACACCGACAAGCGGTGCCGCGGCAACGCCCACCGCTGGGATGCGATGCAGCCGCAAGTCGCGTTGGCCGATCTTCAACACACCCGCGAAGATCAGGCCCAGCATGATGATCACAACGCCGAGCACTCGAGTGATGATGTCGCGGTACGCCGCCAACAACTGTCCCGCGGCGCCGGCGACGACTCCGGTGATCACGAAGACCGCCGCGAAACCCAGCAC
Source organism: uncultured Actinomycetota bacterium (assembly GCA_963740515.1). Lineage (GTDB taxonomy): Bacteria > Actinomycetota > Actinomycetes > Propionibacteriales > Propionibacteriaceae > Microlunatus. The sequence goes on from CAVUEO010000026.1 coordinate 134,976, forward strand.
GAAGAGCGAGGTACCGGCGAGCATCCGACCGCGGCGGGACGATCCTTCGACGACTTCTGCCGCTCCCAAACCCGTCGCGTAGGAGAGGTAGCCCGGCAGCAGCGGCACGACGCAGGGCGAGAAAAACGACACCAGGCCAGCAAGCAGCGCCACCGGCAGCGCCAGGGCCATGGAGCCGCCGACCGCCGTCTCCGCCCAGCTCCCCAGGTCGAGTGGAGTCATCATTGACCATTCGCGACGTCGTTGATCATGTCCACGAGGGTGATCTTCGAGACCTCACTCAGCACTCGGACGGCAAGCCGACCCTGCTGATCGATGATCATGGTCGAGGGAATAGCGCTGGGCGGGAGTTCCCCGGCGAACGCCAGCAGCACCTTCCCAGTGGGGTCGTAGATGCTGGGATAAGTGATCTGGAAGCTCCGCACGAAGGCCTCGGCTGGAGCCGGATCGTAGTCCTTGCTGGTGATGCCAACGAACTGGGCGGTGCCCCTGGTCTCGACACTCGCAGCCTGTAGATCGGGTGCTTCCTTGCGACACGGCGGACACCATGAACCCCAGACGTTGATCACCACAACCTTGCCGCGGTAGTCCTGACTGGAGATTGTCCGGTTGCTGCCCAGAGCAGGACCGGACACAGTCGGCAACTCTTTACGTTGGTCGGGGGGTATCCGGGTGAGGTTGCGCGGCACGGTCGGGTAACCCACCTGGCCCGCACTCCGCGTTTGCTCATCCGCCCCGGTGCGAGCACAGGAGACCACGACCAGCATGGCTGCCAAAACCGCAGCGATGCGGACCGTGGTACGCCGCAGCATCAGGCCCCTGCAACAAACTTCTTGGCCTGATGCGGACGAAGCAGCTCAGCAGCAGGCTCGGAATAGCTGACCGACGTGATGCGAGCATCGATATAGGTGAACGATGTGACGCTAGCCAGGGTGCACTCTCGTTTCCGGGGATCGTGGAACATCCGCCGGCCTTCGGCATTGATACGCGAAATCCAGATCGGGAGCTGATGGGAGACGATCACTGCCTCATGCCCGAGCGCAGCCTTGGCTGAGTCGCGCATCGCGAGACGCGTTCGGGCCAAAACCTCGGAGTACGCCTCACCCCAGCTCGGCTTGAACGGGTTTCGGAAGTAGAGCCAATTCTTGGGATGCCGCACCGCGCCGGCAAAAGAAACCCGCAGCCCCTCGAAATAGTTCGCCGCCTCGATCACCCGAGAATCGATGACCACCGGCAGACCTAATGCCTCAGCCAATGGTGCCGCGGTCTCTTGCGCCCGCTCCAGGGGTGAGCTCCTGAGATGCACGACGTCTCGCTCCTGGAAATGCTCGGCGACCCGCTCGGCCATCTGGATGCCCAATTCGGAAAGGTGGTAGTCGGGGAGGCGTCCATAAAGCAGCCCCGCAGGGTTGTCCACCTCTCCATGGCGTACGAGATGCACGATTGTTCGGTCCTGACCCATCTGGCTCCTCGTCCCCTATCCCGAGGAGCTCGCGGCGGCGGCCGCGGCCGGCAGCGCATCGACAATCCGATTCACGGCTCTATCATCGTGCGCGGCGGAAAGAAACCAAGCTTCGTACACGCTCGGCGGCAAGTAGACCCCCGAGCGAAGCATCGAATGGAAGAACGCGGCGTAGGCCGCGGTGGACTGCTGAGTGGCGCTGGCGTAGTCCGGCACTGCGGTCACGCCTTCGGTGACGAAGAAAACGCTGAACAAGTTCCCAGCGCTCTGAATGACGTGCGGCACGCCAGCCGCATCTAGGGCGCCCCTCACTTCGGCCCGCAGCTGCGCCGCTGTGCGGTCGAGCTGCTCATAGATCTCCTGGGTCGCCAGGCGCAGCGTTGCGAGACCGGCGGCCGTTGCGATGGGGTTTCCGGAGAGGGTGCCGGCCTGGTAGATCGCGCCCACCGGCGCCAGGTTCTGCATGAGATCGGTACGCCCCCCGAACGCCGCCGCTGGGAAGCCGCCGCCCATCACCTTGCCGAAGGTCATCAGGTCTGGCCGTACCCCATCGAGGCCGAACTGTCCCGATCGGCTCACTCGGAAGCCGGTCATCACCTCGTCGGAGATGAACAAAGCGCCATGATCATGCGCGATGCCGGCAAGGAATGCGTTGAAGCCGATGCCACTCTCAACCCCGGGTGGAATGACCCCCATGTTGCCGGGGGCGGCCTCAGTGATCACCGCGGCGATCTGGTCGCCGAAGCTGGCGAAGGCTGCTTGCACGGCGTCTCGGTCGTTGTAGCCGACCACGATGGTGTCTGCGATGGTCGCGTCTGTCACACCTGGAGTACCGGGTATCGACAGGGTTGCCACCCCCGAGCCGGCTGCAGCCAGCAGTGCGTCCACATGGCCGTGGTAGCAGCCGGCGAACTTAATGATCTTGTTGCGGCCAGTGACACCCCGGGCCAAGCGCAGAACCGACATGGTGGCTTCAGTGCCCGAGTTGACCAAGCGGACCTGCTCGACGGGCATCCGATCGATGATCTCCGCGGCAAGATCGACTTCGGCGAGCGTGGGCGCACCGTAGGAGGTCCCGCGCCGAGCCGCGTCGGCGACAGCACCGATGACTTCGGGATGGGCATGGCCCAACAGGATTGGGCCCCAGGAACAGACGAGGTCAACGAGCTCATTGCCGTCGATGTCGTACAGGTACGCACCGCTGGCGCTGGCGATGAATCGCGGCGTGCCGCCGACAGATCGGAACGCGCGCACCGGTGAGTTCACTCCACCCGGCGTTACAGTCCTTGCCCGGTCGAAGGCAGCCTCGCTCCGTACGGTGCCCGGAGTTGATCGGACTGTCATCTCAGGCTGCGCATCACGACCGGTGTCCGGCCGACGGGCGTAGCGAGCGTGCCCACTCCAGAGCCCAGTAGCTCAAGATCAGATCTGCACCGGCACGGCGGATCGAAGTGAGTGTTTCGTTGATCGCGGGCTCTCTGTTGATCCAACCGTTTGCCGCTGCTGCCTCGACCATCGCGTACTCTCCGGACACGTTGTACGCCGCGACCGGCAGATCCACCGCCTCCCGGATGGCGCGTACCACATCCAGGTAACCCAGCGCCGGCTTCACCATCACAATGTCGGCTCCCTGCTCGACGTCGAGCGCCACCTCCCGCAGCGCCTCGCGGATGTTGGCGGGATCCAGCTGATAGGTCCTGCGATGGCCGGTGAGCGAGGACGCGACGGCCTCGCGGAAGGGCCCGTAGAACGCCGAAGCGTACTTCACCGAATATGCCAGGATCGACACATCCGAGGCTCCTGCTGCGTCGAGGGCCTCCCGGATGGCGCCAACCTGGCCATCCATCATGCCGCTCGGTCCGACCACATGTGAGCCGGCGGCGGCGTGCAGCGCAGCCATCTGCGCGTAGATCTCAACAGTCGCGTCATTGTCGACCGTGCCTGATGCGGTGAGCACGCCGCAGTGTCCGTGATCAGTGAACTCGTCGAGGCAGACGTCAGACATGACCAGGCAGTCGTCGCCGACCTCCTCGCGTACCGCCCGGATCGCGGCGGTCAAGATACCCTCCGAATCCAGCGCCCCGGAGCCACGCGCGTCCTTGTGCACGGGGATGCCGAAGAGCATGACGCCGGCCAGTCCGGCATCTGCAGCTTCCACAGCGGCCTTGCGGAGCGTATCGAGGGTGTGCTGAACAACACCGGGCATGGAACTGATGGAGCGTGGCTCCCGCAGGCCTTCAGCGACGAACAGAGGCAGGATCAGCTGGCGTGGCTCGAGGCTCGTCTCGGCAACCATGGCTCGCATTGCTGCGGTGGTCCGTAGACGGCGCGGCCGCTGACGGATGTCTGTGGGCTGAGCTTGTCGAAGCCCGGCATCAAGCCCTTCGACAGGCGCCGTCCTGAGCTCGTCGAAGGGCTCAGGGTGCATTCCTGCGGCAGGCGCCGTCCTGAGCTCGTCGAAGGGCTCAGGGCGCATTGATCCCGGAGGCTCAGACACGACGCCGAGTGCCTGGGCGACGCTGGGAGGGCTTGAGGACCGGCTCACCAGCGTCCAGGAAGGCGTCGCGGCGTTGCGCCGCGAAACTGGCCAGCGCATCCGCCAGATCCACAACCGACGGCTTGGCGGCGATGACGTCAACCCGCAGGCCATGCTCCTCACAGGTACGCGCTGTCGCCGGCCCAATGACTGCGATGATCGTTGAGGCATGGGGCTTGCCCGCGATGCCAACAAGGTTCCGCACAGTCGATGACGACGTGAACACCACGGCGTCGAACTTGCCGGTCTTGATCGCCTCACGCACTGGTGCTGGAGGCGGGGTGGCTCGTACGGTGCGGTAGGCGGTCACGTCCTCGACTTCCCAGCCCAAGTCTTTCAAGCCTTCGGCGAGAGTCTCCGTGGCGATGTCGGCACGCGGCAGGAAAACCCGGTTGATCGGATCCAACACGTCGTCATACGGCGGGAACTCAGCCGCCAGACCAGCGGCGGACTGCTCGCCCTGTGGCACCAGATCTGGTTCGATTCCCCAAGCCTGCAAAGAATTGGCGGTCACCTCCCCAACGGCGGCGACCTTCAAGCCGGAGAAGGCCCGAGCGTCCAGCCCGTACTCTTCGAACTTCTCCCGTACGGCCCTGACCGCATTGACCGAGGTGAACGCCACCCACTCATAGCGGCCCTCGACAAGCCCTCGGATCGCCTTGTCCATCTGCAGCGGACTCCGAGGCGGTTCCACTGAGATCGTGGGCACCTCTTCGCTGTGCGCGCCATAGGTGCGCAGCCGCGCCACCATCGGTGCCGCCTGGTCCTTGGTACGGGGCACCAGCACCCGCCAGCCAAAGAGAGGCTTCGTTTCATACCAGCTCAGCTCGTGGCGTTGCTCCGCGGCGGCTCCGATGATGACGTGCACCCGGTCGGAAGCAGGCGCCTTGACCGACCGGACCGCGGCCACCAGCCCATCTAAGTTGGTCGTCAAGCTGATCTGTTCGGTGCTCCCCCCGTGCAGGGTGACGACAACATGATCATCTCCCGGCCGGCCGGCGGACTTCGCTGCCTCGACCAAGCCATTGATCATCGAGACCACGGTGCTTACCACAATCGTCGCCGCGGAACCCCACTGAGACGTTCCGTTCTTGCTGAACCTGCCATCGGTGACTGAAGCGAACTGCACCCCTCCAGCATGGATCAGATCAATGCCGGCATACTCCGGAACTGCGGTGAGGCTTGACACGCCGGGCACGACCTCGAAGTCAATGCCACCACGGACGCAAGCTGCCGCCTCGTCGGCAACAGCGTTGTCCAGGAACGGATCGCCGCTGACGAGCCGCACGACGCGGGTACCAGTCGCGGCCTGCTTGAGCACGATCTTGGCGCGCGCGGAAGGGCTCATGGGCTTGCGAGCTTCGGTCAGGCCGAGTGTTATGACCTCGGCAGCTTCGGCCAGCGTGATGGCCGGATGAGCCAGAATCTCTCGTTGCTGATCATTGTCCAAGATCACCGAACTGGCATCAGCCAGAGCCGCGATTGCGCCAAGCGTCAGCAGATCAGGGTCACCAGGTCCGGTACCGACAAAGATCACCCGACCTTTGGCGATCGGTGCGGTTGGAGTGGCAGAGGTGGAGGTCCGGGGCCTACGAGCCGAGGATGTGCTCACTGGTTCTCGCGTTCTGTTGTCAGCCCAGCCGCGCTTGGCGGTCAGAGCAAAGGTTGTTCAAACGTGTTGCTCCCGCAACTGCGCCAGCACCTCACCAGCGTGGGCGACCCCGAACTGCTCCGGATCATCCGACGATCCGTGCGCCTCCAGTCGTAGGACTGAGCCTGCTTTGGTAGGTTCTGACAAGTTGCTCAGTAACGTTCTCCCAATTACCGCCCTCAGAGTCAAATCGAGACTTGTACCACGGACTGCTGTCACCACTGCATGGGCCCCCACGGGGGCCGTACAGCCAGCTTCCAATGCACCGAGAAAACCCCGCTCCACAAGGGATTCTGCTCGCGCAACAAGGTTGTCGAGAACTGCCAACCGGCGCCGCAGCTCAATGCTGAGAGAACGATGAATTTCTAGAGCGAGGGCCCCTTGTCCAGGTGCTGGAAGCATCACCTGATGATCAAGAATTTGTGCTGGGAGCTGTTGCACGACGCAGGCTCCGGGAACCTCCTCCAGCTCCGGCAGCAAGCCGAGCCGGCGCAACCCAGCCGCTGCCAAGATCACCGCATCGACCTTTCCCTCCCGCGCCCGCTCGATTCGGGTCTCGACATTCCCCCGGATCGGCACGACGTCCACCTCGAGGTTGTGTTCGGATGCCCAGTCGATCATCTGCATCGCCCGCCGTGGAGCTCCGGTGCCGATCCGGGCGCCGTCGGACAGATCATTCAGTCGCCGCCCCACCAGCACGTCGCGCGTGTCCTCACGCGCCGGGATCGCGATGATCTCCAGATCGTCAGCAGGCGTGGTGGGCAGGTCCTTGAGCGAGTGCACCGCGACGTCAATCTCATTTCGCCGCAGGGCATCGCGTACCGCGCTGACGAAGACCCCAGTGCCACCGATCTCGGTGAGCTGGCGCTGATCAAGATCACCGGTCGTCGTCACGCCCACAAATGTCGTGTCGCTACCGCCGGCGGCAAGCGCGACGGCTACCTGGCTCGCCTGGGCGCGGGCGAGCGCCGACGTACGCGCCCCCAGCCGGATGGGCCGGGTCGGGGAGGCTGCAGACATCAGGTCCAGCGAGGCATTACGGCCCGACCTCTGGTGACATCACAGCGGCGACGGTCTGCGGGTCGAGGGCGAAGAGTTCGCGTAGGGCAGCTGCGTAATCCACAGCGTCCGGTTCCGCTGACAGCTCTTGAACTCGTACGGTCGGGGCGTGCAGCAGCTTGTCGACGATACGTCGCATGCTCCGTTGGATCTGCACGCGTTCATGATCATCAAGATGGGGCAGCCGTCCGTCCAACCGGCGTAGTTCGGTGGCGACCACCTCCGAGGCCATGGAGCGCAGCGCGACGACCGTTGGGGCGACCTGGGCAGCGCGGCGTAGGCCGAGGAATTCGGAAACCTCTTCTCGAACCAGGGTCCGCGCGTCCTCGATCTCCTGGGCACTCGCGGCGTCCGGCTGTTCGGCGACCAGCCGATCAAGGTTCACCAGACAAATGCCCTGCTCCACCACCTCCGGTGCTACGTCGGCCGGCAGGGCAAGATCGACAACTCCGCGCACCGGAGTACCCACCAGATCGTCGACCCCAATGGTCAGAGTCCGGGCTCCGGTGCAGGTCACCAGCACATCGGCCGCTGCGAGCGCCGTGGCGAGCTCGGAGAGCGCGACCGCCTTCCCGCCAACTGCTTCGGCCAGTCGCTCCGCGCGGGACAACGTGCGATTGGCGCAGATGACGGATGCACCGTCCGCCGCCGCCGTTCGTGCAGCTAACCCAGCCATCGCGCCAGCCCCGACGACCAGCACCCGCCGACGGTCCAAGCCACCCAGCTGGTCAGTCAGGAGCCGGTACCCGGCACTCACGAGCGAACGACCGGCCGAGCCGATACCGGTCTCGCTGTGGACCCGCTTGCCGACCCGGATCGCTTGCTGAAACAAAGAGTTGAGGACCGGACCCACCGTCTCGTGAGATTGGGCAACGGTGAGGGCGCTCTTTACCTGCCCGAGAATCTGGCTCTCACCGATCACCAGCGAGTCAAGGCCGGACGCCACCGAGAACACGTGGGCAACTGCACCCTCGTCGAAGAACACCGCGCACAACGCCCGAAGTTCACTGCCACGAAGGCCCGCAACATCGGCGAGGACCTGGGTAGCGTCATCCAAAGCGCCGTGGAACCGGGAGACGGACGCGTAGACCTCGGTCCGGTTGCACGTGGACAGCACCACGGCCTCGTCGATGTGCTCCGATCCCACGAGCTGTTCGGCGAGCTTCGCCGAAGCAGGCGAATCCAGCGCGAGTTGACCGAGATGAGAGACCGAGGTCGACTTGTGCGAGACGCTGACCACCAGAATGCTCATGAACCGGTTCCTCTGCTCTCAGCCAGAGTCTGGCTGCTGTCGCCGCTCTTGCGCTGCTCGTGATAGGCCAGGATCTGCAGTTCTTGGCCGAGGTCAACTTTACGGACGTTGACCCCGTCGGGTACGACGAGCACCGTCGGGGCGAAGTTCAGGATGCTTGTGACTCCCAGATACACAAGTCTGTCGGCGACCGCCTGGGCGGCCTCAGCCGGAGTCGCGATGACCGCGATCACTGCGCCTGTAGCTGCGACGACCTCCTCGAGCTCGGTCAAGTCGCAGATCGCCAAACCATGGATCCGCTTGCCCACCAGTTCAGGGGAGGTGTCGATCAAGCCGACGACACGAAAGCCGTGCGAGTAGAACCCGGAGTAGTTGGCCAGCGCCGTGCCCAGGTTGCCGAGGCCAACGATGATCACTGGCCAGTCGTGAGCAGAGCCGACAACTCGGCCGATCTGGAGCCGCAGGTATCGCACGTCGTAGCCGACCCCGCGAGTGCCGTACGAACCCAGATACGACAGATCCTTGCGAAGCTGGGCGGAGTTCACGCCCGTGGCCTCGGCGAGTGCACCGCTGCTGATCGTGTCGATCTGCCGTTCCGCCAGTTGGTTGAGCGCTCGAAGGTAGACAGGCAGCCGCGCAACCGTGGCATCTGGAATTCCCTTGAGAGTGGCGACTGTTCGCCAATGTTGACCTGCCGCCGTGCGCGCCGGCGGGTCAGTCGGGAAGGTTTGCGACACACAACTCCTGAATCGGCGCTCGGATCCGGTCCAAACAGCGCCACTCTAAGGCGTTTGTGAACAGCCGCACAATTTCAGGAGCTGGACGCCATGCATTGCGTCAATAACCCACGCAGAGTGGGTGATTTGACGGGCCCGGCCCACGAGCTGTACCTAGTTTGCCCGCGCTGTGCATGGCATGCACACCGTGTACAGCGTCAACGTCCCACGCAGCGTGGGTTATTGACCGCCTGCCCACGCAGCTATACCTAGCTTGCTCACGCTGTGCATGGCCTGCATGCCATGCACAGCGTCGGCATCCCACGGAGCGTGGGATGTTGCCATTCAAGACGCCCGACCGCACGGACTGGACTTACGAGGGCGACGATTCGAGTGCGGCGAGATAGGCCTGGCCGCGGGGGGAGAGTCGATAGCCGCGCTGGAGTGATTCGGTCAGGCCGAGCGCCTTGAGGCGGCGGACCCTGAGCTTGTATGCGCGACGCTCCTGACCGGCCTCCATCGCGAGCTCTGTCGATACAACACCAGGCAGCCGTTGAATCTGACGCAAAGTGTCGTGGGTCCACGGGTGCTCGGCAGCACGATCCATCCGGTCAAGGCGTGCGCTCAGCGCCGAGACGTCTGCGGGGGCGAGCTCGGCTGAGCGACGCAGAGCAACGCGCGGATCAGGTCCAGCCAAGACGATGCCAATCCGGTAGAGATCACCGTCGCCTTTCGCGCTCGTCCACTTGACGAGGGCAGAGACCGAGTCGAAGCCTGCGTCAGCGGCGTCCTGGTCGGTCAGCTGCGCCTCATCGGCAGGTGTGATCGAGGTGACCTCGACGACTCCAACAGATGTGGTGAATCTCGACCCGACTTTGGGCCGCACCACCTGCCAGCGGCGGTACGTGCAGTTCACCCTGCCCTCGATCAGACCACGCAGTGTGGCGGCGCTGAACAACATCGCACTCAACGAGACCGCAGCAGAGCAGCCTTGAGCCGGGCAGGATCGACCCGCCAAAAGTCGTGCTGCGCGCCGTCGACGAACGTGACAGGCACCTGGTCGGTGTAGCGACGCTGCAGTTCCGGGTCGCTGTCGACATCAAGCACCGCGTACGCCTCGCCGATTTCGACGCAGACCGCAGCCACCTGCGCGATCGCCTCCTCACACAGATGGCAGCCCTGCCGAGTCAGCACGACGATCCGCTCTTGCCTCGCGGCGAACGCTGTCAGCGATGCCACCGCTGAGCCTCAATTCTTCTCACCAACGGCCTCCAGGCTGTGCCGCAAGACGCCCTTCCTCACCTTCCCGGTTATTCCCCTGGGAAGGTCCTCGACCAGCCGGACCAGACTCGGGCGCTTGAACTTCGCGAGCCGATCGGCGCAGTGTTCGTTGATCGCCTCGACACTCAAGCCAGCTCCAGTGACAAACGCCACAACCTGCTCGCCAGTGCGCCGGTAGGGCCGACCTACCACGGCAACCGACTCAACGCCTGGCAGCTCGCCGATCGCTTCCTCCACCTCGGCAGGGTAAACATTGAAGCCATTGACGATGATCAGCTCACGGGCCCGGTCAACGATGAACAACTCCCCGTCCAGCAGGTAGCCGACGTCTCCAGTCGGAAACCAGCCGAGCTCCCCTGGCCCGCCGCGACCGTCCGGCCAGTAGCCGGCGAACAGGCTGTCACCGCGGATCCAGATCTCGCCGGGCTCGGTTTCCTCCGTGCCATCACCGATCCTGACCCCGACGCCGGGCAGCGGGCGACCGACATGGCCGTGCCCGAACAGTTCTCCACCCACTGTGGCCGTGACGCCCGGCGCCGCCTCTGTCAATCCGTATCCCTGATCGACCCTGAGTCCGGTACGCGCAGTGAACTGCTCTCGAAGATCAACTGGCAGCGGCGCGGCACCCGACACCACGGTCCTCACCGACTCGAGGCTCGCGAGGGCCCGCTCGTCATCCATAATCCGGGCCAGCACCGGCGGCGCCAACGGCAGGTTGGTGATGGCCTCGCCGGCCAGGACGTCTGCGAAGCCGTCGTACCCATCCATGATCACCAGGCGGGCACCCGACTTGGCCCAACTCCCCAGCACAGCATTCAGGCCGAATACATGGAACAGCGGCAGCATGGCCAGCACCACCGACTCGCTGTCCAGAATGTCGAGGGAGGCGACGCTGTCCAGATGAGTCAGCAGTGCGCGGTGGCTGAGCATCGCCGCCTTCGGCTCCCCTGAGGTGCCGGCGGTGTAGAGCAGGACGGCCAGCGCTTCTGGGTCCCTAGGCGAGCTCACCGGTTCGGCTGCTGCGTCAGACAACTCATCAAGCCCTCGAGGAGTGAGGTCTACCTGATGCACACTCTCCAGCGGTTGGGCCGCAGCTGTGAACAGCACCCGTGCGCCGCAGTCGTTCATCAATACGCGCAGTTCGTTCGCTGTGGACTGGGGATTAATCGGCACGGCGACGTAGCCGGCGCGCAAGGTCGCGAAGTAGGCCACGACGAATTCGATGCTGTTCGGACCGACAAGAGCGATTCGATGTCCCGCCACCAGTCCGTGGGCTGACAATCCGGCGGCGACGGCGTCGATCCGGCGGTCCAGCTCGGCCCAGGTCATGGCGCGGCGCACCGGCAGCGGCTGAACAATCGCCACGCCCTGGGGCTGGGCCTCCGCCTGCCGAGCCACAAGATCGGCAAGGTTGTTCTCCAGCTGTTCGGCGTTGAGCAACTGGACCGCTGTGTCCTCCTCGTTCACCCAGCTGAGTCTGGCACGAGAAATAGCGGAGGAGGACATTATGGTGATGACGTGATCGGACGGGAGAGCGCGATGAGAAGATCGGAGGGCAAGCCGCCCAGGCATGTCGGCGATGTCGAGTCCTTGCCGGGCAGTGACGCGTCGGCAATTCCCGTTGACCACGCCGATCCTCCTGCGAGCGCCGACCCTCTGCTATCCGCCCGGGATGAGGTGGGAGCAAGCGACCAGCGCCAGGTTCCACTGATCCATGAGGATCCAACCGCCGCGGCTTTCTTCGACCTGGACAACACGGTGGTCCAGGGTGCCTCGCTGTTCTATCTGGCCAAGGGTTTGTATCGACGCGGCTTCTTCCCGCCACGAGTGATCTTGAAGGGCCTCTGGCTGCAGGCGTACTTCCGCATGGTGGGACGAGAGAAGCCGGGTCATCTCCAAGATGTCCGCAGCGTGACATTGGGCTTCATCGAAGGGCACACCGTTACCGAACTGACCGAGATTGCCACCGAGGTTTACGAGGACACCATCGCTGGTCGCATCTGGCCCGGTACCAGGGCGCTAGCTCAGATGCACCTCGAGGTGGGGCAGCAGGTCTGGCTGGTGACCGCGGCACCGGTGGAGGTGGCCGGCATCATCGCTGCCCGGCTAGGACTGACCGGCGCGCTGGGTACGACGGCTGAGCACATCGAAGGTGTCTACACGGGCCGGCTCAAAGGTGGTCTGCTCCACGGCGCCGCCAAGGCCGATGCGGTACGCGCGCTGGCACATGAGCACGGATTCGATCTTGCTCGTTGCTTCGCGTACTCAGACTCCTACAACGACCTTCCGATGCTGTCGCTGGTCGGGCACCCCTGCGCGATCAACCCCGACGGCAGGTTGCTGGCGTACGCCGAGGAACAGGACTGGCAGATTCAGGACTATCGCAGCGGTCGCAAGGCGGCGCGTGTCGGCCTCTTCGGCGCTGGGGCAGCTGGCGCAACTGCCGGTGCAGTCGCGACCGGGTTTGCCGTCAGGCGCGTCATGAAGGGCTGATGCGCCGCAGACTAGCTCTTGCGCCTCATGACATAGAGGACCACCGTTGCTGCCCCAAGGTATGCCGCGTAGCCGAAGAGCCCGAGCACGGCAAGGCCCTCGGCGCGGCCGCTCTCGTTTGCGAACAGGCCCATCAGGATTACCGCAACTGCCAATAGCGTCAACGCGCCAGCGCCTACGTACACGAAGCCCTTGAGCTGGTCAAGATCAATCCGGCGCTCCTGATCGGTGCTGACAGTGGCCTCCCTGGGCTCGTCGGCGGCTCCAATTCGACGACGCAGCCGGACCACGATCACGGTGAACCCAGCGAAGGCCAGCAAGATCACCGCCAGGGCCCAGAACACGAGGGACAGATTAGTTGGGCAGCTCTTCGGTGCCTCGACGTCGACGTCATGACTGAAACGCGACGGGGCTCGGTTCGGTGGCTAGAAGAAAGTGCTCCGTCGCTGCATGAGTAGCGCGTACAGGGTCTGCTGAATCGTCTCCCGCACTTGATCGGTGATGTTGAACACGGTCATCGGATCATCGGCCGCGCCGGCACCGAGCTCGTCGGTGGTAATTGCCTCGCCGAACTCGATGATCCACTTGCTCGGCAGAGGGATCATGCCGAGCGGACCCAGCCAGGGAAACAGCGGCGTGATCGGGAAGTACGGCAACCCCAGCATCCTTGCGAGTCCAGGCACCCTGGCGATGAGCGGATAGATCTCCTCCGAGCCGACAATCGCTGTGGGAATGATCGGCACCTGAGCTCGGAGGGCTGCCGAAACGAATCCCCCGCGGCCGAACCGTTGCAGCTTGTAGCGATCGGCGTACGGCTTGCCAAGGCCTTTGAAGCCTTCGGGGAAAACTGCTACCAGCTGGTTGGAGGCCAGCAGGCGTTCTGCATCTTCTTGGCAAGCCAACGTGGTACCCGTCTTGCGAGCAAGATCTCCAGAGAAAGGCGTCTTGAAGATCAAGTCCGCCCCCAACATCCGGACATGGCGGCCGATCTCGTCGTAGACGATCGTGTGCAAGATCATCCCATCGACCGGCAACGTGCCTGCGTGATTCGAAACCAAAAGCGCTGAACCATCAGTGGGGAGGTTCTCCGCCCCTCGCACCTCGACTCGGAACCAGGAGTCAGCGAGCAGGCGCAGCAGCGGCAAATAGACCTTGGTGGTGAACTCAGGGTCGAATCCGAACTCATCCACGGCATAGTCGCCGCGCAGTCGATCACTCAGGAAGGCGACAATGTGCTCCAGCGACTCATCCCAGTCCACCCCCAGCATTTCCGCCAGCGAAGCCGAAGCGTGCAGCGGGTCGGCTGCCAGATTGCCCAGCTGAGTGATCGGCGATTGCAGGCTCCCCAGCGACCGGGAGGCCAGTCGAACCAGCTCGCTCAGTAAAGCGCCAAGCGTTGGGGTCGGAGGAATTTCATCTGAGTTGGGGCCCGGCTGACCATCAGTTTGCGACTCTTGGGAGGCCGCCTCGGGTCCAGCACTGCCGACACGCCGCCGCTCGTCGCGGCTGCCGAATTGGATGATCTCCGCCTCAGCCATTTCTGATTGACCCACTTCCGAGCACGCGGCGTACTGCTTCGAGTGCGCTGTCAACCCGCTCCGGGTTCAGCATCCCAACATTGCTCGCGCCGACGAACTGCTCCAACGCCGCGAGGCTGGTGAACCTCGGAACGAATCCTGTCTGGGACGTGAACCGGGACGTGTCCATGGCACGGCCGTAGGTCAGTGCGTCAACTTGGTCGGCTGAGAAATCCACCAGCCGCGCCTGCCGTACCAGAGTGGCGACAAACGGCGCAGTGGCCCTCGGGACGCCGATGGTCGGCCGACCCATTTTGCGGAGCGCCTGGGTGAGGGTGACGATCCCGGGCGCCGCCACGTTGTAAGTGCCCGGCACGTCACGGTGCGTCACCAGCAGCAAGGCTTCGATCGCGTCGCTGGGATGCAGGAACTGCAGCCGGGCATCGAATCCCATGACTCTCGGCACCAGCGGGAGCGAGAGGTAGCGCGTCACATGGCTATCCACGCCTACACCCATCAGGTTCGCCAGCCGCAGAGTCGTGACTACAACGTCGGGCCTGCGACGAGCCAGGCCACGAACATAACTTTCGATCTCGACTGAGTCCTTACCGAAACCCGTACGCGGCTGGGCGCGAGGCGACATGTCCTCGGTGAACTTAGCCGGATCTCGCGGGGAGGCGCCGTACACCGATATCGAACTCTGCACGACCAGTTTCTGGACCGTGTCCGCCCGCTGGCATGCGGCGAGCAGCTGCATCGTGCCGATGACATTGATCTCTTTCATGGAGGAGCGTCCACCGGCACTTCCGGGCGCCGTCACCACCGCAAGATGGACGACGGTGTCGACCCGACGGGCGGCGATCACCTTCGCGATCACGGGATTGCGGATGTCGGCGCGTACGAAATCGGCTCTACCCAGGTCGTGACGCGGCGGGATCACATCGAGCCCGACCACTTCGACGTGATCCTCGGCTGCGAGCGAACGGGCGAACCGGGCACCCAGGTCACGCGAGACTCCGGTGACGAGGACGACCCGTTCCGTGGCCATCATGGTCCAGCCGAGAAGCTACTTGCCCGCGCGACGGCGCTGGATCCGTGTGCGTTTGAGCAGTTTGCGATGCTTCTTCTTCGCCATCCGCTTGCGACGCTTCTTGATGACCGAACCCACTGTGTAACCCCTCGTTCCCGAGACGTCACTCTGGTCCCGGACTTGATCACTGCGGCGCCTGTCGCCGCACAACTCTCGAATGCTACCGGGCGGCAGTGATAGATGCGAGTCAGAGTGCTTATGTGCCCTGAGCTTGTCGAAGAGCCGCGCCCTGAGCTTGTCGAAGGGCCTATCTGCCCTGAGCTTGTCGAAGGGCCCCGCCCTGAGCTGGTCGAAGGGCTTATGTGCCCTGAGCTTGTCGAAGGGCTTATGTGCCCTGAGCTTGTCGAAGGGCGCAGCCCGCATAGCACCCACAAGAGGCTCACCACGAGACTAGTCTCGTGAGCAGCTATCTCGACGATTTCTCCCCTGGAAGTGGCCTCCGCAGCCGGCCTCGGGCCTGGCTGGCGAGCGACGCTCCGATGCTCAGCCTGAATGGTGATTGGAGGTTTCGCTGGTCGCCGGTAGCGCATGGCCTTGACGATGCAGCCGTCGATCCAGATTTCGACGACGCGGCGTGGGACACCATCCCAGTGCCGTCTCATTGGGTGCTGCCCGGCACGTCAGCAAAGGCTCAGCAGGGCAGATATGGCCAGCCGATCTACACCAATGTGCAGTACCCGTTTCCTATCGATCCGCCGCACGTCCCCGATGAGAATCCCACTGGTGATCATCGCCGGACTTTCGAGCTGCCGAACTGGTCGTCGGAACGGGTGCTGCTTCGTTTTGCCGGTGTGGAGTCGGTCTATCGCGTCTGGTTGAACGGCACCGAGATCGGCGTGGGAAAGGGCAGCCGGCTGGTGCAGGAATTCGACATCACGGATGTGGTGCAACCAGGCAAGAATGTGATCTTGGTGCGGGTGCACCAGTGGTCCTCGATGAGCTATGTCGAGGACCAAGATCAATGGTGGCTGCCTGGGATCTTTCGCGATGTCACCCTGCTGAGCCGGCCACAGGGGGCGGTGGATGACGTCTGGTTGCGTGCGGAGTACGCGCCGGACGGCACAGCATCGATTGATCCGGAAATCATCTCCTCCGATCGCGCATTCCCGCTGGTGATCAAGATTGCTGAACTCGGCGTCGAGCGGCGCTTCGATAGGCCTAGCGACATCGGGGCGTTTTCGGTCGGAAAGGTCGAGCCGTGGAGCGCGGAGGTGCCGAGGCTCTACGAGGCGCGCGTCAGCTCACCGGACGAGACCCTCACGGTCCGGGTTGGCTTTCGGCGGGTCGAGATTGACGGTGACATTCTTCGCGTCAACGGGACGCAGGTGATCTTCCACGGCGTGAACCGGCATGAGACCCACCCGGTCCGGGGCCGGATGTTCGACGAGCAGTACGCGCGCGCCGACATGATCATGATGAAGCGAGCCGGAATCAATGCAATCCGCACCAGCCACTACCCGCCGCAGCCGCGCGTACTTGATCTTGCTGACGAGCTCGGCTTCTGGGTGATCGATGAATGTGACTACGAAACACACGGGTTTGTCGAGTGTGATTGGCAAGGAAACCCGAGCGATGATCCTCGGTGGACGGAAGTCTGCCTCGACCGCATGGAACGTACTCTCGAGCGCGACAAGAACCACCCGTCAGTGATCATCTGGTCCCTCGGCAACGAAGCCGGAACCGGTAGAAACCTCGTGCAAATGGCTGATTGGGTACGGCGCCGCGATCCCGGGCGCCCGATTCACTACGAGGGCGACCACAGCTGCGCATACACCGACCTCTACTCCCGGATGTACCCCAACTACCTCGAGACCGAGGCGATTGGTGGCGATAGCGGCTTCATTTCCTACCTCAACGGACCCGCCGACGCCGAGCGCGTCCGCAGCAAGCCCTTTGTGATGTGCGAGTACGCGCATGCGATGGGCAATGGGCCGGGCGGCCTGTACATCTACGACGAACTGACCGAGCGCTATCCCCGGCTGCACGGAGGCTTCGTCTGGGAATGGCGTGATCATGGACTGTTGACCCGTACTCCGAACGGTACGGAGTTCTACGGCTACGGCGGTGACTTCGGCGAGGTTGTGCACGACGGCAACTTCGTGATGGATGGGATGCTCTTGCCGGACGGCACGCCGACGCCGAGCCTCGCCGAGTTCGCCCGGGTGAATCAGCCGGTCGTCTTCGGTCTCGACGGCAGCCTGGTCACGGTTCGCAATCGCTACCACACCCTCTCCACCGAGCATCTGCGGTTCGTCGCGGTCAAAGAGATAGACGGGCATTCGGTGGCCGAGGCGATACTCCATGTCCCGGCAATTCAGCCAGGTCGACAGGGAGCGGTCGCATTACCTGAGGAGATGGTGAGGCCCGGCGACGGCGAGACCTGGCTGACGCTGCGAGCCGAGCTGGGCGGGCCGACGGTGTGGGCCGATGATGGCCATGAGGTGGCCTTCGGCCAGTTCGAGTTGACTGGGCCGGAATCGATCTCCACGTTACCCACCTGGCCGGCGCCGCCGCTTCTGATGGCATCGGAGCCAGTGATCACGCTCGGCCCTGCGCAGTTCGACGTCTACACCGGACGGCTGCTGCGGTTCTACGGAATCGAAGTGGACGGTCCCCGGCTCGAGCTTTGGCGTGGACCAACCGACAACGATCGGAGCAGTGCCCGGGGCTCCTATGAGCTCAGCCGTCCCGAGGACACCGACGGCGAAGGCCTACCCGGCCCATCATCAGAACAACGCTGGCGAGAGCGCGGCCTGGACCGGCTGGTGCACCGGCTGGATCAGCTCTTCCACGACGATGATCAACTGTGGGCGTCGGTACGAGTGTCCGCCGCCGGAAGCAACCGCTTCGTCGATGTGACCTACCACTGGCTGTTGACCGACGGACTTGCCCTGCTTGTCAACGTCGTACCTTCGTCCGGTTGGGACTGCACCTGGCCGCGACTCAGCGTACGGTTCGACCTGCCGCAGGAGCTACGGAATGCGAGCTGGTTCGGCACCGGGCCAGCAGAGTCCTATCCCGATACTCGGCTGGCGGCACGGGTCGGCCGCTTCGCAGCCGACATCGACAAGCTCAATGTCGTCTACTCCCGACCACAGGAGACCGGGCATCGCAGCGAATTGCGCTCGCTGGTGATATCCGACGGAACGTCTGAGCGGTTGGGCGTCACTGCCTGGCCGAACAAAAGCCGCCATCGGCCTGGCTTCACGTTGAGTGCATACACGCCGCAGCAGCTGGATCGAGCGCGCCATCCGCACGAGCTGGTTCCCGGCGATCAGGTGTACCTGTTCATCGATGAAGCGGTACACGGGATCGGCTCACGCTCTTGTGGCGTGGACGTGTTGCCTGAGCACGCGCTCTGGCCAAGTCAACGGCAGTTCGGGGTTGAGTTCCGTCAGCCGTAGGTCTCATCCGGCGCTGAAGTAGGCGTTCTCCAGATAGGTGTTGAGCGCCTTTTCGGTGACCCGGAAACTGCGGCCGAACTGCACAGCCTCGATTTGGCCAGAATGAATCAACCGATACACCGACATCTTTGACAATCTTAGAATTGCGGCCACCTCAGCGACGGTAAGGAACTTGCCAGCCTGGAGGCTGCCGGCGAGCGGCGTCACACCTCCGGGCGCTGACTCCGCCGACTTCGATTCGTCATTCATCTCGCGACTCTCAATCTGCACCCGTCCGCGCCGGCTTCCCCTCCAGCGTCGTCAGGTACTGAAGTGAGAATAGTGGCAAACGATACTGCTGGTACAGCAGATACACAGAAATATTAGTGACACGCCGCTCGGAGGGCTTGACGACGAACTGATTACCTAACCTAGCGACCTCGAGCTGCTCAGAGGCTCGGATCGAGACCCAGCTCGGGGAAAACTGCCCGCCTCGTTGCAAGAATCGCTTGATCGACGCGGCTCTGCGGCGTGATGCCCTCATGGAACGGACGGAAGCTGGCATCGGCGCCATCAGACATGGTGAGCGGCGCTGACTCCCCCACCTCGGCGCGCCAGCTCTCGGGTACCGGGGTGCTCGGTTCGATCGGTTGACCGCTGACAATGCCAAGGAGATGGGTCCAAGCCCGCGGCACCACATTGAGCACCGAGTATCCGCCGCCGCCGGTGGAAACCCAGCGTCCAGCGCACAGCTCGTCGGCCAAACTCGCCAGTGCGAGATACGAGGCGCGCTGACCATCAAGGGAAAGGTTGAGGTCTGCTAGTGGATCCTGTCGGTGTGAATCGCAGCCATGCTGGGTCACCAAAACCGTGGGCTTGTGCACATGAAGAACCGGAGGCACTACGGCGTGAAAGGCTCGAAGCCAGTCGGCGTCGGTGCTGCCGGGGGGCAGTGCAATGTTCACCGCGGTGCCCTCGGCTCCCCGCCCACCGACCTCGTTCGGGAAGCCGGTGCCCGGGAACAAGTAGGCCGGCGTCTCATGCAGGCTGATGGTCATGACCCGCGGGTCATCGTAAAAGATCGCTTGCACGCCGTCGCCATGGTGAACATCCACGTCGACGTAGCCCACCCGTTCACAACCATTGTCCAGCAGCCAGCGGATTGCAATGGCAACGTCGTTGTATACGCAGAAGCCGCTTGTCCTGCTCGGCATGGCGTGATGCAAGCCTCCGCTGATGTTGCAGGCGCGCTGCGCATCACCAGCCCAGACCCGGCGAGCCGCCTCAACGCTTGCCATGGCGACTCGCGCTGCGATCTCGTGCATTCCAGGAAAGACCGGGTTGTCGCTCGTACCCAGCCCGTATTGGTGATTGGGCTCGCCGTTCTGCACGGCGGCGATGTAGTCCGGAGTATGCACAGTCTGCAGCAGCCCAAGATCGATCTCGGGTGGTGGCACGATCTGAAGCCGGTCCAGTACGCCGAGGTGGCGAGCCAGCGAAATGGTGTTGGTGACCCGACCCGGCGCCATCGGATGATCAGGCCCGAAGTCGTACTTGGTCAGATCGTCGGAGAAGACGAGCAGCCCAGTCATCCGCGGCCCGTGCCCTGCTTGTCCTCTCGGGCGGCGGCTGCAAGATCACGGCTGCGATCACGTGCGGCCTCCATGGCCCGCAAGAAAGCAGCTCTGACCTTGTGATCTTCGAGCTCGCGTACGGCCGCTGCTGTGGTACCGCCCGGCGAGGTGACGCGTTCTCGTAACACCGTGGGGTGCTCTCCGGTCTCGCGCAGCAGCTTGGCCGATCCAAGCATGGTCTGCACCACCAGCTCAGTGGCGGTGTCACGTGGCAGTCCAAGATGCACCCCGGCCTCGATCATGGCTTCCACCACGAAGAAGAGATAGGCAGGGCCAGTGCCCGAGATTGCTGTCACGGCGTCCTGGTAACGCTCCGGCACGGTGATCACGCGGCCGGTCGCCGACAAGATCTCCGTCACGCGATCGAGATGATCTTGGGTGCTGTGCGATCCGGGGGAGATGGCGGCCATCCCCTCGTCCACCTGAGCCGGCGTATTCGGCATGACCCGCACCACGGCAACCCCTTCTGGTAAGCGGGACTCGATAAAGGAAGTGTCAACACCGGCGGCGAGTGACACCACCAGCGCGCCTGGCTTGATCGACTGCGAGATCTCATTGAGCAGGTCGTTCATGTCCTGCGGCTTGACGACCAAGATCACCGTCTCCGCCTCCGCAACGGCTACGGTGTTTTCGAGCATCTTGATCCCATATTTGGCGGTCAGCTCATGCTGCCGCTCCAATCTGCGGTCGGTGGCGACGATCTGGTCGGCATGCCAACCAGCCCGCAGCAGGCCGGACAGCACCGTCTCACCCATCACACCCGCGCCCAGAATGGCCAGCGGATGCGCACCCGTGGTCGAAGTCGGTGAGGTCACAGGACTCCAGCCCGCCCGCCGGCAACCAGCTGGCTACTGACCAGCTCAGCAATCTGCACGGCGTTCAGCGCGGCGCCCTTTCTCAGGTTGTCGTTCGATATGAACATGATCAGGCCCTTGCCTGCCGGCGCAGCTTGATCAGCCCGGATCCGGCCGACGAAACTCGGATCCTGGCCGGCGGCGTCTAGCGGCGTCGGTATCTCCATGAGCTGGACACCCGGAGCATGAGCGAGCAGGTCGGTCGCCTGGTCCGGGCTGAGATCCTCAGCGAACTCTGCGTGGACGGCGAGCGAATGCCCAGTGAAGACTGGGACGCGGACACAAGTGCCGGAGACCCGAAGATCGGGGATGTGCAAGATCTTCCGTGACTCATTGCGCAACTTCTGCTCTTCATCTGTCTCGCCCGTACCGTCATCGAGGAACGAGCCTGCCTGCGGAAGGACGTTGTAGGCGATCGCCTTGACGTACTTGCTCGGCGCTGGGAAATCGACGGCGTGACCGTCGAAGGCGAGTTCGCTTGCGCGTTCGACAACGGCCTTGGCTTGCCCATCAAGCTCGGCGACACCCGCGCCACCTGACCCTGAAACCGCCTGGTACGTCGCGACCTGAAGGCGTACCAGTCCGGCGGCTCGATGGAGTGGTGCCAGTACCGGCATGGCCGCCATCGTTGTGCAGTTTGGGTTGGCGATGATGCCCTTGGGCGGACGGACCGCGTCCTCTGGGTTGACCTCGGAGACCACGAGGGGCACGTCCGGGTCCATCCGCCAGGCGGAGGAGTTGTCGATAACAATGGCGCCCGCGGCCGCCACCTGCGGTGCCGTCACCAGCGATGCTGCCTTGCCGTTGGAGAAGAGCGCGAGATCGAGGCCGGAGAAATCGGCGGTGGCAGTGTCCTCGACGACGATCTGATCGTCACCCCAGGGGAGACGCTGGCCCGCTGAGCGAACTGAGGCGAAGAACCGCACCTCACTGATCGGAAACCGGCATTCCTCAAGCAGCTTCCGCATGACGCCGCCGACTTGCCCCGTGGCACCGAAGACCCCAACACGCATGACGCCAAGCCTAAGTCCTTGCTCACAGACCACTTTTCCATTCCCAGGGTGTGCCCGCAGGCAGTGTCAGGCGGGCGGTGAGGTTGCGCGGGTGGGTGGCGGCAACGAGACGCGTCGACTCGCTCACGCTGCCTTGGATGGTTGTCGGCGCCGGCTGAGTTGGCGTTGGGTGTGCAGGCGTCGGATTCGGGTGTGGAGTTGGGGTCGCTGTTCGGGGTCGATCCAGCGCGGCGGTATCCATTGCAACAAGACGCGTCAACTCGCTCACGCCGCCTTGGATGGTTGTCCCGGCAAACCGTCTGCGTTGATGCGAGCAGGTCCAGCCTTTCTCCAGGTGTGATGCGCCCTGAGCTTGTCGAAGGGCGAATGCGCGGACTTCGACAGGCGCCCTCCTGAGCTTGTCAAGGGCTCAGCCCGCATTGAGGAAATGCGTGTGCCCAACGCCAGCGGGACACCGTTGCGTCGATGATGGCGGGCCAAATCTCAGCCTCATCAGCAATCCGCAGCAACTGGGCTGCGCTGAGTTGGCTGCCGTCTGTGGTCTCAGCAATCCCAGCCTTCGCGAGCAGATCCTCGACACGATAGTGACGATCACCGAGGCCGGGTGCCGCCGTAGGCGTCCTCGAACGGCATCGTGGAGACGATATCGCTGGACAGCTTCATTGCTGAACGAGCCCGCACCATGGCTGAGAAAGGCAGGATGGGCGTCGTGACACAGCCAGCCGCGCCTGAGGTGGCGGTGGACCGGAGACACCTGGGTCTTGAAGTCGTGATCGTGCTCGGTCTTTCGCTGGGCCAGTCGGCGGTCTATGCGGTGCTTCGCATCATTGAGCGACTGACGCGCGAGGTGCCGCTGGCCCAGCAAACCTCCACCCTGAATCCGTCGGTAACCCCAGACCGTCCCTGGCTCGACCTGACCTACCAACTGGTCGGCATCGCCTTCGGCTTGATGCCGGTGCTACTGGCGCTCTACCTGCTGAACCTCACCGATCCCCCGGCTGGTCGTACGATCGGCTTCGACTTGAGCCGGCCCCGGTTCGACCTCGGCTTTGGCGTCCTGATCGCTGTCGCCATTGGCGTACCCGGCCTTGGCCTGTACGCCATCGCACGCGCACTCGGCATCAACACCGAGGTGCAGGCCTCAGGGCTAACCGATCAGTGGTGGACCGTCCCTGTGTTGATCTTGTCGGCTGCCCAGAACGCCTTGCTGGAGGAGATCGTCGTGATCGGGTACCTGTTCACCCGACTGCGCCAACTTGCCTGGAATGCCACCGCGATCATTGCCGTCAGTGCGATCATTCGCGGCTCGTACCACCTCTACCAAGGCATTGGCGGCTTCATCGGGAATCTGATCATGGGTGTCATCTTCGGCCTGATCTACCTGCGCTGGAAGCGCGTCGCCCCGCTCATCGTTGCGCACACGCTGCTGGATATCGCGGCCTTTGTGGGGTACGCCCTCGTCGCTCCCCGCGTCGACTGGCTTTGAGTTTGCAGCGGTGGACGAACCGGTACCTCAGTTCTTAGTGATCAAGCTCCGAGCGAAGAACCTTAGATTTGAGGGCCGCTCGGCGAGGCGCCGTACCAGGTAGCCATACCAATCGGTGCCATATGGGACGTAGACGCGCACCGAGTGGCCGAGTTTGGCGAGCCGCTGCTGCTCGCTCGGCCGGATGCCGTAAAGCATCTGGAACTCGAAATCGCCTGGCCCGCGTCCATGATCAGCCGCCAGCTTGAGTCCGATGTCGATCAAAGTGGGATCGTGCGTGGCCAACATCGGGAAGCCATTGCCCGCCATCAAGATCTTCATGCAGCGCACGTAGGACTTGTCGATCTCCTGCCGATCTTGGAATGCCACGGTTTCCGGCTCAGCGTACGCCCCCTTGCAGAGCCGCACCCTCGATCCGGCCACAGCCAGATCTCGGCAGTCATCCTCGGTCCGGTACAGGTACGCCTGCAGTACCGCGCCCGTGTTGGGGGACTCCTCACGCAGCGTGTGCAGGATCTCCAGGGTCGAGTCCGTGGTGGTGTGATCCTCCATGTCGAGGGTCACCGCGATGCCGGCCATGCGCGCTGCGCGGCAGATCAGCTCCGCATTCTCCAAGGCGAGCTGCGGGCCGTCCCACAGGTGCAGGCCCAGTGCGGTCAGCTTGATCGAGACCTCGGCCGAAGTGCTGAGGCCAGATTCCCGAAGCTTCCCCAGCAGATCAAGATAAGCGACCACCACTGCGTCCGAATGCGCTCGATCGGTGGTGTCCTCCCCGAGGTAGTCGATGCTCACCAGCAGCCCGGCACCGGCCAACCGGCGGGTCACAGCCACGACCTCGGCGGAAGTCTCACCGGCGATGAAGCGCTCGACCACGCCCGCAGTCACCGGTGCGGTCGTCACCGCGTTTTTGATCTTCTGGCTGTGGGAGACTCGAAGCAGTGGGCGACGCAGCATTCGCTTCCTCCGTTCGCCGGTGCCTGGCGACTCACCATCTGCAAACTGCCCCGACTCTAACCTTGGCGCATGAGCATCGGCCACACGGTCGTGCTGTTGCCCGGCGTGCACGACAGCATCGCCCAGACGACGGCTCTGAAAGCAGCGCTGGACGACATTGCGCACGTGCTGACGCCTGACATCACGATCAGCACTGCCAGGACTGTGATCTTGGAGGACCCGGCCCTCAGGGTGCTCGACACCATCACCGCCGCCGGCACCGATCGAGCTGTGCTTGTCGGTCATGGTTGGGGAAGCATGGTTGCCCTGCAAGTTGCTGCTACTCATGACGAGCTGGTCACCGCACTCATGCTGAGCACCAACGCCCACCTGGAGACCATCCTGCTCCGCTCCCTTTACTCCGGCATCCTCAGCTTGCTTCCCGCCGCGATCGTGCAGCAATTGGGCGCCGGGCCACCTGAGGTGCTCAATCTTCTCGATCAGGTCCGGCCAGCAGATTTCAGATCCCTTGCCGAGCGGGTAACAGCCCCAGCGCTGGTCGTCGTCGGTGAGCGAGACGTCGCGAACCGAGGGCCCAGTGTCACCCTTGCCAGATTGCTGCCGCTCGGTAATCTGCGTGTCGTGCCGCACGCCGGGCCTGCCTGGCACGCCCAGCAGCCACAAGTCGTCGCGAACCTGGTCGTCGAGTTCATGTCGAGCTTGACCTAATACTGGTGAGTTCGTGGCGCGACGCCAGCTTGATCATGAGATCGTTGCCGTTCCACGATCAACGACCCGAGAGAGGGACAAGTGATGGCCGAAGTCCTACTGGACCTGGCGGTTTCACTCGATGGACTCATCGCCGGACCCGGCGGTTCTGATGCGGGCTTGTACGACTGGTACTTCAATCCGACAGAGGTCAGCCGGCCCGTGATCGGGGAACTAGTCGAAGCCACCGGAGCCATCGTCATGGGCCGCGGCGCCTACGCCACCGGAGAGGAGGCTGGAGGCTGGGAGGACACGCCGTACGGGGTGCCGCACTTCGTGATCACCCACCATCCCCCACCTCAGCCAGCAGGCCGCAAGGTCGAGTTCGTCTTCGTCACAAATGGCGTTGCGGACGCGGTCGATGCCGCGAAGAAGGCAGCTGGGCACCGCTACGCGACAATCGGCGGCGGTGCCGACATTGCCAGACAATGCCTCCTGGCTGGACTGGTCGATGAGCTGCAACTGCATGTCGTTCCACTCATCCTCGGGAAGGGCATCCGCCTCTTCAGCGACTTCGATCAGCCTTGGCGTCTGACAAAGACCCGAGTGATCGACGCACCCGACGTGTCGCATCTGCGGTACCGCATCGACGGTTCGCGTTAGAGGGGCTTCCATGGAGGAGCAGACCCAATCGCTGCACGTTCTCATCGACGTAGCGCCCGACGTTGCGGAGCGATCGGGGACCTTTTGGTCGTCGGCGTTGGGCTGGTCGCTCGGCGAGCCGTGGCCAGGGCACCCGAAATTCCGCAGCTTTACCCCAGCCGAGGGTGACTCCTACATACATCAGCAGATCGGGGACCACGGCCCGCGGATCCATTTCGATCTCGAGGTTGACGATCGTGGCTTTGCCGACCGGCTGGTCGAGCTCGGCGCGGTGGTCACAGCCCAGGCCAAGGGATGGTGCCCCATGAGATCGCCCGGCGGGCTGCCGTTCTGCCTGGTGGATCGGCACGAACAGATACGGCCGCCGGCAGAGCGCTTTGCAGGCCACCGCAGCCGCCTGGTGCAGATCTGCATCGACTCGCCGCCGAACCTGCATGATCAAGAGGTGGCGTTTTGGCGGGCGGCGACCGCCTGGCGGTGGGGTGCAGGTAGCGGCGATGAGTTCGCCGGCAAGCTGTACCCACCGGCCGGTTCAAGTGTTCAGCTGCTCTTCCAGAGACTTGGTTCTGATGATCCCGCGACCGCCGTGCGGGCACATATTGACCTGGGCGCTGACGATATCGAGGCTGAAGCAACTCGCCTGGTCGGCTTAGGTGCCGAGCGGCTCGGGCCCGGCCGCGGCTGGATCGTGTTACGTGACCCGGTGGGAATGGTGTTCTGCGTGACCAGCAATTCGCCCGATAATCCCTGAATCCGCGGGTCAGAGCGCGCTGGCAACTCCGGTCGCGTCCACGGCATACGAGGGATGAACCGGCGCCGCAAGGTGCAGCCGTGCGAAGGCCAGCGACTCAGCCAGGTCGGCTTCCCGCTGCGCTCGGGTGCCGCTCTTGCGCGAATTGACCTCGAGCACGACGTGGCCGGCGAAATTCCGCTCGGCCAGGTACTGCAGCACTCGCCCAGCCTGTTGGTCGCCACGGCCGGGCACCAAATGCTCATCCTTGACCGATCCTGTGCCATCGGTGAGATGGACATGCCGCAGCCGCGGTCCCCAGGAACGAGCTAGATCGATCGACTGCTGGTTGGCGGTCGAGGCATGAGAGAAATCCAGCGTCAGATCGTCGTAGTCCAGTTCGGTTGGGTCCCATCCGGGCACGTATGCCTTCAGTTCTCCGCCTGGGGTACGCCAGGGATACATGTTCTCGACAGATAACAAGATGCCTGTGCTCTCCGCCAGTCGGCGGACTCCTTCGACGAAGCCTTTGGCGTAGTCCCTCTGCCAGCGGAATGGGGGATGGACAACAACCACATCGGCATCGAGCCTGCGTGCCGCCTCGACTGATCGCTCCAACTTGTACCATGGGTCCGTCCCCCAAACCCGCTGCGTGATGAGCAAGCAGGGCGAGTGGATCGCCAGGACGGGCACCCCGTGGTAGTCGCGGAGCTTCTCCACCGCATCGATGTCTGCCGCTACGGGATCGATGCCGATCATGATTTCGACCCCGTCATAGCCGAGCCGGCGGGCAAGTTCGAACGCGCTCGAGGTGCTCTCTGGATACACCGACGACGTGGAGAGGCCGATGCGGGCGGGTGGGATTTTGATCAGCTGGCCTTCGGGGTTCACCTGAACCCCCTCCGCTTCCCGCGCCCTCCACGGTGACGAATCATCTGCGGGCACGCGCCCAGCCTAGACCTCGCCCAGGGCGGTGCGCGATTACCGACGCTCACGCCGGTCATCTGGCCAGGCATACACTGGCGCGCGTGCCCGAAGTGCTGATCGGCTTCCCTCGCGCGTTCGTGGAGTTCGGAGATCCAGCTGACAGCGGCCAGGTGTTTCGCTGTGACCTCACCTGGCTCACTTCACGGTGGGCCTGCATCTACGGCCATGGCTGTCAAGGCGTCTACGCCGACCGGCCGAACGACGGCTGCTGCACCCTGGGCGCCCACTTTGCTGACGCCGATGACGAGAAACGAGTCGGCAAGGCGGTCCGGCAGCTGAAGGCTAGCCAGTGGCAGTACAAGCAAGACGCACGCGTTGCGGGCTGGGTCGAGGAGGAGCATCCTGCTCATGTTGCCGAGGGCGAACTGCCTGGTCGCAAGACGAGGGTGATCGACGGCGCCTGTATCTTTCTGAATCGTCCAGGATTTCCGGCAGGCCAGGGCTGTGCCTTACACCTGCTGGCGCTGAGCCAAGGCCGCGATTTCTTGGAGACCAAGCCTGACGTCTGCTGGCAGCTGCCGATCCGCCGCCAGTTTCGTACGGTAACCCGTACAGACGACACGGCATACACCGAAATCACCATCGGCGAATACGGCCGCGATGGTTGGGGTCCCGGTGGTGCCGACCTCGATTGGTACTGCTCCTCCAACACTGAGGCACATCAGGGCGTCCGGCCGGTGTATGTGGAGAATCGCGCCGAGCTGGTCGCGCTCATGGGCAGGGCAGCGTACGGGGTCCTCGTCGAGATGTGCCAGGCATTTGAATCCCGACGCGGCCTGGCAATGCGACATCCCGCCGATCCGACATCATAGGCCCGCATTCGGCGCCGGGCGCAGCGGACCCCCTGACCTGCGCAGAACACCCCCAGCAACAATGTGGGCATGCACTTGGATCACCTGTCGTTCGCGGCAGGGCCGGAAGGAGTAGAGGCCACGGCGCGGCGGCTCGGAACGCAGCTGGGAGTGACCTTTCTCGACGGCGGATTCCATCCACGGTTCGGCACCCGCAATTGGATCCTGCCGCTGACCGATGGGCAGTATCTCGAGGTGGTCGGGGTCCTGGATCACCCTGCAGCCGATAAGGCGCCGTTTGGTCAGGCGGTCCGTGCACGATCCGCTCAAGGTGGTGGTTGGCTGGGATGGGTGGTCGCAGTTGATGATCTTGCTCCGATCGAGGAGCGGGTAGGTCGCGTGGCAATCGAGGGCCACCGTCACCTGCCGGACGGGACGGTGCTGACATGGCACCAGCTCGGCGTGAAGGACCTTCAGGTCGATCCCCAGCTTCCCTTCTTCGTCCAGTGGTCGAGCGACGCGATCCATCCCTCTCTGGGTGGGCGGGAGGTCGAGCTCCTCAAGATCGAGATCGCCGGTGATCCGGCGCGTGTCGATCAGTGGCTGGGTGGGCGGAGCAAGGAGATCTTGGTTGACGTCGACATCGACTGGTGTCGCCCGCGGGATCGCACCGGTCTTGCCGCTGCGATCTTCAGCACGCCGCGCGGTGAGGTACGGATTTGATCAGGCTGCGATCAGCCATCGCCGCACTACCCGTTTACACAGCTGGCAAGCCTGCCCCCATGATGGATCGAACTCAGTCGTTCAAGCTGTCAAGCAACGAGAACCCATTCCCGCCGCTGCCCGGCGTCATAGAGGCCACCGCCGCGGCCGTGGCCCAGATGAACCGCTACCCCGACATCGCCAACACTCAGATGACCAGCGCGCTGAGCGCCCGGCTCGGTGTGCCGGGAGAGCAGCTGGCCTTCGGCACCGGCTCAGTAGCGGTGCTCTACCATCTGCTTCAGGCGGCGTGCGAGGCTGGCGACGAGGTGGTGTACGCATGGCGCAGTTTCGAGGCCTACCCCATCGCTGTGCAGCTGACCGGCGCGACTGCAGTACCGGTGCCGCTGGCTCCGGGCGCTGTTCATGATCTTGAAGCGATGCGGCGGGCGGTTACCCCGGATACCAAGGTGATCATGCTCTGTACGCCGAACAATCCCACTGGCCCGGTACTGCAGAAGCAAGAGGTGATCGACTTCATCGACTCCGTGCCCGACGACATCATGATCGTTCTCGATGAGGCCTACGTGGAGTTCATCACCGACCCGCAGGGGCTTCGGGGCTTGGACGTACTGGCGGGACGACCAAATGTTGTGGTGCTGCGGACTTTCTCCAAGGCGTACGGGCTTGCCGGCTTTCGCGTCGGATACTGCGTCGCCGATCCCCAGATTGCCGCTGCCGTCCGCGCCGTGGCGCTCCCGTTCGGGGTGTCCATCGCCGCCCAGGCGGCAGTGATTGCCTCTCTTGACGCCGAGCCGCTCCTGTCGGACCGGGTCGCCGAGCTCGTCAAGGCGCGGGACGTGCTGGCCATCGCCTTGCGCGACCTCGGTTTCGAGATTCCCGATGCCCAAGGCAACTTCGTCTGGTTGCCGGGCGGACCGCTGACTGAGGCGTACGCAGCGGCTTTTGCCCGTGCCGGGGTGGCTGTGCGGCCGTATTCGTCGGGTGGTGAGTGGGATGGCCTCCGCATTACCGTCGGTGAGCCTGCTGGCAATGAACTCGTATTGAGCGTCGCCGCAACGCTCGCGGAACCGACCGCTCCGAAGTTGCGCTAGCCAAGAATCGAAACCTCGTGGCGACGAGGTTTCTTACGCGCACGCAGGGTGAGCCAGATCACCGCGGCACCGGTCAAGCCGAGCGTGAGTGCTGTACCCAGGCCCAAATAGCGCGGGACGCCTTGGCCTTCCTGGTCAAAGAAGGCCAAGAGAATGAACTCCGCAGACTGATGCATGGTGCCAAACGCAGTGACGCCGAAGATCAAGACCACCAGCCGCTGCGTCGTGCTGAGGCCCACCGCTTCCCGACTCATCGTCGCGTAGACCAGGAAGCCAATGGCCAAGAACTCCGAGACGGTTCCCAGGATGATCCAGGTACCGCCGTAAGCGACCCAACTCTCGACTGACCACAGTCCGAACCACCCCCCGATGCTCATGATCAACAACGGGACGGCGACCACCGCACCGGCGATCTTGATGCGGCGCCCCAGCGGGTGCAGCAGCAGGAAAGCGATCCAGGCGCAGGTAGCCAGTGTCAGGCCAAACGCGGCAAACAGAGCCGCCCAAGGAACCCGCAGCGCCATCGTGTCGGCTTGGATCGGCAGCATGTTCATGGTCTGATGCAACGCCAGGCAGTCCTGAGATGTGGGGGTTGCCAAACACGGTGACCACTGACGCACGACCGAGAATGCGGTCGCAAGGCATGCGGCGATGAGCAAGGCCGCGGCGACGAACCAGGCTCTTTCGTCCGCTGTGACACGGCGGACCTCGCGAGCGGGCTCGATGGTCATTGCGCTCCCCGGGGACAAACGATGCTGTCGTCAGAGTAGCCGCAGCGCTCCCTCAGCAGGCCTCAAGAACTGTCAGCCCAGGGTTCTAGCGTCTCCGGCATGCCCAAGACGAGCACCAAACCTAGCTACACCTGCACTGAATGCGGCTGGAGGTCGAGTCGCTGGGTCGGCCGCTGCGGCGAGTGTCAGGCGTGGGGAAGCGTTGTCGAGCAAGCTGCGCCAAAGCTGAGCCAGGTCTCATCATCGGTTCCGGTCAGCAAGGCGATTCCGATCGGCAAGGTCAACCCCACTCTGGCAACTCATGCCCGCACCGGAGTTGCCGAACTGGACCGTGTCCTGGGCGACGGCTTGGTCCCAGGGGTTGTGGTGCTGCTCGCTGGAGAACCCGGGGTGGGAAAGTCCACGCTGCTGCTTGAGGTCGCAGCACGGTGGGCCCGGAGCGGGCATACCACCCTCTACGTGACGGGTGAGGAATCAGCCGCTCAAGTGCGGCTGCGCGCCGGCCGTACCAACGCCGTCGCTGATCAGCTCTACCTGGCAGCTGAGACCGATCTTGGCACCGTGCTCGGCCACATCGAGGAAGTGAAACCGTCCCTCATGGTGCTCGACTCGGTACAGACGATCGGCACGGTCGAGGCCGAGGGCTCACCTGGTGGCGTGACCCAGGTCCGTGAAGTGACGAGTGCATTGGTGCGGGTGGCGAAGCGGCGCGGTATGGCAGTGATCATCGTCGGGCACGTGACCAAGGACGGGGCAATTGCTGGTCCTCGGCTGTTGGAACATCTGGTCGACGTAGTGCTCGCATTCGAAGGTGATCGCCACTCCGGCTTTCGAATGATACGGGCCACCAAGAACCGCTTCGGCCCTGCCGATGAGGTCGGCTGCTTCGAAATGGTCGACTCTGGAATCCTCGAGGTGCCCGATCCTTCAGGCCTTTTCACCTCACAACATTGCGAACCGGTGCCGGGTACTGCGGTGACCGTCACGGTGGAGGGACGCCGTCCGCTGCTTGCCGAGATACAGGCGCTGGTCGCTAAACCGACGTTTGCTCAACCGCGCCGCATTATGAACGGCGTCGAGTCCGGACGGATTGCCATGGTGCTCGCCGTGCTGGAGCAGCGCTGCGGTCTGCGGCTCAGCGATCGCGATGTCTACGTCTCCACTGTCGGTGGAGCGAAGGTAAGCGATCCGGCAGCGGATCTGGCGGCTGCGCTCGCCATCGCTTCGGCAGCGTGCAACAAGCCTGTGCCGCAACGCATCGTCGCCTTGGGCGAGATCGGACTTGCCGGTGAACTGCGCCGTGTCCCCGGAACCGATCGTCGGCTCAACGAGGCCGCGAGGCTCGGTTCCGGTGAGGCGGTCGTTCCCGCCGACCTCAAAGACTCTCGAGAGCAGACCATGACGGTTCAGACGGGCATGGTGGTGCACTCGGTGACGACAGTCGAGCAGGCGCTCGCGGCGCTGGCATTGCTACCGACCTGACCCGGCACTGCGTGTCAGGCGATTGGAGTAGTTGATACGGTCGGCCGAGGGAGTGGGTCTGGTCGCAACGGCGCGACACGACCCGCCCCGTTTCGATCTTTGAGGCTGACCGGAGGGAGCGGTTGTGGCGTCAGACCTCGATAAGCACCGCCGGCTGCTGGACTACCTCGCGATGATGGCACCGGGTACGCCTCTCCGTGATGGCTTCGAGCGGATTCTGCGGGGACGTACCGGCGCCTTGGTGGTGCTCGGCCGAAACAAGATCATCTCCCAGACCTCGACGGGTGGTTTCGCCCTCGATGTCGTCTACACGCCCACTGCCCTGCGTGAACTGGCCAAGATGGATGGCGCGATCATCGTCGATTGGGAGAACGACCGGATCATACGTGCTGGCGTTCAGCTCATGCCCGACGCGAATATCGACACTGTCGAAACCGGCACTCGACATCGCACAGCTGACAGGGTGTCACGCCAGTCCGGGCTGCCGGTCGTCTCGATTTCGGCATCGATGTCCACTATCGCCCTCTACCTCGATCACCGACGCCATCTCGTCGAGCATTCAGATCAGATCTTGACCAGGGCCCACCAGGCGCTGCAAACCCTGGAACGGTACCAAGAGCGGCTCTGGGAGGTCACGACTCGGCTGTCCTCTCTCGAGGTCCAAGATCAGGTAACGGTCAGGGACTTTGCCCTCGTGGCTCAGCGACTGGAAATGGTGCGGCGGCTGGAGGAAGAACTGGACACCTATGTCGTGGAGTTGGGAACTGACGGCCGGCTGCTTACGCTACAGCTGCATGAGCTGCGCGCCGGGATTGATGAGCTGCGCTGCCTGCTCGAGCGGGACTATCGTCCGAGGGGTTCAGCCCCGTTTGGGCTGGTGGGTCTGCAGCCTCTGAATACCGAAGAACTCTTGGATCCGCTCACGGTCGCCCGGGCCGCAGGCTTCGCGCACAACCTGCACCTGGAAAGCCACGTCACGACCCGTGGCTTCCGGCAGATGGCGCAGATCAACCGCCTGCCAACTTATCTTGGGGACCGGCTGATCGAGCACTTCGGCACACTCCAGGCTCTCTTCGGCGCCAGCACCACTGACCTGCAGGCAGTCGATGGGGTCGGCGAGAGCCGCGCCCGGGTGATTCGTGACGGGCTTGTCCGGCTGGCCGAGTCGGCGTACACAGAACGCATGGCTTAGTGTCGCGGACACTAGCTGCGAGCAATAGGGTTCATTCACGCAGCCGCATCCGCAGCTGCACCGGCGCCGCACCCTGCAGTTGCGCGGTTACGAGGTAGGTGCCGGGGCGCAGCGCCTCGCGAGCCGACCTGCAGTCGGACTTGGAACGCTTGCCGTCCCAGGTGAGAGACCAGGCTATGGCGTGTTCAGAGCCGAGCCTGTGGCCGATGGGCTTGATGATGGACTTACAGTCCACGGTGCTCCAGATCTGGTCTTTGCCGGAAGAGATCCTCAACTCGAAGTTCTTCCGTGTCACCCGTGCGATGCAGGTCTTCTCTGATCCGTTGATCAAGGACAGCTGGAACGTGGTGGGCCGCTTGAGTGCGAGGCGCTGTTTGCCAGTGAGGGTCGGCCGGAGTTCTCCGGCTGGACAGTCGACGGGCCTAGCTTCAGGTGTCTTCTTCCTCGACGCTGTCCGCGTGGTCGCCTGTCGCTCTGGACCTGCCGACGAGGTTGGAACCGAGGGGATCACCGCCCACGCCGTCCGCACGGCTGTCGGCATCGAGCTTGGTGATGCCGAACTCGGCATTGTGAATCCGGCGGTGGAAGGCGACGGATTCGCATACACTGCCGAGCCGATATTGGCGCCGCCGATGATCAACAGCACAGCGACGGCGAGCACCATTGTTGCGCCCAAGATCAGCCCGCGCCGCGCCCAGTAGGTTTGCGGGGCCTCGGGGCCGACCGGGCGTAGCAGGCCGCTCATGGAGCCGAGCCTAGGGAGCACGGCGTGGCCCAGGCTGGAGGCACGCCGCTCCAGAGGGAGCCAGTGGAGCTATCGCTCCGGAGGGAGCCAGTGGAGCTATCGGGCAGCGAGCGAAGCGAGCCATGGGACAGAGTACGGTGGCACAGGTGTCAACGAAGGTCGCGAATCTGTCGAGTGGCAGAGCCCGGGCTGTGGTTGGGCGGGTCCTGAGCTGGTACCCCACGCACGCGCGCGATCTGCCATGGCGACGCCCAGACGCAACACCATGGGCGATCATGGTCAGCGAGTTCATGCTGCAGCAGACCCCTGTGGAGCGGGTACGCCGCCCATGGCAGGCCTGGTTGGAGCGGTGGCCGACCCCTGCATCCCTCGCCGCAGCGCCGCCAGGTGAGGCCGTTCGAGCCTGGGGCCGCCTTGGCTACCCACGACGAGCACTGCGGCTCCATCAAGCGGCACAGATGATCATGAACGACTTCGACGGCCAGGTTCCCGAAGATCGCGAGTCGTTGCTGAAGCTGCCCGGAGTCGGCTCGTACACGGCTGCGGCGATCCGGAGCTTCGCGTACGGCCGACGCGAGATGGTGCTCGATACGAATGTCCGCCGCGTGCTGATCAGATCAGTCCACGGCGTCGCCTACCCCAGTTCGGCGCCGACCGGGCGGGAGCGAGCGCTTGCCGAGCAGTTGACTCCGCGGAAGCCGCTACGCGCGGCGCATTGGGCCGTCGCCTCGATGGAGCTTGGCGCCTTGGTGTGCCGGGCCCGCGATCCTGGCTGTGATGTCTGCCCGCTAGCGAATCTGTGTGCCTGGCGTCAAGCCGGTTATCCGGCGTGGAATGGGCCGCCGCGACGCAGCCAGGCCTATCAGGGGACGGACCGGCAGTGCCGCGGCGCTTTACTCGCTGTACTCCGATCCAGCGACGAGCCGATCGCCGGTCGTGAGTTGGCCGAGGCATGGCAAGATTTGGAGCAGCGCGACCGCGCGCTGGCCTCGCTTGTACAAGACGGGCTGGTGGTCGCCATAGGCAACCGATGGGCGTTGCCAGGTTAGGTCTTTGACACCGTTTGATCAGGAGGCAGCTGTCTAATGTCCGAACTTGCACCGACCCTTTCGCTGCGCAACGGCGCTGACATCCCGGTGCTCGGACTCGGCACATCGCCGCTGCAGGGCGCCGAGTCAGCAACTCAAGTTCGGACCGCGCTCGAGGCCGGCTATCGGCTGATCGACACGGCCGAGAACTATCGCAACGAGGATGCGGTCGGACAAGCGATCCGGGACTCCGGAATCGATCGGTCCGAGGTCTTCATCACCACAAAGTTCAACCGCCAGTGGCATGGCGTTGACGGCGCTCGTCAGGCATACGAGTCGAGCCTGAAACGGCTTGGCGTCGATTACATCGACCTGTTGTTGGTGCACTGGCCGAACCCGGACCAAGATCGCTACGTCGATGCACTGCGGGGGCTGGACATACTGCTCTCCGACACTGGACTCCGCGCTATAGGGACGTCGAACTTCAAACCTGCCCACCTGCAGCGAGTCCTCGATGAGACCGGCATCACGCCCGATGTGAACCAAATCCAGTTGAACCCCCACTCGACGCGGAGTGCCAGCCGGGACTACCACGCAGCCCACGGCATAGTCACCGAGTCCTATAGCCCGCTTGGTGCATCCGGCGACGCGCTGAGGATCGATCCGGTGATCACAGGAATAGCGCAAGATCACGGGAAGTCCCCGACGCAGGTTGTGCTCCGATGGCACATCCAACTCGGCCTCGTCGCAATTCCGCGCTCGGGAAATCCCGGCCGGATCGCAGAGAACATCGATATCTTTGACTTCGAGCTGGGCGAGCAGGAAATGGACGCAATCACCGGGCTCGACCGCGGCGAATCAGTGGCTACTGATTCCGATGTAGTCGGGCATTAGCTTTAAGACCGGCTCCACTAGTGCGGTCAGTCCGGCGCCGGTTGATCCAAAGTCGATGACGTACGCGTCGCACCGATGCTTGCGATTACGACGCATGCCATGGCGAGCCACTGCGTCAAGGTTAGAAATTCCCCGAGCACGATCATCGCGGCGAGCGCAGCCGCTGCAGGCTCCAGACTCATCAAAATGCTGAAGACACGCGGCGGGATACGACGTAGGGCGATCAGCTCAAAGCTGTAGGGGATGACAGAACTGAGCAGACCAACCGCAACCCCAAGCGCAAGGACAGTCGAGTCGAGCATCACACTTCCGGCCTCCAGGATTGCCGGAGGCGCCAACGCAATCGCACCGACCATGCTGGCAACCGCAATGCCGCTGATCCCCGACCAGCGGCGGCCAGTCTGCGCGCTCAACAGGATGTAACAAGCCCAAGC
This sequence comes from uncultured Actinomycetota bacterium, assembly GCA_963740515.1. Taxonomy (GTDB): domain Bacteria; phylum Actinomycetota; class Actinomycetes; order Propionibacteriales; family Propionibacteriaceae; genus Microlunatus. The sequence continues at coordinate 171,538 of CAVUEO010000026.1, forward strand.
CACAGCCGCGAGGAGAGCGAAGCCCACCCCAGCGATTGTCAGCGTGGCCCGCGACAAACCGAGCAGGGCCACCCCAGCGCCAGCGAGTGCGACCCAAATCAGATCCACGAGACGACGGGAACCGATCACAGCAAGAGTGAGGGGACCGAGGAACTCGATGGTCACCGCAATGCCCAACGGGATTCGAGCGAAGGACTGGTAGATCGCCCAGTTCATTGTCAGCAGGCTGACGCCAAAGCCAAGGACGATCAACCAATCACGACCGGAATGCCCGGCCCACCGTGGGCGCGCCACCAAAAGCAAGATCACGGCAGAGGTGATGAGCCGAAGCCAAACCATCGCCGTCGGCGGGATTTGATCAAACAGGTCTTTGGCGATTGCCGCCCCGACTTGGACCGAAATGATTCCGGATACCACCAGCCAGACAGGGGGAATCCGGTCTATCACAGGCACCGCGCCACTCTGCCAGATCCTGAACATAAGCGTCATCGACGATGGATCACGGGCTGGCGTGCCGTCGTACGCCCTTTCGGATAGATCGCAGACTCAAGCGGCTGTACTCAGCTTGTCTACGCTGTGCATGGCATGCACGCCATGTACAGCGTCAACATCCCACGCTGCGTGGGATATTGGCCAGCCGAGACCAGATCAGCGGACGTGAAACCGGCCGCGCCCCAATTGGGATGCGGCCGGCGCGTACTCGATGCGAGTCGGTTTTGCTCAGCTACTCGTTGGCGGCTTCAGAACCTTCGTTGAAGCCCTCGACAATGCCACCGAACTCCACCGGCGGTACGTCTGGAGCTGCCGAACGCGGTGTGCCGGTGAAGGTGAACGGGTGTTCTGAGCCCGGATCAGCCACATCGACCACGACAATCTCGCCAGACTTCAGCTCCGAGAACAGGATCTTCTCAGCGAGCAGATCCTCAATATCGCGCTGAATCGCCCGACGCAGCGGCCGAGCTCCAAGTACCGGGTCGAAGCCACGCTTGGCGATCAACGTCTTCGCCGCGGGCGTGAGCTCGATGCCCATATCCTTGTCCTTCAACCGGATCTCGATCTGCGCGACCATCAGATCGACGATCCGTTCGATGTCTTCCTGGGTCAGCTGACGGAAGACGACGATCTCATCAACCCGGTTCAAGAACTCCGGCCGGAAGTGCTGCTTCAGCTCGTCGGTGACCTTTGCCCTCATCTTGTCGTAGCTGCCCTCGGTGTCAGTGCCCTGACTGAAGCCGAGCGTCACGCTCTTGGCAATGTCGCGCGTACCGAGGTTGGTGGTCATCACGATCACGGTGTTCTTGAAGTCCACCTGACGACCCTGGGCGTCGGTCAGCCGTCCCTCGTCAAGGATCTGCAGCAGCGAGTTGAAGATGTCCGGGTGCGCCTTCTCGATCTCATCGAAGAGCACCACACTGAACGGCTTGCGCCGCACCTTCTCCGTGAGCTGCCCGCCTTCCTCGTAACCGACATAGCCGGGAGGCGATCCGAACAGTCGGGAGGCGGTGTGCTTCTCGGAGTACTCGCTCATGTCCAGCTGGATCATCGCGTCCTCGTCGCCGAACAAGAACTCAGTCAGTGCTTTGGTCAGCTCGGTCTTACCGACACCGGATGGGCCGGCGAAGATGAACGAGCCGCTGGGCCGCTTGGGGTCTTTGAGGCCTGCCCTGGTACGGCGGATCGAACGCGACAGCGCCTTGACCGCATCGTGCTGGCCGATATAGCGCTTACCGATCTCCTCCTCCATGCGGAGCAGCCGAGCCGACTCTTCCTCGGTCAACTTGAACACCGGAATGCCGGTTGCCGTCGACAGCACCTCGGCGATGATCTCCTCGTCCACCTCGGCGACGACATCAAGATCACCAGACTTCCACTGTGCCTCACGCTCAGCACGCGAGTTCAGCAGCTTCTTCTCGTCGTCACGGAGACCAGCCGCGCGCTCGAAGTCCTGCGCGTCAATCGCAGCTTCCTTCTCCAGCCGTACGGCGGCGACTTTCTCGTCGAATTCCCGAAGGTCCGGCGGAGCGGTCATCCTCCTGATCCGCAGCCGAGCACCCGCCTCGTCGATCAAATCGATCGCCTTGTCAGGCAGGAAGCGATCAGAGATATACCTGTCGGCCATTTGAGCCGCGGCGACAAGTGCCTCGTCAGTGATGGTGATCCGGTGGTGTGCCTCGTAGCGGTCGCGAAGCCCACGCAGGATGTCGATGGTATGCGCGATGGACGGCTCCGCTACCTGAATCGGCTGGAAGCGCCGCTCCAGTGCGGCGTCCTTCTCCACGTACTTCCGATACTCGTCCAAGGTTGTCGCGCCGATGGTTTGCAGCTCACCGCGGGCCAGCATCGGCTTGAGGATGCTAGCGGCGTCGATCGCGCCCTCAGCGGCTCCAGCACCGACCAAGGTGTGGATCTCGTCGATGAACAGCACGACGTCGCCGCGGGTCTTGATCTCCTTCAAGACCTTCTTCAGCCGTTCCTCGAAATCACCGCGATAACGACTGCCGGCAACCAGCGCACCGAGATCGAGGGTGTAAATCTGCTTATCGCGCAGCGTCTCTGGAACATCACCACGAACGATTGCCTGGGAAAGGCCTTCGACAACGGCGGTCTTACCGACACCCGGTTCGCCAATCAGCACGGGGTTATTTTTGGTACGCCGTGACAACACGGTCATCACTCGCTCGATCTCAGTCTCACGCCCGATAACCGGATCAAGCTTGTTCTCCCGAGCCAACTGGGTCAGATTACGACCGAACTGGTCAAGCACCATCGATGAGGATGGAGTGCTGCCCTGCTCTGGAGCCCCTGAAGTCGCGGCTTCCTTACCTTGGAAGCCGCTGAGCAATTGGAGGACCTGATTTCTCACCCGGTTGAGGTCTGCGCCGAGCTTCACCAAAACTTGGGCAGCGACGCCTTCACCTTCCCGAATCAGCCCCAGCAGGATGTGCTCGGTACCGATGTAGGAATGATTGATCTGAAGAGCCTCGCGCAAGCTCAGTTCCAGTACCTTTTTTGCTCGCGGCGTGAATGGGATGTGTCCACTCGGGGATTGCTGCCCGTGGCCGATGATCTCTTCAACCTTTTGCCGAACAGCTTCTAAGGAAATACCAAGGGACTCCAAAGCTTTGGCGGCCACGCCCTCGCCCTCATGGATAAGTCCCAGCAGGATGTGCTCAGTTCCGATGTAGTTGTGGTTCAGCATGCGAGCCTCTTCCTGCGCCAACACCACAACGCGCCGGGCTCGGTCGGTAAACCGCTCAAACATGATGGTCGCTCCCTCGTTCTCGGTGCGGCTCTCGCCCTGCTGGCTCGGAGGAGCACCGAATGTCTCTCACTCTAGTCGGCCGCGCCTTCACTTGGCTCGTTGCAGATACGCCGCGCGCCCGGCTGTCGGCCGCCTTGCGTGCTTGTGCTACGCCCGATCGGCAAGAGTGTGGTGTCGGGTTACAACAGTCACCAGACCGCTGGATATTCCCCCTTGCCGGTGACGTTTTGTGAACATGCGGGAAGGCCTGCCGATGGGCAGTTGCCAGGGGTCAAACCGTCGCGGCTTGACCCTGAACAGCAAGCGCCCTGGGCGAAACATGTTCGCCCAGGGCGCAACGATGAAGCGGATCTCCAGACCCCGGTGGCCTACCGGCCAGCCGGTCGGAGAGGCGACCGAACACTCACATCAGGCGTGAGCCTTCTCGTACGCCTCCCGTACATCTGCCGAGACGCGGCCGCGGCTGCTGACATCGTGGCCGTGCGATTGTGCCCAGGCTCGGATGTCGCTCGTGCTCGTATTGCCGGCTGCCTTGGTTGCCCGCCTGCGCCGGCCGCCGATCTTGCGGGCGTGTGAAACCCACGGGGCCAACGCGTCGCGGAGCCCCGTGGCGTTCTTGGACGACAGGTCGATTTCATACTCGGCACCGTCCAGGGCGAAAGTGACCGTTTCGTCGGCGGATCCCCCGTCGTAATCGTCTTCGAGAATGATCTGGACGCGCTGCGCCATAAGTTCCTCCAGTTGACAAAGTGAGAAGTACCTGACACGAGCGAGATTACTCGCATTCTTCACTTTCCTGAAGAAAAATCGAGAGCGATATCCAAGGCAGGCGCGGAATGGGTGATCGCTCCTACCGCAACGAAATTGACGCCGGTCCGCGCAACTTCGGCTGCGGTCGGTAAAGTCAAGCCACCGCTAGCCTCGAAAGTTGCGAGGTCCATTAACTCCGCGACGATACGGGCCATGGCATCACTGCTCATATTGTCAAGGAGGATCTCGGTAGCACCCGCGGCTACGACCTGACGCGCCTGCTCAGCCGAGGTCACCTCCACCTCGACCGGAACATCGGGAAAAGACTGCCGGACCGCGCGATATGCCTCTACCACTCCACCGGCTGCGATCACATGGTTGTCCTTGATCAGCGCCGCATCAGCCAATGACATCCGGTGATTGATACCACCGGCAACACGGACCGCGTACTTTTGCAGCATTCTCAAACCCGGCAGAGTCTTACGCGAGTCCCGAACCTTGGTATTTGTTCCGGCGAGTGCGTCAACCCAGGCGCGAGTGGCCGTGGCCACACCCGACATCATTGTGAGCAAATTCAAGGCAACCCGCTCAACCGTTAGTAGCGCCCGAGCATTGCCCGTAATCGAGACCAGCACATCGCCTCGTGCCACGCGCTCACCATCAGTTGCGTGCAGGGTGAGTTCGAAGCTGCCAGCCGGCGCGCAGACCGTTGCCGCTGCGTACGCGGCCACTGGCAGCCCAGCGACCGTGCCCGGCTGGCGCGCCACGAACTCACCGTGTGCGGGCTGGGCAGCCGGAATCGTCGCATAAGAGGTGACGTCGAGTCCGGCGCCGGCGCCGGTCGGCAGCACGCCACGGCCACCCAGATCCTCCTCGAGCGCCTCGGAGATGATCAACGACACTGCATTCAAGTCGAGGCCCGCGGCTGTCACGAGACCCTCGATCTCGGCCAGCGTGGTGCAGATCATCAAGGCTCCGGCCGCCTATCCGCGCTCACTGGCAAAGCTGGCACAAAGTGATGTCGAAGGCCTTGCTGATCATCATGTTCGACCAGGAGGTGGCCCCGCCAAGCCTCGCGACGGCCCTCGAAGTCATCGCGCCAATGAGCTCCTCGTGATTCCTCCCGGAGGCGGGCAGAGGCCACAACGGCTGCCGCCACCGTCATCAGGTTCGTTGCCTCCCAGGACTCCAGTCCAGGCCCCGCGTCCGCTTGGCGTGCCAGCTTGGCCAACTCCTGAGCGCAGGTATCAAGTCCAGCAGCATTCCGCAGGCCTCCGGCGTGACGGCTCATGGTCTGCTGCAATGCAGGCACCACTGAGCGATCGATCAGTCCGGGTTGCCGAGGATCCAGCGCCGGAGGTCGGCGCGGTGGCTGCTGGTCCTGCAGAAGTACCGCAATCCGACGAGCAAAGACAAGCCCTTCGAGCAGCGAATTCGAGGCCAGCCGATTGGCGCCGTGCACGCCGGACGAGGCCACCTCGCCGCAGGCATAGAGGCCTAGCAGGTTCGTCGCGCCATCGATGTCGGTCGCCACGCCTCCACAGAAGTAGTGGCACGCCGGCGCCACTGGGATCAGGTCGGTGGCCGGATTGATACCAGCGCGGCGGCAACTGTGCCAGATGGTGGGAAACCTCACCCGCCAGGTCTCCTCACCCAGCATCCGACCGTCGACGTAAACATGATCAACACCGTCCGCCGCCATCTCTTTCATGATCTGTTTGGCGACAACATCGCGGGGCGCGAGCTCAGCAAGCTCATGCTTGCCGGCCATGAAGCGTTCGCCACGGGAGTTCACCAGCTGGCCGCCTTCCCCCCGCACTGCCTCGCTGACCAGTGGCAGTTGGCCGCGGGCTCCCGTACCCAGGTACAGCACGGTTGGGTGGAACTGGATGAATTCGATGTCCCGCAACCGGGCTCCTGCTCGGAAAGCGGCGGCGACCCCGTCTCCGGTGGAGACCGGCGGATTCGTCGTCACGGCGTAAATCTGTCCGATGCCGCCTGTGGCCAACACGACCGCCCTGGCGAGCACCGCACCGACGCCTCCCCGAGTGCCCTCGCCGAGTACATGCAGCGTCACGCCGGCAACTGCCGGCCTCTCGTCAGGGCCAGCCTCGGCCGGAATGAGGTCGAGAACCAATGCATGCTCGACGATCTCGATCGCGTGGTCGGCGGTGACCGCGGCGATGAGTGCCCGTTCGACCTCGGCGCCGGTGGCGTCGCCCCCGGCATGTGCGATCCGGCTCCGCTTGTGGCCGCCCTCACGGGTCAGTTCCAGCTTGCCGGCGAGATCGCGATCAAATTCGGCGCCTCGGTGGATGAGTTTGGCAACCTCGTCGGGTCCCTCTGTGACCAGTACCCGTACTGCCTGTTCGATACAGAGCCCGGCACCAGCCACCAAAGTGTCGTCAATGTGTTGTTGGATGCTGTCGCCCTCACTCTGCACCCAGGCGATCCCACCCTGGGCCCAGTGCGTCGAGCCGGCAGCGAGCTCATCCTTGGTGACGACCATGATCGTTCCGAGATCCCGGCACTCCAGAGCAGCCGTGAGACCTGCGATGCCCGACCCCACGACAACGACATCCACTTCGCGTACCCACCCCGGACGTTCCGCAGCGAGTCGGTGCGGCAGCGAGGGCAATGGCGGTAGTGCCGGGAAGGTTGGTAGTGAGTTTGCCTGGAAGGGGCTGGACGCCAGGGACGCAGCATCAGGCACCATAGGGCCATGCTCCCGCATTCGTCGGCGGGGGGAACGGGCCCCCCCGAGGCCCCTGCACGGGGGTCGCGTACCTGGTTCGACGCCTGGGTTGAATCGGCGTACGGTGCGGACGGATTCTGGCGCATTCACAGTCCCGACGTCCATTTCCGCACCGCCGCAACAAGCGGTCCGATGATCGCCGAGATGCTGGCTGCCGTGGTCGACCGCCAGGATGAGATCACCCACGTGGTGGACGTCGGTGCCGGCAATGGGCGTCTGCTGGACGAACTCTCAGCGATCCGACCTGACTTGCAATTGCTGGGAATCGATCTCCGAACACGCCCGGAAGGCTTGGCCGGGCAGGTGGGGTGGGCCCAAGACCTATGGGACGTGCGGTATGGGTGCTGGACCACTGGCGAAGCCAGCGCCGCCCTTACCCAGACCGAGCCGGTCATGATCATCTGCTGCGAATGGCTGGACGACTTGCCGTGTCCTGTAGTCGCACGACATGCCGACGGCTGGCGGGAGTTGATCATCAACGATGATGGAAAGGAGCAGGCTGGGCCGCGATTGGATAGTGAGCAGCTTGCCTGGGCCGACCGGTGGTGGCCAGGCGGTGACCGGGCCGAGATCGGCCTCACCAGGGACCGCGCATGGATCGAGCTGGTCAAGTTGATCAAGAAGCGGGGCGGGTGTGCCGTCATGATCGACTACGGCCATACTGCTGGGCGGCGCCCGGTTAGCGGGACGCTCGCCGCATACCGCGACGGTCGGGCGCTCGAGCCGACACCTGGGTCGAGTTTGAACCTGACCGCGCACGTCGCGATCGACGCGGTACGTGCGGCAGGTGAGCAGGTGGGGGCGACCACCGCCTTCTGCGGTCTGCAGGGCGAGGTCGTACCTGAGCTGCTGCAGGCCGAGGCCCATCCCGATCCGCTCATTGATCTTGGTCGGCGAAGCCAGCACTCAGCCCTCAGCTCCCAATACGTGTGGGGCTCACACTGGTGGCTGCTGCAGTGTTGACAGGGCTGCGCTGATGGTGCACCGGCCACTCCGTGTGTTGGTCGGATCTCTTGGTCCCGGCGTGTTGCCTTCCACTCAGCCAGCCAAGCTGCCCACAGGAACGATCCTGCTCAACCTCGGTCCGGAACACCCCAGTCAGGCAGGACTCATCGAGCTCAGGCTCTGGACCGACAACGACGTGATCACCAGTGCCAGAGTCGTGGTTGGCGCTATGCATCGCGGCGCAGAGAAGCTCTTCGAGGTCCGCGACTACCGACAGATCCTGATGTTGGCAGACCGGCACGACTGGCACGCTCCTTTCTTCGGCGAACTCGCTGTCGCCCTCGTCTGCGAGGAGATGATGGGACTAGCGGTGCCAGATCGTGCCGTCTGGCTGCGCACACTGCTCGCCGAGCACACCCGCATCCTCAGCCACTGCAGTTTTCTCAGTTACGTGCCGCATCGGATCCCGGGCGATCCTGGACTCCGCCGGCTGCGTGAGGATCTGCGTAACCAGACGCTGCGACTGACTGGCAACCGCATTCACCCGATGGCGACACGGATCGGCGGCCTAGCGGTCGATGCCGACGACACTTGGCTACAAGCCGAACGACAAATCGCCAGACAGGCGACAAGGGTGGCTGAAGCGGTGTTGACCATGATCGAGTCCCTGGCGTTTGTTGGCTTGACAAGCGGAGTTGGCCTGCTGGACCTCGAGACGATCCAGCAGTTTGGGGTAAGCGGCCCGGCAGCGCGGGCGAGCGGAGTCGATCTTGACCTGCGCGTGCAACGGCCCTATCTGGCCTACCCCGATCTGGCCGGCTCGATTGCTGCGCCGGTACATCGCTCGGGCGACGCGCAGTCGCGGCTGGGCGTTCTCGCTGAAGAGATTGCCATCAGTGCGTCATTGATGATCGCCTGCATTGACCGCATCAAGGACATCCCTGGTCCGGTCTCGGTGAAGCTGGGCAAGATCATCCGCGTGCCGGAGGGCGAGGCGTACTCAGCGATCGAGGCACCGCTCGGCATCGCCGGCGTGTTTCTGGTTTCGCGCGGCGAGAAGACTCCATGGCGCCTCAAGTTGAGGACGCCGTCGTTCAACAACGTCTCCAGCCTTGAGCGGGTGCTGGTTGGTGTACGCAGCGAGGCCCTGGAGGGGACCCTTGCCTCGATCGGCTACGTCGTTGGTGATCTCGACAAGTAGCGCGCCTTATCAGGCCTACGCGAGCTGGCGATCTGCCTCATAGTCGGGCATGGCCGTCTCGATCATCTTGAGATCAACTACCGTCGACTCAAATTCGGCGGACATGTCGTTGGTGGCATCCAGCTCGGGGGAGATCGACTCATGCTCGGCCAGCACCCGGCGTGGCATGTGATGTACCTCGGCTTCTGTTTCGTCACGCAAGGCGATCAACTCCGCTTCACGCTCACGTACAGTCTCGCGTAGGCCAGAAATGACCTTCTCGCGGTGGTCGACCTCACCCCTCAAGTAGACCCGATCGTCCTCCAGGCCAGAGATCCGCTGCCGCTGCTGCGCAATGCTCACCCACTGCTTCTCGATCACCTTGCGGGCATCGCAGATCCGCACGCTCAAGGTCTCGACCACGGCCGCGTTCCGCGCCCGCTCCTCGGTCAGCACCTCACCGTGCTCACGAGTGGCTTTCAGCATGGCTTGGGCATGAGTCCGTCTCGCTGTGTTCAGCGCACGCCACGCGAAAGCACAACTCACGAGCGCCGTCGCGATGGCCACCGCAACGCCAAGGCGGACAACCCCGATGGAACCGGAGGCGGCTGCGGCCGCCAGCACCGTGCCGACGACCAAGACGATTTCCGAAATGCGCTGGAGTGGGGAGTCCTTGAGCCCGCGGGTGGCAGCGGCTGGCGAAGTCACGCCCGTCAACATATGCCTGGGTCTAGTGACCGCTGCGGATTTCAATGCTCAGTCGCGCGTGTCGGCTTCCAGGTCGTCCTCCTCGCCAGCAGCCGCATCTTCCTCAGGCTCAGTGGGGACTTTGCAGGCCCGTTCCAGCAGCAGGCCCATGACACACAGAACTATCCCGGCGACAACCGCTATCGCCGATCGGATCACACGATCACGCGGAGCTGCCGCGTCCAGCCGCGTCAGGAACATCAACGCGAAGGTGAAGTAGCCCCCCGCCACGAGCGCGCCTGCCAACGCGGAGGCTTTGCCCAGTACCAGGAAGGCAACGGCTCGCTGCGGCTCGATTCGCTCACGGCGTACCTGGATCCGCTGATGGGTCGCGTACGCCAAGGCGCCGACCAGCGCGGCCACCAAGATCAAGCCGATTGGCGCGGTCCACGGCACCTCAGGCGGAATGACGTCGAAAGCGTTGGCCGTCACCACCAACAACCACCCAGCCAGACCGCCGAAAACGGCAGCCACGACCAGGGCACGCAACGGTGTCAGTTTGACTGAGCCGCCGGAGGATTGTTGAGCCAAGCTCGAAAATCCTCAGTCTCGATCGATCACAAGATCATCTCGCCGGACCACACCCGACGCGTCTGCCTTGCTCAGCAAGTCGCCGATTGCTCCCTTGCCCGCAATCTCCGCGGTCGGATCGACCTCGTACCAGGGCACCAGCACAAACGCGCGTTCGTGCGCGAGCGGATGGGGCAGCTTGAGATCTTCCTGATCGACGATGGCGTTCCCAACCATGATCAAATCGACGTCCAGGGTGCGCGGCCCCCACCGCTCGCCGTCACGGGCCCTCCCGAACGCCTCCTCGATCGCAAACGCTCGCTCCACCAGGGTCCACGGTTCAAGGGTGGTTTCAGCGACCACCACGATATTGAGAAACTGCGGACTATCGGCCGATCCGCCGACCGGCGTGGTCTCGTATACCGACGAAACATCCACCACGATGACGTCAGGAGTATCGCTCAGCGCGTCGACCGCACCTTGCACGTTGCCGAGGCGATCGCCGAGGTTCGAGCCGATGGAGTAGACAACCTTCCGCAAGGGCTTCATGCCGCTCAAGGTGTCTGCGTCGATCGCATGGGGATTGGGGCTACTCACATCGTTTACTCCTTGTCAGCGTGACCGCTACATCGGCAACGTCGACCGGCATTGGCGCTTGCGGCTTGTGCACGGTGACCTCAACGCACTGGACGCCCTCATAACGCAGGCACGTCAATGCAATTCTGTCGGCAAGAGCTTCGATCAGGTTCAGCGGGTCCCGTTCGACGTCTGCCGCTACCGCCTGCGCCAGAGCACCATAGTCGATCGTGTGCTCAAGATCATCAGCGTCAGCTGCTGAGGAGAGATCAAGGGTGCAGCTCACATCCACAACGAATGGTTGGCCCTGTTGGCGCTCGAAGTCGAACAGACCATGGTGGCCGAAGGCGGTTATTCCAGTCAGGCTGATCCGATCGCGGCCGCCGGCATTGGGCCGGCGCCCGGCGTCTACGACTGCATGTGCCGCCATGTCACCTCCTGACGCATGCGACCCTATCCGAGGTGTCACTGCTTCAACAGTGGCTGTGCGACGACAATCAGGTTCACTGTTCCAGCAGCCGCTGCGCCACGGCAATGGCGTCACGGCTCGCACGGACCGAGTGCACGCGGACACCCCATACCCCGCGCAATGCAAGCACCGCGGTCAGCGCCGTTGTGGCGTCGTCCCGCTCCTTGGCAGGCCGCGGGCTGCCGTCAGCATCGGCGAGCAGCCGGCCTAGAAACGCCTTGCGGGAGACGCCGGCGAGCATCGGGAACTCAAGGACATCAAACTCACCGAGGCGTTGCAGCAGTTGCCAGTTATGCTCGCCGGTCTTGGCAAACCCGAACCCGGGATCGATGATCAACTTGTCGGGCGCGATCCCAAGTCGAGTGGCCGTATCGAGCTGAGTGCGCAACTCGGTAATGACCTCAGTCACCACGTCGGCGTACGAGGCTTTGCTCTGCATGTCCTCGGAATGCCCGCGCCAGTGCATGCAGACAAATGGAACTCCGGATTCGACAACGAGAGGGAGCATTCCCGGATCGGACTTGCCACCGGAGACGTCATTTACCAGTCGTGCACCAGCAGCGATCGCCGGCGCGGCGACTGCGGCACGCATCGTGTCGATGCTGACACAGGCGCCGGCAGCCGCCAACTCGCGAATCACGGGGAGCACCCGGCGCAACTCCTCCGACACCTCTGGCCGAATCGCACCTGGCCGAGTCGACTCGCCACCGATATCGATGATGTCAGCGCCTTCGGCTAACAGGTCCAGGCCGTGGGTGATCGCCGCAGCCGGGTCGAACCAGGCGCCGCCGTCGGAGAAGGAGTCCGGTGTGACGTTGACCACCCCGATGACCAGAGTGCGGCCTGGCTGCGGCAGATCAGGGACGACAGGCAGCGGACTCACTCAGATCACCTTATGCTCTCCCCCGTGCCGCCACCGCCGTACGGGACTGCGCAGCCACCGAACCACCAGGCTCCCTCTCTCCGCCAGTTGAGGTCATGGCATCGGCCCGTCGTTCGCGCTAGAGCCCTGATGGTTCTGGGCCTGGCGGTGCTCGTCCTGATCCCAGCCGGGTGCCATACGACCCGTGGTGAGATACCTGGGCTGGAGCCGCCGCGGGCGCACCGAACTGCATCGACAGGAAGTCCGACCACAAGCCCGACCGTGGTTCCTTCGCCATCGGAGCCGGAAAGCACACCGGGATCCAACACCGGTCAAACCGGTACCGGGCTTAACAGGTCGCTGGCAAACAACAGCATCTACGCCATCGATCTCGGCGATACCCAGGTCTCTTGCAAGGTGAAAGTCCGGTCACCGCAGCGGCCGCTCAGCGATGCCAGCCTTGCCCCGTACGGCCAAAGGCTGGTGGGCTGTCTTGTGAAGGCCTTTGGCGAGCCGCTGGCCGCGCAGGGCATCGAACTGACCACGCCGAAGGTCAAGGTCTACCGCAACACAATCAAGACCCCGTGCGGACGGTTCGGCCAGAAGGGCGCCCCGGCCTACTACTGCTCGATAACGAGAACGATCTACTGGCCGGCGACTGGCGACGACGGCAGCGAGGCCTACACCTTCGCCCGACTCGGATACGTCGGACTTGTGGCTCACGAATTCGGCCACCACATGCAGGCGGCGAGCGGCATGCTCAGTGAGTATGCCCAGCGCTCGTACGGGACAAAGAGCCGTAGCCAGCAGTATGTGCTAAGCCGCCGCCTCGAACTCCAGGCGCAGTGCTTCGCAGGCATCTTCTTGGCTCTGACCGCCGAGTCGATGGGACTCAGCAACAACGACCGCTACCAGCTCAAGATCTGGCACGCCTACACCGGAGATGAGGACCCACCCAGGGATCGCAAGCCTGACCATGGCAGCAGCGCGGCGCAGATTCGCTGGCTCAATAGAGGTCTGGATTCGGCCGACTTCGGTCGCTGCAACACCTGGACGGCAAAGAGGAAGTTGGTCACCTGAGGCCGGATTCAGCTGGTGATGAGACCCATGGCCTCTGCGCGAGTGACCGCGTCGCGCAACTGGCCGCGCACCGCGCTGGTGATGGTCTTCGCGCCTGGCTTGCGTACGCCGCGCATGGTCATGCAGAGGTGCTCGCACTCAATGACCACGATCACCCCGCGCGGCTCCAGGATGTGGTTGATGGCGTCAGCGATCTGGGTGGTGAGTCGCTCCTGCACCTGCGGCCGCTTGGCGTAGATATCAACGAGGCGGGCTAGCTTGCTTAGCCCGGTGATCCTCCCATCTCGGTTGGGGATGTAGCCGACATGGGCGACCCCGGTGAATGGCACGAGGTGGTGTTCACAGGTGCTCCAGACCTCGATGTCCTTGACCAGGACCAACTCGTCGTGGCCGAGGTCGAAGACAGTGGCCAGGACCTTCTCCGGATCCTCCCGCAGGCCGCCGTACATTTCGGCATACGCCCGGGCGACGCGCTCCGGGGTATCGCGCAGGCCGTCCCGATCCGGATCCTCACCGATTCCGATCAGGATTTCGCGTACCGCAGCCACGATGCGGTCATGATCGAACTCTCCGACCCGCTGGGGGAAGTGAATCGGGTCAATCCCGGTCATGCTGCCGGCGCCGCCACGACTGACGTCGTCGGTCTCGTCGAGCTCGGTCACCGAAAGTCCGGGCCTCTTTGGGGCTGCGGATCGGAGTCACCAGGGGTTGGCCACTGCGACGGAACGGGTGAGTGCTCCGGAGGTTGTGGCGCACCGGCTGGAATCTCGTGGCCAGGGCTGGGTGTCTGACCGCTACCAGATTGACCGTTTCCCTGACCATTGATCGACGGCGGTGGTGGTGTCACCGGCGGAACGGTCGATGGGATGCGCTCATCCGAACCGGTCCACGCAGGCCGCTTCGGCCAGAGCCGGAGCGGCTGGAAGACCGCGGCCACTTGGGCCCGATCCAGGGTCTCCTTCTCAAACAGCGCACGCACCAGGTCATCGAGGACATCCCTGTTCTCGTTGAGGATGTCAAACGCCTCCTGATGGGCGTTGCTGATCAGCTTGGAGACCTCCTCGTCAACGATCGCAGCGACCTCTTCTGAGTAGTCGCGGCCGTGTCCGATATCGCGGCCCAGGAAGGGTTCCGCGTCCCCGGATCCGAGCTTGATCGCGCCCAGCCGCTCGGTCATGCCGTACTGAGTGACCATGGCGCGTGCCAGGGTTGTTGCCTTCTCGATGTCGTTGCTGGCGCCCGTGGTCGGGTCGTGGAAGACCAGCTCCTCGGCGGCGCGGCCACCCATCATGTACGCAAGCTGGTCGAGCAGCTCGGCGCGAGTGTTGGCGTACTTGTCCTGCTCCGGCAGCACCATGGTGTAGCCGAGTGCCCGGCCACGCGGCAGGATAGTGACCTTCTGGACCGGGTCGGTGCCGGGCAGCGCTGCGGCGACCAGCGCGTGACCGCCCTCGTGATAGGCGGTGACCAGCTTTTCCTTCTCGTTCATCAGCCGACTGCGCTTCTGCGGTCCGGCGACAACGCGATCGATTGCCTCGTCCAGGTACTCGTCGGTGATCAACCGTGCGTTCTGTCGTGCGGTGAGCAGTGCGGCCTCGTTCAACACATTGGCCAGGTCGGCGCCGGTGAACCCAGGCGTACGCCGCGCCACGCCTTCCAGATCGACGTCGGGGGCCATCGGCTTGCCCTCCGCGTGCACCTTCAGAATGTTGAAACGGCCCCTCAGGTCGGGAGTGTCGACGGCGATCTGGCGGTCGAACCGGCCCGGCCGCAGCAGCGCGGGGTCGAGGACGTCCGGCCGGTTGGTGGCGGCGATCAGGATTACGCCGCCGCGTACGTCGAAACCGTCCATCTCGACGAGGAGCTGGTTCAGGGTTTGCTCGCGTTCGTCGTGGCCGCCGCCCATGCCGGCGCCACGGTGCCGGCCGACGGCATCGATCTCGTCGATGAAGACGATCGCGGGAGCGTTCTCCTTAGCCTGCTCGAACAGATCGCGCACGCGGGAGGCGCCGACGCCGACGAACATCTCGACGAAGTCCGAGCCGGAGATCGAGTAGAACGGCACCCCGGCCTCCCCGGCCACCGCGCGGGCCAGCAGGGTCTTGCCGGTGCCGGGCTGGCCGTACAGCAAGACACCCTTCGGGATCTTGGCGCCGACGGCCTGGAACTTGGCGGGCTCGGCCAGGAACTCCTTGATCTCCTCGAGCTCCTCGATCGCCTCGTCACACCCCGCGACATCGCGGAAGGTGGTCTTGGGCGTGTCCTTGTTGGCGATCTTGGCCTTCGACTTGCCGAACTGCATCACTCGGCTGCCGCCGCCCTGGACGGAGTTCAGCAGGAAGAAGAACAGCACGCCGATGATGATGAACGGGATCAGGGTGCCTAGCAGCGAGCTGAAGAAGCCTGGGGTGGCGTTTTCGCCTTTCCACTGATCCAGTGTCTTGTCCGCGACTCGTTGATTGAGCCGCTCGATCAGCTGATCACTCTGATTGCCAACCCAGGTTGCCTTGTAACCGGTCTTGTTCGCGTCCTTCATGGTGACGCGGATTTCTTGTTCCTTATCGATCAAGATGACCTCGCTCAACGGCTCGTTGCCGTTGATGATCGAGACCACCTGAGAGGTCGGCGCGTCCTTAAATCCGCTGGTCACACGCTGGCTGAAGTCGATCAGCAGCCCGATCGCGATCACGGCAATGACGATCCACGCCAGGGGTGAGCGGAATATTCGTCGTAGGTTCATGACCTGCCTTGTAGATTTGGGGATCGGTAGATCCTCCTGCCTAGGCTATCGTTCGCGTCCAAGCTGACTGGGCGCGTCTCGGGGGGTTTTGGCTGTCATGGCGGCGGGCCCAGCGGGTACGGGCCGTGCGAGGTCGGGTTCAGCGGTAAACGTCGGGTGACAGTGCACCGACCGAGGTCAGGTTGCGATAAAGGCCGTCGTAATCGAGGCCGTAGCCGACCACAAACTCATCGGGAATGTCGAATCCGACATAGGCAATATTGACCGGATTCCGCGCTGCCTCCGGCTTTCTGAATACTGTCAGCACGTTCAAGCTGGCGGGTCCACGGGAGCGCAGGTTGCTGACCAGGTACGACAAGGTCAGCCCGGTGTCGATGATGTCCTCGACCAGCAGCACGTCCAGTCCGGTCACGTCGGTGCTGAGATCCTTGAGGATCCGTACCACGCCGGAGGACTTGCTGCCTGAACCATAAGAAGAGACTGCCATCCAGTCCATGCGGCAGTGGAGACTGAGCGCCCTCGAGAGGTCGGCCATCACCATGACGGCTCCATTCAGCACGCCGACGAGAAGCAGCTCCTTGCCGGCATAGTCGCGATCGACCTCGGCCGCGAGCTCGGTGATCCGGCTGGCGAGTTCCTCTTTAGTAACGAGGACCCGCGTCAAATCACCATTGAGCTGGGTGGCTTCCACGGCCTCAGCCTGCCACAGGATCAGTGGTCGCGCGGGCCTGGCAGCCGCCTTACTCCGGGCCCTCAGCCGACTGACAGCCGGCCGGCGCGACGCGTGACCGTTGCCCCGGGCACCTCGATCGACTTCTGGCCATGCCAATCGATCACCAGTGACTCGACGGCGCTGATATGCCGCAGCGAGAGGTCGCCGATGCCGTGCACCAGCAACCACAACCGGAGGATCCGGCGACGCAACGCGGGCGGTTGAGATCCCAAGGCGGAACAGTCCAACGTGTCCGTGCCGCCCAGGCCTTCCGCAGTGCGGTACGTGTCAGCAGCGAGTCGATCTAACAGGTCAGTGTCGTCGCGCAGTAACTCCGCCGTCCGAGCGAGGGCTTCGGCGACACCGGGACCGAGTTCGGTCTCCAGCGTGGGCAGCACAGACCGGCGTACCCGAACGCGGGTAAACCGACGATCCGTGTTGTGGGGGTCCTGCCAGGGCTTGAGCCCGAGCTCGGCGCAGGCCTGCTCGGTCGCTTCCCGACGGAGGTTGAGGAATGGCCGCAGCAGATGGCCGGCCCGAGGCGCCATACCGGCCAAGGATCGGCTGCCCGAGCCACGGGCCAGCCCAAGCAACACCGTCTCGGCCTGGTCGTCGAGGGTGTGACCGAGCAAAACGGTGGCAGAACGCGCTCGGGCTTCTGCGTCAAGGGCCCGGTATCGGGCCTCGCGGGCTGCTGCTTCAGGCCCCACATTCGCTGAATGGTCAACCTGAACCGTGGTGACAATCACGTCGGTGTAGCCAAGCCGGTCGAGTTGCTGCTGGACGCCGGCGGCGACTTCGGCTGATCCGTCCTGCAGTCGGTGATCAATGACGACGGCGGCGTAATCGAGAGAGCGGCGAATGGCCACGTAACGAGCAGCAAAGGAGAGCGCGAGCGAGTCAGCGCCTCCTGAGCAGGCCACGAGGAGATGCTTGTCCTGGCTACTTACTCTTCCGTCAACTGCTTGCACCACCGCCAGGCCGGCCGGACCGAGCTCGCGATAACCCACAGATGTTTCAGCTTTGACCGGCAGTCAGCTCAGGGTGCATGCGCGTCAACCAGAGCCTCGGGTTGGTGATCTCTGACGCGCTTGGCAGAGTCTCCGGTGAGGTCCAGACCTTGTTCAAGCCCGACATACCCACTTCAGCCATCACAGCGCGGCAGAAGTTGGCGCCATCGCGATACTGACGCATTTTGGCATCCAATCCGAGCAGCTTACGGATGATCTTGTCGAAGCCTTGGCCCTGCCGGCGTACCGTGAACTTGGCCCGGATGGTTTCCACGGTCGGAATGACGTCGGGGCCGACACCGTCCATCACGACATCCGCGTGGCCCTCGAGCAGCGACATCACGGCGGTGACCCGATCGACCGTTTCCCGCTGTGCCGGGGTTTGGACCAAGTCAATGATCGACACCTCTTGATTCTGGGTGACCGCTTCGATGACCCGCCTGAGTGCATCCCGGAGCATCTGGGCCACGACCGTCGGGTCGAGCTCAGCCGAGTCGACGATTTGCGCGATCTGTGCGTTGAGATAGCTACGCAGCCACGGGACGGACGCGAACTGCACGCGATGAGTTTCCTCGTGGAGGCAGACCCAGAGCCGGAAGTCGGCAGACTCGACGTCGAGCTCGCGTTCGATGGAGACGATGTTCGGCGCGACGAGTAGCAGCCGACCGCCGGGTGCGTTGGGATCGGCTCCCGGGAAGAAGGGGTCGAACTGACCGAGCACCTTCGAGGACAAATAGCTGAGCAGCGCGCCCACTTCGACGCCTGTGATCCGAGGGCCAACGCTGGCGACCGTGGGACTCGATTGCTTCATCCGCTCGATCACCTTGGCGTTGAGCGGGAGCAGGATCTGGCGGAAGCCGTCCAGGTTGGCCTGAATCCATCGCGGCCGATCGACGACCAGCACCGGAGCCGTACCGCTGTCAGCCTCCATTCCCGTCACCTCGCGGACGTACGCCTCCGCTCGGTTGGCAAAGCCGCGCAGCTCGGCGACAACGGCCGCTGCACCCTCGCGAGAGATTTCCGGGCCCGGCTTGACCAGCTTGGTGGCTGTATTCAGCGCCACGGTCCAGTCGACCATCGAGGTTGTCATGCGGGCGAGTCTATGTGCGGGCTCGCGCAGGCACGGTTTATCGACACCCGCACACGCTGATCGCGGTGGTCACGCGATCCAGCCAAACCCTGGCGTTGTACTCATTCTTGGGATTGTTGATCAAAAAGGCATACGCCAGCAGCGAGCCGTCGCTGGTGCGTACGATCCCCGCCTGAGCGCGCACTTTCTTCAGGGTGCCGGTCTTGCCTCGTACCACACCGCGTCCGGCCAGGCTTTGGTCATCGAAATATCGAATCCGCAGGCTGCCCTCGACCCCGGCCACAGGCAGGCCGGTGATGACCGCCCGTAGCTCCGGGTGCTGCTCGGCGGCGGCCAACCGCAGCATCTTGATCATCGAGCTGGCTGACACTTTGGTCTGGCGGGACAGGCCGCTGCCGTCGTTGATCGTCATGCCGGGCTCCCAGATGCCGAGCTTGGTGAGCTCTGACTGTACGATCTTGCTCGCCTCCGCGATCGAACCTGCCTTCCCTGCGCCGATGGCCGCTTGGCGGAAGAGCACCTCGGCGGCATCGTTGTCGCTGATCATGAGCACGTTCTCAACGATCCGCTCCAGGGGCATCGAGGAAACCCCGGCAATAACGGGTGCCGATATCGGGGCCCGCGTCGGCCGGGTGGTGGTGATCTTGATCCCCTGCGTGGACAGCGCCGCGGCGAAGGCAGTGGCCGCCTCCTTGGCTGGGTCTCGGTAACGCGGGTTCGGAGAGGAGGCGCCCACCCGACCCTCGTCAACCACGAGCGCAGAAGTCGGCGAGACTGAGCCACGGTAGAAGCTGGGCCAGCGCGGGTTCCAGGCCGGGCCGCTGAACAGGGACGCGTCGTAACCCAGACTGACTCTGGAGATCTTGTCCTGCTTGAGTTTGCTTGCTGTAGTTCGCGCTAGTCCGCTGATGGTTGCTCGCCTGGGATAGTCGGCGCTGCCTTTCCTGGCCAGGTAGGGATCACCGCCACCAACAAGAATGATCTGACCTGGCTGAGGGCTGACCACCGTCGTCTTGAAGGTGTGTTCAGGTCCCAAGATCGACAGTGCAGCTGTCGCGGTGAGCAGCTTCATGGTGGAGGCAGGCAGGTGAGGAAGCGCAGCGTTGTGCGCGTACAGCACCTTTCCGCTGCCAACTTCGACAACTGAACCGGAATAGGAGCCGGTCGCACCCGCAACCTTGATCGCCCGGATCCTGTTGGTGACTGCGACATTGTTCGGGACGACTCCGGGCGAGACTGCGGCAAGTACCGGGCCGGGCAGGCCCGACTGTTGAGGCGTCGGCGCAGCCGAGCTGGCGCTGGAGGCCATTTCGGTGCTCGGAGCGCTCGGAGTGCCGGCAGCAGAGGCGGACCCAGACTGGCCTGACTGTCCCCCAATGGCGTATCGGTTCTCGCGCGGCAGCGCCACGAGGGCTACGGCGACCACACCGATCACAACAGCGATCGCGGCAACGACGGCCAGAACCACCGTGGCAATCTGCTTGGGACCCAAGGGTTCCACCCACCTCCTTCACGCTAGGCTCATGCCGGCGGACAGTCACTGATCTGCACTCTTGCAGAGGTCAGTGCTCATCCTAAGGAGGTCCCGTGGCCGCAGCCAATGTCGAGCGAGGTCTGAAGCCGATGAGCGGACTGACCTTCGATGTCACCGTCGAGATCCCCAAAGGTCAAAAGAACAAATATGAAGTTGATCATGACACTGGCCGCATCCGTTTGGACCGTACGTTGTTCACCTCAACCCAGTATCCGGCCGACTACGGCTTCATCGAGGGAACTCTTGGTCAGGATGGTGACCCTCTCGATGCGCTGGTGATGATCAGTGAGCCGACATTTCCAGGCTGCCTGGTGCAGTGCCGGGCAATCGCGATGTTTCGGATGAAGGATGAGGCCGGCGGTGACGACAAAGTGCTGTGTGTGCCGGCGTCGGACCATCGGCGCGACCACGTACGCGACATCTCCGACGTGCGCGAGTGGGTGCTCCTCGAGATCGAGCATTTCTTTTCTGTTTACAAGGACCTCGAGCCCGGCAAGTCTGTGGAGGGTGCCACCTGGGTGGGCGTGGAGGAAGCCGAGCAGGAGGTCCACGCGAGCTTTGCGCGGGCGAAGGAGCATGGCTATAGCGGTCATCGGCACTAGGTCGCTGTTTGTCACGAGCTTGTGGCATGCCCATGATCGGGAATGACTGATCATCTGATCTTGCTGGCGCCGTCGGCCAATCGCGTCTATGCGTCCGAGGCCAAGCGGTTGGTAGCGGCTGAACTTCAGATCATGCTCGGCGCTCATGATCATCCGGTGATCCAGCCGGTGACCGTGGCCGGCATCGGATACCTAGCACTGGCGACGGAAAGCCTGGACGACCAGACCAGTCGGGCGCTCGGCCGACTCTCCGGTTTCTACGCCGCCTTCGAACGAACCCAAAATCGGCTGCTGCCAATCGAGGTAAGCACGCGAGATCTCTTCGACGACGACTTCGTCACGATCCCTAAGTATCCGGGCAAGACCAACGAACAATTCACCCGGTTATTGATCAACGTCACATTGGCCTCGATGAGGCGCCCGACCAGCGGGCCAATTGCGATCTTGGACCCGCTATGCGGGCGCGGTACCACACTGAGCACAGCGATGATGCTGGGCTGCAACGCGGCCGGCGTGGAAGCGGAGTTGAAGGCCGTTGAGGCGTACGCGGCGTACTTGCGGACGTACTTGCGTCGCAAACGACTCAAGCACTCTGTCGACGTCAGCCCGGTGCGCCGGGAGGGCAAGCTCATTGGCAGACGTCTCGACGCCGAGGTGATCCCAGCCGGGCAGGAACGGTCGGTTGGGCTGACCGTCTTCTCCGGCGACACCCGGCAGTCGGCGGCGCTGTTCGGAAAGCGCAAGTTCGATGCGGTACTGGCCGACGCGCCGTACGGCGTGGTGCACGGCAGCCAGACCGACGTACGCGGGGCCAGCGGTAAGCGGGATCGTTCCGCTGCCGGCCTGATAAGCGAAGCACTTCCGGTCTGGGCCGGACAGCTGAAGGCCGGCGGCGCTTTCGGTTTGTCCTGGAACGCAATCGGTCTGCGCCGAGCCCGGCTGCTCGAACTGCTTACCGAAGCCGGCCTGGAACCGCTGGACTTCGGTCCCTACCGGGAGTTCGAACACCGGGTCGACTCCTCAATCCGTCGCGACATTGTGGTTGCCGTCAAGCCCTGAGCCGGTCGACGCTCGTTTCATCGGCGTCGGAGGTACACGGCGTACGCGGTGATCCAGCCGAACGCTAGGGCCACAGCAACGAAGAGGCGCACGCTAGCTCCTGGGCCGACAGGCACGCTGAGCACGAAGCACGCCACTGCTAGGACTCGAGTGAGCACTGCCGCCCGTCGCATTCCCTCGGCGGAGAACCGGCGGGCGATCACGAAGCAGGCCGCGATGAACGACAGGAACGCAATCGGCGGGGCGAATGCGTGAATCGTGCCATGCACGCTCAACTGCTCGGGATAACCCTCCGGCGCGCCTGCCGGAAAGCCGAGAGCCGGATCCGCCTTGAAGATGCCACCGATGACCAGGCCCGCGCCGTAGAGAGCAAGCAGCCGAGGCGCCCACGTGCTGCCCGGCCCGTCCGGCAGCCGACGAGCGACACCAACAGCGAAGATCAAGCTGAGCACGCCGGCGAGGATGAAGTTGATCACTTGGATCCAGCCGTGCTCGCCAAGCGCCAGCATGCTGAGCGGATGGCGGCGTAGATCAAAGCCGTCGCGCGTCAGCACTTGGACGGCGGCGGTGCACACGAAGAGTGGGCCGGCGATGACCCCCGCGCCCAGCAGCATTCGGGTCAGATCGGTCGTCTTGCTTGCTGTTTTGATCGTGGTCATGATCAACACGTCCTTTCGATAGGTGCCTTTGCTAGTGCGTCGACTGCGGCGAGGGGTTCTCGACATGGGTCTGAAAAAGTTCTGGCGAAGGTGTCTTGGCATGTCGAAATCGCGAAGGGCGGAGCGACGCGAGAGTGAAGGCCGCTCACTGGGAGCGGTCCAGAGAGTGAGGAGATTGCTATGCGCTTCATGACGATGGTGCGGTTCGACGAGTCGTTGCCGATGGGACCGCCGCAGCCAGCGCTGTTCGAGGCGATGGGTGAGTTCGCGGCCGAGGGCGCTCGAAACGGCACGCTGGTTGATCAGGGTGGCCTGCTGCCAAGCGCTGCGGGCGCGATCGTTTCGCTCGTCGACGGCTCGATCAAGGCTGTCGACGGGCCATTCACCGAAGCCAAGGAGCTGGTCGGCGGGTACGCGGTGCTTGAGGTGCGGAGCAAGGCGGAGGCGGTCGAGCTCGCGAAGCGGCTGATGCAGATTCATAAAGATCACTGGCCGGGCTGGGAAGGCAGCTGCGAGGTTCGGCAACTGGGCGACTCGTGATCTGATCGAGTGCGTGACCGATGCGACCGCTCTGGAGGCCATCGAGGCGGTCTGGCGCCTGGAGTCAACAAGGCTGATCGCTGGGCTGGTCCGGATCGTACGAGATGTGGGGCTGGCCGAGGATCTTGCGCAGGACGCGCTTGTCGCCGCGTTGGCACAGTGGCCGGAAACCGGTGTCCCTGACAGCCCGGGCGCTTGGCTGATGACTGTCGCCAAGCGCCGCGGTGTTGATCAGTTCCGGCGGCGCGACCGGCAAGATCAGGTTTATGCCACTCTCGCGCATGCACAAGGAAACGTCGTATCTGAAGAGGACTTTCTGGCGGCAGTCGACCATGTCGACGATGACGTGCTGCGGCTGGTGTTCGTCTGCTGCCACCCAGTGCTGACACCCGAGGCACAGTGCACGTTGACCCTGAAGCTGGTTGGCGGGTTGTCCACCCGCGAGATCGCGCGAGCGTATCTGACGACCGAGGCCACGGTCGCCCAGCGGGTCGTACGGGCCAAGAAAACGCTCAGCGAGGCCGGAGCAGCGCTGGAGGAGCCCAGCGAGTCTGAGCGAGGCCGGCGGTTGACCACGGTGCTGAGCGTGATCTACCTGCTCTACAACGAGGGCTACTCAGCCACTGCCGGGAGTGAATGGATGCGGCCCACCCTGTGTGACGAGGCGCTCCGGCTGGGCCGGATCCTTGCCGCATTGGCTCCGCAAGAAAGCGAGGTTCATGGCCTGACCGCCCTTATGGAACTCCAGTCGTCTCGGCTGGCGGCTCGCGTCGCTGTGGACGGGTCGCCGATCTTGCTGCTGGATCAGGATCGTTCGCAGTGGGATCCGGTGCATATCATGCGCGGCCTCAGCGCGCTTGACCGAGCAGAGGGACTGGCGAGCGAGCTTGGCCCGTACGCACTCCAAGCTGCGATTGCGGCGTGCCACGCCCGAGCTGAGACAGCGGAGGCTACAGATTGGGTGCGAATTGCGGAGCTTTACGAGCGGTTGGCTCGAGTCACCGGTTCGCCGGTTGTCGAGGTGAACCGAGCGGTGGCGCTCGGCATGGCGTACGGACCGGAGGCGGGCCTGGCCCTACTCGAACAACTCGACGGGCTGCCGGCGCTGAGGAGCTACCACCTGCTGCCGAGCGTGCGCGGTGATCTGCTTGACAAGCTGGGGCGGCTGGACGAGGCAAGGGCGCAGTTCGCTCAAGCAGCGACACTGACCCAGAACGAGCGAGAGCGTGCGTTGCTGCTTGACCGTGCGAGCGGCAGGTCGGGCGGGCAGGCGGCACCTTAGGCTGCAGGGATGGACCAGCGCCGCACCCTGCTCGTACTTCGCCACGCGAAAACCGAAGACACCCGGCCGGGCAGCAAGGACAGCGAGCGACGGCTCACCCCTGACGGCGAACGCCACGCGCTCGAGGTTGGGGACTATCTGCGGACCCAAGGCATTACCGTCGATACCGTGCTGTGCTCCAGCGCTGCCCGCGCCCGGCAGACACTCGACCTGCTGAAGCTGGGTGATCAGCTCGATCCGGAGCGGGTGGAAATCGCCGATCGTTTCTACAACGCCGGCACCGATACATTGATCAACGCTGTGCGCGAACTTCCCGACGATTCCCACGTTGCTCTTCTCGTCGGCCACGCCCCCGGCGCACCGGGAGTGGTCTACGAACTGGCCGACCCGACCAGCTCCACACCCGAGGCACTCAGTGCGATCGAGGGTCGCTTTCCGGCCGCTGCGCTGGCCCAACTTGAGTTCGACGGCGACTGGTCTGGGGTGGCCACGGCTTCGCTCGTCTCTGTCCGAATCCCAGGTCAGGCCAGAAGTTGATCAACGTCCTAGCATCTGCTCATCAACCCGAGCTTTGAAAGCAACTGCCGCGACACGCCGAAAGTGGCAAATTCGCGAACGGAGCTAGAACGGCATTCGAGGGAGGCCGAGCATTGCCAGTGCAGCGCGGATTCCAAATGATCTTGTATTGGCCGAGTAGCGAGGATTACAGGACCCGATGTCTCCCTTGCACGCAACGTTTCTTCTATCAAACATAGGAAACAGAGACGCAATACTCCAGTGGCGACCGAGCTAGTCCGTACAACCGGTTGTCCGAATTTGTTACTCTCAGAGGGCGATCAGCTTGTCCAAGATCACGATTGGATGTAAGTCTGAATCCTGCTTCGACCGCACGATAGCTTCCTTTGCTTGGCCGAGTTCGGGGTGTGTCCGGCAGAGCAGCCCTGCTCAACTGCTAACCCCCCAACGATTTGACACTGTCCGGGAAGGTCAGCGCCAGGTCGTGGCTCGTTCGGGCACGCCCCCACCGGGGGGCGGTGGGTGTCGAACCTGGAGTCGTTGGGGGAATGGCGTGGCCAGAACGCCTACAGCGCGCATCTGCGAGACGCGCTGCATTAGAGCCTGCGTTCGTAGACCTGGCGCGATACGACGTAAGCGAGATATATCCGCAGATTCCCGACACGACTGATGCGTCACCACTCGGCGTCCTCGGGGCTGTCGACCTCATAGACAACTCGCCGACGGTGCGCATTGAGCACCGCGGCCATGCCGGCGATAATCAACTTGCGACGACGGCCTGATCCCGCTGTCACTGTCCCAGCTACAAGGGGTTTTGCGGCCTGGAGTCGGCGCTATCTCATACTGGTCGCAAGCGCCGATGCACTGATCGGCGGGATCTCCGCAGCCATCCCTGCATCAATAAGCAACACCCTGTCCGGGCAGCCGCATGTGGTGCCACTGCTCTGCCTTGTGGGCTTGGTCGTCTGGCCCGCCGCGATCGCAATATGCCGTGGGTATCGGCGCAATCGGATCGGCATCGGATTGGACGAGCCGGGTGCCGTCATTCGGGCAGGCATGGTGGTCGTGGTGGCAGGCGCGCTTCCCGCGGGATCATGCGTTGCGGGAGCGTGACCCGACGGCACCTGACCCTGTATGCGTTGTTGAAGCTGGTGGCAACCGGCACTCCATTTGCCGTGCTGCTCAGCCTGATGGTTCGCTTCTTCGCCCGCAGGATCCTGCATCTGATGCAACGCCACGGACGCAGCCTCCGACATGTCCTCGTCGTCGGCAGCTTCGGCGCGGCACAGCAGCTCAGCGAGCGGATTCAACGGGAGCCCGATGCCGGCATGAAAGTGATCGGCCTTTGCCTACCCGCTTCTCAGCTGCCCAGACCCGTCGTGGATGGGATTCCGGTGCTCGGCAGTCTGCAGCAGGTCTCCGATGTGGTCCGCGCCAGGGGCTGCGACGCCGTCGCAGTGACTAGCGACGATGCCACTCGATACAACTACTTGCGCCGGCTGGCCTGGTCGCTGGAAGGCGCCGACGTCGAGCTCCTGGTGGACCCCGGGCTGGTCGAGGTGGCCGGACCGCGCATGCATATCCGGCCCCTCATGGGCTTCCCGTTGCTCCATGTCGAGGAACCGCACTTCACCGGGTGGCGCCGGGTGGTCAAGCGGGTCACCGACCTCGTACTGACATCGGTCGGCCTAGTGATCATTTCCCCGCTCATGCTGGGCATCGCAGCAGTGATCAAACTTCAAGACGGTGGGCCAGTGATTTTCCGCCAGGCTCGGATCGGTCGCGAAGGCACGCCATTCATCATGCTCAAGTTCCGCTCCATGGTGGTGGACGCTGAAGATCGCAAGCCAGACCTGATGGAGACCAATGAGGGCAAAGGCGGGTTGTTCAAACTCAGCGACGACCCTCGAGTGACCCGCTTCGGCCGATTCATGCGTGACTTCTCTCTCGATGAGCTACCGCAGCTCTTCAACGTCTTGGGTGGCTCGATGTCGCTGGTCGGGCCACGCCCCCACCTGGCATCCGAACTCGCTCAAATGCCGAGCGAGGCGAGCCGGCGGTCGCTGGTAACACCCGGTCTTACCGGACTCTGGCAGGTCAGCGGACGCTCCGGCCTCGAAGGCGATGACGCGGTTCGCTTCGACCTTCGCTACGTCGAGAACTGGTCGTTCACCCTGGATCTATGGATTCTGTGGAAGACGATCTTCGCCGTGCTGACCAAGCGCGGGGCGGCCTGACTGCCTTACGCTGGTCTGCCCCTCGGTGTTAGTCGAAGGGTGATCACCGATGTCCTTGGGAGAAGCCGATGACCCGATGGTGGATAGTGTTGGGCTCGGTGAGCGCCTTCACCGCTCTGGCGGCCGCCGTCCACGTTGGCCTGCTTGATGAGTTCGACTCAGTCGTCCGTGAGTGGGCGCGACCTCATGATGTTTGGGGCGCCGCGCAGGTGCGAGCCAACCTCGTGGTCCACGGTCTGCGCCCGGCCGTGCTAGTGGGGCTCCTGGCGGTGTTCACGGTGGCCTGCGGTATGAAACGTCGGTCACTGAGACTGGTCTGGTTCGTCGCCAGTGTCTGTTTGGCGACCGTTGCCTTGACTGCCGCGACGAAGGCGGCCGTAGGTCGTCCCGATACCCACGGCTCGATCACAAATGGCTTCGGAGGCAGCTTCCCGTCAGGTCATGTGACGACTGTTGTGGTCTGCCTGGGCTTGGCCGTCCTGGTGGCACGTCCGCACCCAGGCCGGTGGGTCTGGCTCGTCCCGGCTCTGGGCGCCGGTCTCATGGCAGCGTCGCTGCTGCTCCAGGCGACGCACTGGTTCACAGACATCGTCGGCGGTGGCTTGCTCGCTAGCGCCCTGTTAGCGGTCGTTACCGCCCCCGGTTTGAGCCGTTGGTCACACGGCAGGTCAGTAAACGACCAGAAATCCGCGGTGCCTGAGCCGACATCCTCGCCGGGACAGGGGACAAATCGAGACAGAGATCGAGACTCGCGGGGGAACTGCCCTGTATAGCCGGTCACCGACTGTTACGATCCTGCAGCTGAAACCGTTCTGATCCTATGGGGGACAATGAGGATCGCCGTCTTCGGCCTGGGCTATGTCGGTACCGTGACGGCCGCGGGCCTAGCTTCAGGGGGCCACCAAGTGTGCGGCGTCGATGTTGACGCTGTGAAAGTTGACTTCATCCGGTCGGGGCGAAGTCCGGTGGTAGAGCCGGGCATAGACGAGCTCGTAGCGGCTGCGGTCGAGCGCGGAGACCTCAGTGCGACGACAGATCCGGTCGTTGCGTTGGACCGAGCCGATGTTTCCTTGCTCTGCGTCGGCACACCCTCGATGCCACAGGGCGGCACGGATCTGACGTACGTACGACGTGCGCTCAATGACATTCACCAAGGGCTCGCGCAGGCCACACCGCCGGCGTCGGGCTTTCATGCGGTGGTGGTAAGAAGCACCGTCCCCCCGGGAACGGGCGACGGCTTGGTCAGTGCGACCTTCGCCAACATGGCGCCGGGGGCCGGCACGGCTGTGGGAACGGCAATGTGCCCGGAGTTCTTCCGCGAGGGTTCTGGTGTCGCCGACTTTTACAACCCGCCCCTCATAGTCCTCGGCACCGCCGATCAACGCGTGACAGACCGGCTGACCGAGATGTTCTCATTCCTGAACCATGAGATGACGCATGTCGACGTGCGCAGCGCCGAGGCGCTGAAATACGCATGTAACGCCTTCCACGCCACAAAGGTCGCCTTCACCAACGAGATGGGCCGCATCTTCCGAGCGTTTGGGGTCGACTCGCGCGAGGTCATGCGGGTATTCAGCCAGGACAAAGTGCTCAACATCTCTCCGGCCTACCTCAGACCCGGTTTCGCCTTCGGCGGCTCCTGCCTACCCAAGGACCTGCGCGCGCTGCTCGACATGGCCCGGATGAACGCATTGGATGTACCGCTGCTCGCTGGCACATCCTGGAGCAACGAGCTCGTCATCGCCGATGCGGTTGACCGGCTGATCGCTAGCCCGTACCGCAACGTCGCCATGCTGGGACTGAGCTTCAAGATGAACACAGACGACCTGCGGGAGAGTCCGAACGTCGAGCTAGCTGAGCGACTGATCGGCAAGGGCTTCGAAGTTCGTATCTACGACCCAATCGTGCACCCGGGGAGCCTTCTGGGCGCAAACCTTCGATACATCGAGAGCCGCCTTCCACATCTGCGTCGACTGCTCTTCAAGACCCCGCGCGAGGCTCTGGAGGGCTGCGATGCGGCTGTGGTGGCCACTTCGGATGGCCCGGTCATCGAGGAGTTGCGCTCCGCCCCGCCTGCCTGGATCCTCGACCTGCATGGGTGTCTCGGCTCTGAAATCGAGCAGCTGCCTGGGTACGAGGGAATCGGGTGGGCGGTTTGAGTGGCAGACGCAAGATGCGCGCAGGGCCGCGGGTGCTCATCATCGTGCAGAATCTGCCAGTCCCCTTCGACCGTCGCGTCTGGTTGGAGTGCAAGGCCTTAACCGCAGCGGGCTACGACGTCACGGTCATCTGTCCAAAGGGAAAGGGTGACCCAAAGCGTGAGGTCCTGGAGGGCGTCACGTTGCTGAAGTACCGTCCCTACGCACCAGGGGGTGGGGCGCTCGGCTTCGTCCTGGAGTACGCGTACTCATTCCTTGCGACGGCCTTGCTGGTGCTGCAAACTCGACGCGAGGGTGCGTTCGACGTACTACAGGCGTGCAACCCGCCGGATATCTTCTGGCCCATCGCCTGGTGGGTTCGCCGCCGCGACGGTTCGAATTTCGTCTTCGATCACCACGATCTTTGCCCCGAGCTCTATGACTCGCGCTTCCCCGATGGGAGCGCCTTGCCGCGTCGCGGACTGCTCGCCCTGGAGAAGGCGACCTTCCATACTGCCGACCACGTCGTTGCCACGAACACCTCGTACGCGGATGTCGCCATGCGTCGGGGTGGCAAGTCGCCGAGTGATGTCACGGTAGTTCGTACCGGTCCCGATCAGGAGCGCCTGCGCCGCACGGATGAAGTCCCCGCTCTGCGACGCAGTCGGCGGCACCTCGTTGCCTACCTCGGCGTCATGGGGCCGCAGGACGGCGTCGATCTCGCGGTCCGTGCCGCGGCGCACGTGGTTCAACACCTTGGTCGTCGGGACGTCGCCTTCACCTTCATGGGTGGGGGTGATTGCTATGAACAGATCGTGGCGCTCCGCGACGAGCTGGGACTTCAGGATTACCTGGAGTTGCCGGGCCGTGTTCCAGACGAAACTGTCTTCGATGTGCTCTCCACCGCAGTGGTAGGGCTTTCGCCCGATCCGAAGAACCCGCTCAACGACGTCTCCACGATGAACAAGACGCTCGAGTACATGGCCTTCGAATTACCGGTTGTGGCATTCGACCTCAAAGAAACCCGCGTCTCCGCCGAAGATGCCGCGTACTACGTCGACAGCGGCGATGTGCCCGCTTATGCCAGGGCAATCGTGAATCTTCTTGACGACGACGGTAGGCGCGAGGTCATGGGCAAGGCAGGACGCGTCCGGATCGAGCAAGAGTTGGGCTGGTGCCACCAGCGCGATGCTTACCTTGGTGTCTACGAGACACTTGTCGGGCGACATCGGGTCCGAGGCTGAGATGTGCGGGGTTGCTGGGGCATTCTTCCAGCCGGACGGAGCTCGGCTTGTACGGACTATGACAGATCGCATCAGCCACCGCGGGCCGGATGCAGCAGGGTTTACGGACCTCGCACCGCATGCCTCACTTCAGCTCGCGCATAGGCGGCTCTCGATCATCGACCTGTCGACTGCGGCTGATCAGCCGTTCGTCAAGCACGGGCTCCACTTGAGCTACAACGGCGAGCTGTACAACTACCGTGAGCTGCGCAACACACTGCGCGGCAGAGGCGTCCAGTTCTCCACCGAGTCGGACACAGAGGTCGTCCTAGAGTGCTGGCGGCACTGGGGGCCCGCCGCCCTTCCGAAGTTCCGTGGGATGTTCGCGTTCGCGCTTTACGACGAGCGCGATGCGGCCCTCACGCTGGTGCGCGATCCATTGGGCATCAAGCCGATGTACGTCATGCCACGTGGGAGCGGCATCTTGTTCGCTTCCGAGCTCAAGGCGCTGGTGACCGCCGTGGGCCCGGAACTCACTGTGGACCTTGATGGGCTGGTGGCATCTACCCTGTTCTATTTCCTGCCCGAACAACAGTCACCCGTCAAGGGAGTCTTCAAGCTTCCAGCGGGATCGTGGGCGCAATGGCGCGCCGATGGCACCAAACGGGCCGGACGGTACTTTGAGCCAGCCGAGGAAGCTCTCGACGCCGCCAACCGCCCGACCGCGGAGTTGGAGAGAGAGCTCGAGGAGTCGGTAGCGGCGCACATGGTGGCCGACGTGCCGGTTGCGTCATTCCTCAGCGGCGGTCTGGATTCAAGCCTCATCACTGCGATGGCCGCGCACCACGACCCGTCGATCGAGGCGTACACCATCACGTTCCGTGCGGAGGATCAGCGTCTGGAGGCGATGCCCGACGACGCTGTGTACGCCCGCAAGATGGCGGCCCACCTAGGCATCGAATTGCACGAGATCGAGATCAGCCCGGACGTCGTCGACCTGCTTCCAAGGGTGGTGGACGTCCTCGACGAGCCCATCGGAGACCCGGGCGCGATCAACACCGTGCTCATGTGCCAGGCGGCCCGGGACGCCGGGGTCAAAGTCCTGTTGTCGGGAATGGGCGCAGACGAGTTGTTCGGTGGTTATCGCAAGCATCTCGCATGTGTCCTGGGGGCCAGGTATCAGACGCTCCCGCAGTCGCTTCGCTCACGCGTGGTAACGCCGAGTGTAAACCGGCTACCTGTTGCGGCCCGCGGACGCGGGCTTCGCTACAGCCGGTGGGCCAAGCGTTTTCTCAGCTTTGCCGAGTTGCCGGAAGAGGCGGCCTTCCGCCGCAGCTATACCCTCTACGACCCGGCCGAGCTTGCGGGGCTGCTCGATCCCGAACTGACCCCGCGCGTGCAAGGCGTTGTGGACGCACATCACACCTTATATACCGACAACCAGCTGTCCGACCATGTCAATCGGATGTGCCTCACCGACGCGCGCCTGTTCCTACCAGGACTCAACCTGGCCTACACCGACCGCTCGAGCATGTCAGCGTCGACCGAGGTGCGGGTGCCCTTTGTCGACCCGTATATCTTTCGGGCCGCCTTCAGCTTCGGTGGTACTCAGAAGATCAAGGGACGTACGCAGAAGCTTCCGTTGCGCGCCGCGGCGGAGGACTGGGTGCCGCGGGACGTGGTCGATCGCCCAAAGGCCTCATTCGGCGCCCCGTTGCGTGCCTGGGTGACCAACGAACTCGGACCTTTGATTGATGACGTCCTGATCGACGGCCAACTGGTATCGTCGGGGTTTCTGCGTCGGCCGCCGCTAAGCCAGATGGTGACCGATCAACGCAGCGGTCGGCGGGACCAGTCCAAGCAGTTGTGGCAGCTACTCACCATGGAGCTGTGGTACCGCGGCGCTCTGGCTGCGGGGGTCGCTCCACCGTAAACGGGCGGCACTAGCTGGCAAACGCTCGGGGGAAGCCTTTCGTATGAAGCAAGTCGCACAAAACTACAAGTCCGGTGACCTCGCTGTCCTCGATGTCCCTGTCCCAGCCTGCCAGCCGGGGGGTGTCCTGGTTCGCTCGCTCTACTCATTGATCTCGACCGGCACCGAGATGATGAAGGTCAGCGAGGCGCGGATGTCGCTCGTCGGCAAGGCGCGCGCTCGACCGGACCAGGTGCGCAAGATGCTCGACTCCGTAGCTCAGCAGGGCCCTCTGGCGACGTACCGGAAGGCCATGAGCCGGCTCGATAGCTATACGCCGCTGGGTTACTCGCTCTGCGGCGTTGTGGTCGAGGTCGGCGCCGCTGCCGACCAATTCTCGGTGGGTCAGCTAGTGGCCGCGGCGGGCAACGAGTTCGCCCTGCACGCTGAGGTGAATTGGGTACCAACGAATCTGTGCGTCCCCGTTCCCGACGGCGTTGCCCCGGAGCACGCGGCGTTCGCGACGGTCGGGGCCATCGCCATGCAAGGCGTACGGCGCGCCGAAGTCGCCCTCGGTGAAACCGCGTGCGTCATCGGGCTCGGGCTCATCGGACAGCTGGCGGTACGCCTCCTCGTCGCTTCCGGCGTGCAGGTGGTCGGCCTGGATGTGGTGGCGGCCCGTTGCCGAGCTGCGGAGAAGGCCGGTGCCTTGATTTGTTCCGCACCTGACGAGAACGGCCTGCGTGAGGTGGAACGGGTTCTGCTAGAACGCACCGGAGGGCTGGGAGCGGACCATATCCTGCTGGCCGCCGGTGGTGATTCGAACGGGCCCGTCGAGGTGGCGGCCCGCCTGGCCCGGGACCGGGCCCGCGTAGTCGACATTGGTAAGACCCGACTCGACTTGCCCTGGAACGCCTACTACGACAAAGAACTGGACGTCCGCTTCTCGCGGTCGTATGGACCGGGTCGGTACGACGACCGCTACGAACTCGAGGGCATCGATTATCCGGCTGGATACGTTCGATGGACTGAGCGCCGCAACCTGGCGTGCTTCCTCGATCTTCTTGTCGACGGTTCGGTGGAAGTCGCAACTCTGATCTCCGGCGTCCACCCGGTCGAAGAGGCAGCGGACACTTACGAGCGGTTGCGCGCGGGTTCTCTACAAGGCGTTGGATTCCTGTTGTCCTACGGCGCTCCGCCGGATCCCCTGTTACTCACCCGGACGCTGAAATCCTCGACGCCCCCCAAATCTGAAGCTCCTCGACGGCGATCATCTGCTGCGGTACGCCTTGGCTTCATTGGGGCAGGAAACTACGCCACGTCGATGCTGCTGCCCCACTTGCGGGACAGCTCCGAGGTCGAGCTCGTGTCGGTCGCTACGACCAAAGCACTATCCGGGCTCAACGCCCAACGCAAATTCGGCTTTACAACAATCACGACGAGCGTGGAGTCGGTACTCGACGATGACACACTCGACGCGGTGTTCATCGTCACCCGGCATCACTCGCATGCCGGCCTGGTCTGCCGGGCCCTCGAGCGCGGCCTCACTGTTTTTGTCGAGAAGCCGCTGGCCCTCACCGAAGAGCAGCTCGCTGAAGTCCTGGACACCGTTGAAAGAACAGGTAGCGCGAGGCTCATGGTCGGGTTCAACCGGAGGTTCGCTCCGCTTTTCACCGATCTGCAAGCGCGTTTCAGTTCATCCCGTGGCCCGGTGTCGGCTCGCTACTTGATCAATGCGGGCCCCTTGGATCCTGGCAGCTGGTATCTCAATGAGGAACTGGAGGGATCACGATTCGCCGGCGAAGGCGGTCATTTCATCGACACGCTGAGCGCCCTCACGGGCCACCACCCGGTCGAGGCCTACGCCGCAGCTGCCGGCGGGAATGTCCACACCACATTGCGTTTCGCCAATGGGTCCGTGGGGACGATCTCGTATGTGACCGACGGCAGCCCGCGATTTCCTAAAGAGACCCTGGACATCGTTGGTGATGGCCGCAACGGACGGCTGGACAACTTCCAGCGGGTGACTGTGTGGTCGGCCAAGGATAAGAGCGGGCGCCGGATGGTTGCTGGGCAGGACAAAGGCCAGCGGGCACAACTGGACCGCTTCGTACAGGCCGTCCGTACAGGCTCCTCAATGCCCATCCCACTTGAGTCCCTGGTAGCGACGACCCGCGCAACCCTCGCCGTAGGAACCAGTCTTTCGTCAAGAAGGCCGGTTACCTGGTGAGCCGTCCCCGTGCCGGTTGGTACATCCGACGACTACGCGGCATGTCGCTGACCGAGGTGGTCTTCCGAACCCTGGATGCCGGGCGTCGCCGCGTCTGGGTGCGTCGCCAGGTCAAGCCTGGCGCGGCAGCCCCATTGCCGCGGCATACGCGGCAAGAGCGGAGCTTCGCGGCGCCGTTGCCGACAGCAGCCCGCGCCGACGTGGATACAGAAGCCGCCTCCGGACTTGTCCGCGCTGCTGACAGGGTTCTCGCCGGAACGTGGACTGTGCTGGGTGCCCGTCGCGCCGACAGCGCCAATCCGGACTGGTTCCACGATCCGGTGACTGGACGCCGCGCGCCCGAGGGTCGAGTGGCATTCAGCATCCACCATAGGGACGAGGCGGAGACCGGCAACATCAAGCAGGTGTGGGAGATGTCCCGGCACCATCACATCACCGTTCTGGCGGCCGCTTGGTGGCTTACAGGGGACGAGCGGTACGCCGAGGCGGCCGCGAGGCAGCTGCGCTCGTGGTGGAATGCCAACCCTTTCCTCAGCGGCGTGCACTGGACAAGCGGCATCGAGGCGGCGATCCGCCTGATCTCTTGGACCTGGACTCGCCGGTTGCTCGATGAATGGCCGAAGGTGGGCGACCTGTTCGAGCACAATGACGACGCCGTCCGGCAAATTGCCTGGCACCAGGAGTTCCTGGCTGCCTTCCCGAGCCGAGGTTCATCTGCCAATAACCATGCCGTCGCCGAGGCGGCGGGTCGGCTCATCGCAGCGTGTGCGTTCCCCTGGTACGCCCGGACCGCCCAATGGCGCGAGAGCTCAGCCGCGCTTCTGGAGCGCGCCCTTGACTTGAACACGTTCGACGACGGTCTCAATCGCGAGCTCGCCACTGACTACCACCGTTTCGTCCTCGAGCTTGGGTTGGTGGCCGCAGTCGAGGCCGACGCCGCAGGTCATGCCCTTTCTGAGCCGACGTGGCAGCGCTTGGCGCGGATGCTCGATGCGGCCGCCGCGATTCCGGATGCCACCGGCCGACCCCCGCGGCAGGGTGACGGCGATGAGGGTCGCGCGCTCGTAGTGGACGACCCCGAGCGCGATCCATGGGCTACGGTGCTAGTCGCCGGTGCGGCACTGTTGGGCGCGCCAGCCTGGTGGCCTCTTTTCCCCGGCTCAGTCCAGGCATCCCTGCTGGGCGCTCTTGGGCACTCACGTCAGATGCCCCGACACTCGGTCCGGCCACGTCGATTCTCAGACGCGGGCCTCGTGGTACTGCGTTCGCGCCCGCAGGATGGTGCGGAAATTTGGTGCAGGTGCGACGGTGGCCCACACGGCTTCCTGTCCATCGCGGCCCACGCCCATGCGGACGCCCTCTCTTTGGAGGTTCGGCATGAGGGCGTCAACATCCTCGCTGACCCTGGCACCTACTGCTACCACGGTGAGCTGATGTGGCGGGAGTGGTTCCGCTCAACGGCCGCCCACAACACCGTCGAAATAGGCGGCCTCGACCAGTCCGAGTCCGGCGGTCCTTTCCTTTGGAACACGCATGCGCGGACAGCCACCCTGACCTGCGAGGTCGGTGAACAGCCGGTGCAGACGTGGAGTGCGGAGCACGATGGCTACCTGCGCCTGAACACGCCGACGATGCACCGCCGTTCGGTGACGCTCGACTCACCCGGGCGCCGCTTGACGGTCGTCGACACCTTCGACGCCACAGCAGCCGCCCCATTGCGAACGTCATGGCACCTGGGCCCCGACATCGTGGTCGATCTCGACGGAGCTCAAGCAAGACTTTCGTGGCAGGTCGGGCGAGACCGGAGGCAGGGAAGGCTCGTGCTTCCTGAGGGGCTGGCTTGGATCGTGCATCGTGCGGACGCCAACGGTGCCGTGGGTTGGTATTCACCCCGCTTCGGCGTACGCGTTCCATCGACTTCCCTGGTCGGGCGGGGACTGGCTTCCTCCTCGACCCCTCTCGTGACCGAACTGGAGTTGCCATGAGTGGGAAGCCGACCGAATTTCGATCGGTCGCAGCGAGGCTGCGCCGGCGCGGTCGTGTGCTGGCTGCGGCGGCTGTGGCGGGCCTGGCTGCCGGCGTCGTTTTTGTGATGGTGCAGCCGCCGGCTCTAACCAGCACCACTTTGGTGCTGCTCCCCACACCTGCCCTAGCCGACAGCAGCAGCTCCGACGTTGCCACTCAAGTACACATCGCACTCAGCGCAACGGTTCTCGGGACGGGCGGGACAGGCCGTTGCGCCGCCTATCCCGGCGCGCTCGGTAGAAAAGATGGTCGAGGTCTCGGCGCCGACGAGCCAGCTCCTCCAAATCGACGCGACGTCCACGAACGCGGCAGAGGCCCAGACGCTGTCGCAGGCCGTCGCAGACTCCTACGTCGGCTACGTCAGCAACACTGCACGGGAGGTCAGCTCCGCGGCACTGGCGGACCTCAAGGTCCGCAGGGACGAACTGCAAAAGCAGATTAGCCAACTGCAGGCTGACATTGCCGCCGCTATCAAACGTCAGCAGGCGGTGGACCCGGCCTCGCAGGACGGTAGAAAAGAGGCGCAGCTGCTTGCCGGCCTTCGGACCGAACAAGCCGACTTGTCTCTGCAGCTCGAGAAGGTCGAGGACAAGATAGCCACTGGCGGCCCTGTGGGTTCATCCGCCACCGTCGGCACCTCCGTCATCCAGCCGGCGACGGAAGCCCGCGGCCTCCCAACCCCCGTGCGGCTGCTCATCTGGGCACCCCTAGGTGCCTTGATCTGCCTGATCTTGGCGGGCGCGGTCCTGCTCGCGGCAACACGGCGCGACCCGCGGCTGATGCTTCGCGATGACATCGCCGACGCGGTCGGCAGCCCGGTGTTGGCGGCTGTGCGGAGTATGCCGCAACAGTCGGTGGCAGGTTGGTCGACGCTGCTGAAGACCTACGACGCGACTGCTGTGGAGTCGTGGGCGTTCCGTCAGACCCTGCGTGGTCTGGCAGCTGCGGACCGCAGAGGTAAGCCGCGCACTACGGGGAAAGTGGACCATCCGCAGTCGGTGACCGTGGTGTCGCTCTCCGGCGACCAGCGGGGCATCGCGATCGGTCCGCAGCTCGCCGTGTTCGCGTCATCACTGGGCATTGTGACGCGTCTGGTCACCGCCGTAGGTCAGGAGAGGGCTGCCAGCCCTGTGGGCGGCCTGTGCCGCCGCGCGGGAAGACGCACCTCGGCCAGGCCTGTACGTCGGGGTCGTGCCTGACGGGGTGACGGTCGATCTGACGCTCAACGTGGTTGTGGTGGACCGAATGCAGCCCGACTTGGGCGGCGTGCCGGCCAGTGTCGCCACAGTGCTCGCCGTTGCCGCAGCCAACGCCACCGAACAGGAGCTTGCTGGCGTAGCCGTTGCGGTGGATGACGCCAGCCGTCGCATCGACGGAATCGTGGTGGCAGACCCCGATCCGACCGACCGTACGTCCGGACGGCACACGTTGGACGAGCGATCCCGCCGGCAGGCGCTACCCATGCGCCTTACCGGCATCGCATCGGCTGACGGTACCGCCGGCCACCGGCCGAGGAGCCGCACATGACCCAGGCACGCTGGGACGCCTCTGACTTCGACGACGAACAGACCCCACCCGGACGCCCGATTCCGACAATGGTGAGCCTGCATTTCGTTCGGTCTGCCCTGCGACGTCGCTGGCTGGTGTGCGCGCTGGCCGCAGTTCTGGGGCTCCTTGCGGCGACGGCCTTCCTCGTCGCCTCTCCTGGATCGCACAATGCGAAGTCGACGCTGGTGCTGGCACACGACCCACAGGCTGACCCGTCGCGCGCCATGGCCACCGATGTCAGCCTGATCAGGACTCGGACCGTGGCTACCGAGACGATCGCGAGTCTCGGGCTGACGATGACCCCCGACGAGTTCCTCAAGAGCGTGACGACCGAGCCCGTCAGCTCGGAACTCCTGTCTGTCACCCTTTCGGCACCAACCGACGCCGAGGCAGAACGCCGTCTCACGGCCCTCACATCGACCTATCTCGAGTTCAGGGCAGAGCAACTCTCCATGCAGTCGAACGTACTTGTGGGCGGCATGCAGGAGCGCATCAAGAAGTTGCAAGGCGACGTCGCAGATCTCTCGCGGCGCATAGATGGCGGCAACCCAAGCGCGAGCAGGCTGAGCGACGCGATCGCGGAGCGTGCGAACCTCCAGACCCAGATAGAGACCTTGCAGCAATCCGTGGAGGACGCCACGTTGCGGCAGACGTCTGTGGTGTCCTCGAGCAGGGTGATTGACGCTGCGGCGACCGACGCGTCCGGGTTGAAGCGTCGCATAGCGCTGACCCTGGCGTCGGGGCTCATCGGCGGCCTTGCGCTGGGCTGCGGGATAGTGCTGTTTTTTGCCATCGTCTCCGACCGGCTTTGGCGGCGATCCGATGTCGCGGCCGCCCTCGAAGTGCCGGTGCCCGTCAGCGTCGGCAAGATCGCACCGGTCCCGCATCGGTGGCTGTGGCTCCCTCACCTGCGCAGGGTCGATGGCCGCCGTACCTACGAGCGCCAGAGACTGGCACGCGCGATCGAGCTGGAGCTTCCTGTCCCCGGACAAAGGGGTCGGCTCGCCGTAGCGTGCATTGAAAACGCAGATGAGGTCCGCTTCGCCTTGGCGGCCGCTGCGGCGGAGCTCGCTGCACGTGGGCGCTCTATCGCCGTCATTGATCTCACCGAACACGGCAGTCTCGATGGTGAAGTCATGCGGCTGAATGCGGGCTCGACCAACCCGCCCGTTGTCTTCCGTCCACGTGGGATACCGGCGCTCGCTGGCGGCGCTGCCGACCTGCGTGCCGCCGGACATGAGGACGGGGGTCCTCCCCAGCTCGACCGCAATGATGTCACACTCCTCCTTGCAGATCTGGACCCGTCGGTAGGGGCCCACCATCTCAAGGCATGGACTGATCGAGTGATCATTCCAGTGACCGCTGGTCGCTCCAGCGCGGAAAGGGTCATGACCGCGGCCGAACTAATTCGTACCGCCGGCCTGGAAATGCGAGTCGCGGTGCTACTGCGGGCTGAGCGGACGGACGACTCGTCGGGTGTATCCGGTTTTGATCAACACGCTGCCGTTCAGCTTGGGGCTGGGCATGAGCAGCCGTTGCTTGAGCTTGAGCAGCCTATCGACGAGGGTCAAAGGCTAACGACTGAGACCATGACCGTTACGGCCGCGACGCAGGTGTCGGACGGCGAGCAGGAGGCAGCGTCACCAGTAAGCACCGATGAGAGGCAGCCAGCAGACCAACAGCAGCGCGCCGAAACCGAGCAGGCAGCAGAGGCCATCGT
Organism: uncultured Actinomycetota bacterium; assembly: GCA_963740515.1. Lineage (GTDB taxonomy): Bacteria > Actinomycetota > Actinomycetes > Propionibacteriales > Propionibacteriaceae > Microlunatus. The sequence continues at coordinate 211,451 of CAVUEO010000026.1, forward strand.
GCAGGCCGATGCCGAGCTGACCGCAGCTGAAAAGCCGGCGGACGCCGAAGGCTCCGGCGCCGAGAAACAACAGACGGAGGACCAACAGGCTGGCGCTGTGGTCGCTAAAGCTGAAGAGCTCGTCGAAGCCGAAATGGCCGATGAGGTGGGGCAGCAACCTGAGGCCCGCGCTGCCGAGCACCCAGCAGGCCGAGGAAGAACAGATTGAGGAGCAAAAGGTAGGAGAGCAGCAGGCCGAGGCCGAAGTCACCGACGCTGAAGAGGACCTCGACACCGAGGTGAGCGCCGACGTCGAACTGCAGCCCGCCGAGGAGGAACGGGTCGAGGCAGTAGTCGCAACCGAGTCTGGTGGGCCGGTCGAGACCGCAAAGGCCGATAAGGACGAACCACAGCCTGCGTCCGAAGTCGCCGAGGTGACCGAAACGAGGGAGCAGGTTGTGGCCGCAGTGACCGGCGCCGAGCTGGCCGAGAGTGCGGGGCAGCCTGGCGCCGAAGTTTCTGAGGAACAACAGGCCGGGGAGCAGATGGCCGACTTCGAGGCGGCCGATAATGAAGAGCTCGTCGAGGCCGCAATGACCGCCGAAGGCGACCAGCAGCCAGAGGCCGAAGCGGCAGAGGCCGAACAGCAGGCAAACGCCGGCCAGCAGGCCGGCGCGGAACCGAAGCCCGATGCTGAACACGCAGGTGAGGCAGAAGATTCGACCGGGCCCGACCAAGTGTCGGATCGTCCAGACGAGGAAATGGACTGCGGGCGACTGGGACCTCTACCTCGCCAAATATCCGCCAGTGCATGGTTGCTTCGGCGCCTGGCTCCGGGGTGCAACGGACTGGACTCGATGGACCTTGGCTCCAACCATGATTCGGCTGTCATTAGTGCCAATGGCGATGGCGAGAACGGCAAGGGGCCCGGGGCGGCGCCCGAGGTCCGGGCGGAAGCGGATGGGCCAGCATCAGCGGACCAGCCGGCTGCTGACGGTCGGGTGTCCAACGGTCGGAACGCCACGAAGACAAGACGTCGGTCTCAGCAACGAAGGCGCAAGGCTCAAGTAGACCGCGGCTCCAGCAGGGCCTGATTAGTCACGCGTCAGCGAGAGGACGGCCTTCGATACGTGAAATGCCTCAGCGTAACGGCTCCGGCATTCCATTCCGCGTATTCGCATAAGCGCACAGAAAGGTCTCATCATCCCACCAGTCGCGCATTCGCTGCGAGGGATAGTGCTCATTCAACAGTGCAGATCTTGCGCTTTCCTAAGTCAGGAGATATGGGTACGTAGCAATTGGATCGCCCGAGATCCCCGTCCCACTTCGGAATCTCATAATGCAGGACGAGAGCATCTCGCCAGACGGTTGGCGCCATCGTGCCCAACAAACGGTGGTCTTGATGAGCATCGTCCGTTCTCGGCGCAAGAACCACATCGACATCGTGTAAAGCAGCAAAAGCATGAAGAATGTCTTTGACCTCATTCCAGTGCGCCGGGAGTCGCCCATCTGGGAATGTGTGGAATCTCGACTGGGAATTCGGGAGGAATGCGCGAGCAGCCGCCTCGGCCTCGGCGCGCCGCTCTGGTGACCCAGTCAGGGTCAGCCAATGACCTTCAACGGTCCCCCGTTCGGCAAGGGCAAGCAGCGTAGCGCCAGCAGCGATCTCGATGTCATCAGGGTGAGCCGCAAGGCATACGATCCTGAGCGGGCCGACCGGGAGGCTCAAATGCCGCATGGCGGCGTCGAATCCCAATTCCCCGAACGCGAGTGATCACGCGACATAGACAGAACGAATCTGTTGGTATCGGCAGGGTCCGCACAGGCGGGTGCACCGCGAATTCGTTATCCGATGAGGGCTCCCACAATGCCCATGGACGGTGACCACTCCGATGCATCGCTTCAAGCGCCGCACGCTCTTTCAGGGTGTCCATCGGCGCCCAGAAGCCATCAAATCGCACGGCTCGGAACTTCCCAGCGCGGGCGGCTCGGGTGAACGCGTCCATCACGAGGTCATCGCCTGGATTCAGGTAGTCAAAGATCTCTTTGCGAAGGATGAAGTAGCCACCGTTGATCCTCATATCCATGTCTACAACGGGCTCGATGCCGGTGAGGCGGCTGTCGTCGTCGATCCGGACTACATGGAAGGAGTCCTGGGGCGGCACTGCCAGCAATGATCCGACAGCGTCGGTCTGCAAGAAACTATCGATCAGGTCGTTCATCGGCGCATTCGTCAGAACGTCACCGTAGTTTGCAAGGAACACCTCGTCGTCTCCGAGGTAGTCACGAACGCGGCGAAGGCGTTCACCGATCGGCGTCTCAAATCCGGTATCAGCGAACGTGATGCGCCAGTCGCTGATGTCGCTGGAGAGTAAGTCGACAGTTCGACCCGCGTTGGATAACACGAAATCGTTGGAATGGGTTTCGTGGTAGTCCAGGAAATAGTCCTTGACCGAATGTGCTCCAAACCCAAGACAAAGAATGAATTCGTTATGCCCGAAGTGTGCGTAATAGCGCATGATGTGCCATAACACCGGCCTGGTGCCAATCGGCATCATCGGCTTGGGCACTGGTGAGTCGCTCCCGGAGCGCATCCGCATGCCGAGGCCTCCGCAAAACAAAACGACCTTCATGATGCGCCTCCCGTTCCAGTCGTGACGCCCGTGCCTCAGTCGCCGGGGCTCGGCAAATTCTCGTATCGCTGGGGCGACCGGTCTTCCAACGAGCAGGCCCTCAGTGCTGCCTGCCTCGATCGCCCGGGCGTAAACCTCCAGTGCTCCGCCGCAGCTTCGATGGTCTGGTTAACGTCGGTGTCGGTGTGGGCGGCGGAGATAACCAGCGATTGTCCGAGCACTCCGCGACGCAGCAACTCCTGCATGAAGAGAGTGCGGAAAGCCTGAGACGGTTGGCCGTTGTGGTCCTTCGTCGCGAACACCAAACATGAGGGCCGCCCCCGAAATGCCACATGTTCGGACATGCCCGCTTCCTTGGCGACCTGCTCGAGCCCGGAGCGCAGCTTGGTGCCCTGAGACTCCATTTCGGCAACCACGTCCCGTTCGGCGTACGCCTTGGACACCGCGAGATAGGCTGCAAGGCCGGTCGCTTCGGCGCCGTGGGTGGTGGACAACAGGAACACCCGTGACACATCTGTGTTGAGCCCGCCCGGCTCCATCAGCTCCCGCTTGCCGGCCAGCGCGGAGACAGCGAACCCGTTACCGAGTGCCTTACCCCACGTTGATATGTCGGGCGTGACCCCGTACACCGATTGCGCTCCCTGCCGGGACCACCGCATCCCGGTGATCATCTCGTCAAAGATCAACACCGCACCGTATTTCTTGGTCATTGATCGCAGACCGTCGAGGAAGCCTGGTGCCGGCTCCTCCGTGGCTGTGGCCGCTTCCAAGATCACGGCGGCGATCTGACCGGGATAAGCGTCGAAGAGTGCATCCACCGAAGACAGATCGTTGTAGCTGAACTTAACTGTCATCGATTCGTGCGCGACTGGGATCCCGGCCTTCATCTGGGTAGCTCGCAATAAACCAGTCATCAACCGAGAAGAAGGGTTGAGTTCCGCATATCGCGACAAGATCACGGCCGGTCGCCGCGCGTGCTAGCTTGATCGCCGCCGTGGTGACATCCGAACCATTCTTGGCGAACTTCACCATGTCGGCGCCCGGGACCTGCGCCAGGAAGTCCTCGGCTGCACGCAGCTCCCACAGACTCGGTCGCGAGAAGTTGACACCCTCGGCCGCAGCGTTGCAGACCGCGGTCACCACAGGCTGGTAGCCGTGACCGAGTGTGATCGAGCGCAATCCCATCCCGTATTCGATGAGCCAGTTGCCATCCAGGTCCTCGACTCTCGCACCGCGCCCGCGCACCAGTACGGGAGTCATGTCCTCCGGAAACTGGTCGGACCCGCGCGCATACGTATGCGCTCCGCCGGGAATCAGCTCATGCAGACGCGCCTGGGCAAGCACGGACTTCTCGAACGTCATTGGCCCCCTGGACATCACAGCCTGTGTCATGCGGCCCCGGCTTCCTCTCCCCTTACAGGCATGCCGAATCATTATGACCGAGAAACAGCTCCGACATGAGCATTGCCGAGCATCCAGCGAGTTTCGGCTGATTCCCGGACGATTCAGCGGATTTCACTAAGCTGCGCGACATGGAGATCATCCAGACCCCGATCGACGATCTGATCGTCTTTCGACCAAAACCTATCCGGGACGAGCGTGGCTACTTCTCTCGTACCCTCGACGTTCAGATTCTGGCAGAGGCGGGCATCGATCCAGCCAGCTTCAAACAGGAGAACCAATCACGCTCCTACCAGGGCGTACGCCGCGGCCTGCACGGTCGATCCGGCGCTGGTGAAGCGAAGCTGGTCCGCTGCGCCAGTGGCGCGGTGCTCGATGTGGTCGTCGACACTCGGCCCGGATCGGCGACCTTCGGCCGGGTCATGACCTTGGTGCTCGACGATCAGGTCTGCACCCAGATCTACATTCCGCGCGGGTTCCTTCATGGGTTCCAGGCGCTGACTGGGGTCACGGACGTCGTCTATCGGATCGACGAGTTTCACGCTCCGAACAGTGATGTGACTGTCCGACATGACGATCCTGACCTCGCGATCCCGTGGCCGGCGCCGGCAACGATCATGAGCGCACGAGATCGTGAAACCGGAATCAGCTGGGCAGAGTACCGCCGTCAGCTCGGGGTCGTCGAAGCAGACTCCCTTCATTAAGCACGTGCCGCCGGGACGATCTCGCGTGGCATGGGATCCAGCACAACCCATTGCCCCCCGTTGCGCTCGATCTCCGGCAGGGCGTTGCGAACCTCGTTCAGCAGGTCGGGCACGAACAGCAGCACCTTGTCCGGCCTTTTCGCGACCAGCTCGGCCGGCGACACGATCGGGACACGACTGCCAGGCATGGTGCGTCCATGGAGGCCGGGCGCAGCGTCAGCCACCGCGATGAGATCCTGAGCTGTAACCTGACCGCACCGCATCAAAGCCGACGTACGAGAGGCGGCGCTATACCCTGCGACCGTTTCGGAACGGGACCTCGCAGTTGCGAGATAGGTTGCGAGGCCGGAAGCCGATCTCGCAAGCGACTCGTTCAGCGAGGCTACCGCCGCGGGGTCGAGAACGCCCTCAGCGATCTCTCGCTCGATAAGGCGCGACACGCTCTCCCCCTCCTCTCCCCAGCGAGAGCCTTTCTTGGCCAGCGCCAACACGATCGTTCCGCCGTACAGTGAGTACTCCCAGGCCGTGACGGCAGTGAGTCCGAGCTCTCCCGCCATGCGAACTAGGGCTGGCGTCGAGTAGTACGCAAAATGCCCGTGGCGCAGAGCGTTCCAGAAGCCGGACCGGACAATTGCGGCCACCGTGTGGAACTGCATGAGCAAGATCGCGTCCGGACTCATCTGCGATGCTCGCCCTGTGAAGGCGGCTCGCTGGTCGGCGTCGTGCATCATCCCGAAGATGTCGACCAGCAGCTCGGCGGGACCTTGCGAAACCTCGATGAGCGAGCGGCGTTCCAGCTGCTCCACCCATGACCCACCGTGCGGGCTCGGATATTCAAGGACCCGGATTGCCGGTCGGACGTACTCGCGCGCCGCTGCATCGTTGACTGCGGACTCGGCCTGCTCGACCAGCGCCCTGGGCTCCAGGCCTCGAGCCTCTTCAGGGGTGGTCGGGTCGCTCTCCAGCTGTACCAGCCGGCAGTCCAGACACATCACCATGACAAGTGAGTACTCCGGATCGGGCTCCGGATCGGACGGGTGGGGATGGAGATCTGACGGGGTCTGGAATCCAGCGTCGAGCACGCGCACACCGCTGTGGCTATCGCACCAGCGACACGACCACGCCGGGTCGGCGGAGGCCAGTGAGCGGCTAGCGCCGTCGGGTTGTTTCGTGGCCTGGATCATAGCTCTCCTGGGTGGTCACCGGCCCAACCTCAGTCTTCGGTGAGGTGAGCCGTTGGGCAGAAAGACAATACAAGTCGTGTCAGGATGAGACTCCGGATTGTCAAAGTCGGATCGTCAAAGTCATGTAGAGGAAGCGCATCTATGTCATATCCCCGCTGTCGGCTTTGCTCGGCGGAGCTGCGGCACACCTTCGTCGACCTCGGTATGTCCCCGCCGTGCGAGAGCTATCTCTCCGCATCCCAGCTCGACGCGGGCGAGACGTTCTATCCCCTGCACGTCCGCGTCTGTGAGAGCTGTCTGTTGGTCCAGCTCCCCGCCTATATCTCGCCGGAGGACGTTTTCTCCGACTACGCGTACTTCTCCTCTTATTCAGACTCTTGGGTAGCGCACGCCCGCCGGTTCGTTGATACGGCTGCAACGCGGCTGGGGCTGGGCCAGCGGTCTTTCGTCATTGAGGTGGCGAGCAATGACGGCTACCTGCTCCAGCACTCCGTGGCGCGTGGCATCCGATCGCTCGGCATCGAGCCGGCCGCCAATATCGCCAAGGTGGCTCGAGACAAGGGCATTGACACCGAGGTCATGTTCCTCGGCGAGCAGACAGGTGATGAGGTCGCGGGCCGGCACGGCCGCGCCGACCTGGTCGTCGCGAACAACGTCTTCGCCCACGTTCCTGACATCGTCGACTTCAGCAGGGGGTTGCGTGCCCTGGTGGCTGACTCCGGTCGGGTGAGCATCGAGATTCCGCACCTGCTCCGGCTTATCGAAGGGAACGAGTACGACACCATCTACCATGAGCACTACTCGTACCTGACCCTGCTGACGGCGCAGCGGGTGCTCGCAACCGCGGACCTCGAGGTCGTCGACATCGAGGAGTTGCCCACCCACGGCGGCTCGATGCGGATCTGGGCGGCGCCCGCTGTCGCTAGCGTAGAGGTAGCACCGTCCGTGGCACGCGTGCTGGCTGAGGAAGCCGCCGCTGGCCTCGACACCGTCGAGGGCCACGACGGTTTCTCGCGTCAGGTGGCGACGACCCGTAACGACTTCGTCGAATTCCTCATCAATTGCCAACGAAGCGGAAAGCGCGTCGCTGGCTACGGAGCCCCGGGCAAGGGCAATACGCTCCTCAATCACTGCGGCATCCGCTCGGACCTGATCGAGTTCACCGTTGACCGCAACCCGCACAAGCATGGCCTGTTCCTGCCGGGCACCCACATCCCGATCAGTCCGGTGGAGAGGCTCGCGGAAGAGCGTCCCGACTACGTGGTGATCATGCCGTGGAACCTCCGAGAAGAGATCACTCAGCAGCTGAGCTACGTCGGGGAGTGGGGTGGTCGATTCGTCGTCAGCCTGCCGCGGCTCGAGGTCTTCGAGGCGACGAGTAACAGCAACGCCCCGCGGGTAGATCTCTCGGTTTCCAGAGCCGCCGCCCTCGTAACCTGAACCTGCTCGGGTGTCCCCGGTTCAGCGAAGCCGCAGGTCTTTCAGGTCTAGCTGGCCTTCTGCTGCTAGCCGCTGAATCTGGCGCAACCGCACAAAGCGAGGACCTTCGAAGTCCTCAACGCTGAGGCCGCGTTCACCGGCGTCGCTCCAGATCTCCTTGATCCCCTGAGGAACAGTCCAGAGTGGTTCGAACGCGGGGACTTCTCTGCGAATTTTCGTGAAATCGACCATGTAGTTGCGGGTGTCTGGCCCAGCGCCCTCGGCGAAGCTGACAGGCGCACCGGTGATCTCGCTGACTTGCTGAGCGATCGTACGAATCTGTACTACGTCCTCGTCACGCCCGACGTTGAAAGCCTGGTTGTGCACGACGTCGCGGGGCGCCTCAAGCAAGGCGAGAAACGCCCGGGAAATATCCTCCACGTGCACCAGCGGTCGCCATGGGCTGCCATCAGATTGCAGCCGCACACTGCCCTGGGTGAAGGCAGTGCCCGTCAGGTTGTTGACAACGATGTCGGCGCGAAGCCGAGGGGAGGATCCGTACGCCGTGGCGTTACGCAGATATGTGGGGCTGAAATCGTCGTCCGCGAGTCGGGCCAGGCCCTCCTCAGCCATCGCTTTGCTCTCGCCGTAAGGGGTAACTGGGTTGAATCGGCCGGTCTCATCGACCGGCTTGTCGCCAGCCGCACCATAAAGCGCGCACGACGACGAAAAAAGAAAGCGTGGCACGCCAGCCGCTTTGGCCATCTTTGCCATGTGTACGGCGCCGTGAGCGTTCACAGCGTAGGTGGCATCGGGATTCAGGTGACCGATCGGGTCGTTGGAAATGGCGGCGAGGTGGATGACCGCGTCGAATCCTTCAAGGCCCTCGGGGGTCACATCACGAATATCACTGTTCCGCTGTTCGTAGCCGTTCGGTTGCGGGCCGAAGTCGCAGCCGTCGTACCAACCGACGTCGAGCCCCACGACCTCATGGCCTGCGGCTCGTACGAAGGGAACCAGTACCGCGCCGATATAGCCGCGGTCGCCATCCACCAAAACTCTCATCGCGATGTCCTTATGCTGCTGTCGGCGTCCTGATGGTAGGGCGCTGATTGCCATTCATCCCACGTGATCACGTGTCCATGCTCCTCAACCATGAAATGCCAATCCCCCGTGTAGGTGTTGTTCCGCCAGACGTTGTTCTGCTCGAAGGTGATGGCCTTCTGCACGACTTCCCCTTGGTACGGCGACCAGTCTGGATAGGTGCCGTAGTTCGAGAAGAGCCCATTGAAACCACAGCCCTTTGACGCGGCGCACAAGGGGATCTTGGTGGGATCGGACGCGAAAACGTTGCCTTCTACGACGAGGTTCTGTGTCTTCCACCGGCAGTCGTCAATGAACGGTTTCCTCTTGATCTTCGACTTGTTGGAACAAGCTTCCACCGTGGCGACTGACGGGTTCACCAAGGTTCCGACCCCCGTGCTCGTGTTGGCGGGCGATCCGGCGAACCGATCTGCGTTCTCCCACGCCACGACCCCGGACCAGTTGTCAATGAAGACATTGCCCGAGACTCGAAGTGCCTGGTTGTACGGGCCGGGGACCCTGTCGTCGCTCCCCGACTCTGAGAGATAGATCGCAGATGCCGGGAATTTCGGGTTCGTGGGACCCTTGGCGAGCGCGTTCCGTGTGAAGGTGTTGTCCACGATCGCCGCGTTGTAGCTCGTCTCGTACATGATGCCTTCGGCGTCGTTGCCCGAGATGTAGTTGCCGGCAAAGCGGAAGCCGACGTTGTTGGAGTCCGCCCAGAGACCGACTCCTCTATTGTCGTGTACGTAGTTGTCGGTGACTCTTGCGCCGTTGGTCTCCCAGAACTTTCCGCCACCGGTGCAGCCACACCCCGGTTGCCGTTTCTCCCAGTCCTCGGTGTTGTTTCCCGAGATCTCATTTCCGTCCAACACCACATCCCTCACACCGTCGGCGTGGTAGGCGCTGAACCCGTATTGCCCGTTGTCGCGTAGGCAGTTTCCCGTCAACCGGCTACCCGAGCCGAGCATCACGCCCGCGCCGGCATTCTTCTGGATGGTGTTCCGGTCCACGATCCAGCCCTTTGCTGAGTCGTGGTTGACGACGCCTTCGTTGTTGTTCTGTCCGCGGGAACCGAAGTTCTGCACGGTCAGGAACGAGATCGTCACATCGGGGGCGTCTCCTGCGAAGGCGTAGCGGTTCTCGTGGCCACCATCGAGGACTGCCCCGGGCGCCCCGACAAACGTATCGCCGGCGTGGGGGATGACTTGCTCGTACTCACCGCTCCCCAACCGGTGGGTGCCGGCTGAGAGCCAATACGTCGTCTTGCCGGAATGTCCCGCCACGACGTCAGCGAGACTTTGCGAAGCCGAGACGACCACCGCACCTGCAGGAGGTTCGATGGGTCCGTCTAGGTGCGTACTGTCACACCTTTGAGCAGTGGGATTCTTCGGCGCTGCCGCTGCCGGCTCCGTGGATGAAGGCAGACCGCTAGCTGGGGTGGATCCAACAGCGGATGGCTCGGAGTCACCGGTTGGGGCTGTACCGGAATCGGCATCGCAGGCCGCCACTACCAGCACGGCCGCCGCGGCGATTGACAGCGCGATGCTTGGCGCCCATCTCCACGGCCCAGATTTCGCCGCTATGTGCCGTACCATGCGTCCATCTCATCGTCCATCTCGTGCCCCCGCCGCGCCGTGGCCAGACCCAATGCCTCACTGGCGACCCGATCGAGCAGGCAGTCGATCTCAGCTGCATATGCGGCCGTACCACGCTGGATCCGGTTGGCGAGCGCCTCACCATCCTTACGAGCGGATCGGATCTGTGCCACGAGCAGATCCGCGTCCAGGTCCTCGATCTCCTGGCAATACCCAGCAAGACCCAAAGCCCGCATAAGGTCGCGGTTCTTCTTTGCGTACCCCACCGAGATGGTCGGCCTGGCCAGGCGGAGTGCACAGATCAGATTGTGGAAGCGAGACGCGACGACCACGTTCGCACGCATCATCCCTTGGCTCAGCTCCGCGAACGTTGTGAATTCGCGGACCAGAACCGCGTCATCGGACAAGCCTGGAGACGCAGCAAATATTGCTGCGCGTACCTCCCGCGCGACGTCTACGTCGACTCGGTCGCCGCCAACCAGCACTACCTGATCCCCTACGCTGACGAGCTCCGCCAGCGCCTCTGCCATTTTCACGACGTACCGGCGGCGAACATGCGCGCCCCGTACCGGGTCGTCTCGCCTCCCGTAGTACGCCATCACGCCGACAACGATGCGCCCCGGCTCCGCCTTCGCCTCCGTCGGCTCCGTCGGCGCCTGCGTCGGCGCCGGATGGGCGAAAGCGAGATCAGGGGCGATCGCCTCAGGATCGCGAGCACCTGCACGCGCCATCGCTGCCGCCGAAGATCGATCTCGGTAACTCACGTGCGTCGCCTGGCGAGTGGCGGCGACATACAGCCACCTGGTGAGAGGATTCACCACCCATTCCGCTCCGACGTCGAGAAGCACAAAGCGCCGATTCCTCAGCCGACACGCGGTGGCCATGAGAAACAGCTCGAGGGGCAAGCCCCAGGGCCGCGACCCGAGAGTCTCCTCGAGCACACCCATGCCGGGGACAATGACTGCGTCGATCGAGCCAGCCAGTGCATAGCTGCGGGGTACGTCGATCAGTCGCCCGATCAGCTTGCGGGATGTTGCCATGACTCGGCTGCGGCTCTGTCCCGACGGAGGCCAGGACAATTGCACCGAAGGGAGACCATACCTGGCAGTTACCTCATTCGGTGCGATGGTGATGCAGTGGACCTCGACGTCTGGGTGGTCAGACTTCAACCAGGCCAGGACTGTCTCGAGGCTGGCATCATTGCCGATGTTCCCACTCCCGAGATATCCGTAGAGCGCTACGCGGCGAACGGGCTGGTTCACGAAGCATTGCCCTCCCGCTGCCCGAGCGGGGTGACCCGCTCGTCACTGACAAGCACCTCGGCGCTCAGGCGCTTGCCCTGCGACGCGGCTCCGTCGGCCTGCAGGGCAGGGTCAGGTCTCTCCGACAGCCCTCGCTTGCGCACCGGATTGGCATGACGCGCAACCCAGACGGACAGCTCCTTCACGCACCGCCAACGATCTGTTTGACTGAGGGGGGCCCGGCGGATCGCCGCGACATACCCCAGCAGATACTCCCCGACCAGGCGCATCACAGGATGTCGCCAACGGTTCTCCCGGGCAGGATCCAGGCGGGCACAGCGCCGCCGGATGTCGTTGCGTCCCACCCGGGATGTCCGCATAGGGTGATCACGCCGGAAGTAGAGAAAGTCCGGCACGTTGTGGAACGGACCGTGCAGGGCCAACTCGGCCACGAACGTGCGGTCGGCCCAGTGATAACTGCCAAAAGGCGCCACCTGTCGGAGGACCGACATCCGGATCACGCCGTAGATGTCATCGCCTCCGTCGGTATACAGCACGCTTCGAAAGCGCTCCACCGGATCGGGGACATCGGTGGTCAGCGCATAGTCGATCGGGTTAGTGACCGTGCCCGCTTCGTCGATGAACGCCGTCCACGCATGCGCCAGGACAATCTCGGGCCGGGCGTCGAGAGCGTCGATACACCGCTGCAGCAGTTCCGGAGCGTAGAGGTCGTCGTCGGACACCCACTTGAAGAACTCGCCGCGCGTCTGCTCCATCACAAAGTTGTGATTGAACGTCGAACCGCGGTTTTGCGTGTGACGGACGTACCGCAGCCGGGGATCAATCGCCTCATAGTGGCTGGCGATCTCAGCTGTCCGATCGGTCGAGCCGTTGTCGGAGATGATCAGCTCGAAATCGGTGAAAGTCTGCGCGAGGAGAGCGTCCAAGGACGCAGCAAGATAGCGCTCACCGTTGTAAACAGGCAGGCCAAGCGTCAGGCGGGGTATGGCTGCGGTCGTACTCACTTGATCACCTCCGGCAGAGTGTGGTGGTCGGAGAGCGCCGATCGAAGTTGATGCCACCACACCAACGCGGCGAAGCACTCCGCAATCGTCACACCCCAACTCGTGCCGACGGCTCCCCCCACGATGGCTCCGACGGAGCCTCCGATCACGTATGCCGCCGAAGCGGTCAGCTGCGCTCGCAGGCTGCGACGCGCCACACCCATGGCGCGCAATCCAGCGACGGCCGCAGTAACGAACGCGGCAGCAGCGACGGTGAGCGTGATCGCTGGAAGCAGCTGTGAAGTTGGCACCCAGAGTTCCTTCAGCAGGGCGGGCCCAGGACCTAGCGGAAAGACCGTTATGAGGAACACCCCCCACACAACGACTGCAGCAGCCTGAACACCACCGAGGACCAGACAGAAACGACCGAGGCGCGCAGAATTGCGGTGAAAAACTCGCGAGGCTTCGGGAACAGCGGCTTGGCTGAGGCCCATGAGGACGACGAGGAACGGCCCCATCAGGATCTCCGAGGCGCGGACGTATCCGACAGCCGCAAGACCCGCCACGGCGCCCAACACGAAGGAACGCACCTGAGATGCGCCGCTCGAGCTGACGTTCTCAATGAGATACCGAACGGAGAGTTCGTGGTGGGCCCGAAGCCATCCCAGCGCGCGAATTGGACGTGGAAAGGTCCGGGCCTGAACCATCCCTAGCATGGCGGCAAGCGTGGCCGTGCCGCCGAAGGCGAGCAGACAATGAACTGCACTGTCTGCTCGGCCATGCATCACGACCAGAGCCAGGACAAGCAGCACGGTCCAGAACAAGTCGTTGAGGAATGCTGACGATCCGCGACCAGAGGCGAAGAAGGCGAACCGCCAGCTGTCCTGTAGGACCAGTCCAGGCAGACCGATGCCAAGCGCGATAAAGACCGGCCCGACCGGATCCGGCATGAGCAGCCCAACGCCGATGCACAGCACACCAGCAGCCACACCGACCGCGAGGGCGGTTCCCGTGGCCGCCGACGTCGCACGGCGCCAGCGACCAACCAGATCACCGCTGAACCGGACGAGGAGTGGATCCGTCGCCAAACCACGTGCGGCATTGATAACTACCGTGTAGGTGATAAAGGCGAGGGTGAATGCCCCGAAATTGCTGGCACCGAAAGAGCGCGCCACGAACAGGCCTAGCGCGAAATTGCTCAGGCTTGATATGCCCTGATCGGCCACACCCCAGCTAAGGCGCCTTACAGCCTGGATCACGCTTGGCCTGCCGGTTTCTGCTGGAGCTGTTGGGGCATCGGTGGAGATTGTGGTCACCTCGGTACCTCTGAATGATCGGACCGGCCAGGGCTGTCCTCCGATTGCCCGGACGGTTCGATCGGATGCTCCACCGCGAAGCGGTAGATCTCTAGCAGCCGGTCGATTCCGGCATCCGTGCTGAAACGGCTTCGGTAGGTCTGGCACGCTTGCCGACCGTACGCGTCCCATCGCTGCGGGTTGCTGTCGATGTCGGCCAAGATGTCGACCAAGGCATTGACGCCGGTAGGCGGGAAGAGCGCTCCGTCAGACCCGTGGGTGATCAACTCGGGGAAGGCTCCGTGCGCCGAGGCCACCGGAGCCGTCCCGGCGGCCATGGCCTCGACCGCAACCATGCCGAATGTCTCCTCCCATTGCGAGGGAACGACCACGGCACGGGAAGTTGCCAGGATTCGAGACACCTCCTGACGCGAGACGTGACCACCCATCGTCACAGAGGGGTGCCGAGTTGCCCACGTGGTCATTGCTGTCGACATCTCGCCTCCGCCGACAACTATGAGGCGGAGCGGCGACTGAGGATTCCGGGCGCGGAAGGCGTCCCAGGCCCGCATCAGAAACGGCGCACCCTTCGGCTCGTCCAGACGCCCCACATAGGCGACCTGAGACTCAGTGGCAATCTCACGGTGAGGCGGCGGAGGGGGCACGAAGTTGTGCTTGACGAAGCTGCGGTTTGTGGGTAGCCCGACGGGTGCAAGCAGCTCACGCTGTGCCCCTGAGATGAAGATGTAGGCGGTGATCATGGTCCGCCACGCGGTGCGGTGCAGCCAGGAACCGAGCACGACAGGCGCCGTCGATGCGGCCGAGCCGCGGTAGCAGCCGTGGGCAAGCGCGGGAAGTGAGGAGCCGCCCAAGCAATCGTGGCAGACCCGGCCGTCGCGGAAGAACGTCCCGCTGGCACAGCCCAGCTTGTAGTTGTGCAGGGTCGCGACGACTGGGACCGAGGCGTCGCGGCAGGCGTACAGGACCGAGGGGGTTACCAACGGAAACGTGTTGTGGATGTGGACAACGTCCGGCTCGAACTTGATCAAGGAGTCGGTGATTCCGCGCCGTGAGTCTTGACTCCACAACACGCGGGCTGGCAGTGTGGCGCGCCGCGGTCGTGACCAGGTGGAGATGTCTTCGCTGTCTCGCTGGAACAAGGCAACGTCATGGCCACGCGTCGAGAGCGCGGACGACTCTTGGTCGACGACTGCGTTCTCGCCGCTGGGCGCAGTCGCCCGATATCGGTTATGGACGATCAGGATCTTCATCGTCGCCCCGCTCCGGCGGGCGTGGCCAGCAGCGAGGCCGCAACGACCAGGTTGAGCACGTAGGGCGACGCGTCACCGAGACCCGTCTCGGTGATCGAGGCCACGAGACAGTAGGCGACCAGGAACAGTGCCGCAGCGCGCCTTACTCCGGGCGGGTGGGTCACCGCGGCGATGATCAGAACCAGCAGCAGCGCAGCGTCGATGACCATCCCGAACCAGCCTTGGTCGAGGTAGACGGCGAGCCAGTTGCTGTCGATCGGAAGGCCATTGAAGGACTTGTTGGTCAGTCCCGACCCGAAGAGTTGCTCCAGCCACGGGCGCTCTAACCCGAAGATTTCCGACCACACCTTGGTACGCCCGGTGAGTTGCGCAGCCTCATCCACTGTTTGCCCTCGCCAGAACCAGCTGGTGATCAATGGCGCGAAGAAGATTGCCGCGACTAGGGCGAGCGCGCCCAGCAGCGTGAATGTGCGCCGAACTCGCGCGTGGCCGATGACCATACTGGCTCCGGCCACCACAAGCCCGATTGCCATGGCAATGAGCGCCGTCCGGGTTTGCGCACCGACAAGGACCGCTCCCGCCGCGAGAAGTGTCAATAAGGCGGTCCGACCGCGTACTGTCCCACCGAACCAGAGCACCACGGTGCACCCGAGCAGGACGGCTGCGTAGTGGGCCACCTGCGTCGGGGGTATCGGCCATAGCGCCCCGGTGAGACGGCCGTCGTAGGAGAACGCCGCGCCAGGGGCAAGTAAGGCGCCCACAAGAACCGTGCCAAGCACGACCCGTAAGCACGTGAGATGAGACCGCAGCAGTATGAAGTCAGACCTCCCCCACCACGGGGTGAGCAGCCACAGGACCGCCGTGAAGCCGAGTAGGCGACACGCGCGGAACGTCGAACCGAACAGGAATTCGTTGTGGATGCTCACGACGAGGCTGACAACGGCCAACATGGTCAGCAGCACCAGGAGGACGTTGGGTCGGATCACGCCTCTCGGATTTGCCCGAAGCGCGAGTAGGAACGCCACGATGAGCGCGCCCTGCGTGACCAGCCGGCCGATGGTGGTCGGAATGGGCACCAGGGTCGGCAGCCCTGAGAACGCGAGCACATTGGCGAACAGGGCTGCCCATGCGGGCAGCGGGTTGCCGAGCGGGGGCGTTGGTTGCGCCCGAGCCTGCAAACGGTTCGCCGTCAGCGCGAGCATGCTCATTGAACCTCGGATTCCCCTGCCGGCTCCGGCTGGTCATGCCCATCCCGAAGGCGAAGCGTCATGACGCGGGCATCTCCTCTTCTGACGCTCGAGAACAGGCAACGAGCACGGGCGCAGATAAGTCCGCCCGACTTGAACAGTGACCCCCGAGCCCCCTTTTGACCGCGTCAGTCTAACCAGGCCCAGCGGCACGCACGTTGAAAAGGCAAGAAGACGGCCATCTCGAGATCGGATGGAGACGATCTCGGCACCGGTGCAGAATTTGCCCGGAGATGTCGGACCGAAGGTCCTCGGAGTGCTCAAAACCTGGTCGTCGGCGACCAGTGAAGGTGTCGAAATCATAACGTCACGGTGGCGGCCTTGTGCGTGAGTCGTCCATCGACTGCGAGGAACTACCCAGCGCTGCCAGAAGGTGATCTTGTGGCGACGCTGGCTCGAACATTTCTCTCCACTGCGGTTTCCTTGTCCACAGTGGGATTCTCGATCGCCTGGGACCTTCGGTCGAGCCCGCAGGATCATGCCTTGACGCTCTGCTGGTGATCGACATTCATGCTTGACGCCAGTCGCGCGATCTGTGACCTTCTCGGCGCCACGACACGCAGGGTCACGATTGGATATAGCGACAAATTCCGGCTTCGGACGCGGGATACGCTTCCCGTGCTTGCAGAGGCCAGGGTGCGCGACAAGGTGATCAACTCATCACTGTCAACCACCTCACGGATCTGGGACTGTCCGAAGAGTCAGTGCCAGATCGTGTCTCGTCGAGTGGGTCAACGCGCCGGGGGGGCCGGCGAGTGGTCGAAATCGGGGGGCGTTGGGGAATGGCGGGGCCAGAAAGCCTGCTGCGCGCATCTGCGGGAGGCGCTGCACACGAGCTCGCGTACACGGACATCACGCGCCATGAGGTGCGTGAGGAGCATCTCGTCGCCGACGACCTGAGGGAACTCCACCCCAGCTCGAATCCGGCGATCGGAATGCTCGAAGGCACTCTGGCCCTTCAGTCTGGCGATCAGCAACGAGCTAGCCATGATCAACAAGAAACCGTCGCAGGCTTCGCGGCGCCTGTTCCGGCACGGCAACGGTTCGCCGAGTGGAGCCTCCGCTACGTTCTGGCGCTGGCCGGGGTCGATGCGCTCATCGGTGGTGTCGCTGCAGCTATACCCGCATCGTTGACCGACACCATCTACGCGTACCAAGCGGTGCCGCTGCTTTGTGTCATCGGTTTGCTCTTCTGGCCTGCGGCCATCGGGGTGAGTCGCGGGTATCGCCGCGCCCAGATCGGCGTTGGCTCTGATGAATTCCGCTCGGTGCTGCTGGCCGGATCGGTCATGGTGGTGGCCTGCGCGCTACCGGCCGGATTTCTCGTCATCCGGAATGAGGCGCTCAGTCCTGACCTCGGCATGGCATCTCCGACTTTTGCGCTACTCAGCGCGGTTATGGTCGGGACGCCGATTGCGGTCGTACTGAGCCTGGTGGTTCATCTCATTGCCCGGAGGCTGCTGCGCCGACGGCAGAGGCAGGACCAAAGCATCCGACACGTGGTTGTGGCCGGCAGCTATGCGGCGGCCGAGCAGCTCATCGAGCGGATCCAGCGCGAGCCGCACGCGGGAATGAAGATCACTGGTCTCTGCCTGCCGTCCGAGGAGTTGCCCCGAGGAGTCGTCGACGGGATTCCGGTCCTGGGCAACCTCGATCAGGTGGCCGATGTGGCACGCATGCTCGGCTGCGATGCGGTTGCGGTGACCAGTGATGACGCCACACGCCGCAACTACTTACGCAGACTTGCGTGGTCGCTTGAGGGTACAGATGTCGAGTTGCTGGTGGACCCGGGTCTCGAGGACGTAGCCGGGCCGAGGCTGCACATCCGCCCACACGCCGGGTTTCCGCTGGTTCACGTGGCAAAGCCCCACTTCACCGGCTGGCGCCGCCTGATCAAGCGCGTCGGCGACGTGGTTCTGACGTCGTTCGGCTTGGTCGTCATTGCGCCGGTCATGCTGGTGATCACCGCCCTCATCAAGCTGCAGGACGGTGGGCCAGTGATCTTCCGTCAGACTCGCGTCGGCCGAGGTGGCGAACTCTTCACGTTGCTCAAGTTCCGTTCCATGGTCATCGACGCGGAAGCCCGCAAGGTGGACTTGCTGACGTTGAACGAAGGCCACGGTGCCCTGTTCAAGTTGCGGCGACGATCCACGAATCACTCGCCTCGGCCGGTTCTTGCGCGCTTTTTCTCTCGACGAGCTGCCGCAACTGTTCAACGTGCTACAGGGATCGATGTCGCTTGTCGGCCCACGACCCCATCTGGCCCACGAGGTGGCCCAGATGCCACAAGACGCGCAGCGCCGCGCTCTCGTGCCACCCGGCCTTACCGGTCTCTGGCAGGTCAGCGGTCGATCTGATCTTGAAGAAGACGATGCGATCCGGCTCGACCTGAGCTACGTCGAGAACTGGTCATTGACCTATGACCTGCAGATTTTGTGGAAGACCGCCTCAGCCGTTCTGGCTCGGCGTGGAGCCCGCTAGGCAAGGGCAATGAAGGCGATGACCGCACTCGGGGTTGAGGCCAGCGATGGCTGCGCGCCAAGCACAGTCGAACTCACGCGAAGATCGAAGATATTCACAGAAAACTCAAAGAAATTGGACAGCTTGGCTGCATTTTGGTTCACATACCCAGATTCGGATCCCGGATAAAATAACGAGTTCGTAACATTCGCTGTGAGAGCCACACAAGCAAACAGTCGACTGGATTCGTACAACACACTTCGACAAGGAAGGAGAAGATGATCTTGTATCCGCATGTTTCGCCCTTCCGGAACTTCCTCAATTTCCTTGCTGCAAACGGATTCTCGATCGGTGGAGAGCAGCCGCGATCAAATGTTGGCCATCAAGGCGATCATCCGACAAAATCGCCTGCAAGGTGTGGCGCTCGGCGCAAGATCACGACTGGAAGGGTGCTAATCACAGGCTTGACCCACAAGATACACAGGTATGCTCCATCTGCCTGAGGGGGCTCGGGGCTGTGCGCCAGATTGGTTTCCCAAACTGCCAACAATCCCAAACGATCTGATGCTGTTCGATAGGTCATTCAGATCGTGCTCGTTCGTGCGCGTCAACTCGTCCGGGGGGCCGGCGAATGTCGAATGTGGGAGCTTTTGGGGAATGGCTGGACAGCAGAGTCTGGCATCAGCATCCGGCGGAGATGCTGCTGATCAATACACATACGCTAACGTCGCGCCAAATGAGCGTCTCAACGAAATTGAGCTCTCCCGACTGCAGCCACGTTCCGGATGCAGGCGTTGAAATGATCGAGGGTTCTTTGGCCTTGCAAACTGGCGATCAGCAACTGGTCAGCCATGACAACGATGAAGCTGTCACCGGCTTCGCTATAACTATTCCGACAAAACAACGTTTTGCGGTGTGGAGCCTCAAATATCTTCTGGTCCTCGCCGCCGTTGATGCGCTTATTGGCGGTATCGCTGCTGCGGTCCCAGCATCAATGAGCCACACTCTCTATTTTTACCAGGCCGTGCCGCTCATTTGCGTGGTCGGCTTGGTCTTCTGGCCAGCCGCCATCGCGGTTAGCCGGGGCTATCTCCGGGCTCGGATCGATGTTGGCTCTAGCGAGTTCCGAGCCGTGATCCAAGGCGGAACGGTATTGATTATGGCCTTGGCAGTTCCGGCTGGATTTCTGGCTCTTCCGAACGAAGGGCTAGTGCCGGGATCCCCGCTGTTCACTTTATTCAAAGTGGCTGTGGTAGGTGCGCCGATCGCGATCTTCCTTAGTTTGACTGCTCGACTCGTTGCCCGGAATCTTCTGCACCGGCTGCAGAAGAAAGGGGACAGCACCCGGCATGTGATCGTGGCGGGAAGCTTTGAAGCGGCTCAGCAGCTGACCGATCGGATTCAGCGGGAGCCACACAGCGGAATCAAAGTGATTGGTTACTGCCTGCCATCCAAGGAGTTGCCACAAGGGGTCGTCGATGGAATTCCGGTCCTCGGCAGCCTGGATCAGGTGGCTAACGTCGTACGCGCGGTTGGCTGCGATGCGGTTGCGGTGACCAGCGATGACGCCACACGTTACAACTACCTACGTCAACTTGCGTGGTCACTGGAGGGGGCAGGGGTCGACCTATTCGTGGACCCGGGCCTCGAGGAGGTAGCGGGACCGCGACTCCACATCCGCTCAGGCACAGGATTTTCGCTGGTTGAGGTCGAGGAGCCCAAATTCACCGGCTGGCAGCGACTGATCAAGCGGGTCGGCGAAGTCGTATTGACATCAGTTGGCCTAATCGTGGCCGCTCCCGTCATGGTCGGAATTGCCGCCGCCGTGAAACTCCAGGATCGCGGACCCGTGATCTTCCGGCAGGGTCGTGTTGGCCGGGGCGGCAAGCTGTTCACGATGCTCAAGTTCCGATCCATGGTCCTCGACGCAGAGGCTCGCAAGGTCGATTTGCTGGCATTGAATGAAGGCCACGGCGCACTCTTCAAGTTGCGGGACGACCCGCGGATCACCCGCCTAGGAAAGTTCTTGCGCGATTTCTCCCTGGACGAGCTGCCTCAGCTATTCAATGTGCTGCGCGGATCAATGTCGCTTGTCGGCCCTCGGCCGCACTTGGCTCAGGAAGTTGCGCAGATGCCGCTTGAGGCCAACCGGCGATCTCTCGTGAGCCCTGGCCTGACCGGACTCTGGCAAGTCAGTGGTCGATCGGACCTTCAAGAGGAGGACGCGATCAAACTCGACCTGCGCTACGTGGAGAACTGGTCGTTAGCGCTCGACCTGCAAATCTTGTGGAAAACTGCGCGGGCGGTGCTCGCTCGCCGCGGAGCTCACTAGGCCTAAGAGACGAGAAGCCGATGATTGTACGCAGGCCGCGAGTTCCCCAACCCGGGGACGCAACGCTGGCGAGCCTTGGACGGGTAACCCAGCGCGACGTTATGGCCCGCGGCCTGCGATCCAATCCTAGAGACATGAGCACGCCGAGGCCGCGACGATCGCAGCGTCCTCGTGTTTCCAGGTTGCTCTGCACGATGCCGTGGGATCGCACGGTTCGGGCAGAGCTCTGCCCTTCAATGGTGGGCCGCACCGTTCGTGCCCTTCGATCAAGCGATGCGACCGGGCAAGCTGGCGAGGCATCACGGTTAGGCCTCACTGGTTCCCTTGGCAGTCGTCGAGCACAAGCTACCGGGGAGCAGCGGGTGGTGATCGTCTGACCTTGTGATCGAAACGGACTGAGAAGGACTCATCCGGGGAAGTCAAGCCTGCGCTGAAGTTTGCAGCGCAGGCCATACGAGCGAGGAAGCATTTTCATCATGTCAACACAACGCAGCATTGCGGTGATCGGAGCGGGTTACTGGGGGCCCAACCTGGTCCGCAACTTCCGGAACAACCCGGAATGGGACCTGGTCGCCGTATGCGATCTCGATGAGGCTCGCGCCCGAAAGGTGATCGGTAACCGGTCCACCATCGATGTCGAGAGCTCGGTTGCCCGCCTACTGAGCCGCAAGGACATCGACGCCGTTGCGATCGCAACACCCGCTCGCACCCATGCCCCGCTTGCCTTGGCGGCGTTCGAGGCCGGCAAGCATGTGCTGGTCGAGAAGCCGCTGGCCGATGATGCGGCTCATGCCGCGGATATGGTCGAGGCGGCCGAACGCGCCGACCGCGTGCTGATGATCGACCACACCTACTGCTACACACCCGCCGTCGCCTACATCCGCGAAGCGGTGGCATTAGGGACCCTTGGCGAGATTTTGTATGTCGATTCCGTCCGCATCAACCTCGGGCTGGTTCAGCCCGACGTGGACGTCTTCTGGGACCTCGCTCCGCACGACTTGTCGATCTTGGATTTCATTCTTCCTGGGCGGCTTGGACCCTGTGACGATCTCAGCGACCGGCTCCGATCCGCTGGGCGCCGGTAAAGCCTGCGTCGGCTACTTGTCTATGCCCTTGGCCGCGGGCGGGATCGCTCACGTCACCGTCAACTGGCTGTCGCCTACCAAAATCCGGCAGATGGTGATCGGCGGCAGCAAGCGGACCTTGGTCTGGGACGACTTGAACCCGCAGCAGCGGGTCTCGATCCACGATCGTGGCGTCGACCTCGCGATCCAGGCGGAGGACGCCGCACAGCAGCGCGCGGCAGCCACCGTGTCCTATCGAATGGGTGACATCGTGGTTCCCGCGCTACCTGAGCGCGAGGCGCTGTCATCGATGGCCACCGAGTTCGCTCAGGCAATCAATGAGGGCCGTCCTCCTCTCACGGACGGAGCGGCCGGTCTTCGGGTGCTCTCGGTTCTGGAGGCAGTCACCACCAGTCTGGCCACAGGTCAGTCGGTACGGCCGACGCTCAAGGTGCGGGAGCTGGTTCGATGACGACCAGTCCCCTGGCCGGCTCGACGGCGCTCGTTACTGGCGGTGCCGGAACGATCGGCTCCACGATCGTTGACCAGCTCCTGGCCGCTGGTGCGGCTGAGGTCAGAGTGCTCGACAATCTGGTACGCGGGCGCAGGGCCAACCTGCGGGAACGCCCTCGGTGATCCACGCCTGAAGCTGGTCATCGGGGACATTCGAGACATCGACCTTGTCCACGACATCACCAGGGGTTGCGACGTTGTCTTCCACCAAGCCGCGATCCGCATCACACAATGCGCCGAGGAGCCAAGGCTCGCCCTTGAAGTCCTGGTGGACGGCACCTTCAATGTGCTGGAAGCGGCCCAGCGGAACAGCGTCACCAAGGTGATCGCCGCGTCGTCCGCCTCGGCGTACGGGCTGGCCGAGCAGTTCCCGACCACCGAGAGGCACCATCCATACAACAACGACACCTTCTACGGGGCGGCGAAAACCTTCAACGAAGGGATGCTCAAGAGCTTCCGCGCGATGTACGGGCTCAATTACGTCGCTTTGCGCTACTTCAATGTGTACGGACCGCGGATGGACATCCACGGCCTCTACACGGAGGTGTTGATCCGCTGGATGGAGCGAATCACAGCGGGCCTGCCGCCGCTGATCTTCGGTGACGGCCTTCAGACGATGGATTTTGTGTACACCACCGACATCGCTCGAGCAAACCTGCTGGCCGCCAGCAGCAAGATCAACGAGGGTGTCTACAACGTCGCCAGCGGTGTAGAGACCTCCCTCAAGGGACTTGCCGAGGCTCTGCTCGCGGCGATGGGCTCCGATCTTGGCGTCGAGCACGGCCCGGAACGTCCAGTCAACGGCGTGACACGCCGTCTGGCCAGCACCGAGGCGGCAAGCCGAGACCTTGGCTTCACCGCAGGTGTCGACCTGGCTGAGGGGCTGCGCGAACTGGTCGCCTGGTGGCGCGCCGAGCGTGCACTGGATGAGGCTGAGGCACAACTTATCGGAAGCGCTCCATGAGCCGGATCAATGTGATGCTGCCGTATCTCGGCCAGGAAGAGATCGCCGCGGTCACCGAAGTGATCGAGTCCGGATGGGTAGCGCAGGGCCCTCGAGTGGCGGCGTTCGAGGCCGCCTTCGCCGAGGCCCAGCAAGCGGACTTCGCGGTCGCTACCTCTTCGTGTACGACAGCGCTGCACCTGGCGCTGATCGTTGCCGGCGTAAGTCGCGGTGACGACGTTGTCGTCCCGTCGTTCTCCTTCATCGCCACAGCCAATGCTCCGACTTACGTTGGCGCGCGGCCCGTTTTCGCTGACGTCGATGCGACAACGGGGAACCTCACTTCGAAGACCGTCGAGGCGGCGCTGACGCCTGCCACCAAGGCCGTGATCGCTGTTGATCAAGGCGGCGTCCCCGTCGACCTCGACTCGATCCGCGCCCTTTGCGATCCGCGCGGAATCACCGTGATCGAGGACGCGGCATGCGCTGCTGGCTCCACATATCGTGGCCGGCCGGTTGGGGCTGGCGCCGAGATCACCGCCTGGTCATTCCATCCACGCAAGATCATCACCACCGGCGAGGGCGGGATGATCACTACGCCGCACGAAGGCTGGGCCGATCGGGCGCGGTGGCTGCGTGAGCACGCGATGAGCGTGTCGGCCGCAGACCGGCACGGAAAGATCCTCGCGCCGGCGGAGACCTACCTGGAGGTTGGCTATAACTACCGGATGACCGACCTGCAGGCCGCGATTGGACTCGTTCAGCTCACCCGGCTGCCCGAAATCGTGCGACGCCGACGGGAACTTGCCGAGGCCTACACGAAGCAAATTGACGAAATCCCTGGTCTTCGTGCAGTCTCCGATCCTCCATGGGGAGAATGCAACTTCCAGTCATTCTGGGTGGAGGTGGGCCCGAGCTTTCCGCGATCTCGCGACGAGCTGTTGAGCCGTCTGGCCGACGCCGATATCTCGGCCCGGCGCGGGATCATGTCGAGCCATCGACAGCCGCCGTACGCTTCAGCGTCTGCGCCAGATAGCCTGCCCGTGACCGAGCGGCTGACCGACAACACTCTGATCTTGCCGCTGTTCCATCAAATGAGTGAGTCCGAACAAGCTCGCGTGATCGACGTCCTGCGGGCGGCTCGGAGTACGTAGATGAGCCTGAGCTTGAAGCTGAAGCAAGTGGCCGACAACCTCGATCTTGATCTGGAGGATCGCGTCGTACTCACCGAGGCGGCGACCGGCCCTTATGTGGTGACACCTGTGCTTGCGGCTCTCGCAGGAGCGAGGGTGTATGCATACACCCGGCCAACCCAGTATGGGACCGTCGCCGACGTCGTCGACGCAACCATGTCACTGACCCGTGCTCTCGATATCGACGAAGGCAGACTCAGCGTCATCGATTCGCTGCCTGAAGACATCGTTGCGAAGTCTGACGTCATTACTAATTCGGGCCATCTACGACCTCTGGACAAATCAGTGATCAGGCACGCTAAGTCTGAAGCCATCATTCCTCTGATGTACGAGGCCTGGGAGTTGCGCGCCGAGGACCTTGATCTCAATTACATCAAGTCACGAAGAATCAGAGTTGTCGCAACCAATGAGCGACATCCAGACGTCGACGTCTTCAGCTATTTGGGTGAGCTCGCGGTGCGACAGATCCACCTCGCGGGTCTGAGCCTGACACGGAACAGGTTCATGCTCTATTGCAACAACCCGTTCGGACCATATCTGGCCAGGACAATCGGCGCACTGTGTGCTGAGCTGATCGTCGTCGACGACAAGAACGATCCGAGCGCGTACGCGGGATCGAGCATCACCTGGGCCGGAAATCTTGAGCAGCTGAAGGACCAGCTGCCGAGGACGGACATCGCTGGCATAATCCTCGCCGCGTACCCGTTCGACCAGGAATGGATCGGGACCGACGGAATCATTCAGCCACAGTTTCTCGGCGACAATTTCCCCGGTGCCGTGGTGCTGCGCTTCGCTGGACACGTCGACGAGTCGTCGCTGAGACGTCACGGGATCGAGTACTACCCGAAGCAGTGTGCCGATCGGTCACATGGGGTCTCTGCTAAGCGAGCTCGGACCCGATCCGGTCATCCGACTCCAGGCCGGAAGCTTGAAGGCGGCCGAGGTGGCCCTGGCCGGCGGCAGCACGTACCGAGGCATCCCGATCTTGGAGTGGCTATGACGCAGGTTCCGATACTGGCGATTGGCCGCTCCGGCATTCTCTACGACGCCGTCTCTGCGGTGGCCAGAAACGATCGCTACCGAGTCGCGGCCATCATCACCGACAGCGGGTACGCCGAGTACGACGTGGACGTCGACGACTTCGCCGCGCTCGCCAAACAGGTAGGCGCGGAGTTTCGCAGCACCAAGATGATCTCCGAGTCGATGATCGCTCAGCTCGTGGACGACCACCGCATCACGATCGCGATCAGCGCGAACTGGCGATACGTGATCCCACCCGACGTGCTGGGTCTGTTTCCCAGAGGCATCCTCAATCTGCATGTCGGCCGATTGCCCGACTACAAAGGCAATGCGACGGCGAACTGGGCGATCCTGGCCGGCGAGCCCGAGATCTTTGCCGACGTGCACTTCATGGTCGAGGAACTCGACGCCGGGAACGTCCTTGCCCGCAAGGCGCTCCAGCTGAATGAATCCACATACATCGGCGATGTCATGGAGTGGGTGCAAGCGCAGGCGCCGGATCTTTTCCTCGCCGCGCTTGACTCTGCGGTGTCCGACCCGGGCCGGTTTGTCGTCCCCGGTAGCACAGGCGGCCTGCGCTGCTATCCACGGCTCCCACAGGATGGGAACATCGACTGGGCCCAGTCGGCCGCCCAGGTCGCCCGGCTAGTGCGGGCATCGAGTCGTCCCTATCCGGGAGCGTTCAGCTGGCACCGTGGCCAGGAGATCAAAGTGTGGCGGGCATCGGTAGCGGACTATGCCAACTCGTTCCTGGCCGTGCCGGGTCAAGTCCTGAAATTCGATCGCAGTTCCGGCACAGTCGATGTGGCGTGCGGATCGGGCGTACTCCGTCTGGAGGAGATCGAGGTGGACGGGCGTTCGGTCGCTCCGGCAGAAGCGATCCGCAGCGTCCGTGGGCGTCTAGAGCGCCATCCCCAGGCCCAGCGTCGCGCAGGTTCAGCCCGCCGCCGGCCCCTCACCGCACAACCTCAAGATTGAGAGCGCATCCGCATGAACATCCCCCTGGTCGACCTGGCCGCTCAGCATGCCGAGGTGGCGGCCGAGATCGATATCGGGCTGGCCGAGGTCTTCGCCACGACAGCCTTCATCGGCGGTAAGGCAGTGACCGAGTTCGAGCGGGCGTACGCCGAATTCATCGGTGTCGCTCATTGCATAGGAGTTGCCAACGGCACGGACGGCCTCGAGCTGGCGCTGCGCGCAGTCGGTGTACAGCCGGGCGGTGAGGTGATCATGCCGGCGAACACATTTATCGCCACGGCCGAAGCAGTTTCCCGGATCGGCGCGGTCCCAGTTCCAGTCGACGTCGATCCTGACTACCTGCTGATCGACCCGAGCAAGGTCGCGGCTGCCATGACTCGGCGGACACAGGCCATCGTGCCGGTCCACCTATTCGGGCAGACCGCGTTCGTGGAACAGCTACAGACTCTTGCGATCGAGGCTGGCGTGCCGATCGTGGAGGACGCCGCACAAGCGCAAGGTGCCCGCCGCAACGATCGGCCCGCCGGTTCACTCGGTGTCGCCGCGGCGACCAGCTTCTATCCGGGCAAAAACCTCGGAGCCGCTGGCGATGCCGGGGCGGTGACGACTGACGACCCGGACATCGCCACGAGGGTGCGGCTGCTCGGCTCTCATGGCAGCCCTACCAAGTACGTCCATGAGATCGTCGGCGTTAACTCGCGTCTCGACACGGTGCAGGCGGTGGTGCTACACGCCAAGCTGGACCGATTGGCGAAATGGAACGAGCTACGCCGTGAGGCGGCCGCGCGGTATGCCGAGCTGCTGGGTGACCTGCCGGGCGTGCGCGTCCCGGTCTCGGCAGCGGGCAACGAGGACGTCTGGCATCTGTACATCGTCCGCGCGCCCGATCGCGACCGCGTACTCGCGCGGTTGAATGAGGCTGGCGTGGGTGCGGGCATCCACTACCCGAGCCCGATCCACCTCACACCCGCGTACGCCCATCTCGGTCTCTCCGCCGGGTCTTTCCCGGTCGCCGAGCAAGCTGCGTCGGAGATCATCTCGTTGCCGCTCTACCCGCACCTGACCTTCGAGCAGCAGGAGTACGTCGCCGCTGTCTTCCACTCGGCCGTACGAGAGATCGCCAGCGCTCAGTGACCGGAGCGACTTCATGACCCAATCGCCAGAGCGTGTCGTCGACACTCTCGAGGGGGAGGCACCGACCTCCCCGACCGAGCGGTCGTTGGGGAGCCGGGTTGGCCGGGGCGCCCTCTGGGCAGTGCTGGCCAACATCACTATGCGGTTCGCCAGCGTCGCCGTCACGGCAGTGTTGGCCCGCCTGCTGTCTAAGGAGGACTTCGGAGTCTTCGCCGTTGCCCTGGCGGTCTATCTGGTTGTGTCGAGCCTCGCCGAGCTTGGCATGGCGTCGGCCATCGCCCGGTCGCCGATGGAACCGGACGATATCGCCCCGACCATAGCGACGATCTCGATCATGGTCAGCGGTGCCACCGGAATCGCGATGGCCGTCAGCGCTCCGCTGCTGGCGTCGGCCCTGGGTCAGCCGGCCGCCGCGGAACCGATCCGTGTTCTCTCGCTCTGTCTGGTGTTGACCGGAATCTTCGCGGTTCCCGGTGCGCAACTGGTGCGGGATTTTCGGCAGGATCGCATCTTCCTGGCCACGGTGGTCGGCTTCGTGGTCGCGAACCCAATCCTGATCATCCTCGCTCTGAATGGTGGCGGTGCCACCGCGTTCGCTTGGTCGCGCGTGATCGGTCAGGTCGCGACCGGCCTCGTGTTCGTGTTCAGCACGGCGCAAAGGTATCGACCAGGATGGCGGCGCGAGGCCGTTGGACGGCTGCTCCGCTTCGGCCTTCCGCTGTCCTTCGCCAACCTCGTCAACTGGACGCTGCTCAATGCCGACTATTTGATCCTCGGGCGCCTGGTTGATGCAGCCCAGGTCGGCGTGTACATGATCGCGTTCAACGTGGCCAACTGGTCGACCGCGGTGATGGGTTCGGTGCTCAACAGCGTCGTGGTTCCCGCATTCGGCCGGGTCAGCGAGGACAAACGCCGACTGCGCAAATCGCTCACATCAGCCTCTGAGCTGGTCGGGTTGGTCGCGTTTCCGATCGGAGCAATGACTCTGGCGCTGTCGGGTCCGGTTATTGTCACTCTCTTTGGGCAGAAGTGGAGCGAGGCGACGCCCGTGCTGGC
The DNA here is from genome assembly GCA_963740515.1 of uncultured Actinomycetota bacterium. Lineage (GTDB taxonomy): Bacteria > Actinomycetota > Actinomycetes > Propionibacteriales > Propionibacteriaceae > Microlunatus. Next base: position 240,203 of record CAVUEO010000026.1, read on the forward strand.
GGTCCTATCGTTATACGGCGTCCTCTACGCCTTCTCGCTGCTGTTTGTCAATGTCCTGGTCGCCACCGGAAAGACGATGCGACTGCTGGTAATTCAACTGTCATGGGTCGCGATTCTGGTGCCAGCCATCCTGATCGGCGTACACCTTAGGGGCCTCCCGGGTGTTGCCTGGGCGCACGTCGTCACCATGGGTCTAGTCGCTATTCCGGCCTATGTCGTGGCCGTTGTGCGCACGACTGGCCAACCGGTCGGTCAACTGCTGCGAACCTGCTTGCGGCCGGCCCTCGCGGCGGTGGTTGCAGCTGCGGGCGCGTGGCTGACGTCGCAGGCGTTCACGGTGCAGTGGCTGAGCCTCGTGGCTGGTGGGCTGGTCGGTGGCGCGATCTACCTTGCCGGAGTCGGGCCGATCGCAGTGCGGCGCGTGCCCCAGCGTTTCGTCCCGAGCTGGCTTCCGAGGCGTTGGCGCCCGACATCCGAACCTGATGGGGCGTGATGGCACTCGTACATGTTCGCGGGTCGGCGAGTGAAGATCGTTCCAGCGCGGCGTCGCTAAGCATCCTGATTGGCCTCGAGGGCATGGCCCTCGGCGGCTGTCCGATCAATGCGCTCGATCTGGGCCGCATGATGCGAGAGCGCGGGCATCGAGTCAATGTGTTCGCAATCGAGGAGGACGTGCGTGTCTCGCTCTTGCCTTATGCGGAGCAATGCGGCTTCGCGATCAGCCGGCTACCGGCTCAGACCGGCATAGCCTCGCTGGCACGGCGGATCCGCGGGCTAGCCGATAAGGTGTCCGCCGACATCATCCACGTCTTCGCACCTTGGCTAGGTCCAGCTGCGACGGTCGCTGCTGGGCCGTGGCAGCGCCGATCGGCGATCGTAACTAATTGGATGATGGAGAACGTCAGCTACAGCCCGCAAGGCACTCCTCTGATCCTCGGAACGCGGATGCTTCAGGAGGAGGCGCAGGCCGGCCACCGCAGTCGCGTCTGGCTAATGGAACCCCCGGTCGATGTGGACAAGGACGCTCCCGACCCAGACCAGGGCCGGCGCTTCCGGTGGGAGCACGGCATCGAGGACGGCGAACTCGTCGCGGTCATAGTGAGCCGGCTCGACGTGGACCTCAAGGCCGAGGGCATCGGCCACGCCATTGGTGCGATCGGTAGACTCGACCTCCCGCGACTCAGGCTCGTCGTGGTTGGCGACGGCAATGCCTTCGACCAGCTCCATCAGCAGGCAAAACGGGTCAACTGGTCCCTCGGCCGATCGGCCGTTGTCCTCACAGGCCCGCGGCATGATCCGAGACCGGCGTACGATGCCGCCGACATCACGCTGGGAATGGGTGGATCCGCGTTGCGTGCGCTGGCGCACCGAAAACCGTTGATAGTGCTCGGAGAGCGGGGTTTCGCGCGGACCTTCGAGCCCGCCTCACTGGACTACTTCTACGAAGCCGGCTTCTATGGAGACGAGCCCAGTCGGGAGCCGGTGAGTCATCTGGCCACCGTGCTGCAAAGTCTGCTCAACGAGGACAGGCGGCGAGTTCTCGGCGAGTTCGGACTTGCTGAGGTACGAGGCCGGTTCGGGTTGGCCGCCAGCGCCGAGAAGCTTGAAGCCATCTATCGCACCACCCTTAGGACGCTGCCGCGCAGTGGCGCCCGGGCTGCCGATACCGCCTATGTGCTGGCTCGCGCGATGGCGCACGAAAGCCACCGGCGTCTGGCGCGGGCGCGAGGTTAGGAGCAGTAGACAATGCGCGTGCTCCTAGTCACCCATGAAGCGTCCCGGAGCGGCGCCCCCAGGATCGCGATTCTCGTGGCGAGAAGCCTGGTCCAGCAGGGGTACGCACTGCAGATCTTGTCCCGGGCGCCTGGCCCGCTGCTGCCGGACTTCGAGGCAGCAGCTCCCACCTCGATCGAGTTCCTGCATCGAGTGCGACGCAAACTCTGGAGGATCCGCGGCATCAAACACTTTGCATACCTGGTTGACACGCTGTTGGCGGCGGTAACGCTGATCAGGCGACGGCCGGACCTTGTCTACGTCAACTCGGCGGCCGCAGCGATCTACCTTCGCCCCGCCCGGTGGCTGGGCCGTTCCGCACTGTTACACGTGCACGAGTCCGGCGTTATCGCCTCCGAGTTCCTGAAGACCGCGCGCGCTCCTCACCGGCTGCGCGGGATCACGCTGGTTGCCTGCTCGCCAAGCGTGCACACCGAGCTACTCGCGCTTACCGACCAGGATGCTGAGGCCATCGCCTTGTTACCGTCCGTCCCGGACGACGGCGAGGTGCTCCGCCGGTCGACCGAGCCGCCGGATCGTCCTTATGCCGCTGACGAACTCGTAGTGGGATGCTGCGGGACCGTCGAGCACCGCAAGGGCGCAGACCTCTGGGTAGCTATCGCCCGAGAGGTCCGCAAGGCACTGCCCAGTCAGCCGGTGCGGTTTGTTTGGATCGGGGAGATCGCTCAGCCAACCCAGCAAGACGACGCGGCAAGGGTCGAGTTTGTTGGCCCAACGGCCAACCCGTACGCACACATGCGACGTTTCGACGTCGCGACGCTCCCCTCCCGCGATGACCCATTCCCGCTGGTCGTCTTAGAGGCCATGCTTCTTGGGACGCCCGTCGTTGCGTTTGCCGTCGGGGGAGTAGCCCGTCAGATCGGCGACGCCAGCGTCGTGGTTCCTCCTGGCGACATCGCTGCCTTCGCTCGGGCGGTGGTCAACTTACTCACTGATGAAGACGCCCGGCGCCGCCTCGGGGCGTCAGCGCAGGCTCGGGTGGCGGCGCACTATTCCACGCGTGTATTTGCCGCAGCCCTCGCCAGCGTGGTTAAGACCTGACTTGGGCCACTCGGTCGGCTGATACGGGCGAATGTGGCTTTGACTGATATGACCTGAGTGAAGCGCCCTAGGTCGCTTCACCCGACGAATGGGAGGCCCCCTCATGCTGCGGACTATCGCAGCCATCCTGACCATCCTCCTAACTTTGACTGCCTGTGCATCACAATCCGCCCCAACCATGAAACCCCAACCGCCTAAACCCACCGCCGCCGCCACCCCCACACCAAGCGCAACCCCAACCGGCCTCCCCAACAACAGCTACCCCGACGCTACGACGACCGGCGTCCCCGCCAACACAACCCTCACCAACTACGCCGGCCCCCTCACCATCACGAAGGCGGGCACGGTAATCGATTCGAAGCGGATCACCGGCTGCCTAGTGATAAAAGCCAACGACGTGATAATCCGTAAGTCGTTGATCAAGTCGGGTGGGTGTTTCTTCAACGTCCTATCCGACAACGGCAACAGCGGTCTCCAGCTTGTCGATGTAGAGGTGGACGGCGTCAACAATCTAACCGGCGACTCTGCGATCAACGGGTCCGGGCTCACCTGCCTGCGTTGCAACCTCCATGGCACCGTCGACGGCATAAAGGCGGGTAGCAACGTGGTTGTACAGGATTCCTATATTCACGACCTCGCGCAGTCGGCGGTTTCGCACAACGACGGCATCCAATCCTTGGGGACCTCGAGCCTCAGTATCGTCCACAACACGATCGTCGTGCAGGACGGCGCGACGTCAGCGGTGATTCTGTCTACCGGGGCCGCAAGTCCAATGCGGAATGTGATCATCGACAACAACCTGCTGGCCGGTGGCGCGTTCACCGTGTACGCCGGATATCAGGCCGGGACAGATAGCCCGTCGAAGATGTCGAACATCGTCGTCAGCAACAACCGGTTCTCCACGATCATCTTTCCACGATCTGGCGCCTACGGGCCGATCACCTCAGCAGACCCGCCAGTCGTTGTGCACGGGAACGTGTGGCACGACGGACCCAACGCCAACCAACCAATCTAGAAAGGGGCCTCGGGACACCCGGCACCGGGACATTCACCTAGCGATAGGTCTGGCGATTTACGACTGTGACCCGGGACGCTTCAGAGATGGCTGCGCCTGCCCACTGCTGGTGGTCAACGTGACCGGCCACATCCCGTTCAAGCCCGAGGTGGCGACCTGTTCTCCAGTTGGTCTCATCCGGATATGAGCGCCACTTTCTCGGCCTTCCAGCTTGCATTCAAGCCGCCGGGACGAAGCACTCGCCCAACGGGCTCACGGGACGGACACGGTTGATCGGATTTGGAGTCGACTCCAAATCCGCCCATTGAGGAATGTGGCAGTCACGGCAGGTCGCTTCGATCGAAGCCCAATGGAACTGCCTGAGGCCGCGACCATTGGCTCGGACGCTCACTTGCTCCAACCCCGCCAAGAAGCCACATCTCTGCCGGGTGAATGCCGACCAACCAGTCTCGCCCGCCACCCGATCGCGAGCGCAGTGCGCCAAGGTCCTCGAACGTTACGCCGACCACGAGGATCCGGGACGTCTGCGGCAGCTGGTTTACAAGGTGCAGCATCTGGGACATCGTCCGCACGGTGTAGCTCACCACCGGCCGTCCATATCTCGTCAGGCGAAGAGGTTCTGAGGCGAATTCGGCGAAGCCACCGGCATGATCCACATTGACAAGATGCAGTGGGGACTCGTCCGAGAACGGCAATAGGTCAAGCTCGTGCCGAATGTCGCTCAGCACGACCGGCACATCGATCCGGCGGCGCACCTTAAAAGCTATCAGCGACTGTTGCAGCCAGCGTAAGCGCCAACGATGCGTACGAAGTATTCGAAGGTCGCGCCACCGAGATTCGTTTGATCCGATAGTTCCGCACGTTGTGCGGATGGGTCGGAGTTGCGGGTGCAAAGCGCCGACATGTCGATGTGCAACATCCAACTTGTCTAGGTTGATGGTGAGGCTGTTGTGCGTGATGGCTAGGTCGACCGCTCCGACTCGTCTGCCTAGTTCGCGTTGGCGAAGGCCATACTCGACCGCGTAAGCGTGCCACGCTAAAGCACCGTCCTCGCTGATCGGATAATTCAGCACCAAGTCACGTGGCGCGATGAATAGAACCTCATCCACGCTGTCGACCTCGACGGGTGACGGTGTGTGCGCGCCGATTACTTGCGCCCGATCGCGCAGACGGCCAACGTTCTCACCTTTGCTAGTGACGCCGTTCGCCCCTAGCAATCCCCAGGTCCCGCCCTTGAACGCCGCCCCAGCATCAACGAGGCGATTGATTGAGTGCAAGTAGACATCTTGGTGCACGAATGCCACAAGCTCGTGCCGTGCCTTCCGGGCACCGTGGTTCAAAGCAGCACCGGCCGTGGGAAAGGCGTGCGTGGTGTTGTCCACCGCGACGTAGTCCACGTCGACACCTCCCACATAGGCTTCGATGGATCGATCCAGGCACTCCCGCCGAACCGCAAGATCGTTGTAAACGCAGACGATCGATATTCCAGGCGTGATCGAATCGTCTGATCTCACGCTATTTGACCTTCGGTTAGTGCGAACGACAACTTACTTTCTCCGTACAGAGCCGGCGCTCGAGATAGTTGAGGATTGGGGGTGCTGATCAGGGTCCCGGCTACACGCGGCGTGTGGGCCAGGAACCACTCGCGCGTGCCCCGGAATCAGCAGTGCATGTGCGGCCGCCCGACTATTCCCCCTGCCAAGAGCGGCTCTGGACGCCTCTCGGATGAGAGTAGCTAGCCAGAAGAGCGCAGTGGCGGGCCGACCGTGGCGGCGACGGAAGAGTTTGATCCGATTGAGCACCTGCAACGTCCATAAGCCGTGGGAAATCCCGGATCCACCCTCAAGGTGGGTCGCCTTCGCCGTTGGGACGTAGACGGTGGCATAGCCGAGATCGCGCGCCCGCAGGTTGTACTCAGTTTCTTCGGAGTACAGGAAGAATGATTCGTCCCAAGACCCGCAGGCACGCCAGCACTCAGCGCTGATCAACTGGGTTGACCCCTCCGCCCAGTCAGTGCGTTGCAGGCGCTCGTACGCACGACGATCGGTGACCACCTCGCCTATGCCCTTGAACCTGCCGGCACGCCGCGCGCCCAAGATTGCGTCACAAAACGCGCGTGCGACCGTGGGTTCCCGTCGCATCGAATCGATCACCCGGCCCTCAGCATCGACCAGCCGCGGCACTGCAATCCCGACGCCTGGCTTTCGCAGACTCTCCAGCAGTTCTGCGACACAACCGGCGCCAAGGCGGACGTCCGAATTGAGCACAAGTATCGCAGTGTGGGCCGCGGCTGCAGCCACTCCAGCATTGATGCCGGCCGCGTAGCCTCCATTCCGCCCGGCCCTAACAATCGTGGCACTCGGGGCGAGCGCTTGCATCACCTCGACGCTGTTGTCGGGGGAAGCGTTGTCGACTGCGACAAGCTCGTAATCGAGGCCCGCGAGGCCAGCACCCAGCGAAGCGACGAGATCAGCAAGGAGAGCCTGGCTGTTGTACATCACAACAACCACGGCGACCCTCTCGAGTTCTAGGTTGGGTGGTCGCTTCTGCCCAAAATCCGCTGGCTCTTCAATCGCCCGTCCTGCTGTCGATTCTCGACTCATGGCCGCTAACCATTCCGCGCAGGGATAGGCGCAGATGTTTGCGAAACGGCGATGCCGCCAGGCTGGGCGGAACTCTGCAGCTGTGCCATCGTGAGCCGCCGCATACCCCCAGCCATACCCAGGATAAGGAAAAAAATTCCAGCGGACTGCGGAAACCCAAATGTATCGAAAAGCGCCAGCCCAGAAGCGCCAGCGGCGAGCGCGGCCAGCAGAGCCTGAGCAAGGTCGCGATCGAAATCGTCCACGGCCACGCGCCGTGCCTTCCGTGCCGCGACGGCGGCAACTACGAGCAGGATGAGCAGCCCAGCAAGACCCACGATTCCGCCCTCGATCAGCATTCCAAGGTAGCCGTTGTCGAGTGTCCAATACTTGGGTAGAAATGTGCCGAACCCACGGCCAACGATCGGACTCCTGCTAACGAATTCAGCAGCCAGATCGTAGCTTCCGGTTCGGGAGGCGATGCTAGGGTCGTCGGCGGCTCGGGTAAACAGCCCGGTAGTCGTCCCGAGCACCCCAGGAACGCTGATGTACACCACGACGGCTATCACTATGAGAGCAACTAGCGCTTTAAGGCGCATAGCGGCCGTCCACGACGCAGCCAGCACCACGAGTGCGACACAAGCGCAGACCAGTGCCGATCTGGAAATCGACAAGAATACAGCAAACGCTATGGCACATAGGAAGCCTCGATATACCCATCGACGGGTAGGCGACTTGAGAGCGTACGTGATGGCAATCGGGAGGACCATGGTCAAAGCAACGCCATACTCGATGGGATGAGTGGAGGTGCCGCTGGGCCGAGGGTGTCCACTGCGCTCAATGAGCCCCCAGCTGGCAGTGCCCTGCGTGAGCCCTGGGATCTCTATGCGGTCCACAAATAGCTGCTTGGTTGCGTACTGCAGAAGCCCGAAAAGCGCGATTAATCCGCCACCAATGACCAGGCGCCGGAGGAGGGTTCTGTGCCGCTCCAGGCTTGGGACGCCGTCATTCGCGACAAGCAAGACGCCAGTAAATCCGACCAGCTTGAGTAAGCCATTGTCCGCGGGGCTGATCTCGTCGCCAGGAATGGGCATAGACATGGCATGCGCATAGACGATCAACATAACGAGCAGCCAGCCGAGCGCAGCTGCGCGGACGGGTTGAGGACCCCAATTCGATTGTCGATTGCGTTGGATCTGAAACCATGCCCACAAGAAGAAAGCCCCGAAAGCCATAATCGCCGACGGGGCTCCTGCGCTGCCGAGCGGTGCAAGCACCATTGGCGACGGTATGGCGAGAAGTAGACATATGTAGATAGTGAGAATCGTCGTCCCGTCGAAATTCTGGGGCGGGGCGGCGTAAGAATAGGCCACGGCTTGCTTCGCTACTTCCTCATGGCCTTGGCGCTAGTCCAATCGACCGGTGCGGCCGTCCTTTGACTCACGTCGGTAACAGGTTGCGGCTGGTCGTCGGTTTGCCCCGATTGCCAGCCTGGCTGTGGCCAGTCGTCGGCAATCTGGCCCCACTGCCCGTTTGATGGCTGCTCGTCCGCCCCAGCGGACACCACCGCGACCTGCTCAGGCTGCCCGTTTGATGGCTGCTCGTCCGCCCCAGCGGACACCACCGCGACCTGCTCAGGCTGCCCGTTTGATGGCTGCTCGTCCGCCCCAGCGGACACCACCGCGACCTGCTCACGCTGGGTCGTCGTCGTACGCCGAGCAACGAAGTACCCATCCAGTAGAGCAATCATGAGCAGGCCCAGGCCAAGCGTTCCTGCTCCGGCAACGATGCCGGCACGGATCTGGCTCTTGCGTACGGCATTCGGCTGCCTATCTGCAACTATAGGCATCGACTTGATCCTTGCCCTGTCCCTGAGATTCAACTCTGTCTGGAGGTCAACCAAGATCTTTGGAACGCGGTCCATGACGGCGACCAGTGCGGTAGCCGCGTTCGTGGCGGAGTCGGCCTCCACCGTGATGACGACGACCGGCGCACTGCTGGTGAAATCCGGCGTAACCTCGTAGGTGACGCCGGGGCGAGGCTTGCAGAGCTCCTCACGCATGGCTCCATATGCGTCGTCGCCCTGGTGGTTACATAGGTCTTCGTGCGTCGCCCCTGCTGCCAGTGTTTCGATCACGATGTCTCGGGCCTGTTCAAGTCCGCTGAGCGAGAGGTAGGGGTTGCCAACGGTTCCTGATTTACTAGCCTCCTGAGTAGTCGAGCCTGGTGGAAGCAGCAGCACCGTACCAGTAGCTTCGTACTTTGGTCCGACCGCGGAGACTACGAGATACGCTGCGCCAGCTGTGCAGACGACCGCAACGACGACCAAACGCCAGCGGCGCAACAGCGTCGCAAAAAAAACCTTGAGCTGCACTCTGTCCCCTCTTACCGCGCCGGCCAAGCCGAGCGGTTACCATCTATGTCATCGTTCCAAACGTGAGCTAGCGAAAGGAGCGCTTCTACAACTCACCTAAGCCCCCCAGAGGACGCCCTGCATCCCACTTCAGTGAGTGCATGCCACTCCCAACCCGGGTCGCCCTCTACGCTATTGTACGCCGTTGGCCAACCCCTCCTAATCGTGCGTAGAGAGAAGTTCACCGAACTGCCAGCGGCGGAAGGCACTCGGGACCATGCTGAGCTGAGGGCAGATTGGAACTCCGCTCGCACCGAGAGCAAGGGCGTCAGACCGCCCTTGAGCACTCAGCCCCTCCAGGATTTCAGGCGCCGTTCGGGTCACGACTTCGGCATTTAGCCACAGGGTCGCCTGCCAGGTTCCCCTCCAGCCCGCCCTATCGGCCCTATCACTGGCCTTGCGGAACAGACCACTCGCGGCAATCGTTGATCCCCAAAAGGGCCCTGAACATACTCCGCCCGATTCCGAAGTGCGTATTGACTCGACGGTCGGCGGACCGTGACATCATCATCTTGTGGGAGATAATGACAGCATCTGAGCTGCTTAGAACGGTACTGCGACGGTGGTACATCATGCTCTTGGGGGCGGGGCTCAGCGTTGCCGCGCTCTATCTGACGACTCATCAAGCCGGTGTCTACTACACCCAGTTCAATGTAATCGTGTTGCCGCCGCCCGAAGAGTACTATCCCAATAAAATTGAAGATCCCCATTATGCGCTAGGACCAATGGCGGGCGTAGTGGTAGAGGATTGGAATGGCACCAACTCTCCGCTATTCACCGCGTCGGGCGATACGACGCTGTTCGGTGAGGGCCAACGGCAAGGGGTTCAGGTGCGGATGCCAAACCAGGGCACTCAGTGGGCGCCGATCTACTCCAGCCCTAACATAGACGTGCAGGTTGTAGATAAAGACCCACAAACGGTTGAACAGAGAGCCCGCCAAGTGAGATCCGAATTGGATTCGCTGCTGCGTGAGCGCCAGGATGAAATGGGCATCCGCCCGACCATGAGGATGACAACCCTTGCGTCCCCCGCTGTTCCGACGGTCGAGCACATATCGGGCAGCCGCACTCGCGCAGCCGTGGCAACCGGGCTGGCCGGGGTAGCTTTAACTACTATCGCCGTCTTTTGGATCGACCGGTGGCTGACCGGGAGGCGGTCCAGGCGCGCGACCGAGTTGATTGCAAACGGCTGACACCCTGAGTCTGCGCTCGACAACGAATCCAGCGTGATGCGCTTATCGTCCCAGAGTATCGACCTTAAGGAGGCTAGCGAGAAACTCCATAAGGGGTGAGTCATGCCCGGCAGCTGTTGCGCGCCTTAGCCGCGGCTAGTCAGCCGTCGGCCATTGGACTTCAGCTATTCATGGAGCCGAATGGCGTCCTGATATGGACAGACGCGGCTCAGGTCGATCGGTCGAACCTTACGCAGCCGCGGTATTTCTCGCTGCGAAGAAGTCGCCGGAACCGGTGGACACGGAATCAACTGTGATCGTCCGTCCCGGGCAGCCCGTGGGAATAGCCCCGTCCATGCGGCTCTTGATGCCCAACGGCCAACTAGGCGTTGGGAAATTTCATGATTAATCTGGGCAACGGCACCCCTTTTGGTACGCTTCGACGAATTGTCTGCCGCGGCGATCTCCTCGGTGCGTGCTCGGCTACATGTACCCGCCTCAGGCTTGCCTCTGATATGTGTTCTCGATCGAGGAACGCGAGAACTTCCGAGCCCCATTGCCTGCTATTTGTCCTTGTTATTCGTCGCTCCGTTCGGCGCTTCGAAGCTGCCGAAGCTTGCTCAGCGAATCAACAGCAGGGCAAGACGCCGACCAGCACCCAGAGTGAACGGTACTGTCGGGGGGCTAATACTCACCGTCGTATTAACGCGCGCCAAACCTGAATCGGTGTCCCACCGTAGCGACGGCCGACCAGCATCAGACCGGCTGCCCCGCCAACGGGCCGTCATGCCAAACATTACCCGACACAACTACCGGCGGATCAATCGAAGTCAACGGCCCATATACGCCGGCCTTCGGATAAATCACTTTGGTAAACCGGTTATTTTTGATCGAAATATTTGACACCTTCGACAACTGGTCCCTGCCAGCCAGATAGCCTCCATAGACGGTGTAAGCGCCACCACCAAGCAGATTATTGTCAATCAAAATATTGCGCATGTCTGAAGCACTGCCAGTAGACAGAATGATTGCAGAAGTGGAGCCAGCCGGTGCAATAATGCGATTATGCAAAATCTTCAGGCTTGTCGTGTCCAGTGATTGAATACCATCATTGTGAGAATCGGCAGACATAGCCAAATCGTGAATCCAAGAATACTGAATGATGGTGTTGCTGCCAGCCTTAAATCCATCCACCGTGCCGTGTATATCACAGCGCGTACAAGTAAAGTTATCCCCGTTGACGGCCGAATCGCCAGCCCTGTTGTTCAATCCATCAATCTCAACATCAGTCAACTTGAGCCCAGTGTTCCTATTGTCTGAAAGCACATTGAAAAAACACCGATCAGACTGCAGCAGGGAGTTCTTGATAGTGACATCGTTTGCTTCGATCACTAGGCAACTGGTGACCTTCTTACCGTCAATGACGGTTCCGGGAGTGGTGATCTTCGACGGCCCCGTGTAGTTAGTAAGAGTGACACCGTCAGGCACACCCGTATTAGAAGCATCTGGCCACTCCCCAGACGGAGGGGTGCTCGCTGAGGTAGCGGTTGCCGTGCTAGTAGGCGTCGTCGTAGTCGCAGTAGCCGTGGCCGCTGCGGTAGGTGTATGGGTCGAGGTAGGTGTCGACGTCGGCGAGGGTGAATTCTCCGCCGGCGGTGCACTGGCGCCCGGCTGGGTGAAGGTCATGGTGCAGTTGCCGTGCCCGTCGCCGTCGACGCCGAGGGTGAGCGTGACCTTGGCCGCACCCGGTGCGCTGGTCGGATTCCGCGGATTGCTGGACTTGTATGCGGTGCCGGAGGCGTAGTCGAACGCGCCCGTCCAGCTCAGGGTCCTCAGCCGCTCTCCTGTCCCGTCGTAGCTTCGGACCCAGGAATCCGTGGGCAGGGCGCCCGCCCGGTTGGTGGTCCAGCCGACATAATCGATCGCCACCTTCGTCACGCCGCCGGAGGAGTAGGTGCTCCCCCAGATCGCCTTTGCAGACCAGCGCACGCCGCCGCCGTCCACGCAGGAGGCCCTCTGGGTCGTGACAGCCCCGGCCGGAGTCGCGGCGGTGATGGCGAATGCGGCTGCGCAGGCTGCAGCGACGACGAATGCGATTGCCCGGCGCAAGTTGGGCACCTGAAAAGCAGAGCGCGACCGGGGTGAGCTTCGGGGCATTGGATCTCCTTCAAATCGAACCTGAGATCCCGAGCTTGGCGCCTCCCCCAAGACACACCCCCCGACACCCAGCCTGACGACACTGCCAACTGTCACCGCACCAACGGCCGGGGCAACGTTACCTCACCGTTATCTTTTGCGTGTCTTTTGCGGGTATCCCATCTCGCCAACTGGACGGCTGCGGCCCGTACGCCGATCGGTATGGATGCCGCATGGGCGGAAGGGTGGCGGGGAGCTCATCCCGGGCGTGGGTTCGGCCCAGTGATCCGGGTCACGTCCATCCTGGTCCACGGCGTGATCCGGCCACCTACGACCCACTTCGGCAGCCGATCAGTTCTCCTGCTGAGGGGCCCGACGCCTCTCCTTGGAACGATGGGCAGCGTGCGCTGGAGGCCCAGGTTCCGGCGACACGCATTGAATAGCTCCATGCGGGCGTGCCTCTGCTCGTCCTCAAGTCTGGTTCCGTGAAGGTGCGCCATGCCATCGATCAGTCGGGTTCCACTATCAGGTCGCTATCTGTCGTTCGCTGAGCGGGAGGAGATCGCGATTCTGCGCGCTCGTGACAGTGGGGTGCGGGAGATCGCCCGACGGCTGGGCTGGGCGCCGTCGACGGTCTCACGTGAGCTGCGCGCTCCGGGACGCGCCCAACTCACGCCGACGCGCAGCACTGAGGTCGAACGGTCACGGCAAGGTAACGGCAGTGTCTCATCGGCTGTGATCGAAGCGAATGCACATCGAACCAACCGAGGCCAGTGAGGATGCGGCGTCATCACTGGCGTTCTCACCACGGCACACAGGTGAGTTCGCTGTAGAGATAATCGATGTCCGCTTCCTGAAGTCGATCGCTCTTGTACATCTTCGGGCGCGGCGCCGACAGCATGTGGCCGCGTGATGGCTTGAACTGAAGCACTCTGACTTCCGCCAGAGATGCAAGCGCGCCGTGCCTAAGCAGGAGATGTCTTGACACATGCCGGATGGCGGTCCGATACAGGTCCTTGTTCCCTACGTACAGAATCGATGCGAAGGCTCGCACATTCTTGCGACGGTCCTTGCGAAATACAACATAGCAGTGGTCGTCGCCATCAACGATCAGTAGATGCCTCGCCGCAAGCGCATGGCGATGGTCCCGAAAGACCTCACGGTCGCGACCGGTCAACAGCCGCTCCATCTGATCGAGCTTGGTGATCAGCCGGATCTTTCTACCGGGCGGCCAAGGAAAGTTAGCCTTGATCGCGGTCGATGTGTCGAGCGGCCGAAATCCCAGCCTCGTGTCAAGCTCGACCATATTGCCGCTGGGGGAGAAGTCGGTGAAATGGTATCCGCGTTGATTCAGTAGGGCCCGGATAAGCCGGAACGTGTGTGATCGAAGGTCCTCTCGGACACACAACGCACCCAAGTTGCAGAACCGCTCAGGCTTCCCATTTATTATTCGCACACTGTAGAACGCCAAATTGGCTCCCACAATCTCGTCGCCGGAAGTAAGCATGAAGCCGTGGTTCGGGAATTCTCCGGCCCATGGCGGAACCATGCACGATGCCCAGTCCTCGGTAGACAGCCGCGAATTCAATCTCTCATGCAGGAACCGCGCCACCTGCTGGATGTCTTCTGCCGTGATTGGACGCAGGACGATCTTGGTCTCGACGGCCACGATGGGAACGGTACGGCATACCGCCACGAATGGAGAGGTTCCTTTTGGTCCCTCGGCTCAGCAACAGCGCGCATCGGGTACGGTGTCTGTCGAGTTTCCGGGACGATGATGGGATAATCCTCAGCATGATCACCTGGCCGTCCGTTCGAACTGTGACGTGACGAGCGTCGTCATCGCCGCCCATAACGAGGCTGCGGTCATCGGACGATGTCTGGACGCACTTCTCCGTCAAGACACTGGCGACGCTCTCGACATCACGGTTGCCGCCAATGGTTGCACCGACGCTACGGTCAACCTTGCCCGTCAGCGCGGCGTTCGGGTCGTCGAAGTTGATCAAGCTAATAAAGCGATCGCGCTGAATCGCGGTGACCTCGCCGCATACGGATACCCCCGCATCTACCTCGATGCAGACATAGAAGTTCCGCCGGGGGCGATAGAAACCTTCACCGAGGTGTTAACCACGGCGGTATCAGCCGTCGCTGCGGTTCCGCGCCGCCGCATCGACGTCAGGGGACGTCCGCTCATCGTCAAAGCCTATTTCGCTATCAACAGCCGACTTCCGGCCTTTCAGCAAGGCCTTTTCGGACACGGAATGATCGCATTGTCGGAGCGGGCTCGGGCGAGGTTCGACCGCTTTCCGATCATGGTGGCTGATGATCTGTTTTTGGACTCCCTTTTCTCTCCGACTGAAAAGATCAGCGTCGATTCGGTTGAGGTGGTGGTGGCAGCGCCGTGGCGCACATCCGACCTCATTCGGCGGCTGGTCCGAGTTCGCCGTGGCAACGATGCGATGCGTCGGGCTGGGCGCGAGGGTACGGTTTCGGCACACGTGCGCGATGTAGATCGGCTCGCCTGGTTGCGGTCAGTGGTTCTGCCGCACCCATCCCTGGCGCCCGCCGGCTTGGTCTATGTGTTGATCACCGGACTTGCGACCGTGCTGGCGAGGCGGAAGCCGCGCTTGGGGGATGATTGGGCCCGAGATGAGACCACGCGTCTTGCTCGCGGACCTATCGGCGAGTGACTGTGACTGACATGGCGGTGATCAACATCTGTTTTCACGGGATCGGCAGTCCACAGCGGACTGTCGAGCCCGACGAGGATCGATACTGGATCTCGAAGGACTTCTACAGGCGGGTCCTGGGCGAAGTTGCGGACCGACCGGATGTGGTGCTGAGCTTTGACGACGGCAACGCCTCCGACATTGCATTAGGCCTCGATGGTCTGCTTGAGCACGACCTCACCGCCACCTTCTTTGTCCTCGCTGGGCGCCTGGACCAGGCTGGCAGCCTGGCCGTTCGCGATCTCGAGGAACTGCGCCAACACGGCATGAACATCGGTAGCCACGGCATGGACCATGTGCCCTGGCGGTTCCTGACAGACGCTGAGAGAGTCCGCGAGCTCATTGAGGCCAGGGAGTTAATCAGCCATGCCGCCGGTGAACCGGTGGTCGAGGCTGCCCTGCCCTTGGGCAGGTACGACCGCAGTGTGCTGGCTGATCTTCGCCGTCTGGGCTACCAGCGGGTGTACTCAAGCGATCGACGGAGGACAAACATGCGGGCCTGGCTACAGCCCAGGTTCAGCATTCGAGCCGATGACACCATAGAGAGTGTCCGGTCCACAATTCTGGCTCCGCCTTCTCGTCTGGATTCGCTGAGGACAAAAGGGATAAGTGTACTCAAGCGAATCCGGTGATAGATAGGAATCATGTATGGCCCAGGCACGCGGATGATTAGCCGACGTCAAGATCTCGAAGACGCCCAATGCGATGAGAGGCTCGTAAGTACTTAAATGTCAGACCTTCCCAGAGTACTTGTCTACGCTCCATTCTCGTTCAACGGTCAGGGCCCAGCCGAGAGCTGTGCATCGATCGTTGACGGGTTTTCTCCTTTGGCGATCACGACGGACCTGTTCATGGCTCGAATCCGAAGTCATATTCCACGAAATGTTCGGCTCCATCAGTCCCTTCCGCCCGTGAAGAGACACCTGCCATGGAGAATGGTGGCTCGTCACGCACTCTCCCAGTTAGACGAAGACTTCAAGCGTGCTTTGAAGACAGCTGATCCAGCGAACACAATAGCTTACTTCTGGCCTGATCCGGCGGTCGAGCTTGTCCAGGAGGCACGAAGCCGTGGCATCGTCACCGTCCGCGAGATGATCAACACTGCCTGCGCGACATCCGGCCCGATCCTGGACGCGGCATATGCTCGGTTAGACCTTCCCAAGACACATCCCGTCTCCAAGGACAAGATCGTGACCGAGACGCATGAACTGCGATCGTACGATTTCTTCTTTGCGTCCAACCCGGAGGTTGAGAAATCTCTTCAGCAGCTGGACGTCAAGCCCGGACAAATTCTGCGAACAACTTTCGGGTGGACTCCCGAAAGATTGTTGAAGCCAACCGCTTCCTCTCGGGCAGAAGGTCGCACACGGTTCCTGTTCGTGGGCGCGTTGAGTGTCCGCAAGGGAATCCCAGAGCTGCTCGATGCTTGGCATGAAGCCCAAGTTGAGGGTGAGCTTATATTGGCGGGCAGGCCGTCGCCCGATACTGCCAGCTTGGTGCACCGCCACACAAGCAATGGAAGGATCCGGATATTGGGCTACGTGAAAGATGTAGGACCACTGTTTCGAAGCGCTGACATTTTTGTCTTTCCGACTCTCGAAGAGGGAGGACCTCAGGTTACCTATGAGGCCGCAGGATGTGGCCTACCGGTGATTACGACCCCGATGGGTGCGGCCCGTTTAGTTGAGACAGGAATCACGGGAATCGTCGTCGACTCAGGTTCCGTCTCTCAGCTGACGGAAGCAATAAAGCTGTTGGGGGCCAGAGAAGATCTGCGCGTAGCTTACGGGGAACGCGCTCGCCGCCGCGCCGCCGACTTCACTTACAGCAAGGTGGGCCCGCAGCGTTGTGAGCAGTTGCTCAGCATCCTCGAAAAACACCGCCGACACGCGGCACAGCCGTAAGATCATTTCCGTTTATGAATCCCCGATCCTGCCTTTCATGACTTGGCCAAAAGCTTCTGATCCACAAATGCCGCCAACGAGCCTAGAGTCTCGAAGATGTCCCCACTGAACTCTTCATCGTCGATCGTGATGTCGAACTCGTCCTCAATGGCGGTAACCAGTTCGAGCACCGCCAGCGAGTCAAGCTCGGGCAGCCCTCCGAACAACGGGGTGGACGCTTCGATTGCGGCTGCTCGATCCTCGATTCCCAAGGTGGTTACGAGCACTGATTTGAGATCGTCGAGGATTGAGGCGTTGCTGATCATGGTTACCTTCCTTGCATAAATAGCTAGACAAGAACCTCGGCCGGCGAGGGATGACCGAGGAATGCGGCGGCCAGGGTGATGGCCAGATGGGAGATGGGAGCGGGGACGAGTCGCGCTTGGGGGACGACCACGTCGCGTAGCCACGCCCACTCGTCCGGCGGTCGCACGCTGAACGTGAGCTCGCCAGCTGCGGCCCGCATCTGAGCGTTGCCGCGACGCACCCGCACGAGGCGGGCGAGGAGGTCCTGGGTGCGGTACGGCGCCTGGACCACGACCTCGACGCTCTTGGCCTCGGCCGTCTCTTGAGTAGAGAACGGCGAGTCGATGAAAAGGTCGTCGGCGATCATGGCGGGAAACTCGCCGAACCGGGAGCGCCCGGCTTTGGACAGCGTAATCATGCCGCGCCCGTACAAGCCATCCCGGAACGCCGGCAAGCGTTCGTTGATGCGTGGTACGCCAGCGCCCTGAAGCTCACTTCGTAAGGGCTCAACTGCCACGCTTCCCGTCGACGAAGGCGGCCAAGGAACCGAGAGTTTCGAAGGTGTCTCCAGTGAACGCACTGTCATCAACCACGATGCCGAAGTGATCCTCGATTGCAGTCACCAGCTCAACGACGGCCAGTGAGTCCAGTTCCGGCAGACTTCCGAAAAGTACAGTCGAAGAGGTGATCCTATTCGCGCGATCCTCGATACCGAGCGTGTCGACGAGCAACGACTCCACGTCATCAAGGCTCGATGTATTGCTGATCATGGATTCCTTTCGATCTTGGTGATTGTTCCCGTGCGAGGCTAGACGAGTACTTCGGCTGGCACTGGGTGTCCTAGGAAGGCAGTGGGACTAGCTGTCAATCCATATGCGCCCGCCTGGAAGATCACAATGAGATCATCGACGCGCGCGTCCGGCAGGACGACTTTGTCACCCAGCAGATCCAGAGGAGTGCATAGACAGCCAACGACGGTGAAGGCCGCCTCAGCCGGATCGTCGGTGCGAGTGCCGACCACTAAGGGGTAATTCCGCCTGATCACTTGCCCAAAGTTGCCAGACGCCGCCAACTGATGATGGAGCCCGCCATCAACCACCAGATACGTCTCGCCGCGGGA
This sequence comes from uncultured Actinomycetota bacterium, assembly GCA_963740515.1. Lineage (GTDB taxonomy): Bacteria > Actinomycetota > Actinomycetes > Propionibacteriales > Propionibacteriaceae > Microlunatus. The sequence continues at coordinate 258,394 of CAVUEO010000026.1, forward strand.
TACCTTGCGGTCAATGATCTTGGTGACGTAGACACCACACTCACCGACGATGTAGCGGCCTAGTTCGATTAGAGGCGTCGCTTCAGGTAGCTCGCTGGCCAACGGGCCGTCCACCAGCTTCGCGAGGTTCTCGCCCACCGCGGAAAGATCGAGCGGCTGATCCTTTTCGAAGTAGGGGATGCCGAAGCCGCCGCCCAAGTTGATGTATCTGACGGGCTGGCGAGCGTGCTGGGCCAGCTGCAGGACGAGGTCGACCGTACGCCGCTGCGCCTCACACAAGATCTCAGCCTGCAGGTTCTGGGAGCCGGCGAAGATGTGGAACCCGAGAACGTCAACGTCAGTTGCTGCAAGGTTGGCAAGTAGGGTCGGCACCTGCTCGCTATCTACGCCGAACTGCTGCGGGCCTCCGCCCATGCGCATGCCCGACCCTTTTACCTTGAAGTCTGGATTGACCCGGATTGCCACCTGCGGCCGCAAACCCAACGCCTCGCCAGCATCCACCACCCGGCGCGCCTCGAGCGAAGACTCGAGCTCGACGATCACCCCCGCGGCGACAGCTTGCCTAATCTCGGCGACCGTTTTCCCAGGGCCAGCAAAGCTGATCTGCTCGGGCCGTAACGGCGTGTCGAGGGCGACGCTCATCTCCTGCGCCGAAGCCACATCGATCGCATCTACCAGGCCCGCCAGATGCTGCACCACAGCAGGCATCGGATTCGCCTTCATCGCGTAGCTGAGCTTGAGAGCAGCCGGTAGGGCCTCGCGCAGCAGGTGTACACGTTGGTCGAGCAGCGCTCGATCGTAGGCAAAGAACGGCGTCGATCCGACGCGTTCTGCGAGGCGGCGCAGCGGCTGCCCACCGACGGCAAGCTGACCGTCGATCGAGGAGAACGCTGCGACGGCAGGGTGCTTGGTCATCCGCTCAACTCAGACTTCAGTAGAACCCTGTCGAACTTGCCGTTCGGTGACCTCGGGAGCTGGTCTCGCACCTCGACCACAGCGGGCACCATGTACAAGGGAAGCTTGCGCCGCATTTGCGCAATCAACGCAGATGGATCCAGCTGGCCGTTCGCAGCGGTTGCGAGCAGGACGATGCGCTGGCCTAGCCGATCGTCATCGACGCCCAGTGCGACGGCGTCGCGGACTAGCCCCGAGTCGTACGCCACCTCCTCAACCTCGGTCGGACTCACCCGGTAGCCCGAGGTCTTGATCATCTCGTCGCGACGGCCGACGAAGTATAGATACCCGTCCTCATCGGCTACCACCGTGTCACCCGACCAGACCGCGAGCTCGGGGGTGCGCCAAGCGGGCCGAGTACCGGGTGCCGGCTTGAACCGCTCGGCCGTACGAACAGGGTCACCCCAATAGCCAAGTGCCACCAGCGGTCCGCGATGCACCAGTTCGCCCTCCTCACCGGGCTGACAGCTCGTCCCATCTCGCCGGACGACGACAATCTCCGCATTCGGGATGGCTTTGCCGATCGAGTCAGGTCGGCTGTCGACCTGGGCGGGATCGAGATAGGTCGATCTGAACGCTTCGGTCAGGCCATACATCAGATATGGAGCTGCCTGTGGAAAGATCCTCCGGAGTCGGTCGAGGGTGGCCTTCGGCATCCGCCCTCCGGTATTCGCGAAGTAGCGCAGATGCTTGGTGGCCTCAGCGGGCCACTCAAGATCAGCGATCTGAAGCCAGAGTGGCGGCACGCATGTCAAGCCAGTGACCTTATGCGCGGCACAAAGCTTCACCAGATCACCGGGCAGCAGGTAGTTCAGCAAGATCACGTGGGCGCCGACGGCGAAGGCAGTCGTGAGCTGACTGAATCCAGCATCGAAACTGAGCGGGAGCGCTGACAAGATCACGTCGTCAGCGCGGTTCTCAAGGTATGAGCTGACACTCTCGGCGCCGACGATCAGGTTGCGGTGACTGAGCACAACGCCCTTGGGCTTTCCGGTGCTTCCGGAGGTGTACAAGATCGCAGCCATGTCCAAGTCGACCGCTGGCAACACCTGCGGTGCAGCTGAGTCAGGGCGTTCGGCGACCAGGTCAGACCAAGCATGCACCTGATATCCCTCCCCGTCAGCGGGGAGTTCGTCATGAGCCTCGACCAGCACAACATGCTCGAGGAAGTTGCAGGAGTTGAGCTCTTCGCGGAGCAGGTCGAGCCGATCCTGTGAGGTCACCAGCACCCGAACGTCGCAGTCGCGGAGAATGTAGCCGACCTGAGGCGCCTTCAGGATGTGGTTGATGGGAACGAATACACCCTTTGCCGCGGACGTGCCGAAAATCGCGGCAACAGTCTCGATCCGTTTGTCCAGATAGATCCCTACTCGATCGTCCCTAGCCAGACCAAGGGCCTGCAGACCTCGCGCGGCCAGGCTCGTCGTACGCCAAAGCTCGGCATAGCTCACAGTTAGATCGCGGAAGGTAAGCGCGGGCGACCCGCTGCACTGATGGGCCATCTGCTCCAGGAGGTGGTGCAGATTTGTCCTCAAGGCTGGCTCCGTTCCAGAATGAATCGCTCGAATTCGTCGACATCGGTGAGATCAACGAACGCGCGACCACGGTCGTCGACGCCAGGTCCACTCTCGGTGTCGCCAAGCAGTTCAGTCTTGTCTTCCCGTAGGCCATGGCCGCTCAGGTCGTCAAAAACCCCGACATACGCCTGAGCCTGTGGCCGCCAGTCAAGGACCTGCGCGACGCGGGCTCGTGCTCGCTTGCCCATCGCTACGCGCAACGCCGGATCGTCCAGTAACAGCTCCACGGCGTCAGCAAACGCCTCGACGTCACCCGATGGGACATAGATCACCGAGTCGGCACCCGACACCTGCGTCTCCACCAGATCGAAAGACACCGACGGCAACGCGTACGCCATATATTCCATCGTCTTGTTCATGGTCGATACATCATTAAGCGGCGTCTTGAGATCTGGGGAGAGACCGACGTCAGCGATACTCAGGTGATCGGCGATCATGGTTCGATCAGCACGCCCGGTGAAGGTAACGCAGTCGTCGAGGTCGAGCTCGGTGCAGCGGTGCCGGAGGTCTTCCAGGCAATCACCGAAACCAAGCAGGGTCGCGCGCACGTCCTCGCGGCCGCGCTTGTGGACCAGGTGCTCCATCACATCCAAGACAAGATCGACATTGTCCTGGGGTCCCATGATGCCCAGGTAGACGAGGGAAAACTGCTTCTTCTTCGATCCAGGGCCAGCCGGGTAGACCGGCCGCATGAATCGCGTGTCAGGGCCGCTCCGCACCACGGTCACCTCTGCCGGCTTGCGACCACCACGCTCGGATCGCAATCCGTTTGTACGACTTGTTGGTGACGATCACTCGGTTCGCTGTCCGGTACGTCATCCGTTCGAGCCATTTGAGTCCACGCAACTGCAGCCGATGGCCGGCATCCTTGGGCTCGCCGAAGCGCGATAGGAACAACTCGGGGTTGAGATCATGCTGATCGAAAACAAACCGCACCCCACGAGGCCGCCACAGGCGGGCGAGTAACCAATAGGTGTCTGGCGGGTTGCAAGCCTGCATGATGTCGAACCGCCGGCGACGCCACACCGCCAAAGACAGCCAGGCCGTCCGGAGCCAGCTGTAGCCGAACTCGAGAGCGAAGCCTGCCAGACCCTTTGCCTCCGGAGCTGGGCGGTACTTATATATATGGACACCGTCAATTAGCTGTCTGCTCGGATCGCCAGGACCTTTCGGGCAAATCACGCTCACCTCGTATCCATTGGCCACAAGCGCCTGACATTCCAGCCAGACCCGACGATCGAGTGGCACCGGTAGGTTCTGGACAATGATCAGTACGTGGGTGCCGGCTGCGGTGCTCATCTGACCACCGCCGGTGAGGATGCCTCCGGAATGAACACAGTGGTCGCTCCAGTCCCGAATGCCGGTACCACCCAGACCTCGGAGGTCGTCACCTCGGACCCGATGCCGGGCAGCCGGTCGAGCAGCCGATTACCGTCGAGCCACTCCGCTTGGTCGTCTACACTGCGGGTCTCTGCGAGCAGGGATTCTTGGCCGGTCCGGAGATCAAGCACGGCGAGTCGCCACATGCCACGGGCCTTGCTCTCGGGGCGCTTCTTATAGGCGATCCTGGCTTGATCGGGCGACAATGACGGGCATTCCGCGTCGGTGCGGAGCGATACCATGCTTTTCTCCTTAGTTGAGCCGCGCATCAGCCAGGTCGTGCTGCCGCTGGCTGCGGTCGCGTAGAACGTGTCGTCATCTTCAGCGAAGGTCATGCCCGGCCGTCGACTGTTGTCCTCCAGGACTGGATGGTCCCGAGGTTCGTCCCGTTGCGCAGAATCAATGTCCTTGGTCGATAACGACACCTGGGCGTATGGGTTGCCGCCGACGAAGGTTGTCGTGGCAACCAGAGACGAGTCGGCTGACATTCGCACCGGACTCGGCAGTCCGGCGAGCTCGATGCTTCCGGCCCGCTGAAGCCGGCTGTTCGATTCCGACGAAACGTCGGTGAGGAGGCTCACGACGCCCACGGCGAGCACGGCTGGCGGAATCCGGCGTCGATTCAGGACGCGCAGTACTGGCCACTCCATTGGACGGTTTGGGCACGCTGCGCAGGCTGACGTACATGCTATCTCAGGCGAGCTGCTGGCGGAGCCCGCTGCCCTGTCGCTCGAAGACTCGGCCGCACCTGCAGCGAAGATCAGCAGGGAGCCGCTCACCACACGTGCACGCCCACCCGATCAGCCGACCTGGGTTGCCGACCAGGAAGCCGTGCGCAGGCACATCCTGGGTCACGACGGCACCGGCTCCGACGAAGGCCTGCTCCCCAACGGTCACGCCGCAGACCACCACAACCCCCGCACCCAAAGTGGCCCCTTGTTGCACGGTGGTCGTCAGGAGCTCCGCACCGTGGCGCTTGATGTGCGACCGCGGGCGCAGGTCATTAGTGAATGTGACTCCCGGACCAAGAAATACGTCGTCGCAGACATGCACGCCCTCGAAGATCATGACCTGGTTTTTGACCGTGACGCGGTCGCCGATCGAGGCGCCGTTCTCTACGAAGGCTCCATCGCAGATGTTGCAGTCGCGGCCAATGCGGGCGCCTGCTAAGACATGCGCAAACGCCCAGACTCGGGTCCCGTGGCCAATCTCATCGCTCTCGCACAATCCGCGCGGATGCACGAAGACACCGTCCAGTGGCAACGAAGTCGTCACCGCACCACCCATCAGCTTTTAGCCGTGCACCCTGACGTCGCCGTGCATCGGCCGACTACCCCCAGAAACTCCCTCGCCGCGCAAGACTCCCGCCACGGGCGCAGCTCATCAAGTGTGCACGGAAGAGGGACGCTGAGGAAAACGATCCGAAACTTGTGTCCAAGTCGAAACAATTCGGCGCTACTGCATCGAGATGACAAGAGTGTCGGTTGCAGTTTGTTTCGCGAAATCCCGAGGGTTGGACCGCGGCTGCAAAATCAGCAGCTCGTAGCGGAAGTCGATCGTGAGTCTCGTGGCCTCTTCTGGCAGCGACGGCAACACGAACACCTCCGTATAGAAGCTGGGAGATGTCACAAGATAGCCTGGTGAGATATCAGCTCTATCGACGAGAGCGTCTGGAGAGTCCAAATGGCCAGTGGACATCTGACACCTCAAGGTCAGCAGTGACGCTTGACAGATAGATCTTCTGGTTAGTCTGCCGTTGCCCCGATCGACTCACTGTTGTCATCGACACTGTCAGGGGTTGGGCGACATCTGGAGACCACTGTTGGACACGGTTTCGTAACGAATACTCGACCGCGAGCTTGACGCTGCCGGCTTCCAGAGTGCGCGTCAGATGCCCTGTTTTTAGGTCATTGGGTGATGGCTTTCCAGTTGAGGGGGTGGATGGTTCCTCAGTCGATTGAGGCGCAGTGGACGACACCGGTTCACTGGGCGTTGTCACCGAGGCGGGTTCGCCTTGTTTCGAGCAGGCTGACACGATCAGTAACGCTCCAAGCGCAAGCCCAAGCCACCTCATCGCTGGGTTATTCACACGCAGCCATCCTTGCGAGTTCACGAACGGTACATGCTGAAATTGACCGAACGTGACCTCCAGCATAGACGGGGCAATTCCAAATCGGTTGGCTCGTCGACGAGGATGATCTGGACCGATGATCATGATGGTTGGACGAGGTGAGTCACACGGTCGTGATGGGGCTGGACTGGCTGGCCTGTCGCCCCGGGTAGCTGAGGGGACGCGGCAACGACGTCTCCCGTCAACTTCGTCTTGCCAGCGTCTTAGCGGCTAGGGCCAGTAACGCTGACAAGTCGAGCCTTTACAGGATGAGCCGCTGGCCACGGCTGACTTTGGCAGGATCGTTACCGACCATTGCGGGACCGCACCGGTCGGTAACGATTCTGATAAGTCGGCTTTAGAGATTTTGCCGCGTCAACGCGAAGCCGCTGACTGTGCTTGACTCACTCCGCGACTGCGGGGGAGCAGGCGCGTACCGATCTGGTGGGCTGCGTGCGTGGGAAGAACACATCCGCTGTGAAGCCGCGGTAGCCGGGGGACCCGAAGGACGAATCGTGGGTGTGTTTTCTCGAGCTTCAGTCAACCGTGCGCATTTGCCACAGCGTCTTTTGAGTGCATTCCTTGCCTTGACCTTCGGCGCCGTCTTGCTCGTGGTACTGCCGACGCCGAAAGCAGCAGCCGCCCCTTGTGACGCTCCGGTCGTCAATGAGATCGCTTGCGAGAACACGAAGACGGGCACCCCCAGCAGCGAATGGCAGATCTCCGGTTCCGGCAGCGCATCGATCCAGGGATTCGCCACCGACATCAGCGTCAATCGCGGCTCGACAATCGGCTTCAAGGTGAAGGCGACCTCGACCACCTACCGGCTCGACATCTACCGGATGGGCTACTACGGCGGCGACGGCGCCCGCAAGGTCGCGACGGTCAATCCCACGGCCCCCAATACCAACCAGCCCGCCTGTCAGAACCAAGCCAGTACCGGACGGATCGACTGTGGCAACTGGACACAAACCGCGTCCTGGGCAGTCCCGAGCGACGCCGTGTCTGGGATCTACTTTGCTCACCTCGTCGCGGGATCAGCAGAGAGCCACATCGTCTTTGTTGTTCGCAATGATGCGAGCACTTCGGACATGTTCTTCCAGACCTCCGACACGACCTGGCAGGCGTACAACGACTACGGCGGCAACAGCCTGTACGAAGGCAGCCCTGCTGGTCGCGCATACAAAGTCAGCTATAACCGGCCGTTCGATACCAACGCTGAGTCTCCAGAAGACTTCGTCTGGAACGCTGAGTATCCGATGGTGAGATTCCTCGAGGCGAACGGGTACGACGTCAGCTACACGACCGGTATTGATACTGATCGCCGCGGAAACTTGATCACCAACCACAAGACTTTCCTTTCGGTAGGCCACGATGAGTATTGGTCGGGCGCCCAACGAGCGAACGTTGAGGCGGCGCGAGCTGATGGGGTGAATCTCGCTTTTTTCAGTGGCAATGAGGTGTTTTGGAAGACCCGCTGGGAGGACAGCAGCATCGCGACGGGCGGTGGCAGCTACCGCACGTTGGTCAGCTACAAGGAGACCCACGCCAACGCCAAGATCGATCCCAATACCGCCTGGACTGGTACGTGGCGCGATCCGCGGTTCAGCCCACCAGCCGACGGCGGACGGCCGGAAAACGGCCTCACCGGCACGATCTTCACGGTCAACTGCTGCACCACCGACATGGAGGTCGACGGAGTGGACGGCCAGCTGCGGTTCTGGCGCAACACACGCGTCGCGAACCTGAACAGCGGGCAATCAACGACCTTGGGTTCAGGGATTCTGGGCTACGAATGGGACGAGTCGCCTGACAACGGGTTCCAGCCAGCCGGCCTGATCCGGCTCTCTACTACTACTGAAAGCGGCGTCGACTACCTCCAGGATTACGGCAGCACGTACGCGCCGGGCACAGCAACCCACCACCTGACCATGTACCGCGCCCCAAGCGGCGCCCTGGTCTTTGGCGCCGGCACAGTGCAGTGGTCTTGGGGCCTTGACAACAACCATTCGGGAGGCCCGGCGAGCACGGCCGATGACGCTGTCCGCCAAGCGACGGTCAACTTGTTCGCCGACATGGGCGCACAGCCGGCAACGCTGCAATCAGACCTTGCACCCGCGACCGCGAGCAGCGACACCGCGGCGCCCACATCGAACATCTCCTCCCCCACCGACGGCGCGACCGTTCCCGTCGGCCAGCCGCTGACCATCAGCGGCACCGCCACCGACGCCGGCGGCGGCAAGGTCGGCGGGGTCGAGGTCTCCACTGACAACGGCACTTCATGGCACCCAGCCACCGGCCGCAGCTCGTGGTCTTACACTTTCACCCCCGGCAGCAATGGGACCTTGACAATCCGTACGCGGGCCACCGATGACAGCCTCCGGATGGAGACGCCTTCGGCTGGTCGCACCATCACCGTCGGCAGCGGAACCCCGCCGCCACCCGGCAGCTGCCCCTGCTCCATCTGGCCGAGTACGGCGACCCCGGCCGTCGCCTCGGATCCCGACTCGGGTGCGATCGAGGTTGGGGTCAAGTTCCGCGCCGCTCAGGCCGGATCGATTAGTGGCATTCGGTTCTACAAGGGATCTGGCAATACCGGAATCCACGTAGGTTCGCTGTGGTCGGCCAGCGGGACCAAGCTCAGCTCGGCAACATTCACCGGGGAGTCTGGATCCGGCTGGCAGCAGGTGAACTTCGCCTCGCCTGTGGCTGTCTCGGCGAACACGACTTATGTGGCCTCTTATTACGCGCCTAACGGGCACTACTCGACATCGGACGGCTACTTCACCACACCGACGTCCAATGGTCCGCTCACTGCCCTGCAAGACGGTGCCGACGGAGCCAATGGCCTCTACAAGTACGGCGCCACAGGCTTCCCCACCGTCGGTTATGCCTCCTCGAATTATTGGGTCGACGTCGTTTACGACACCAGCGCCGGCGACGCCACTAAACCAACACTGACTGATAAGCAACCCGCCTCGGGTGCCACCGACGTGGTGACCTCGACGGATGTGACCGCCACCTTCAGCGAGCCAGTCACACCGGCGTCGATCACCATGACGCTCCGCGACAGCAACAACGCAACCGTTAGTGGCTCGACGGCGTACAACTCCTCCACGCGGCGCGCCACTTTCACACCTTCGGCAACGCTGAAGGACTCCGAAACCTATACCGCCACCGTCTCGGGTGCGACAGATGCAGCTGGCAACACCATGGACCAGGTCAGCTGGAGCTTTACGACCGCAGCGGCGCCGCCATCCGACACAACGCCTCCAACCATCACCGCACGCACGCCCGCGTCCGGAGCCAGTGGTGTAGCAGCTTCCACCACCGTCACCGCTACCTTCAGCGAGCCGGTCGAGTCCAGCACGATCAACATGACGCTGTCCGGCCCGGGCGGCCCGGTTTCAGGCAATGGCAGCTATGACTCGACGAGCCGGAAAACCACGTTCACTCCGGGCGCTGCACTGGCAGCCTCGACGACGTACACCGTCAACGTCTCCGGCGCCAAGGACCTCGCGGGCAACACGATGACTGCCGTGAGCTGGACCTTCACGACCGCCGCCGCAAGCAGCAGCGGCTGCCCGTGCACCATCTGGCCGAGCACAGCGACTCCGGCGCTCGCCGCCGATCCGGACAACGGCGGAATCGAAATAGGAGTGAAGTTCCGCACCACGCAAGCCGGAACCATCACGGGAATCCGCTTCTACAAGGGCTCTGGGAACACCGGGACACATGTCGGCACGCTGTGGTCGCGCACAGGCACCAATCTCGCGAGTGTCACGTTCACTGGGGAGTCCTCGAGCGGCTGGCAAGAGGCAACGTTTGCGAGTCCCGTGGCCGTTGCAGCCAATACCACCTACGTCGCGTCGTACTACGCGCCAGTCGGTCACTACTCCGTCTCCGAGAACTACTTCAGCTCGGCGACAACTCGAGGCCCACTCACGGCCCTGAGGAATGGGACCGACGGAGTTAACGGGGTCTACAAATACGGTGCGACGGGATTCCCGACATCCGGCTACAGATCAAGCAACTACTGGGTCGACGTCATCTTGACGACGAATTAGCGACCAGCTCACGGGGGAAAAGATTCAATGCATTCGTCGGTTGCGGCGGCCAGGTCCGCCCGAAACAGAAACACACTGCTAGCAGCCCTAATTGGGCTGGCGCTGAGCTTCGGCTTTCTGGTAGCTGTCCCCCCTGTGCCGGCGGAGGCTGCAACCTGCCCGTGCACGATCTTCACGTCGACACAGACGCCAACCGTCGCATCGGACCCCGAGAGCGTGCCCATCGAGCTGGGCGTCAAGTTCAGAGCCGATCAGGACGGGTTCGTCACGGGCATTCGCTTCTACAAGGGCAGCGGCAATACGGGCACCCACACCGGTTCACTGTGGAACACCTCGGGCACGCGACTCGCGACAGTCACCTTTACCGGGGAGACCGGGACTGGCTGGCAGCAAGCCGACTTTTCATCACCAGTAGCCGTTACCGCGGACACCACCTATATCGCGTCTTACTACGCACCCAATGGGCGCTACGCGGCCGACGAGGGCGACTTCGCGAGCTCCGGCGTCACGAACTCGCCATTGACCGCGCTGCGAAACGGTGTGGATGGCGGCAACGGAGTGTACCGATATGGCAGCGGTGGCGGTTTCCCCAACAGCACGTTCAACTCAACCAACTATTGGGTCGATCTGGTCTTCAGCGCGAGTGGTACGGACAACACCAAGCCGACGGTCACGGATCGGCAGCCCAGCTCGGGTGCCACCGGAGTGCCTGTCAGCACCACCGTCTCGGCCACTTTTAGCGAGTCGGTGCAGCAGGCCACGATCACGATGACGCTGACAGCGGGCAGCACTGTTCCGGCTTCGACCTCGTACAACGCAGCCAATCGGACGGTCACGCTAACCCCTGACGCCAATCTGACACCGTCAACTACGTACACCGTGAATCTCTCCGGCGCCAGGGACAGTGCGGATAACCCGATGGATCCGGTCACGTGGACCTTCACGACAGCGGCCGCCGCCACAGGATGTCCTTGCACTATCTGGCCAGATAACACAGTGCCGGCCGACCCGGCGCATGCCGACAATTCAGCCGTTGAGCTGGGAGTCAAATTCCGCTCTAATCAGCCGGGCTACATCACCGGCATCCGGTTCTACAAGGGCACGGGCAACACAGGCACCCACGTGGGCTCTCTCTGGACGAGTGGCGGGACCAGGCTCAGCTCGGCGACCTTCACCGGTGAGACCGCGACAGGATGGCAGCAAGCAACTTTTGGTGCACCGGTATCGGTTACCGCGAATACCACGTATGTCGCGTCCTACTACGCCCCCGTGGGCCGGTATGCGCTCAATGGCAACTACTTCACCAACTCTGCAACAACTCGCGGTCCCCTCACCGCGCTACAGAACGGCACAGCCGGTGGAAATGGGGTTTACAAGTACGGCGCAAGCGGCTTCCCGAACAGTACTTTCCAGTCCAGCAATTATTGGGTAGATGTCGTCTTCGCTACGACGGCCAATGACAACACTGCCCCCACGATCGTGGCACGAGTGCCAGCGCCAAACTCGAATGGAGTAGCCGTCGGCACACCAGTGAGCGCAACATTTTCCGAGCCGGTCGTGAGTACTTCGGTGAACATGGAGCTCCGCGGCCCGGGCACCACGCAGGTCCCGGCGAAGTACGGCGTATAACTCGTCGAACCAAACCGCGACCTTCACCCCCAATGCTCCGCTGGCTAATTCAACGACCTACACAGCAACCGTCAGCGGCGCCCGCGACTCCTCGAACAACACGATGAGTCCTGTCACCTGGTCGTTTACGACTGCGGCACCACCTCCACCGCCGCTGGACCAGGGTCCGGGAGGGCCTATTGCGCTGGTCACCTCGAGCAGCAATCCATATTCCAAGTACCTGGCGGAGATTCTTCGGACCGAAGGCCTCAACGAGTTCGCGACCGTTGACGTGGGCTCGCTCTCGCCAACAACACTCGCCTCGTACGATGTCGTGATTCTCGGAGAGGTCTCCGTCACAGCGGCACAGGCAACCACACTGACCACCTGGGTCAATGGCGGCGGCAACCTGATCGCGATGCGTCCCAGGAGTACGCTGTCCGGTTTGTTAGGAATTACGGCCGCCAGCGGCACCACCAATAACGCATATCTCAAGGTAGATACGGCCACTGCGCCCGGAGCGGGCATCGTCTCCGACACTATCCAGTACCACGGTGATGCCGACCGCTACACACTCTCTGGCGCGCAAGCTGTCGCCACCATCTATTCGACCGCCACAACGGCTACGACCTTCCCGGCCGTGACATTGCGCGATGTTGGAACCAACGGTGGTCAGGCGGCGGCGTTCACCTACGACCTGGCCCGGTCGGTTGTACATAGCCGGCAGGGCAACCCCGCCTGGGCGGGACAGGAACGCGATGGGCAACCGCCGATCCGATCGGATGACCTTTTTTTCGGCGGGAGCTCTCCCGACTGGATCAACCTCAACAAGGTCTCAATTCCCCAGGCTGACGAGCAACAGCGGCTGCTCGGCAACTTGATCCAGGTGATGAACCGGGATAAGAAGCCGCTGCCACGGTTCTGGTACTTCCCCCGCAGTCTCAAGGCCGTAGTAATCGGCACCGGAGATGATCATGGCAATGGAGGCACTGCCGGTCGGTTTGATCAATACCAGGCCAACAGCCCGGCTGGCTGCTCTGCAACGGACTGGACGTGCCTACAGGTCCACTTCATACCTGTATCCAGGATCGCCGTTGTCGGATTCAGCCGCCGCCGCATACGTCAACAGTGGCTTCGAGGTCGGGATCCACCCCACGACCAATTGCAACGACTGGACTCCTTCGTCCCTGGCTAGCGCCTACACCAACCAGCTCGCCAGCCTGGAAGTCCTCCCTGCCGAGCGTGCCAAGCCCAACCACGAACCGGCTGCACTGTCTCGTCTGGAGTGACTGGGGCACCCATCCAAAGGTCGAGTTGGCCAATGGCATGCGGATGGACGCCAATTACTACTACTGGCCTCCGTCCTGGATCCAGAATCGACCCGGCTTCATGACGGGCTCCGGGATGCCGATGCGGTTCGCCGACACCGACGGCACCATGATCGACGTCTACCAGTCGATGACCCAGATGACCGATGAGTCCGGCCAGGCCTACCCGTTCACGCCGGACTCGCTGCTGGCCAAGGCTCTCGGACCGGAGGGCTTCTACGGTGCCTTTAACGCAAACATGCATACCGACTCATCCGACTACTCCGCAGAACGATGCGCTGATCGCGTCGGCCAATTCCCGAGGCGTGCCGATCGTCAGCGGCAAGCAGATGCTGGACTGGACTGACGGCCGCAATGGCTCCAGCTTCGGCCCGATCAACTGGAACTCCAACATTCTCAGCTTCACCGTTGGAGTGGGAACTGGGGCCAACGGTCTGACCGGGATGCTGCCCATGGCCGGCCCAAATGGCACCCAGCTGAGCTCGATCACTCGCGTCGGCGGTGGTGCCGTCGCCTTCGACACGAGCCCCATCAAGGGTCTTGACTACGCCATGTTTAATGCGACCGCTGGCAGCTACTCGGCGACGTACAGCAGCACAGCGCCTTTGACCATGGCTGCGGCTACCGCCAGTACCGAGGCGACGGCCGATGCCCAGACGGCGACCGTTGCCTGGGAGACCAACAACGTGGCGACCAGCAAGGTGCTTCTCGGCACGTCTCCCGATCAACTCAGTGAGAGCACAGTGAAGCACGATTCCACTCGCAATCACTCGCTGGTCGTAGACGAGCTAGAGCCGAAGACCAAGTACTACTACCGGGTGGCTTCCACCGACCTCAGCGGCAAGGAGCAGATCCTCCCAGCCCCGAGCGAACCGCCGAAGACCTTCACAACTGCTGCGTCTGACAAGGTGGAGCCCAAAGCGGCCTCGCCGACAGTGACATCACTTCCGGGTGGTACCGCAGTCCTCCGCTGGACCACCAACGAGCCAACTACCGCGGTAGTACAACTCGGTGAGTCCGCGACCAAGCTGAAGGAGCGGGCACGAGCGATTGATCCGATCCGTCAGCACAGCGTGGTACTCACGGGTCTCGACCCGGAGACAACGTACTGGCTCAAGGTGGAGTCGGCGGACGTGGCGGGCAACGAAGTGGTCAGCAAGGTGATCACGTTCGAAACTCCTGAGTGGGGCGTGGCCGATCAGATGACAGCTTCATTCAAACGTGGGATCGTCAAGGGCGCTGCCACCATAGATGAGGCCGACCTGGGCAGCATCACGCTCGCTGGAAGTCCTACGACAGCTCGCAAAGGCACGTTCGTGTCAGGCGTACTGGACGCCCAGGCCATGGTCAATTGGCACGAGGCCTTCTGGCACGCTCAGGTCCCGAGTGGAAGCAAGCTCGTTGTCAGTGTGCGTACGGGCAGCACGCTCGAGCCGGATAAGACCTGGTCAGATTGGAGCACCGTAGCCAGCAAGGGCCAGGTTAGGGGGAGCTCGCGCTACATCCAGTACAAGCTCGAAATGACCAGCCCAGCCGCAACGACTGCGCCGATCCTGTACGGCATTGGATTCAGCAACGACGGTGCCCCGCCGCCACTGGAGCGCGAAGGCAGCTGACCTAATCATCAACGCCGAGTTGTCAGAATCTCAGCACCAATACGGTGCCGAGATTCTGACCGGTCGGCGAACCGAAAGAGTGAGCCTGGCCCATCTGGAGGACGAGGACAACCACCCTCGCTCGGGTCGAAGGATCGTCCACGGCATGCACTTTTAGATCGGCGATGGGGCCGCGAAGCTGGTCCGCTGCCGTTGCGGCCCGATCGCCGATGTCATGGTGGTCATCCACCGCGGCTCACCGACCTCGGCGCGTGGGACGCGTTCCACCTCGATGAGGACAACATGCGATCGGTCTATTGCCCGGTCGGCTTTGCCCACGGCTTCTGCGTCCTGTCGGATGTCGCCGTCGTGGCATACGTACAAGCAGGGCAATTACTACAGCGACGCGACCGAGCGAGAGATCGCCTGCGACGACCCAGACGTGCTATCGAGCGGTCCCTTGCGGTCGATCTCGGACTTCGGGCGGATGCTTCTCCGGTGCTGACATGACTCCACCTTTCCGTCGGATCAATGCCTCGACCCAAAGGCGGGGGTGGTTCACCACTGCGTACCACTCGGCCGCTCCGCCCTCGTTGATGAGTTTGGGAGGTATCACCTGACCACCGCCGGTGACGACGCCTCCGGAATGAGGACAGCCGCCGTCCCACTTCCGTCGGCCGGCACTACCCACACGTCGGAGGTGGTCGCGTCGGATCCCAGCCGTGGGAGCCCATAGAGCAGCTGGTCGTTGTCGAGCCACTCAACCTGATCGTCGACGCTGCGAGTCTCGGCGAGCAGAGACTCTTGGCCAGTCCGGAGATCCAGCACGGCCAGCCGCCACGCCTCCCGCGCCTTGCCGTCGAGCCGCTTCTTATAGGCGATCTTGGTTTGGTCGGGTGATAATGACGGGCACTCCGCATCGGTACGCAGCGAAACCATGCTCTTCGCTCTCAGCGAGCCACGCATCAACCAAGTTGTGCTCCCGCTGGCTGCAGTTGCGTAGAACGTGTCGTCATCGTCAGCGAAGGTCACGCCCCAGAAGTTCCGGTTGACCGACCGCAAAGGCCGGCCATCGACCGTACTGCTCCAGGACTCAATGTTGCCGAGGTTCTTACCGTCGCGGCGGACAATCGTCTCGGTGGAAAAAGAGGCCTGCGCGTACGAGTGGCCAGCGACGAAGGTTGTAGTGGCCACCAGAGACGAGTCAGCTGACATCCGTACCCGGCTCGGAAGGCCGGCAAGTTCGGCGCTGCCGGCAGGCCGGAGCTGGCTATCCAGCATGGTGATCCCGTACGTCTGCACCACGCCGCGTTTGGCGAACAGGCAGACCCCTGCTGTTCTTGTCGCGTACGTCCGTTCGCAGGTCAGGCCGAGGCTGGCGCGAGCGCCTCCGGGATTGTCCAGCGGGACGGCGGCCAGTTGCCCGTAGTGAGCGCCGAGCGCGCTGCTTCGGAATACGACGTGTGGCGTAGCGAGCACCGTTGTTGGGTCTGCTGCCGATCCGGGCAGCCCGCTCACCGTCGTTGTGCCCTGGGCGCGGACGTAGACGAAGTAACCGCCCGCAAGGCCCAGGCACAGCACCGCAGAGACCATGATCACGATCCATCTGGCGCGCTTCATGCCGGACCGCCCGAGTTCATGCGATACATCGGACGCAACACGACGACAGCAGCCGCTAGGCCCACCGCAAGTGCCACAGCCATCACCCACAGGGCCGTCTGGCGGCCGGTCAGCTGCCAGAGCAGGCCGAAGATTAGCGAGCACGCGAACCTGGCCAAGGCCACCACCGTCTGGGCAGCCGCGATCCCGCTAGCCCGGCTCTCCTCGGGTACCGACTGGGTGGCGAGCGCGGACAGCACACCGTCGGTGGCCGCATAGAAGCTGCCCATCAGGAGAAGCACGAGGACGACCGACCACAAGGCCCCGCCATAGCGGCTGGCGGTCAGCAGGTAGACGCCGAGCAGCAGGGCATGGCCGGCGAGAAAGACCCTGCCCCGCCCCACGCGGTCAGCCAATCGGCCCATGGGGATAGCGAGCACCATGTAGGCCGCGCTGGTACCGACGAAAAGCAGTGGGAAGTACTTGGCCGTCAACGATCCAGATTCGGACAGGCTCAAGTAGATGAACCCGTCGCCAACCGTGACCAGGCCAAGGAGACCAGCAACCAGCAACACCCGGCGCAACGCGGGCTGGGACAGGTCGGACAGCCGTAGCGCGATCCGGCGCCTGGGCGTCTGGTCGCCTGCATCCGCCTTTCCTCGGGCCGTTCGCAGGTCAGGAACGACGAGCGCCAGCACCACCACGCCCAGCAGGGCGAACGCCGCGCTGAAGACGAAGACCGCACGATAGCCGCCGAGGCCGAGCGGGATGGCAGCAAGCACGGCGAACGCCAGCAGCGGGCCGGCAAGTGCTCCAGCCGTGTCCATCGCCCGATGCACGCCGAAATTGCGACCCAAATCCGCTGGATCTGACGCCGTCGCGATCAGCGAGTCTCTCGGCCCGGTCCGTAATCCCTTGCCTAGACGATCCACGGCGATCACGGACGCGATGCTGGCGAATCCGCTGACCAAGAGCAGGCCGACTCGGGATATCGCCGAAGCGAGATAGCCGACGAAGGCCACCCACTTGGGCCGTTTTGTCGAGTCCGACCACCAGCCGCCAAGGATGCGAACGGCGGCCGATACGCCCTGATAGATCCCGTCAATGAAGCCGTACGCCAGCGGACCCATCCCCAGCACCGCTGTGATGTAAAGCGGCAGCACCGCGGCGACCGACTCCGACGACACGTCGGTGAGCATGCTGACGACGCCGAAGGCGAGCACAGCCGACGGAATCCGACGCCGATGCGGGTCGATACCGCTCGCTAGGTCCCCAGACCGTTTGGGCTCAGACTGTTTGGGCACGCTGCGCAGGGTGACGTACATGCTCGGTCCTTCAGCTGCCGGGGCGCAGGTCGTTGGTGAAGATCGGACGCCGGGACCAAGGAAGACATCATCGGCAATATGGACGCCCTCGAAGATCATCACCTGATGCGAGGCCGACACGATCGCCGACCGAGGCGGCGTTCTCCACGAAAGCGCCGAAACAGACGTTGCAGTCACGGCCAATGCGCGCGCCGGCAGCACGGTGGGCAAATGCCCAAGGCCGACGTCTCGTGCCCAACGTCGTCACTTTCGCACAGTCCATGTGGATGCACGAAGACACCCTCCAGTGGCAGCGAAGTCATCACCGCACCACCCATCAGTTTTCAGCCGTGCAACGCCTCGCGGTGCACCGGCCGAGTCCCCCATAGTTCACTTCGCCGCGCCCACAAGGGTCCCGTAAGGACACAGCCCACTCATTGTGTGCAGAAGACCGACGTCGCCGTTCTGGATCTCCGACCTGTGTCCAACTCGCAACATGCTGACGGTCTAGATCTCCGACTCGTGTCCAAGTCGTGACAATCGGCTACGGCAAGGAGATGACGAGAGTGTCGGTTGCAGTTCGTTTGGAGAAGTCGCGTGGGGTGGAGGCGGACTGCAGAACCAGCATCTCGTAATGGAACTCGATGGTGAGTCTCGTTGCCTCATCAGGCAGCGATGGCAACACGAACACTTGGCTGTAGGAGCTGGGAGTGGTCACGAAGAATCCTGGTGTGATGTCAGCCTTGTCAATCAAAGGGTCTGGAGAATCCAGGTGCCCAGTGGCGTCCGAGACATCGAGGTAAGCGGTGAGGCGAGATAGATAGATCTTTTGATTGGTCGACACTGTGTACTGCCCGGTGCCTTGTTGGGCTAAGGCCGTCAACGAGACCGTCAGGGGTTGGGCAACACCGGGAGACCACTCTTGGACACGGTTTCGTAATGAATACTTGACGGTCAGCTTCACAGCACCCGCCTTAAGTGAGCGAGTGACACGCGCTTTTTTCAAGTCGTTGTGCGCAGTTTCGCCGGTTGACGACGCGGAGGGTCGCTCACTTGACGGCGCCGCCGTGGGAGTCACCTCTCCATACGGCCTCGTCACCGAGACCGGTTCGCTGCCTTCCCGTGCCGAGCAGGCTGAAAGGACCAATAACGCTCCAAGCGCCAGCCCTAGCCAGCGGGCCCGTTGATATCGCACGTGCACTGTCCTTGTGTCTATCAGTCGATGAGCTGATCGAGGCGACTGAAACGGCCTTCAGCATAAGTGGGGATTCGCAGCTTGGCTGGCTTGTCGACAAAGAGGGTTACGGTATGCCCGCGAAGCAGCGGTCGGGCCAACCGACACAGGCCGCCCAGCATCCCGATCTGTGGTGAAGCGGCGACTAGAGTTTCGGCCCATGACGGCCTCGCTGACCGACGTCGAGTTCTTGGACCAAGTAGTACGGCGAGCCCTCGCCTAGCTGAGCGAGCCGGTGAGCGTCATGATCATGATCGGCACGCGGATA
>CAVUEO010000027.1:0-95362 GCA_963740515.1 uncultured Actinomycetota bacterium
TCATTGATCAAGAAGCAGTAGCAGCAGCCCGGTCGGCGTCGGCTGGTCGGCACTGCCTCGAAGCCGGAGTCGGCGAGGCAGCGCACATTACTCTGGACACGTGAGTCTGTGGAACGATCATGTATTTCCACGAGTAATGGACCGCGTGTTGCGAACGCCCGAAGTGAACGCCCGGCGTGCCAAGGTTTGCCAGGGCCTGCACGGTCGGGTGCTGGAGATCGGATTCGGAACCGGACTCAACCTCCGCCACTATCCGGCCGAGGTGACCGAGATCTTGGTTGTCGAGCCCTCGAAATCGGCGATGCGGCTCGCGGAGCCGCGGAACGCGGCTGTTACGGTGAACCTCACCCACGTGGGAATCGACGGCGCCCAACTCGACCTGCCCGACGGATCGGTGGATTGCGTGCTGTCCACCTACACGCTCTGCACCATTCCTTCGGTGGATGCGGCGCTGCTGGAGATTCATCGAGTGCTCAAACCAGATGGTGCGCTGCATTTCCTCGAGCATGGGCGGGCACCGACTGAGTCGGTCCACCGTTGGCAACGCCGACTGCATCCGGTGCACAGCCGGATCGCCGGGGGTTGCCATCTGGACCGACCGATCGATGACCTGATTACACGCGCCGGATTGATGATCCGTGAGCTCGAGACGGGTTATGGTGACGGGCCGCGGCCCTTCAGCTATCTCTACCGGGGTCGGGCCCTGCAAGGCCCATGATCTGCGCGGTATCGGGCAGCGCCTCTGAAACCAGTTTGGCGTAGGTCTCGATCTCGCCGGCAGCGTAGTGCGTCCGCGGCCAGAAAAAGCCGCGCAGACCGTCGCCCTTGGTTCTCGGCACCACGTGTACGTGCAGGTGAGGTATCGACTGACTCACCACGTTGTTGATCGCTACGAAAGTGCCTTGGGCGCCCAGCGCTGCAACGATCGCAGACGCCACGCGCTGTGCCATAGTCAACAGCGGAACCATGAGACCGCTTGGAAGATCAAGCAAGTTCTCGACATGGCGAGTTGGAGCGACGAGCACGTGGCCCTTGAATACCGGCCGGTGATCAAGGAAGGCGATAACCTCCTCCTCACGCGCGACCACCGCAGCATCCAGCTCACCGCTCACAATCTGGCAGATCACATCACTCACTGGGATGAGACTAATGCCATTTCGGGCACGCACTGAACGTGGCGGCGCGCGGTGGTGCCTACTGGATTTGCGCGCCGCCGCCGTCAGCATCCCATGCTGCGTGGGACGCCGACGCTGTGCACGGCATGCACGCCATGTTCAGCGCGAACGTCCCACGCTGCGTGGGATGTTTGCTCCGGGTTCATGGGCAGGTTCGATCCACCCGAACCTGATCCAATGAGCGTTGGCGACGGACGCGTCCCGGCACATGTCGCGAGTCGCGTTAACCCACCACCTCGTAGTGGCGCACCAACAGATCACGTTCGATAAGGAAGCGGTCGTCTTCTGGATAGTAGACAGCCTGGTCGATGTCACTGCCGGCAAACGCCCGGATGCTGTCCCAGGAGGCCCAGAGTGAAAACGTGATGATCTCTGAGCGATCGCCATTGTCGCGACGCAGCATCCAAGCGCCCTGGTTGCCGGGCGTCGATCTGTACTCGGCCAGGCCGGTGCTGCTGATGTAATCCGCGTACGCCGCAGCGTCGTCGCGGCGCACCACACCTCTCCAAATCCGCGCGATCATGGGTCGACAGTACTTGGGGAGCCCGGGACGAGCAGTGCTGAGACCGTCGTGTATCGCTTTCCTTACTGGTCGGGTCTGTCGAACAGGTCCCGAATTGCCTCCAACACAGCGTCTGGACGGCGGAAGTGGAGTGTCACGTGTCCGACGTCTTGGATGAGTCGATTCTCGCCATGCATGGAGTGAGCCCACGTCGTGTAAAGCCGCCGCTTGCCCTCAATCTCCTCGCGCAGCAGCCGCTCGGGTGTGCCCTGGGATACCGCTGCTTTGAACGAGTCGATGTCCATGGAGGTCAGGATGATCAGCGGCACATCGGGCATCGGTCCCGCGTGGCGGACCTCGTCGTAAAGCTGCTCGATGTTCGTGGCCTCCTGGAGACCAGCCCGCAACCAGTCCAGGCTGACGTGGCGTTCAACGAGGACTTGGCGGATCTCCTCAGGCCAGTCCGTCATCTCCTGCTCGAACAAGGCGCGGTAAAACTGGATGAGTTCGACCGGCAACTCTTCAGGCAACGCCTCGCTAGGGTCCCAGGCAGCCCACTGGTCGACTAATTCCTTAGGCATGTAGGCGTTGTATTCCTCGTGTGCGGGGTCGAGCAAAACCATGCCGGATACCTCGCTGGGGAACCGTTGCGCGTAGTGACGCGCGTAAAGGCCGCCGAGGGAATGACCGACCATCACGTAAGGAGGGGGCACAGCGGCGATACGCAGCAGCGCGCGAAGTTCGTCGCTCACCTCCACCAATGCGCGTGGCAGCTCAACCGAGTCGCTCCAGCCAGTTCCAGCCCGGTCATAGACGACGCTCGTGGTGAATTCAGCAGCACGCCGCTGAACGTTGAGATAGTCGAGCCCGACTGCGCCACCCCCGGGCAGGAAGACGACCGCCGGGCCGCCGCTACCCGATTGGTGCAGCAGTAACCGCCGGCCCTCCACGTCGTAGTACCGCCCTACGGGCGGTGTGGCGGCCGGGCTGGTGTCGGATCGGAGTACTGGCGACTGATGCTCCACCATCGAATCCATGAGGTCCTGCCTTCTCAAGTTTGAGACCAATATCGAATGTGAGATTATAGCACGATGGACACGCTTGAACTGCTACTGCATCCGGTGCGGATGCGCATCCTGCACGCCATGTCAGGTGGGGTGACGCGCACCACGTCCGAAATGCTCGCTCGCTTGCCCGACGTCTCGAAAGCGACTGTGTATCGCCACGTGAGCCTGCTGGCTGAGGCAGGCGTACTCGAAGTCGTCAGTGAGCAGCGAGTGCACGGCGCCGTCGAGCGACGCTACCGGCTATACCGGCCGCGTGCCGTTATCGATCCGGACGCAGCGGCGTCGATGACCCTAGAAGAGCACCGCCACGGATTCGCTGCCGCCATGGCCGCCCTTGTCGCAGAATTCAATACCTACCTCAACCAGGGTCACGCCGACCCCACGGCGGACAAGGTCGGATACCGGCAGATTCCGCTGTGGCTCAGTCAGGAGGAACGAGCTGAACTCATCAGCCAGATACACACCATTTTGGTATCCCACATGGACAACCAGCCCGGTCCGGATCGCAGCTTGCACCTGCTGAGCCCGATTCTGTTTCCGATCGGGAACGTAGAGAGAAACCAAACTGGACTCATTCAAACTGATGGTCATCGAACGTGAGTTCGAATATCATGCCAACATGACCACTTCGGTGTATGTGCCGCCAGGTTGGCCCAGCCAAGTGCGCCCGCCCGGGGCATCGGGCTGGGAGGCCACCGCGATCGCCTACTTGCTGGATTGCTGCCCGCCCGACTTCCGCACCTATCGGGTGCTGCGCAACCATCCCATCGTGCTAGCGCAGTTCGCCACCCAGTTCGTCAACGGCCAGCACGAAGCGTCACAAGGGGGACTGGCCGCGGTTCGCACCAGCCTGGGTGAATATGTCGAGGCAGATGTCGTGGAGGCGGCAACCCAGGCTTGGCTCGAGCAGGGTGCCCGGCTAGCCCGCACCCGTCGAGCTGTTGCGCTCGTGGAGGAAGCTCTGCGCGGTAGGGTCTTCGTTCGCAAGCTGTGAGCGGGCTGAGTGGGTTACGCCACACTTCGATCATGGGAGCTGCTGTACACGTAAACTCAGGCCCATGTCAGCCGCCTCGAACGGACTGTTGAGCTCGATCCATAGCCCACAAGACCTGAGGGGCCTGACGTTAGATCAGCTCCAGGAGCTGAGCCTGGAGATCCGCCAGTTCCTGATCGAGCAGGTGTGCCAGACCGGCGGCCACCTTGGACCCAACCTCGGAGTCATCGAGCTGACACTTGGCGGTGCATCGGGTCTTCGACTCGCCCGGCGATCCGATCATCTTCGACACAGGGCACCAGAGCTACGTGCACAAGATCTTGACGGGCCGCCAAGATCAATTTCGTACTCTGCGGCAGCGCCACGGATTGTCCGGGTACCCCAGCCAGGATGAGTCCGAGCACGACTGGGTCGCGAACTCACACGCCTCAACAGCGCTCTCCTACGCCGATGGATTGGCCAAGGCTATTCGGCTGCAGCGGAAGCCGGGCACTGTTGTCGCATTCGTCGGGGACGGTTCCCTCACCGGCGGGATGGCTTGGGAGGCCTTGAACAACATCGCCGCCTCCGACGACCTGCCGCTGGTGATCGTAGTGAACGACAATGGCCGGTCCTACACTCCGACGGTCGGAGGCGTGGCACGGCACTTGACCGGACTGCGTACCAACCCGCGCTACGAGCAGATTCTGGAGCTGGTGAAGCGCAGTGTCAGCCGGGCGCCACTGGTCGGCAACGCTGCGTACGACATCTTGCATGGCATCAAGATCGGGCTGAAGGACGTTCTGGCCCCGCAGGGGCTGTTCTCCGACCTGGGCCTGAAGTACATCGGTCCGATCGATGGTCACGACATTGCCGAGGTCGAGCGTGCGCTACTGCAGGCCAGGCAGTTCCGCGGTCCAGTCCTAGTGCACTGCATCACGCGCAAGGGCAACGGTTTCAAGGCCGCCGAGGACCATGAGGAGGACCGCTTCCACTCGGTCGGCAAGATCAACGCCACCACCGGCGAGGCCATCGGTGCTAGCTCCGGGCAGACCTGGACGGAGCTCTTCTCCGAAGAACTCCTCCGGCTGGGCAGTAACGACGAACGCATCGTGGCCATTACGGCAGCGATGGTGTATCCGACGGGGCTGCACCGGTTTGCACGGGCGTTTCCTGATCGCTGCTTCGATGTCGGCATCGCCGAACAGCACGCTGTGACTTCGGCGGCTGGCCTCGCGATGGGCGGCCTGCATCCGGTGGTCGCGGTGTATTCCACCTTCCTCAATCGCGCGTTCGATCAGGTCCTCATGGATGTGGCCCTGCACCGGTGCGGAGTGACCTTCGTGCTCGATCAGGGCTGGCATTACCGGGCCGGATGGGGCCAGTCATCACGGTATGTGGGACATGTCGATCTTGCAGGTGGTGCCGGGCCTCCAGCTGGCGGCGCCGCGCGATGGCGTGCGGTTTCGCGAGGCGTTGGCCTGCTCTTTGGCGATCGACGACGGCCCAAGCGTGCTCCGCTTCCCCAGGGATCTGGTGCCGCCGGATCTTCCAGCTGTCGACCAGCTCGATGGCATGGACATCCTGCTTCGGACCGAGCAGCCGCGGGTGCTCGTCGTCGCTCTGGGCCAGCTCGCCGGGACAGCTGTAGCGGTTGGGGAGCGGCTATCCGACCAGGGGATCGGGGTGACCGTCGTTGACCCGGTATGGGCGCTGCCGGTCAATCCAGCGCTCGTCGCACTCGCCCGCGATCATGATCTCGTGATCACGATCGAGGACAACTGGCGTCGTCGGCGGTTACGGATCGCGGCTGGCGCAAGCAGCTGCGCTTCGCCGGCGTGGCCACAGCCGTTCGGGAGTTCGGAATTCCGCAAGAGTTCCTGCCCCATGGTGGCCGTCGCCGAACTGCTTAAGGAGATTGGGCTGACGCCACAGAACATCGCCCGGTACGCGGTTGAGGCCGTCGTGCGGAGAGACGAGCCCCTCGAGCAGCCCTCTCGCGCCGACTTGTCAGAACCCAGTTGAGTTTGCGTTGGCGGGAACGGACGCGACTCCAGGCGGCAGGAAGCGGCGACCGAGCACACGTTCGGCGACTCCTGCCCGGTCCAGGTATGGCGTAATGCCGCCGAGGTGGAACGGCCAGCCGCCACCGAGGATCAAGCACAGATCGATATCCATCGGCGCTGCGACCACTTCTTCGGCCAGCATGAGACCGATCTCCTCTGCCAGAGCGTTCAAAACCCGCTCCCGTACCTGCTCGGCGGTGCTCGGCTGGTTGCCTACCTTGAACAGTTTCGCCGTCTCGTTGCTGACGTACGGCTCGCCGTCGGGTGTCCAGTCGTAGATGCCCGGCCGCTCTGAAGCCACCAGCGCCTTGAGGTTGGGCGAGATTGGGAACCGATCCCCGAACGCCGAATGAAGGTTTTCGAGCACATGCAAGGTGACCGCGGGACCGACCAGTTGCAGCAGCACGTACGGCGACATGGGGAAGCCGAGCGGCCGCAGCGCAGCATCGGCGATCTCAACTGGCGTTCCCTCATCGACTGCAGCGAAGATCTCCGCCAGCAGCCTGAGCAGCAGCCTGTTCACCACGAAGCCTGTCGCGTCCTTGACCAGCACCGCGTTCTTTTTCAACGTCTTGGCGATTGCGAATGCCGTGGCCAGGGTGTCGTCGTCGGTCGCCGGACCACGAACGATCTCAACCAGCGGCATCACCGCCACAGGGTTGAAGAAATGGAAGCCGACCACCCGCTCGGGGTGATCAAGATCTGCTGCCATCTGCGCGACGGACAGCGAGGACGTGTTGGTGGCAAGCACGCAGCCTGGGGAGACATGCTTTTCAAGATCGGCGAAGACCTGTTTCTTGATCGACATCTCCTCGAAGACTGCCTCGATGACGAAGTCGCAGTCCGCGAAATCGACCAGCTCCGTAGTACCTGAGATCAGCGCCCGCAGCCGGTTCGCCTCATCGGGGGAGATCCGACCCTTACCGAGCAGCCTGTCGATCTCCGTTGCAACGGAGCCCAATCCCTTGTCGACACGCTCCTGATCAAGATCAGTGATCACCACCGGCACGTGCAGGCGGCGCAGGAACAGCAAAGCGAGCTGGGTGGCCATGAGCCCGGCGCCGACGATGCCGACTTTGGTCACTGGTTGTGCCAAGGCTGAGTCAGGGGCACCGGCTGGCTTTCGTGCGCGCTTCTGCACTAGGTCGAAGGCGTACAGGCTCGCTCGCAGTTCGGGAGCCATGATCAGATCGGCCAGTGCCTCGTCCTCGGCAGCGTACGCCTCGGTCCGATCCGCGGTCTTAGCTGCTGCCATGAGCTCCAGTGCGCGGTACGGCCCCGGTGAGGCACCGAAGACCTTGCCGTCAACGAGACTGCGGCCCCGTGCCAAGGCCTCGTTCCAGGTCTCGCCACGGTCGACCTCCGGCCGCGGCACAGTCAGCGATCCGGCAACAATCTGAGCCGCCCAGTCCAAGGAGCGAGCCAGGAAATCGGCGCCGTCGAAGATCGCGTCGGCCAGCCCTAGCTGGTACGCCTGAGGGCCATTGAGCATCTTGTTCTGGTTGAGCGGATTCTCGATGATCAACTGGACGGCTCGCTCGGCACCGATCATGGTGGGGACCAGGAACGCGCCGCCCCACCCGGGGAATAGGCCCAGGAAGCATTCGGGTAGTGCAATCCCCGAGGCGGCGGCAGAGACCGTCCGGTAGTGGCAATGCAGGGTGAGCTCCAAGCCACCGCCGAGCGCGACCCCGTTGATGAAGGCGAAGGTCGGCACCCGCGACGCACGCAGCTTGTCGAACACGGCATGGCCTATCCGCGCGATTGCCAGCGCCTGCTCGCGGTTGACGATCTTGGCAAACGCGGAGAGGTCGGCGCCCGCCGCCAGTATGAACGGCTTTCCTGTGATCGCGATCGCCACAATGTCCTCGCGGGCGTGCGCAGTGTCGAGAGCCCGGTTCAGTTCGCCGAGCCCTCGCGCGCCCAAGGTGTTGGGTCGGGTGTGATCACGCCCGTTATCCAAAGTGATCAACACCGCCGTCCCGGCTGAGTGTGGCAGCTTGATATCCCGGCTCAAGGCCCTGGTAATGACCTCGCCCTCGCTGCTTGCGGAGGCCTCGGTGATCAGCTGGTCGAGTTCGCCGGCCCTCACCGTCCACCCTCCGCGGAGAAGTGAGGATTCTCCCAGATCACTGTTCCGCCCATACCGAGACCGATGCACAGCGTGGTCAGTCCGTATCGGACTTCGGGATGCTCCCGGAACGCGCGCGCCAGGTGAATCATCAGTCGCACACCGGAGCTGGCGAGTGGATGGCCGACTGCGATGGCGCCGCCATACGGGTTGAGCCGCGCATCGTCCGCCGCCAACTCGAAATGATCACAGAAGGCAAGCACCTGAACCGCGAACGCCTCGTTGATCTCAAACGCGCCAATGTCATCAATCGACAGCCCAGCCTTCGCCAGTGCCTTCTCCGTCGCCGGAATCGGTCCCACACCCATGACCTCGGGATCCACGCCTGCGAATGCAAATGAGACGAGCCTCATCGCAACCGGCAGACCCAGCTCGTGTGCCACACTTTCAGCCGCCAGTAGGCACGCCGTGGCGCCATCATTCAGGCCGGCTGCGTTACCTGCCGTGACGCGGCCATGCGGCCTGAAGGGCGTTCTGAGGGTCGCCAACGCCTCGACCGTCGTGTCTGGTCGCGGTTGCTCATCCGCGACCGCCAGCCCCCAGCCGAGCTCGGAGCTTCGGGTTGCGACATTGACCAGCGACTCCTGGATCACACCATGTTCGTAGGCCCGCTGTACTCGCTGTTGGCTGAGAGCTGCGAAGGCATCCGCTCGTTCCTTGGTGATAGCGGGGAAGCGGTCATGAAGGTTCTCCGCCGTCGATCCCATGATCAACGCTGACTGGTCAACCAACTTCTCCGCGATGATTCTCGGGTTTGGGTCGATGCCCTGGCCCATCGGGTGGTGGCCCATATGCTCGACTCCGCCGGCGATGGCAACGTCGTAGGCGCCGAAGGCGATTCCCGAGGCTGTTGCGGTGACGGCGGTCATGGCGCCCGCGCACATGCGGTCGATCGCGAAACCTGGCACCGAGCGGGGAATTCCAGCAAGCAAAGCAGCCGTACGCCCGATCGTGAGGCCCTGGTCACCGGTTTGCGTAGTTGCGGCGATGGCGACATCGTCGATGCGATCCGGTGGCAACTCCGGATGCCGCCGAAGCAGTTCCCGGATGCAGTGGACGACGAGATCGTCGGCCCTTGTCTCGGCGTACATCGAGCCGGCCTTGCCGAACGGAGTTCGCACACCGTCGACAAAGACGACATCACGGAGATCACGAGGCATACCGGTATATTACTCATCAGTAACAACGGCAGCTGCTGAGGGGTGCAGGGGCTGAAGCCCCTCAAGTCGGTCCTCCTTGGCGTCGCGAGGCGCAGTTCGATGTCGCGATCCGAGGCCGATCACCAAGCCGCCGCAGACCACTCCCATGCCCAGCCAGACAGGCAAGGCGGGCGCCAGGCCGATGGTCACTGCGCCGACGAGGGCAGCTGCCGGGGGAGCGATGCCAGTCAGCAGGCCCGCCCGAGGAGCACCGAGGATCGCGACGCTGGAGTACCAGCACACGAACGCGACTGCCGTGACCATTACGGCGAGGTATCCGATTGCCGCCCAGTGGTCGGCGCGCAGGCGTACCGCGGCCTGTGGTCCCTCCACGGCTATGCCGAGCATTAGCAGCATGGCGCTGGCAATCCAAACAGTGTGTAGGGAGACGCCCCAGGCACCTTGCCTGCGTAACACGGGAATCGCCAGGAGTGTGAAGGCAGCCTCGCAGAGCAACGCCACGATCGCCCAGCCAATGCCGATGGTGTCGGTGCGGCCGGTGCCTTCTACGATCACGCTGCCAATCGTGACAACAACGGCGGCCAGAACAACCTGCTGGGCTGGTCGCTGCCGATCGAGCAGGGGACCGACGAGGCCGATCAGGACCGGAACACAGGCGACTGCGACCGCAATCGCCGCCGGCTCTGCGTGAGCGACGCCACGGACGATGGCAACATTGAACAGCACAAGTCCGGTGGCTGCGATCCCGGCCAGCCACAGCCATTCGCTGCCGCGTGGACGCAGGATTTGAACTCCTGCGACGCGGCTCATCAGCACCAACAACGCAGCCGCCGCGAGATACCGGATGGCCTGGGCGGTGAACAGCGGAGCATCCTCGAGAACCTCTGAGATAGCCACACTGCCGCCAACGAGCACCATGGCAAAGCCACCGAGGAGCAATCCTCGGATGAACGGACCCATCTTGGGGGACTTGCGCACGTATCTCACCCTGCTGTAACGATGGACCGATGAACAGGTCCAAAGAGGGCGCAGATGAGCGGGCCAAAAGCCACTCTGCGGATTTCCTGCAGCTCGATCTGACCAAAGCCCCGGCTGGCGCACTTTCGGACTGGTTGGCCGCCGAGCTTCGCAGGGCGATCGGCGACGGCCGGCTGCCGATCGGCAGCCGGCTCCCAGCGAGTCGCCTGCTGGCCGCCGAGCTTCAAGTCTCCCGCGGTGTGGTCACCGAGGCCTACCAGCGACTCAATGAGAACGGGCAGGTCATTGGCCGCCGTCGTGGGGGGACGATCGTAGCCGCCGTTCCGACCCCAATCCCAGAATCCCGGCCGGACCCGACGACCGCACCTAAGGCGGCCGATCTTTTCACGGGATCCGCGGGTAGCGGCATGTTCGACCTCTTGAGGTCGGCGAGGGCGACCATTGACCTGTTCCCAGGTCTGCCGGACCTGACCGCGTTTCCACGAAGCGCATGGCTCCGCGCCGAGCGCGCCGTATTGGCCGAATCCTCCGCCTCCGACCTGGCCTACGGCGATCCGCGCGGGTCACCCGCCTTCCGGGTAGCGGTGGCTCGCTGGTTGGCCCGGAATCGTGGGATCCAGGTTGATCCGGCCGAAGTGATCATCGTCGCCGGAGTTGCGCAGGCGCTGGCCCTGCTCGCTCGGGTCCTCGGTGCCGACGGCATTAGTTGCATTGCTGTGGAGGATCCGGGCTCGCTGGGTGCCCGGGAACAGCTGCGGGCCTGGGGGGTCGACACCCCGCCAGTTCCGGTCGACGATGCAGGGCTGGTGGTCAAGGAACTACGCGGCAGCGGAGCGCAGGCGGTGCTGCTGACGCCGGCGCACCAGTTTCCGACGGGCGTCGTCCTGTCGGGCGAGCGGCGGCGGGAGTTGTTGGCCTGGGCCGAGACAGACAACCTGATCATCGAGGACGACTATGACGCCGAGCACCGCTATGACCGCCCACCAGTGACGTCGCTGCGCGCCGTCGCTCCGGAGCAGGTCTGTTACGCAGGCAGCGTATCCAAGCTCCTCGCGCCCGCGCTACGAGTGGGCTGGATGTTGGTGCCGGCCAAGTTGCGGGAGGGAATCGTCGCGGCGAAGCGCGACACCGATCTGGGAAACGCTGTATTGCCTCAGCTCGTGTTGGCGCAGCTGATGGAGTCGGGTGATCTCGAGCGCCATCTCCGGCTAGTGCGCCGACGGCACCAGCACCGCCGCGACGCGATGATCAGCGCGCTCAGTAGCCAGTTGCCCGAGGCGCAGATTCACGGCGCCGCAGCTGGGCTGCATCTCATGATCACCTTTGCGGCAGACTTCGCCGATGTTGATCTTGCAGCTGCAGCGTACTCCCGGGGTGTGAAAGTGCAACCCCTTTCCTGGCATTGCCAAAGGAGGAGGCGACCTGGCCTGGTGCTCGGCTACGCGGCCAGTCCGGTGAGCATGATCGAGGAGGGCATCAGCTTGCTCGGCAAGTCGTTTCACGATCTACCACGAGTGGACGTCTCCCGATGATCATGAAGGCAAGGGCTGCGCCAGCAGGCGAGTGATGGTCGTGACGGTCAGTTCGCGCTGCCACTTGCGGGCGCCGTGATCGGCGAGCGCCTGATCAACCGACTCCTCGGTCAATGGGGAGGGCGGGCGCCAGGCCAGGCGGCGTAGGTGGTCCGGTGTGAGCAGGTTCTCCATCGGGAGCTCGTACTGTCCAGCGATCGCCAACAGCGCACCACGCATAGCCGCGAGCCGAGCGGCGGCCCCAGGATTCTTAGCCGGCCACAGCCGAGACTGCGGCGGGCCGTCGTTGGGGACGTGCATCGGCGGGAGGGCACTTTCTGGCATCTGTGCCACCACATCAAGCGCCTCAACCCAGCTGGCCTCGGCACGTTTTGCCTGGCGGCGCGAGAAGGCCGGAAGCCTCCGGAGGGCGGCACGATCCGGGAGTTTTTGTGCAGCCAGCTCGGTGATCGCGACGTCGGGCAGGATTCTGCTCGGCGCGCGGTCCAGTCGCTGCGCAATCGCGTCCCGGGCATACCAAAGCTCGGCGACGTACGCCAGGCCCCGACGGGTGTGGACATGATGGATGCCAGACGTCCGGCGCCAGGGGTCGCGTCGCGGTTCAGGGCTGACGCCAGCGTTCGCAACCAGTGCCGCGAACTCTTGCTCTGCCCAGGGCCATTTGCCAGTTTCGATGAGGCGAGTGGAGAGCTCGTGGCGTAGCTCGATCAAGAGCTCGACATCCAGCGCGGCATAGATCAGCCACTCCTGCGGCAGCGGCCGCTTGGACCAATCTGAAGCGGAGTGCTCCTTCAGCAGCCGCACGCCGAGCAGCTCCTCGATCATGGTGCCGAGGGCGACGCGGGGATAACCGAGCAGGCGAGCGGCAAGTTCAGTGTCGAACAGGGTCTTGGGAACCAGTCCCACCTCGGAAAGACACGGCAGGTCCTGACCGGCAGCGTGGATGATCCACTCGGCCTCCGAAACGGCGGTACCGAGTGCAGACAGGTCGGCCGGCTGGCCGAACGCAGTTGGATCGACTAAATGTGTCCCAGACCCACCACGGCGTAGCTGAATGAGATAGGCGCGCTGGCTGTATCGAAAGCCGTGTGCCCGCTCCGCGTCCATCGCGACCGGGCCAAGTCCGCCACGCAGTGCAATTTCCGCGTCTTGCAAGGCTTGCGGGGTATTGACGAGAGGTGGCACGCCGTCGGAGGGCTCGGTGAGCAACTCCGATTCCTGATCAAGATCAGGTGTGCTTAGCGGTACTTCGGTCAACGTCTCCGGGAACTTCGGCTCTGCGGTTTACGCCGAGAGGGCATCATCACCACTCCGGCGGCCAGCGGGGGCAGGCCAGCTAGGGTACAGAGTAGTTCAGCCCACGCTGCCAGATGAGGGTTGAGCCCGGCACCGTCATCCAGCAATGGAGTCCACGAGGCCCGGACTTCGATCTCAGCGCGCGGCGGCTCGCCGGCCATCCCACCGAAAGACTCGCTGGACACCGACGTTACGGTGCCGCTCGGCGCATCATAGTTAGCGCCATGGCTCCCAAGTGCATCGATGAGCCACGACCAACCCACCCCCGCCAACAAAGGGTCTGTCACCATCTCAGGATCGAGATCGGCCCGCGCGAAAGTGACGCAGCGGAAGGTACCGTGCCAGGCGGTGTTGGCAGCCGGGTCATGGAGCAGGACGAAACGGCCGCTGCCCACCTCGT
Source organism: uncultured Actinomycetota bacterium (assembly GCA_963740515.1). GTDB lineage: Bacteria > Actinomycetota > Actinomycetes > Propionibacteriales > Propionibacteriaceae > Microlunatus. The sequence continues at coordinate 13,281 of CAVUEO010000027.1, forward strand.
CACCATTCGCCACAACATCGGCAGTGATCGCTGCTGAATACGGCGCGATGCGCTGCGGAGCAGGGAGCTCCTCGATGTGCAACTCGGAGCGCCAAGGCGCAGACATCAGGTCCTCAACGGCCCGACGAAAAGCGTCCGGCGCCAGATCCGCGTCGCTGTTCGCTGCCATCCGATGAGCGTATTCGGCCACCCCTAGGCGGGACTTCCGACGCGCCGCACCTCCTCACCGTGAAAAGATTCACGAGTGCCTGGCGAAGCTTCGGATGTCCCTCTGCTAGTGGCCGCGTGCCGCAAGGTTCACCCGAACGATCGGGTACCGGTCTGGTTCATGAGACAGGCTGGGCGCTCGCTTCCCGAATATCGCGCCCGCCGAGAAGGCATTGGGATGCTCGAGAGCTGTATGCAGCCGAAGCTGGTGGCCGAGATCACGATGCAACCAGTGCTGCGCTACGGCGTCGACGCCGCGGTCTTGTATTCCGACATCATGGTGCCGCTGAAAGCAGCCGGAGTGGACCTGGAGATCGTCTCCGGTCGCGGCCCAGTCATAGCGCGTCCGATCCGGACGCGAGGTGATCTCGAGCAGCTGGCGCCGTTGGATCCTGCACAATTGTGGTACGTCAGCGAAGCCGTCGGCCTCATCACCAGCCAGCTCGACAACGTTCCCCTGATCGGCTTTGCAGGCGCACCGTTCACCCTGGCCAGCTATCTGGTTGAGGGCGGACCAAGCCGCGATTACGCGGCGACAAAAGCCTTGATGATCAGCGAGCCTTCGGTATGGCACGCGATGTGCACCCGGTTGGCTGATCTGTCCGCGGTCTTTCTGCGGACGCAGGTGGCTGCCGGCGCATCGGTCGTGCAGCTGTTCGACTCGTGGGCCGGCAGCCTCAGTGCCGAGGATTACCGGCGGTACGCGCAGCCCTATTCAGCTCAGGTACTGCGCGCCTTGGTTGACACAGAAGTGCCGCGGATCCACTTCGGGGTTGGTACGTCTGAGTTGCTTGAGCAAATGGGTGTGGCGGGAGCGGAGGTCATCGGTGTGGATTGGCGGCTGCCGCTGGCAGAGGCTAGTCGCCGAGTCGGCCATCGCTACGCCCTGCAGGGCAACCTCGATCCCGCGCTGCTCTCGGCTCCCTGGCCGGTGCTCTCCGAGCGCGTCCGGGAAGTGATCTCCTCCGGTGCTGCAGCGCCCGGGCATATCTTCAACCTCGGGCATGGCGTGCCACCTGATGCCGACCCTGAAGTCCTAGCCATGATCGTCGAGCTGGTCCACACAGAAGGTGCCCAGCTGCGGCGTGAGGCTCGTGACAAGCTGGCAGGTATATCTGCGGCGGGAGCCCGATGATCAGAGTTGCTGTCGTTGGCGGCGGAATCACTGGGCTCAGTGCAGCCCGATTGCTCGCCCAGCAAGGTGTTGATGTGATCGTGCTCGAGGCTGGGAACCGATGGGGCGGCAAGCTTGCCCCAGTTGCGATGAACGGCGTACGCCTGGATGGTGGTGCGGAGTCTCTCCTGGCGCGGCGCCCCGAGGGTCTGCAGCTGATCGATGAGCTCGCCTTGGGCTCTCGCGTGGTGTATCCGACTGAGACCAAACCCCAATTGCTCGTAGGCGGTCATCTGCAGGCAATGCCCGCCTCACTTCTCGGCGTACCGATCGACGTCCCCCAACTGGCAGGTCTGCTATCAGCTCAAGGTTGGCGGACGGCGGCCTCAGAGCCAGAACGGCCCGCGCCCGCCTTTGATCACGACGTAGCGATTGGCCGCTATGTCGAAGAACGGTTTGGCGCAGAAGTGACCGATCGACTGCTAGAGCCGCTGCTCGGCGGAGTTTATGCCGGATACGCCCGACGGCTCTCGTTCGACGCGGTTGCCCATGAGCTGTACGCGCGTGCCAAGGGCGGTGGCTCACTGCTTCGGCACGCCCAAGCGATAGCCCAGGAAGGTCAGGACGGTCCGGTGTTTGCTGGGCTCCGTGGCGGTTTGTCGATTATGGTCGACGCGCTCGTTGATGATCTCGATCGGCGTGGGGTCGTGCTGCAGCCGGGTGCGGCCGTCCGGGCGCTTGATCACATCGCTGGGAGATTTCAGCTGGTCATCGGCGCTGCCGGCGCACCAGAGATGATCATGGCCGATGCAGTGTTGCTCACCGCACCTGCAACAGCGACCGGGCGACTGCTCTCCGGTCTGGTGGACTCGGCGCAGGAGTTCGCTCGCTTGCCGTATGCGTCAGTAGCAGTCATCACCATGGTGGTGCGAGGAGTGCGATCGGACGCCTCCGGGCTCTTGGTGCCGCCCGGCGAACTGCCGACGATCAAGGCGTTGACGTACTCGTCGGTCAAGTGGCCTTGGGTTGCTTCCCAAGCGCGTCGCGCCTGGGACTCGGGGGTGGAGGTCGTCCGAGTGAGCATTGGGCGGCATGGGGACCCAACGAGTCTCCAGGTCGGCGACCGAGCGCTCATTGATCGCACCTTCACTGAGGCCTCGACGATTCCCGGATGGGAGACGGCCACGCTCGTCCATGGTGTGGTGAACCGCTGGGGCGGCGCCTTGCCGCAGTACCAGGTCGGGCATAGAGATCTCGTCACCCAGCTGCGCTCAGAGGTGGCCGGCAGACCGGGTTTAGCGGTGGCCGGCGCAGCATTGGACGGGGTGGGGATCGCGGCCTGTCTGGGCTCCGCCCGGGCCGCGGTCGACGCTCTCGCGGCTGACTTTGGCTTAGCTGGTGATGAGCGGATCAAGAGCGAAGATCAACTCGAGGAAAGCGGAAGATGAAGGCGCGCGAGATCAACTCCACGATTCGCTACACCATGTGGTCGGTGTTCAAGAAGGTCGGTCAACTGGACGACCCGCCTTCGGCGACCGCGGACGCGACCGTGCGTGCGATCGACCGCGCCACCCGAGACGACGACATGGTGATACGCGGCTGGTACGACGTGGCCGGCCTACGTGCCGACGCCGATCTGATGGTCTGGTGGCACGCGCCGAGCTCCGACACCCTGCAGGACGCCTATCACGCCGTACGCCGCTCTGATTTGGGTGCACATCTGGTGCCAGTCTGGTCACAACTGGCGTTGCATCGCCCCGCGGAGTTCAACAAAGGCCACGTGCCGGCATTCATGGAAGCCGAGGAACCCAAGGCGTACCTCTGTGTCTATCCCTTCGTGCGCTCCTACGAGTGGTACCTCCTGCCGGAGGAGGAGCGGCGTGCCATGCTCACCGAGCACGGCATGATGGCCAGGGCCTATCCCGACGTGCGGGCCAACACTGTCTCATCCTTCGCCCTGGGCGACTACGAGTGGATGTTGGCATTCGAGGCCGACGAGCTGTATCGCATCGTCGACCTGATGCGAGCTCTGCGTGCCGCCGCAGCGCGCAGGCACACCCGCGAAGAGGTGCCCTTCTACACCGGCCGGCGACGAGAACTCAGCGGCATACTCGCCCTCTGGTGAGGCGTCAGGAACGAGCGGGCTCGAGGCTGAGCGAGACCGAGTTGATGCAGTAGCGCAGATCGGTCGGGGTGTCGTACCCCTCACCCGAGAACACGTGACCGAGGTGCGAATCGCAGGTAGCGCAACGAACCTCGACTCGCTTCATGAAGAGCGAGCCGTCCTCGATGTAGCGCACGCGATCCTCTGCCAGGGGTGCGAAGAAAGATGGCCAGCCGCAGTGCGACTCAAACTTTTGGTCGCTCCGAAACAGCTCTGTGCCGCATGCCTTACAGCGGTACACGCCCTCGGTCTTGGTGTTGGTGTACTCGCCGGTGAACGGGCGCTCGGTGCCCGCTTGGCGGAGGACCTTGTACTCCTGCGGGGTGAGTTGGGCGCGCCACTCGGCTTCGGATTTGACGACTTTGCCTACCTGGGCGGCCGGGTTCTTCTTCTGCGTGTCGGTCATGTCTGCCTCTCCATTGCGGGCTCCATCGGTCAACAGCCCAACGCGGTATGCCTGTTCCCGACAGTACTCACCTATGCTGACGCCATGCCGGTGCCAGCGGTTGAGCTCGAGGTCGGTAACCGCAACGTAAGGGTGACCAGCCCGGACAAGATCTACTTCCCAGACGTCGGGCTGACCAAGCTGGACATCGTCTCCTACGTGATCGCCGTTGGAGACGGCATCTTCAGTGCCCTCAAGGATCGGCCAGTCACGATGGAGCGCTGGCCTGGCGGATACCGGCCCGACGTAAAGCTCAGTACCCGCAGCGACTCGCACGGCGAGGCGTTCTACCAAAAACGGGCGCCTTCCAAAGGCATGCCCGACTGGGTAGAGACGGTGACCATCACCTTTCCTTCCGGGCGGACCGCCGACGAAGTCTGCGCGACCGAACTCGCGACCATCGCGTGGATGGCGAACCTGGGCACGCTTCGCTACCACCCGTGGCCGGTGACTCGGCAGGACACCGAGAAGGTCGACCAGCTGCGTATTGATCTTGACCCGCAGCCGGGCACTGACTTCGCCGATGCGGCGCGCGCCGCGCATGAGCTGCGTTCGGTGCTGGAGGATGCGGATCTCGTCGGGTTTCCCAAGACCAGCGGGGGCCGGGGTGTCCACGTGTTCGTGCCGATTGAACCCGGCTACGGCTTCATCGAAGCTCGGCACGCGGTGATCGCACTCGGCCGCGAGCTGTCACGCCGAATGCCTGACCACGTCACGGTGAGCTGGTGGAAGGAGGAGCGCGGCGCCCGCATCTTTGTGGACTTCAATCAGATGGCCCGGGATCGGACCATCGCCTCCGCTTATTCCATTAGGCCGACCCCCACCGCTGTCGTGTCGGCACCGCTGGCCTGGGAGGAGCTAAGCGACGTCTCCCCCGGGGACTTCACCGTCAGCTCGATGCCGAGTCGGTTCGCCGAGGCCGGGGACGTCTGGCGATCCTTCTATGAGTTGAAGCCACGCAGCCTCGACGCTGCGCTGGAGATGTACGCGCGCGATGAGCGAGAGCTTGGCACGGGCAAGTACGGCGGTGCAGAGATGCCCTACCCGCCTGACTATCCCAAAATGCCGGGTGAGCCATCTAGGGTGCAGCCAAGCCGAATGACCAATGAAACAAGGGAAAAAGAGGGCCTTGCCTGAGTGTTGCTGCGCCCGGCACGGGTGGGCACACCTCGACGCACTGTTCCTGACCCAGCGTGGGGCGCTGTCACCAGACGAAGCCAGGGACCGGGTGAAGATCCGCGGAACCATGGCCGGCATAGGCAGACCTGCATCCGCAGAGGTTCAGGCATACGTTCGCCCACGACTTCCTGATGAGTGGGGGACAGGAACGCGACCTAAAGAGGTTAGCCGGTTGGTCCTCGGATGTGATGTTGGAACGCTACGGGGCCTCAGCTGCTGATGTACGGGCAGAGGCCGCAGCCCAACGCATGAAAAGGGGAGACCGGGTTTAGCTCAACACCACTTCCCGGTCACCGGCCGCTAAGGCGGCCGCGTACATGCGCTCCAAGGTTGCGGCGGTGAGAGTCCTATCGAGAACACCCCGCCCGGCTTGCTTGTGTTCACACCAAATCCGCCAGCGATCGTGCTCAGGATTCACAAACACCCAACCTGTAAATTTAGGGCGCTGGCTGGTAACAACCTGAACGGCAAAAGCATGCGGCGGCTGGCCGGCGGAGTTAGTGACGGTCAGCGTCACTGTGTCGGTGCCGTTGGTGGAGGGGTATTCGACGGAAGGCTGCTCCTGCGCTCCGGTGCTGTAGTTGTTATTGGCGCCATCACTGAAGACGAACTTGTAGCTCGAAATGCTGGCGCCCGGGCCCGCTACAGAGCCCGAACCGTCGGCGACGATGCCCAGGCCCCGTGTCACCGCTGCAATTGAACTCGCCGACCGAGAGCTTCAACTCTACCGTGGCGCTACTGGTTGGGGTTCGGTGACCTTTACCGTCTGGGGGGTCTCGTGGGTCCGTCCGGCGGAGTTGGTGACGGTGAGTGTCACCGTGTAGGTTTCGGGGCTCTTGTACGTGTGTTCGACGGTTGCGTCTGCCCCCGGTCCGCTGGTGGTGCCGTCGCCGAAATTGAAGGCGTAGCTGGTGATCGTGGCACCTTTGCCCGCTTTCGAGGCTGACCCGTTCGCGGTGATCTGCAGCGGGGCCTCACCAGATTGGGGCGTTACCTGGAGTACCGCCGTCGGCTCGCTCGCGGGGGGTTCGGTGACCTTGATGGTCTGGGTGGTCTCGTGGGTCCGTCCGGCGGAGTTGGTGACGGTGAGTGTCACCGTGTAGGTTTCGGGGCTCTTGTACGTGTGTTCGACGGTTGCGTCTGCCCCCGGTCCGCTGGTGGTGCCGTCGCCGAAATTAAAGGCGTAGCTGGTGATCGTGGCACCTTTGCCCGCTTTCGAGGCTGACCCGTTCGCGGTGATCTGCAGCGGGGCCTCACCAGATTGGGGCGTTACCTGGAGTACCGCCGTCGGCTCGCTCGCGGGGGGTTCGGTGACCCTGATGGCCTGGGGGGTCTCGTGGGTCCGTCCGGCGGAGTTGGTGACGGTGAGTGTCACCGTGTAGGTTTCGGGGCTCTTGTACGTGTGTTCGACGGTTGCGTCTGCCCCCGGTCCGCTGGTGGTGCCGTCGCCGAAATTGAAGGCGTAGCTGGTGATCGTGGCACCTTTGCCCGCTTTCGAGGCTGACCCGTTCGCGGTGATCTGCAGCGGGGCCTCACCAGATTGGGGCGTTACCTGGAGTACCGCCGTCGGCTCGCTCGCGGGGGGTTCGGTGACCCTGATGGCCTGGGTGGTCTGGTCGGTCCGGCCGGCGGAGTTGGTGACGGTGAGTGTCACCGTGTATGTGTCGGGGCTCTTGTAGGTGTGCTTAACGGTTGCCTTCGGCTGTGGTCCGGTGCTGGTGCCGTCACCGAAGTCGAAGTCGTAGTCGGTGATCTTGGCACCCCTACCCGCACTGGAGGTCGAAGCACGTGCGGTGATCCGCATCGGCGCCTCACCGGTGCGGGGACTCACCCGGAGCTTGGCTGTCGGGTCTCCCGGTCGGGGTTTGGTGACCGCGACGTCCTGGGTGGTCTGGTCGGTCCGGCCGGCGGAGTTGGTGACGGTGAGTCTCACCGGGAAGGTGCCGGGGCTCTTGTAGGTGTGCTTGACCGTTGCCTTCGGCTGCGGTCCGGTGCTGGTGCCGTCGCCGAAATCGAAGGCGTAGCTGGTGATGGTCGCGCCATTACCCGCTTTCGAGGTTGAAGCGCTCGCAGTGATCTGTAGCGGCGCTAGCCCCGACGACGGCGTCACCTCTAACCGGGCCACCGGGGTCCGCGTGCCGCCGCCGGACTGGGGGCTCTGGGCGCCGATGGCGATCCAGGATCCGATGATCACTGCCAGCACCAGGCAGGCCATGAGGAGACCCACGCTGACCCGAGGCCAACGTCGCGGTGGGGGCGGTCGGGGGCGGCGGCGGTGGGTTGCAGGACCTCGAGGTTGTGCTGGGTGCGCTCGGCTCCGCGGCGGTCGCCCAGCCGACGCCGCAGTTCCAGAGCGTGCTGGAGGTGCTGCTGCGCAGCAGGAAGTTGATCCTGGCACAGGGCGAGCGTGCCCTGCTGATGCGCGAAGTAAGCCTGCGAGACCTGGTCGCCGAGCTGCTGGGCGGCCTGCATGCCTTGGTGCAGGGCGTGGCTGTACACCTGCCAGCGCCCGGCAAGGGTGAGGATCGGTTCGACCACTCGGACCAAGGCGACGACGGTGCGCAGGTCGCCCTGCTCGGCGGCGAAACCAATGAGAGACAAAGCCGCTTCAGCTACCGATAGCGAGACATGGTCGGCGGGGTCCCGGCTGGTGAGCCAGCGGATCAGCTCGCCGGCGGCCGAGCCGGCGTCGACGTAGGTGAGCAGCTGCGGGCGGTAGGTGTCGACCTTGCAGATCGACAGGCCAAAGCGGTCTTCGTGCCGCTCGGCGAGGCCATGTGCGTGCAGGTCGGAGATGGCTTCGCGGATGTCGGCGACGCTGGCCATCGCGCTGAGAAGGTCGGGTGGGAGTAACGCGCCTGCGGCGAGTGCGAGCACCGCAAGCACCCGCCGATGGGGATTGGGAAGGGCGTCGATGGCGAGCCGGTCCAATGACTCCGGGTTGCGTTCTGCCGCTGCAGCCAGCTCGGCGAAGGTGTATTCGGCGGAGCGCACCAGCGCTGCGGCCTGCCGCAGGTGGAGCGGCTGGCCTTCCACGGCCGACCACAGGCGCCGAGCGGCTGGCAGCTCGTTAGTGTTGACGGGTCTGGCGAGGTCGCGCGCCAGGAGGGCCAGCCCGGCGTCTTCGGGAAGACCGAAGAGCCGATGCGAGGGTGCGGACCCGTCCTCAAGCAAGGGGCGCGCGGCACCGACCACGACGGAGCAGCCAGACATGGCTGTCACCAGGTAGCTGATCACCTCCGGGTCGCTGCGAACGTCGTCGAGGACCACCACCGCTTGCAAGGTCGCCAGTAGCTGCGCGCTCAGACTCGGGGTCGGCCTGATGGTGCCCTCACTTGCGAATGCGGCGGACACGAGCCGGTGCAAGACATCAGGCAGCGGATCATCACCGACTCGCAGGTAAAGATAGGGTGCGGACACACTTACACCTGGGCGTCCGGCTGCCACGTAGCGGAGCAAGGTCGTGACACCGAAGCCACAGGAGGCGTAGAACTGGATGGATCCCCGCTGCAGCACCGCCTGCCGGATCTGATGAAGTTCCTGGTCACGGCCCAGCAGTGCAGGTGGCGGGTCGACCGGGATGGCCCAACGCCGTGTGAACGCCGCCGGCGAGGCGGGCATGGTGCGGTCGACCTGGTTCCCGAGGTTGGCGTCAAGCTCGATACGGAAGTTGCCATACAGCATCTCGGCCATGAGATCCTCCAAGCGACTGAATCCTGAGGCTCGGCTTACGAGTCTTGATCGACGGCGGCCCTCAGCACGAAGAGGCCAACCGCACTGCGTCGTTGACTTCGGCGTCGCGAAGCAGCGACAGCTTGGCGTCTCGAGCCCAACACGCCCTTGTGCAGCCGGAAACCGACGGCGCGCCACGTGTCAGGATCGAGGATGAAGGCGGTTCGACGACCGTGCTCTATTGCATTCGGGTGGCCCATGGAGGCTCCTGTCCAACGCGGGGCGCACCCTCATCCCAAGGTGTACCCCACCCCCGTCGACGCTTACATCCGTTATGAGGTGCCAGCCAGCCCGCAGATACACACCGACAGAAACTTCGCTATCTCGTGGTTCCGCTGTCCACGTTCGATGGTCGCGCGCGGGTGGTACTAGAGCGTGGCGTGATCGATGCCCTAGCGTTCCTGGAGTAGGCCCTCATGCTGCTGGCATTCGTGGCAGGCGTCGCTGCACCCACGACATTTGCAGAGGTTCGGTCGGTCTGAGCGATCGGCCAGGACGCCACCACGTTGACGACGATGCCGACGAGCGCAGTGCCCAGGACGAGGTCGGCGTCGGGCCCAAGCGAACGGCCTCACCTTTCGTTGCTTACCGCCTGGCTTCTCTAACACTTGGTTGAGGGTCGCCGCCGCGTGCTGGGCGTGCAACGTGGCGAGCCGGTCTGTCGCACCAGTAGGGGAGTATTACCTCGGACGGCAAGTCGGCGTGAACTCGTGTTAAGTCGGGGTGCTGCCGGCGGGTGCTTTGTTCGCCCCCCGGACGCTGTTCAGTACGGTTTGGCCTTGCTGGTCCACCAGCCGCGTGAATAGCTGTTGCGCGTAGCCGAAGACGAGAGCCCAGGCCAGGATCTGGGCAGAGGTGTCTAGGGCGCTCAGGCCGGGCACGAATTGGCCTCGCATGAGAAGGAGGCCGAGGAACGCGGTCAGTGCCCCGGTTGGCAGCTTGAGTGCAGCGAGCGCTAGGGGAACTCCGTATCGTTCCGACGATCCGCGAATCTTCCGGATTGCGGCTGCTGCGGCGACCGCGGCGGCGGCCAGCCCGATCAGCTCGACGAGCAAGAGATCCCACGGTCGCACCGTTTCCTCGACCGCATTGTCGATGTCCCGGGATGTCTGGGAAGGAGTGGTACCGGCTTGTGCCGTCGAGAACGGTGCCGACTGCTGGGTCGGGCACACTACTACGGCCGATCCGGCCTCCTCGGGAGCGAAGCAAAGCGGCAGCAGGATCGGGCTGCGGAAACCGATGGTCGCCAGGGCGATTGCGAGGAGACTCATGACCACTGTCGTGGCGACGACCACGTTCCGGAAGCTCCGGACCCGGACCTGCTCTCGTAACGAGGCAGAGCTGGCCGCTCGCGTCGCCGCGACGATTTGGACACGTTCCTGCGCGACGATCCTTTTCCTTTCCTCGTAGGGCACCGGAGTCGCGATCTGCATCTGTGGATGATCCGGATCATTTAGGCCGATGCGACCGGCAATGCGCCCCAACTCTTCTCGCCTCGGATCGCCCGGCACGAGGTGCCGGCGGGCGTCTTGCAGGAGGCTGGGCATATGGCCGAGTAGGTACTCCGCGGGCGCGATGTTGAGGAGGTGCGCCTCGGCGGCGTCGAGATTACTCATCGCCCGTTCCCGAAGGGAGCCGTAGCGCGGCAGATGCAGGTACCTCTTCGGGTTCAGCGCCGCAACACTCGCGGCTTGTCTGGCCGCCTCGATGTGGGTGCGGACGCCGTGAACCAGGCTGGCGCTGGCCCGCTTCGGGTGGTCCGCGATCACCCACGAGCAAAGGGAGTCCAGCTCCTGCGCGCGGGTGAGAGTCCCTTCGCGCCACGCCGCCGCCACAGGCCCTCGAACATTCGGTTCGGGATCCCCTTCGAGGTCCGGCAAGGTGTGCTCAGGCCAACCCAAAGTCGCGGCCGAGCCGATGTCGACATCTGCCGGCGTGCTCGGACTGCTGGTTGGATGAGCCTGCCCGTTCTCGGCAGGTGCTGTCTGTGTGTGATTGGGCATCGATGCCCCCTAGCGTGCGACGTTTCCCTCTGAGAGGCGTCTCCGGCTCGGCGGATACCGTCGGGCCTCCGAATTTTTGCGCCACTTTACAGCTCGCCTCCTGCCGATGATCACCAACGGTTGTATCCCGGTTGTTCGGTGCATCCCTGATAAATGTGGCGTGGGACATTTTGGTAGGGGCCTCAATGAAGGCTCGCACTTTGAGCCGTATGTGGGCCGGTCTTGCGGGACTTATCGACCGCAGATTCGGCTGGCACAAGTTCCCGACGGCGTTCGGCATAGCTCTGCTCGTCGGCATTCGTACGCAGCTTCGAGCCAAGAACCTGCTTGACACCGGTTTGAAGCCGGCGGCTGAGGGGTGGGACCCACGGTGGGACACAAGGCCGGCAGCCACGACGGGAGCTGGTTTCCGCCACAGGCCGTCGTCGCCTCAGATGTTCAGCTTCCGCGGCGCATTCTCTGCGCCGTCTGGGCTGGGCGCCGAGAGCGTCCCCGCGGCGTGTCGTAAGCCATGGGCCCACCATTCTCCCTAAGCTCGCCTGCGTGAGCGGCATGCTGCATCCGGGCCCGCCGGATACCAAGCAGATTTTTTTGATCCGGTGGTTACTGGTACTCGGCACAATATTGGTGCTTGCGTTTACTGTCGCGCTGATCGCCATGGGCCAGAGCAGCGGCATCGAAGGTTATCCGGCGCAGGCGACCGAGACACCATGCCCAACGGGAGAAGTCACAGGGGAACCGAGCACGACCCCAACGGCACGCAGAGGGGAACCGAGCCCGGAGAAGTCACAGGGGAACCGAGCACGGCCCCAACGGCACGCAGAGGGGAACCGAGCCCGGGAGAAGTCACAGGAGAACCCTCGAGCCCGACCTCACTGGGAGCCCCAGGTGAGATTTCCTCAACGGAAACCCCAAGTGAGATTTTCTCAGTTTGCCCAGAGGAACCCCCGATCGAGACTTCGCCAGAAATCCCAGAGGGAGGAGCCTCAGCTCCCCCTAAGTAGCGGCCGAACGGTTCGCGGGCGGGAGGGCCCGCAGGCCCCGCGGCTGGCCACTCCCGCCCTATTTGTCAGAAACGGCACCTGAGCCGGGCCGGTTCACTTAGTGTTGCGGTTTGCCCGGGCCGGTCACCCCACATCAGTCCCCCCAGGGATAAGAACGATGGTCGGCGTGGGCTCAGCGACGTTCAAGCTCCAGCGTAATCGAACTTTTCTTCGATATGCTGGAGTATGAGCACCAAGGACCAACTGTCTCCATAGCGCTCTCCATGGGACTGCGATCCGGTACGCCGTGGAGAAACGTGACCTGGCTGAGTCGATTGCCGAGCTACGCCAGATCGCCGACGGCCGAGATGACATCCTGGCCGAGGCCGCGGGCATCTCCGCTGGGTATTGGTACGCCTGGCCGTCAACTCACATCGGCCACGAGTTGATTGCCGCTGGAATGTTGATCATGGCTGGCGGCGGCAACGGCACACCGCTCGATTACGACGAGTTGGAGCGGTGGAAGCGGGTTGGATTCGAGCGGGGGACGCGGTCACGCAAGGGGGAGCGGTGAGTCTCGGCTGGATGGTCGACTGTCTGGAAGTCGAGATTGGAGTCTTCGAGGCGGCGGCAACCGATCGAATGCGCGGGAGCTCCGGGATCGAACCGGTCGACCTCACACGCCGGTCACGCCGCGCCGCCCCACTACTGAACTCAATCCCGATGTGTACATATGACTGTTTGACAACTGTTTACGGGGGGACTACGCCATCAGCGCGTCGTATCAGCATCAGTTTCATCGCAGCGGAAGGGATCCTGCTGGGGTGGGTCGGATTTGCTTCAGGTGAATCAGGCGGCCGGCCGTTCACGACTGACCTCACAGGTGCGGCAGAGGTAACTGCGGCGGGTGTGCCGGATCAGGGGGACCTGGACGGCAGCGGCACCGCAAGTCTGACAATCAATCCCGGCACGGGCGAAGTGTGTTGGACGATCGAGGTGGCGGATGTCGATCCGATCTTTGCAGCGCACATTCACAGCGGGGCGTCCACGACAACCGGGCCGATCGTGGTGCCACTGAACCCATACACGGGTGACTGCACTGAGGTCACCCGAGAGCTGGCGTTAGCGATCATCACTGACCCCAGCTCGTACTACGTGAACGTTCACAGCACGCTCTATCCGGCAGGAGCGCTGCGCGGGCAGCTCAGCCACTGATTCCAGGCCACCGCCTGAACCATATGGCGAACTCAAGCCGTGGACGCGGGTGGGATTTGAGCGGGGTACTAGATCACGGCACGGGGAGCGCTGAGGTGAACGGCCGTTCTGGGTTCTCTTCCCAGCACAGTGCGCGGTCTTAGTGATCACCGTTTAGCAGTACGTGTAGCCGATGCCGTCGCCCCAGATGCAGGTGTCTTTGAGGACGCCGGTGCTATCGCGCACGATGGCTTTGTCGCCGGTGTTGTTCCAGATGTACCAGCCTTTGCCCCAGTAGATGTGACTGCCGGTATTGGTGCCTTTGCCGGTGTGCAGCGTGACGCTCCTGCCCGCACCTAACTTGAAGCTGGGAAACGTGTAGACATGGTTCGCGAGGTCACGGACCGTCCAGCCCGTCAGTGTCCGAGTGGTCGTGCCAGTGTTCTTGATCACGACATATTCACTGTTCAATTTGGTGTTGGTTACCGGTGTGTCGCTTCCTGGTTGGTCGTAATAGATCTTCCCAAATTGGATGGCACTGTGCGGCGTTGGCAGGTAACGCGAGCGAACTCAACGCAACCGCCACACCGGCGATCAGAAGGGCGCGAATACGAATTTTGGACTCCTGAGTTTGACCGTCGTGAGACCCAGACGGCGGATGATTTTGGGATCGTCGCGTAGCCCAAGAATGAAGCCGCGGATCCCGCAATTGCACAAGAATTCCCGCGCAGTGCGGCGGCGCAATCTGGGGTGATGAGACTCCGAGCTGGCCGTAGCGTCTCATTGCGCTATGTGCGCGCGCTGTGACTGCACTGTGGGAAAGCTGTGAGTATATGATCAGGATTTGTCCCTCGTGAATTCTTTGCCGGCGATGACGGCGCGGGGAGCGATGGCTGTCCGCTAACGTTCCTTCGTGGACAGCCAGAGCACGGCACGTCGACGCGCTGGCATGCCGATGCCACTGCGCTCTGTGCCGTGATGTGATGGCCGACGCTCAAAGAGCCCAAGGCAGAGCGAGAGCGCAGAACCGGCTGCCCGTCGAGGTGCGGCAGCAGCTCTTGGATGCGATCCGTGCGAGGCCTGCCGTTTCGGACGGTGCTCCGCGATCTTGGTTTGACCTCTAATCAGGTGTGGGGGCTCGCCAGGACCGACGAGGCTTGGTTGACTGGGTTGGAGGCGGCTCTGACGGCAGCCCGCCGAGATGACCTTGAGCACGGCACGAATGCCGCATACGTGACCGGCTGTGTCTGCCGCGACTGTAGAGATCACCAGCGCGCCAGGATGGCCAGGAATCGTGGGCTGAGGGCTGCCGCCGGAGGACTGGTCATGGAGCCCGGTTTCCGAGTACCGTTATCAAGACGCATCCGGCCGGCGCTCCGAGAGATCAGGTGAGGAGGACGGATGATCAAGGAAAAGGAATTCAGGACCGATACGTTTCGAAGCCCGATTCTAAGCGATCAATGCGGGTTTGACGTCACCATCAGCTTAACCGGTTCCGTCACGGTTAAGACCTTCCCCGACCAACCGGTCGGCCCCCAGGACCTGACCTTGGCAAGGTTCGCAATCGTCTTCCGCGCGGGGAACAAGACGGTGCGGTTTCAGCAGGTCCAGACCACGATCACACATGTCAAACCTGACGCGGTCACCTCCACCGCCCGCTTCACCGAAACATCCGCGGGCAAGACTGTTGAGTTCACCGGGGTGCAGAGGACCGACCTCGAGACCGGTAAGACCATCCTGCAGTCACACAACGTCTCTGGCGCTGCCCGCGAGGTAGTCTGCCAGCGGCTAAAGGCCTGACCCGACGGACCGGCGGCGTTGGCGCGCCGCATGCGTTCACGCATTGACTGCTAGCCGATCTTGTCGGTCTCGCTCCATGCATCGAGCCCGTCGGATACAGGCTGCACGCCTCGACTCGCGCATCACGGCATCCTCCTTGTCTTGATCGCGGCGAGCGCGGCTTGCGCTTCGGCCAGAATCCGCACCATTGACGCTGCGACCGCCGCCAGCGCTTTCGGGTTGGGTACGACGACGCTCGCCGATGCAGGCCAGCGCAACAGCACTGCCGGCGGATGGCCGACGGGCTTATGTAGTTCGACGGTGAGCGTGTCGCCGGAACGGTTGAGAGGGCCGCTGGCGAGGACGATGGGGGATGATGTGGACACGGTGCCTCCTGGGGCATCGAGGGCCCGTTGTGGAGCTTCCATCTCCTGCGGGCCCGACCTAATGTGGGCGCGCTGTGTTGATCTTGATTATCGGGTCAGAAACTCGCCTGATAACTAGGCCCACAAGGCTCCGTCACGACACGCCTAATACGCCTTGTTGCACAGCGCTTACGGGGTAGGTACTCCCAAAATGCCGGGTGAGCCATCTAGGGTGCAGCCAAGCCGAATGACCAATGAAACAAGGGAAAAAGAGGGCCTTGCCTGAGTGTTGCGGAGTAGCGGTTCACGTTCCCCCGCGGCGATCCCGCCTATAAGGCGCTGGTTTCCACACCGGGCCTGGCCGCGATTGTTGAGGTCGACGCGAGACCAGTCGAAGTATGAACGTCCGGTTCCACGGCCGGAGAAGGGGCTAGGTCAGGTAAAAGCGTTAGCCTTAGAGGCGAGGGAACCCGAGGATGGTCACGAGCGCGTACACTGCGAGGCCCCCCGTCACGAGGAGCATGACAAACCGCACCCGGCGGGACCGGAAGCGCGGTGAAAGCGCGACCAGGAACAGGACAGTGGCGAGCACCACGGTCGTCCCGGTGTAATCCTCGGACTGCTTGCGGGCGGCCGTGCCCTCGTCGAAGATATGGCTCGCCTCCTGATTCGCGGCGGCGCCTTGCAAGATTTGCGGATTGCGGTATTCGGGCATGAAGCTTGGGCCGGGCGGCGCAGTTGGATTCGAGAAGGGGTTGGTCTTCAGCCAGGCGTCGAAGGCGACCTTGAATTCGTTGCTGAACCTGCGCACGTACAGCGCAGCCAACTCATCCTGGCCCTCGTTCTTGGCCTGGATCCACGTGTTGAACGTCGAGACATCGAGGAGACGCTGCTGGCCTCCTAGGGTCACGAGCTCATCAGCCTCGATCCTGAGTGTCGAAGCCCGGCCATACAGCTCCGCTTGGTGCCCGTCCCACTTCGCGGCGTGGTATGCACTCCATGCGGTCGCGACTGCGACGACCCCCAGGAGGACAGCCTCCAGGATCTCGACGACGAGGTCTTGCCAGGACTCCTTCGGTGATTCCGCGTCCCGATGCTCGGCTAACTTGTGCGCAATCTCGATATTCGAGCTTTCCGGCACCGACTGGCCCTCCCGGCGCGAGTATGTATCGCGAGCAGGCTATCAGCAGGCTCGGTCACAGCCGTCGAGCCTTGTGCTGGTTGTACGCGGTGACGGCGGATGCCAACAGTCGCACGAACTCAGAGCAACGGTGTTCAGAGCCTCTGAATGTGCTCGGCCGTGAGCGCTCCCAGCGCGCTCTCAGAAGCGCGTGGCGCCCTCAGTCGACTCGGCTCTGGCAATTCGGTAGTCGGTGAACAGCGCCCCATCGTCGGCGTACAAGACGTGATGCAGCCGGAATGAGCTCGGCACCGGGAGGGCGGGACCACTCGTGGAACGCATGCCTTGGCCGCCCACTACAACAGGAGCCAGCGTCAGGCACACCTCGTCCAGCATGCCCGCCGCAAGCAGATCGTTATGCAGCCGAGGACCGCCCTCACACACCAGCCGCTGGAAGCCGGTTCCCGCCAGCTGATCCACGACGTGGGCCAGGTCCAGTGTCGTGCCTTCGGCCTCGAGCACCGTAATGCCCGCCGCCTGCAACGGCTCAAGATCATCTGCTGATTTGCCGGCGGTGGTGATGATCAAGACGGCTCCTCCGACACCCTCAGCTGGTGTGGCAATCACCGGATCAAGATCAGCGCTGGCTGAGATGATCACCAACATTGGATACGGGGCGAGACCCTCCTGCTCCCGGATCTGGAGTTGCCATGGTTCAAGATCGATAGCGCGATAGCCCTCGAGGCGGACCGTATTGGCCCCTACCAGAATCGCGTCAGCCAGAGCTCGTTGCAGGGCGAACAGATGGTGATCACTTTCGGTGTTGATGCTGCCCGATCGTCCGTCGGGACCTTGCACGGAACCGTCAAGCGACATCACGAAGCTGCTGCGAACCCAGCCGCGGCCCTCAGGTGCGGGATGGCGATACAGCTCCACCAGGTCCGGGTCACTGAGGGTTCGAGGCGGGCCATCGTCGAGGCTGAAGATCAGCTGCACTGCACCATCGTCGCACGTCATGTTGACGAACGTCGGCCCTGCTGCTGGCCACCTAGGGCACAATCAGGCCATGGCGAAGAAGAGTAATCGCGTCGAGGCGCCTCTATTGGTCACCAAGCCGCTCGGCGAGGTGCTCAGGCTTTCTATCGGTCGCGTTGACATGACCGCGTTCGACCCGGCCGCCACGCCCGGCTTCCCAGGAGACAAGAAGGACTCAGCTGCGATTACCGACGCGCTAGCGCCGGAGCTCGGTGATCTTCAGGAACGCCTCTTCGCAAACGGAAGGGCGGATGAGTCCAGGACCCAAAGGATCCTGGTCGTGTTGCAGGGCATGGACACATCAGGGAAAGGGGGAGTCATCCGGCACGCGATCGGCATGGTCGATCCCCAAGGAGTGAAGATCAAGGCTTTCAAGGCTCCGACCGAGGAGGAGCGGGCACACCATTACCTGTGGCGCATTGAGCGCGAGCTGCCACCGCCGGGTTTGATTGGCATTTTCGACCGGTCCCATTACGAGGACGTCCTTGTGGTGCGGGTCCACAATCTGGTTGAGGAGTCGATGTGGAGGCAGCGTTATGACGAGATCAATGCCTGGGAGGACGACTTGGTGGAGCAGGGCATCGTATTGATCAAGTGCTTCCTCAATATCTCCTCCACCGAGCAGAGACAGCGGTTGCTCGCCCGGCTCGATGACCCGACCAAGCACTGGAAATACAACCCGGGCGACATTGAGGAGCGCGCAAAGTGGCCGGCGTACATGGAGGCTTACCGCGCAGTACTCGAGCGCTGCAACACCGAGCGCGCGCCGTGGTATGTCATTCCATCCGATCGCAAGTGGTATCGAAATTGGGCCGTGGCGCAGCTGCTCGTCGAGCACCTGCGTGCCCTCGACCCGCGCTGGCCTATTGCCGACTTCGATGTCGAGGAGGAGAAGGCTCGGGTCGCTGCGAGCTGATCAAGAAGCTACGCGCTGACGACCGAGAGGTGCCGTGCCCGCGTCGGCTCGTGATCCGCGTCGCCGACCTCGTGAAGATCGACCAGATCCATTGCGGCGATCACATAACGGATCAGGGCGACCTCAGCGATCTCAGACTCGCCACCCATAGGAGCAGACACTGCGACGGCCCCAGCTGCCAGTGCGAGGTCGGCCTGCCGGGTGTAGAGCAATCCGGGCGCCAGGAACCAGCTGCCCATCGCAATATGCCGTCTGCCTTGACCGCGCAGGGTACGAATCGCCTCGGCACTCGACGGCCCGCAGCCGGTAGCGAAAGCCGTTACGCAAGGCAGCCGGTGGTGGGTTGCCCATTGCCTGGCTCGCCTCGCGACCAGGGCATTGCTGCGGATGTCGGGACTACCTGCGGCCGCGAAGACGAGCCCATCGAGCTCTGACACGCGCCCCGCGCGCAACGCGTCGCGCAGCCGTCGGTCGATGATCGAAAGCAGCTGCGCCTCGGGACCAATAGGCCGCGCCGCGATGACCCGCAGTTGCGGGAAGCTCGCCTGCACCTGATTGAGCAGCGCCGGCACCTCGGCCTGGACGTTGAACGCTTCCGACAGCAGCAGTGGCACGAACACCACCTCCGCGACTCCCTGGCTCACCAGCTTCTTGACGACCTGAAGGCCACTGGGCGCGCAGTGATCGAGAAACGCCACGTGTATATCGAGCTCGGGTCGAATCGCCAGCAGACCCTCGCGAATCTGGTGGCTTACCTGCGGCACCTGAGGGTCGTGGCTTCCATGGCCGAGGAGGATCAGGGAAGGTGCGGTCATGATGGCTTTCCTTGTTGTGCTGGGTGTTTTGATCCGGACATTGGTGTATCCGCGGTCTTGGCGATGAGTGGAGTCGATCCTGCAAGGCCGGCTCCAAGGGTCCAACCATCCGCATCGTCCACGAGGATGAAAGCCCCAGTGGCACGGTGCTCGCGATAGGAGTCGATCGGCACCGGCGAAGCAAGGCTCAGCCGGACCCTGCCGATGTCGTTCAGAGTGAGTGAGGCGGTCGGCCGCCAACACGGCACGGTTCCGGCCTCGAAGTTCAGGTCAAGTGCGCCTTCGATGGACCTCACGACGGCTTTGGTGAGCGAGGTGCCGTGCTGAAAGAGGACGCGTGCGCCGGCTGATAGCTCACGCTCGGCCAGCCAGCAGACAGTCGCGGTCAGGTCTCGGATCGGTGCCGGGGGAGCGTCGGTCGCAGCAATGATGTCCCCCCGAGAAACGTCGACGTCGCTGTCCAGCCGGATTACGACCGACTGCCCGGCGACCGCTAGATCAAGAGGACCGTCCGGGGTGTCGATCCCCTCGATGATGGCATGAGAGCCGCGCGGCAGGACCACCACCTCGTCGCCGGGACGCACGCGGCCCGACTCGATCTTGCCGGCGTAGCCGCGGTAGTCGCCGTTGACTCGTGGCGCCTGGGCAGCCCACAGTGGCGGAGCTGCCGACTGCGGGCGGACAACGTGCTGCACCGGGAACCGGAGGTCGGAACCCACTGCGAGGCGGGTGTCGTCGATGTCCTCCAGGTAGCCCAAAACAGTCGGTCCGTCGTACCAGGGCGTGCGGTGGGAGCGCGTCACAACATTGTCGCCTTCGGTCGCTGAGACTGGGATGCAGTGCGTCTCCAGCACCCCGAGGCTGCGGGCCAAAAGTGCGAAGTCGGTGGCAACGGCGGTGAAGACATCTTCGGAGTAGTCCACCAAGTCGATCTTGTTCACGATCAAGACCACATGTGGTACTCGCAGCAGGGACGCGACGGCGAGGTGCCGACGCGTCTGCTCGACAACACCCTTGCGGGCGTCCACCAGCAGCACGATGACATCAGCGGTTGATGAGCCGGTCACCGTGTTCCGGGTGTACTGCACATGTCCTGGGCAATCGGCGAGGATGAATTTCCGTGCCGGAGTAGCAAAGTAGCGGTACGCGACATCGATCGTGATGCCCTGCTCGCGCTCAGCACGCAGGCCATCGGTGAGCAGAGCAAGATCAGCTCGATGCAGACCCTTGCGCTTGCTCACCCGCTCAACGTGATCAAGCGTATCGGTGAGCACGGAGTTGGTGTCGAAGAGAAGTCGACCCACCAGCGTCGACTTGCCGTCGTCAACCGAGCCTGCCGTCGCGAGCCGCAGCAGCGTACGGCCGCCGGTGATGGGATTAGCTGTCGGAACCAAGAGCGGAGAGCGCCGGGGCATCAGAAGTAGCCCTCCCGCTTTCGATCCTCCATCGCGGCTTCGGAGAGCCGGTCGTCAGCACGGGTTGCGCCGCGCTCGGTCAGCTGACTGAGCCCAACCTCGCTGATCACGTCCTGCACGGTGTTGGCGTTGGACAACACGGCGGCGGTGCAGGACATGTCTCCCACCGTTCGGTAACGCACCGAGCGCATCTCGATCACCTCACCGGGCAGCGCCGGCGTCACGGTGGTGATCGCGATCCACATGCCGTCGCGCAGCGTCACCTGGCGTTCGTGGGCGTAGTAGATCGTTGGCACGTTGATCTTCTCCGCCGCGATGTAGTCCCACACGTCCAACTCTGTCCAGTTGGAGAGCGGAAAGACCCGGACATGCTCCCCGGGCAAGTGGCGTCCGTTGAAGAGCGACCACAACTCGGGGCGCTGGTTGCGGGGCTCCCACTGACCGAACTCATCGCGCATGCTGAAGACACGTTCCTTGGCGCGCGCACGCTCCTCGTCGCGGCGGCCACCGCCGAAGACCGCATCATGGCGGCCGTCGGCAATGGCATCCAGCAGCGGCACAGTCTGGAGTGGGTTCCGCGTACCGTCCGGTCGCTCCCGGAGCCGGCCGTCTTCGATGTACTCCTGGACCGAAACGATCTTGATGGAGGCACCGTAGAACTCGACCGCCTCATCTCGGAACTGCAGCACCTCTCCGAAGTTGTGCCCCGTGTCCACATGCAGCAGTCCAAACGGGATGGGAGCCGGCCAGAAGGCCTTCGCCGCCAGGTGCAGCATCACCACCGAGTCCTTGCCTGCGGAGAAAAGCATGATCGGCGAATCGAATGTGGCTGCAACCTCACGAATGATGTGAATCGACTCGGACTCGAGCGCCTGCAGCTCGCTCAGCGGTCCCAGATGAGCGGTTGTCACCCGAAGTCCCTCTCCACGATCGCCGCCAGCAGCGCCTTGGACATCTCAACCGCGGTATCAAGATCAACATGGGCGGTATCCACGACCAGCTCGGCTTCGCTAGGCACCTCATACGGGTCGTCGATGCCTGTCAGACCCTTGAGCTCGCCGCGGCGGGCTTTGGCGTATAGACCCTTGACGTCACGAGCCTCGGCGACCTCGAGCGCAGTGGCGACATGCACCTCCGCGAATGGGACAGCGAGGCGGTCATGATCATTTCGAACGGTGTCGCGGGCTGCTGCGTACGGGGCGATGACCGACACCAGCACAATGACGCCATGCGAGGCGAGCATCCGAGCCACCCACCCGATCCGGGTGACATTCACATCCCGATCCTCGCGGCTGAAGCCGAGCCCAGCGGAGAGATGCGGTCGCACCTCGTCGCCATCCAAGACCTGTACCCGTTCGCCTGCGGCATGCAGGTCGCGAGCCAGGGCACGCGCGATGGTGGACTTCCCAGCCGAAGGGAGGCCGGTAAACCATAACGTTGCGCCCCTCCTGGCGGGATGCAACGGAGCGCCTTCGATCTGATGATCCTGGCTCGCCGGCCCCGCCGTCACAGCCTGCGCGCTCACAAGTGGATCCCGCATTCAGTCTTGGCGAATCCCGCCCATCGTCCAGCACGGGGATCGTCTGTGCCTGTTCGGGTGGTGCATGGCTGGCAGCCGATTGAGGCATAGCCGTCCTCGAGCAGCGGATTGATCATGAGGGAATTGACTTCGATGTAGCGAGCCACATCCTCGTCGGTCCAGGCGGCGATCGGGGCGATCCTGATCAGCTTCCGTTTGGTGTCCCAGGAGACCACTGGGGTCGCAGCTCGTGCGGCAGAGTCGGCGCGTCGCAATCCGGTGGCCCAGGCGGCGTACGGCTCGAGCGCCTTGCCGAGCGGCGCCACTTTCCGTAGCGCGCAGCACTGATCAGGATCGCGTGCGAACAGATCCTTGCCCCATGCGGCGTCTTGTTCAGCGACCGTCTGCTCTGGCGTCACGCTGATCACATTCACGTTGTGCACCAGCTGCACGGCATCCCGAGTGCCGATGGTCTCGACGAAGTGGTAGCCGGTGTCAAGGAAGATCACATCGATGCCTGGCGCGACCTGCTCTGCGAGATGGATCAGCACCGTGTCGGCCATTGAGGATGCCACGACCAGCTTCGAGCCGAACTCGCCGTATGCCCAGGCCAAGATCTCCAACGCCGAAGCGTCCTCGAGCTCACGGTTGGCCTGATCCGCCAGGTCGGCAAAATCTACAGTTGTGCTCACGCGGACCCCTGCCGGGCAGTCCCAGACGCTCCTCCGCTGTGACCCCGTGAGGAAAGCCCGAGGAAGGTCACCGAGAACGCCCGCATGCAGCTGCGGCACTCCCAGCCGCCCCCTTGCAGAGGGAAGAGGGTCTCCTCGGCGCAGTACGGGCAGTAGAGCACCGCCTGCCGGGTCGCATGCGAGGTATCAGCCATTGCACGCAACTTTGCTGCGTTGTGCTTCCAGCGGCATGCATGTGCGGCTGTTCATGTCAGCACCAGTTCGTCGGCGCGGGCCACCCATTGGGCAAACCGCTCACCGTCTTGTCGTTCCGCAACATAGTGGCGAGCCAGCCGCTCCACGTAGTCCGGCAAGTCCTCCGCTGTCACCTTGTGTCCTCTGAGCTTGCGACCGAACCCGGCGTCCAGCCCGAGCCCGCCGCCAAGGTGGACCTGGTATCCCTCGACCTGATTGCCGTCCGGCCCGACGACAAGCTGGCCCTTCAAACCAATGTCTGCCACCTGGATCCGGGCACACGAGTTTGGACAGCCGTTGAGGTGGACGGTGATGGGCGAATCCATTTCACCCAGTCGACGCTCGAGCTCGGCGACAACGCGAGCCGCCTGAGCTTTGGTCTCAACAATCGCAAGCTTGCAGAACTCAATCCCAGTGCAAGCCATCACCGAGCGGCGCCACACAGTGCGACGTGCGGAAAGGCCGCAATCCTCGGCGCCAGCGATCAGTGAGTCGATCTCGGATTCCTCGAGGTCGAGGACCAAAAGCTTCTGAAGCGGGGTGGTACGAATGCGACGTGAACCGTGGGCCTCGGCCAGGTCAGCCAGCCGTACCAGGTTGCTGCCGCTGACCCGCCCAGCGACTGGGGACAGTCCGACAAAATACTTGCCGTCCTTTTGACGGTGAATCCCGACATGATCACCAGGTTCGGTCGGCACTGCTGGCGCGGGCCCATCAATCAGGCGCCGCCTCAGGTACTCGGTCTCGAGTACCTGACGGAACTTCTCTGCACCCCAGTCGGCGACCAGGAACTTGATCCGGGCTCGGGTTCGGAGTCGGCGATAGCCATAGTCGCGAAACACGGCTACAACGCCGGCCCAGACCTCGGCCACCTCTTCTCGGGGCACCCATGTCCCGAGGCGTACGGCGAGCATCGGATTGGTGGAAAGGCCGCCGCCGACCCACAGATCGAATCCCGGTCCGTGTTCGGGATGTACGACACCGACAAAGGCGACATCGTTCACCTCTGGTGCGACGTCGTGAACTGGATGACCGGTGAGAGCAGTCTTGAACTTCCTCGGCAGGTTGGCATACTCCGGGTCGCCGATGTAGCGGTCGGCGATCTCGCGAATGGCTGGTGTGGGATCGATGATCTCCTCAGCGGCAATCCCCGCAACCGGGGAGCCGAGGATCACGCGAGGACAGTCGCCACAGGCCTCGGTGGTATTGAGTCCGACCGCCTCGAGGCGACGCCAAATTTCGGGAACGTCCTCGATTCGAATCCAATGCAATTGGACATTCTGCCGGTCCGTGACATCGGCGGTGTCCCTCGCGAAATCGACCGAGATCTGGCCGATGACTCGCAGTTGCTCAGTCGTCAAGGCGCCGCCGTCGATGCGGATGCGCAGCATGAAGTACTCGTCGTCCAGCTCCCACGGCTCCAGAGTCGCGGTCTTGCCTCCATCGATGCCAGGTCGGCGCTGGGTGTAGAGCCCGTACCACCGAAAGCGCCCACGGAGGTCATTGGGATCGATGGAGGCGAAGCCGCGCTTGGCGTAGATGTTCTCGATCCGTGCCCGAACGTTGAGCGGGTTGTCGTCCTTCTTTGATTGCTCGTTGGGGTTCAGCGGCTCGCGATAGCCAAGGGCCCACTGTCCTTCGCCCTTTTTGCGACGGGGTCGGGCAGCTGGCCGTTCTCGAGGGGCGGTGCGGCCCGGGCTAGTTGCCTTGGGTGCAGTGTCGGTGGTCATGTGGGTGTCCCCGTTCTCGGAGCAGCACGAGCGTTCTGGCGGGTTGGACGGTGTGTGCCAGGCGGCCGGCTGCGGGCCAGCGGATCAGGCAGCGTAGAGGTGACACATCATCGACTCGGTCCGGCCGAGATCGACGAAGCGCCGCGCAGTCAAACCCAAGGTCCGACGAGCAAGCGAGAGCGCCGGTCGCGCTGGCAGAGGCCAGGCGCGGAGACTTTCCGGAGCGATACGCACGGACCAACACTCCGTTAATGACCTTGATCGAATCAAATCGTTTCTCAGTATGTGGGAACGCGGTCCATTTATTGGGATTTGCCGCGTCGCCAAGCGCGCACGCCGGCGAGGGTACGGCGGAGCGAGCCGCCCTGTCTACTGGTCGACGCAGGCTTCTCAACGCCAGGAGCACTGTGGTCGATGCCCGAGAGCCGAGGAAATACGTCGTCCAGAGCCGAGTTGAACGCCGCACCCATCAGCACGGCTATTGAAATCAGATAGAGCCAGATCAGAAATGCGATGGGTGCGGCCAGCGGGCCATAGATCGTCGTACTTCCGATGGACTTGCTGAGCACGAAGCGCAACAGCACGCTGCCGCCGACCCACATCGCCACGGTGATGGCTGCGCCCGGCAAGTCGGCTCTCCAGCGCGTACGTACCGGCACCGACAGGTGATACAGGGTCGCCAGCATGCATGCCGATCCCAGCAATACAAAAGGCCAGTAGAGGGCACCAATGAAGTCCAGACCTACCGGTAGCACCCGGCTCACCAAGGTGGGCCCTGCCAGAATCAGCGGAAGCACTACCACTCCGGCGACAAGGAAGACCAAGTAGAGGGCAAAAGCGAGGGCTCGAGTGCGAACCAGGCCCCGCTTTCCGGCCATACCGTACATGATCGTGATCGTGTCGACGAAGACATTGAGCGCACGCGAGCCGGCCCACAAGGCGAGCAGGAACCCGATCGATATCACCGCAGCACTGCCCCGTGAAAGCACATCGTCCAGAGTGGGCTCGATCACGGTATTCACCACGTCGGGGGTCAGCGCACGCGAGGACAGGTCAAGCAACTGCTCGCGAAAGCCCGAGATGGTTCGGATGTCCAAGGTCCCGACAATGAAACCGATGGTGCCGACAAGGCCGAAGAGCAGCGGCGGCAGCGAGAGCATCCCGAAGAAGGCGGCCTCAGCCGCTAGGCCGGTCACCCGATAACGCACGCAGATGGCCACTGTGTCCGCGAGGACGCGCCAGACTCGGCCAGTCCAGGTGAGTGCCTGAGGCGCCGCGTCCAAGGGCTCCGGTGTGCCGTCGGGATCGATGCGGGCACTCACCCTCTCAGCCTAGGGCCGGAGCGTCTCACCAGAATTCTCTTGGCGTCTGACAATGAGGAGCGGAGTGCCGCTCCGCTTGCTCAGCCGCCAGGCGACCACACCATGGTCTGTTGGTGCAGGCGTTTGCCGCGATACCTGATGCCGGGGACCAATGGTGTCGGCCCGTGCCCCTCGAAGCCCATGCGTTCGAAGAACAACACCGCGCGATTATTCTCAACCAGGGTTTGTAGGTGACACCCTCGCGAGCCTGACTCCATGAGCCGCTCGAACCATCGGGTCATCAGGGCTCTGCCGACGCCAGTTCCACGGACCTGCGGTAGCACGTTGATGTGCAGGTGGGCCGGCCACCGGGCATCGTCGAAATCTGCTGCAGTCCGCTGTCGACGGATTGCGGAGATCGCGACGTCGAACAGGCCCCGAGCGAAGAAAGCCGCAGATCTGGCGCGGAATATCAGCCGGTACTTACGCATGGCTTGCTCCATACGCTCGGTCTCACTTGGGAATGCGAAGCTGTCAAGGCAGCCGGTCAGGTATCCGGTTAATGCGCCGTCGACCACCGCAATAAACAGCGAGTCCGGTTCCAAATCCATATACGGAGTCAGGTAAACGGCGGCTTCGGATTCTTCGTGGCCCCAGAGCGAACCGGACGGTGAATCCTCTCCGGCGCGGCCGAAGAGATCACTCAGTGCCGCACGATCGCTCTCACCGAACGTGCGGATCTCCATCCCGTCCATGGACAACTTTGACTTGGCCTTGTGGTCTTCAGATGCTATTCGTTGCCCACAGCTTGGCAGGCCTCGCATGACCAATCTCTGACCCGCCCGCCATGCCGGCTTTCGCGAGCGTTGCTTCAAGGGCACTAACCCAATGATCGACCGTTATCAGGAAGCAGGCGCAGCCACCGGCTCGTCCACTGCAGCCTTGCTAGCCACCGCCTGGCTGACGCGCATACCGGCCATCATTGCGGTGCCGAAGAGCGCGAGGGCGGTGATGCCATGCAGCCACCCAAGTCCGGCAACCGAATGGGCGAAGAGGCCCAGCGCCACCTGGAGCACGGTCACCCCGAGCACGATCAGTGCCCACCTGATGCCGCCCGGCACCTTGGCAAAGAATGAGCTGATCAAAAGGAGCAGCGAAATGGCTGGGAGGATGAAAATGCCACCTGTGGCATGCCACGAAAATCCCGTGTAGCCGCCCAGCGCGGGCGTGAGTTCCGTGGACTGATCGAGGGTACCGCCACCCTCGATCCACTTGAGCAGGCCGAACATCCCGTATGCAACGGACGCAGCCTGAATCGCCACGCCAGCTGCCACGAGAAACGCCAGAACCCGGTAGACCTGTTTCATTCGTACCCCTCGGTTGCTTGCAGTCCACGGTGACTGACGAGAACGGATTTGTAGTCAGATTCTGACACGCGATGGTTACGCCTGCAGCACTCTCTGCTGACCGAGTCTACGGCGGCGGATCCGTGGCCCAGTCCTTGCTCAGCTTGGCTCTGTGTGGGGCCGGACGATGACAACCTCGTTGTAGTCACCGCCCAGGAATTCATCACAGAGCGCCTTCGATGCCTCGAAGCCGTCCCGAAACGCAGGACTCGCCTTCCACGCATCGCGGGCCCCAGCGGTATCCCATTCAGATATGGAAGTGAACTGTTGCGGGCTGTTCAGCGAACGAAGCAGTCGCGCATGGTGAAAGCCCGAGACATTCTCACTGCTTCGGGAGAGCCATTCCTTCCACTGCTGGGTGAAATCCTCGGCCTTGCCGTCCTTGACCTGCCAATGACCCGACGCCCAAAAGCGCTCGCTCATCGTTGGTTTCCTTTCATTTCCCATGTAGTCACGGTTGAAGTGTGCCTATAATCCTGCGCCCACTGGGGATTGGCTCGACGGCGGGGCCGTTGCATCAATTCGCGGTGGCAGCGGCGGCGTCGGGTCTGATGTGGGCGAACATGCTGCGGCCGTTCCAGGTCGGGAAGGCCCGCACCAGCCATGACGGGCCGTCGAGCTGGATCCGGGAGCCGCGGGTTGCCTCGGCCCAGGACAGCTGACCCGCGTGCCACTTCACAAACGCCTCGGCGTCGGCGGTGATGTACAGATCTTCGTCCAGGCCGGAATACGTCTTGCAGATTTCGGCCTCGCGGTGCTCGAGGAGCAGCCAGTACCGCTCGTGGGGCCGGAAGCCGGTGAAATCCAATTGGATGACCACGCGTTGTTCCGGAAGTCGGTCCCGGCGAAGCGCGTTGCACATCGACCACAGCGCCACGTAGGGATCGAGGTTCTCCGGGGCGATCTCGAGCCAGCGAGCTCCCCACTCGCCGAGGGTCTCGCAGACATTGAACAGATCGTGGCCCGAGCGCGTGAGCTGGTAATCGGTGACCGCGGCCCTGGGGTTTCGGTGCCGACTCGACAATGCCAAGGCGTTCGAGTTGCTTGAGCCGCTGCGTGAGGAGCGTGCGGGAGAGTCCGGGCGCACCATCGAGGATCTCGCCGAAGGTTTCACAGCCCAGATGCACGTTGCGGATGATCAACGGCGTCCAGCGTTCAGCAAATATCTCCGCGCCACGGGCGATCGGACAGTACTGGCCGTAGGTCCTCATGAGCGCAGTGTCCCGCGTATCTCGACCGCCGTGAAGTCCAGATTCTTTACTTCGAAGTCCAGATAGCTGACTTTTCCTCGGTACCCCCCGATGTTGCGATGAGACATCGACCAAAGGAGGAGCGATGGCAGCAATCACCACAATGCAGATTCCCGGGTTCCGGGGCGACGTGATCGCCCCGGACCACTATGGATATGACGAGGCACGCGCCGTATGGAATGGCACCGTCGATCGGCGCCCTCGACTGATCGCCCGCTGCAGTGGCACCGCCGACGTGGCCGCAGCCGTGCACTTCGCCCGCGACCGCGACCTCGAGATCGCCGTACGAGGCGGGGCCCACAATGTGGCCGGCACCGCTGTGTGCGACGACGGCATCGTGATCGACCTCTCGGCCATGCGCGCCGTGTGGGTCGACCCCGCCGGCAGCACGGCCCAGGTGCAGGGGGGTGCGCTGTGGGGCGACGTCGACCACGAGACGCAGGCCCATGGTCTGGCCACCACCGGCGGCATCGTGAGCCACACCGGCGTCGCCGGGGTCACCCTCGGCGGCGGCATCGGCTTCCTCATGCGCAAACACGGACTCGTCGTCGACAACCTGCTTGCCGCCGAGGTGGTCACCGCCAAGGGCAGCATCGTCCGGACGTCCGCCGACGAACACGCCGATCTGTTCTGGGCGCTGCGAGGTGGCGGCGGCAACTTCGGCGTCGTCACGTCGTTCCGGTTCGCACTGCATCCCCTCGGCCCGACCGTGATGGCCGGGCTTGTCTTCTGGGCGGCCGACGACACCTCCGACGTGCTGCGCTTCTACCGGGACTTCGCCGCCGAAGCGCCCGACGAGCTCGGCAGCGTCGTGAGGCTCGGCACCGTCCCCCCTCTGCCGGGCATCCCCGAAGACCTGCACTGGCGGCCGGCCATCGCCGTCGCCTGCTGCTACGCAGGCCCCGTCGAAGACGGCGAGCGTGCGGTGCACGGCCTCCGCAGGTTCGGGACGCCGCTCGTCGACCTGCTCGCACCCTCGACGTACGTCGCTTTCCAGAGCGGCATCGACGACACCGTTCCCCACGGGTGGCACTACTACTGGAAGTCGACGAACCTCGTCGACCTCTCCGACGAAGCCATCGCCGTCATCGCCGACCACGCCTACGCCGCCGGCTCGCCCCGGTCGTGTGTAGTTATGTTCCACTTCGGTGGCGCCGTCGCCGCCCTGGCTCCGCGCGACGCCACCGCCTACGCCGGTCGCGACGTGGCCCACAACATCGTCATCGAAGGCGTTTGGCTCCCCGACGAGTCCGGCGAGCACGTCGCGGCCGAGCCCGCCTGGGCGCGGCGGTTCCTCGAAGCCCTCCAACCACACCGCGGTGGCGGCGTCTACGTGAACTTCCTTGATTCGGACGACGACTCCAGCCGGGTTCGCGAGGCCTACGGCGACGACACATACCGGCGGCTCGCCGAGGTGAAAGCCAAATACGACCCCGAGAACCTGTTCCACAACAACAAGAACATCCAACCCAGCGCGCCGGCGCAGTGACCGCTCAACCGCACCAACTCGCGTCGCGGACTTCCAGATGCGATCTCAGGAGCCTCCTCGGCGAGTTCGGGATCACCTTGCACTCCTGTCCGCGCCTGAATCGTCTGGCCCGGGTAGTGGGAGCCGTTTCAGTAGGAGGGCGTTGACCGCTACCAGCAAGCTGGAGCCGGACATCGTCAGCGCCGCGATCTCAGGTCGTAGCACTAGTCCGAAAGTTGGCTCGAAAACGCCGGCTGCGATCGGCAGCGCGACCGCGTTGTAGCCGATCGCCCAGCCAAGGTTCTGCCGCATCTTGCGCAGCGTCCCCTTGCCGATGCGCACAGCGGTGGGCACATCGAGCGGGTCGGAGCGCATCAAGACCACATCGGCCGTCTCGATGGCAACGTCGGTACCGGCACCGATCGCGATGCCAAGGTCCGCAACGGCGAGCGCGGGGGCATCATTAACCCCGTCGCCCACCATGGCGACGCGCTTACCCGCCTGCTGAAGCTCAAGGATCTTTGCCGATTTGTCGGCCGGCAGCACTTCGGCAATCACTGTGTCGATGCCCAGCTGGTTTGCGATGCGGCGAGCGGTGGCTTCGTTGTCACCGGTCAGCATGACTACGTGAATGTTCATCGTGTGCAGTTCGCGTACCGCTGCCCCAGCGGTCTCGCGGGGAGCATCCGCTAGGCCAAGTACCCCGACGGCCCGCCCATCGACTGCAATGAGCACAGCCGTACGCCCCGCTGCGGCCAGTTCGTCACGGCGGCGGCCCAGGCCGCCGAGCTCGATACCTTCGGTCGTCATCAGGCGGCGGTTGCCCACCAATACACGTCGGCCGTCAACCTGCCCCTGGGCTCCATGACCCGGAACGTTGCGGAATGCAGTGGCTGCCACTCTCGGGACTTTCGCCTCATCGGCATGACGCGTAACTGCCCGAGCTAGCGGATGCTCCGATTCGCGTTCAACTGCGGCGGCGAGCGCCAGCAGCTCAACTTCGCCAACGCCGTCCGCGATGACATCGGTGACCTCAGGTTCCCCTTTAGTCAGGGTTCCTGTCTTGTCCATCACCACTGTGTCAATCTGGGCGGAAGTCTCCAACGAGGTTGCATTCTTGAACAGAACGCCCCGTTTGGCGCCCAGTCCGGTGCCAACCATGATCGCTGTCGGTGTCGCGAGGCCAAGAGCGTCCGGGCAAGTGATCACCACAACCGTGATCGCGAACAGCAAGGCCTCGGTAGGTGGCCGGCCGACTGCTAGCCATACCAGGAATGTGGCCACGCCACCGATGAGCGCGACTAGGACAAGCCAGAACGCCGCTCGGTCGGCGAGCCGCTGACCGGGAGCTTTGGAGTTTTGCGCCTCCTGTACCAGCGCCACGATGTGGGCCAGTGCGGTGTCCGACCCCACCTTGGTGGCGCGTACCCGCAAAGTGCCGGTGGTGTTGACAGAGGCGCCGATCACGTTCGAGGCAACTGCCTTGGCTACTGGCAGGCTCTCACCAGTAACCATGGATTCATCGACCTCGGACGCGCCGTCGATGACCGT
This sequence comes from uncultured Actinomycetota bacterium, assembly GCA_963740515.1. GTDB lineage: Bacteria > Actinomycetota > Actinomycetes > Propionibacteriales > Propionibacteriaceae > Microlunatus. The sequence continues at coordinate 44,898 of CAVUEO010000027.1, forward strand.
CCCATCGACCGGGATCTTGGCGCCCGGACGAATCAGGAGCGCATCACCCACGTTGACCTCGGCGGTGGGCACCTCAACGGGTTCTCCGTCGCGAAGCACAACCGCCATGGGCGGTGCCAGCTCGAGAAGTGTGAGGATCGCGTCGTTGGCCCCACCACGGGCTCGCATCTCGAACCAGTGCCCGAGCAGCACGAAGGCGGCCAGAACCGTGGCCGCCTCGTAGAAGACCTCGCCGCCGCCGGTGAGAGTGACATAGACGCTGTAGAGCCAGCCAGCGCCGATGGCGACGGCGACCAAAACCATCATGTCCAGGGTGCGTGCCCGCAGAGCGCGCCAAGCGCCGTCGAAGAAGATCCAGGCCGAGTAGAAGATCACCGGCAAGCTCAAGATCAAGGAGAAGACATCGTCGCGCAGCCCGAGCGGTGCTGGGACGCTGAAGCCGATCACCTCCCGACCTATCGGTGACCACAACAAGATCGGGATGGAGAGCAGCGCAGCAACGACGAACCGGTTCCGCATGTCGCGCACCATCGCGTCCATCGACATGCTGGCGTGATGCCCGCCGTGGCCCATCGCGTCATGAGGTGTCACAGGCGGATGAGCAGCATGATCAGCAGGGGGAGCGGGGATTGCAGTGCTCGAGTCGGCCGGCGCGTCTGTGATCAGGTGATCATGCCCGGCGCCGTGATCAGTGTGCCGATAGTCGTGCCGTGAGCCGGGATCGTGCGCGTGGTCATGCCCCGAGTCGAGATCGGTGTGCGCGTGGCTAGTGATTTGGGGATGATCATGCTTGGTCCCGGCCGATGCTGGTTCGGCGAGTGGATCGCAGATGTGGTCAGGAACCGATTGGCCGGCACAGTGATATCCACAGTCCCGGACCCAGCCGGCCAGCTCCGCCACTGAGGTTCGGGACGGGTCATAGGTGACGGTGGCAGTCTGTGCCACCGGGTTCGCCTCAACATCCAGCACCCCAGGACGGCGAGACAGCACAGCCTCGGCCACATTCTTCGAGGACGCCCACTGCACCCCCGACACCTCCAGAACCGCGGTTGATCTGATGTCGATCAACGCCTCTCCAAAATCTGGCGGCTTGATACCCCATCCTTTGGCGCCCGCCTACTCGTGCAATATACCCCTATGGGGTATTCGAGCACAGTCGGCCGCGGACTTCGTCGCCCGACAAATGCGCTGAAGGACAAGCCGCCGTCGTCCTCCGAAGCCCCGTCAGCGCTCCTTATCGCACGTGCCGTCGGATCCGTCGTTTCACCATCGGGACAACCGCGGCCCCCGCGATCAGCGTCAGACTCACCACCGACGCGAACCTGTCGACGAGCAGGACCACGTCGACGGCGTATTGGCCAAGTCCATAGCCGACCCCGGCGACCAGGCCCGTCATCAAGAACGCCCCGGCGAGGTCGAGGAGAAGGAAGGTCGCCAGGCGCATCCGAGCCCAGCCGGCCATGGCGTAGACCACCGCGGTCGGAACGCCCGGCAGGACCGCGAGCACGACCGCGGCGCGGAGGATCTTGGGGTCCAGCTCCGTGGCCCGGCCGGCGAAGCGCTGCGCGCGCTCGCTTGTGGTGAACATCTTGATGATGCCTCCGCCCCACTGCCGTCCGGTCCACCATGTAAGCCAGTCGAGTTTCACCATGCCGGCAGCCCCAGCGAGGAGGACAAGCCAGAGTGGTGCCTCGCCGATCCGGGCGAACGCCGCTGCAGCGCCGATTGCCGTCAGGTCGCCGGTGAGGAACTCCAAGGTGACCGGGTGCGAGGCGAGCAGGAACGGCTTGAGGGGCCGCAGCACCAACCCGAGCACGACCACACCAAGGATCGCTCCCATCAATGCCATGTCGGTGCGCGAGGCAGAACCCTGCCAGGGCACGTACCGACGCCACGCCGTGGTCGTCTGTGGCCGGTCCGGCCGGGGCATGGGGTCAACGGTGCTGGCCTGCCTGATGCTCATGGTTCGAGGGTGCGCGCGGGAACGATCGGGCGGCAGATGCGATTGTCACGGTTCGGGCGTGCAGCCTTCACGGGAGAATGGGGCCGATGTCCCCTGACCGTTACCGACGTCCCCAGGTCAACCCTCGGCTGGTCGTGCTAGGCACGCTGCTAGTGAGCTACGGGTGGGCTCTCGTCTTCCCGTTGCGGCTCACCCGGCCACCGTCGGGACTTCTCGCCACAATGTACGTGGTGGGCCTTGCGCTCTTCGGCGCCGCGCTGGCACTTGTGCTCCGCTCAGCCGTCAGCCCCGAGCAATCCCAGCGCACCCGCATCGGCCTGGTCGGTGTACTCGTGATCGTGACCCTCGGCTTGTGGCTTCCGGCGTACGCCTGGGCCGTGCCGGGTCAGGAGCCATGGGCGTGGCTGGCGGGGTTCGCCATCGGTGCATGCGCTCTGGCTGTTCCGCGGGCGGGCGTGGTGGTGGCAGTCGGCCTGGGTGCGATGGCGGCGGCCGGCGCGGTGGTGTTCGACGGCTCGGTCGTGGAGAACCTGGCTTTCGCGCTCGGCTCGGCAGCCGTGGTGTGGCTGACGGGGCTGGTGCTGGTGTGGTTACTCGGCCTTGTGCGGGCTGCCGAGGCGGGACGCGACGCCGAGGCCGATCTCGTGCTCGCCCAGGAGCGGCTGCGGGTAAGCCGTGAGCTGCACGATGTGCTCGGTCACCGTCTTGGCATCATCGCGATGAAGGCCGAGCTCGCGGCTGATCTTGCAGCCACCGACCCCGCCCGCTCGGCGGCGGAGAGCGGCGAGATCCGCGAGATTGCGGCGGCCACGCTCGCCGAGGCTCGGCGAGCGGCGCACGGCGAGACGGTCGCCGACCTTGCCACCCAGCTCGCATCGGCCGAGCTGGTCCTTGGCTCCGCTGGCATCGAAACCACAACCGACGTCGACTCCACGCATGTGCCAGCGCCGGCGTCGCGACTGCTGGCTGCCGTGGTCCGCGAGGCGGTGACCAACATCCTGCGGCACAGCGACGCACGCAAAGTCTCGATCACCTTCGATGGCACAGAACCATGCCCGACCCTGGTGATCATGAACGACGGCGCAGGACGTCCAAAGGGCGGCACCGCCCGCGATGGACCCTCATCCGGAACCGGTCTGGCCGCCCTGGCGGCGCGATGTGCGACCGCCGGGGCCCGAATGGTCGCCGGCCCGGCCAACGACGGGAGGTTCGAGGTACGGGTGGAGCTGCCACCGAGCGGGAACGGACTGCGATGACCGACCCGACAATCCGGGTGCTGATCGCCGATGACGAGGAACTGATCCGCGAGGCGCTGGTCGCGCTGCTGGCGCGCGAGACCGACATCGAGGTGGTCGCGACGGCGGCAGACGGCCGCCAGGCCCTCGATCGTGCCCTCGCCCACCGGCCCGACGTGGCGGTTGTCGATCTGCAGATGCCGGTGATCGACGGCGTAGGCGTCGTCACCGAGCTGAGCCGGCAGCTCCCGGAGTGTGCGGGTGTGATCCTCACTGGCCACGGACGCCCGCACCTGCTGCGCAAAGCACTGACCTCCGGGGCGCGCGGCTTCCTCGCTAAGGGAGCGCCGAGCACCGCACTCGCCGACGTCGTACGCCGGGTACACGAGGGCCATCGCTACGTGGACCCGATCCTCGCGGCCGACGCGCTCACTGCGGCCCCCTCACCGTTGACCCCGCGGGAAGCCGAGGTGCTGGCGATCGCGCAGGAGAGCCGGCCCATCCGCGAGGTCGCACGCGCGGTATTCCTCTCGCCTGGCACGGTCCGCAACTACCTAGCGACGATCACTCAAAAGTTGGAGGCCGGATCGCGGGCGGAGGCGTACCGGATCGCCCGGGAAAACGGATGGATCTGATGTCTCCGCGATCGCGGCGGTTCATCCCGGCCAGGGACACGGCGCTCAGCGGGCGGCTTAGCGGGTCGATGAACAGGGTGACCGCTCCGGACTCAGCCGGTACCGTCCCGTCGAGGATCTCGATCGAATAGCTGAGCGAACTACCCGACACTATGGGCACCGTCACATCGCCGGCGAGCAGGCGAATCACCCGCGACGTGTGATTCCGCAGTAAATGCAACAGACCGATGAGCGATCAGCATCCGTCGGGGCCTAAGCGCCGATCGGGTCTACGGCAGCGGTGACGCGGTCAAGTCTTCTGCTGGTTTAGAGGCGAAGAGGTTGAGTCCGAGCCGCTCGGCCAGGTACTTGGTGACGAGTTGGCCGCGCACGCTGTTTCCGGCGGCATCGAGCGGAGGCGAGAATGTCGCCAGGCCGCCCTTGCCGGGCGATACGGTCACGATGCCGCCACTGACGCCGCTCTTGCCCGGCATCCCGATCTGATACAGCCAGTCTCCCGACAGCTCGTACAGGCCGGCGGTGGCCATCACGGCCAGCACCCGCCGGCACACCCCCGCGACTATGACCCGCTCGCCTGTCATCGGATTCACCCCGCCGTTGGCAAGCGTGGCAGCCATCACAGCGAGGTCGTGGGCGGTCACGTCGAGGGAGCACTGCCGGGTATAGATGTCGGTGGCCTCGTCGGGGTCGAAGTAGAGCCGCTCGTAGCTCGCCAGGAGATGGGCGATGCCCTGGTTGCGCATGTTGGTGGCCGACTCAGACTCGTAGACATCCTTGCTCAAGGTGAGCTCGCGACCGGCGAAGCGTGAAAGCCCGTCTCGGATCCTCTCCCACTTCTCCTCCGCCGTGTTGCCGGGAATCAGGCTTGTGGTCGCGATCGCACCCGCGTTGACCAACGGGTTCATCGTCCGCTCGTCATTCAACTCGACGGCCATCAGCGAGTTGAACGGGAATCCTGTGCTGTTGACGCCCAGCTGATGTCGCGCCGCCTCGTACCCGATCGCTTCGCAGACCAGCGCGAAGACGAATGGCTTGGAGACGCTCTGGATTGAAAACGCCGTCTCCACATCACCAATCTCAAACAACCAGCCCCGCGCGCCGACCACACAAATCCCGAAAAGCCCAGCCGATGCGCCAGCCAACGCGGGAATGTAGTCCGCGACGGCACCCTCGCCGTTGGACCGATAGCGCTCGTAGGCCTCGGTGACCACATCCCTTACCTGCTCGGTCCGTGGAAGCTCGCCGGTAGACACCAGCGACGGCGCCGTCGCTTCGTCGAACGGAAGACTCTCATGCATGGAAAGCTTCGTCATTAGATCCCTACCGGTCCGTGACTCTGCGCAGCCTACGACATACCGAACAAACCCGGCAGTCACGCCAATTGCACACGACGGCGATGGACCGATAGCTCTCGCGGGGCGTATGCCCACGCTGGTGCGTTCGGCCAGTCGGTGGCGCTCCCACTCGGCCAGCGCAGCCAGCAGGTGTAGGAACATGCGACCGGCGTAGGTCGTGGAGTCGATCTTCAGGTCCAGCGCGACCAGCGAATTCGCCGTGGCGGCGTACGGTCCGCTGCCGTCGCTCCGGTCGATGTGCCCGAGCCTCGGACTTCCGGGGCGCGGTCTTCGCGTCAGGCGTTCCAGGGAACGATCATGGTCGGCTCGCCCTCGATCGGGATGACACGCATGGTGACTCTGGCCCTTGTCATCGGGAGGTGGCCGGCGGGGGGCTGCTTCGACCCTCGCGCGCGGACACGATGATGGATATGGCCCGTCCGACGAGGACGCCGAGCGCGATCGCCACCATCGTCTCCACTGTGGTGATCAGGGTCGTGGTGCCGGTGCTGTCACCGTGGAGTAAGGCCGCGACGCCGACTAGGCCGAGCGCACCGGGGACCAGGAGCCAAAAGGCCGGTGTGAAGCTGACGATCGCCGGTGGCCCGGTTCGCTGCCGGGCGACTAGATCGGCCACCGGGGTCATCACGGCCGCACCCACGAAGGCGGAAAGCACGCCGCCGAAGAACAGGCCTCCCAGCACTTGGCCGCCGTAGGCCACATACAGAACCAAGAGGATCCAGCCGAGGGAGCTCGGACGCGCGCACAGATTCATCACGATGCCGATGCCGAACACACCGACGGCGAGCCAGGGGCCAACGGCACCGAGCGCCGGCTTCGTCGCCGTCAGGTCGAAGGCGGGTACCCCGACGAGAGCGGCCGCGGCGAGGATGCCCAGGCCGAGCAGCACGAGCTGGGCTGCCCCGGCCGCCAGGCGTCCGGCACCGGAGATCATCTGGCCAGTCGACAGCTCGATCACCGCGGTGGTCAGCAGCGCTCCGGGCAGCAGCGTGACCAGCGGGGCGATCAGGCTGGGGGCGACGTCGAAGTCCGGGCCGGTCCGCGACAGCAGGAAAACCACGAGCGACACGCTGAATGATGCTGCGACCGTCAGCAGCACCTGGAACCGGGGCGGTACACGGCTTCCAGCGAGCAGGAGGGCCCCGACAAGGCCGCCGAGTCCGGCGGCCACCGCGATCCCGAGCCAGGAGCTGCCGAGCAGGACAACGAGGCCGACTGTGGCGAGCACTTGACCGAGCACCTGCATCGTTGGACCGAACGGCGCGGGTCGGGTACGAATCGCGACGATCTGTTCGTGGGCCGAACGGGGATCGACCCGACCGGTTCGCGCGGCCCTGACGACGTCATCGAGCTCCTCGATCTGGTGCAGCCGCAACCGATGGCGGCCGCTGGTAACGGCCCTGGTCCGAAGCCGACCACCGGTGCCGGACGAGACCAGGAGCGCGGTCGGCATTGCGATGATCTCCGTGTCAGCCATGCCGTATGCCCGGGCGATCTCCTCCAGATCCGCATCCACGTCGTCGACGTCGAAGCCGGAGTCGATCAGCGCCTCACCAGCCGACGCCAGCAGCACCAGTACGTCGGTGGCCGGTTCGGTACCGGTTCGTGGCGGAGGTGCCTCGGGTTGCCCGACCTGCGCCTCGCCCTTTCGGGCGAGGCGCAGCAGCACAAGACTCAGCAGGGCCAAGACGGCGAGGGCAATGAGGACCGAGGTGAGCGGAACAGCTCCGGTCGAGCTGGCCGGTGGCGTCGCCGGTCGTTGGGGCTGAGGACTCTCGGTTTGAGCGGGCGCGGAAGTCGGGCTGGCGTCCGGTGTTGTGGGATCCGAGGGCGTCGTCGGTGGTGCTTCAGTCGGGGTGAGGGATTCAGCTGTCGTTGCGGTCGGCGTCGCCAGCGGGGTGAGTGCCGGGGTGGTGTCACCTGGACTGGGGCTTTCGTCGCCTGGAGTGGGGCCTCGGTCATCCGGTGTCGGCGAAGCGGAGGCGGTCGCAGTCGAGGTCGGGGTGGGAGTGGCCGTAGGAGCCTGCGCCACTGGAACTGCCGCACCAACGACGGTGAGCAGCGCCGCAGCCGTCCAAATGATCTGGGCGTGGCGGCGAAAGCTCGCAACGATGCGGCCGCGGTGGGCGACCATGGAGCGTGACTATAGGCCAAGAGCGATGGCGGTGGATTACCACCACCTGGTTCGGACGGATCGGTCGTTGGCCGCGCAGGGCTGCGCTGGCGCCTCTAGTTGGCGATGCCGACGGCGTGGCGTACGGCTTGAGGCTGTTGGAGCACGGTGAGCATCAGGTGGGCGACGTCTGGCCGGGAGATGGTCAGGCCGTGGCGTACGTTGCGGTCTATCGCGGTTCGGTAGGTGCCGGTGAGCGGTCCGTTGGTGAGCCGCGGTGGCCGGATCGCGGTCCAGTCCAGGGTTCCGTCGCGCAGCTGGTCCTCCATGGCGGCGAGGTCGGTGTAGTGGCGGCCGAAGAGTCGCCGGATGAATGGGCTGAGGAGGTAGCGCATGAGCAGGTCGTCGCCGGGGTCGTAGCGAGGCGGGTGTGGTCGGTGGGTCGAGGGCACGACACCAACCGGCGCAGCACTGATCACCACGAGGCGGCGGACGCCTGCATCCGCCATGGCGTGCGTGATGGCGGCTGTGGCGTGTGCCACGATTCCGGCTTGGGCTGGCGGGTTTGGGCCGATCGTGGAGATCACCGCGTCGGCGTCGCCCAGCGCGGCGGCGAGGACCGCGGCGTCTGGGCTGGCCAGGTCTTGCCGTACGACCTCGACGTCCGCCGGCAGCTTCGACGGGTTCCGCACCACAGCGGTGACCGCATGACCGGCAGCAAGGGCCTGGCTGAGGACCTCGCGGCCGACGCCACCGGTCGCGCCGAAAAGGGCAAGCTTCACGCCGCCACCCCACGGAAGGATTCGGCGTGGTCAGCGGCCCAGGTCGCGAAACCTGTCGCCGGACGGCCCAGGATCTCCTCGACCGCGTGGGTGACCGGAGCGGGCCGATCTACAGCCTCGGCTTGCAGCCGCAGGTATCCGGTGACGAAGCCTTCGGGGAAGCCTTGAGCCAGCATCGCCTGGCGGGCCTGACTCCGGTGGAATTTCTTCGAATCTGATCGGCCGCCGGAGGACTTCGGCCAGCGTGTCAGCGAGCTCGCGGGCCGACTGGGACCGGGGCCCGGTCAGCGGCACCTTTTGTCGGAGGAGCCGGTCGGTGAGCAGCGCTTCGACGGCGACCGCGGCAATATCGCGCTCGTCGATCGGCGCGTGCTGTGAGGCGCCGTAGGGTGCGCGGATCACGTTTCCACTGCGCAGCTGCGCCGCCCACAGGCCGAGGAAGTTCGACGCGTACTCGTTCGGCCGCAGGCTCACCCACTCCAGGCCGCTCGCGATCACAGCCTGCTCGAGCTCGGCGTTGAGGTCGCCGCGCCAGCGAGACGGTTGCCGGGTGTGGTCTTCGTCGACGTTGGTGGCTGCGAGCGCGACGGCTCGGGCGACGCCGGCGCGCTTGGCGAGGGTCAAGACCTGCGACGCGGCGTTCTGGACGGCGCGGGCGTTGAGGAAGATCGCGGTGACGCCGTCAAAGCATCCATCTAGTGAGTCCGGCCGGCTCGGGTCGGCCTCCACGACTTCGGCTCCACCTGGCAGGCCAGCGGTGTTTGGATGCCGGCTGATGGCGCGGACCTTCGCGCCGCGGGCGAGCAGCTGGGCAACGAGGGGCCGTCCGACGTTGCCCGACGCTCCGGTGATCAGGATCATGTCAACTCCCTTGATGTGGCGTGTCGTAGCAAAGGACGGAAGCGCCCGCAGGAAAGTGACAGGGTCGAAAAGTGACAGGGCCGCCCCAGGATCTGTCGCAAAGAGGTTGCCGCCGCCTACCTGTCACGATGGGAGGTGCTATCTCGTCCTGGTGTGTATGACGGCGATGCGGAAGGCGCAGGACGTTGCGATGATCGATTTCTCGGGCGCAGGCGACCTCGTCGCGGCGGCGTGGCGGGCCGACCGTGCGTATCTGATCGACCTCGCATATCGGATGCTGGGCGATATCGGGGCGGCGGAAGACGTGGTTCAGGAGGCGTTTTTGCGCTTGGACTTGGTCGAGCCCGGGGAGGTGCGGGATCCGCGCGGCTGGCTGACCGTCGTGACGAGCCGGCTCTGCCTGGACCGGATCCGCTCCGCGCATAACCGGCGGGAGCGGCCGAGCGATACCGCGTGGCTGGACAGTGCGTTCAGCCTCGACCAGCAGGCAGTGGCAGATCCCGCGGACCGCGTGACCTTGGATGAGGAGGTGAGCGAAGCCCTGCTGATCCTGCTGCAGCGGCTCAGCCCGGCCGAACGGGTCTCCTTCGTACTCCACGACGTCTTCCAGCTGCCCTTCGACCAGGTTGCGGAGATCCTTGGCAAGCCGTCCGCGACCTGCCGTCAGCTGGCTAAACGGGCGCGCGCCAAGGTGGTCGGCGGCCCCCATCCCACCAAGCTCGAGATGGCCGACCAGGAGCTGCACAGGCTTTCCCAGACCTTCCTCGCCGCCTGCGCCAACGGCGACCTCCAAGCCCTCACCGCTTTGCTGCACGATGACGTCTGGGGAGTGGCCGACTTCACAACGGGCGATCCGCCGCAAATCCGGCCGCGGCGCAGCAGCCAGCAGGTCCAGAGCGGCGCCGACCGCATCGCCAGGACGCTGCTGCGCTTCTTCGGGGGCAACGTCACCCTCGTCAGCGCACCCGCCGCGTCCGGCATTGCCTTCCTGGCATATCTGCAACGGCGGCCCTACGCAACAATCACCGCCTCCGTGGACCGCGGGCTGCTGACCAACCTGCACGTCATCATCAACCAGGACGCGCTACGCCCAGTCCAACTCGCCCACCTCTCGAGCAAGAGAGTGACGCCGAGCCGCGCAGCTCGACCTACCCCGAGCGGCTGCCATCCGGTGAGGATCGCCTACGCGCTCGGCCCTCGCTTTCGGCTCCCCTTCGGCGTTCGACGTTCAGGGGCGGCGACGCGTGCGGCTCTTTACCCTGCCTGGTTCAAGGAACGTAGGGCAGCCTCGAGTTCGGCGGCAACCCCGTTCAGGGTTGGGGAGATGGCCTCTGGGTTCCCAGATTGGAGAAGTTCCTCCACACGTCCACGTGAGGCTCGTACTGCATCTCGCAGGGTGCGCGTCCCAGTTCGAGTGGCCTCGTCCGGGGCCGAAGCCTCGAGTATGGTCAGCCGATCCTCGACGGCGCCTATGCGATTCGCGCCGACGGTCCAGCCGCCCGCGACCTGATCAAGAGAGCCCGATTGACCCAGCTCAGGGACGAGCACGCGGGCAAACCACGCCACCCCTTGCTCGGCCGTTGCAAAATCAGCCCGCCAGACCCGTCGACGGTGAGCCCGCACGAGAAGGGGCGTCGCTACCGCGGCCGCAAGCAACAAACCCGCCAGTGCCCACCAAAACCAGGAAACTGCGCTTGTTTCGGCGGACTCGCCCGCCGCGGATGAGGAGGGCGACGGGCTTGCAGTCGGCGACGGGCTGATAGTCACCGACCGAGTGACAGTCGACGGACTCGGCGCTGCCGTGACTGTCTGGGTCGCGGTGGTCGTGGTGGTCTCCTCGCGGATCGGTGACCGCGAGGGATCCTCCGTCGCCGATCGCGTCGGTGTCGGCTCTTGAGGAGGTGTCGGCTCCTCTGTTGGCCGGCTCGATGAGAGCACGGGACTCGGCTTCGTCGGCGTTGGACTGGGAATCTCAGGGCGCGCTGCGGACCTCGTGGGAGTCGGCAGGGACACCGTCGGCGTGGGCAGCTGGCTTCCTGAGCGCGATGGCGATGCCGGCGCCTCGATGGCGCCACCGCCGGCGCATGACGTGAGCACCGCAATGGCCACAGCAAAGCCAGCCATTTTTACGACCAGCGTTGCAAACCTGCCGCCGGATCCAGTTCTCCTGCACATCCCGACCCCCGATGCAACGCCTGTTTGAAACTAAATATGTTCCCGCCAGCGTTACTGGCGTCACATCGTAGCGTCGTTCGGGCTGAGCCATGTCGATACCGAAGCGCCTGACTGTCAGGGAGCAATGCCGGCAGGCTGCGCTCCGGTCAAGTGAAAGGAGTCCCCAATGCTCGGGACCGGCGGGTCGACCGCGGCTGACGCCGGGACGGAGGACCTCGGTGGCGACATCACCGTCAACCGCCTGGGCTTGGGGGCGATGCGCGTTACCGGTCCAGGACCCTGGGGTGGTCAACCGCTAGACGTTCTGCGCTGCGGCATCGAGAAGCCAGGCGTCGGTCTCAGCCAGGAGCGGTCGAGCTCCAAGGGCGGCGAAACTCGTCCGGGCGTCCTCGAGCTTCGGAGCTGCTTGCGGTCGATTGAGGCGAACCAGGCACCGTCCTGCGCCGAGCAGCCCCTGCCCGCGCTCGAGGACGTGCCCATACTGGGTCCACCGCTCGGTAACCTGCTCATACAGCCCAGCAGCCTTGTGGAGGTCACCGAGTGCCTCGGCAAGCACCGCCTGGGCGGTGAGCCGAGCGTGCTGATGCCGTGCCGCCCGGGTCGGCGCGTGGTCGATGAGCTGGGTGGCCAGGGCGTGCTGATGCGTCGCAATGCAGGTTCTGACCAGCCCCGCGAGGTACAGCCCGAGGTACCACTGGCCTCCACCGCGCGCATGGGCGAGCCGGCTCACTTCCTCGACCAGGTGGGCCGCGAGTGGTCGGTTGCCTGCGGCCTCGACGGCGGCCGCAGCGTCCAGAGCGGGGAGAAGCACCTGCAGGTCATCGATGTCCTGGGCGTGGGAGAGGAGTTCCCGCACCAGCGGCTGCGCGGCCGCTATCTCGCCTCGCCACAGCAAGATGTTCGCCTTGTGTGTCGCGGCGCCTACGCTCTGGTAGCCGCCGCGGGTACGCTCCTGCGCGATCACCTCGTCGGTCAGGGCAAGCACCTCGTCCCAGCGGCCGAGGTCAGCGAGCGGCCCGAAGCTCGCACCACGGATCCAACTCGCCGTCCGGGCGAGGCCGCGCCGTTCGGCGAAGTCGATCCCCGTCCGGCAGGTTTCCAGCGCGGCCGCGGGGCCGTCTTCCACCCACAGCGGCTCGGCCAGGCTGACGTAGAGCACGGCCGCGTCTTTCCCCGCCCCGACCTCCTGGGCCAGCCGCAAGGCCTGCCGGAGATCGTCGAGGCCACCCAAGTCACTGAGGTCGCACCGCGCCATTCCGCGATAGTCGAGCGCTTGTATCTTCACCTCGGGCAGGCCACCGAACTGCTCCGCGAGGGTCAACGCCTTGTCTGCCCACGCCGGCGCCTCCTCCGAGTGTCCTGACAGCACCCGGTCGGCCGCCATCTGCGCGTAGGAGGAGCACAGCTCCGGGCTGGGCCCGTCGGGCTCCAGCAGCTCGATGGCCTCGAACAGGACGGCCCGCGCGCGACCGGTTTCGCCTTGATCCCACAAGACTGTGCACAGCCGGTTCAGGGCCTCCCCCTGGCCGCGGACGTCGCCGTGCCGTGCGAATCCTGCGATTGCCTCCTCGTAGGCCGCGGCCGCGTCCTGGACCCGGCCGGACTGAAAGGCCGCTCTCGCCGTTCCCGCCACGATCCGCGGACGTTCGGGGTGGTCGGGAGGGCACAGTTCGAGGGCGCGCTGGTAGTACGCCTGCGCCTGGGACACGTCAAGGTCGATGGCCCGATGTCCGGCCAGGACCAGGAAGCGGCGAGCGCGTTCCTTGAGCATGGCAAGCCGTGCCGCCTGCTGGTCGGTCGCCTGGGCCAGGGCAACGGCCTGGCTGTAGTGGTGGGCGATGATCTCGGCACGATCGGCCAGCCGCTCCCCAGCCAGTCGCTCCAGCCACTCGGCAGCTGCCTGGTGGCGGCGCATCCGTCCCGCCCTGGGGATCTGCGCGTAGGCGACATCCCTGACAACCGCGTGCCAGAACGCGTACTCGGTCTGGCCCGCGACCGAGGATACGCTGGCCGGTCGGATCAGCTCCTTGCGTTCAAGCTCGTCAAGCTCGGCCTGCAGCGCTAGCTCGTCACGGCCGCTGATTGCAGCCAGGGCCCCGGACCAGAAGACCTTGCCCACCACGGCCGCGTCCTGTACCAGCGCCTTGCGCTCCGGCAGCAGGGCATCGAGTCGGGCCGCGACGAGCGCTTGGATGGTTTCGGGGAACGGGATCTCCCGGCCGGGAGAGAGTCGGAGTGTGCGCCCATGCCGCACGAGCAGCCCCCGGTCGCTGAGCAGGCGCGCGAACTCCTCGGCGTACAAGGGGTTCCCTCCGGCCTGCTCCAGCAACAGCGTCTGCACCTCCGGCGGCAGCACCGGCTGACCAAGCAGGGCGTCGATGAGCGCGGCGGTGTCGGAATCGCTGAGCGGTGACAGGGCGACCGAACTGGCATTGGGCCTCCTTTTGCCCCACTCAGGCTGCCGGTCGAGCAGCTCTGGCCGTGCCGCGGCGATCACGAGCAGGGCAATGTCGGCCGACGAGTCGAGCAGGTAGTTGAGGAACTGAAGCAGCCCTGTGTCCGCCCAGTGCAGATCCTCGACCACCACGACGAGGGGCCCAGCAGCGCCCATCGCCTCGATGACGCGTCGCCAGGCGGCGAAAAACTCGGCCTGGTCGGCACCTGGTCCCTCAGCATTGCCCAGCCCGAGCAGCGGCGCCAGCCGTGTCCGGAGCCACTCGCGCTCCGAGCCCTGGCCGACGAGTGCTTGCAGCGCGGCGTCCAGCTTGGTTACCACGTGCACGGGAGGGTCGGACTCAAGAATGCCGGCCTGGGCCTTGACGATCTCCCCCAGGGCCCAGAACGTGATGCCGTCCCCATAAGGCAGGCAGCGACCCTGACGCCAAGACACGAACTCCTCGCGGTCGTCGACGAAGCGCCCGAACTCCTGAATCAGCCGGCTCTTGCCGACTCCGGGCTCACCGAGCAGAGTCACCAGCGACACCGAACGTTCCCGCAAGGTACGGGTGTAGCGCTCCTTGAGTCGGTCCAACTCGGCGTCACGGCCGATGAACGGGGCGACCGGCCGCTGATCCACGTCCACGCCGAACCGACTGCGCGGCCCGACCAGTCGCCACACCGGCACGGGCTGCGCCTTGCCCTTGACCCGGACCGGTGGCAGCTCGTCGTAAGCAAATAACCCATGGGTCGCCCGCCAGGTGCCCTCGCCGACCAGGATGCCGTTCACCGGCGCCACTCCCTGCAGGCGGGAGGCGGTATTGACGATGTCGCCGACCACCCCCTCGGTCGCCCCGCCGGGCTTGAGGACCACGAGCGCTTCGCCGGTGGTGATGCCGATCCGTACCGACAGTGCAAGGGCGGGCTGCGTCGCGTTCAGCTCGACGATGGCCTCGAGCAGGCGTGCCGCGCATCGGACGGACCGCTCGGGGTCGTCTTCGTGCGCAGCTGGTGCACCGAAGACCGCCATGACGGCATCGCCGATGAACTTGTCGAGAGTGCCCCCAAACCGTTCGATCTCCCGACGCAGCCGGACATGGTAGGGGCGCAACATGGCCCCGACGTCCTCAGGGTCGGCCTGGTCAGAACGTGCCGTGAATCCCACAAGGTCGCAGAACAAGACAGTGACGACCTTGCGCTCTTCGTCGGCCTGTCCAGGAGCAGCCGCCAGCGGCGCGCCACACGCCCCACAGAACCGGAAACCCTGGGGGTTGTTCTGTCCGCACCTGGAACAGCTCCCCATCGCGGCAGTCTACGGTGAGGCATGCGGGCCGCGGGGGTGTCTGGATCACCGCCTGCCACGCGGCAACGGCACCGTGAACCCATGCCCGGAGGTTCCGACGCATCGCGCTCTGGTCGCTGGTTCGAATCCGTTCGATCTGGTACGGGTGGCCAGCGTCAGGCGCTCATCACCAGCCCCACTGGTTACCCTTGCGGCCCGGCGTCGCCAGCATTCAGCTCTCCACCGTCGAGAAACGTCTTCGGCCATTAGTGGAGTCCTTCGGCGATGATTTTGGCGAGGGCGACGTGGACCACGGTGCCACCAGCAAGGCTGATGACGAGGTTGGAGTGCCACAAGTGCAGGCCAACGGTGACGGCGATGGCCAGCAAGATCGGGACGGCGATCGCGGGGTCGAGCCAGGCCACATTGCGGAGGGTGTAGCCGACGAGCGCGATCATGACGCCGACCGGGCTGTGACCACCGAGAAAACGGATCAGCCCGCTGTTGCGCAGGGGTGCCAGCAGAGCAAACGGGAGGGCCCGCAGCGTCCAGGTGATCGCCGTGGCCGTTAGCACAGCGGCCAGCAGATAGCGCGGTTCAGGCATGACTATGCACACTTCTCCGGCCGTGTTTTCGGCCAGCGCGAGTCAATAGGTAGCGGGTGATCAGCGCGATGGTGAACAGGCCGAGGCTGACTACGAGCGTCTGTTCAGGAGCGAGCAGCCGAGCCAACACGGCGCAGGCGACTGCGGCCAGCGGGGTGGGGATGTCCCGGCGGGCCTTGAACGCCTCGATACCGAGCACCAGGAACAACGCGGTCATGGCGAACTCCAGGCCGACCACCGAATGGGGGATCAAGGTACCGCCGAGCGCTCCCACGGTCACCGACACAGCCCAGAACAGATGCAGAGTCAGCTGCATGAACAAGATCCGGGCCCGGCTCCAGTTGGCGGCGGCCGGGTCGGTGGCTAGGGCGTACGCCTCGTCGAAATCAGCCAGATGACCCAAGCCAGCATCCAAGCTTTCGAGTCGGCCGTCGTCGTGTTCGATGAAGTGCTTGAAGCACGCCGGATGTTCGGTACCCCCGACTATCTGCTCACCGTGGCGGTAGCCGATCACCACGCCTACGAAGCGTTCGTCACCAACGAGCTCAGCACCCTGCCGGCGCTCGCCCGGGTCAACTCGCACCAAACCATGAAGAACCTCAGACGCAGCACAACAGTCCAAACCGAAGCAGCATGATGCAGGCCGCCCCGATTTCAGCAAGTGGGGCTATCCATACTCCTCGCTGTCGCCCTAGCCCGCGAGGCCTCAGGCGTGCGGTGCCTGACCATAGCCAGGACCGTAAGTCCAACGGCGGCCACAAGGCACAGCAGAGCGGGAATCAGGAACACCCCGGGGACACCGAACCAGCCGACTCCCAGGGCGCCGGCGATGCCGCCGATCGCGGCGGAGAACCGGAGCGCGGAGAAGTAAAGCGACGACGCCAAGCCGATCCCGGTTGGGTACAGGTCTTGGGCCACGATGATGCCGATCCCGCCGAGAGTCGCCCACATCGCCGAGTTGAGCACAGTCGCTGTAATCAGCCCCAGCTCGCTATCAGCGGCCATGAAGCCGAGGTTGGCCCCGGCCCCTAGCAATACGTTAACTACCACCAGCCGATGCGCGCCGAACCGGTCGGCGAGTACACCCATGATCGGAATGAACACGAGCATCCCGACCGACTGGACCGAGATCACCACACCACGCAACCAGTCCGGGGTGCCGAGCTGCAGTTCCATGTAGACGGGTAGGTAGGCGAACCTGATGGTGTCGCCACACATCGCCAGCACGCTCAGGCTGAGGAACGTCAGCAGGGGCAGCAGGCTCGGGGGGCGCGACACGTTCCGGCCTCCTGCGCCATCCGGGCGGACAACTCGGTCGGGCACGGCCCGGGTGACTCTCTGCCCGATCATCGGCACCGCTTGCAACACGGTGCACACGCCCGACGCGATCAGCGTCAGCCGGAGCCCGGCCACGCCGCCGAGCACGCTACCCAGAACCGGGCCGCTCATGAAACCCAGACTGAACCCGAGCCGGACCGTGGACATCACCCGGTTGTCCGCACCGGTGGGAGCGTGGGTCAGTTGGTCCCGCACCGCAGCGAAGATCAGTGAGCCGGTCGCCCCGGCGAACCCGAGCACCGTGAGGTTGATCACGAACGCCATCCACGCCTCCGTGGTGAATGCCATCCCGACCCACCCGACCAGGCCCACCACCGCACCGGCCCTGAACAGCGACAGCCGGTCGCTCAGCCGGTCCGACCACCTCCCGACCACGAATCCCAAGACAGGAGCGGCCAGGTTGGTGAGAAAGAACAACCCGGCCACCGGCAGCGATGCGTTCAGGTCCTGGACCAAGAACAGTGACAGCTGGGGCATGGCGATCGAGATCCCCAGGCCGGCGAAGAACAGGCTCACCGTCGCCCGCCGGTACAGCCGTGACTCCAGTACCAAACCGAGCGTCGAGCTCGACTTCGTCGCCACGGCGTGCTCGGGCATTCGCCCACCGTAGTCGTCGACACCTCGCTGTTGGCTCCGTGCGACCTCGTGGGCTCCGCCTTGGTGCGGCTAGACGACGTCAGAAAGTCGGCTGAAAGCGCTGGCGTCTTCTGTGCCGCGCATGCCCTGCCGGTCTACCGGAGCGTCAGCGGAACTGGCGGAAGAATTCCCGCACGTCGTTGACCAGGAGGTCGGGTGCTTCCATCGCGGCGAAGTGGCCGCCGCGGCTGAACTCGGCCCAATGCACGACGTTGTGGTCGCGCTCGGCAAGGGGCCGGATGGTGGTGTCGCCGGGGAACACCGCCACCGCGGTCGGTACGGGTGAGCGTGGCTGGGACTGGCCCCAGGTGCGGGCGCCTTCGTAGTAGATGCGTGCTGCGGAGCCAGCTGTGCCGGTCAGCCAGTACACACTCACGTCGGTGAGGATCAGGTCGCGGTCGACGGCGTCTTCGGGCAGGCTGGCGCGCGGGTCCGTCCATTCCTTGAACTTCTCGACGATCCAGGCGAGCTGGCCGGCCGGTGAATCGGTGAGGCCGTAGGAGATTGTCTGCGGCCGGGTTGACTGGACGATGGCATACCCGCTCATGTCACGGCCCCACTTCTCCAGGAGCGCGAGGCGCTCCTGGTCGGTACTGGTGAGGCCGGTCAGTTCGGTCGGGTCGCCGGAGGGGAAGCTGCCCAGGTTGTTGACATGCACACCGATGACATGCTCGGGGTCGATACGGCCAAGTTCGGGGGAGACGACCGAGCCGGTGTCGCCACCTTGGGCGCCGTACCGGTGGTAGCCGAGGCGGTGCATGAGTTCGGCCCACGCACGGGCCACTCGGCGAGTGTCCCAGCCCGGACCGGCGAGCGGGCGGGAGAAGCCGAAGCCGGGCAGGGAGGGGGCGACGACGTGGAAGGCGTCGGCGGGATCGCCGCCATGGCTTGCGGGGTCGGTCAGCGGGCCGATGATTTTGATGAACTCGACGACCGAGCCGGGCCAGCCGTGGGTGATGATCAGCGGTAGAGCGCCCGGCTGGGGGGAGCGGACGTGGACAAAGTGCACGTTCTGGCCGTCGATGACGGTGGTGAACTGCGGGAACTCGTTCAGCTGCGCCTCGTAGGCGCGCCAGTCGTAACCGGTGCGCCAGTAGGCGGCCAGGTCTTTCAGGTAGCTCAGCGGCACGCCGGCCTCCCAGCCGGCGCCGGGCAGCTCGGCCGGCCACCGGGTGCGGGCCAGCCGCTCGCGCAGGTCATCGAGGTCGGCTTGCGGGATGTCGATCCGGAAGGGGCGGGTCCCGCTGTCAGATGTCGTGGTCGTTTCGCTCATGCCACGACGCTAGCGGTCATTGCGGTCAGATCCTGTCCGCGATGGATGGCAGACTCAGGCGCATGCTGGAAACCTCGGCGCGCCTGCTGCGCCTGCTGTCGCTGCTACAGGCGCGCCGCGATTGGCCGGGCACGGAACTGGCCGGCCGCCTAGGTGTAAGCCCGCGGACGCTGCGCCGTGACATGGACAAGGTGCGCAGCCTCGGCTATCCGGTGGACGCTGTGCCCGGCACAGCGGGTGGTTACCGGCTCGGCGCGGGCGCGGCGCTGCCCCCGTTACTGCTCGATGACGAGGAAGCCGTCGCAGTCGCGGTCGGCCTGCGCACAGCGGCCGGGGGCACTATCACCGGGATGGAGGAAGCCTCGGTACGCGCGCTGGCCAAGCTGGAACAGGTGTTTCCCTCCCGGCTGCGCCATCGCGTCAGCGCGCTGCACTCGGTCACCATGCCGCTGCCTGGTGCGGGACCGCCGGTCGACCCGACGATCCTGACCGTCGTCGCCACCGCCGCCCGCGACCGGCAGCGGATCAGGTTCGAATACACCAGCCACGACGGCACCCGGGGCAGCCGCACCGCCGAACCGCACCGCCTGGTGCATACTGGCCACCGCTGGTACCTGCTCGCCTGGGACCCGGCAAGGGACGGCTGGCGCACCTTTCGCGCCGACCGGATCACCACTCCCCAGATCACCGGGCCACGATTCACCTCGCGCGACCCGCCCGGCGGCGACGCCGCCGCCTACGTATCGCGCTCGGTGTCATCCGCGCCCTACCGCTACCAGGCCCGCATCCGGCTGCACGCCCCGGCCAACGTAGCCGCCGAGCGTCTCCCGCCTACCGTCGGTCACCTCCAAGCCGACGGCGAACACGCCTGCATACTGCACACCGGCGCCGAATCCCCCGACGTGCTCGCTATCTACGTAGCCGTCATCGGCACCGAGTTCGAGATCCTCGACCCGCCCGAACTGGCCGAGCACATCCTCGCCCTGGCCGGCAGGCTCACCCGCGCGGTACGCCATTGACCCGCCGCTGATCTCGAGGCATACGGTCCGCGGCCGATGGCCCTTCCGCTTCTGATGCAGCGAGGTGGTTCCCGCAAGCAGGTCGGCGTTCAGCGCCGATCTCCCGGTTCAGGCGAGGCGCGAATCCCTGCTGGGCCACGAGTACATCTGCGATCAGCGTCTCCGTGGGCACCGACGAGCCTGGTGATCCGATCTCGGGAGGCGGCGAGCGAGAGTCAGGCGGCGATCGACTCGACTGGCCCCGCCCGCCGTACGGCACCGGGCGGTGTTCCAATCACGCGCTTGAACGCGCGCGCGAACGCGGCCTCGGAGCGATAGCCGAAACGTTCCGCGAGTGCGGCCACCGTTGCGCCTTCGTCGCGCAGGGCCGCGGCGGCCAGGTGCATACGCCAGCGGGTCACGTAGCTCATCGCCGGCTCGCCGACGAGTTCGGTGAACCGTGCGGCGAAGGCCGAGCGCGACATCGGGATCTGGTCGGCGAGCGAGGCAACGGTCCACGGGCGGCCGGGTTCGCGGTGGATGAGCGAGATCGCGCGGCCGATCTGCGGGTCCCGCAGCGCCCCGAGCCAGCCCGACCGGGCCGCAGGGTCACTCTCCAGCCAAGCGCGTAGCGCCTGCACAACGAGCACGTCGGAGAGGCGGGTGATCATTGTTTCGCCGCCCGGCCGCAGGCCCTCCGCCTCGAGTGCCATCAGCCGCAGGGTGGAGCGCAGCCAGTCGAGCTGCGTCGGGCTCGTCGCTGGATCGAGGGTGAGGATTCGCGGTAGCACGGCGAGCAGCTTGCGCGCGACAGGATGATCGAAACGCACGGCGCCACAGACCATGTCGATGCCTTCGCCGCCGCCTCCGTGACGCAGAATCTCGTAGCGTTCGCCGAGCTGCTCGCGCTCGAGCTCGAAGATGCTCGGCGTCGGTGCGTCGGGCTCACTGCGCAGCCAGTGGCCTTCGCCGTGGGGGACGAGCGCCAGCTCGCTTGCGGCCAGGCGCCGCGGCAGGGCTTGTGGCGCCTCGAGCCAGCAGCTTCCGCGGGTGATGACGTGAAACCACAGGTAGCCGTCGAGCGGCGGCAGTTCGAGACCGAACGGGGCGGTGAACTCGGAGCGGCAGTAGAAGGCGCCGCGCAGCTCCAGGAAGTGCAGCGCCTCGCCGAGCGGATCGGCGGCCGAGGGCCAAGGTTCGCGATGGGTGGTCACGTAATCAGCATGACAGGTGCCGATTCGACCTTCATGTCCATCTGGACGAACGAGCATGAATCGCGGATCGTTACGTCATAGAAGGTTTCCATCCCACACGCCATGCTGGACGAACTGCAACCATGCCGAGCCTAGGAGGAACCAAAATGATCACCGTAATGGGAGCCACCGGAAACACCGGTCGCAAGATCACCGAGCTGCTGCTCGAAGCCGGCGAGGAGGTGCGCGCGCTCGTTCGCTCGCCGGAGAAGCTCGCCGAGCTCGACGCGCTCGGAGCCAAGGCCGTCGCCGGCGATGCCCGCGACGCCGACTACCTGGCAAGCACCTTCGCAGGCGCCGACGCGGTCTATACGCTCACCGCGTTCGACCCGACCCTGCCCGATTACCACGCCGACCAGGACAGGCGTGGGGAGGCGATCGCTTGGGCGATCCGCGAGAGCGGCGTACGCCACGTGGTCGCGCTGAGCTCAATCGGCGGCGAGCTGGCGAGCGGCAACGGGTTCATCGCCAGCCTGCACCGGCAGGAGCGGCGGCTGCGCGCGCTGGACCGCGTCAACCTGATGATCCTGCGCCCCGGCGCCTTCTTCGAAGGCTTCTACGCGGCGCTGGACACGATCCGCCACGAGGGCGTGGTCGCCGACTCCGTCGCGCCCGAGGCGAAGGTGCCGATGGTCGCCACCGCCGACATCGCCGCGGTCGCCGCCGGGGCGCTGCGCGAGCGGAACTGGAGCGGCGTCGTGGTCCGCGAGCTGATCGGTCCGCGCGAGCTCACCTACACCGAGGCCGCGGCGGCCATTGGCGCGGCGATCGGTCAGCCGGACCTCCAATACGTCCAGCTGCCCGACGAAGAACTGGTGGCGATCCTCACTGAGGCCGCCGGGTTCTCGCCCGACTTCGCCACGCTGTTCGTCGAGTTCAACCAGGCGCTCAGCGAAGGCCGGCTGCACTCACTCGAAGGTCGCAACCAGAGCAACACGACCCCGACCGAGTTCAAGGACTTCGCCGCCGAGCTCGCAAACACCTACGCAGCGACGGCGTGACGTCTGGCCCTGATGAAAATGAGCTCCCAGGGCGACCTCGACGAGCTAGCCAAGCTCTTAGGCTTCACGCGTCCCAACGCGGCTGTCACGAGTGACGCAGTTTCATCAGGGCGAGGCTCTCTTGGCCGAGGGTTCGCACCGGTCGCCACAGCTGTCCGCGTACGCACACGGTTTACCCACGAAGGTGGCCGCGACGTTGCCGTGCCGCTGCGACAATGATCAGCCGATCGCCAATCCCTTCGGTCGCCGACTGCGGCGGCGCTCAATCGGGCAGCGTCTTGCGCTGGCCGACCGCACGAAGCATTGCCACCAGCACAGTGTGGAGCCGATCGGCACCTTCGATGTGCTCTGCCGGTAGGACGTCAGCGAGCGCCCGAGGGGTGAGCAGGATCGCACGGTCCTGCCACCCGCCCAGGCCGCCGTGGGCACCCACGAGCGGTTCGAATGCCGCGATATCGAGGGTGATGTCACTGACGCGGCTGTTGATGTAGAGGTCCGGAGCCTCGGGCATCATGACAGCGCGCTGGAGCATCCGGGCCGCATGGTTGCCGTACGGCTCAAGAGGGTCTTGTCCGGTCACCTGGCCGGTGTCGAGCCGGACGGTGCCCTTCTCACCTAGGACCCAGGGCACACCGGCGGAGTCCAGTCCGGCAACGAAGCCGAGACCCTTGTGCGCACATAGGCCTGGCACGAGACCGGGCCAGCGTTCCTGAAGATCCTGCAAGGTGAGGCGGATGGGGGAGTGGACGTACAGGAGGCCAAGGTTTCCTGAGCCCAGCACCGAGACGGCGGCGGCGCTTGTGGCTTCGGCGGCCTGGTCGACGTGTCGGCTGGTGGCGGCTGCGGCGCGCCTGGCGGCTCGGCCGGAAATCCCGCCGCCAGCCAAATCATTCGCGAGGGAGCCCGCTCGTCCCCAGTCTTCGACCGGAGCGTCGAGGGAGGCCACGTCCTCTTTCATGAGCTGAGTGCAGACCTCGCCGAGGTCAGCGCCAAAGCGGTCCCGGAACGTTTGGCCCTGGGACTGGCCGTGGTCAGAAAGCACCACGATGTGATAGCGCCGGGCGGCTCGTGCCGATAGCCGCTCGAGTGTTCCGAGAACCCTGTCCAGACCGTCGAGCGCCGCCATGGCCTCTGGTCGGAACATGCCCGCGTGGTGGGCGATCTCGTCGTAGTCGACGTAGTCGACGAAGATGCACTTCGTTCCCTTGCGCATCTCCTCCGCGATGACCGCAGTGTTGAGATCGCGTTGGAGCACGTTAGTGGCGGCGCGCAGACCGGCGTAGGTCCATCCCCGGTGAACTCGCGGCAAGACGTCGAGGCGGTTCTGGCGCGCAGCTTGCCAGCGCTCCTTCGCCACCTCGGCGATCGTCCGTACCACCCCGCGGCTGAATCCGTTGGGGTTGGTCAGGAACCAGGCGAACGTCTGCCGGGCGGTCTCGGACCCGCGGGCGACGCCGAGGCGGCTCATCGTCAGGATGGCACGGGGTGCGTCACCGGTGAAGAGGTTGCCGAGGGCGAGCCCGTCATCGGCAAGCAAACCAGTCCCAGCTGTTGCTCGTTGCTCGATGATCGCGGCATCGTCTGGCCGGTTCGCAATCAAGACTCGACTCAGCTCTCGGTCGTACCAGCGAAACGCTGGGACTCCGGCTACCGTGCCGTGCAGGATCCCGAGCTGACTGGCTGGCGTGGTGCAGGGCAGCTGGGCCGTCCACTCTCGAAGCACATAGTCCCCTGCGGTCACCCAACGCCGCATGGTCTGAACCCGGCCCGCCTGAATGGCCCAGCGGAGAACCGGGAATGCGACGCCGTCTAGCTGCACGAACACGACGCCGTCGACCTCAGGATCCGTGATTGGGGGACTTTTGACTCGGCGCCGCAGTAGCGCGGCAGTGAACGCGTCATCAGTGCCGGCACTTCCGAGCCAGGCTGCGGCTGTGGCAACCACGGCGACGATCCACGACGCCCAGAACGCCGACCAGAACGTGGCACTGATCCCCGGCACGATCCAAATCGCCGCGTATATGAGCAGCGCCTGCCCTACCAGACCGGCGAGAACCACCGCGAGCCAACCGATGCGGGCGGCCACCAAGACGAGCGCTGGTCGGAACACCAGCCCGAGCAGACCGGCAACCGCTGCGGCGGCGAAGTACAGCCACCACGCCTGGGCTGCCAGGTTCGGCAGCAGCGCAGCGGCGACCGCCAACGCGGTCGACGAGACCAGCCACGTCACCACCAGCCGCGCGATGTCCCCCAGGCGTAGGCCATTTCGCGGCCGAGCCTTTGGTCGTTCGGACATCCCAACCACTCTCGCTCCCTGACCAGCATGCCCGCCGAACGGCAAGGCACTTCACCGCATCTGGCCACTTGCCCGTAGGGACACCGCCCTCGAGCTCAGGGCAGCACGCGGTAGGTCACGTGCGTGACAAGTCTCGCTGCCCGCGACTTCACCTGCTCGAGTTTCAACGGCGGGACGCCCTCGAACAGCCGCGTGCCGGCGCCGAGCGTGAGTGGCACAATGTGCAGCTGCAGCTCGTCGATCAGGCGATGTCGACTAGGCGAGGTGCCTTGGAGGTGGCTGCGGGTCGAGTGAAGAGGGCGGATCCGACGGCAGATCCTCACGGCGCACCCACGACGACCTTCCCTTTGGCGTGGCCATGTTCCAGGTAGGTGATTGCTGCGGGGATTTCGGTGAACGGATAGCGCCGGTCGATGTGGGGGCGCACTTTGCCGGCCTCAATCAGGTCCGAAAGGAACTCCAGATCCGCGGTTGCTACGTGGGCCGAGACCATGGCGATGTCCTTGCCGCCGCGCAGCGAAACGCTGATCAGCTTCGCCACGCTGGTGAATCCGACGATGGCGGCCTTGCCGCCATCAGCAAGCGCACGTTTGAGGTCGCGCACCGATAGGTTCCCGATCGTGTCGAGGATGAGGTCGTAACGCCGCCCGCTATGGAAGAAGTCTGTTGTGGTGTAGTCGACGACGTGATCAGCGCCGAGCGAATCGACAAGGTCGATGTTTCGGGTGCTGGTCACCCCGCTCACCTCGGAGCCGTAAGACTTGGCGATCTGTACTGCAAAGGTGCCGATGCCGCCGGAAGCGCCGTTGATCAGCACCCGCTGCCCGGCCTGGACTTCTCCGTGGTGGCGTAGGCCTTGGAGTGCGGTGACCGCTGCCATCGGAACTGCAGCCGCTTCCTCAAACGAGAGGCTTGCCGGCTTCAAAGACATAACCTCAACTGGCACAGAGACGTATTCTGCAAAGCCGCCGGAACCGTGATCTAAGAGGTTGGCATAGACCTCGTCGCCGGGCTTGAACTGGGTGACGCCGCTGCCCATCGCCTCCACTCGCCCGGCAATGTCAACGCCGCGGATTCGATGTTTTGGCCGCAGCAACCCGAGAGTCGCGCGAGAAAAGAAAGGTTTGGCACGCATGGAACGCCAGTCCGCCGGATTGACCGATACCGCCAGCACCTTCACCAAGACTTCGTCGGCGGCCGGGGCAGGCTTCTCGACCTCCGCCATCCGGAGCATCTCAGGCGGGCCGTACTTCTCCGATATGAATGCCTTCATCACCAGCGCTCCCGGTTTCCACTGGCACCGTCAGCCAGGTAGGACGTGCCGTCCCTATTCTCATTCCTGACAGTGGCAAGGGCCGGTTCTCCACGACACTTTATGACGAGGGCCGAACTGAGGCGCTGGATGCGGGAAGGCTGGCGAGGCGTTCGTCGTAGAGTGCCTGGATGGCGGGCAGGTCGGCGGTGATGACGTGCAGGAGTTGTCGGGTTCGCCGAAGAGCCGTTGCGCAGGGTGCTGCGGGCGTCTCACGTCAAGGCAGAAGGAGCGTGAATTGTCGGAACGGAAACGAGTGGAGTAATCCTGGTGCGTGTCGCAGTGCTGGCCGACATCCACGGCAACCTGCCGGCGCTTGATGCGGTACTTCATGACATCGACGTGGTTGCTGTCGATGCCATAGTGCTCAATGGCGACCTGGCCACCGGACCTATGCCCGCCGAGACCCTCGAGCGGCTCGCTGAGCTCGGCGAGAAGGCGATCTGGGTACGCGGCAACGCCGATCGGGAGCTGGTCGCCGCCTATGATGGCGCTCTCAACCCGGACCTGCCTCAAGCGGCGCGCGCGCCTACCGAGTACTGCGCATCCCGGCTGGACTCGCGGCATCGGGACCTGCTCGCCGATCTGCCTTTGTCTGTCGCCATGGACGTGACCGGGCTTGGGCCGGTCCGGTTCTGTCACGCCACAACGCGTAGCGATACCGAGATCGTGCTTGTCGACTCGCCGGTCGAGCGCTACGGAGCCGCCTTCGCCGATACTGACGAGCCGACGGTGGTCCTCGGCCACACGCATATGCCCTTTGACCGACTCGCCGATCGCCGTCGGTTCCTCAATCCTGGGAGTGTGGGAATGCCATACGGCACTCAGGGCGCGCTTTGGGCGCTGATCGGCCCCGATGTCGCTTTACGCCGCACCGATTACGAAGCCGACCTAGCCGCAGAGATGTTCCGCTCTGCCGCGCCGGAATATCCCGGGTTGGCCGAATTTATCGAGGAGAACGTGCTGACGGTGCCCTCTGATGCCCAGGCCTTGGCTGTCTTCTCCCGTTGGGGCGAGGCTTAACTACAACGAAGCACAAGGCACGGAACAAGCGCCAGCGGCTGCGTCAGCACCTAGAACGTGCCGTTGCCGAGGAAGACGAGCTCGCCACCAGGCCTCAGGATGCGGGCCGCCTCGGGGATCCAGCGGTACGGATCGGCCCAGATGGCGGCGCCGTACTCGCTGATGGCCAGATCGAAACAGGCATCGGGCAGGCCGGTGTCCTCGGCGTTGCCGTGGATCAGCGGGAAGTGGAGGTCGTGCTCGTCTTGGAGGCCGCGCGCCGTCTTCAGCTGTCGGCTTTTGGCACTCGCCGTGTGCCGCTGACCGAGCGATACCTTGGCCTATGGCCGTCCGGCGATTTGTGTGGCGAGTCTGTTACGAGTCCTTGGCAAAACGTGTGCCGACCTCGGACTGGGCGTTCATGAACTATGGCTATTCTCCTTCGACGGTCGGTGCCAGCACCCCGCCGTTGAGGTCGTCTGATGAACGGGACCGGCTGTGCATCCAGCTGTATTTGCATGCGATCGACAACTTTGATTTGCGAGACAAAGATGTCTTGGAGGTGGGCTCCGGACGAGGTGGCGGCGCCTCCTACATCAGCCGCTACCTGCAGCCACGCTCGATGACGGGGATGGATTTCTCTCAGGAAGCGGTCGCCTTGTGCAACCGGCACCGGCATGCCCCCGGCTTGACCTTTGTGTGTGGCGACGCCCAATCAATGCCGTTCCCGGCCTCGTCTTTCGACGCAGTCGTCAACATCGAGTCCTCCCACTGCTATGAGTCCATGGACACTTTTCTCTCCGAGGTGTGCCGGGTGTTGCGACCTGATGGCCTGTTGTTCTTCGCCGATCTGAGGAATATGGACGGCGTTAACACCCTCCGGGAGCAGTTCGACGCCTGCGGCCTGACATTGGAGAAGGAGACCGACATCACAACCAATGTCCTGACCGCGCTGCGGCTGGACAATGCACGGAAGCTGGAACTCATCGACGCCTTAATCCCTCGCGTGTTTCACTGGCCGTTTCGTGCGTTCGCCGGCATCGCAGGAACGAGGAACTACGCCGGGCTCGAGCACGGGAAGTTGCGGTACTTAAGCGCACGGTTGGCAAAAAGCAATCTGGCAGATGCCTAATTGGTCACTAACACAAGGTCGTGGGCCGCAGGAAGGTCCGCTTACGGCGCGCATGCGGCCCGTGTGCCAACGGTCGCGCAGCTGACCGCTAAGAAACTGCCGTGTGCCGGGTCTACACACGTTGAAACCAGTTTGATCAATTCGTAAGGAGATCCAGGTGTCTGCATCTGCTTTACATGTCGATGTCTGCCGCGTTTGTCGCCCTGCTCCTGGACCGCTCGTTTGGGGAGTTGGCGTGTCTCGCGCCGCGTCGGAAATCGTTCGAGTGATTGCCAAACGGAGTCCACAAGCAACGCTCTGCGTCCTTCGCTGAATCGAAGAAAGGAAAAGACCATGTCCATGAAGGACCCCGTAACCGAACTGGACGAGCGGTTCAGCGACGCCGGCGCCGAGCCGACGCCGTGGGCGACCACGCGCGCGGTGTTGGAGCAGGCCCAGCTGTCGTGGGTGACTACCGTCCGGGCCGATGGGCGACCACACGTCACGCCGCTGGTGGCGGTGTGGCTCGACGAGTCCGTGCATTTCACGACCGGCCCGAGCGAGCAGAAGGCGGTGAATCTGGTCGGCAACCCACACGTCGTCATGACGACCGGATGCAACCGGTGGGACGAGGGCCTGGATGTCATGGTGGAGGGTGAGGCCGAGCGCGTCACGGACCGAGCCACGCTTGAGCGGCTCGCCGCTGCCTGGGCCACCAAATGGGACGGCCAATGGCGGTTCGGAGCGGCCGACGGCGGCTTCACCCACCCCGACGCCAACGTCGACGGCCCCGTGCTGGTGTTCGCGGTCAAGCCGACCAAGGTCCTCGCGTTCGGTAAGGGCGTGTTCAGCCACACCCGCTACCGGCCGAGCTGAACCACCTCCCGGGTTCAGCCCGCTTCGTACGTCCCGATCATGGACGGTCGCGATCTCGACATCCGATCCCGACGTCATCGAGTGGGAACGCCATCACCGGCGCAGATCGGCGAGGGAACTCTCCAGCGCATCGAGCATCCGCTCAACTCCGCGGAGGGCCTCTGCTCGTTCGGCGAGCGCGGCACCGACGCTGGAATAGGTCAGCTCGGTACCCTTGCCGGCCATGTCCAATAAGGACATGGTCACGATCTCAGTCGGATCGGTGAACCTGAACTGAATTCGGCGTTCGGTTTCCACGATGCCGTACGTGGCAGTGAACGGGATCGACGGTCCATCCTCGTCTGGCACCATCACCGCGCTGATCGTCCCCCCGGGCCTTGGATCAAGGTCCACATGCGACGCGGGCGTGGTGAAGCCTTCGACAATGAACCAGCGGGAGAAGAGTGCTGGTTCGGTGAAATGCGCGAACACCTCAGCGGGCGTGCCAGCGAGCACGCGACTGCAGGGTAAATCCCGTGCTGGGATCTGGGTGGTCTGCATCCTCCATTGCGGGCTCCTTTCGGTTGTTAACACGCCCGACACCCTAGGGGAGTGAGGTCGATGGGCAGCCGGGCCAATGAGGTCAACCCGAGATGCGCGGTCGTGGTTTGGACCGCTACGTCGTGCTGACGCTGAGCGCGGCTGCCTCGTCAGGCTGGCGGTACGGCAGAACGGTGGAGTCGAAGATAACCATGCTTACCTGCGGGCGCGCCGCGACGTGACGGGAGTGTCGAGCGTCAGTCGCGGACATCCAGTAGAACTCCCGGTCGCCCGCCGGTGCGAAGTACACCGGAGACGTCCACGGGTAGCCGTCCGGGTCTGTGGTGCCCAGTGTCAGGTAGAGATTCGCGTCGATAATGGCCCTCGCGTGGGCGGCTAGGTCCAAATGTGTCATGGGAGAAACTCTCTGCTATCCCGAAGGAAGAGGGCCGGGCGGGGGTCGCATATGTCGTACGTGGCCTCGCGCGTCTGCCTCTGTTTTCGACCTGATAGCAGAGCAAATGCACCTGTAACTCTATCGAAAAGCCGATAATGCGGCTAGAGTCCGCAGCGTGCCAACGTTTCGGATCAAGGAAGCCGCGGAGCTGCTCGGGGTGAGCGACGACACCGTCCGCCGCTGGGCTGAGAGTGGTCGGATTACGACGACTGCCGACATGGCGGGTCGGCAGGTGATCGACGGTGCAGCGCTGGCTCGCTTTGCTGAGGAGGCTGCTGAATCTGGTGGTGGAGCCGCTAGCCGAGTCGTGGTAGCGGAGTCCATGCGCAACCGGTTCACTGGCCTGGTCACACGCGTCGTGCGGGATACCGTGATGGCGCAGGTGGAGATTCAGGCCGGACCGCACCGATTCGTCTCCCTGCTCAGCCGCGAGGCTGTGGACGACCTTGGGCTGGAGCCTGGGGTGTTGGCCGTGGCAGCCGTCAAGGCCACCAACGTCTCGGTGGAGATCCCCAGGAACCGCTGACCTCGCTAACCCGTGAGTCCAACACCTAGGAGTTCCATGCGACGATTTGCCGCCACCCTTCTCACAGCCTTGCTGATCGCCATCGGTCTCGCGGCGTGCGGGTCCGACAACAGCGGTACGAGTTCCGCGCCAGGTCCGTCGGCGAGTGAGAGCGGCTCACCGTCACTGTCGGGCAATCTCACCGTGTTCGCGGCGGCCTCGCTGACCGAGACATTCACCGAGCTTGGCAAGCAGTTCGAATCGGCCAACCCCGGGACGAAGGTCACCTTCAGCTTCGCGGCGAGTTCCGCGCTGGCGGAGCAGATCAACTCCGGTGCCCCTGCTGACGTTTTCGCCTCGGCGAGCCCGAAGAACATGGACCAGGTCGTCGACGCGGGCGGCGCGTCCGACCCGCAAGGTGTTCGCGACCAACAAGATGGAGATCGCCACCCCGCCGAACAACCCAGGCAACGTCGCCTCGGTCAACGACCTGGCGAAGTCATCGGTCAAGACCGCGCTGTGCCAGCCACAGGTGCCGTGCGGTTCGGTCGCCCAGCAGGTCTTCACCAACGCCAAGATCACGGTGAAGCCGGTCACCTTGGAGCCGGACGTAAAGTCCGTGCTGACCAAAGTGCAACTCGGTGAGGTGGACGCGGGGATGGTCTATGTGACCGATGTGAAGGCCGCAGGCGCCAAGGTCAAGGGGGTCGAGATCGCCGACGATGTCAACGCCTCCACCGATTATCCGATCGCTGCTCTGACCAAGAGCGGCAACCCGGCGGTAGCGTCCGCGTTCGTGGACTTGGTGCTCTCGCCGGCAGGGGAGGGCGTGCTGTCGGCGGCAGGGTTCCAGGCGCCCTGACCAGTTCCCGGTGCGGGATCTGGTCGTGACGCCAGCCTGGCGACGCCGTCACGGTTGAGCCGGCGGGAGCGTGAGCGGCGAGGCACCCGCGGTGGCGGGTCGCGGTGCGGTGCCGGTGCCGTTGCTGGCACCGGCGCTGATCTCAGTGGCGTTCCTGGTGCTGCCGCTGGCAGGGCTCATCGTGCGGGCGCCGTGGGGGGACCTCTGGTCGATCTTGCAGAGCTCTGATGCATCACAAGCACTGCGACTTTCGCTATGGACCTCGACGGTCGCGACCGGTGTGTCACTGGTCATCGGCGTGCCGCTGGCCTGGGTGCTGGCCAGGGCCGACTTTCCTGGGCTGCGATTCCTGCGGGCCCTGGTCACATTGCCGCTGGTGCTGCCACCGGTGGTCGGCGGGGTAGCGCTGCTGCTGGCCTTTGGGCGCAACGGATTTGTTGGCCGGTACCTCGACCAATGGTTCGGCATCACGATCCCGTTCAGCCCGGCCGCGGTCATCATGGCCGAGACGTTCGTGGCAATGCCATTCTTGATCATCACCGTGGAAGGGGCGCTGCGATCGGCCGACTTGGGGTTTGAAGAGGCAGCCTCCACGCTGGGAGCAGGCAGGATGACAGTGTTCCGGCGCATCACCGTCCCGCTGGTCGCGCCCTCGCTGGCGGCCGGTGCTGTGTTGTGCTGGGCGCGGGCCCTGGGCGAGTTCGGCGCGACGATCACCTTCGCCGGAAGCTTCCCTGGGCGCACCCAGACGATGCCGATCGCGGTCTACTACGCGCTCGAAACCGACCCGGACGCCGCGATCGTGCTAAGTCTGGTGCTCCTGGTGGTGTCCATCACCGTGCTCCTAACGCTGCGAGACAAGTGGCTGCGCGGCGGCTCGACGCCGTGACTTCTGAGGTTCTCGGGGTCGGGCAGGGGCTCGTCATCGACGCCGAGATGACCCGCGGGGAGTTCACCCTGCGCGTCGACCTGAGCGTGCCCCCAGGCGAGGTGCTCGGGGTCCTCGGGCCGAACGGCTCCGGTAAGTCCACGCTGCTCAACGCGGCGGCCGGACTGATGCCGGTGTCGCGCGGTCGCATCCTGCTCGACGGCCAGGTAGTCGACGACGCCGCCACGGGCGCGTTCCTCGAGGCGGCGAAGCGCCCGGTCGGGTTCGTGTTCCAGAACTATCGGCTGTTCCCGCACCTGAGCGTGCTCGACAACGTCGCCTTCTCACCGCGGGCGCGCGGCGGCAGCCGCCACGAGGCCCACGCGACAGCCGTCACGTTGGCTGTCTCGGCTTGGCCTGGCGCCGTTCGCCAGCCGACGGCCGGCCGACCTGTCCGGCGGACAGGCCCAGCGGGTAGCGCTGGCCCGGGCTCTGGCCGGCAGCCCAGCGCTGCTGCTGCTCGACGAGCCGCTGTCGGCGCTCGATGCACGAACCCGTCTCGACGTTCAGACCGAGCTGAGTCGCCACCTGTCGGACTTCGGTGGACCATGCCTCCTGGTCACACACGACCCTCTGGATGCGCTCGTGCTCGCCGATCGACTCCTTGTGCTCGAGGACGGCAGGATTGTGCAGGAGGGCACACCCGCAGCGGTCGCCCGGCGGCCAGCGACGGAGTACGTCGCAAAGCTGGTGGGGCTGAACCTATACGCCGGAGATGTCGACGGCGCCAAGGTCAGGCTGCGCGGTGGCGGTTCGTTCGTCGTACCCGACCACAACCAGCACGGCGAGGTGCTCGTCGCACTCCGCCCGTCGGCCGTGATCGTCAGCGTTGACCAACCCCACACCAGCGCGCGTAACAGCTGGCCGGCGACTGTCGTCGGCCTCACACTGCTCACCGACCGGGTCCGCATCGACTTGGAGGGCGAGCCGTCGGCCCTAGTGGACGTCACCCCGAGCGCCGTCTCCGAGCTCGAGCTGACCTCCGGCAGCAGTGTGTGGCTGACAGCCAAGGCGACGGATCTGGAAGTTTACGGCGCCGACGTTCCACCGGGCACTGCAAACCTGTCCACGCGCGATCGGTGACCCCGTACGTACTGCCCCACTGAACGTGCGGCTTGAGGTGTCAGCTGTCGACGGCGAGGATGACGCAGGCCTTAACGATGCTGGGGGCGGATGCCGCTCAGTTCGGGAAGACGTCTCTGTTGGCATGTCGAAGTCCGGCGTTACGATCACGCGGTGGCCGGTTATGAACCAGTGACAATCGAAGCGGTGTGCAACGCGGGCGTCGACGCCCTCGAGGACGCGGCAGGCGACCTGCCGCTGGGCCGGGTGGAGCTTCGCGGCCTGCCGTTCCTGGTCGGCTCCGACACTCCCTCGAAGGAGCGGTGCTTCGTCGTACCGACAGCGCCGGTCTCCATCGAGGTCGGCCGGACGGCGAGGCGGGTGATCATCGCGCACCGGTTGCTGAAGCCCGGTGGACCGGCAGGGCACGGCGTCGGAACGCCCGTCGCCGACTACGTGTTTCACCTGGCCGGCGGCGAGGCGGTCACCGTGCCGATCCGTGAACGGTTCGAGATCCAGGTCGTGCCGACGGCCTGGGGCAGCAGCCCGTTCCTCGCCGTGGCGGACAGCCACGACACCAAGGCCGCCCGGTTCGAGGGCCACTGGGACGGTGCCGGCTTCCGGCTCGCCGAGCACGGGGGCGGCTGGGCCAGGAGCTTCTATCTTTGGTGTTGGAAGAATCCGGAGCCCGACGTCGTGGTCGAACGCATCGAGCTGATCCCCCGGGACCTTCCGTTCCTGGTCGCCGGCATCACGCTAGGGCACGCCGAGGAGCATCCGTTCGTGCGCACCCCGTCGCGTCCGGTGCGGCTGGTGGTCACCGACCCCGACCTGGCCCGCGGCGACGACGTGCTCGAGGTCGTCGTCGACCGCGGCGTGGCCACCTACCCCCAACCACTACCAGTCGACGACGACCGCCCCGGCTACGGCGCCGGCAACGCGCCACCACCGGCCAGCCCCGCCTACACCCATATCGCCGCGATCCCGTCTGCCACCGTGACGGTACGACAGCGAGACGCCGAACTCGGCCAGATCTCCTGGGCCGACGTCGAGCGCGACGGTCAGGCGGCGACCGATCGGGTGCGGGTGGAGCTGGTCGATCCGGGACGTAACTGGGTCCACGTCAAAGTGCTCGACGACAACACCGGCCAGCCGGTGCCGTGCCGGGTGCACTTCCGCTCCCCCGAAGGCATCCCGTACCAACCCCACGGCCACCACCACCACGTCAACCAGAACCTCGGCAGCTGGCACTACGACGTCGGCGGCGACGTTCGCCTCGGCCAACAGACCTACGCCTACATCGACGGCACCTGCCAGGGCTGGCTACCACGCGGAGACGTGGTGGTCGACGTGGCGCGTGGGTTCGAGTACGCACCACTGCGCGAGACGGTGCGAATCGAACCCGGCCAACGCGACCTCACCCTCCGCCTCCACCGCACCACCGACATGGCTGCCCGCGGCTGGTGGTCCGGCGACTCCCACGTCCACTTCCTCTCCACCTCCGGTGCGCAACTGGAACAGCTCGGGGAGGACCTGCGGGTCGTCAACCTGTTGCAGTCGCAGTGGGGTGCGCTGTTCACCAACACCGAGGACTGGCCCGGTCGTCCCCGCACCGGCGGGAGCCGCGGCAGTGTCATCGACGGCGGCGGCTACTTCACCTACGTCGGACAAGAGAACCGCCAGCACGCGCTCGGGCACCTCGTCCTGTGGGGGCTGACGGAGCCGGTGATGCCGTGGTGCAGCGACGGACCGGACGAGGCCGAGCTCGGCGGTGCGATGGACACCAACCTCAGCGACTGGGCCGACCGCACCCACGCGCAGGGCGGCACCGTCGTCGTCGCGCATTTCCCCAACCCCAACGGCGAACCCGCTGTCCTCGTCGCAACCGGACGCGCCGACGCCGTGGAGATGCTCGCGCAAAGCGACGACGCCCTGCTGGAGTACTACCGCTACCTCAACACCGGCTACCGGCTCCCACTGGTCGGTGGCACAGACAAGATGTCCAACGGCGTGCCGGTCGGCCTCTACCGCACCTACGCGAAGCTGGCCGAACGACGAGGAGCTCACCTACGACGGCTGGTGCCGCGCGGTCCGCTCCGGCCGCAGCTTCCTGTCCGGTGGACCGCTGCTCAGCCTGACCGTCGACGGACGTGAACCCGGCGACACCATCGAGCTGTCCGGCCCCGGCACCATCACCCTCGACGCCGCGGTCACGAGCATCTTCCCGCTCCGCACCCTGCAGGTCGTCGCCAACGGCGAAGTGGTCGCAGTCGCCGAACCCGACAGCGACGACAAGCACGCTCTCACCCTCAGCCACGACATCCGGATAGACAGCAGCACCTGGATCGCCGCCCGCGCCTTCGGCACCCAACACCACCTCGACGAGTGGGCCCGGCCCGTCTTCGCCCACACGTCACCCGTCTACGTCGGCTGCGGCGGACCCTGGACCATGGCCGACCCCGACGGACTCCACTACATGCGCACCCTCGTTACCGGCGCCCGCGACTACATACGCCACACCGCAGCCCGACGCGAGGACGCCCTCACCACCCACCACCACGGCGAACCCGACCACGCCGCCTGGCTCGAACGCCCCTTCACCGAGGCACTCAGAGCACTCGACGACCGGCTCTGACGTCAGGCGGACCGCAGGCCGAGGGTGCTCACCGAGGCGATGCCCCAGCGCTACCGGCTGATGGTGCAACTCGCCGCCTGGTGCGCACTCAGGTTCGGTGAGCTGACCGAGCTTCGCCGTGGCGATGTGGACACCAAGGCTGGGGTGCTGCGGATTCGCCGTGCTGTGGTTCTGGTCGATGGCCGGTTCGTGGTCAACGAGCCCAAGTCAGACGCTGGGATTCGGGACGTGAACATCCCGCCGCACCTGCTGCCGATAATGCGGGAGCACCTGCTCACCCACACCGCGTCAGGGCTCGACGGGTTGCTCTTCCCCTCGAAGAATGACCCAACCCAGCACATGAGGCAGAGCGCACTGACCCGGGTGAACTACCCGGCCCGCAAAGCTGCGGGACGGCCAGACCTGAGGTTCCACGACCTACGGCACGCCGGCGCGGTGCTGGCCGCGCGGACGGGTGCCACGCTGGCTGAGCTGATGGGCCGCCTGGGGCACTCGACCTCACAGGCGGCGATGAGGTACCAATCCGTTGCGCAGGATCGCGATGCTCTCATTGGTCACCGGCTCAGCGAGATGACGGGGTGGCTCGGGCCCGACGAGTTCCCCACGAGGGCCCACGTCACGCGACCACGAGCCCATGCCAGGGCACTGCCGACACGAGCCTCCTGTCGGGTCCGCGACCGCCTTGGCCTGCGTGTTCACGCGGATCTGGCTTGCTGGCGTGGGAACGCGAAGTGCCTTTCCTGCTTGGAAACTTGGACTTGCGACAGCTCAAGTTGACCGAGTGGAGAGGCGCTTCCAAGGTGAAGGGTAGCAACGGGGTCCGGCGGGTCAAGGTGTCAGCCGACGGCGAGGGTGGGTGTCTCATGCCGGGGGCGGGTTGCTGCGGGAGATGGTCGGAACGGGATGGTGCACCGATCGCAGGCGGCGTACGCCGCGAGCCCGGCGTTGTTTCGGACTACGGCGGCATGCGCTGTCAGTGCGGTCAATCTCACCAGAACACGGCTGCCCTCAGAAGATGCACCTGTTCATGTCGAAGCCTGCCTGCACGACTTCTTCGCGGACGCCGCTCTCTATGAGTTTCACCCGTGGCAGCACGTGCGCTAGACGGCTCGGTTACCTGAAGCTGATGTGGCCCCGGTAGAAGAACTGTCCGGTTGTGACTTCGTCCTTGAAGTCGGCTCGGCCGGTGGCACCCACAAAGCCGCCGGTGCCGCTGCCCTTAACGATTGGGTGCTGGCAACGTCCGTGGACCTCTGAGCCGGTCAACACGTCCGGATCCCACTTGGACTCGAACTTGTACGTTGTAGAGAACGTACCGTACCGGCCTGCCATCCAGGCTGCCAACGAAGATCTCTTCACCGCTCTCTATGTACACACCGCTCGGCGCACCGTTGTCTCTGGTCGTCTCGATATGCGTGTACCAGCAGCCGACCAGACTCCCCGTCATCACCTGAGTGAAGTCAGTGAAGTCCTCATACCCGACCGGAGGGGGTTGGCAGGCACCTGTTGTGTCAAGGACCGCAACCCCAGAGATCTGGTTGGTGGCTGCGTTCGCTGGAGTCGAAAGTGCGACCAACAAGCCGCCGACCAACATGCCCAATAGCACCAGTCGTTGAATCTTAGTGTGCATGATTCCCCCGAGTTCCCGTCTACGGGCCGCGTTGCCCGAACCGGACCATCATTACGTACCCGCTGCGCGGTGTCTGGACGTTCCCCAAAAATCACCCCAAACCCGAGTCGCCGGGCGCGACGCGTGCGCGTTTCCATGATCAACCTCAGAGGTGAGAGACCATGAACAGCAGCCCGATAAGGGGGTCCCGCGCGGGGTCTCTGGACGGGCACCTGGCACAGCCGTAGCGTGGCAGGCACATCACCCCAACCCTGACGGGCACACAGGCCCGGTGGTCGCGCCGCACCTCGCCGGTATCTGAGGAGGGGTGGCGTCGAATGGGTCGACCGCAACATGCCGAAGGAGGGGTTCTCGTTGGGAATCGTTCGGACCGTTGAGTGGAGACTCGTGTGTAGCTCAGAGGAGGCCGACCAGCGCATCCGAAGCGCATCCGAGCAGCTGGATCTCAGTCCCGGGGGCCCGCCTGGACACATCGCCGGCCGCGCAAAGAGGTCGATGATGAAGGACCGGTGGGCAGCCGACCTAAGCGTTGACGTGACGTCGATGCCGCCTGGGTCCATGGCGCTCGACATGCTAGGGAACAAGCACTTCGACGTGCTGTCCGAGGTAGCCGCCCCGTGCCGCTGATGACCCTTCATGCAGATCGCGCGTCTCGGCGAGCTCAGGGACAAGGGGTTGCGCTGGGTCTGCTGGACCTCGTCCATGGTGCTGAGCGCGTCTCCGGAGCCGAAAGCACCGATGGTGTTCATCAGCGCCTCAGGCGGCCCAACCTCGGCGGCGATCCGGTCGATCTGCTTGGCCGCCGCCGGCGGGGTCGGTAGTGTCGGCCGGCCTCGGTGGAAGGGCGTGGAAAGGTCACCGTGCGCGACCTGGTTCGGAACGCCCTGCGCATGCGACCGGATCGGATCGTCGTCGGCGAGGTATGGGGCGGCGAGGCTCGACATGCTTCAAGCGATGAAGACGGGGCACGACGGGTCACTGTCTACCGCACAAGCCAACTTCGTAACCAGGACACCTTCCCCCTGGCACTCGTCAGGTCGCCCGCACGATGGGGCCCAACGAAGACGTCAAGCGCCCAGCCGGGCGACCGCAGCCAGGTTCCCCTTGGCTCGAAGCTTGGCGATGGCTTCGCGTCGCGCCGCGGCGGCGTGCTCTCCCAGATCGCGCACGTCGAGAACGTCAGCGAGCATGAGCAACGCGTTGGCGTGGTCGGTCACGTGGTCAGTGGGCTCCACGAGCTTGAGCGCGCGCCTCGCGGCGGTCTCCGCCTCGACCGTGGACCCACGGAGCAGGTGCGTCCTCGCGAGCAGCAGTTGGCGTCTGATGAGGGTACCCCGATCGGTGAGCGGGACGGACGCCTCGAACGCATCGGCGAGCCGGAGGAACTCGCGCGGCCGATCCTGCGCTCTGACCGCCTCGCACAGGAATTCGTCGACCAGGGCGACCCACCAGATGTTGCCGATCGCCGCAAGGAACTCCCGCGCATCCCGGAGCCTCCGCTCGGCTGCCTCTGCCTTGCCCACGGATATCTCGACGAAGGCGATCCACAGACCATGGGTAGCTGCGAACCATGCCAGCCCGTGGCGGTCGAGAACGTCCTGCCATCGTTCCTCGTGCTCGTGGAACCCGAGATCGTCACCTACCGCGAGGGCGGCCGCCGCCATCAAGGCGTGGGCGACGCTGCCGGATATCGGTTCGCCGAGCGAGAGTAGCTCTTCGGCATCGGCAGCGAACCGATCGAACGGAAGTGGCCCGACGATCGATAACCCGACCAGGTCGCCGGCGGCCTGTCTCGCCTCCCGGGGGTGCCCGGCGGCGAGGGCGTGACGAAAAGCACTGGAAACCCACAACCGCGCCTCGGCGATGCGTCCACGCGTCTCCTCGAGGTAACTGATGGCGAGCGCGGCCTCCGCCAGGCCGACGTCGTCGTCCAACACCTCGAACGCGTCGGCCGCGGCGCGCGCCTCGATGACGGCGGACTCGATCTCGGCCTCGGTGGGCGAGCGGTAGATACGGTTGACGAGGAGTTGAACCGAAGCGCGGAGCGCGTCGCGCTCAGAGCCCGCCGCGCGAGCCTGCTCCTCAGCCTCTGAAAGCAGGGTCTCTGCCTCCTCGGTCCTGCCCGAATCCGCGAGGGCGGCCCCGAGGTTCGCGAGGAGGTCCAAGCGACGAGGGGATCGCTCGGGCAGGAGCGCCGCCGCTCTGCCGAGGAGGTCGCGGGCCGTGATGAAGTCGACTGCGGCGAATGCCCGCGATCCAGCGTTAGCGAATAGTTGGCCAGCGCGCTCCGACACGGCAGCCGAACGCTCATCGCGCGCGCCGAGCTCTTCGCGCAGATGCAGTGCGCGCTCGAGGTGTCGCGCGACCGACTCGTCGACGTCGGGCTGGTCTGCGTCCTCCTCGATCATCCAGTCGGCGAGACGTTCGTGCAGATCCGCTCGCAGCTCCTTGGAGAGGCCTCGATACGCGGCCTCGAAGACGAGTGCGTGCGCGAAGCGCCATCGACCGCCGGCCTCGTCCTCCGGCTGCAGGAGACCCTTCCTCTCGAGCGAGGCGATCGCACTCTCGACCTCGTCGGGGCTCACCTCCGGGGCGAGGGCGCGGAGCGCCGCGATACGGAACCGGCGACCTTCGACGGACGCGCGCTCGAGGATCAGACGCGGCACGGGATCGAGTCGATCGAGCCTCGCGGCGAGAAGGGCCTGCAGGGTCACGGGGATCTCGACGTCGGCGTCGCCCGACCCCACCCACCGGCCGTTCGCGAGGAGCCCCTGATCCGCGAGCATCGCCGTAAGCTGCTCCAGGTATAAGGGGTTCCCCTCGGCGGTGTCACAGACCCGGTCGACGAGGAGTATGGGTGCCTGCGGCCCGAGTAGGTGCTCAGCGACGAGCCGGGCATCCTCCGGCGTGAGCGGGGGAAGCGTCGTGGTGATTGCCCGTGGCTTCCCAGCCGCCCAGGTGGGACGCTGTTCGAGGAGCTCGGGCCTCGCGAGGCACAAGAAGAGCACGGGACCGTGGACACGCTCGACGACGGCATCCGCAAGGTCGAGCATCGGCGTCTCCGCCCAGTGGACGTCTTCGAGCACCACGACGAGCGGTCGCTCCGAGGCGAGGACCTCGAGCAGGCGCCTGACCGCCCAGGAGGCGTCGGACGCGAGCGCCTCGCCGACGCCGAGAACCTGCGCCAGCCGGTCGCCCACGGCCGGCCCGTCGGGCTGAGCGGCCAGCCGTTCGCGGAGCGCCGCCGCGACCCCCTCGGCCTCTCCTGATGCTTGCCCGGCTGCCTGCGAGAGCAGTTCGACGAGCGGCGCGAACGTGACGCCGTCGCCGTAGGAAGGGGTCTGTCCAACGAGGACCGTCGCTCGTTCGCGTACCGCGTCTGCGAACGCGGCCGCCAGCCGCGACTTGCCCACTCCGGGCGGTGCCAGGACGGTCACGAGCACGCACGCTTGGTCCTCGATCGCGTCCTCCAGCGCCTGTCGGAGCACCGTCAGGTGGCGGTCGCGTCCCACCAGCGGCGTCTCGACCCGGACCGGCGCCGGACGAACGCTCAAGACCCTTTGGGCGTGGACCGGCTCGGCCTTCCCCTTGAGCTCGATCGGGCCCAGAGGCGCGAGATCCACGCGGCCGCCGAGCATCCGTTCGGCCGCCGCGGAGACCAACACGTCGCCCGGCTCGGCGGCCGCCTGCAGGCGTGCCGCCGTGTTGAACACGTCCGCCGCGATCCGCCCTTCGGTGGCCGCGGCCTCGTCGGCGAACGCCTCGCCGCAGTCGATGGCGATGCGTACGAGAATCCGGATGTCGGGATCATCGATCTCGCCGTCGAGTTCGGCAGCGGCCTCTCGCATCTCGAGCGCGGCACGCACCGCGCGGAGCGCGTCGTCCTCGTGGGCTTCCGGCACGCCGAAGGCGCCCACCACGGCGTCCCCGATGAACTTCTCGACCGTCCCTCCGTGATGCTGAATCGCTGCGCGCATCGCATGGAAGTAGCGGTCGAGCACCTTGCGCAGGAGCTCAGCGTCCAGGCGCTCACCGAGCTCGGTCGAGCCGACCAGGTCGCAGAAGAGGGCTGTGATCAAACGGCGACGGATTTCACCTGGCGCGACGAGCCTGGCCCCACACTCTCCGCAGAACTTCTGCTCGAGACGGTTCTCGTGACCGCACGAGAAACAGGTCAGCACGGGCCGGAGCGTACGCCTGGTGCAAGAACCCGTTCAAGGCGCGTCCGATCTAGCAGTTGACTAGCAAGGCTGCGATGTGGAGAAGCGCCGGAGCTGTGCCGTGCTCCTCGCTGCCGTCCTTTGGTCCCCTCGGGCGCTGCCCATAATGTTGCGCATGCGAGCGGTGATGTTCAAGGCGTATGGCCCGCCCGAGGTGCTCACCCAGGTCGACTTGCCGACGCCCATACCCCGGGGTGACCAGCTGCTGATCCGAGTGCACGCCACCACGGTCACCTCCGCTGATTGCGGGATGCGCCGGGGCGAGCCCCGGTGGGGAAGGCTCATCCTCGGCCCGCGCCGCCCTCGCACGGGCATCCGGGTGCTCGGGCTGGAGTTCGCCGGAGAGGTCACGGCGGTCGGGCCGACGGCACGCCGGTACCAGATCGGCGACCGAGTCTTCGGGTTCACCGGTTTCGCCGTCGGCGCGAACGCCGAGTACAAGTGCCTGTCCGAGCGGGCGTCGCTCACCACGATGCCACCGAACGTCACCTATGCGCAGGCCGCAGCCAGCGTCGACGGGTTCACCACCGCCTGGTACTTCCTGCGCCAGCTGGCCCGCGTCCGGCCCGGGCAGCGGGTGCTGGTCATCGGCGGTTCCGGCAGCATCGGCACGTACGCCGTCCAACTCGCCAGGCACGCCGGTGCCCTTGTCCACGCCGTCTGCAGCGGCCGCAACGTAAAGCTCGTTGAGTCGCTCGGCGCGGACAGGGTGTTCGACTACACCGTGGAGGACTTCGTCACCAGCGGCGAGCGGTACGACGCCGTATTCGACACCGTGGGCCGCAGCTCGTTCACCCACTGCCGGCGGGTGCTGACGCCGGGTGGCTGCTACCTGCCAACGACCGG
Organism: uncultured Actinomycetota bacterium; assembly: GCA_963740515.1. Lineage (GTDB taxonomy): Bacteria > Actinomycetota > Actinomycetes > Propionibacteriales > Propionibacteriaceae > Microlunatus. The sequence continues at coordinate 87,100 of CAVUEO010000027.1, forward strand.
CCTCGTGAACAACGTCCTCGCGCTCGGTACCGCAGTTACCCGCGGCCCGCGGGTCCGGACCGGGGTGTCAGTGCGCAAGCATGCGGCACTGGCCGAGTTGCGCGAACTAATCAGGCAGGGGCAGCTCCGGATCGTCATCGACCGCAGCTACCCCCTGGCCGAGATCGTCGACGCCCACCGGTACGTCGACCGCGGACACAAGGTCGGCAACGTCGTAATCACTGTCGTGGACGACTGACAGAGATGATGTTGATCGTGCGTCATTAGACGGTATGAGCAGGCTCGGCGCGGCCCCCGTTGGCTGGCAGTTTGACAGGCGGCCCATCGCAGCCTCTGCTTGCAAAGGGACAGCGTTCCTCTCGATGGAACCTTGCCGTAGCGGCGAGCAGCCTGGGCACCGAATCAGGGCTCCCCAATTGGGCGCCAGGCAAATAGTGTCGGTGGTAGGTCGAGCCATCCGAAGGAGAACCATTGATGCAGAAGCGCAAACTCGGCTCCAGCGGCTTGGAGGTTTCGGCCATTGGCCTCGGCTGCATGACCATGACCGGCGGCTACAGCGGAATGCCGGACCGGCAGGACATGATCACCCTGCTCCATCGGGCCGTGGACCTTGGTGTCACGTTCTTCGACACCGCTGAGATCTACGGTTCGCACGCCAACGAGGAACTCGTCGGCGAAGCCCTCGCGCCCTACGGCGACCAGGTCGTGATCGCCACCAAGTTCGCCCAAGACATCGACCCGGTCGAGCGCCAGCCTCGAGGGCGGATGCTGCGTCCTGAGGGCCTCGCCGGAGCCGTCGACGGCTCCCTACGGCGACTCCGGCTGGACGTGATCGACCTGTACTACCAGCACCGGGTCAACCCCGACGTGCCAATCGAGGAGATGGCCGGCGCAGTCAAAGATCTGGTCGACGCCGGAAAGGTCAAACACTTCGGCATGTCAGAGGCCGCCGAGGACACAATCCGGCGCGCACACGCTGTGCAGCCGGTGACCGCGATTCAAAGCGAATACAACCTGTGGTGGCGCCGTCCCGAGCAGGGCGTGCTGGCGGCGTGCGCGGAACTCGGCATCGGCTTCGTGCCCTTCAGTCCTCTTGGTAAGGGCTTCCTCACCGGGACCGTCGACACCTCGACCACCTTTGCCGAGAACGATCTGCGGACGCAGATTCCTCGGTTCTCCGGCGAGGCGCTGGAACACAACCTCGCACTGGTCGAGGAGGTCAAGGCCATCGCAGCCGCCAAGGGCGCCACCCCCGGGCAAATTGCGCTCGCCTGGCTGCTCGCCCAGCAGCGGTGGATCGTGCCCATCCCCGGCACCACCAAGCTGCACCGACTCGAGGAGAACCTCGCCGCCGCCGACCTCACCCTCACCGAGGCCGAACTCAGCCAACTGAACGACCTGTCGTCGCGCATCGAGATCCACGGCGGCCGCTATCCCGATCAGCTCGAAGCGCAGACCAATCTCTGACCCACACCAGAGCAAGGGGCGGCGCGGCCCGCAGCGAAGCGAGGACACGCGCCGCCGGCCGAGTGCAGCGAGGCGCCTGATCAACTAGAGCCACACTCGGCAATTTGTTTGGCAGCAGCTGATACTGCCCGGATGTGTCTGGTTCTTCGACACGCCACGACTGGGCAATGGCGCTACTACAGACGCGGCAGTCCCGCCGCACCCTCGAGCTGGTGGCGCGGCGGCCGCGGTCCTCCGGGTGCACCGGACGAGCCATCGGCATCTCCAACTGGCGGCGGGGGACCGGTGGCAGGGAGCCGGTCTGATGGTCTGGTCGTCAGTGGGCACCGCATTGGACGCGAGGTACGTCCGCCGCTCGGTCCGTCGGGTGGCCGCCGGCTTGGACGCGCAGGCGTGGACGCCGCGCGAGCTGCGGCACAGCCTCGTGTCGTTGCTATCGAGCACCGGGATGAGTATCGAGGACATCTCCCACCTGGTTGGCCACGCCAGCAGCCGCGTTACCGAGCTGGCCTAACCGTCAGGAGCTGCGGCCGGTGCTCACCCGCGGTGCGAGCGCGATGGACGCCCTCTTCCCGCATGTGAAGCCGGGGGCTTAGGTAAGCAGTTATGTAAGCAACCGTCTCGGGACCCGCGCCGGGGACGGTCTGGGAGCCAGGGATCTGGCTCTGACCAGGTGTGATGCTGGTGGGCGATACTGGATTTGAAATAGAATCGGGTTCGTTACCGGCAGCATTCTCACCGATGGGCCGAGTGGGCCGACTCAACAGGATTTTCAACCGCCGCGATGGGCTGAGTGGGCCGAGTGGGCCGACTCAGCAAGGTTTCCACCCCCCGCAAGGGCTCGGGCTACGATACGGCGAAGGTCGACGCGTTCCGGCAAGAGATTCGTGACACGTTTCTCGGGGTCAAGCAACCCCCGCTCACGTCCGATGAGGCCCGCGACAGGCGGTTCAGGATGGCCCGGCGGCGCGGCTACGACGTGCAGCAGGTTGACCCCTTCGTTGATGAAGCTGAACAGAGGCTGGCGGCGATGGAGTCGCACGCCGCTGCCGGCCGAGGGAGGATAAAGATCACAATCGTGTACGTGAGCATGTTCGGTAACAGCCGCAAAGTGGCAGAGGCGATCAGCGACGGGGTTCGGGAGGCACGTCCAGAGGCCCATGTCGAATGTGTCGCCGTGCGGGGGGCTTCGCTGGAACTGATCAGGTCCACGGATCTGATGATTGTCGGCGGGCCGACCCATCTTGGCCACATGACGACAGACTTCAGCCGTAAGAGGCAAATCAGCTGAGAAAATAAGGCCGAAGCCAAAGGCCAGCCCCCGCACGAGCTAGAACCTGAGACGGCGGGACTGGGTTTGCGCGAATGGTTCCACCAGCTGCCAAAGGCCCAAGTGGGTGGCGTGCTCGCTGGGCCGCATCGCCATGCCGCCGCCTTCGACACTCGCCTCGGCTCGGCGCTGGCCGGCGGCGCAGCCAATGGGATTGGCCGCAAGTTGCGTAGACGCGGTTATGGCTTGGTGAAGAACCCAGAAGGCTTCATCCTGGATGACGCATCTGGGCCGCCTTGTGCCGGCGAGATCGAGCGGGCGAAGGAGTGGGGAGCTCAGCTGGTGCGGGCGAGCGTCGCCAAGAACGAAGGTTGGGCGATCTGGGACGACAGCTAGGGCGAGTAGTGCCACTTGTGGACTGGGGTCCCCGGTGCCCAGAACTTTCTTGACCTGGCGAATAGTCCGATGTCTGGAGCGGGTCGCATGACTCGGCGGGCTCGGGGTGATGGCGGGCAAAGTTGGGACGACAACGACAGATGATGCCGCTGTGACCGCTTTGTTGATCTTGGAATCTCGCTGGAAATCCCGTCTTGAAATATGTCAAATTGCAGGTTTGGACGAGTCTGAGCCGGAGGAAGTACTCCGCCGGCCAGATTTGAAACTTACGGGACAGTTTGTCGATAACCTCCCGCCGCTCGCTGTCTGGATTGTCGATCACGCGACGCCAAGCGGTCCTCGATCGGCGCCAGGCATCAGCGAGACGCTAATCGACGGAACGATCGCCGCCTTTCACTTCAGGCAGTGCCGCCCCGAGAGTCGGAGCTGCGCTTGCGGAAAGATCCCAGCGTCTCGTCCGCGCGGTCAAATTGAATGTGTGCGAGCGACCTGAATCGAGGCCATTGGCTGATGCCTCTGGGAATTTGAGGTGGGAGCAACGGAGGATGGGTGGCATGGCCGAGCGATGGAACGTCAAATCGGGCGACGGCGGATCGATCGCCGTCTGGGTCGAGGGGGCGAGGGCCGCCGCTGGCATTGGTGCACGGCTCGGTGAGCGACCACAACGTGTTCGCGCCGCTGGTGGGCGAGCTGCGAGACGAATTCACTCTCTTCGCCATGGACCGCCGTGGCTTCGGTGCCAGTCGGGACGGTTCCGGTTACTCTGCGGAACGCGAATTCAGCGACGTTGCGGCGGTCGTGGATGCAGTTGCGGCGCGGACTGGGCAGCCGGTGGTGCTGTTCGGCTCTTCCTGGGGGGCGAACTGCGCCCTCGGTGCTGCCCGAGATATGCCGTCGCTGCGAGCCCTCATCCTCTACGAGCCGACCTTGGGCCTGCGGCACCCGCCCGGTTCCATCGATCGAATCGAGGAGCGCATCGCGGCGGGCGACAGCGAGGGCGTTCTTATTGAGATGGGGACCGAAGCCGGGCTCACAGAAGATCAGATCGCGGAACGGCGGGCGGCCCCAAACTGGTCCCAGCGGGTCGCCAGCGTCCCCATGGTCGTCCGAGAGGCTCGTATCGAAGAGGGCTGGAACTGGCAGTCCGACCGCGTTGCCGGCGTCGCCGTCCCCACCCTGCTCCTCACCGGCTCTGAGACCCCGCCCCAGCTGGCAGAAGTCACATCCCTGACCGCTGCAGCAATCCCAGGCGCGCATGTCCACGTCCTGGCAGGCCACGGCCACTTCGCCCATGTGTCTGATCCAGGACTCGTCGCCCAGGTGCTGCGAAACTGGCTCGAGTAACCCAAATTGGCCGTGAGAGCCTCCGTGCCATTGGGGATAGAAATCAGCACTAGACGTTCCGATAGCCGACCGGCGGATTCTGGCGGTTAGCGCAACAGTAGGGGTCCGATCTGTTCGATCCATTCCCTCCTTCATGCTTCTCGGGATTGTGCCCGCTGTGGTCTCGGCTGTCTTTCACGGGCTCTCTTGACGATGCTGCGCGGATATCCAGAGTCAGCGGTGCAGTTCAAGCACTGTCATCAAATTGTCGCTGGACCGCACGATCGGCCCTTCATCGGCTTCCTCGGTCGTTCTGACGGGCTTTCAACCGTCGCCGGTGGCAAATGCTCGGAGCTTCAGTCAGCCCGCAATGTGGCGTCTGGAGAGAGCCGTGACGAAAATCACCGCCGGAAATATGTCAATTGCGCGGTTTTGCCGAGGCGACAACCCTCGGCCACTAGGCGTCGGCGCAGGGTTGGCACACTCGATCGCACCCAGCCTTACGGCCTGGATCTCAACGACCATACCGCCTGGATCACTCAGCAGCCCGAATTAGCCGCCGACCTCACTGCGTGTGCTCGGGAGCCGCCATGTCTCGGGGACACCATTCAACGCTCCTGCCTCGCCCAATCCGACCAAGATCAAGATTCTCCAGAAATTGGCGATCCTAGGTAGACCTAGGCTCGGCCATCTAGGTACCGCGGTGCGCGGCTTGGGGTTATGAGGACGTTGAGGCTCACCCCGGTCGCAGCCGTCTGTGCTCTCGATACAGCTATCTGCTTTGTGCTTGGCGCGCCGGTAAAGGTCATGCTTACGGGATCGAGGGTCATGGCATGTTGCCAATGTCACGCTAGCGCCCGCCTCAGTAGCCGCCGCAGCCCACGTCGCAGCACCCCAGCGGACGCGACGGTCAGTCCTGACGCTCAGACGATTGGCCGGCCGGGGAGGCGTACGGCCACGAGATGGTCAGCCGCAGCGGCTCGGGGCCTGTCGGCGAGTTGTGCCAGGTCTCGCGCGGTGGCCCGACCGGCACCCTGCCGGCGTCGGTGATCCAACGGTGGAGGTCATCATAGAGCCCGAGGATTTCCGGGAAGCAGGTCTCGGGTCCCTCCGCGAGTCGGTTAGCCATGATCCCGCCCGGCAGTCGGTAGCTTCGTACGTCATCGTTTGTGTCTGCAAGATCATCAACCGGTAAGGCGATCTCCAGCGGACCATCCGAGTCGGCGGTAATGGGGCCATGGAACACACCGAACGGGTCTCCGGTAACGGTTAGTTCGGCGGCGGCGGCCAGTTGGCGGAGCCGGCCCACCGCGTAAGTGATGATGTCGTCCATGTCCTCCGGGCGCATCCGTTTCATGACGCTCAGGACAGGGCGGTCGCCCTCGAGGGTTGTGCTGATGTGGGTCATGTCTACCTCCTGGAGTAGGCGGAGTCGTGCTTGATGGAGCACGGCTTGCACGGCCTGGCTGCGGCGCTGGATTGCGACCGCCGCCTGCTCGATGTGCTGCAGAGCCGACTCCGGATCGCTGCCGATGATCTGGCGGATCTGCTCGAGGGAGAGGTCTGCAGAGCGCAGCAGGCTGATCAACCATCCGGTCGGAACCTGCTCAGCAGCGTAGTAGCGGTAGCCGTTGATCGGATCTACAAAGTGCGGCGGAAGAAGCCCACGCTCGGCGTAAATTCGCAGCGCCTTTGCGGAGAGCAAAGTCTGCCTGCCGAACTGACCCGCCGTCATCAGCCCCACTCCGTGTGGATCATCGCCGTAGGCCATGGTGACTACTTTCAGGCTCGCCCTTGGGGCGAGGTCAAGTCCCGGCTCCCGCTTGCGGGCGCTCGACGTGCCGGTGATCGTCGATGCTCCGATGGTCTGGCAAGTAGTTATTGTCGCTTCCTTGCTGGTGTCGCCAGATTGAGTGTGTTGTAGATCTCGCGGGCAACGTAGCGCTTGAGACGGCGGATGATTTCTGGCTTGGCTAGCCCTTCGTGGGTTCGTCTCTCGACGTATGCGCGGGTGCGAGGGTCGTGTCGCATGCGGCTGAGAACGACTACGTAGAGGGCGTTGTTTGCGCTGCGGTCACCGCCGCGGTTGAGCCGGTGACGATGAGTTCGGCCGCTGCTGGCGGGGATTGGTGCGGCTCCGCACAGGTGAGCGAACGCGGCTTCGGATTTGAGGCGGTCGGCGTTGTCGCCGATGCTGATGAGCACTTGGCCGGCGACCTCTGACCCAACGCCGGGTAGGTCGAGCAGCGCAGGAGCGACGTCACGGACCAGCTGATGAAGCTCGCGGTCGGCTTCGGTGATCTCTGCTGACAGTTGCTGGTGGCGGCGGGCAAGCCGCCGCAACGCAGTCTTTGTTGCTTGTTCGGGGTCGCCGAGGTCGGGGGCTTGGACGCAGCCGTGCACAGTGGGCGATGAGCAACGGCGTGGAGAGGTGACGCAGTTGCTGACGCAACCTAGGTGAGCCTGTGACGATCATCGCTTTCAGCTGGTTAGTGGCTTGGGTGCGAGCTTTGACAGCGCTGGAGCGGGCCACCCGGATGGCTCTGATTGCCTCCACCTTGCCGTCGCGCACCTTCGGCACGACCGATGCACGACCCGATAGCGCCGCCCGGGCCGCCGGCCTGACCACCCGCACCGCCGCCGAAAGCGCCGACGCGACCCGCCGGTGGGATGACGAACGAGGCCAGCCACTACTGACCAAGGGCCCGACCCGTGAATAAGAGGCCATTCTCGTACGAGCCCTCCGCGCGTAAAGGCGGTCAGCGCCATTCGCACCGCCACCGTGCTCAGCTCGTGGTTCTCCGTCGGTCGCTGGAGCCGCGAATGGCTCGGGTTGTTCGCCGATCAAGTCGGGATTGGGGAGTCTGTAGCGGCTCAGCCCCCGTCCTGGTCCAGCGCGCATGGGTGTCTACTGCGCACGGTGGGAGGGCACAAGCAGATGGAGGCAGCGGGAGCGCGGCGTGCGGTGGATGCAGCGATATCGACGGTCTCATCGCTCGACTTGACGGTCGATGACGCGGTCGTTCTCAGCGACTCCAACCGGCTCATCGTCCGCCTGACGCCATGCAACATCGTCGCTCGAGTCACGCCCATGACACATTTCGCAAGCGCGGAGCGAGAAGTCGAACTCGTGAAACGGCTCACGCAGACCGACAGCCCGGTTGCCGCGCTCGAGGCTCGGGTCGAGCCACGCGTCTTCGTGCATGACGGCTTCAAAATCACCATGTGGACCTACTTCGAGCCTGTGCAGTCTCGAGTGCTTCCGCCGGCCGATTACGCGCAGGCGCTCGAGCGTCTTCATGCTGGCCTCCGGCAACTCGATGTCACGACACCGCACTTCATGGATCGCATCGCGGCTACTCAACGAGACGTTGCGAGCCGTGACGTCACTCCCGAACTCGCGGATGCGGACCGGGCGCTGCTCGCCAACACGCTGCGCGATCTGAGCCAGTCGATCGTCAACCGGCGCGCTCCCGAGCAGCTACTGCACGGCGAGCCGCACCCGTGGAACGTACTCAACACGAAGAACGGGCCGCTCTTCATCGACTTCGAAAACACCGCCGAAGGGCCTGTCGAGTACGACATCGCGTGGGTGCCCAAAGAGGTCGGCGAGCGCTATCCGAACGCTGACCAAGACTTGGCAGGCGACTGCCGGGGCGTCGTCCTGGCGATCATCGCAACCCACCGCTGGAGCCGCGACGACCAACACCCCAGCGGGAGGCAATCAGGATTGGCCTTCCTCAACGCTCTGCGGGAGGGTCCGCCGTGGCCGGCGCTCGACGATGTCGCCTGGTAGCGCCCCGCCGA
>CAVUEO010000028.1:0-92030 GCA_963740515.1 uncultured Actinomycetota bacterium
CGAATCTCTCGTTGCTGCTGGCCTTCCTGCTGACGGTTGCTCGGTGGGTAGGCGTCCGAGGATGGTGGCTCCGAATCGTCGGGCTGGCTGGAGTGGTCATCTTCGTCGCCTTGTGTCGCACTGAGCCGAGCGTGCTGCGTGCGGCTGCGATGGGTCTGGTGGCTTTGGCCGCGCTGGGATCGGGTAGCCGGACGGCTGGCGTGCGCAACCTGGCGGTCGCCACCCTGATCTTGCTGCTGGCGGATCCGTTCCTCAGCAGATCGATCGGCTTCGCGCTGTCGGTCCTGGCCTGCGCCGGCATAGTGTGGTGGGCCCGAAGCTGGACAATGATCATGAACCGCTGGCTGCCGGTGGTCTTGGCCGAGTCGATTGCGGTGCCACTGGCTGCTCAACTGGCCACCACTCCGGTGCTGGCAGGCATCTCCGACCGCGTGAGCGTCGCCGGTCTCGTAGCGAATGTGCTGGCTGGACCGTTCGTAGGACCCGCCACGGTGCTGGGTTTCGCTGCCGCTGGAGCATCGCTGATCAGTGAGACTTTGGCCGCTGTGTTCGGTTTCGGTGCTGCATGGAGCGCCCAAGTGATCATTTGGATCGCCACGGTCGGCTCACAACTTCCGGGCTCGGAATGGCATCTCTCAGTGACTCCCTTGACCCTGGCCTGGGTGGGCATCTGCTCGCTGCTGCTCGGACTTTCCATGGCGTACGTCCTGCGGCGGCCCTGGCTCTCACTCTTGCTCGCAGCTGTCATGATCATCTGCCTGGGCGGAGCACCCCGCCAGCCGGGCTGGCCGCCACGGGATTGGGTGATGGTTGCCTGCGATGTCGGGCAGGGCGACGGGCTCGCAGTACGGACAGGGCGCGGCAGCGCCATCGTGGTGGACAGCGGTCCGGAACCTGCCGCGATGCGGGCCTGTCTGGACGGGCTGGGGATCAGGAGGGTGCCGCTGCTGATCATCACCCACTTTCATGCCGACCACGTCGCCGGTCTGACCGGAGTTCTACGACATCGTCGTATCGGTCAGCTATGGGTGAGCCCGCTGGCAGCACCTGGGCCGCTCACGGCAATGGTCAGCCACCACGCTGCGCAACAGCGGATTCCGGTGAATGCGCCGCTCCCTGGAACCCGCGCGAGCGTTGAGGAGGCGGAGTTGCAGGTGCTCGGACCGGTGCACCGAGCGGGGGCCGCCGATCAGGATGAGTCGTCGCAGCAGAATGACAGCAGTCTGGTGATCATGGTCGAGGTGAGGGGGCTACGGCTACTGCTCACCGGCGATGTCGAGCCGCCTGGCCAGCAGGCGATTCTGGCCACCGGGTCGGACCTTGACGCTGATGTCCTCAAGATTCCCCACCATGGTTCAGCCGAGCAGGATCCGGCGTTCTTCGCCGCCACGCACGCCCGCCTCGCCATCGCCAGTGCCGGCGTCGACAACGATTACGGTCATCCGGCGCCGCGTACCGTGCAACTCGCGCGGTCGACTGGAATGACCGTGCTCAGGACCGACCAGGACGGGTCAGTCGCGGTCCGGTTGGATCGCGAGCGTTTGGCTGCCGTCACCGAACGCTGACCAGCCGCGCCGCTCATGACATTAGGACACCGTCACCGGGAACCGGTGACATTAGGACACCGTCACCGGGAACCGGTGACATTAGGACACCGTCACCGGGAACCGGATCGGCCCGCGGAGCGTGGTACCGCGCCGCATGGTGATCGGCGCTGTCTGCCGGATCCGCGGGAACCGCTCGGCAAGCGCGCGGAACGCCTGGGTTAGTTCCAACCGCGCCAGCGGCGAGCCGAGGCAGTAGTGAATGCCGCCGGAGAAGGCGAGGTGCTCGGCTGGTGCCTCGCGGGAAATGTCGAAGCGATTAGGTTCGGGGTAAACGTCGGGGTCGCGGTTGGCCGCCGCCAAGAGCGTGATCACCCACTGGTTCCTCGCCACCAACACATCGCCCACCTCGACCGGCTGACTGGCTACCCGCGCGGTCTGCTGGACAGGAGGATCAAAACGGAGCACCTCCTCAACGACAGCAGGCGACCGCCCGGGATCTGCGACCAACAACTCCCACTGCTCTCGGTCGGTCAGCAGCCAGCGCAAGCCGCTACCGATCGCGTTGACCGTGGTTTCGAAGCCCGCGATCAGGAGCAACCGTACAAGTGCTGATAACTCCGCTGGAGTGATTGCCCGCCCTTGCTCAGCCACCAGCGCGGACACCAGATCGTCGCCGGGCTCAACTGCCCGGCGGGTGAGCAGCTCGGCAAATGTGGTGCGGAGCTCAGCGTCAGCGGCCGCCATCGTGCGGGCTTGGCCGAGCGACCAGATGCCATCCAGCGCTTGGGCAATCGTCGAGCCCAGCCGCCGAAACCGCTCAGGCTCATTGGGCAGACCAAGCAGATGGGTCACCACCGCAATGGGCAGCGGCGAGGCGAAAGCGGTCATCAGGTCGAACTCGCGCTCGCGTTCGCACTGGTCGAGTAGCTGTCGGATGGCTTGATCGACCAGATCTGCATAGCCTGCCATCCGCCGCGGGGTGAATGCTGGTGCGGCGAGCCTGCGGATCCGACTGTGGTCGGGTGGGTTGAGCTCGAGCAGCGAGAGGTCCATTCCGACCTGCTGTGCGAGATCCTCGCTTCCGTCTTCTGTGGACACTCCAAACTTCCGGCTCCGCAACACTTCGTTGCACAGCTGGTGGCTCGTGGTGCTGTAGTTACCGAGCCGGGTCGGCAACATCGGGCCTTTGGCGCGCATCTCTTCGTAGATCGGGTAGGGGTCCGTGTGGTGGTTCGGCAAATTGAGGCGACTGAACAGGTCGCCGCGGACGTGCGCCCAGTAGAGCACCAGCGCTCGTTCCCGATACATGCCACCGAGGAATCTTGCGGTCTGGACCGCCTTTGTTGCGGTGCTCATCTGGACAATTACTCCATGATCATCCAGGTCCGGTCATCGGGTTGATTCGCACGACCTGGCCATCACAGCTCGCCACTACCTCGGCGGCGACCTCGCCTTGAGTGATATACCCCTTGGCCGGATTGTCCCCCCCTGGCACGTTAGCGAAGCGCACACCCAGTGGCCCACCCCTACAGACATAGGGCCAGAGCTCTGCGCTGTCGGTCAAGCCGAGGCCAAGAAGTACATTCGCGCGGGCATCGAACCTGTTAGTGCCCGCGACGACGATGACCTCACCGTACTCGGCCGCGACAATGCGTCCGGAGATCTTGGCACCTTCAGGCGTGTATGCGATGACAGGCGATAGCGAGACATCGAGCTCCCGAGTCGAGAGCTGCTGGTACCCAGCGAAGGTTGTCACCGTCCGGCATGTGAAGCCGCTGATCACTAGGGTCTTTGCTGGTTCCTGTTGCTGTGTGCTGGTTGTGGGCTGATCGAGAATCCAGGTACCGCAGCTGAAGCGGACTTCGTCAGCCGGGCTTTCGTAGGTCAGCTCTGTCACCCTTTTCTCGGCGACGCTGGTCGCCGGCCACCCGACGGCGCCCGTGACGATCAGGATGCCGATCACGATCAGGCAGCGGCCGATGAACCCAGCATCGCGGCGCGGCGGCCACGCCTGATAGGCAACCCAGACAGCGACGCCGAGCAACAGTCCGCAGAGGTAAAGCAGCGCAGTGGCTGGGGTCCACAAAGCGGCGAGTCGCAGCGCCACCGTGTTCTCTTGCAGCGCATACGCGGCGTCTCGCAGGTCCGGAGCGAACAACCAGCGGCCCACTGCGATCGGGGCCAGGCCGACAATGGCGTACGCAGCTAGAAGCGGCAGCCCGCTGTGCCACTTCTTGCGAGGCAGTGGGGCAAGGTTGTCGAGAAATCCGTGAAGAGAGGCGTAGCCAGCACTCCACACCCACGTAATCAGCAGTAATACGCCGATCATCGTCGATCGCAACTCACCCTTTGCGGCGAGCCCGATAACGCTTGCTAGGGCAGCCAATAGGCCGAGTGCTGCCGGAGCAAGCATCGCCGTGCGGCCAAGCCAGTGCCGTGTTCGGGAGAGCCAGAACAGCGCAAAGGCACATACCAGCAGTACCAGCGCCGGAAGTCCCCACTGCCCATTCTGCGCTTGGACTTGTGGCTGGCCGTCACTGGTCAGAGCAGCTGAAGCCAACGGAGACAGCTGAGTGAGCCAGAGTTCGTTGGCCCGGAAGGTGCTCGTCTCCGGAATCCAGTAATTGATGAAGAAGACCCACTGGGCACCGAGCGAGATGACCAGGGGGATCACGGCCGCGTGCCGGATCTTTCGGGAGTCCTCTGCCCGTGCGGCGGAAGATGGTCCGGGCGACGACCCCACTTCCGGGCGTGCAGCGCCCGGATTGCTGTAGGTGATCTTGGTCACCATGGGGTGCCGCCCATTCTCATCGAATCAGCCTGTCGTGTCCGCCGCCACGAACTCGACCCGCTCATGGGAAACCAGCCGTCGTAGAGCCTCCCGGTCCGATTGGCTACCAACCGACAGTCCTCGCGTACGCTCCTCGGCCGATCGCAAGGCATGATCAACACCGATCCGCAGGATCGAGTCGTCCTCAACCGATCGGACCGTTACCAGTCGACCCGGGCTGCCGTCGACCTGCTTGAACCAGGCGCGAACCAGATCCTCGTAGGAGTCTGCGACGGCGGCGACAAAATGCAGATTGCGATCTTCGAGGTAGTTGCCAAAGGCTTCGCGAAGCCGGCTTCCTTCATAAGCGCCGGGCTCCCGATCTACCACCGCAACTACGGTTGCCGAATTGCCGACCTTGGCACCCGCGATCGCTCGAAGTTCCGGTTCTGCGTGGCGCCGCCAGATCCGACGCAGTCCAGCGTCCATGGTCAATTCGGTCACGAACGTCGCCGAGGCTCTCGCTGTGAGAGACGCCGCAGGTTCCGGTTTGAAAACAGAGCCCTTTTGGTCCGTCTTTGGCGAGCTCTGCTGAGCGACAGCGGCCGGAATGGCGCTGTCCTTGGGCCAGCTAACCTCGATGACCGCGAAATCCCGGCGCACCAACGCACCGCTTGCGAAGGTTTTGGGAAGCCAACGCTCGGCCATGACCTGCTGCACCGTTTGACGACGAAGGTCGGCGAGCCGGTTCATCTTGACGGCGGCATGCATCTCCATCGCCACCTCGGTTTCAACCCGCTGCAGCAGGTGCGCCTCGAGTTCGGTCCCGTACTCTGCGGCCAGGCTGGTCACGGAGGCGTATTTGTCGCGATCTGTGAGCTGAACGGTCACTCGGACCAGGCACCGTTCGATGTCCTTGCCGTCGAGTGTGAGGAGATGGTCGACCGTCACATCGAGCTCGACGGGTGCTGTGTTGACGGCCAACACCTGCACCGGGCGCAGTGAGGGAAGCAGTCCGGGCGTCAGGTACTCTCCGGGGAATTTGAGCCGTGGCACGCTGTCCTGCTCGAAGACCACAACCACGGTGTTCGGCTGCACGCTCACCAGTCGATCTAGGGGATGTGGATCGCCAGTCAGCTTCATACCCAACGCTGGCTCCTCGGCAAGACTCTTCTCCATGGCGCTGCGGTCAGTCGGAGGCTGCCGATCAGTAACGACTCGACCGAACATTGAGGACCACAACTTGCCGACCACCGACGCACCTTTCGCCTTGTATCCAGTGTCTCGGCTCATGTATATCAACACCAGTGATGCGCGGGCGCGAATCTGATTTGTGTTGCCGGGCGGAACATGGCCTAACAGCCAATGCTGATGTCAGCCAAGGCTGGCATGCTGTGCTACGTGGCGGCACCGAGGTCTCCGTTCGGGCGGCTAATCCTTATCAGCGGGCCAGAGGCACTCTTTGCCGACCGCGCAGTCGAGGCTCTGTGCCACCAGATGCGATCAGAGGCGCCTGACGTCGATGTCTCCGAGATCGAAGCGGCTCGGCTGGATCCAGGCAAGCTTGCCGAGATCACCAGTCCATCGCTGTTCTCAAGTCGGCGAGCCGCGGTGATCACTGAGCTGGAGGATCTGGCTCCGGAACTCGGAGTGGAACTGCTCAACCTTGCCGCCGCGCAGCTGCCGGATCTCGCCGTCATCGCAGTGCACCGCGGCGGGCAGAAAGGTAGAGGGCTCCTCGGGAAGCTCAAGTCCGCTGATCTTGAGGTCATCGAATGTGCAGCCGTGAAGACGTGGGAGCTGCCGCAGTTCGTGTCAGGCGAAGCGAAGCGAGCCGCTAGCTCGATCGATGGAGCTGCCGCGTCGGCACTGGTGGACGCCGTTGGTCATGACCTGCGGGCTTTGGCGGCTGCGGTCGCGCAATTGCTCTCAGATGGCGAGGGGGGTCCGATCACCGCGGATCAGGTCCGTCGCTATTTCGGTGGCCGGTCCGAAGTAACCAGCTTTGCCGTGGCAGACGCCGCGTTGGCCGGACGTACCGGCGTTGCGATGGAGCAGCTCCGCTGGGCGCTAGCGACGGGTGTTGCCCCAGTGCTGATCACGAGCGCCCTGGCCTCCGGTGTCCGCGGTCTTGGCAAATTGATCACGGCGGGTACTGGGCAGCGCGAAGCAGACCTGGCTCGTGAAGTAGGGGTGCCACCGTGGAAGCTGAAGTCAATGCGCTCCCAAGCGCGCGGCTGGGATCAGGGAGGCCTCGCCACGGCGCTCAAGGTGATCGCGGTCGCCGACGCCGATGTCAAGGGCGCCGCTGATGACACCGCGTACGCGTTGGAGCGGGCCGTGCTCAACGTCTCGCGGCTACGCCGGAGCTAAGTCTGGAAGTTAGCGCTTCTTCTTACCGGCGGGCTCGAGACGAGCTGCCTTGGCCGTGATCGCGGACTTACGGTTGGCGGCCTGGTTCTTGTGGATGACGCCCTTGGACGCAGCTTTATCCAGGGCCCGGGAGGCGGCATGGGCCAGCTCGGTGGCCTTTGCGGTGTCGCCCGCCTCGGCAGCTTCACGGAACCGACGAATTGAGGTTTTGAGCCCGGACTTCGTCGCCTTGTTACGCTGACGGGACTTCTCGTTGGTCTTGATTCGTTTGAGCTGGGACTTGATGTTCGCCACGACAGGCCTCTGGAACTCTTCCGTGATGTGGTGTGGGCGCGCCCGCTGCAGGCGCAACCGATAACGCTACCAGCGGCGCCATCGGCGGGCCAAATTCGCCATAGCACGTGAGGATGTTGTTGTGAGTCCAGTGTTCACGCCATCGCCGGGCCGCACCGACCCGTCGATCATCCGAAACTTCTGCATCATCGCGCACATCGACCACGGCAAGTCGACCTTGGCCGACAGGATGCTGCAGCTGACCGGTGTCGTCGACGAGCGCTCGATGCGGGCTCAATATCTGGATCGCATGGACATTGAGCGGGAACGCGGGATCACCATCAAATCCCAGGCTGTTCGGATGCCGTGGCAGGTTCGCAACCCGGAGGGCGATCCGGGCGCCACTCAGACCCACGTCTTGAACATGATCGACACACCGGGCCATGTGGACTTTACCTACGAGGTTTCTCGCTCCCTTGCCGCCTGCGAGGGTGCTGTGCTCCTGGTCGATGCCGCTCAGGGCATTGAGGCTCAGACTCTGGCCAACCTGTACCTGGCGCTGGAGGATGACCTGCATGTCATTCCGGTCTTGAACAAGATCGACTTGCCCAGTGCCCAACCGGATAGGTACGCCGCCGAGTTGGCCAAAGTGGTCGGCTGCGATCTGGGCGACGTACTTCGCGTGTCGGCGAAGACTGGAGAGGGTGTGGCGCATCTGCTCGATGAGATCGTGGCTCAGATACCGGCGCCGATCGGCGATCCCACGGCGCCGGCTAGAGCATTGATCTTTGACTCGGTCTACGACACCTATCGAGGGGTCGTCACCTACATACGCGTGGTTGACGGCGAGCTGTCGCATCGTGAGCGAGTGTTGATGATGTCAACCAAGGCGGCACACGAGACCTTGGAGGTGGGCGTCATTTCTCCCGAGCCGACGAAGGCGGCTTCCTTGAGTGTCGGTGAGGTCGGCTATCTGATCACCGGGGTCAAGGAGGTACGGCAGTCTCGCGTCGGCGATACGGTCACCTCGCTGAGCCGGCCGGCCTCGCAGGATCTCGGTGGCTACCGGCCTCCCAAGCCAATGGTGTTCGCAGGTCTTTACCCCATCGACGGTGCTGACTATCCGGAATTTCGCGAGGCTTTGGACAAGCTACAGCTCAACGATGCGGCGCTGACCTATGAGCCGGAAACCTCCGGTGCACTCGGCTTTGGATTCCGGATCGGCTTCCTTGGCCTGCTGCATATGGAGATCGTGCGTGAGCGCCTGGAGCGGGAATTTGATCTTGACCTGATCTCGACAGCGCCAAGTGTCGTCTATCGCGTGATCATGGAAGACGGCAGCGAACTCGAGGTCACGAATCCTTCGGAGTATCCAGCAAACGGCAAGATCGCCGAGGTGTACGAGCCAGTCGTCAAGGCGACCATCCTGGCTCCGGCAACCTACATCGGTACCGTCCTGGAGCTGTGCCAGAGCCGTCGCGGCATCCAGCACGGCATGGACTATCTATCGGAGGATCGGGTCGAGATCCGCTACACGCTGCCATTGGCCGAGATCGTCTTCGATTTCTTCGATGCCCTGAAGTCGCGCACGAGGGGTTATGCGAGCCTCGACTACGAGCCGTCTGGCGAACAGGCAGCAGACCTGGTCAAGGTCGACATCTTGCTCCACGGTGAGCCGGTCGACGCATTCTCCGCGATCGTGCACAAGGACAAGGCCTACTCGTACGGAGTGACGATGACTGCCAAGTTGAGGGAGTTGATTCCCAGGCAGCAATTCGAGGTTCCTATCCAGGCGGCCATCGGGACGCGAGTGATCGCCCGGGAGACCGTACGGGCCGTCCGCAAGGATGTACTGGCCAAGTGCTATGGGGGCGACATCACTCGTAAGCGCAAGCTGCTCGAACGGCAGAAGGAAGGCAAGAAACGGATGAAGATGGTTGGCCGGGTCGAGGTACCCCCCGAGGCCTTCGTGGCCGCACTCTCCACCACCGATACCGGGAAGGTCGACAAAAAGTAGCTGTGCAACCATTTCTGCGCGAGCAGAGCTTATACGGAGGGGAGCGATCGTGTTTGCGCTTCAGTTCACCGAGTACGGCGATCCTGAGGTCCTCAGCGTCGGTGAGGCGCCCGAGCCGCATGCAGGACCGGGACAGATTCGCATCGTGGTACGCGCAGCCAGTGTCAATGTGGCTGACTGGAAGTTCATGTCGGGCAGGTACGCGAAGGGCAAGCCGTTCGAGGGCACCGGTTATCCAGGTTACGACGCCTCAGGCGTTGTCGACGCGGTCGGAGAAGGCGTGACCGACGTGGCGGTCGGTGATGACGTGTTTGGTCTCGGCGACCACACCCAGGCAGAGTATGCAGTTCTCAATTCCTGGGCCCGGAAACCGGCGTCCGTGGATTGGGCTGTGGCGGCAGCGGCCGGCGTGGTTGCCGAAACGGCCGAGCGGGTCCTGCGGCTGCTGGGCGTCACTGAGGGCACCACCCTTTTGATCGATGGTGGGGCAGGCGGGGTCGGCTCCGCCACCACGCAGATCGCGAAAGCGCGCGGTGCCACAGTGATCGCGACAGCTGGCGAGGCCAACCAGGACTATCTCCGTGAGATTGGCGCCATTCCGGTGGTCTATGGCGAAGGCATGGTGGACCGAGTGCGGGCGCTGGATGTCGGAAAGATCGACGCGGTGCTCGATGCGGTAGGCAAAACTCCGATCGAAGATCTGATTAGCCTCGCTCCCGAACCGTCTCAGGTTGTCACTATCGCCAACTTCGCGGCCGCGGGGGCAGCCGGCGCGCGGGTCACCGGCGGTTCGGCCGAAAGCCAGCCCATGAAGGCCCTCGCTGAGGCTGCCGAGCTGCTGGAACAGAGCAAGCTGGTGATCAAGTTCCAGACCTTCCCCTTCGACCGAGCCGCAGAGGCGTATCAGATCGTCCAGGGAGGCCACGGCCGGGGAAAGCTCGTCCTCATCCCTTAACCGACGTGTCAGCGCCAGTGGCTGCTCTAGCGGCCAGAAATGCTGACAAGTCGGCGAGCCCGTCGGCGAGGTCAATGTGGGCGCGCCAGCCGAGCACTCGCTCCGCAGCCGAACAGTCGGCAGTGATGTGCCGTACGTCGCCCAGGCGGTACTCGCCGGTCACAACGGGCGCTGGCCCACCGAAGTTATGGCTCAGCGCTGCTGCCATCTCACCGACGGTCATGACCCACGGCGTGCCGACGTTGAGCGGCGTCAGCCCTACCGGGAGCCGGGCGTGCAGAGCTGCAAGCACCGCCGCCGCTACGTCGGAAACATGAATGAAGTTGCGTCGCTGGCAGCCGTCCTCGAAAACATGCGGCGGCTCGCCCCGCAGCAGACTGTCGGTGAAAACCGACGCCACTCCTGCGTAGAGGGTGTCGCGCGGCATGCCAGGTCCATAGACATTGTGGAACCGGAGTGCGGCGACCGTCCCTCCGGTCTCCCGGCTCCAGACTGCTGCCAGCTGCTCCCCGTGCGCCTTCGTTGCCGCATAGGCATTGCGAGGATCCAGGGGCGTCGACTCTGCCACCAGTTCCGGAGACAGATCATCGCCACAGCTCGGGCATAGCGGGTCGAAGCGCCCAGCGTCAAGATCATCCCTACGGCGCGGGGGTGGACGGACCAGGCCGTGTGCTGCGCAGCGGTAGCGGCCCTCTCCGTAGACGACCATCGAGGAGGCGTACAGGAACCGCGAGATGCTCGCTTCAGCCGTGACCCGGAGCGCCATCGCCGTTCCGTAATCGTTGTGCAGCGCGTACTCATCGATGTCGCATATGTCGACCCCAAGGCCGACCTTTGCAGCCAGATGAACAACGGCGTCGCAGCCGGCCGCCGCCGTTGCGAGCCGATCATGATCGGTGACGTCATCCCGCCGGTCGACGATGCGATCGAAGACACGGCTCTCGTGCCCGGCCGCCGCGAGTTGATCATGAACTGCTCGGCCGACAAAACCGGCACCGCCGGTAAGCAGCACCTTCACGTGGACTGGCTTGCCGGCTGCGGGACGGGCAAGGCAACCTCGAAGCGGCAGCCTCCATTGACGTTGCGTACCGAGATCTCACCGCCGTGCGACTCGACTACGCCACGGGCGATCGCCAGACCCAAGCCGGCCCCGCCATCGTCGCCGCTGCGTGAGGGCGTGTCTCGCCACCCGGCGTCGAATACCCGTGACAGGTTGGCTTCGGGAATCCCGCCGCAGCCGTCGCTGACCGCGACCCGAATATGACCGTCGTCAGTTCGTCGGCCCTCAAGTCGCACCGCCAGCTCCGGCTCGGTGTGCCGGATCGCGTTCGTAGTCAGGTTGGTAAGTGCCCTGGCCAGGTCGTCGGATGAACCGAGCACCGCGAGCCGGTCGTTGTCTGGCAGATCAACGTCCAGACGCACGCCTTGTCGCCGAGCCGTTGCCACCGACTCAGACGCCACGTCACTGATCAGCTCGGTGAGTGACACCATCGTCTGCGGTTTGGCTCCTCGGGTTCCTTGGATGCGCGACAGGGCGAACAGGTCGTCCACCAGAACGCTCATTCGGGCGACAGCTACCCGCAAATGAGTCATCGCTCGTGGCACGTCGTCGATCACACCGTCCTCCAAACCCTCCGACAGGGCCCGCAAGCCTGCCAGTGGCGTACGTAAGTCGTGAGACATGAAGCTGATCAGTTCCTGGCGGGACTGCTCGGCCGCCCGCTCCCGGGCCCGCGATTCAGCCAGGGTTCGGCGGGTTTCAGCTAAGTCGTCCAGCACCTCCGCGAGCTCTCGGGGAGCAGCGGTGGCTTCGGCCGACCGGGCGGTCTCGACCGGGGTGGCGCTTGCTGAATCCGAGACGAGCTGCTGCAAGCCGGCGCCGACGCGGCGAGAGGCAAGCGAAATGCGACGCACCACCAGCCAGGCGCCCAGCGCCGCGATCAGCAATGACGTCAGCAGCGCAATCAGGACGACCAACGAGTCGTGAGCGGAGAGGAACATCAACTGCACATTGATCAACACCGTTGTTGCCACCGCAACCACCGGCAGCAGGGTGGCGATCGTGAGCTGATGGCGCAGCGACCGGTAACGCATCAGATGCAGCAGAGCAAACCCGATCGACCCGACGGCAATGCAGCTAGCCAGCGTGAGTCCGATGATGATCATGAGGTCTGTCATGAGCGGCTATCCTCAGCGGCCAGCTCGTCTTCCCGTGCCATGCGGTAGCCAAACCGTCCGACGGTCAGTACCAGCGTCGGATCAGACGGATCTCGCTCCAGCTTCTCCCGAAGCCGACGGACGTGCACGGTCACAGTTGATGTGTCCCCGAAGTCCCAGCCCCAGACCCGCCGCAGCAGTTCCTCTTTGCTGAACGTTTGACCGGGGTGGCTGGCAAGGAAGGCCAACAGATCAAATTCGCGCATTGTCAAGGCCAGCGGCCGACCGGACCGGCGCGCCTCGCGGGCCGCTGAATCGATGGTCACTGGCCCCAGCGTCACCACCGAATTCAACAGGGGCGTACCAGCTAGCCGTTCGGTACGCCGCAGCAGCGCTTCCACCCGCAACACCACCTCGCGTGGGGAGAAAGGCTTCACGACGTAGTCGTCGGCACCTGTTTCCAATCCGACCAGGCGATCTTCCTCCTCGCCACGTGCGGACAGCATGATGACGCACGCATGATCTCCGCTGCGCCGCTTGCGACGCAGCAACTCCAAGCCCGACAGGCCGGGCAACATGATGTCCAAGATGACGACGTCAGGGCTAATCCGTTGCCAGAGTTGGGCGGCCTCCCCACCATCACCGCTCAGTTCGACGTGGTATCCGGCCCTCATGAGATAGGCCTTGAGCACTTCCGCCATCGTGACGTCGTCCTCAACGACCAGCACGCGCGCTGTCATGATCATCAGCCTAAGCAGAAGGGCTTGCGGCGACTACCGGTCCCACAGCCGGGCTTCAGGCCGTAAGCGAGTCGAAAGCGGTTCGCACCTGCCCGCCGGTGGCGGCCGACCGTAGCGTCGGACCATGGTCGGTGCGCTGCCGCCTCAGGTCGACGTCATCCTGCCGTGTCTCAACGAGGCCGAGGCGCTTGGCTGGGTGCTGCGGCGGATGCCGCCCGGGGTAAGGCCGATCGTGGTCGACAACGGCTCGACCGACGGCTCGGCTGAGATCGCCCATGATCATGGTGCGCAGGTGGTGCAGACGCCACAGCGAGGATACGGCGCGGCATGCCATGCAGGCTTGCTGGCCGCCACCGCCCCGGTCGTGGCGGTGATGGACGCCGATGCCAGCCTGAACCCCCAGCAGCTGGATCGGGTCGTGGGGCCGGTCATCGCCGGTACTGCGGATCTCGTGATCGGCAGTCGCTGCCCGATCAATCCCGCAGCCTTTCCCTGGCCATTGCGACTCGCGAACCGGGAGCTGTCACGGCGGGTACTCCGGCGTACCGGCCTCCGGTTAGCCGACCTCGGCCCGATGCGGGCGGCTCCCCGGGAGTCGCTGCTGGCGCTACAGGTTCGGGACCGCCGGTCCGGCTACCCGGCCGAGACCCTGGTACGAGCTTCTGATGCGGGATGGCGAATCGCCGAGGTGGAGGTGGATTATCTGCCACGTCGCGGACGATCGAAGGTGACCGGTTCTCCGCTGGGCGCCTGGCGTGCCGTAAGGGACATGAGCGTCGCACTGCAGCCACCGCACGCGCCATGAGTGATCATGCCGCGACCGTTATCGTGCTCGCCAAAGAACCGGTCCCGGGTCGAGTCAAGACCCGGTTACAGCCAGTGTTCACCGCGAGCCAGGCGGCGTGGCTCGCCGCCGCGGCGCTCGAGGACACGGTCGCCGCAGTGCGGAGTTGTGGCGCGACCCGCCGCATTCTTGCGTGGGAAGGGGATCGAGCGTCCTGGCAGGAAGGCTTCGAGGTGCTCGATCAGCCGCCAGGCACACTCAATATCCGATTGGCGGCAGCATTCGCAGCCGCTGTCTCGGAGCCGATGGACTCACCCGCTCTGTTGATCGGCATGGACACACCTCAGGTCACCGCTGAGCTTCTGGACAGCGACTGGGAAGGAGCCGATGCTGTGCTTGGGCTGAGTGAGGACGGTGGCTTCTGGGCGATCGGCCTGCGGCGTGGACATCCGCGCGGGCTCTTTGATGCAATACCGATGTCGACAAGCCGCACCGGTTCAGCCCAACTGGCCCGGCTTATCAACTCGGGTCTGAGCGTGAAGCTGCTGCCGCCGCTGCGCGACGTCGATCGGCCGGAGGACGCGGATCTGGTGGCAACGCAGTTTCCGGGCTTGCTCTTTTCGCGCAAGTACGGGGAGATCACCAGCCGGCGTCCCTTGCAGACCAGCGACCGTTTGTTTGATGCCGCGTATGCCGGCACGTTGATCGCCAGCAACATCACGCCAGCCGGTATCGACAGCGAAAGCCCGCTGTCTCTGGACGTCTCACGCTGGTCTGGCGCAGCAGATGTGGTGGACATGCTCGTGGTGGCGCGATGTGAGCCGCCGGTAATCGATTTGGGCTGCGGGCCGGGACGCATGGTGCAGGCGCTCAGCGAGTCAGGGCGCGCGGCACTGGGTGTCGACATGTCTTCGGTAGCGGTGGGGCTGAGCATGGCACGCGGCGGGCTGGCGCTGCGTCGCAGAATCAACCAGCCCTTGCCCGCCGAAGGTCGATGGGGTACGGCATTGCTGATGGATGGCAATGTGGGCATGGGCGGGGACGTTGCCACTCTGCTCGCCCGCTGCGCGCAGCTTGTCAGACCTGGCGGCTTAGTCATCTGCGAGGTCGACCGAGCGTCCGAGCGGCACGAAAGCCGCACCGTCGTGCTGCGGACGGAGGATGCGACCTCCGTAGCCTTGCCGTGGTCGCGCATTGGGGCGGCTGCACTACTGCAAGCAGCAAAGTCGCTTGATTTTCTCCTCGTTGAGGAGTGGACAGCTGGTGTGCGGGCGTTCGTTGCACTTCGCTCAATGAACGGCCGACTGTGAGCATGGGTAACGTATCCATGCTGCCGAGTCGTCGGATGATCATCGCTGCATTGATCATTGTCTTGATCAACCTTGCCATGATGATCGTCCTCGCGCAGCTGCACTGGTTCGGTCGTGTGATCGCGCTCGTCGGGATGATCTTCGTCGGCTTGGCGATCTTTGTGCGAAAGGATGCGGCGCGGACACCGATCTGGTTCGTCGTCGTCGTCACGCTGGCCGTCCAGCTTCCGGAGTTGATCTTCCTGCCGCGGACCAGCGACGACGCCTACCGTTACGTCTGGGACGGTCGGGTGCTGCTAGCTGGCATCGATCCCTACCGTTTCGTCCCACTGGATCCCGCCTTGGCAGAGCTGCGCGACCCGCTCCTCTTTCCGGAAGGGGAACCGCCACTGATCAACCGGCCCGGGGCGCCGACGATCTATCCGCCGATTGCTCAGCTTTGGTTCGCGCTGGTGGCGTCGCTCACGCCGAAAGTCGTGGGCACTCTCGGTGTCCAGATCGCCGCAGCTGGTGCCGTGATCGTCACCGCCTGGCTCTTGGCACGCTTTCTCGGTGACCGAGGCGGCTGGGCGCTGCTCTACGGTGCCTGCCCGGCGGTGGCACTGGAGGCGGCCAACGGCGCACACCTGGACGCCATTTCCGCCCTCTGCGTACTGGGCCTCGGTTGGGCGGCCATCCGCAGGCGTCACTGGTTGGCTGGCGTTTTCCTTGGCCTGGCGGGAGGCCTCAAGCTCGTTCCGCTGCTGCTGCTCCCGGTCTTCCTGCGGCGTGGCCGCTGGCGTACTGCATTGACCGCAGGGGGTCTGGTGGCGGCGTCGTACCTGCCGCACCTAGTGGCAGTCGGTGTCTTGGTGCTCGGCTTCCTCCCCGACTATTGGCAGGAGGAGGGCTACGACGGAGGCCGCCGGTTCGCCCTGCTCAGCTGGTTGCCTGAGAACTGGCGCATGCCGGTCGCGCTGCTGCTGGCGATCTCGTGCGCGGTGGTGGCCGTCCTGCGCTCCTCACGGGAACACGTACTCGTGACCTGCTGCTGGCTTTATGGCTGCTCGTTTCTCATCGCCACGCCGATCTATGCGTGGTATGCATTGCCCTTCGTAGTGTTGGTGATCATGGCTGGCCGGCTTGAGTGGATGGCGGTATGGGCCGCTCTTTACGTGGCGTTCGTTTTTGACCGTGAGACCTTCGTCCAGGCTCTTGCCTTCGGTACTGCGCTCGGGGTCGTTGTGGTCGTCGGATTCAGGCGGTGGATCAAAGCCCGGCATCAAAGCCTTGCAGGGGAATCGCCGCTGCTTCTTGCCCGCAACCCTGGAATCTTCACTCCAGCTGGAGCTGCTGCGCGCAGTTCCCGCGTAAGTCAAGAGCAGCAGGCTCGGCTGGAGTGACCTTTCCAGGGAATTTATCTGGCCCCCATTAGCCTCGAGACATGCCGTCTGTCATGCCTGAGGGACAGCCTGCACCGCGGGACGGCTCACTACCTGAGCAGGCCATGTCGGAGCTCTCGCTGCGACCTCTCGGCATCTACATCCACGTACCGTTCTGCACGACACGGTGCGGATACTGCGACTTCAACACCTATACCGCCGCCGAACTCGGCAGCGAACCAGGAGCCAGCCGCGCGGGCTACATTGACGCCGCGATCGACGAGCTGGAGCTAGCAGCGCGAGTGCTCGGCCCGGACGCACCGGCCGTCTCGACGATCTTTATCGGTGGCGGCACCCCGACGGTGTTGCCGCCGGATGACCTTGGTCGACTGATTATCGCGGTGCGTAACCATTTCGGGCTTGCGCCCGACGCCGAGGTGACGACCGAGTCCAACCCGGAGTCCGTTGACTTCGCCGGTCTGCACCGGTTGCGCGAGCTGGGTTTCAATCGGATTTCCTTCGGCATGCAGTCCGCTGTGCCTCAGGTACTCGCGACGCTCGACCGGACGCACTCGCCGGGCCGGGCGCTACGGGCTGTGACCGATGCCAGGGCAGCTGGGTTCGCCAATATCAGCCTTGACCTGATCTACGGAACACCGGGGGAGTCGGCAAGCGATTGGCGGGAAAGCCTAGACGCGGCACTATCAGCGGGCCCGGAGCACATCAGCGCCTACGCGCTGATCGTGGAGGACGGTACGCGGCTGGCGGCTCGGATCCGGCGCGGCGAGCTCGCATCTACTGATGAGGATGATCTGGCCGATAAGTATCTGATCGCCGACGACCGGTTCACTTCCGCCGGGCACGCGGCGTACGAGGTGAGCAACTGGTCCACGAGCGCGGCGACCCGCTGTCGCCACAATCTGGGTTACTGGCGCAGCCATCACTGGTGGGGCATCGGCCCGGGAGCACACAGCCATGTCGGCGGCGTGCGTTGGTGGAACCTCAAGCATCCGCAGGCGTACGCGTCCAGGCTTGCTTCAGGTCTATCACCGGCCCAGGCACGAGAGCTGCTGTCGCCGGAGCAACGTCGAGTCGAGCGCATTCTGCTCGAGCTTCGCCTCGCTGAAGGCCTCTCCATATCACTGCTCACTACGACCGAGAAGGGTCGTCTTGTTCAACTTGTGGCGCGGCGTCTCGCAGTTGTCGAGGATGGCATGTTGATCTTGACCCGCAATGGGAGGCTGCTGGCGGACGGTGTGATCCGCGATCTGCTCGACTGATGGGACGACTGGTGGTCGTCTGCAGGCGTGGCGGGCATGGCCATGTTTCCAAGAGGCCAAGGGGCGCTGCGCACCCAGAGATATCGAGGGGCGGCCTACCCAGGCGCGGGCCCGGTGCTGGAACGTGCAACCAAGCTGATGGGCAGCAGCACCCGGCGCGGGCTGGATTGCGGGTCGATCAGCAACCGACCGACATGTTGGCCCTTCTCCCGGATCGGCTGATGAATTGTGGTGAGATCGGCGGCCTTGGCTGCGGGGATGTCGTCGAAGCCACACACAGACACGTCGGCTGGGGTGCGGAGCCCGCGGCTCGCCAGTGCCTGCAGCGCGCCGAGGGCCAGCACGTCACTCAAGCCGACAACCGCCGTCGGAACTTGCTCCTGGTCGAGTAACCAGATCGCGGCCGTCTTACCAGACTCGATGGAGTTGTGGCCCCCGGAGACGATCATCACCTGCCCTGGTATCGACTTGCGCAGGCCTGCGACACGGGCTGCGTAGTCCAGGAGGCTGAGCCCGGTCGCATCCAGGCGCTGCCCCGGACTGCCTGCCGGTTGATTGGTTTCGGCGAGGACGGCGATGTCTCGGTGACCCAGCCCGGCCAGATGTTCCCCTACCATCACACCCGCGCCGTAGTCGTCGATGGCCACCCAGCTCGATTCAGGATCGTTGCTCGAGCTGGTCGTCACCAGCCTAATTCCGCGCGCTCTCGCCAGCATCGCAGCCGGGTGGTCCGCGGGTAGGGAAAGGATGGTCAGAGCGTCGATGTTGGCGTGCCGCACGGCAGTCACGTCACTCTCATCCGTCTCGGCCTGTGATGAGCCGGCGGCCCGCCTGGACACCGGCATCAACACAATGCTGATCCCATGTTCTTCGACAACCTCACTAAGACCGGTCAGGAACTCGATCGCAAAAGGGTCGGAGAACGCGTACGAGAGCCGCTCGGAAAGCAGCACTCCGACAGCGTCGGCTCGGCCCATTCGGAGAGTTCGTCCCGCGGCGTCGGGGCCCGGGTAACCGAGCTCCTCGGCCGTGGCCAGGATCCGTTGGCGCAACTGCGGTGACAGCTGGTCCGGACGGTTGTAGGCGTTCGAGACAGTTGCCGGCGAGACGCCGAGCGCGGCGGCGAGGGTCTTGACAGTCATGCGCGCCATTGATGCCTCGCCTTGCTCGACCTGCTGAATCGTTCTAGTCAGACTATCGGGGTCGGAGAAGCCGGGCGGCCGTCAGCAGCGAGTGGCTCCGGAAGGCCGCCATTCAGGCGCGGCACACGAGGCGGTCTGTCAGGTCTGGGCGGGCGTCTCCCGGCCCAGAAGCCGGCCCCTTCAGCGCCGCTTCTTGCCCTTTCTGATGTCCCAAGACTCGCTTCCGGGAGTCCAGTTCAAGACGCTGGCGCGCTCCATGAATTCGTCGCTGGTGATGTCGCCGCGCGCAAAACGCTCGGCGAGGATGCGTTTCGCCTCAGCTTCGGGTGAGCGAGTGGTCGCCCATGCCGAGGACCCGAGCTGCCCGTTCCGGACGAGGAAGAACAACAAGGTGCCCAATGCGAGCAGTAAGAACAGCAAGAACATGGCAGCTCCTAAGAATGGTGCGAAGGGCGGCAGTGCGCCGCCGGCGAAGGTCGAGGGGTCGCCGGCTCCCCAGGGAGGGCCGTGATGATGACGGAAGCCGCCCTCTAGCGGAATGAGCAGTGGGGTCGTCATGGATCCCATTGTGTGCCGGGTTACCTATGACCCGCATCGGGCGAAAAGCGGCTCTTTGACTACGTTCCCTGACGTATCCGGGATACGGCGATTGGGCGATGTGCGGTCTGGGCAGTCGGTCTAGTGTCAAGACGACCGCATCTGGTGACCCATCCACCCCGGCGGCGGGGTTCTGAGCGCCGATGCGCGAGCAGCCAGAAGAGGAGGAACCATGCGGGTCGAGGCCCGGCGTGCGCTCCTCATCGACTCTGCCATCGGATTTGCATTGGCGCTGACTGGCTGGATGGCCTCGTTTTATGTCTGGGGGCGTTCGGAGTTCAGCCGACCGGAGTGGGGTCACGGGCCACCTGGCCGGATGGTTGCCAGCGTTGATCCCTCGCCGTGGGTGCTGCCGGCGGTGACCCTTGTCGCTCTGGGCGTTGCCACTCGGCGAGTTTGGCCCCGTGCAGCCTTCATCGCGACAGTGGTCGGGGTGGGCGCATATCTGGCGACCGGGTCGACGTTCGCCCCGATCTTTCTGGGACCTGCGCTTGCCGTGTATTCGATGGCGGGCGGTGCGTCGATCTTCGCAGACAAGGCACCGCCAGGCGGCTCTGGACCAGCGTTTCCGCCGCTGCGCAGCTGGGCACCGCTGCTCGTTCTGCTCGTGCCGATGATCATGGCTGGGTATCGGCAGCAGCCTTACCTAGGCCTGCTTGATCCCGCCTTCTACGGTGGCTTGTTGAGCGTGATTGCCATAGCGATTGTCCCAGCCATGATCGCCCTGCTGGTGAGAAGTCGCCGAGAAAGCGAACGAGAGGTCCGTGAGCAAGAACGCCGCCG
The DNA here is from genome assembly GCA_963740515.1 of uncultured Actinomycetota bacterium. GTDB lineage: Bacteria > Actinomycetota > Actinomycetes > Propionibacteriales > Propionibacteriaceae > Microlunatus. Next base: position 20,090 of record CAVUEO010000028.1, read on the forward strand.
TTACGCGTACGAGGAACGGCTCCGGATCGCCCGCGACGTGCATGACGTGGTCGGCCACAGTCTGGCTGTGATCACCATGCAAGCCGGGGTGGCGCTTCATCTGCTGGACAAGGAGCGGACCGCCCACCCGCGTCCGGATCAGGTGGCGTCCTCTCTGGAGGCGATCAAGAAGACGAGCCGTGAGGCGCTGGCCGAGCTGCGGACAACACTCGAGGTATTTCGAGCCGACGCTGGGGAGCCGCGGAGTCCGTTGCCTGGACTGGATCGACTCGACGACTTGGTAGACGGGCTGCGCTCGGCCGGCCGGGATGTGACGCTGATCCGCGAGCAGTCTGATGATGATCTTCAGGAGGTGCCTGCGGCAGTGGACCAGGCGGCGTTTCGGATCATCCAGGAGTCGCTCACCAACATCGTCCGGCATGCCCCGGCGGCTCACGCCACCGTGCGCCTGACTCGCCAGACCGGAACGCTGACTATCGAAGTGACCGACGATGGACCTGCGGCCAGTGTGCCGCCCGACGGTAACGGGATCCGTGGTATGCGTGAGCGGGCTCGAGCGGTAGGCGGCGCGGTTCGAGTGTCGGTGCGCGAGCCGAGCGGGCTGGCGGTACGAGCCGACCTGCCGCTGGATGAAGGGGCCACTCGATGAGCATCTCGGTCGCCCTTGCCGACGACCAGGCTCTGGTACGAATGGGCCTGCGCGTGTTGATCGAGTCTGAAGATGATCTTGTGGTTGCCGGTGAGGCCGAAGACGGGCAGGCGGCCGTGGATTTGGTGCGGCGCACCCGACCGGACGTGATCTTGATGGATATCCGGATGCCACGGCTCGACGGGATTGCCGCGTTGCGGATGATCGTGAGTGATCCGACACTTGCTGGTGTCCGGGTGATCATGCTCACCACCTTCGAGCTCGATGAGTACGTCTTTGAGGCATTGCAGGCAGGTGCGGCCGGGTTTCTGATCAAGGACACCGAGCCGGCGGACATGTTGCGTGCCATCCGGCTGGTCGCTGCGGGGGAGTCCCTGTTGTCACCGTCGGTGACTCGGCGGGTCATCGAATCGTTCGCATCCAGATCGCTAATACTCAAGAAGCATCCGCAGTTGTCGGAGCTGACCGATCGAGAGCGCGAAGTTCTGGCATTGATCGGGGAAGGGCTGAGCAACGACGAGATCGCCCAGCGGTTGGTGGTAAGCCGAGCGACGGCGCGTACTCACGTGAGCCGGGCAATGATCAAACTGCGGGCTCGCGATCGGGCGCAGCTGGTGGTCATCGCCTACCAGTCCGGCTTGGTGCGCTGAGGCGTCAACATCCCACGCTGCGTGGGATGTTGACGCTGTACATGGCATGCGTGCCGTGTACAGCGTGAGCAAGTTGAGTACAGCGCGGCGGAATGACGTCTCAGGCCAGTGGGAGCGTCGGTCGAGGCGGTTCATGCGTAATGGCTGCCTCGGCTGCCTGCGCCGCGATCCGTCCGCGCTGCTCGAAGACGAACTCACGGCCCACCGGTTCACCGTGGCCGGGAACCGCCACAGACGTCGCCGTCATCACTCCGATCACGGCATCCAAGGTGGCCGGCCATTCATCTGGAACCGAGTCGGGGCCAAAAGACGGCGGCCCGGCCGATTCCAGCAGATCTCCGGCGAACAGCACCTCCGCGTCGGGCACCACGACCACGAGGTCTCCTTCGGTATGTCCTCGGCCAAGGTGGGCAATCTCCACTCGCCGGTCGCCCAGGTCGATTGCCGTCGCGACCGCTATCTCCACGTCCGGCAGCCCTAGCTCTCGAGGGTCCAGGCCTAGCCGCCTTGCATCGGTTGCGGCTTCGACGGAGGAGAGCCTGACCGAGACCGACTCATGGGCGATCCGTGGCACGTCGCCGAAAGCAGCCAGCCCGAACGCGTGGTCGTAGTGCCAATGAGTGACCACGACTGCGGTCAGTGGCAGGTTTGTCACGCCCGCAAGCGCCGCACGAATCGTACGGCCCTGCCCCGGACTCGACCCGGTGTCGACCAACAGGGTGCGCTGCGCTCCAACGATCAGTCCGAGATTCACCGATTCGGGCTCCGCCACAGCCACGTACACGCCTGATCGCAGCTCATGCCACGGCCCGAGCGCTGGTGTGGCGGCCGGTTCGACAGCCGATGACGACTCGGTCATCACGCTAGACTGGCACTCTGTTTGTGCGAGTGCCAACCCGTACGCCGCATGTCGGCACCCGGCCGGGACGTTTCAGGAAGGAGACGCATGGACGACCGCAAACTCGAAGTGCTCCGCGCCATCGTCACCGACTACGTCTCCAGCCAAGAGCCGGTTGGGTCTAGATCGTTGGTCGAACGTCACGACCTGGGCGTTTCGCCGGCGACGGTCCGCAACGATATGGCTGCGCTCGAGGAAGAGGGCTACATCACCCAGCCGCACACCAGTGCTGGCCGCATCCCAACGGATAAGGGGTATCGACTGTTCGTGGACCGCCTGGGCTCGGTCAAGCCACTATCCGCCGCAGAGCAACGTGCGATCCAGACCTTCCTGTCAGGAGCCCTTGATCTGGATGATGTTTTGCTGCGGACGGTCAGATTGCTGGCCCAGGTCACCCAGCAGGTGGCGATCGTGGAATACCCCACCCTCAGCCACTCGGTCGTCCGTCATGTCGAGCTCGTCTCGATGTCGCCGTCTCGCCTACTGCTGATCCTGATCACCTCTACCGGAAGAATCGAGCAGCGCGCGCTCGAGATTCCAGAGCACGACGATGAGACCCTTGCCGAACTGCGGGCGCATCTCAATGCGGTCACGGTCGGGAATACCTCTCCCCAGGCGGCAGTTCGGTTGAGCAGGTTAAGCGGATCGCTGCCGCCGTCACTGCAGATGATCGGCCAGGCCGCGATCGCGACTTTGCTGGAGATGGTCAGCAGTGAGGCGTCCGGGAGGATGGTGGTTGGCGGTATGCCAAATCTGACCCGTTACGGCTCTGAGTTCGAGACCACGGTCAAGCCGATGTTGGAAGCACTGGAGGAGCAGGTGGTTTTGCTCAAGCTGCTTGGCGAGGCCACTGCTGACCAGGTGACGGTCCGCATCGGACAGGAGAATCCATACAAAGAGCTTCAATCCACCTCGGTGGTTGCTAGCGGCTACGGTAGTCAGGTCGACACGTTCGCGACTCTGGGCGTGATCGGACCGACCCGGATGGACTATCCATCCACGATGGCCTCGGTCCGCGCTGTTGCCCGCTATGTTGGCCGATTCCTCTCTGAAGGATGACAAGAACTGGCATGAGCCCTGACTACTACGAAATCCTGGGCGTCCCGCGCGATGCGACACCTGAGCAGATTAAGAAGGCGTACCGCCAACTTGCCATGAAGCTGCATCCTGACGTTGCGCAGGAGGCGGATGCGGCTGACCGGTTCAAGAAGGTCGCCGAGGCGTACGAGGTGCTGCAGGATCCCAAGAAGCGTGACCTTTACGACCGTGGCGGCGACCCACTGGGCGGCGGATTCGGCGGTTTCAACGGCGGCTTTGGCACCGGTGGTTTCGACTTCACCAACCTGGTGGATGCGATGTTCGGCCAGCAGACTTCACGCGGCCCACGGTCGCGGGTCCGGCGCGGTCAGGATGCGTTGGTCCGCCTCGATCTGGAGCTTGCAGAAGCGGCCTTCGGCACGACGAAGCCGCTTCGGGTGGATACCGCCGTACTCTGCCCTCGATGCAACGGCTCGGGCGCGTCGGAGGGCTCGCGGCCAGTCAGGTGTTCGACCTGTCATGGTCAGGGGGACGTCACTCACGTTCAGCGATCCTTCATCGGCGATATCCGGACCACCCAGCCCTGTCCCACCTGCCGCGGCTACGGGACGGTAATTCCGGAGCCTTGCGTGGAATGCTCCGGAGATGGCAGGGTCCGCTCCACGCGAACGATCAACGTCAAGATTCCCGCCGGGGTAAGCACGGGGAACCGTATTCACCTTTCCTCGCAGGGCGAGGTCGGAGCCGGTGGTGGTCCGGCTGGCGACCTCTACGTCGAGCTCCAGGTCATACCGCATGAGGTGTTCCGTCGCGAAGGCGATGATCTTGAGGTGGTGGTCAAGATTCCGATGACCGCGGCTGCGCTGGGTACCGAGGTCAAGGTGGCGACCCTCGAGGCAGACCTCGAGGACGCCACACCCGAGACCCAAACGGTCCGCGTTGCCGTGCCCTCCGGCACGCAGTCCGGCACTCGGATCGCGATCGATGGCAAGGGCGTTCCCCGATTGCGCGGCAGCGGGCGCGGGCAGCTGGGGGTGACCCTGCTGGTCCAGACTCCGACGCGTACTGACGACGAGCAGCGGGACCTGCTTCGCCAGCTAGCCGAGCTCCGGGACGAGACCCGGCCCGAGGTCACGGTGCAGAAGCACGGCCGCGGCGTTTTTGGGCGGCTGCGGGACGCGTTCGCTGGTCAATAGGCCGCGTGAGTCGACCTGGCGACCATGACGGAGCCGCTCTTTCTGTTCGATGACCTCAGCGACCCGCTCCCAACGGTGGGCACACAGCTGCTGCTTGCCGGAGATGAGGGACGGCACGCGGCAGTCGTACGGCGGATCCGGCCTGGCGAGGTGATCATGATCGGCGACGGGCGGGGCCGCGGGGTACGCGGTTTGGTGGTCGAGGTACGCCCGTCAGGCCTGGTCGTGGAGGTGGCCGATCACCTCGCGGCGCCTGAGCAGCCACGGCGTTTGGTTGCGGCGCAGGCCCTGGCCAAAGGCGATAGGTCGGAGCTGGCAATCGAGATGATGACCGAGATGGGGGTCAGCGAAATCGTGCCCTGGCAAGCCGCCCGATCCATCGTGCGTTGGTCAGAAGAGCGGGCCGCTCGATCTCTGACCAGATGGCGTTCGACCGTACGCGAAGCAGCTAAGCAGTCGCGGCGGCTCAATGTGCCGCAGGTGTCGGAGCCGCTGAATACTCAGCGGCTTGCCCAGCGGGTAACGAATGCTGACCTTGCACTGCTGCTGTACGAGGAAGCCGATGAATCGATCACCGAAGTTGATCTCCCGGCAGCCGGCACTGTGTTGATCATCATCGGCCCCGAGGGCGGCATTTCTGACGACGAGCTTGGCCAGCTGACCCGGGCCGGCGCTCGGGCGGTGTCGATCAGCGACGGTGTGCTGCGTACCTCCACGGCGGGCGTTGTCGCGCTCGCTGCACTCAAGCTACGGCGGGAGCCCTCAATTGCGCCCTGACCTTCCCGCAATTGGTCCTGAGCCGTCAGCATGAGCCCTGAGCTTGTCGAAGGGCGCCGCTCGGGCTTCGACGAGCTCAGCCCGCATCAACCCAGCGATGCACCGTTCGGCTTCAGGCCCGTCACGTCATTGCCGGGCCGCCTCGGCCGCTCCGGAGTGATCACGACGCCGCACGGCTTGATCAGGACTCCGGCTTTCGTCGCTGTCGGAACCAAGGCAACTGTCAAAGCGGTGCTTCCTGAGAGTGTGGCGGCACTCGGAGCTCAGGCCGTGCTCGCAAACGCCTACCACCTCTACCTGCAGCCAGGTGCGGACGTGATCGATGCAGCCGGCGGCCTGGGCCGGTTCATGAACTGGCCGGGACCGTCCTTTACTGACAGCGGCGGGTTCCAGGTGATGTCGCTCGGTGTCGGCTTCAAGAAGATGCTCGCCATGAACACCGACGGTCTAGAGGACGACGATGTGATCGCCGAAGGCAAGACCCGGCTCGCCCAGGTCGATGAGGATGGCGTGACTTTCACTTCGCATCTGGACGGGTCGCGGCATCGCTTCACACCTGAGATTTCCATGCAGATCCAGCACCAGCTGGGCGCAGACATCATCTTCGCCTTTGACGAGTGCACCACATTGCTGAACACCCGCGACTATCAAGAGCGCTCGGTCGCGCGGACCCACCGCTGGGCTAGCCGCTGTCTCGCCGAACACCGGCGCTTGACGCAGGAGCGCAAACCGCCTCGCCACCAGGCCTTGTTCGCAGTAGTGCAGGGAGCGCAGTACGAGGACCTGCGGCGCCGAGCAGCTCGTGATCTGGTCTCACTGATGATCGACGACTCTTGGGGGTTCGCCGGCTACGGCATTGGCGGCGCACTGGAGAAGCAGAATCTTGGGACGATTGTGCGCTGGGTCTGCGAGGAACTCCCCGAAGACAAGGCGCGCCACCTGCTCGGCATCTCAGAGCCAAACGACATCTTCACCGCGATCGAGAACGGTGTTGATACCTTCGACTGCGTCGCGCCCTCCCGCGTTGCACGCAATGCGGCTGTCTATACCGTCCACGGGCGGTTCAATGTCAACACTGCGCCCTCCCGTCGTAACTTCTCCCCGATTGATGACGACTGCGACTGCTACACGTGCACCCGATACACCCAGGCGTACCTGCATCATCTGTTCAAGGCACGGGAGATGCTCGCCTCGACGCTGTGCACGATCCACAACGAGCGGTTCATCGTACGTCTGGTTGACGACATCCGCGCCAGTATCGAAGCCGGCAGGTTCTTCGACTTCAAGATCGACTTTCTGGGCCGCTACTACGCATCGTCGCCGAATCGCTGACTGCTCCCAGCCGGTGATCATCTGAGCTGGCGCGTTGGTTGCGCGGCCTGCGTGCAGCGAACAACAGCAGCCAGATCATCAACACCACCTCACCGATAAATGTCAGAGAGGCGAGCTCGAAGGTGTACGTCGCGTGGAGCAGGTCGCCGAAGCTGTCGACGAGGTATCCCGTGCCGGCGAGCGCGACTAGCAAAGCGACGAATCGGGGGACGAAGCCCGAAACGAACGCCAGCCAGGCGATGAGCAGAAGATGAAGCCCGAACAGAGCCAATCCGAGGCTCCAGATGTCGTCGAACTGCTGGATCTCGGCCAGCACCTGGGACTGCAGTTTGAGGTCGGCTGGTCCGCTCAATCGTCCGTCGCTGAGTAGGCGAGCCGCGGCGACGAGCTGTGAAATCGCGACCGCGAAGACCGCAGCGTAGAGCCCGCGGCACAATGCGGCGAGCACGGCCACAGTGTGGTGCACCCGATCGAAGAAGGCCCACAGTGCCCAGGCGACGACTAAGTCGAGCACCACGACACCGAACAGTGCGAGGACCGCCAGCCGGAAGCTGCTGAACGCGGCCAGGATGTCGCTAGTCGTGCGGGATGCGTCGCCGTCGGTGATGAGCCGCTCCAGAATGCCGAAGGTAGCGAGGCCGGCGAAGACGGCCATCAACAACAGGCCGAGGCCGGCGATCAGGGCGTCCCGACGCCTTGCCGGGTGCGGGCTGGTAATGGTCGTCATGCGCTGGCACCGAGCCGATTGTTGTCCTCGCTCAGCTGAGCCGCTGGTGGGGTGCCAAACGGTTCTGAGAAGCCGCGGGCCAACAAGGTCACCCCCAGCGTCACTTCGAAAAGCCCGCCGGGGATGGCGAGCACAAGGCCCAGACCCAGGCCGACGAGCTCCAGCAACGCGCCGGCCGCAAGCACGGCGTACCCCACCATGCCCCAGACGGCTAGCCAGCCCGGCACGAATCGCCCCCGCAGCAGGGTTCGGCAAAACGGCACGCTGCCGACACCGAGGGCGAACATGGCTGACTGGTAAGCCAAATCATTGGCTGCCACCGACCCGATCAGGACCAACAAGGCGGCGCCAACTGCGAGGAGAACAGCCTCCAGCGCCCGGGCGGCCAGATAAGTCACAGCGGTTCGAAGATGTGAGCGGCGGAGCATGCGAAACACCAGGCCGCCGATCGTTGCCACCACGACAGAGTTCAGCATCACTAGGGCTACGCCGATGGGGCTATCGCCGAGAGCGCTACCAACGCCGTAGCAGGCGAAGGCGGTCAGAAAGAGGGCGCCGACGATCCGGCCAGTCGTGAGGTTCGACATAAGGTCTCCCAATTCGTACTAAGTAAGACGTACTAAGTACGGTAGCTCCAAGAACGAGCTCTGTCAATTGGACGCACATTGGGGGAACTTGCCGTGGCCGGCGCGGCCAAGTTCAACTCCGCATCACGTACTCGGACGTTGCATCGTCTACTTTTGGATGGCACCAAGTTGCAGGCTGATGCCTCCTCGTTCCAAAACTATGACCGGGACCGGCTGGAGAAGGCGATCGGTGAGCTTGAGAAGCAGCTGCAGCAGATGCTGGTTGAGGCCGCCGGGCAGGATGCGGCCGAGGATGCCGCGGAGCAGGATCGGGACGACTCGGCTACCCCGCCGGAGCTGCGGAACCGCACGCATCGGCTGGCGAAGCGCAGGCGGCTAAGCAACGATTGGACGCGAGGCTGCGGAGGCGCAGCGGGTCCAAGATCAACGGCGGGCGGCCGGGAGACCGCGCCCGGCCGGAAGGGTGGCCCGCCGGGGGTGAGGCCGCCGAAGCGGGGGGGCCGCGGAATGGCAAGACCAACCTGACCGACCCGGACAGCCGGATCATGCACACCCGGGACGGCTTTCGGCAGGCGTTCAATGGGCAGGCGGTGGTGACCAGCGACCAAGTGATTGTGGCTGCGGAGGTAGTGCCGGACAACTTCGATTTCGATGCGTTTCATCCGATGCTGGACGCGCCCGCGCCAACCTGGACGCGGCCGGGGTGGCAGATCCGATCCGGGCGGTCGTGGCCGATGCCGGCTACTCCAACAAAAAGAACCGAACCCGGCCTGCGGTGCAGGGCGATACCCGATCCTGTTGGTGGCGGTGCCGCGTTGGGTGGCAAGAAGCCGGCCGAGGGCCAGGTGAGGAAAACCTACCAGGGCGGGGAGACGACCTGTCACGAGGAAGGATGACTAAACGGCTGGCAACCCGGCGGGGAGCCGGCTCTACGCGCGCCGCAAAACCATCATCGAGCCGGTGTTTGGTCAGATGAAACAGCTCGGCGGGCCGCGGATGCGGCATCGCGGCCGGGACAAGGTCAACACTGAGTGGAAGATGATGGCGCGCGCACAATCTGCTCAAATGCGGCGGCATCGACCGGCAGCCCGCGCAGCCGGCGGGCCACAAGTAAGGGCGGGGAAGGAAAGGAAAAGGGGGGGAGGATAGAGGGACACTCTGCAGATGGTGCCCAGTCCGAGCAGCTGAGGCGGAGTGCCGTTGAAAGATCAGGACCGAAGGAAGAGCAGTACGGCCAGCACCCGCCGCGACTCGCTTCCCGTAGCCGGAATGCCGAGTTTGGTGAAGATCGTCGACACGTACTTCTCGGCCGCCCGCAGCGTGATCACCATCGACTCGGCAATGCCCGCGTTGGAGGCTCCGGTGGCCATCAGCTCCAACACTTCACGTTCCCGCGGTGTCAGGGAATCCAGTGGGTCGGAGCTGCGATGCCGCTTCAGCATGGTCGAAACGATGGTGGGATCCAGTGCGGAACCTCCATCGGCGACCCGGCGGAGCGCAGCAATGAACTCTTTGACCTCGCTCACCCGGTCCTTCAGCAGGTAGCCGACCCCTTCGGCCGAGTCCGCAAGCAGCCGCATCGCCAGCCCTACTTCGACGTACTGGGAAAGAACGAGGACACCGACGTCGGGATATTTCTGCCGAATGGTCAGCGCGGCCCGCATCCCCTCATCGGTATGCGTCGGCGGCATCCGGATGTCGACAAGGACCGCATCCGGTGGGCTCTCCGCGATCCGCCCTAGCAACTCATCGGCCGTCCCGCAGCGAGCCGTGACTTCAATGCCCGCATGGGTCAGGAGCTGCGCGATGCCCTCGCGCAATAGCACGCTGTCCTCAGCGATGGCTACCCGCACGGGATCTCCGCTCGTACCCGGGTGCCCTGGCCGGCTGCACTCCAGATTCTCAGCTGGCCGTTCAGAGCCTCGACACGATCGGCCAGCCCTCGTAATCCGGTGCCGCGCTCGGAGTCCGCGCCGCCGATCCCTTCATCGACGATTTCGACGATCAAAGTGTTGTCGGCCACCTTCACCTCCACGGTGACCTGGCTGACGCCCGCATGCTTTGCCGCATTTGTGAGGCTTTCGGAGACGACGTAATAGGCAGCGACCTCGAGGTGCTCCGGAAGCCGTGGGAGTTCGTCGGTCTTCAACTCCACCCCAAGCGGCGTGACTGCCACTAATGACTCGAGGGCAATGGCGAGCCCGTGTCCGCTCACGACGGCGGGATGCAGGCCGCGGGCCACATCCCGCAGTTCGTCCAGCGACTGGGCGACCTCGCCGCGCGCTCGCTTCAGCCTGGTCTGGGTAACCGGGTCAGTATTCGCCTGCTCAGCGAGCAGGCCGAGTTCTAGAGCCAGGGCTACCAGGCGCTGCTGCGCACCGTCATGGAGGTTGCGCTCCAGGCGGCGGCGTTCGTTCTGGTGCGCTTCGACCACTCGGGTACGGGAGCCGTGTAGTTCCTGCAACCGAGCCCGGAGTTCTGCTTCCAGCCGGCCATTCTCCAAGGCGATGGCGGCCGCCGCGCTGACGGCCTCCAGCAGCTCCGGTTCCTCGCCGAGCGTGGCGTCGTACACCAGTGCTGCCACCGGCTCGCCGTTCTGCTTGACCAGTGTCACCCGACGGCCGCTATCCACCCCGGGAAGCGTCGTCGGATTGCCCTCCTGATCGGCCCAACTGCCGTACTGGGGCAGCCAGTAGATCAAGGACAAGGTGGGATCCCGCAGCGCCCGGGCCAGCAGTTCCCGGAGGTCCGGTGCTGGGTTGGCCTGCAGCTGGACCAAGATTTCTCCGACACCGGCCTTGGCGAGGCGCGCATCGAGAAGCCCCGCCAGGAAGGCGAGTGGCGCCAACCCGGCGACTGCGAAGGTCGCCAACCGGATGTTCTCGAAGCCTGGCAGCTGGAACGTGCCGGCAAGAAGCAGTGCGGCCAGCATGATGAGTGTCAGGCTGAAGCAATTGATCAGCATCTGGGTAGGTAGCCGCCGCTGCCATCTGGGCAGCGACCGCCAGCGCCGCCACAGCAGCCCGACGCCAATGAGCGCGAGCGTGCTGAGCGTGATCAGTTGCACATTCTGCACGGCTTCCGCGATGGTTTCCCGCTCGACCACTGTCAAGACGTGGAGATCGTTGAAACCCCCCAACATCAAGATCACAACCTGCAGCCCCACAGCGGCCACGTACGCGATGATCACAACCACTTGTTCTGCGCGCCCAGCGAGTCGACCGGAGGGGTAGGCGAGGAAGACGTGCAACCAGATCGCCGCAACGAGAAGGTCAGACAGCTGACCCACCGTATTGAGGAACGGCTGGCTCGCCCATTGCAGGATGGAGAGCTGGGTGACGAACCCAGCCAAGATCATCAGCGGTCCGAAGGCGCTGTCGGGCCGCCTTCGCCATGCCACGATGCCAGCGAAAATGTAGGGGAGAGTAACCCAGCTGACCAGCAGGACACGAAGGGCCGGCTGGTAGAGCTCATCGTTCAGCGATCCCAGCGCAACAGTGGCTGCGCACGATGCCACGGCCGCGACTCCGAGTGCCCACAACAGGGCTGGCTTAGGAGCCGCTCTGTGCCGTTCGGGCAACAGGGGGAGAACTGCAGCCATCCGAACTCTCCTTCGCCCGCGGGCTGGGGGGATGTCGCAGGGCGTCGAGGGACTTCCTTTGAGGACCGCGGGGCACGGCGATGACCTGCCCAGTGGTGGGCTGTACCTAAGACCATTGTGCCGCCGGCCAGCCGAATGAGAGCACCGGTGGCCCAATCCACCAGAAAACCGCCTCCCCGATCACCAGCCTGCTGTCTGTCCTCGCGTCGCGCCGCGTGGAAGTTTGTGGAACGTAACGACAAGAGAGGAGCTGTCATGAGGACCCGCATTGTGCAGGACGAGCCCAACGATCCGCCTCCCGGGGAGGTATCGGTGCCGACGAGGCCCACCGGGCACGTGGCAGGAAGCACCCCAACGAACGGATTTCGTGCATTCGTACGCCGCTATGAGCTGGTGATCTTCTTCGCCCTCACTTACCTGATCGCCTGGTCGACGATACCGTTCGGGAGCTTCCTGGCTTTTTCACCGCTGGTGTCGGCGCTCCTCGTGGTCTTCATCGCTGAGGGCTTGCCGGGTCTGGCCCGGCTGGGTCGGCGCCTCATTCGCTGGCGGGTGAGCTGGATCTGGTACGCGGCCGCTATCGCTGTGCCGCTGCTGGTGTACGTGGTGTCGACCGGTCTGAACATGGCTGCGGGCGCCCCCGCACTCTTACTCGATCAGTTCGAGCCGTGGTACGGGGTGATCTTGGCCTTTGCTCTTGGGATAGTCAATCCCTTGGAGGGGCCCCTCGGAGAGGAGCCAGGCTGGCGCGGCTTCGCCCAGCCTCGGCTGCAATCGAAGTGGTCACCCCTAGTGTCGACGGCCGTGCTCGGGCTGCTGATCACGGGTTGGCACATGCCACTTGTCTTCATGCCACAGTTCGACCTCGCATTTCCGGACATAGCGACGACCGTGTTGGTCACGTTCTGGTACGCATGGTTGTTCAACCGGACCGGGGGAAGCGTGCTGCTGACGCTCATCGCACATGCAACCGAGGGCACCGTCAATATTCAGGGCCTCTGGCCCCCCGGAGCCGGTGTGGACGGTGTGGCATGGACCTCGTTGATCGCCTGGGCTCTGTTGGTGCTAGCCCTGTTGATCTTCGATCGGAAGTCCTGGCGTAAGGCACCAGAGTCGGCAATAGATCGGGTGCCTGGCCGGATAGCTTGATCAGACGCCGAGCTGTACTCAGCTCGCTCACGCTGTGCATGGCGTGTATGCCATGCACAGCGTGAACATCCCACGCAGCGTGGGATACCGACGATGCGACGGCTAACTTGACTAAGCGGGCGGACCGACGTAGCGCTTCAGCCAGTCGGTGAGATCCGCACACATTGCGAAGGTCTCAATGACAAAGGAGCGAAGTCGGGCGCCGTTCTGCAAATCAGAGCCGGTACGGGTCCGCGTGGCGATAAGTCCCTTCTGTCGCAGCAAGTCGGCTCGCGGATGGTCTCGTGGGTAACCTCGCGGTGCGGTCTTCAGTGGCTCGGCCCCGCCTCGACTTAACTGCACAGAGCGGTGCCGTCCCAGCTCGTCGAGAATCTCAGCTAGCTCCTGGCCGCTCGAGTCAGCCGCCACTGCCTGCCGGTAGCGCTCGAGCTCATCCGGCGGCATCATGTAGCTCCCGCAGGCCACCATCAAGCCCGAGGCATCGAGGTGCAGATAGTGGACGGCACCGGGCACGCCGTGGGCGGCGCCATGCATGGTCTTGTACGGCGACTTGTCGGCGGAGAATCGTATGTCTCGGTTCATCCGGAAGACCTTGAACGGCTGGTACTCCTCCGGAAGGGAGTCCAGCAGGGCTGCCATTGGCTCTCGAACCTCGCGTTCGAACACGTCCTTGTGAGCCAGCCAGAACTCCCTGGTGTTCTGGTCCTCGAGGTCTTCAAAGAATTGTGTTGCGGCTGGACCGAAGCCGCTACTGCTTGTCGGTGTGGTCATGATCGCTCCCGGAGTTCTCTGTCGCACCCAGCTCGGTGAAGATCGTCAGTTGCGCGTCGGCCGGTCCCTGCAATCGTGCATTGAGCGAGCGCCACGGGGTCACGGTTGGGGCCGCGATGAGCTCGGCGCCGGCCGCAGTCAGCCGATTGGTGACGCTTGTTGAGTCGTCGACCTCGAACGCCAGCCGGTACTTTCCACTTACTCCGGTCCGACCAACCTCGACCATATCGATCAAGTCGACCTGTGGTCGGTTGCACAGTTCGAGCGTCGCCCGCCCGGCACCCAAGATCATCACCTGCGCCCCATTCTCACCGTCGTAGGTTTCCTCCACGACGAGGCCCAGCTGATCACGGTAGAAGCGCACTGCGGTGTCATAGTCGTCGACGCCCATGACCACACGCAGCTGACGCACTGCGGCGCCGTTGCGCGGCGGGGGCGGCGCGTACCCCGGCTCGCGTTTCTTGATCGCTCTGATCACGGCGTAGGTGACAGGCAGCATGATCACCTCCACGATCACTTTGTAGAAATAGCCGGCAATTGCGTAGCTGATCAGTCCACCCCAGGTCGGAAATATCCCGACGAATGCGATGAAGCAGAACAACACGGTGTCGGCGAATTCACCTACCACCGTTGAGCCGATGAGCCGTGCCCACAGATGACGTTCCTTGGTCCGCTCTTTGATCTTGACAACGACGTAGGCGTTCAGGAACTGACCGACCAGGTAGCCGGCCAGACTGGCCAGCACGATCCGCGGCACGAATCCCAGCACGGCCAAGAACGCGTCCTGGTTCTCATATCCGGGTCCGGGCGGTGCAGCACCAACGGCCAGGAAGGTAAGTGAGGCAAGCGCGGCTAGGGCGAAGCCAACCCAGATCGCTCGCTTCGCCTGGCGGAGCCCGTACACCTCGGCCAAGACGTCGCCGACGATGTAGGTCAGAGGAAACAGAATCGCACCACCGTCTGTGAAGATGCCGCCGCCGATGAAATCGGGCAGCCCATCCACGACGGTGATCGTCTTCGTCGCCGCGATATTGGAAATCAAAAGGAGCCCACAGAAGACAGCCACCAGCACCGCATACGTGCCGCTCGGGGTGGTCGCGAACGACGCGGTGGAGGCAGTCTCCCGCGGTTGAGTCGCATAGAGGGTGGTCACGCCGAGCGATCCTACGGACCCACCATGAGGTGCCAACCCGCGGAGTCGCCAGCGACCACGTCCTGCTCATGGCAGGCTGGCGACATGAGCGAGTACCCCAACGAGATCCCCGACGAGTCCGAGCAGCTGGACCAGCTCGAGCCACAACGGTCCTTGGTCGATCGCGGTGTGGACGATGTCCTAGACGAGGGCTATTCCCCACCTGAGCGCTACTCGCAACTGATCCGCGAGGGGGAGCACGAGACGCTGGACGAGCGGCTCAATGAGGAGATTCCCGAGCCCGACCCGTACGCGGTGGTCGAGCAGGATGAGATCCTCGACGACGGGGAGGTCGGTGATGAGCGGGCCGGACGGCTGGTCGACCCCAACGGGGGCATCGGGCCAGACCTGGAGCGCGACCTGGTCGGCAACGATGTCGGAATCGACGGGGGAGCAGCCAGCGCTGAGGAGGCTGCGGTCCACATCGTCAGCGACGACGAGAGTCCTCTCTAATCGCAATGTCAGAGCAGCATGGCACTGACCCGCTGTATCCACCGATCGAGCCGTACGCCCGCGGGATGTTGGAAGTCGGCGATGGCCACCAGATCTATTGGGAGGAGTGCGGGAACCCATCAGGCAAACCGGCAGTCTTCCTGCATGGTGGGCCCGGCGGAGGGCTGAATGCAAAAGTGCGTCGTTTGTTCGACCCGACGCGCTATCGCATTGTGCTCTTTGATCAGCGCGGCTGTGGCAAAAGCCGACCGCACGCCAGCGAATCGGCCGCCGATCTCCGCGCCAACACCACGTGGCACCTGGTTGCTGACATCGAGCGGCTTCGGAGGCATCGCGGCATCGAGCGGTGGCAGGTTTTTGGTGGCTCATGGGGTAGCGCGCTTGCCCTGGCGTACGCCGAAGAGCACGGTGACCATGTCACAGAGCTGGTGTTGCGGGGGATCTTCACCCTCCGACAAAGCGAGCTCAACTTCTACTACAACGGTCCCGCCGGGCAGCTGTTTCCCGAGCGCTACGAAATGTTCCTCGCGCCGCTGGGCGGTCGCTCTTTTGCTGGTGACACCATCTCTGCCTACCATGACCTGCTGTTTGACCGCGATCCTGCTGTGCACGGGCCGGCGGGTGTCGCCTGGAGCACCTGGGAAGCCGCCACCATCACCCTTGAGCCGGATGAGGGCCTCATCGCTGCTTTCAGTGATCCGACGTACGCGCTGGCTTTCGCGCGTATCGAGAATCACTACTTCTTTCATCGCGGCTGGTTCTCAGAAGGTCAGCTGATTGCGAATGCCAGCCGACTGGCCGACATTCCAGGGGTCATTGTGCAAGGTCGTTACGACGTCGCGACACCCGCCGAAACGGCTTATCGGCTGCATCAAGCCTGGCCAAATGCCGAATACCGGATTGTGCCGGTGGCGGGTCACGCATTCTCAGAGCCCGGCGTCCTCGAGGCCCTCGTCACCGCCACTGATCGCTTTGCCCTGCAGACAGCCGATATGACTTCCCGCAGCTAGTCAGGGCTTCTTGGATGTGGCTTCACACGGACGCCACGTGACTTCCGGGACCAAGCGCCCTTGTTGGAGTAAGGGCAGTGGCATCTACTGACAGTGGAGGTGGTCGAATGCGAAAGGGGCGCACATACTTCGTGCTGGTTGTGGTTCTGGCCGTGCTGGTGTTGTCGGGGTGTGCCGCCGGACCGAACGAGATGGTCGATACCGGCCCGGACCCTGCCGGGTTCTGGCTGGGACTGTGGCAGGGGCTGATCAGCCCGATCACGTTCCTGATCTCGCTGTTCACCCCAGACGTCAACGTCTACGAGGTCCAAAACAACGGCAACTGGTACGACTTCGGTTTCATGCTGGGAGTGGCCATGGCGTTCGGCGGTGGCGCAGGCGGAGGTACCGCCTCAGCCGGGCGATATCGCCGGCGGGGCCGAGCCTAGGGCTACCAGTGGAGATGAGGAGTTCCTCGGCGCGATCTACGCCGGGCAGCCGTTCCGGACGGTGTTCTGCGACCTCGGCCTGACACCCAACCATCTCTGGGCAGGGCATCGGCGAGCATGGGGAACACAGGAGGAAACGGGCCTCACATGACCTAGGATGAGGTGTTGACATTCTCCATCGTCTGCGAGGAACCAACTGAGTAGTTCAGAGTTCACGGCCAGCGCACCTGATGCGTCCAGCGCCCGCCCTCGAGAACCATCTGCCCCGAATTCATTGAGAAAGGCATCGGGCCCGAGAGCCGATGACGGCGGTCTGGAGGAGCTCCGCCGGGTCACGGTTCCAGCCTCGGTAGAGATGGTGAACATTCTCGGCCCAGGCGATGAGTTCCTGCGCATCCTGGAGCGGGAGCTCGAGGCAGGAATTCACGTTCGGGGCAACGAGATCACTCTGACCGGGTCTTCGGCCGCGGTTGACCTCGCTGTTGACGTGATCATCGAGCTGGTCACGGTGCTGCGGACTGGCCAGGGACTGACCGCAGACGCGGTAGAGCGCACCTTGCACATGCTGACGGCACGCGAGGAAGACAGTCCCGCGGACGTGCTCACCCACAACATCTTGTCGGCGCGGGGAAAGACCATCCGGCCAAAAACCCTCAACCAGAAGCGGTACGTCGATGCCATCGACAAGCACACGGTGGTGTTCAGCATTGGGCCTGCCGGAACGGGGAAGACCTATCTGGCTGTTGCCAAGGCAGTCCAGGCACTCCAAAACAAGCAGGTGAACCGGATTATCCTCACCCGCCCTGCAGTGGAGGCTGGCGAGCACCTGGGTTTTCTCCCTGGGACCCTGAGCGACAAGATCGACCCCTACTTGCGCCCGCTCTACGACGCGCTGCACGACATGCTCGATCCAGATTCGATTCCGCGACTGCTCACAGCAGGCACGATTGAAGTTGCGCCTCTGGCATACATGCGCGGCCGTACGCTCAACGACGCCTTCATCATCTTGGATGAGGCACAAAACACCTCGATGGAACAGATGAAGATGTTCCTGACCCGTCTGGGATTTGGTTCCAAGATGGTGGTCACCGGCGACATCACCCAGGTTGACCTGCCCGGCGGCACGAGGAGTGGCCTGCGGGTGGTGCGGGGCATTCTCGACAAGGTCGACGACATCACGTTCTGCAACCTGACCAATCATGATGTGGTGCGGCACAAACTGGTCGGCAGGATCGTCGCGGCGTACGACAGGTTCGAAGCGAACCATGCCGATGCTGTGCGGGCGGAGCCGGGTCTGCCCGCACCGCCGCTGCGTCCGGGTCGCTAGGCGATGGCCGTAAGTGATCCGGGCCCGGTTGGGAGCTCGGATATGAGCATCGACATCAGCAACGAGTCCGGCATCGAGGTTGACAACGCGGCTCTGGTCCGCCTCGCGACGTTTGCCCTTGACCAGCTCAGAATCCATCCATTAGCCGAACTCTCGATCTTGCTCGTGGACGAAGGCACGATGAGCGCCTACCACGAGAAGTATCTCGGCGAGCCTGGGCCGACCGACGTGCTGAGCTTCCCGATGGATGAGCTGCGCCCGCCGACGGACGGTGAGGAGCCTCCGATGGGTCTGCTCGGTGACATCGTCCTGTGCCCTGCGGTCACGGACCGGCAGGCCCTTGAGCATCGACGCACCACGGGCGAGGAGGCAGAGTATCTGCTTGTGCACGGGTTGTTGCACCTGCTTGGATACGACCACGCAGAGCCGCCGGAGCGGGCGGAAATGTTCGGTCTCACCGACAAGATCATCGCGGGGTGGGCGGTGCAGCGCCCGGATCGTCCCAGGGGTTCATAATGACCCAGGCCTACTGGCTCCAACTCAGTATCGCGTTCGTGCTGATGATCTTCGCGGGGTTGACCGCGGCAGCGGAGGCAGCTCTGTCGTCGTTCTCCAAGGCTCGCGCCAATCGGCTGGTCGAAGAGGGCAGAACTGGCGCACAACGAGTGCGCAAGATCGTCGATGACTCACCGCAGTATCTGAATACGCTCCTGTTCCTGCGCGGCATGATTGAGATCTCGGCGATCATTCTGGTCGCCAATGTGATCTTCTCCCTTATTCCCGAGACATGGCTTGCCGGCGCGGTCACTGCCGGCATCATGATCATCGTCTCCTACATAGTGTGGGGCGTGGCGCCCCGCACGCTGGGCCGTCAGCACGCCGACCGCGTTGCCTGCGCGGCCGCGGGACCGATTGTGGCCATCACGACAGTGCTCGGTCCATTTCCACGTCTGCTCATCCTGATCGGGAATGCGCTCACGCCGGGCAAGGGATTCACGGAGGGCCCGTTTGCTACCGAAGCGGAGCTGCGTGAACTGGTCGACCTGGCCGAGGCCAGCGCGGTGATCGAGTCTGGCGAGCGCAAGATGATTCACTCGGTCTTCGACCTTGGCGACACGATCGCCCGCGAGGTGATGGTGCCCCGCACCGACATGGTCTTCATCGAGGAGTACAAGACCCTGCGACAGGCTGTCTCGCTGGCGCTGCGGTCCGGCTTCAGCCGGATCCCGGTAATCCGCGGCGGGATCGACGACGTGGTGGGGGTGCTGTATCTCAAGGACGTGATCAGACGGATTTACGACAAGCCCGACGCGCAGTCCGCAGAGCGGGTCGGATCCATGATGCGGAGGCCCCTCTTCTGCCCGGACTCCAAACCCGTGGACGAATTGCTGCAGGAGATGCAGGCCAAGCGGGTGCACCTGGTGATCGTGGTGGATGAGTTCGGTGGTACGGCAGGAATGGTCACGATCGAGGACATCCTCGAGGAGATCGTCGGTGAGATCACCGACGAGTACGACGAGGAAAACACCGACATCACTCAATTGGGGGAGGGACGCTACCGAGTCTCATCACGGCTGCCGGTCGACGAGCTTGGTGATCTTTTCGGTCTGGAGCTCGACGACGAGGACGTGGAAACGGTCGGCGGGTTGATGGCCAAGCACCTGAACAAGGTGCCCATCGCTGGCTCGGTGGTCAAGTACGACGGACTAGAGCTGGTGGCCGAGCGGTCGGCCGGCCGCCGGAACAAGATTGGGACAGTGATTGTCACCAGGATCTCTTCGGAGGAATCCGAGGCGGACGCCCGAGCGGAGGCGGCTACTCAAATAGTCTCCGAGCAGGCGCGCGCATCGTGAGTGGGACCGCTGTCGAAGGGCCGCTCATTCCTTTAGACCCAGAGGATCTGAAGCTCATCACGTTGGCGCGGGCCGCGATGGCGCGTACCGGGGCCAATCAGGGCGCTTGTGTCCGGGACACCGATGGGCGCGTGTACGCCGCCGCGAGCGTGCACCTGGAACATCTGAAGCTGTCTGCCATCTCCGTCGCCGTGGCAATGGCCGTTTCATCGGGCGCCCCTGGCGTTGAGGGCGCTGCTGTTGCCGGCGAGGAGGAGCCGAGCGCAACAGACCTCGAGATCCTCCGCGATCTGTCTGCTGACGGGGTGACGGTGTGGCGGGCCGACGGCCGCGGCACGGTTCAATCGATGATCGAGCTGACATGACCTCTGAGGCAACTTGGGCGCATGTTTCCGGCAGCTTTCGTTCTGGTTTTGCATGCTTTGTCGGCAGGCCCAATGCTGGCAAGTCCACGCTGACCAACGCGC
Source organism: uncultured Actinomycetota bacterium (assembly GCA_963740515.1). Taxonomy (GTDB): domain Bacteria; phylum Actinomycetota; class Actinomycetes; order Propionibacteriales; family Propionibacteriaceae; genus Microlunatus. The sequence continues at coordinate 40,195 of CAVUEO010000028.1, forward strand.
TGGTCGGCCAGAAGATCGTTATCGAGTCCTCGAAACCGCAGACCACACGACATGCGGTGCGTGGCATCCTGCATCGGCCGGAGGCTCAGCTCGTGTTGATCGACACGCCCGGTCTGCACAAGCCGAGAACCCTGCTCGGTGAGCGGCTGAATGATGTGGTCCGCGCCACCTGGTCAGAGGTCGATGTGGTCGGTGTGTGCTTCCCAGCGAACGAGCGGATCGGCCCCGGTGATCGATACCTGGTCGGCGAACTTGCCGCACTACCGAGAAAACCAAGCCTGGTGGCGATCGCGACCAAGTCCGACGTCGCCTCGCCCCAGCGGATGGCAGAGCATCTGGCGAGCATTGGTTCGCTGGAGGGCGGACTCAACATCAACTGGTTTGCGATCATCCCGGTGTCGGCAATGCAACGGTTCCAGCTGGAAGTCCTCAGCGACGCCCTCATCAGTCAGCTACCCGAGGGCCCGCCCCTCTACCCCGACGGTGAGATCACAGACGAGCCGGAGGAGACACTGGTCGCCGAGCTGATCCGTGAGGCTGCTCTGGAAGAGGTGCATGACGAACTGCCGCACTCGATCACTGTCACGGTGGAGGAGATGGGAGTGCGTGAAGGGCGGCCGGTGGAGCGGCCGCTGGTCGACATCTACGCTTCCTTGATCGTGGAGCGCGACTCGCAGAAGGGCATCTTGATCGGCCATCGGGGTAGCCGGCTACAACAGATAGGCGCGGTCTCTCGTCAGCAGATTGAGGCCTTGCTCGGAACACCGGTTTATCTCGATCTGCGGGTGAAGGTGCTGAAGGAGTGGCAACGCGATCCCAAATACTTAAAGCGGTTGGGCTTTTAGGTTTAGCCGTGTAGGTAGGGGGTATCTGGCTATCCGAACAGCTGTTATGCGATCATGCGGGTAAGACATTCGGAGGTCTCAGAGCTCGCAGGGTGAGGTGTGACGCTCGGCCGTGGGCTCGCTCTCGACAGGACGCCCATGGCTGCTCATCCGCTCGATCCGCTCAGTCCCACAGAATTCCAAAGCACAGCGGCAATCCTGCGGCGTGACCAGGGTGTCACCGACTCCTGGCGATTCACGTCGATCGAGCTCAAGGAGCCGGCAAAAGCTGACGTCAAGGCATGGAGGCCGGGCGACACAGTGCCACGGCGGTCGTTTTCGGTTCTGTTGGACCGGCAGACCAACCAGACCTATGAGGCTGTGGTCGACCTCCTCGCCGATCGGGTGGACTCTTGGACTCACCGGCCGGGCGTGTGCCCCAACTTCACCCTTGATGAGTACCACGATGTCGATCATGCGCTCCACGAACATCCTGACGTGCTGGCGCGCCTCGCGGCGCGAGGCATTACCGACCCCTCACTGGTGCTCTTCGACGTCTGGACCTACGGGCATGCCGTGATGCCTGAGCAGTGGCGCGATCGGCGGCTCGGCTGGTGCGACCTCTGGATGCGAGAGACGCCCAAGGGCAACCCATACGCCCACCTGATCTCCGGGCTCAAGATCATCGTCGATGTGAACACGCTCGAGGTGCTCGAGATCGAAGATCATCACGACTACGGCCTGCCTGAGGTTGACGGTGAATACGATCCGCAAGTCCGGGGCACCCAAGAGCGCACAGACCTCAAGCCACTCGAGATCAGCCAGCCCGACGGCGTCTCTTTCACTGTCGACGGTTATGAGCTGCGCTGGCAGAACTGGTCGATGCGATTGGGGTTCAACTATCGCGAAGGTCCGGTGATCTATCAGGTTGCCTTTGATGATCAGGGAACCAAGCGAGACATCGCATATCGCATGTCGTTCGCTGAGATGGTGGTGCCGTACCGGGATCCGGGCTTTGACCACTACCGACGGACCGCATTCGACATCGGCGAGTGGGGCCTTGGTTACATGACAACCTCGCTGGAGCTGGGCTGCGACTGCCTCGGAGAGATTGTCTACGTCGATGCCGTTGTGCCTGATACCCGGGGCGATCCGATGGAGATCCCGCGCGCCGTCTGCCTCCATGAGGAAGACGGCGCAGTGCTGTGGAAGCACGTTGATGCCGAAACCGGCGCCCAGGTCCGTCGGATACGTCGGATGGTCGTCTCTGCACACATCACCGTGGCCAACTACGAATACCTGGTCTATTGGCGCTTCTATCAGGACGGAAACATCGAGTGCGAGGTTCGCGCTAGCGGCTTGATGGTGACAACGCCCATGCAGAACGATGGGGACAGCTCCCCGTACGGCACCACGGTTGACACGCGGACGTACGCGCCGTTCCATCAGCACTTCATCATCGCCAAACTCGACCTGGACATCGACGGCGCAGAGAACACGGTGGTCGAGGTGGATTCAGTCGCCGACCCCATCAGCGACGACAACCCGTACGGGCTGGCGCTGTCCACCCAGGCCACGACTATCGAGGCGGAAAGCCAGTCGGCCAGGGACTTCAACTGGGAGACGCAGCGACTCTGGAAGGTGATCAACCCCAACAGGGTGAACCGGCACGGCAGTAACACCGCCTACAAGCTGGTACCCGGCGCGGCAATCCCATCGATGCTGGACTCCTCGTCGCCGGTCTACCAGCGTTCCCCGGTCATTGCCCACACGGTTTGGGTGACCGCGTACGACGATGCCGAACGCTGGCCAGCGGGTGACTATCCGACGCAGTCGAATGAGGACACCGGCATCACTCACTGGATCGCCGATGACGCACCGCTGGTGGGAACCGATGTTGTGCTGTGGTACGTCTTCGGCATCCACCACATCACGCGAGTCGAGGACTGGCCGATCATGCCAGTCGACATCATCTCGTTCTGGCTCAAGCCGTTCGGCTTCTTCGACCAGAACCCGTCCCTTGACGCCCCGAGCACGACATCCAGCACCGGCGGCCACAGCCACCACGAGCACACGGGGCGATGATGGAATTTTCGAACCAATAAGCGCTGAAAGGGTACGGCCATGGCGGACAAGCAGGTCTTTTCCAACATCATCAATGGCGAGGAGCGCCCGGCTGCGTCGGGTGACACGTTAGACATCATCAACCCCTCCACAGGCGAGGTGTATGCGACTTCGCCCAACTCGGGCCCAGAAGACATAGACGCGGCCTTCCAGGCGGCGGCGGCCGCGTTTGAGACATATCGATGGACCACGCCGAGCGAGCGCCAGCGTTTCTTGTTACGGCTGGCCGACCTTATCGAGGCCAACGCCGAGGAGCTCGTGCACATCGAGTCTGAGAACACTGGCAAACCGTACTCACTTACCTTGTCGGACGAGATCGTTCCCATGCTCGACCAGATCCGCTTCTTCGCGGGCGCCGCACGCGTGCTGGAGGGGAGAGCGAGCGCGGAGTACATGAGAGGCTTCACGTCCTCCATTCGCAGGGAGCCCCGCGGCCCGGTCGGGCAAGTAGCGCCCTGGAACTACCCCATGATGATGGCGGTCTGGAAGTTCGCCCCAGCACTGGCCGCAGGCAACACGGTTGTGCTCAAGCCATCGGACGGAACGCCCGCCTCGTCGGTGTGGATGGTGAAGAAGATGCAGGAGATCTTCCCCAAGGGCGTGACGAACCTGATCTGCGGTGATAGAGATACCGGCGCCGCGTTGGTTTCCCACCCCATCCCCGTGATGGTGTCGATCACGGGCTCTACCCGGGCCGGGATCGCGGTCGCGACGGCGGCGGCAGCCGACGTCAAGGTCGCCCACCTCGAGTTGGGCGGCAAGGCCCCGGTCGTGGTGTTCAACGACGCCGATCTCCCCTCTGCCGTCGAGGGAATCAAGGTGGGCGGTTACTTCAACGCCGGTCAGGACTGTACCGCTGCGACCCGGGTTATTTGTCAGTCCGGGATCTATGACGAGTTTGTGGCCGAGTTGGCCAAGGCGGCGGCCGCCACGCGGACCGGTTATGACCGAGAGGACGAGGACTTGCTCTACGGGCCGATCAACAATGTGAACCAGTTGCGCCATGTCTCGGGGCTGGTGGACCGGACTCCCGATCATGCCAGGGTGGTGACCGGTGGGAAGCAGATTGGCGATCACGGATACTTCTACGAGCCAACGGTCGTCGCAGACGTTCAGCAGCGCGACGAGTTGATCACCACCGAGATCTTCGGGCCTGTGATCACGGTGCAGAAGTTCAGCGACGAGGACGAGGCAGTGAAGCTCTCCAACGACAGCGAATACGCGCTGGCTTCCTCGGTCTGGACCTCAAACGCCGGCACCGCTGCCCGGATGTCTGTCCGGCTGGATTTCGGCTGCGTTTGGGTGAACACTCACATCCCACTGGTGGGGGAAATGCCGCACGGCGGCTACAAGCACTCCGGCTACGGCAAGGACCTCTCCTCATACGCGCTGGAGGAGTACACCCGGATCAAGCACGTGATGCAGTACCACGGCTTCGAGGGTTGATCGGCGTTCCGTAGACACAACTTCAGAAGGGTACTGAGATGGCGGACAAGGGTTTGAAGAGCAACGTTGTCGGTCTCTTCGGCGGCACCATGCTCGGGATTTCATCGGTGGCACCGGCATATGCGCTGACGGCCACACTCGGCTTACTCGCGGCCGCCGTCGCCGCCAAGACTCCGGTGGTGATCATCGCCGGCTTCTTGCCGATGTTCTTCGCCGCGTACGCCTATCGCGAGTTCAACCGGGTCATGCCCGACGCGGGCACCTCGTTCACTTGGACGTCCAAGGCGTTCGGTCCTTACATCGGCTTTCTGGGTGGATGGGCGGCGGTGGTCGCGTGCGTCATCGTGCTCTCCAACCTCGCGGGTGTCGCCGTCCAATTCCTCTACCAGTTCATCGGCAGCGCGGCGAACTCGGAGATGATCAGCGGTCTCTGGGAGAACAAGCTGATCAACGTCGTGACGGTTTTGGCCTTCATTGCGATAGCGACATACGTCGCCTATCGAGGCATCGACACAACCGAGCACGTGCAGCTGGTGCTCGTGATCTTTCAGCTGGTCATGCTGCTGGTCTTCTCCGTCATCGCAATCGCCAAGTCCGGCGGCTCGGAGTTCGGCGAGCCGTTCAGCTGGTCGTGGTTCAGCCCCGCCGGCCTCACCTTATCGGCGTTCATCGCCGGATTATCAGGGTCGATCTTCGCCTTCTGGGGTTGGGACACCGCGCTGACGGTCAACGAGGAGTCCAAGAACAGCGACACAACTCCCGGTCGGGCGGCATTGCTGTGCGTGCTGTCGATCTTGCTCACCTATCTGCTGGTCGCCGTCGCCACCCAGATGTTTGCCGGGCTCGGAGAAACCGGGATTGGCCTGAGCAATCCAGAGACCTCCGACAATGTCTTCGGCACCCTTGCTATACCGGTCCTTGGCCAACCCCTCGACCTCGCCTTGTACCTTGCGGTGCTCGCGTCCTCGGCCGCAAGTTTGATCACAACTATCCTGCCAACCACGCGAATCTTGCTCGCGATGGGCGCATACAAGGCGTTGCCAGCGGCTTTTGCCAAGCTGCATCCCGTTCACAGGACACCGTGCGTTCGCCACGATCACCGCGGGGATCGGCGCCGCGGTCTTCTACACCGTGCTGACCTTCCTCAGCGAGAGCGTGCTGACCGACACCATCTACTCGCTGGGCATCATGATCTGCTTCTACTACGGCCTGACGGCTTTCGGTTGTGTCTGGTTCTTCCGCCATACGCTTTTCGATAGCGCGTTCAACTTCGTCTTCAAGTTCCTGTTCCCGCTGCTCGGTGGCCTCGGACTGTTCCTCGTCTTTGTTATCACTCTGCGAGACAGTGCGAGCCCGGATTATGGCAGCGGCGCGAGTATCGGAGGCGTCGGACTCGTGCTGATCCTCGGCCTCGGGTTGATCTTGCTCGGTGTGGTGGTCATGTTGATCATGCGCGCCCGCCAGCCGGAATTCTTCCGCGGCGAGACTATCATCCACGAGTCGGCGCACGCCATGCGGCCGCACGAGCATCTGCTGCAATGACTCGTTACGGTGCCCAGTTCGGCCCGGATTTCACGTTTCTCGGCGTGCCGGAATGCGATCTTGACGAGGAGACCAGCTATTCGGATGCCGATGTCGTGATCTTGGGGGCGCCGTTCGATGGCGGCACCTCCTACCGCGCCGGCACGCGGTTTGGCCCACAGGCCATCCGGATGACCGACTACCTGCCGCACGACGGATCGCGGCCCTCGCTGGCATTGCGGACCGACGGATTGCAGGACCTCAAGGTCTACGACGCCGGTGATGTAGAGATGTACTCCGGCGACATCGAGGTCGCGCTGCCAGCTCTCGAGGCGGCCGTGCAAAAGGTGGCTCAAGTCGGCGCGATCCCAGTTTCGCTGGGCGGGGACCACTCCATCGCCTACCCCGATGCCAAGGGATGCGCCAATGTGATCGGCGCAGGTCGGGTGTCGATGATCCACTTTGACGCCCATGCCGATACCGGAGACATCGAGTTCGGCTCACTCTGGGGTCACGGGCAGCCCATGCGCAGGCTGATCGAGTCAGGGTGCGCTGCGCGGCGACCGATTCCTGCAGATCGGGCTGCGAGGCTACTGGCCTCCGCCGGAGACCCTGGACTGGATGGCCGCGCAGAACATGCGTTCTTATGAGATGACCGAGATCGTGCAGCGCGGCCTTCGCGAGTGCCTGACCGAGGCGTTCACGATCGCAACCGACGATTGCGACGGCGTGTTTCTCTCAGTCGACATTGATGTGTGCGATCCGGGGCACGCACCAGGCACCGGCACTCCGGAGCCGGGCGGGTTGTCCGCGCGTGAGTTGCTGGACGCGGTGCGTCGGATCTGCCTCGAGCTGCCAGTAGTCGGAATGGATGTGGTCGAGGTCAGCCCGCCCTACGACCACGCCGACATCACTGCCGCGCTGGCCAATCGAGTGGTCTTGGAGGCCCTGTGTGCCATCGCGCGGAAGCGCAAAGATGCCCGCGACGGTACGCAGTGGGACCCGCTGCTCCCGTTGCTCAGTGAGCGGGCCGCGCCGATTCCGGAGGGAACAATCCCTCCACATCACCACACTCATCTCGGCCACGATCAGGAGAGGTGAAGGATCACCATGAGCGCGACGTCCCAATAGCTAAGGAACTAGACGTGAGCGAAGTAAAGAGCCAGATCTCCAAACTGTTCGGATCCCGCAAGCTCAAAGGGATCTCAGACATCCGAACGTTCTTCAGGACGAATGAGCAGCCGATCTTCTTCATCGGCCCCACGGCGTTCAACCTGCTCGGCATCGACCGGTGGGTACGCAACTTCGGATACATCGTCTACTACGACTCCTGGGACTCGGGTCACCCTCGGGTGTTCACGCCCGCAAACAAGCCATACGTCGAATTCGAGAGCAGTGAGGAGATCAACAACTACCTGCTGCGAGATCGCGAAGTGCAGGAGTTCATGGAGTCGCGGTCACCTTCGGGCCTCCGTCCGATGGTCGCGATGGTCTTCTTCGACGAGGAGACCGAAGAGATCTGCAGGGAACTCGACTACAACCTGATCTTGCCGCCGGACGAACTGCGCCGACGCCTCGATTCCAAGATCGTCACGACGAAGCTGGGAGAGGAGGCCGGAGCACCATCGGTGCCCAATGTGCTGGGTCGTGCGGACAGCTACCAGCAGCTTGATGAGCTTGCCGGCGCTGCCGGGCTCGGTTCCGACCTTGTTGTCCAGACGCCCTACGGGGACTCCGGCAAGACCACGTTCTTCATCACTTCTGAGAGCGAGTGGGACCGCGACAGCGAGAACATCATCGGTGAAGAGCTGAAGATCATGAAGCGGATCAACAACCACGCGGCAGCGGTAGAGGCGGTGAATACCAAGCACGGCACTGTCGTCGGTCCGTTCATGACCGATCTGACGGGTTATCCCGAGCTGACCCCGTATCGCGGTGGTTGGTGTGGCAACGACCTGTTCCCCGAGGCTCTATCGGAAGTGCACCGTGCGACTGCCATCAGCCACGTGCGACGGCTTGGCGATCGGCTCCGGCAGGAGGGTTACAAAGGATTCTTCGAGGTCGACGTACTGATCGATCTGGATTCGGACGAGGTCTACCTCGGTGAGCTGAATCCGCGCATTTCCGGAGCCTCGTCAATGACCAACGTGACCGCCGGTGCCTATGCCGACATCCCGTTGTTCCTGTTCCACTTGCTTGAGTTCATGGACGTCGACTACACCGTCGACGTGGACGAGATCAACGAGCGATGGCGCGAACTCGCTGCAGTCGACGTCTGGGCCCAGCTGATCATGAAGGAGCCGAACGAGTCCGTGGAGCGGATCCTGGCCGCACCGCAAACCGGCACTTACCGGCTTGACGAGGACGGCAATCTGACCTTCGTGCGCGTCAGCAACGACTGGCATGAGGTCACCCACGAAGACGAGTGCTTCTTCTTGCGCGTGTACGGACCAGGTGACTACCGGTTCAAAGGCGCCGATCTGGGGATCCTCGTTACCAAAGGGCGGATGCAGACGCCAGAAGGCCTAACCAAGCGTTGTCGCAGCTATATCGAAGGGATTCGCTCGATGTATCGCAGCGAGGCGATGCCTGAGCCGCCAGCAGTCGCGCCCATCGGCTACGTCAAGTGATGCTGAACGGATCCATGGGCAACGCGCCGGGGCGCACGGTCACACCCTCTTAGGTCAACTGCGGCCGCGCTCGCGACCCTCGATGAGACCGATCGGTCCTCGCACGCTCCGGGCATCAGCCGATCCGGTGAGCCCAGCTAGGTGACGACCTGCTGCGACGAACGCCCGGAGGGTGTCGAGCAAGGCTGCCGCACTTTGGGCGGACGGCCATGAGGACATCTTCACCGAGACCGTCCGGGTCGCCCGATCGACCAGCACCATCTGCCCGTGGATGCCCAGGCACAGCTGGAGGTCGCCTAGTGGTCCTGGGACGAACCAGAACTGGTTCCGATACCAGCCACCGGTGAGTACTGACTCCGAGTCAGAGGCCGCAAAGGCATCTCGGATGTCTGGATCGAGCGCGCGAGCCTCGTGTAGCCACGGTTCCGGCACAACCGAGGTGTCGTGGACAAAACCGTCGTCCAAGAGCAGCTGGCCGAACCGGGCCAGGTCTCGTGCTCGAGCCGACATGCCACCGTCATGGATCGCCGTACTGACCCCGTCGCAGGTGATCTCGGCATCGAACTCCGCGCCCAGAGGCTGCCAGATCAATAGCGAGATGAGATCAGCCATGCGCCCGCCCGCGGCGCGCTCACACACCCAGCCGAGCATGTCGGTATCAGCTGATCGGTAAACGAACGGTCCACCGTGATCGGTGTCAGTGCGAAGTTTCGTGAGGTAGAAATACATCCCGCGTGCACCGTCGGATTCCTCACCGGGCCGCCAGCCCATGTAACGCTCCATCACCCGGACCTCAGCGTCCGGGTTGGTGTATTCCTCGCGGAACGCGACGCCTGTGCGCATATTCAGTAGGTGACGGATAGTTGCACCGTCATAGCCCGAGCCGACGATCTCGGGGACGTACGCGCTGACCGGCTTGTCCGGATCGAGCAGGCCTTGCTCGACCAAGACGCCTGCGATGCAGCCGACGACCGACTTCGTCACCGACATGAGCAGATGTGGGGTTTCCTCAGTCATTCCATTGAAATACTGCTCGAACGCGATTTGACCGTCGTGCAGCACCACAACCGCATCCGTCCAGGTCTCTGCAATCACCTCTGCGAAGGTCGACGTCTGCCCAGCGAGCCGGTGCACGGTGACGTCATCTAGTACCGGTGAAGCGCCGTGCTGCACCAGGACACGCCTTGGACCAGGCCCCCGAGAGATTCGCTGGGTTGGTATCAACTCGCGCAGGTGTTGAAACGACCATCGGTTGTACGGAGGGTCTTGCCAGTTTTCCAGTGTGACCCGTGACTCAGCGGGGGGTGGGAAACCGGACATCATTGGCTCTCGCACCATGCCGGGACCATACCTCTCACCTGGTTTTCGAGTGACGAAATCAGGGAGGTCGGCGCGATTCGTACGGTGGACGGGGCTCTTGGTGTGCCGGGCTCGGCACTGCTCGCGGGCAGACTGTTTCGGGGGCAACGAAGGAGGGTGATGGCGTGGCGCTGCCGACCGTGGCGAGCTTGTGCCGCTCATTGGGGGAGGACCTGCACGCGGCCGACGGTTTCGTGGCTCCTGATACGCCGGTCACCGCCGTGCATATCTCTGAGCTCGTCGACCCAACCTTGTACGTGTCGGGCGGGGAGCTGTTGCTCACTACTGGTTTGATCCTTCCGACCAGCAGGATCGGGTGGAAGCGATACGTTTCGAGGCTCAAGAGCATTGGGATTGCCGCGCTTGGTATTGGCCTAGGGCCCCGCTACTCCGAACCTCCAGAGGCGCTGTCAGAGGCCTGCAAGGCGACTGGGCTCACCCTGCTCATTGTCCCGGCTTCAACACCGTTCCTGACGATCTCAAAATCCTACTGGACGGCGCGAGCGCGCTCCTCTGAGCAACACCTTCAGGATGCGGTGGCGGCGCAGCGAGCGCTCATCGACGCGGCTGCCTCGCCGGATCCATCGGCCGAAGTGGTTCGACGGCTGGCGAGGGCCGTGGACGGGTGGGCGGCCACTCTCTCGCCAACCGGCAAGCTCGATCAGATTCATCCCGCTGGCTTGGTCGAGGAGGCAGAGGCCCTCCAGTCAGAGGTGGAGCGTCTGGACGTCGCCGGTATCCACTCCGCCGCCTCGTTCGTCGCGCGTGATCGGTACGTCGCTATCTTTCCCCTGTCTGTCGAGGAGACCGTGGTGGGCTACATGGCCGTCGGCACGACGGAGCCGCTGTCCGCGGCGCGCCGCCGGTTGGTGCTCACCGCTGTGGCTCTGCTGAGCATCGACTCGGTCCATTTGCAACGCGTGGCACGCATGCATGAGGCGACGGCCCGCTGCGTGGCGAGCTTGGTGGACCTCGGGCACATTGAGGCGGCTCGCCAGCTCGCTGCATCGGAAGGACTGCCAACGCTTCAGCGTGAGGGCCGCGTTCTCCTTGTGCGTGCTCGGGACAGCGAGAAGGTTGTTCGAGCGGTCGAGTCTTGGTCTGCGGATGTGCTGCCCGTGACCATGACGCGTGCCGAGTCGTGGTACCTGCTTGCTGCCGGACACCCCTCACTGGCAGACCTGGGTCGGTCCCTGTCGAAGGCGGATCCGACGGCGTCTGCTGTCGTCTCCGAGCTCGTACGCCTGGAGGACATTGGTACGACTCGGTCCCGGCTGGGGGACCGGTTGCGCGGACTATCTCGGGGAGAGCTGGCGCTCGACGAATTCCCACTCGGCGATGCCCGCCTGATCGCTTCCAGGCTTGATGAGTTCCTCGAAAAGCAAAGCAAGGACCTCATTGCGGCAGTGGCCGCGTACTTGCGCCACCGTGGGCAATGGGCACAGGCATCGCGTGACCTGGGCGTGCACCGCAACACCTTGCATTACCGCGTCTCGAAAGCCCGCGAGGCGCTCGGTGTCGACATCGACGATCCAGACATCGCCGCCCGGCTCTGGCTCCTGATGCGAGAACGCGGAGCTTCCTAGCAGCGCGCCGTGAAGGAGCGCGATCCGGCGGATGGTTCGCTGTTCAGAATGCACAGGCGTCGCTGGTTCATGGGCAGATCGCACGAAGACTCGGGCACTGATTCTTCCTAGCGTTGCAACAGCCCTACCAGACGGAGGAATCACATGTTGCAACCACCAGAGCAGCGTCGCATTCTGGCCACCGACATCCCAGGCCCCAAGTCGCAGAAGCTGCAGAGGCAGCGCACTGCTGAACTCTCCGGCGGTCTGGGCATCACCATGCCTGTCTTCATCGAGCGAGCTGGGGGCGGCATCCTGGTCGATGTCGACGGCAATCACATCATCGACTTCGCATCTGGGATCGCTGTAACAAGTGTCGGTGCGTCTGATCCTGCCGTGGTCAGGCGCATTGCTGAGCAGGCTGAGCGCTTCACCCACACGTGCTTTCTGGTCACAGAGTACGAGGGAGTCGTCGCTGTAGCCGCCGCGCTCAACCGGCTTACCCCCGGTGATCACCCGAAGCGCACCGCGTTGTTCACAACTGGTGCGGAAGCGGTTGAGAACGCGATCAAGATCGCTCGAGCGGCGACCGGTCGCCCGGCGGTGATCGTTCTCGGACACGCCTACCACGGACGCACCCTGTTGACGATGACCATGACGGCGAAGAACGTGCCGTACAAACAGGGTTTCGGTCCGTTCGCTCCAGAGGTCTACCGGGCTCCCTCGCCATACCCCTACCGATGGCCGAGCGGCCCCGAGAAGTGTGCGGAAGAGGCGCTGGCGGCCCTGCGCGACACCGTGATCACCGAGGTCGGCGCAAACAACGTCGCGGCGATTGTCGCCGAGCCTATCCAGGGCGAGGGCGGCTTCATCGTGCCGCCGCCGGGATACTTGAAGGCCGTCCAAGAGTTCGCGCAAGAGCACGACATCGTGTTCATCGCTGACGAGATTCAGACCGGACTCGCGCGCACGGGGGCGATGTTCGCCTGCGAGCACGAGGGGGTCGTGCCCGACCTCATCACGACCGCCAAGGCGTTGGGAGGCGGCATGCCGCTATCGGCTGTCACGGGCCGTGCTCAGCTCATGGACGCGGTTCCGGCGGGCGGCTTGGGCGGCACCTATGCCGGCAACCCGGTCGCCTGCGCAGCGGCGCTCGGTGCCTTGGAGACCATCGAGCGCGAGCAGTTGGTATCCAAGGCGCAGGAGATCGAAGCTGCGGTGATGCGGCGGTTCGGCTCCTTGACGGGACCTGATTCCGTCGTCGGCGAGGTTCGCGGACGCGGCGCAATGCTGGCCCTTGAGTTCGTCAAGCCTGGGAGTCGAGAGCCTGCCCCGGAGACGGCCCGAAAGGTAGCGTCGCAGTGCCACAGCGAGGGTCTCCTGATTCTGGTCTGTGGCACCTATGGCAACGTCATCCGGCTCTTGCCGCCGCTCGTTATCAGCCAGGAGCTGCTGTCCGATGGCCTGGACGTGCTCGAACGTGCCATCAAGGAGGCTTCGTGACCATCACGTCATACAACCCGCGGACCTGCCACTCGAACGGCACGGTCGAGGAGATGTCTCCGGACGAGGTGGGGGCTGCTGTCGAGCGCGCGTCCCGTGCCTGCTCGGCCGTGGCGGCAGCCAGCCCGCGGCAGCGACGCGGTTGGCTGCACGCGGTCGCTGCGGCCCTGGTAGCGAACACCGCGGAACTGGTCGAACTGGCCGAGGTAGAGACCGCGCTCGGGTACACGCGACTCACCTCCGAGGTATCGCGCGCGGCGGGTCAGCTGCGCTTCTACGGCGACGTGGCCGCCGAGGGCTCCTACCTCGCTGTCACGATCGATCATCCGACCAGCACCACACCCGGCCTGGCGCGGGTCAACCAGCCGCTCGGCCCTGTCGCGGTCTTCGGCGCAAGCAACTTCCCCTTTGCCTTCGGCGTGCTCGGGAACGACTTCGGGTCTGCTCTCGCGGCCGGTTGTCCAGTGGTCGTCAAGTCTCATCCGGCGCATCCGCTGCTGAGCGACCGGTTGGCAAGACTCGCGCGGACGGCACTGATCGACGCCGGGGCTCCCGATGGCAGCCTCGAGATGGTGGTCGGTTACGACGCTGGCGTCGCCCTCGCAAAAGACGAACGCATCGCCGCCCTGGCGTTCACCGGCTCACAGGCAGCTGGCCTCGCGCTTTGGCGCATCGCCAACCAGCGGCGAACGGTCATTCCGACGTACGCCGAAATGTCGACGGTGAATCCCGTCGTGGTCACGAGGGCGGCGGCGGCCACCCGGATGGAGGAGATCGCCGAGGGCTTCGTGGGCTCCTTCACGCTGGGCTCGGGTCAGTTCTGCACCAAGCCTGGTCTCTTGTTCGCGCCAGCGGGAGCTGCGGCAGTCGACGCCATCGGCAAGGCGCTGAGGCAGGCTTTGCCGCAGCCGGTCATGCTGAGTGAGGCAATCGCAAGGTCAACAGCTCAAGGGCTCGAGGAGTTGAGGTTCGCCGGTGCTCGCATCGTTGAGCTTGTCGAGGCGTCCGATGAGGGCTGGTCTGCGCCAGCTGCCGTCCTTGAGGCGTCGATCGATGCCCTGCAGGATGGCAGCAGGCTGCTCGAGGAGTGCTTTGGTGCCGTCGCCGTCGTCGTCGAGTATTCCGACATCGCTGAGCTCGCTGCTGCCGTCGATCGTCTTCAGGGGTCCCTCGCCGCGAGTGTGTTCACGGCTGATGAGCATGACCCAGATGGTGCGGGCTGCCTCGCGCTGCTGTCGCCGAAGGTGGGTCGGTTGTGCGCCAACGACTGGCCGACCGGTGTCGCATATACCTGGGCGCAGCAACATGGCGGTCCTTGGCCGTCGACCTCTGCCCCCTCCGCCACGTCGGTAGGTGCGGCCGCCCTGGACCGGTTCGTGCGCCCGGTGACCTATCAATCGCTGAGCGACGAGTGGCTGCCACCGGCGCTCCAGGCGGCGAACCCCTGGAACCTCTCCCGTCGGGTCAACGGCGTGCTTCAATCGCCTGGCGCCACGTCATGAGCCTGCCCCTGGAAGGTCTGCTGGTCGCCGATTTCAGCCACGTCCTGGCCGGGCCGCTTGCGGCGACGATGCTAGCCGACCTCGGCGCCATCGTCATCAAGGTGGAACGCCCCCGGGTCGGTGACGACACCCGGCAATGGGGGCCTCCGTGGACGTACAACTCAAGCTCCTACTTCGAGGCAGCCAACCGAAGCAAGAAGTCGGTCGAGCTCGACTTGTCCGATCCGGAAGATCTGCAGCTGGCACGGGAGCTGGCACGGCGGGCGGACGTCATGCTGGAGAACCATCGCGACGGCACCCTGGCGCGCAAGGGTCTGGGTTACGACCAGGTCGCAGCTGACAACCCTCGCGTCGTGTACGCCTCCATCACCGGATTCGGCGGTCGAGCAGGAAAAGACCTGCCCGGGTACGACTTCCTCGTCCAAGCGGTTGGCGGCCTGATGAGCATCACCGGAACCCCAGGGGAGCCGATGAAGGTCGGCGTCGCGCTCGTCGATGTACTTACGGCGAAGGATGCGGTCATCGGCATCCTGGCGGCGCTGCGATCCCGGGAGTCCGAAGGAACCGGGCAACGGGTCGAGGTCAACTTGCTGTCCAGCCTCCTGGGGTCGCTGGCCAACCAGGCCTCGGCCTACCTGGCGACCGCAGAGACACCGGTGAGCATGGGCAACCGGCATCCGTCCATCGCTCCGTACGAAACCCTGGCCGCCAAAGACGGGCATCTCGCCGTCTGCTGTGGCAATGACGAGCAGTTCCGGAAACTGACCGCAGTCCTGGGAATCCCGGGAACTGCGGACGACGTACGGTTCGCGAGCAACGGTGCCCGGGTGACGAACAGGGACGACCTTGTGCGTGTGCTCGAGGCGGCGCTGGCGGTCGACACGGTCGATGCGTGGACCGCCCGGCTCGCCTCCGTGGGTGTGCCGGCTGGCCGGGTCGGTTCCATCGCCGACGCCTTTGCGCTGGCCGAGCGCCTCGGGCTGGAGCCCACTGTGTCCGTTGGTTCGGAGGCGCCACCACAGACCCGCAACCCCATCACGTTGAGTAAGACGCCACTGACCCGGTACGCGGCTCCGCCGCGACTGGGCGAGCACAGTCGCGACGTCCGCCGATGGTTGACGGAGGAGACCGACCGATGAGTCGCGTCAGCTATGTCGACGCGGTGATGCCCGACACTGGTCCGCGCATTCCGGCGGGACGCACTGAGCCCACTAGAAGGGGCTCGTCCAGACGGTTGCCAACTCGCATGGAACGGTCAAACATGCTTGCATGAGCCAGTTGCTGGACCTCTTCCCGCCGGGTAGCGCCACCGATCTCGACGGCATGCTGATCATCGGTGGTTGTCGTGCTAACGATCTCGCCGCCGAGTTCGGTACGCCGGTTCTCGTCGTCGCTGAGGAGGCGCTTCGCGAGCGGGCGCGGGAATACGTTCGGGAACTGTCCGCCAGATGGTCCAACTCGCGCGTCGTGTTCGCCTCCAAAGCCTTCCCGTGCACCGCGGTTCAAAGAGTCATGGTGCAGCACGGAATTGGCCTCGATGTCGCCGGCGGTGGCGAGATCCTGACCGCTCTCAAGGCCGGCGTCGATCCGGCCTTGATTGTGCTCCACGGAAACGCCAAAACCACGGAGGAGATCAGGATGGCGGTCGACAGCGGCGTTGGCCTGGTCGTGGTCGATGGCCCAGACGACGTCGATCGGCTTGAGGCAATCGTGCCGGAGGGAAGGACCCAGAACGTCTTGGTACGGGTCATTCCCGGTGTAACTGCCGACACGCACGCGCACGTATTGACAGGACACGAGGGATCGAAGTTCGGCCTCGCGCCAGCCGCCGCAAGTGCGCTGATACGACGCATCGAGGACAGTCCACGGCTGCGAATGCGCGGTGTGCACGCGCATGTCGGCTCACAGATCCTCGAGACTGAGCCCTTGGCGGCTGCCGTCGCTCCCCTTGCTGCACTCGGGGAGTTCGAGATTTACGATCTTGGCGGTGGGCTTGGCGCGCGCTACACCTGGGCGGACCAACCACCCACGATCGCGGAATATCTCGACGTACTCATTGCGGCGGCGCGGGAACACCTGCCGCCGGACGCGCAGATCATCATCGAACCGGGCCGCAGCATGGTTGCAACGTCCGCGGCGACCATCTATCGAGTGATCACCATCAAGCGCGGGCAGACGACATTCGTTGCCGTTGACGGCGGGATGGGTGACAACCTCGAAGTAGCGCTCTTCGACCAGCGGTTCGAAGCGGGCATCGCGAACCGGCTCGACGCATCCAACAGTGAGGTTGTCACCGTCGTCGGCCGTCACTGCGAGAGTGGCGACATTTTGGTCGACGGTGTGCCGCTTAATGGTCCCCGCGTTGACGATCTCCTCGCTGTCCCGGCAACTGGGGCTTATTGCTACACGATGTCCAATAACTACAACGGAAACCGACGTATCCCAGTCGTCTTTGCCTCGCAGGGCACACCAAGTCTTGTTGTACGCAGAGAGACGTGGGATGATCTTGCTGCGCGTGATGTCCTATGAGCGCCAGACTTTTCGTTAGGGCGCCCTCCAGGTAAGGATATTTCCTCGCTAATCGGCGGGAGGCCATCGTGGCTACTCTCAGTTCGGAACTCTTCCGGCGCAAGCCCGTCGTCGAGATGGAAGCCGAGTCCGGCAGCGAGACGGAGGAGAGCGAACTCAGTCGCTCCATCGGGCTCTTCCAACTGGCGATGTTCGGTGTCGGCGCAACGGTCGGCACTGGTATCTTCTTCGTCCTGTCGGAGGCGGTACCGGAGGCCGGTCCGGCGGTCGTCTTATCCTTCCTGATCGCTGGCGTCGTGGCCGGCCTAACCGCGGTCTGCTATGCCGAGCTGGCAGGCGCCGTACCGGTGTCCGGTTCCTCCTACTCGTATGCCTACGCGACAATTGGTGAACTGCCGGCAATGGCGGTTGCGGGCTGCCTGCTGCTCGAGTACGGCGTGTCCGGCGCGGCTGTCGCTGTCGGTTGGTCGCAGTATCTCAATGAACTGTTGGACAACCTGTTCGGCGTACAAATCCCGGAAGCGCTGTCCCAGGCGCCGGAGCAGGGCGGAATCTTCAACCTGCCGGCGGTGATCTTGATCTTGCTCTGCACATTGCTGCTCATCCGGGGTGCGAGCGAGTCTGCAACGGTGAATACCGTCATGGTGCTGATCAAGATCGGCATCCTGTTGTTGTTCATCATCATTGGTTTCACAGGATGGAACTCGAATAATTTTGCAGACTTCGCCCCGTTCGGGGTCGCTGGGGTCACCGCCGCCGCCGGAACCATCTTCTTCTCTTATATCGGATTAGACGCGGTCTCGACGGCCGGCGAGGAAGTCAAGGACCCGCACCGCAACTTGCCGCTGGCGATCCTCATCGCGCTGGTCATCGTGACCTCGTTGTACGTCTTGACCTCGCTCGTGGCCGTCGCGGCACAGCCGTACACCGAGTTCGAGGGGCAGGAGGCCGGCCTGGCCGCGATCCTTGAGAACATCACTGGGTCGACTTGGCCGGGCACGTTGCTAGCTGCCGGCGCGGTGATCTCTATCTTCAGCGTCACCTTGGTGGTCATTTACGGGCAGACCCGCATCCTCTTCACTATGGCTCGCGACGGGATGATCCCCGAGTTGTTCCACAAAGTGAATCCGCGTACCAAGACGCCTGTGCCGAATACGATCATCGTGGCTGCCGCCATCGCGTTGCTCGCCGGACTCATCCCGATCGATTTCCTGGCCGAGATGACCAGCGTGGGTACGCTCGTCGCCTTCGGGATCGTCTCGATCGCGGTGATCGTGTTGCGGCGTCGGGAGCCCGACCTGCCCCGGACATTCAAGGTCCCTGGGTACCCGGTGACGCCGATCCTGTCCGTCCTCGGTTGCTTGTGGATCATTGTGGGCCTTGACTGGATCACGCTTCTGGTCTTCCTTGTCTGGACGGCGATTGTGATCGCGTGGTATTTCGCGTACGGCAGGAGTCACTCGCACCTCGGCCGGCACGAGCATGTCGGATTGATCAAGGATGAGCCGGTGGCCTAACCCCAGAAGGGCCTAAAGCCAGAAGGGATGGGAGCTATGCACCAGGTCGATCAAACTACCGAGCAGATGGTGCGAAGTGTCCTGGCCTACGCGGAGAACCGACTGCGGATGGACCCCGTCCCACTCGACAAGGGAACCCAGGCCGCCGCCGATCTCTACAAGGTGCTCAATGGGGTCATCCGCGACAGTGGCCGGTCGCCTGACGAAGTACTGGGCATCTACTCCTCGGTGATCGCCCCCAGCATCATCTCCGCGGACAGCCCTCGCTTCCTCGGCTTCATTCCCGCTGCGCCAACCAAGGCCAGCCTGCTGTTCGACATGTTGATCTCCTGCGCATCGATCCAGGGCATCTCCTGGCTGGAAGCCTCGGGAGCGATCGCCGCAGAGAACACAGTGCTGCGGGTCATTGCCGACGAGGCGGGCCTGCCTGAATCGACAGGCGGCTGCTTCGTGTCAGGTGGCTCCGCCGGCAATCTGTCTGCGCTTGCCGTAGCCCGCGAGACGGCGAAAGGCCGACTCGGTGACGGGGCGACGGGGAAGAGACTGCGGGTGGTCGTTGGCAGCGATGCACACTCCTCGATCGTCAACACGCTCCGCCTGCTGGAGATGTCGGCCCTGGTGGTTGACACCTCGGACCATCGGCTCACAGCCGACGCGGTGAGCGCCGCGCTCGATGCAGATCCGGATCTCAGCGACGTCGCCGCAGTCGTTTGCACCTCGGGAACGACCAACGCGGGCATCATCGATGATCTTGCCGGGGTTGGCGAGATAGCCAAGGACCGCGGTTGGTGGTTCCACGTAGACGGCGCGTACGGCGGATCTGGAATATTTGCCCGATCGTTGCGCGACAAGTACGCAGGCATCGAGCAGGCAGACTCGTTCATCCTCGACCCGCACAAGTGGCTCTTCACGCCGTTTGACTGCTGTGCGCTTGTCTACCGGGAACCTGAGCTCGCGAGAACTACCCATACTCAGGACGCTTCCTACCTAGACGTCATTCACGTGTCAGAAGGGGAATGGAACCCAACCGACTACGCGTACCACCTGACTCGACGCGCACGGGGACTACCACTGTGGTTCTCAATGGCGGTCTACGGTCTCGACGCCTATCGCGACGCGATCGAGGCCGCTGTCCAACTCGCCCGTGACACGGCGGTGTTGATCAAGTCGATTCCGCACCTGGAGCTGATTCGGGAACCGGATCTCGGTGTGGTGCTGTTCCGTCGGCTCGGTTGGGACCCGGCCGACTACGACAAGTGGGCCCAAGCATTGCACGACGACGAGATCGCCTTCATTCCCCCAACCAAGTGGGAGGGGGAGACGGTCGGCCGCTTCGCATTCCTGCACCCACACACCCCGATGGATCTCGTCAAGGAAATCCTCGACCGAACCGCCTAAGTTGCTGGCTCGCCGGTCAATCATGAGTCAGAGACTGACTGTTCGCCGGAAAGGGGAGTCGAATGGCGCAGGCCGTACCGGTTTCCAGTGGGTATTCAGTGAACTCGGAGGTGGGTCGGCTCCGCAAGGTGCTGGTCTGCGCGCCGGGTCTGGCGCACAGCCGGCTGACGCCGAGCAACTGCGACGAGCTGTTGTTCGACGACGTGCTGTGGGTGCAGAACGCGAAGCGTGATCATTTCGACTTCATGTCCAAGATGCGCGACCGGGGCGTTGAGGTAGTGGAGCTGCACGAGGTTTTGGCCGAGACGGTGGCGAACCCTGAGGCGAGGTCGTGGTTGTTGGACCGCAAGATCATCGCCAATGAGGTGGGCCCCGGTTTCGTCAATGACACTCGGGCGTACCTGGACAGCCTGGATGCTCCGACACTCACCCGGTTCTTGATCGGCGGTCTCGCAACTGATGATCTGCCGTCAGAATCCGAGTCGGCCAACATGAGCTTGGCCCGGGAGGCTCTGGGGGGTCGGGAATACCTGATGCCCCCGCTGCCGAACACGCTCTACACCCGTGACACGACGTGCTGGATCTACGGCGGCGTCACGTTGAATCCGCTGTATTGGCCGGCCCGGCACGACGAGACGCTGTTGATGAAGGCGATCTATCAGTTCCACCCAGACTTCGTGGCCTCAAAGGTCTGGTGGGGGGACCCTGAGCTTGACTGGGGCCTGGCCACATTGGAAGGCGGCGACGTCCTCGTCCCTGGCAACGGTGTCGTGCTGATCGGGATGAGCGAACGGAGCTCCCGCCAGGCGATCGGGCAGGTCGCCGCCAGGCTTTTCGCCGAAGGCGCGGCCGAGCAAGTGATCGTCGCTGGCATGCCGAAGCTGCGCGCGGCCATGCACCTGGACACGATCTTCACCTTCGCCGATCGCGACCGCGTCACCGTCTACCCAGACATCGTCCATGGCATCCACACCTTCACCCTCCGCCCAAGCGACACCGCGCCAGGGTTCGAGGTCACTCAGGAGACTCGGCCTTTCCTCGAGGTCGTTCGGACCGCCCTCGAACTGAGCGAGTTGCAGGCCATCGACACCGGTGGCAACGTCTACGACACCGAGCGCCAGCAATGGGACAGCGGCAACAACCTCGTCGCTATCGAACCCGGCGTAGTGATCGCGTACGACCGCAACACCTCCACCAACTCGCTGCTCCGCAAAGCCGGCATCGAGGTCATTACCATCGTCGGCGCCGAACTTGGCCGGGGCCGTGGCGGCGGTCACTGCATGACCTGTCCTCTCATCCGGGACGGCGTCGACTACTGACCAACTGTTGGCGAGGACGCTGCAGGCCGCGACAGCGCCCTGTCATGAACCGACACCTACGCTCTCCGATTTCTTGCGTTCTGCTCTCAAGGTGGATCGGCCTCGACGGGGGCGTATTGGGATACGGCGAAGCTGGTCCGCGATCGGGCGTCCGAGATACGTCCCGAGAGTGGCGCCCGCGGCGAGGCCCAAAGCGACACCGAGAGCGAGCAACAGAGTTGACGCACCCGCACTTGGATTGGCTGTCTCCGAGGGGGTTCCGACCACCTGCAGGAGACCGTTGTAGAGGGCGAGGCCGGGTACCAACGGGAGCAGGGCAGCGCTGACCAGCCCGAATCCAGGGATGCTTGTGCGGCGGATCAGCAACGTTGAGGCCAGCGCCGCGACGAATGCGCCTGTCGTGTTCGCGGGTATCTCGTTTGCACCGACGTAGATCATCAATGCATATCCAGCCCAGCCCAGCAGGCCCATAGCGCCTGCGAGTGCGATCGTCGCCAGATCTGCATACGCCCACAGCGCGAAGAATGCCGATGTCAGCGTGGCGCCAACGAACTGGGCTCCGAGCGGGCCGAGCGCAACTGGATCCGGCGAGATGGATAACGGTGCCCCGAAAAGCCGAGCCAGCTCGAGCGAAGCGACGATCCCCACAACAATCCCAGCGGTACGCATCGCGACGTCGAGCAGCCGAGCTGATGCGGTCACGTAGAACTGGTCGATGGCATCCTGCGCCGCACCGACGATGGTCATACCTGCGACGAGCATCACAATGCCGCCCACGACGACGAGTGTCGGGTCGACGCCAACAAACAAGGTGACGCCTTGAGCCGCCGCCTCGGTTATCCCCGCAGCGACCAGAGTGATGAGTCCGGCACCGGCGAATTGCTGGAAGAACGGAGGTACCCGCCAGTGCTCCATTGCCGCGAGCATCCGGTCCACGATGAGCCCGGTGAGGAATGTGGCCAGGATGATCTTCCACGATGTGGTGAACAGCATTGCCGCCCCGGCGCTGACGCCGGCGTTCCCGATCATCGCCACCCACTGCGGGTATCGGCGGGGAGCCTCCTGGATGCGATCGAATGCACTCGTGGCTTCGTCGATGGGGAGACCGCCTCGGATCCTTTCCTCCAGCCTGGCCACCTCGCGCACCTTGCTGTAATCAATGTCATCCGGCTGCACCACTCTGATGCAGGTGATCGGCGGCGCCTCCCGCGCGGGATAGCAGGACGCCGAGATGGAGGTGTAGGTCACGTCGACGTGGACCCGTGTCAGTCCGTAGGCGTCGGTTATTCCAAGCATCGCGACGACGACGTCATTGGCGGACATCCCGGCAGAGAGCAGGCAATCACCAACCTGCATGGCGAGGTTCAACGCAGCGGCAGGTTGTGTGACGCTCGTTGCGCTCGCGGTCTGCGCCCCATCGGTTCCACTGGCGGCGGCGATCCTGGAACCGCCCGTCTGAGCCGACACATCGTTCGTCACCTTGTCTGCCTCCCGTCAGAACCGACCGCTGAGCCCGTCAGGACGAGGCAAGCCGATCGGGATCGAAGTGCGTGATCGTCAGCCGTAACGCTACGTCGATCAGCCCCTTCCCAAGCAGCAGCCGGTTCTACTCGGTCGCCTCGGCTTCAGAAGCTTGAACTGGGGGCCAAAGCCTCATCCTCAGATGGAGTCGCACCGGTTTCGATGTGTGTTGCGGTGCACCTTCCATCAGGAACGAACCAGGTTGCGGATGGCTCGCAGCGCGACGGACAGCTCGGCCAAGTCCCACGTCCCTGTGTCATCGATCGCCGCCAGGGTGTTGCGCACCTGCGCCAGTCCCTCAGAGTTCTGCGCCTCCCAGCGATCGGCTAACTCACCCGGGCTCCCGTGAGCGTTCGTTGTTGCCAGCACATCGGACGTGATGTCGGCGAGTGCGGCGTACAGGTCGGACCGCAAGGCCGAACGCGCCATTGACTGCCAGCGGTCACGCTGCGGCAACGCCGTGATCGAGGTCAGTAGTCGGTCGATGTCGAATCGCTCGGAAAGCGTGAAATAGAGGGACGCTACCTGTTCGGCAGGCCGATCGGCGGCCTCGGTGATTTCGATTATGTCCAGCAAGGAGAACACGTCCAGCAGCGCGGCGGCGGTGAGCGCCAGCGGGGCAGGAGTGCCGATCTTCTCGAGTTCAGCCGCACGCGCGCGCAGTCGCTCCCGCTCGAATCCTTGCACCAGTTCGGGAATGCGCGGTGCCAGATCGGCCACCCCGGGCTGGAAGCGGGAGATTTCAGCGACGACATCGAGCTGGGCTCGTCGAGACTGCAGCAGCCACCGTACGGCGCGATCCAGAAGCCGTCGGCCTTCCAGGTGTAGCGCTGTCGCCGCCACGACCGGCATATCTGCGGACTCGACGGCCGCCCAGAATCGGTAGAGGCCGAACACTTCCCGTACCACCGTGTATGCCCTGGCGATCTGGTCGGGGCTAGCACCCGTTGCTTCCTGAGCGCGGAAACTGAAGGTGATGCCGCCACGGTTGATCATGTCGTTCACGACGAATGTGGTGATGATCTCGCGCCGCAGGGGATGATCATTGAGCCGGTTGCCGTAGCGTTCGACCAGTTGCCAAGGAAAATAGGCTCGCAAGACCTGCTCGAACCAGGACGCCTCGGCGAGGTCACTCTCGAGCAGCTGCACTGTATTGGTGATCTTCGCGTACGCCAGCAGCACGGATAGCTCTGGAGAGGCCAACCCGTGTCCCGATGCGGCGCGCTCGTCCAGTTCTTCGTCGTCTGGCAAGAATTCCAGCACCCGGTCCAGGTCGCCTTGTCTTTCTTGGTGTGCCATGAGGCGGCGATGGACCGGCAACATTGCCAGCGCTTGCGATCGGGCGATGCCGAGCGCGACGTTCTGCTCGATGTTGTCCCGCAGCACCAGGCGTGCCACCTCCTCAGTCATCTCCGCCAGCAGCCGACTTCGATCCTTGTCGGCGAGCGCGCCCGCGAGCACGATGCGGTCTAGCAGGATCTTGATGTTGACCTCGTGGTCGGAGGTGTCAACTCCGGCGGAATTATCGATCGCGTCGGTGTTGATCCGACCTCCATTACCATCAGCCCCGACTTTGGCGTACTCGATCCGGCCGAGCTGACTCAAGCCGAGGTTGCCACCCTCTCCGATGACTCGAGCGCGGACCTGCGAGCCGTTCAGCCGAATCGGGTCATTGGCCTTATCGCCTATGTCGGGATTGCTTTCAGCGGTTGCCTTGATGTAGGTGCCGATGCCACCGTTCCACAGCAGGTCGACCGGCGCGGCCAGGATGCTGCGGATCAGCTCGGCCGGGGTGAGCGCTTTGATGTCATCCGCCAGTCCTAGCCGGACGCGTGCCTGAGCCGAGATCGGAATCTCCTTGGCGGTGCGCGGATAGACCCCACCGCCCTCCGACAGCAGTTCGGCGTCGTAGTCCGCCCACGATGAGCGCTGCAGCGCGAATAGCCGGCGCCGCTCGGAGTATGACGCCGCTGCGTCAGGATCGGGATCAAGGAAGATGTGGCGGTGATCGAACGCCGCGACCAAACGGATGTGCTCCGACAACAGCATGCCGTTGCCGAACACGTCACCGGACATATCACCGATCCCGACCACGGTGAAGTCCTCACCCTGAGTGTCGATTCCCAGCTCGCGGAAGTGCTGCTTCACCGATTCCCAGGCGCCTCGTGCCGTGATGCCCATCGCCTTATGGTCATAGCCCACCGAGCCACCCGAGGCGAAGGCGTCCCCGAGCCAGAAGTTGTAGTCCGCGGCGACGCCGTTCGCAATGTCGGAGAAGGTCGCTGTTCCCTTGTCGGCAGCGACGACGAGATAGGGGTCGTCGCTGTCGTGCCGGACGACCCGCTCCGGAGGCACCACTTTCCCGTTGACGAGGTTGTCAGTCAGGTCCAACAGGCCTCGAATGAAGATCCGGTAGCAGTCGACGCCTTCGCGCAGCCGCGCCTCGCGGCCGCCCGCGCCTCCCGGTGCTGACTTCACAACGAACCCGCCCTTAGCGCCCACTGGAACGATGACGGCGTTCTTGACCATCTGCGCCTTGACCAGGCCAAGCACCTCGGTACGGAAGTCATCTCGGCGGTCAGACCACCGCAGGCCACCGCGGGCAACAGCACCGAAGCGCAGGTGAACCCCTTCGACCCGGGGCGAGTACACGAATATCTCGAAGCGGGGCCGCGGTTCCGGCAGGTCGGAAACGGCCTGCGGGTTGAACTTCAGCGCTAGGTACGACTTCCCAGGCGCCCCTGCTTCACCCGGCTGGAAGAAATTCGTGCGAGCTGTCGCGCGGATGAGGCCGAGCAGCGAACGCAAGATGCGGTCCTGGTCCAGGCTGGCTACCTCATCCAAGGCTTCGCGAATCTGCTCGACCAACGCCTGTGCCGCGTCCACCCGACCTGACTCGCCCTCGGGATCGAACCGGACCTCGAATAGTCGCACCAGTAGACGGACGATCCGGACATTTGCCAGCAGGCAGGACTGCAGATAGTCCTCACTGAACGGAGTGCCGACCTGTCGCAGATACTTGGCGTAAGCGCGCACTGGGACTACCTGCCGCCAGTTCAACCCGGCATGTAGCACCAGCGCATTGAAGCCATCGCTCTCCGCTGCACCGCTCCACACCGCTGCGAATGCGTCTTCGAACAGCTGGCTCGCCACATCCGGACTGGTCTCGGCAGTTACTTCGTAGCGCAGCCCGAAGTCGTAAATCCACCGCCGTGCGCCTTCGGCGAGAGTCAATCCGTACGGGCGCTCATCGATCACCTCAACACCCATGCCCTGCAGGATGGGCGACGCGGTGGACAGCGACACGGGTTCGGTGGAGTAGAGCTTGAGCCGGCGCTGGTCCGGCGCGCCACCGGCTGGAGCATAAAGGCTTACGGCGTGCGCGTCGTCCGGCTGAAGGGGATCGAGCCGAAGCAGGTCGGCGACTGCGACATCGGCTGCGTGGTCTTCCTGGTACGCGTGCGGAAAAGCCTCGCCGTAGACGTGCAGCAAACGAGTTGCCTCTTCATTGCCCACCTCGGACCTAAGCGTGTCAGCCAGACGGTCGCTCCAGGAACGGATCGCGTCCGCAAGCCGTCGTTCCAGCTCCTCGTGGTCGGCCTCGGGAAGTGGTGCGGCATCGGCACGGCGGACGACGAAGTGCAGTCGGGCGAGAACCGAGTCCGAGACCAGCGTGGTGTACTCGACCCGGTCTGCATCGAAAGCATCCCGGAGGATCTGCTCCAACCGCAGGCGGCCGGCTGTGTTGTAGCGGTCCCGCGGCAGGTAGACGAGTGCGGAGACGTAGCGGGCGCGGTGATCGTGACGCAGGAAGAGCCGCAGCTGCTGGCGCTCCTGAAGATGCAGAATCTCGTCGACGGCATGTCCCAGTTCGTCGAGCGACACCTGCACCAACTCGTCGCGCGGATAGTCTTCGAGAATCTCGATCACGTCTCTGCCGGAGTGGCTGGTCGGAGAGAAGGCCATCCGCTCCAGAAGCGCTGCGACCTTGCGCCGCAGCATCGGAATCCGCAGCACGCTCTCGTGGTAGGCGGCTGAGTTGAACAGACCGAGGAATTGATGTTCGCCGATAGGCCGGCCCTGAGCATCGAAGATGCCGACGGCGATGTCATCGAGGTACAGGGGCCGGTGCACCGTGGAGCGCTGGCTGGACTTGGTGAGGGTGAGTGGCGCAACGTCGCGTTCGGCTGCGGCCTTGCCGAGGAGCTGGGTGGCCTGCGGCTGCGCTGGTCGCAACAGGCCAAGCCCGCTGTCAGGCACTGGCGCCAGCTTGTGGTTCCCCGCAAGGCTGAGGTCGGGCACACGGCCATACTCCACATAGCCCAGAAGGGTGAGGCGTCCATCGCCAAGCCAGTCGAGGTACTTCAGCGCCTCCTCGACGTCAGCCTTTTCCATGTCCGCCGGCGGATGAGCCCGCAAGTCAGCGGTGGCCTGCAGCAGCTGCTCGCCCATCGCTGGCCCGTCATCGACAGCAACCCGGACATCGGCCAAGACCTGGCGAACAGTGCGGGTCAGCTGCTCTGCCGCTTCGTCGCGGCTCTCACGGTCGATCTCCACCGAGATCCAGGACTCCGCAATCCGGTCTGATGAGAAGGATGAGTTCTCGTCGGTGATCACTTCGAGGAGATGCCCCGTCGGGTCGCGGCGTACGTGCAGCTGGGGATGAATGACAAGGTGGATCGCTCTGCCCTGCCGAGTCAGTTCGGCGGTTACCGAGGTCACGAGGAACGGCATGTCGTCCGTGACGATCTGGACGAGGCTGCGCGGCGACAGCCAACGCTCGGCCTCTGATGTAGGGGTGTGGACCCTGACCACGGTGCTGCCAGTCGGACGCTTCGCGGCCAATCGGCGGTGCCCGATCGCGAAGTCAGAGAGCTGCGACGGATCGCGCGCCAGAATGTCCTCAGCCGCGACATGGCGGTAGTACGCCGCCAGGAAGGCGTCAGGCGGCTCTACCAAACCGCTGTCGGCGGCTGCTCGCTCGCTGGACCGCGCTGCGGCCTCTGCCGCTCGAGCGAGACGCTCTCTCGTGGCGTCGTTCGGGTTGCTCATCATGCTTCTGGGCACCTTTCATGCAGGGGTGGCGCCAGTCGCGACGACAAGCCATCGTCGGACCCGGGATCGGGCACTTGAAGGACCGCATCGGGCTCCGCCGCTTCGCCCGCCGCGGTAACCACGCGGCACACAAATCGCATTCTCCGCCCTAGCCCACAACATCCGCCGGGGGATGGCCTAAGCCACGGTCCACGCTGCCAACTCGCACAACTGGTCTGCCCTGACAGCAGACCCCTTAACATGCAAAACGCAACCGCCTCTTCAACCCTCTATAACCTAGCCCGGGTGCGGAGTGCCGTCTGCTGGGGTCTGGTCGCTCAGGCGAGCTTCAATTCATACATGTTGAAGATGCGCGACAGCCGGTAGCCCAGGGCTTCGTTCACATTGATCATGAACTTGTTATCGACGTTGTTCCAGGTCTCGATGATCTTCAGCTGCGGTTCCACGTGGGCAAGCCAGCGCATCATGTCGATCTTGAGCAGCAGACCAAGCCGGTGGCCTCGGTGGTGGCGTGCCACCGCGGTGTCGCCCTGACCGGCGACGTCAGGCTGCAACGGATGTGTGATCACCACAGTGTGCCCGCCGACCTCGCCAGTCGCGCGATGCCTCGCTATAACTCGATACACGCGATCCCCACGGCCCCGCGCCGCCGTTTCAAGATCACGCAGCCGCTGCAGATCAAACTTCTCGTCCTCGTAGGTGAGCTCGCCCATCGGTGCGTCGTTGATGGCGGCAGTCACCTCGACCAGCTCGCTCAGCACCTTGTCAGGGATGGGTGGTTGCAACCGCTCGAGACGGTAGTCGGTGGCTGCCGCCTCAGCTATGGCCCAGTGCCGCTGGATCTCGGTCTCATCAACGTCGGCTAGCACCTGTCGTCTGCGAGCATCGTGGCTGGCATACCTGAAGCCGAATCCTTCGACAAAGCGACGCGCGCCTTGATCATCCTCGGCCGTCCCGACCCAGATCGTGCTGCGGCCCCCCTCTCTGGCCAGTCGCAACGCCTCGTTCATGATCACTGAACCATGGCCGTGCCGGCGATGATCGGGATGTACGACGATCCCGATCCACGCCAGATGCAGGTTGTCGCGTGTCGGCAGATCCAGCACAAGCGTCCCGACAGGGTCGGATGCGTCCTCGGGTATGTAGAGATAGTGCTCTGGAGCATCCAGGTCCCAGCCGTAGCGCATCTGCCCGGCCAGCATCTTGGCGATCGGAGGGAACGCGTCGGGGTCATCGACCTGACGCGCCGCCTCCTCAATGCCGGCGACCGCAGTGACCTGAGTCATGTCGTCGGGCTTGACGCGTACGAAATCCATCAACCCAGGGTGCCGCATTCGACCCTTGCCGTGCCACGCGTTTTTCGAGACAAGGTTTGGCCGTCGCCTGATCGCGGGTGTTACAGTGACGACGTGGCAAGCACCCAGCGCGTTTTTGCGCTGCTCCTCCTCAGCTGCCGCAGCGAGGCCCTCTAGGGGCCGGCATCCTCGCTGCGGAGTCTGACGTGCTTCCGGTCCGCTCCACATCTCACAGCGAGGAATCATGTCAGACACCACCACGTCGAGTACTTCGACGAGCTCATCGCAGCCATCAACTGGCCACAGCAGCGCGACAACGTCGTTCGGTACGAGGACCCAAAAAGCACCGGTGCAGCAGCCCAGCCCAATGCCCTTCCAGCGCTATCGGCCATTCACCCCAATCGATCTTCCGGATCGCACCTGGCCCTCGAGCGTGATCACAAAGGCGCCGCGGTGGCTGTCGACCGATCTTCGTGATGGCAATCAGGCGCTGATCGATCCGATGACCCCTGCCCGCAAGCACAAGATGTTCGACCTCTTGGTGCACATGGGCTACAAGGAGATCGAGATCGGGTTTCCCTCAGCAAGCCAGGCCGACTTCGACTTCGTCAGGCAGCTCATCGAGCAGGACAAGATCCCCGACGACGTGACCGTCTCGGTGCTGACCCAAGCACGAGAGGATCTCATCGAGCGCACGGCCGAGTCGATCGTGGGTGCGAAGACCGCCACCATCCACATGTACAACGCCACAGCGCCGCTCTTCCGCCGCGTGGTCTTCCATGTCGACAAGGCCGAATGCATCGCCATGGCCACCCGGGGGACCGAGCTGGTCATGAAATACGCCGAACAACACCTGGGCGACGTGGAGTTCGGGTACGAGTATTCGCCGGAGATCTTCACCGGTACCGAGATGGAGTTTGCGGTCGAGGTCTGCAATGCGGTGATGGACGTCTGGCAGCCGTCGGCTGGCCGCGAGATCATCTTGAACTTGCCGGCCACCGTTGAGATGGCGACACCGAATGTCTATGCCGATCAGATCGAGTGGTTCAGCCGGCACGTGCACAACCGGGAGCATGTCGCAATCTCGCTGCACCCGCACAACGACCGCGGCACGGCTACGGCGGCGACCGAGCTGGCGATGATGGCTGGGGCCGATCGGGTCGAGGGTTGCCTCTTCGGCCACGGCGAACGCACCGGCAACGTCGATTTGGTCACGTTGGGGATGAACCTGTTCTCACAAGGAATAGACCCCAAGATCGACTTCTCCCGGATCGACGAGATCCGTCGCACCGTGGAGTACTGCACCAACCTGCCAGTGCACCCGCGCCACCCTTACGCGGGCGACCTGGTCTACACCGCGTTTTCAGGCAGTCACCAGGACGCGATCAAGAAAGGTCTGGAGGACCTGGACAAGCGGGCGGAAGCACAAGGCATCAGCGTCAGACAGATCGCCTGGGAGGCTCCCTACCTGCCGATCGATCCTTTCGATGTCGGCCGCACGTACGAGGCGGTTATCCGGGTGAACTCCCAGTCCGGAAAGGGCGGCGTCGCCTACATCATGAAGTCCGAGCACAATCTGGACCTTCCGAGGCGCCTCCAGATCGAGTTCTCGAAGGCCGTGCAGGCGCACACCGACGCCGGCGGTGGTGAAGTGAGCGCGAGCCGCCTCTGGGAAATCTTCCAGTTCGAGTACCTCGAGCCTGACACTCCGCTGTGCTTGCAAAGCGTCGCGACGACCTCGTCAGAGAACGGCCAAACCTCCCTTACCGCGCAGGTCGTGACCAACGGCTCAACCCAGTCGATCACTGGGGAGGGAAACGGCCCGGTATCGGCGTTCGTGGACGGCATTTCCCCGCTCGGTCACCAGGTGCGGGTGCTTGACTACGCCGAGCATGCGCTGTCCGCAGGTGGTGACGCGCTCGCGGCGGCCTACGTGGAATGCGAGGTCGGTGCGGGCGAGGACAGCGTAGTCGTGTGGGGAGTAGGGACGGACGCAAACATCGTCGCTGCCTCGCTCAAGGCCGTCACCTCGGCCATCAACCGAGCGGGTTAGATCCCTCCGAAGCTGCTCGTACATCGCTTGCAGCTTGGGTTCTCCTCACCCCTTAGCTGACGCCCTACCTTCTCCTCGACGCCTCACCTATCTGTGGAGCGCGGAACCGGGTAGGTGGGGCGTCAGCCACAAGGCGGTTATCGGAAGCCGTTTTCCGCTGTCCGTGCCGGTGCGGCCGGGGCGTAGATCCAGGCTTGGAAGAAGGGACCAAGATCAACTGTGGTGTACGACTGCGCTGCCGCCATCCAATCCTCGAGGGTGCGGCTTCCCGGATTTTGACCCCACTCCGTGGCCAGCTTGAAGAACGCCTCGTCCCCGATCACATTGCGGAGCGCCTGGAGCGCCATGGCTCCTCGCGCGTAAACCGCATCGAAGAGGTGCGCTCTGCTGGGGTCGATCATGGTGATCTTCCAAAAGTCATCGTTGTCGGCAACTCGCTCGTAAGTGCCATTCAAAGAATCATTTGCCTTACGTCCGCCCCGCCGCTCTCTGGCTCCCCATTGGGCCCAGGATGCATACGCCTCACTGATGAAAATGTCGTTCCACTGCCTCACGGTGACGTTGTCGCCGAACCACATGTGGGCAAGCTCATGATCGAGCAGAGTTGGTGCGAATCCAGGGTTCAAGATCGACCTGGCGTCGTAGACCGGCCGGGTCTGGGTCTCCAGCCCACCGAACCACAGTTGGTGTACCGGGACAATGCCTCCGAGCTCGGTGAATGGGTAGGGACCGAACATCGTCTCCAGCGTCCGGATACGCATCCCGGAGCTCACCAGCGTGGCGAACGCCTTCTTCCGGTCCTCTGGGGACAGCTGCTCCGATACCGCATATACGTAGGGCAAGCCATGGTCGATGCCCTGCTTGAGCTCGTATTGACCAATGGAGACGAAGTTCACATAGGTCGCCATGGGCTGCCGGGCAATCCAGTGCCAGGTGTCGAAGTCCTGTTCTCTCGCCGCGTCGGCCGACTCGAGCCGGCCAACGCTGATGGCCTCCATACCAGTGGGCACTCGGATCGAGACGTCCATCAGCGCTGGATCCGACGGGTGATCGTTAGAGGGGTACCACCACGCGGCACTCTCCGGCTCACCGGCCGCGGTCCACTCGCCGTTGGTGGACAACCACGGGCGCACGTCGCCCTGCCGAATGTCACCGGGTTTGCCGGAGTAGCCGATCGTCACCTGAAAGGAACTGCCGATGGGGATCGGTTGTACTGGCTTGACATACACGTCGGAGAACCCTCTAGCGACAGATTCCGCGGGCACACCGTTGACGGTGACTTTGTCGGTGTGCAGGGCCAGATCGAAGTAGAAGGAGTTGAGCTGCTGGGTCGCGCGTGCGCTGATGGTCGTCGTACCGGTGATTGCCTGGGCCGTCGGATCCCAGTTGATCATGATCTGATATTTGGTCACGTCGTAACCGCTGTTTCCGGCCTGGGGGTAGTACGGATCGCCGAGGCCGGGTTCTCCTTCGGTCGCGTTCGGATTCAGTGGGGATGGCGTGGTC
The DNA here is from genome assembly GCA_963740515.1 of uncultured Actinomycetota bacterium. Lineage (GTDB taxonomy): Bacteria > Actinomycetota > Actinomycetes > Propionibacteriales > Propionibacteriaceae > Microlunatus. The sequence continues at coordinate 72,862 of CAVUEO010000028.1, forward strand.
ACGCTGCTTGGGCTCTGCCGGAGCCGTCCGATCGTCCATGCCACGCCGACCGGGATGGCCAGTGCCACGAGCAAGATCACGGGCATGATGGCAGCCAGAACGTACGCGATCCGACGCGGTCGCTGCGCCTCTGCCGGCGGCGAGGCGGCTTCGAAGACCGGTGACTCCTGCGGCGGCGGCCACCTCGGCTCAACGCTCGACATGCGCCATGGATCTCAGGTTGCGATCCAGATGCCAGGCGACGAAGGCAGCGGTCATACCGCTCGCCTCGCGCGCCACACGATCGAGCACCTGGCGCGTATCACTCCAGCGGCCCTCGAGCAGCGCACCGAGCAATGCCAGGGTTTCGGGAGCGGGCCGCGCGGCTCCAGATGGACGGCATCGCTCGCAGACCGCGCCACCTAAGGCAGGCGAGAAAGCTCGGTGTGGCCCTGCTATGCCGCAGCGGGCGCAGTCGGAGAAAGAGGGCGCGTAGCCGGCGACCGCGAGGGCCCGCAGCAGGTAGGAGTCCAAGATCAATGTCGGTGGGCGATGTCCGTCGGAGGTGCCCAGGGTGAGCGCTCGCAAGGCCGCCACGAGCAGTAGGTATTGCTGCAGGGCAGGCTCGGATTCCTCGAGCACCAGGCGATCGGCAGTCTCGAGCATTACCTGGCCCGCTGTGTACGCCGGATAGTCATCGCCCAGCCGGTCACCGAAAGCATCCAGCGATTCGACTTGTGTGATCACGTCAAGGGTGCGCCCGACCGCGAGCTGCAGATCGATGTGGGAGAACGGCTCGAGCCGAGCGCCGAACTTCGAGGTGGTGCGCCGTACCCCCTTCGCCACCCCGCGAATCTTGCCGCGGTTTCGGCTCAGCATGGTGATGATCCGATCGGCTTCACCGAGCTTGTGCGTGCGAAGAACCACTGCTTCGTCACGGTATGTCGGCACCTCGATATTGTCCCTGACATGGCCAAGCTTGCGAGGAGGGCACGACCGGCGCCGACGTCCCCGCGAACGCACGAAAGCGGAGCACGACCGCCGCAGATCCCTCGGAACCTGCTGCCGACCCATGTCGCGATCGTGATGGATGGCAATGGGCGCTGGGCGAAGGCCCGTAACCTGCCGCGGACCGAGGGCCACGCACGGGGTGAGGCGTCGCTGTTCGACGTGATCGAAGGCGCCATCGAGATCGGGGTGAAGTACCTCTCCGCCTACGCCTTTTCCACAGAGAACTGGAACCGATCACCCGATGAGGTTCGCTGGCTCATGGGCTTCAACCGCGATGTGATCAGGCGGCGTCGCGACCAGCTGGATGCAATGGGAGTGCGAGTGTGCTGGGCCGGCCGAGCGCCGCGGCTTTGGCGAAGCGTGATCACCGAGCTGCAGGACGCCGAGCGCCGCACCGTTGACAATGACGTGCTGACCTTGCAGTTTTGCGTCAACTACGGAGGCCGCGCCGAGATCGTGGACGCGACTCGGCGCATCGCACAGCTGGCGGCGGAAGGCCGGCTTGATCCGCGCAAGCTCACCGAGGAGCGATTTCGGCACTTCCTCGACGAGCCCGAGATCCCAGACGTTGACCTCTTCGTTCGCTCGTCGGGCGAACAGCGGACATCCAACTTCCTGCTCTGGCAGAGCGCTTACGCGGAGCTGGTGTTTCTTGATCGATTGTGGCCTGATTTCGACCGCCGTGATCTTTGGCGCGCGATCGAGCTGTACGCCGAGCGTGACCGCCGCTATGGCGGAGCCGTACCTAACATCACCCGCGAAACCTGACATCGGTCTCAACAGGTGTTGCAGGTGCCGAAGATCTCGAGGTCGTGGCTGATCTCGCGAAACCCGTGCTGCGTTGCCACCGCGTTGGCCCATCGCTCGACGGCGGGGCCTGAGACCTCGACCGTCCTGCCACAGGTCCGGCAAACCAGATGATGATGGTGCCCCGTCGAGCAACGCCGGTACGCCGTCTCACCCTCGTTGGTCCGGATGGCGTCGAGATCAGCCGACTCGGCCATGAGTTGTAGCGTCCGATAGACCGTGGTGAGGCCGATGCGTTCGCCATGATGCCGCAGATCGTCGTGAATCTGCTGAGCGGTGCGGAAGTCATGACGGTCGGACAGAATTTCTTCGACGGCGGCTCGCTGTCGGGTCTTGCGCTGAGCGCCCGACGGCTTGGCCTTCGGATCCGCTTTGGTGCTAGGGCTGGTCGTCATCTCGATATTCCTCGGCGGCTTCGGCCGGGCGGCTCAGTGCTCATCGTAGTGATCGGCATGAGCGGCGTGCCGATGTCCTTCATGGATGAAGTCAGTGTGGTCGCCGTGCTGCACAGCTGGATGCCCGCAGCCAGCGGCATGGCGGTGAGGATGACTCTCGGTGACCGTGTGCGGAGCCGGCAGCTCATCATCATCGACCGACTCCGAAAGTACGGCCGCGGTAGGTCGCCGTCGCAGCAGATAGGAGGCCGGCCAACTCAGCATGAAGACCGCGATGGCCAGCAGCACGATGAATGCACCGGGCGCCGCGTTTGCGTAGAACGAGCCCACCGTGCCGCCAACTGCCGTTGCCACGCCGATAGCGACGGCGCAGATGAGGCCTGCGGTGAAACCGCGTACTAGATTGCGTGCCGCCGCCACGGGAACCACCATCAGCGCGCTGACCAGCAGTAACCCCACCGTCCGCATCGCCAGTGCGACCGTGACAGCGGCGAGAGAGACCACTGCGATGTGGTAGAGCCGCACCCGCAGACCTTGGGTGCGGGCAAATTCCTCGTCGGTCGATACGGCATACAACTGGGGCGCCAGTCCAAGGGTCGGCACCAAGACTGCGACGGCGAGCGCAGCGACCATCTTGAGATCGCCCGTTGTCACGGTGGTGAGTGAGCCAAACAGGTACTGCACCAGCCCTCCGGCCCCTACACCGGAAATACCGGACAGGAAGACACCCGCGGCTAGGCCGCCGTAGAACAAGACGGCAAGCCCCACGTCGCCGCTCGCCTTGCCGCGTTGGCGGAGCACCTCGACGACAACGGCGCCCGCGATGCAGGCGGCTACTGCGATCGGAATCGGTGCAAGGCCAGTCAGCAACGCCAGGCCTACGCCAGCAAGAGCCACGTGGCCGAGGCCGTCACCAAGCAGGCTCATGCGACGCTGGACGACGTAGGTGCCTATGGCGGGTGCGATCAAACCCGTGAGCAGTGCGGCGACCAGGGCGCGCTGCATAAAGGGATACGACAAGATTTCGATCACGGTTCGACAGCACCGCCTAGCCAGCTTTCCGCACCTTCATCATGATCATCCGCAGTCCGACCATGATCGAGATGCTCATGGCCGCCAAGCCGACGATGGTGCTGCCCAAGATCTCCGAGTGGGCCGTCATGTGCTACTCGACCGTCGCTCAGCACCACGGCGCGGTCGATGAGGTCGCCGAGCGAGCCGACATCATGCAAGACCACGAGTACGGCGGTGCCTGCCGACAACCGCTCAGCGAGGACACCGGCAAGCACGCGCTGATGCTCGAGGTCAACTCCCGAGGTGGGCTCGTCCAAGACCAGGAGGTCCGGGTTGCCGGCAAGTGCCCGCGCGACCAGCACCCGTTGCTGCTGCCCGCCGGAGAGCGCGGCAACGTCGGTGTTGAGTTGTTCGGAGAGTCCGACTCGCGCGATTGCGTCATGGATGGCCTCGCTGTCGCCTCGGCTCAGCGGGCGGAAGGGCCGTCTGTGCGCCAACCGTCCGGCTGCAACGACCTCCTTCACCTTTGACCCGCCGAGCAGTGCCATCGAGCGCTGCGGCACGTAGCCGACGCGCGCCCACTGCCGAAAGCTCCGCAGGGGCAGGCCGAATAGGTGGACCGCGCCGCGTTGGTGGGGCAGGAGGCCGAGCAGGGCCCGGACCAGGGTGGATTTTCCGGAGCCGTTGCCACCCATCAAGGCCAGAGCCTCACCCGCCCGTACCGAAAGGCTGACCCCGCGCAGCACTGGAAGGCTGCCGAGTTGAACCGTCAGATCGTCGGCCGTCAGCACCGTACTCGCTCCTACGAGCATCTGCCCGCCTTCCGAAGCGCTGCCAGGTTGGACGCCATGACCGAGAAGTAATCCTGCCCGCGCGACTCGCCGGTGATGCCCTCGACCGGATCCAATACATCGGTAGCAAGACCAAGATCACCAGCAATCGCCTTGGCAACTGCCGGCGAGACCAGCGTCTCGTAAAAGATGGTGGTGAGCTTATGCTCTCGTGCCTCGTGTTGCACCTCGGCGATGCGCGCCGGCGAGGGCTCAGCGTCAGGACTGAGACCACTGATCCCGATCTGGGTCAGGTGGTACCGCTCAGCCAAATAGCCGAAGGCAGCGTGACTCGTGATGAACTCGGTCCGTTCACAGCGTGCCAGCCCGCTGTCGAACGACCTATCAAGCGTCTCCAACCTTGTGACGAGCGTCTTCGTGTTGTGCGTGTAATCGGCTGCATGATCGGGATCAATGCGCGAGAGTTGTTGCTCCACTGCTCGAGCAATCTGGGAGACCAACGTCGGGTCCAACCAGACATGCGGATCCATCTCCCGGCCGCCAGACTGACCTTCCCACCCGTGATCATGATCTTCGGTGGTCGGCAATGGGCGCAGCGGAACGACCGTGCTGGTATCGATCACATGCGGGTTGCCGCTCTGCACAACAGCCTCGTCAACCGCCGGCTGGAACCCGTTCTGGTAGATCACCAGGCTTGCAGTCGTGAGGCTCGCGACCTGGCGGGGCGTGAGCTCCAAGTCGTGGGGCTCGGCCCCTGGCTGTGTCAAGCTGGCGACCGTTGCATGATCACCCGCGACTTGCTGGGCGACGAACTGCAGGGGGTAGAAGGCCGCCAGGATGATGAGCCGACCCGACTGATTCGCCTTGGCGGTGCTAGCCGGTTCGGCGGTCGCGCATCCCCCGACTGCGACGAGGGGGAGCAGGCAAGCGAGCATGACCAGGTATCTCACCACCCTAATCGACATGAGAACCATTTTCATTAAGACTCGATCTGAAGTCAAATGGGATCTGAACGTTGCCTGACGAGTGACGTTTGACAGAGTGCTCTCATGCCCAAGGATTACTTCGGCGAACCTGTCGCCGAGCGCTACGACGAGTCGACCGGCGAGATGTCTGAACCCACGACTGTCGACCCCGTTGTCGATTTCCTTGTCGACCTCTGCTTCGACGGGAGTGCTCTGGAGCTTGGCATTGGCACCGGCCGGATCGCCTTACCGCTGTCGCAACGCGGCATCCGCGTACGTGGCATCGATTTGTCGGAGGCGATGGTCGCAAGGCTGCGGGCGAAACCCGGGGCAGATCAGATCGGCGTGACTGTCGGCGACTTTGCGACGACCACGGTCGCGGGACATTTCTCGGTTGCCTATCTGGTCTTCAACACGATCATGAACCTGACGACGCAGGATGAGCAGATCTCCTGCTTCCAGAACGTCGCCGCGCACCTGCAGCCAGGCGGGTGCTTCGTCATCGAGGTAATGGTGCCTGACCTCCAGCGGCTGCCACCCGGTGAGACCGTGCGCGCTTTCACCGTGAGTGCCACACGGCTTGGGTTCGATGAGTACGACGTCGCGTCCCAGGGCCTGATCTCGCACCACTACTGGGCCGTCGACGACAAGCTCGAAGGGGATTCGATACCGTTCCGCTACGTATGGCCCGCAGAGCTCGACCTGATGGCGCGGCTCGCCGGGATGTCACTGCGGGAACGCTGGAGCGGCTGGAAGCGCGAGCCGTTCACAAATGACAGCACAAAGCATGTCTCGGTCTGGGAGAAGCCGCCGGGCTTAGGGAGCGAGACCCTCGCCAACACGCTGGACGGATTCAGATCGGGCTGAGCTCTCTCTCGGCTACCTCGGCCAGCCGCTCCAGCAATCGGTCGAAAACATGTGCCCGGTCGAACTGGAGCGCGTACTCGCGAGCCCGCTCGGCCATCCGGGCCCGCTCCTGACTGGGCATGCTGAGCGCGAGATCCAGCGCACCGGCAATGGCGCTTGGGCTGTTGACTGGGACGATCATCGCGGTGTCGCCGACCGCTTCGCCAATCCCACCTGTGGTTGTGGTGATCGCCGGGCCGCCGCCCGCGAGCATCTTCTCCACCAGCGCGATACCGAATGTCTCCACGAACTCCGGCCGCGGTTTGCTTGGCAAGACGAATGCAGCGCATCCCGCCATCAGATGCGGCTTCTCGTCGTCGTCGACGTCGTCGAGGAACTTGATCCGATCTGCCGCCGAGGTCGCGGCGGCGAGTCCTTGGAGGTGTTGCGCCTCCGGCCCATTGCCCGCGATCACGAGCTCCAGGTCATGACACGCCGGGCTCGTGGTGAACCCAGCGATCAAGTCATCCACCCCCTTGGCACGGGCCAGTCTGGACAAATAGAGCACATAGCCGTTGCGAGCGAGCTCACGCCGGTCGAGCACTTCTGCTGTTTGCTCTGGCCGCAGACCGAGATAGTCAGCGGTGTTGACGGCGGGGTAGGAGATGGCGACGCGCTGCTGGCATCGTTCGGCAAACGAGGTGCCATGCCGAGCGTCGATCTCCTGAGCCGAGGAGATGATCAAGTCCTTGGTGTATTCCGACACTGCGACCGGCAGATCGCTGTCGAGGTAGTCGCACAATACTTGCGCCGCCGCACCGAAGCGCCCGTCGGCCGCGCACGAGCGGACCACGTTCGTGACGTCGGAGCCAACCGCTTCCGCAATGGTGGCAACCGCAACCGGAAGGCCGGTGGAACGGGCAATTCGAAGCGCGTCCGACACTGCGAGTGTGTGCGGACTGAGGTAGAGCGACAGGCAGACCGTCGGGATCCCGTCAGTGAAGAGTTCGACCAGGCGTCCGGTCATTCCCGCGAGGTAACGACCGTCCAGCACCTTGTAATCGCCCACCGGTTCCGGGCGTTCCACCTCGATGCCCTTGCTGTAGGGGAGTATCCCGTCGAGCGGCTTTAACGGCAGGCCGGATGTCGCAAGCAGGTCGAGGGGCCAGGTAACGATCCGCACATCGGTAAAGCCGCGCTGCAGCGCGACCTCAGCGAGATTGCGCGCCTCACCCGAGTGGCCGCAGATCACAGGGTCAGCTCGCACGACGATCACCAGTCGCCGCGGAAGCCCGCGGCCATCCCAAGCCTTGCTCTTCAACGCCTTCGCCATCATGCCCCCGTGGTCTGGTCCGCTATGCCGGTCGGTTTGATCAATTGCGCGGATCCGCCAACGTGGCTGGAGCCGATGCGGCCCGTAGCCGCCGGTGGATGGATCGCATCCGATTGCGAGGCTGATGGTGGGCGGGTGGTCGTGCCCCATGCCGACGGCTCCCGTCCAAGCTGCAGCTCAAGGTGTCCGCCAGTGTGCAACTCACCTGCCGTCAGCCAGGTCCGATCCAGAAGCTCGCCGTTGAAGATTGCTCTCTGGACATACTGCACGGGACCGCCAGCCACCGGCTCGACGAAGCCGGGGGCACTGATCACCAACTCCTGGTCGGCAAGGGCGATTCGCGATTCGGCGAACGACGGCGTATTGAGCAGATAAAGGCTCTGACCCGCGATCGGGAAGAGGCCGAGCGAGGCCCAGACGTACCAGGAGCTCAAGGCACCTGAGTCGTCGTTACCTGGCAAGCCGCCGCGGCCCAGCCCGAACATGTTGTTGACAGCCGCGTGCGCCACCTCGGCCGTACGATCTGGCCGCCCGGCGTAGTGGTAGGCCCACGGCGCTTCCATGTCCGGCTCGTTGTTCAACCCTTCGAAGCGGTTGAGTCCGTACCCCGCTGCCAAATCAGCGGCGCTCGGTCGTTCGCCTAGCTGCTTGACGGCGTCGGCGCCGTAACCGAAGAACCGATCCAACAGCTCGACGAACCGGCTTTCGCCGCCAGCCAGCACGATGCGTGCCTGCATGTCGTGCAGCACCCGGAAGGAATAGTTCCACTTGCCGCCCTCGTAGTACGTCGAGTCATGAAGCAGGCCGTCGTCGGGATTGAATGCGTTGATCCACTGACCTGCCAGGCGCTCAAACTGTTCAGCCAGTTGGTTGTCGCCGACGTAGTGCGCCACTTTCGCCGTGCACTGATATCCGACTGCGAGGTCAAGGGTGTGTGTGACCGGCTCCGCCAGCCCGCGCAGCAGATAATCCTCGCCATAGTGTCGGCGCAGGTCGGCGTCCATATGACACAGCGCCCAGTCCCAATCAATGTCAGGCACGCTGAGCTCGCAGAGATCGGCAAGAAAGGTGTGGGCCAGCGCACTGCCCTGTCGCGTGAACCGATCGGCGCCTTTGGCCATGCGGTAGCCGATCGGCAAGTTGCCCTCCTCCTCGCAGATCGTCAACAATGCGTTGGCCAGCTCGGCGGCCCGCGCCGGAAACAGGGCCGTAATCAGAGGCAACTGAGTGCGGTAGATGTCCCACATCGTGCAAATATCGAAGACGAAAGGCCCTTCGCTGGGCCACATGGGGCTTTCCTGCGGCGCAAAGCACGGCTTGATCAGCGAATGGTAGACAGCGGTGGAAAAGATCGTCTTGCGAGCAGCCGAGGATGTCTCGATCTTGATCTTGTCAAGGTGCTGCTGCCACACCGTTGAGGTCTCGTTACGCCGGCTCTCGAACACCGCGAAGCCCGATCCACAGTCGGCATGAAGATTGCGCTTGGCCTGCTTGACGCCGCGAAGCGAGAAGCCGAATCGCAGCTCGAGCACCTGGCCAGGCTCGGTCGCCCCACGCCACATCAACCCGAAGGGCCGTAGCGTGGTAGGCCGGATTCGGTCGAAGTCGAGGCGGGTGCCCCCCGGCATCAGCCGCCGGTCGTACCACAGCAGTTGCCTCAAGTCGCCAGCGTCGCACTCCAGGTACACCGCCAGCGGCGCTCCCTCCACGACAATCTCGGCCTGTGCGACTCCCGGCCCGATGGCCTCGATGTGTGCGCGAAGTGGGACCGTCGCGCCGTACGGAATGGCAAGACCGCCCATCGAGAAGTCGACCACCAGCCGCGCATCCCTGTGGGCCGGGAAGGTGTAGCGGTGCACCGCGCTTTTGGGTCCGACGGTGAGTTCGCAACCGATGCCGGAGCTGAGGGTCGTGGCGTAGTAGCCCGGTTCGGCGAACTCGTCCTGCAGATTCCAGGCGTTGCCGAGGCTGTCGAGTGGCTCCAGCATGGGCGTAACCCGGAAATAGTTGTAGTACTTGCGGATCGCGCCGGTCCCGGACTGCTGGAAGTGGGTGAAGCCGGAGGCGATCTGGGTGTCGTAGATCTGGGAGGGGACTCCCTCGGTGTTGAGCTGGTAGATCCCGTAACCGGTGGGATAGGCCCCGGAGTACGCGCATACCGAGACCATGCCGAACGGGTAGGTCGCGCCCGGGTGAGTATTGCCGACCTGAGGTTTTGGCCACCACCAAGTTTCGGCCAAACCCTGGGGGGCAGGGAGATCTGTTACCGAGCTGCCGATGAACGGATCAACGTGCTCGATCATGGTCAGCCTCCTGGGGCGGGCGGCGCTGTCCCGACGGTAGGCGGGTCTCGTTTCAACAGGTTTCGCCGAAGTGACAAGTGCGCGGGACAGTGCCGGTGGATCTTCTTCCTTCAAGTCTCGGGTACGCCTGCAACGGTGAACATCCCACGCTGCGTGGGATGTTGACGCTGTACATGGCGTGCATGCCATGTGCAGCGCAAGCAATCTAGGTACAGCCCGGGAAAGCCCTCGTACGACTTGCGGCCGCAACTCCTACGCTGAGGGCGATAATCTAGTGCGCTGACTCCATCCCAGCCGGGGATGGCGCAGCAAATATGTCTGGAGAACACTTCGTGACCTCTACCAGCCGACTCGACAACGTCATCAGTTTGTGCAAGCGCCGTGGCTTCGTCTTCCCCGCGGGAGAGATCTACGGCGGTACGCGCTCGGCGTGGGATTACGGACCGCTCGGCGTCGAGCTCAAGGAGAACGTCAAGAAACAGTGGTGGCGCTCGGTCGTCACCGAGCGGGAGGAGATTGTCGGCCTTGATTCCTCGGTGATCTTGCCACGGCGAGTGTGGGTGGCCTCAGGCCATGTCAATGCGTTCAACGACCCGCTGACCGAATGCTTGTCTTGTCACCGGCGCTTCCGGGCCGATCATCTGGAGGAGGACTTCGAGGCGCGGAAGGGTCGCAAGCCGACGGGTCTTGAAGAGATCAGCTGCCCCCACTGCGGTACCCGGGGTCAGTGGACGGAGCCGCGTGACTTCAACATGATGCTCAAGACCTACCTCGGTGCAGTTGAGGATGAGTCTGGTTTGCACTACCTCCGTCCAGAGACCGCGCAGGGCATCTTCGTCAACTTTGCCAACGTCGTTCAGGTGACGCGGAAGAAGCCGCCCTTCGGCATTGGACAGATCGGCAAGTCTTTCCGCAACGAGATCACCCCAGGCAACTTCATCTTCCGCACCCGCGAATTCGAGCAGATGGAGATGGAGTTCTTCGTCAAGCCTGGCACCGACGAAGACTGGCACCAGTATTGGATCGACGAGCGCACCCGCTGGTACACCGAGCTCGGCCTGGCCGATGGGAACTTGCGGCATTTCGAGCACCCGAAGGAAAAGCTTTCGCACTACTCGAAACGGACTGTCGATATCGAGTATCGGTTTGGCTTCCCTGGCAGCGAGTGGGGTGAGCTCGAGGGCATCGCCAACCGAACCGACTTTGACCTCTCGACCCACACCGAGCACTCCGGGGTCGACCTGTCCTACCTGGACCCGGTTACCAGCGAGCGATACGTGCCGTACGTCATAGAGCCGGCGGCAGGCCCGAATCGCGCGATGATGGCATTCCTGGTTGACGCGTACGACGAGGACGAGGCTCCCAACACCAAAGGCGGGGTCGACAAGCGGACGGTGCTGCGACTCGACCCCCGGCTAGCGCCTGTGAAGGTTGCCGTGCTGCCGCTGTCGCGCAACGAGGCCTTGTCGCCCAAGGCCCGAGATCTGGCAATGCGGCTCCGGCAGTCCTGGAACGTCGATTTCGACGACGCCCAGGCCATCGGCCGCCGCTACCGCCGACAGGATGAGATCGGTACGCCGTACTGCGTCACGGTCGACTTCGACACCCTCCACGACCAGGCCGTCACGGTACGCGAGCGCGACTCGATGACCCAGGATCGGGTGTCAGAGGACAAAGTGACCGAGTACCTCGCGCAGCGGCTCCTCGGTTGCTAACCCCCACCCTCGCCCACGCCGACTTGTCAGAATCCAGTTCGCCTATAGCTCAACTGTGTTCTGACAAGTCGGCGTTGCGAGTGGGGCCCATTGAGGTTGATCCTCCGGTGGTGCTGGCGCCGATGGCCGGCATCACGAATGCAGCGTTTCGGCAGCTGTGTCGCGAACAAGGCGAACCGCCGGAGCGCGATTCGCGCGAGCCGAGCGAGCAATCAAACAGGGCCGCTGGGCTGTATGTCTGCGAGATGATCACTTCGCGCGGGCTCGTGGAGCGGGATCGCAAGACCCTGCAGATGCTCCAGTTCGATCCAGGGGAGAGCGTACGGTCCGTTCAGCTCTACGGTGTCGACCCTGCGGTCCTGGCGCGTGCCACTGAAATCTTGTGCAACGAGTACGGCGTTGATCATGTCGACCTCAACTTTGGCTGCCCAGTCCCCAAAGTCACTCGCAAGGGTGGGGGAGCGGCGCTGCCGTACAAACGGGACCGGCTCCGGCTGATCCTGACGGCCACAGTCAGCGCGGCCGCGCAGTACGGCGTGCCGGTGACGATGAAGACCCGAATCGGCATTGATCATGATCATCAGACCTTCCTGGATGCTGGCCAGATCGCCGAGGACTCCGGCTGCGCAGCCATCGCGCTGCACGGTCGAACCGCGCAGCAGGCATACGCCGGTCAGGCGGACTGGGACGCGATCGGCAAGTTGAAAGAGCGCGTATCCATCCCAGTGCTGGGTAACGGCGACATCTGGGAGGCCGCCGACGCGCTGCGCATGATCCGGCAGACCGAGGTGGACGGCGTGGTCGTCGGACGTGGCTGCCTTGGTCGCCCCTGGCTCTTCCGCGACCTGGCCGACGCTTTCGCAGGACGTCAGACCCGGACACTGCCGAACCTTGGTGAGGTGACGAAGATGCTGCGCCGTCATGCCGAGCTTCTGGTTGGCCTGTCAGACGAGCTGCACGGCCTGAGTGACCTGCGTAAACACATGGCCTGGTACTTCAAGGGTTTCCCCGTGGGCGGTGAGCTGCGACGCCGCCTGTCCATGGTCTCATCGCTCGCCGAGCTCGACGACTTGCTGTCTCAGCTCGACCCCGATGTCGGCTTTCCCACCTCGGAGTTGGGCTCGCCCCGGGGACGGCAAGGCGCGCCGCGTACCACGGTTGCGCTTCCTGATGGCTGGCTGCGTGACAGCTCCGGTTGCGATCTTGATCTGGCGGCAGCGGAGCTGGGCATCTCCGGTGGCTGACGAAGTCACGCCACGCGCCAAAGCTTGGGCTGACACCATGACGGGTCACCTTGGGGGGGATCTGATACGCGCCCACCCGGGTTCCCAAGCCCGCCCCGGCGCGGGACCAATCGTGCGTCGGGAACTTCGAGAGCAGCGCGAACGAGCGATGCTCCGCCCTGGCGCCGCATTTGCCGAGGGGGCGGGAAGTCGGGTCATCGCGGAAGAGCCTGATGACGAGCGCACCTGCTTCGAACGTGACCGCGATCGGATTGTGCACTCGACTGCGTTCCGGCGCTTGGCCGGCAAGACTCAGGTTGTCGTCTTTCCAAGCGACCACCAGCGCACCCGGTTGACCCACGCACTCGAGGTGGCCCAAGTCGCGACAGCGATCGCTCGCGAAGTCGGCGTCAACGTGACGCTGGCCGACGCGATCGCCCTTGGACACGACTGCGGTCACGGGCCGGGAGGCCATGCAAGCGAGGATGCCTTCGACGTCTTCATTCCAGAGGGATATGACCACGGCCCGCGGGGGGCCGACGTTGTGCTGCAAGGTCTGAACCTGTGCACCGAGACCCTGGACGGGATCCGCAACCACTCCTGGTCACGGCCAGCACCGCTAACCGTCGAGGGCAATATCGTCAGCTGGGCCGACCGGATCGCATACTGCGCGCACGATCTTGAGGATGCCATCCATGCCGGGATCGTGGCGCTGGATGATCTTCCTGAAGAAATCGTCGAAGTGTGTGGACGAACGCGACGGGAGCAGCTGAACACCTTTGTCCGGGCAGTGGTACGGGCGGTCGAGGAGCATGGCGAGGTAGGAATGCCTCCGGACGAAGCTCGGGCACTGGCGGCGCTCCGGGCGTTCAATTATGAACGTATCTATGTCCGGCCCGCCTCGCTGGCACAGTCTCGCGCGGTGGTCGAGGTGCTGCGTGCGCTGGTCGAGCTCTACAGCGATCAGCCAGACCTCATGCCAGACGGTCGCGATATCTCGGCGCGGTCTGACGCCGCGACACGTGCGGCTGTGACCTACGTGGCGGGAATGACCGACAGATACGCCTTCGACATGGCCGTACGCCACCTCGACTGGCCACCTGAGCGACTGCCACGCGGCATCGACCGGGAGAGTTAGCCTTCGTCGCCAACATGTCGGCACCCGGCCTTGGCCGAACTGGCAGAAGAGTGGCTCGGATCGTGTTGTAATCGCCCGGTGGGGGAGCGGGTACGCAGCATCGGCCGGCTGTCGTACGCCTGGCGGATTGCCGCAACTGTGCTAGGAATCGGGCTGCTGCTCAATGGTTCCCTGCGCATGAGTGATGACGCGTGGCCTGTTGGACCGCTGTCGCAGTACGCGTTTTCACCGGCCAAGGATGCGACCATTGTGATCACCCGAGTTGAGGGTCAGCTCGCAGACGGACGCCGCATCGACCTGCCGCTGCGCGTGGAATCGGCAGGGATCAGCCGCGCCGAGATAGAAGCGCGGATCCCCGCGATCACCACAGACCCGTCATTGCTCCGATCCGTAGCCGATGGGTGGACTTCCCGGCACCGGTCGGCGCCGGCGCTACAGCGGGTCTGGCTGGTTCAAGATCAGACACAACTCGTGGACGGCCGCGTGGGCCGAGCCCGTCTCGTGGAACTTGCCACGTGGGAGGTGTCCCCGTGAGGACGTTGCGCTCAGTGGCGTCCTGGTTCGTGCCCGTTGTTCCAGAGTCGCGGGTGGCTGTGCTGCGCACAGTGCTCTACCTCTTCGTGATCATCGACATCCATCTCTTTGTGCGGGACCCCATCCCGCTGAGCAGACATCCCGAGCTCTACCAGCCGCTGATGATCGAGCGCATGTTTCACCTGCCTCCACCCAGTGTGCCGTTGACCGTCACGCTCTACCTGATCTTGATAGTCGGTTGTCTGGTGGCTGCGGCGAACGTGCTGCCCCGGCTGGCCGGTGGGCTGGTAGCAGCAACCTTCACCTGGTGGACGGCGATCGGCATGAGCTACGGGAAGGTCGACCATGATCATCTCGCGCTCATGGTCGCCTTGTGGGTATTGCCGACGGTCGGAGTGATCACTGATCGGTGGCGCAGTGTGGAGCGCTCCGCACAGGCCGGATGGGCGCTGAGGTGCATCCAGATCTCTGTGGTCTTGACCTATTTTTTGTCCGCACTCACCAAGATCCGCAGTGGCGGCTGGAGCATCACCAGCTGGCCGGATAGCTCGATTCTGACGTGGGCGATCATCCGGCGGCCACACGGGCTCGGTCAGTTCCTACTGCCTTATCCAGAGCTGCTTCACCTGATGCAGTGGTTCTCCTTCACCGCTGAGTTGACGGCAGTGGTGGTCTTGTTGTTGCGCGGCCGAGCGCTGCTCGCAGCGGCGGTGTTCTGGATGGGGTTCCATGTATTCACTTTGGCGATCTTGTACATCCATTTCGCGCCTACTGCGATTTGCTGGCTCGCATTTGCGCCGTTAGAGCGCTTTGGTCCCTGGCTGCGCCGGGTCAAAGCCGGGCGGCGGGAGCGCGCAAGCCGGAGATCCGCCAGGCATCCGGTGCCTGTTCTTCGCGATCATGCGGTAGACAGCGGCCGCTAGTGCCCGAATGACCGGCAGGTCAATGACACGGCCGACAATCCCGTACGCGCCGCCGCGGAATTTGAGCCACTCGGCAAAGGCTGCTGCACCCCCGTAGATAGTGCCGTCAGTGCTCACCCACAGGGCCTCACGCTGGGTGCGCTCCGCGGTCGTGCCGAGCGCAGCCAGATCTGTGAACTGCCAGGCGATGAGCCGGGCGTTCGGGCCCTGCGGACTGCGTAACCGTCGGGCCAACCATTCTGCACTCGAGGTGCAGAATGCACAGTCTCCATCGAAGATCAACCAGGGCACATCATGGACCGCAGCCACACCCGTCAACCTACCGTGACCTCCTCGTCCGGTTGGCGACTACTTTCGGCTGAGCGCGCCGCAACGTCACGGCCGGAACATAGACTCCCGACCGTGGGTGGGCGGATCAACGAGGAAGACATCGCCGCCGTACGAGACCGGGCCCGGATCGAGGAAATAGTCGGTTCCTACGTGACCCTCCGCAGCGCGGGCGGGACCATGAAGGGCCTCTGCCCGTTCCACGACGAGAAGACCCCCAGCTTCCAGGTCACACCCTCACGCGGGTATTGGTACTGCTTTGGTGCCTGCGCCGAAGGTGGCGACGTCATCGACTTCATGCGCAAGATCGACAACCTCACGTTTGTGGAGGCAGTCGAACGGCTCGCCGATCGCGTGGGCATTCAGCTGCGCTACACCGACGATGGAGGCTCCCGGCCTGAGCCTGGTGCGCGCATCCGCATGGCGGAGGCGCTCCGGCTGGCGGCGGAGTTCTTCGTCGAGAAGCTGAGCAGCCCAGAGGCCGTCGTGGCTCGGCAGTTTCTGAGCGAACGAGGTTTTGACCGCCAAGCAGCGGAACGGTTCGGGGTCGGGTTCGCTCCACGGGACGGCCGCGTTCTGCTGCAACATCTGCGCGGGCGCGGATTCAACGATGCACAACTGGTATCTGCCGGACTGGCACGCGAGTCTGGTTGGGACTTCTTTCAGGGCCGCGCGATGTGGCCGATCCGCGACTCCGGGCGGCAAGTCGTGGGCTTCGGGGCGCGCCGGCTGTTCGAGGACGACCGAATGCCGGCGAAGTACATCAACACCCCGGAAACCCTTCTATACAAGAAGTCTCACGTGCTCTATGGGCTGGACCTTGCGCGCACCTCGATCAGCAAGAAGAGCCAGGCGGTGGTGGTTGAGGGCTACACCGACGTCATGGCGGCTCATCTGTCCGGTGTCGACACGGCAGTCGCCTCGTGCGGTACCGCATTCGGTGATGATCATGCTCGGTTGTTGCGTCGGTTGATGGGCAATCATGACGCGTTCCATGGTGAGGTGATCTTCACCTTCGATGGTGATGCGGCGGGACAGGCGGCTGCGCTGAAGGTGTTCGCAGGTGACCAGAATTTCGTGACCCAGACCTATGTGGCGATTGAGCCGTCTGGTCTCGATCCGTGCGACCTGCGACTGCAGCGCGGAGACGCGGCCGTACGCGAACTCGTCGCGCGCCGGGTGCCGCTGTATCGGTTCGTGATGAGCAACGTGCTCAAGCAACATGATCTTGATCGGGCTGACGGCCGACTTGCGGCGCTGCGGTCAGCTGCCCCGCTAGTCGCGAGCATTAGGGACAATGCGCTGGTGTCGGGTTACGCGCGCGAGCTGGCTGGCTTACTGGGCATGGACGTCGAGGAGGTGCGGAGGGAGGTGATGCGTGCGGCGAAACAGTCGAACCGCCGCAGCAATGGAGGCCCATCGGTAGGGGCTGGGCCGGCACCTGACCTGGACCCTGAGCGCCTACCGGGCATGCAGGTGCAGTTGCCTGATCCGCACGATCGATTGCTCGCGACCGAGCGGGAGACTGCCAAGCTGCTGATTCAGAACCCAGATCTGTTCCCCGACGCTTGGGACGGCTTGACCACAACCGATTTCACCCACCCGGCGTACGCGGCGGTCTTCGCCGCGGTCGAGAAGGCAGCGGTCGAGCTGGGCGGCGCCAACATGGCAGCGAACACCGAGTGGGTGCATCGAGTATCGGTGGCATGCGAGGCAGATGAGATCCGATCGTTGGTCGCCTCGCTGGCGGTCGAGGCGCTGCCAGTACACGGGGAGGTGACCGTGCGGTACGCGATCGCGAACTCAGCCGCGCTCCAGTTGCTGACGGTCATGCGCACGATCGCAGCGCTGAAGTCCAAGCTGCAACGTACGAATCCCGTTGAGTCGCAGCACAAGTACAACCAGATGTTTTCGGAGCTGGTGGTGCTGGAGGCGCGTCGCAAGGCTTTGCATACCCGCAGCATTGGCGCCGAGGATTGACCTGATTGTTCGCGAGCGCCGCCCGTAATCGCGCGGCGCTTCTGGACGGGCGAAGCAGCCGATGACACAACGGGATGGACCATCCTCCGCAGTTCGTCGCCTGCGAGAGAGCGAGGAAGACAGCGCCTGGTCATGCGCGAGCGAACCGAGGATTGATGGCCCTGTTCCCCGCATCGCGCCGGAGCCGGGTTATCCACAGATTTCGTCCTACTAGGTGTTGCTTGGCGGACCGGCTGCCGCAGAGTGTCGGGCGTGACCGGAGTTTCCGACGATGCGACCAAGGAACCGCTGCTGACACAGGGCGAAGTTGTCGAGCTGCAGCGCGCGATAGAGGCTGGCTTGCTGGCACGTGATGCGCGGATATCTGGTGCCGGCTTCGCAGACGCGACGGACCAGGAGTTGAGACTCCTCGAAGAGCAGGGAGCGCTGGCTCGGCAGCGTTTCATCCGAGCCAACTTGAGGCTGGTAGGGATGGTCAGTCGACAGTTCGCCTCGCGTTGCCAGCTTGGAGATGCTGAACTGTTCCAGGAGGGATGCATTGGGCTGATTACAGCGGTCGAGCGATTCGACTACGCGCGAGGTTACCGGTTCTCCACGTACGCCTTGTTCTGGATCCGCGCCTTCGTCGGCGCTGCTACGGCCAATCAGTTGGGGGCGATGAACCTACCGACCAGCCGGGCAGAACAGCTGCGAGCCGCGCATGGACTGGAGGCCGAACTAACTCAACGCCTCGGTCGCGTGCCGACGCTTCAAGAGATAGCCGACGCCCTCGGCCGCAGCGAGGACTGGACAGCCGGCCTGCTCGCACACCAGCCTCCTCGGTCGCTCGAACTCGTGGATGGCGTCACGCTGGATCGCCTACAGGCCCGCGACGAGCTGGATTCCGTGTTCGCCGAGCCAGTGCCGGTGCGGGACCTGCTGCTCCGGCTTGACAACCTTGATCGTCGCGTTCTGGAACTTCGGCTGGGATTCGATGACGGCGAGCCGCGGTCATTCGCGCACACAGCGCGGGTGCTGCAGATCTCGGTGACCCGGGTCCGCCGCATCGAGGCACGAGCGCTGGAGACCTTACGCGGCCTGTGCCCGTGGCGGGCCTCAGCTCAGCTTTGACCGCTTTGGGTTACTCGGCGGAGCACAATGGCCGCGTGGGGAACGACACGGTGCGCGGTTCGGCCTGGTGGTCGCGGAGCCGCGGCTTGCCCAGGGCGGTCCACGAATCCTGGAGGTCCTCCCTCGCTGCACAACCGGGCCGGCCCGCCCGGATCCTCGCTTGGGCGAGGACCTCGACCGGATACGGCATTGCCAGCCCGACCACCTTGTCGTACGGAGACGAGGAAGGGTGGAAGCACATCGGCTGGCACGAAATTGAGCGAGGCAGCTGGAATGCTGAGCTAGGCAAGCTGAGCTGGGTACTTCATGCGGCGCCAGGCAAGCCATCGCCGCGCGGCTCGCTGGAGCTGGTCAAGCCGGGACGGTTGCCGGAGCTCTTCCGCGAACGCATTTCAGCAACGATTGCTATTGAGAGGTTCGTTCCGTTGCTCGGAGAGCGCGGCGTCACCATCAGCGCTCGTCGTGATCTTGGCGCTGGCGGCACGGTCGCCTGGCACAGCACCCTGACGCGCGGGCTCAGCTGGGAGACTGACGGCGTACGGGCCGCTGTTGATCAAGCCATGGAGCAGCTCAGGACGGAGTACGACGTAGGCTGACCTGGCTGCTAAGGTTCGTAGCCGCGTGGTTGTCAGTCCCCTGTAGCTCAATTGGCAGAGCATTCGGCTGTTAACCGAAGGGTTGTTGGTTCGAGTCCAACCGGGGGAGCTTGACTAGGGGTTTTACCGCTTCAAGATCAGCCAACCCCCCGTTTACCCCCCTTTTTCAGATCGGATCT
>CAVUEO010000029.1:0-79469 GCA_963740515.1 uncultured Actinomycetota bacterium
CCAGCAGCGCCTGAATCAGCGCCAAAGCAAGCGTGGTACTCCACTCCCGGGCATCGGGTAGACCGGGTCGTTGTGTGGCGGCCCAACCTGCATTGACCAAGCTCACCCGGACGCCCCGGTGGTCCAGCACTGCAGCCGCGGCATCGTTGACATCCGGGTCAGTCAAGTCCAGCGGTGGCTGGTTGGGCTGCGGAGGCGAGGACCGTGACCAGGTGAGGCTGGGCGGCCGGCTTTCGATCAGCCACTGAACATAAGACGTACGCGATGTCGTGGTCGTCGACATGTCAGCCTCCTCCGGTCGGCGCTGACCAAAGGATGCATGATGTGGCCGCCGTCGCGTAACCTCCTCGAGGTCGAGCTGTGGATATCTAACGGCAGCGCTGCCTGCGAGAGTTCGTTGGCGAGGAACCCTTTACCGGTTTGTACCGTGAATCCGCTGTCGGGTGATGAATGGCTCTGCGACCCCCGCCGCGGGTGGCTTTCCGACGGCGCGAAGTCGTTCGGCAACGGCCACGAGCGCCGCCCGCCAGGCAGCCGCGAGAACCGGGGAGGCGGGGCGCGGCCACCCACATCGCTGCCCGAGATCGAGGAGGCTGCGTGATGGATACCCCGTAGTCACGTGGAGCGGGGCGGGCGGGGCGATGGAGCAGGCCCACCGGCAAGCCGACCACTACAGCCGAGTAGCCGCCCGGGGGATGTACAGCGGCCGGCCGTATGAGCTATTTCACCAGGTCCGCGACGATGTCGTCGAACTCGTTGACGAACAGCGAGATGTGTCCTTCGCCGGGACGCCGGTGCAGCCGCGAGCCGGGAATGTGCGCCGCCAGCCATTCGCCGTGGCTGTGCGGCACCATGCGATCTTTGTCACCCTGCCAGATCGACACTGGTACACCGGAGTCGAGCGAGACACCCCAGTCGTGGACGAAGGCCAGGTCGTCGTCGCGCCAGCCATCGATGCCGGCCGATACCGATACTCGGAAGGACTCGGCCATATATTCCCCATAAAGTCCGTTCAACGCGGCGATGTCGACGTCGGGCACCAGGTCGCCAAGGGCGGGTGCCAGGTCGGCGGCCTTGATCGTGGCGAGCCATGCCTCCGCCTCCCGCAGAAACTCCGTCAGCGCTACTTCGCCTGCCAGCGCTGCGCTGAACTCGGCGACGTTCTCCTTTCCCATACCGGCCATCCAGTCCAGCCCCGGGACGCCGTACGGCGCCACTCCGCCGATCAGCGCCGCACCCAGACAGCGTTCGGCCAGGGTGGCACAGGCCAAGGCGTGCGGCCCGCCACCCGACCAGCCGATTGTGACGAACCGTCCGGCGCCGACAGTATCGAGGATCGCCGCCACGTCGCCGGCGGCGTCCCCGACGGTACGCCCCGGTTTGGCCGTGGACCGTCCATAACCCGGCCGAGAGTAGGTCACAAGGCGCAGACCATGCCGAGCCGCGGCCTCAACTGCCGGCGGATACACGACTGCCGCGCCAGGAGTGCCGTGGTGCAGCACGAGCGGCAAGCCGATCGGGGGGCCGGTGACAACGTACTCAAGGGCCCGCCCGTCCGAGAGCTCCACTAGCGCCATGCCGATAACATATGGCCCAGATCTCACCCTGCAACCCGCTCAACCGTGTCAGGCCCGTCGAGCTGGCCGAGGGCCCGGCGCTTGATTTCCTTGTGGACCCGCACCAAGGGATTCGTGCTCCAGACTTGGGCCCAATGCGCCCGTGGGAACGCGGTGCACGCCAGCAGTTCGACCTTGGCGGTGTCCATCAGGCTGCTGATCTTCGGGAACCAGCCGGCGAGCTGGTCACGCACCTCGTTGCGTTCGTGGAGCAGACTCGCACACCACATGCAGGGACGTAACTTTGATACTCACCGGCGAGTCTTCGCCTAGCACTGGCTCAGCCTGTATTGACGTGCGGTCCGTTGGCGGCGAATACGTGGGCTGGGTCCATTTTTGGCAGGCCGCTGGCAAGCCATTCCTCATCCCGCGCTCGGTGAGGACGTTGGCGGCGGCCGCGCCGGACGCCCCCCGCTCAATCTCGTGAGGCAGCCCCACCGGTAATGGTCCGCGTAATCAGCTGGATCAGGCTACGGCGAGGCGCCCGCTCGCCCTGCCCTCAATTCGTGAAGCAGAGCTGCAATGAAGAAGCAGCCGAAGGCGAGGGTTCCCCACGGAAACGGATGCCCACCAAGCAGGAACACCGCCGCGAACACCAGCAGTATCCACTCGCGTCGTGGAGCTGATTGCCGCCGAGCGGCTAGCGCGAGCGCACCGACTGCAACTACCCACCCGCCAGTGCCGAGGATGCTGAGTGCGAACGGCGCGGCCAGGCCCGGCCAGTCCTTGACGACGAGAAAAACACCCTCTTGCTGTGCCGCCGATAAGGTCCTTGCGCTTCGCATCGCCAGCCCCGTACCGATCCCGGCGAGTGTGTCGTAAGCGCTAAAGAAGACGAGAAACATGCCAATACCAATGCGTGTGGCCCATGCGGTTGCACGTCCAAAGCTATCCGCCAGCAGCAGCACCGACACGCCAACCAACCCGATGAGACCCAGTTGGATGGCGTGGAACGTGGCGAACCACGTCGACGCATCCATAAGGGCCTGCACATTCATCCGCGGCTGAGGATGAACGACCTCAAGACCCGCGAGAAGAAGTGGTGGGCCTAGGAGCAGCACGCGACGAAGCGAAACGGGCATCGGCCACGTGGGCTCCGCCGGGTACGAGGCGCCACCTGGCACCGTCTCAGACGACATCGTCATACTCTGTCATCCGATTCGGCTTCGGATCAGAAGCGAATTCGGTGTCGTGGTCGAGAATCGACCTCGTGAGGGCATCGAGGGATCACGTTGAGCGAGCGAGCCGTAGCAGCGCCATACGCATGGCTTCCTTCTCAGTCAGGTCCTCGGCAGTCTGATGTGCGTGCGGATACCGGGCCGCAACGGAAAGTGATGCTCGATCAGTGGGGTGCGTGCTCGACGGGACATAGCCGCCGTGGTCCGACCGTGGCGGCGAGCTTGGCGGAGCAAATCCAGCTCCCAGATTGGCCTCCGTTCCACCACCATCTGACGAGCAGCCATTCCCCTTGGCTCTAGCAGCGAGCATTACCACCCCTAGTTGGTAAGGCTGCTAGATATAGGTCCATGTCGACGGACTTCGTTCCCGAAGGGTTCATGGCGCCGGACGGCCTGATCGCCGAGGCCTTCGTCCTGGAGCCCTTGGGGCCGGAGCACAACAAGGCCGATCACGCCGCATGGATGTCGAGCATCGAGCATATCCACGCGAGCCCCGGGTTCGCCGACGACTTCGACGACGACCCCGATCCCTGGCCGCGACCCATGACCATGGAACAGAACCTGTCCGATCTGGAGCAGCACGCGCAGGATTTCCATGACCGTGTCGGATTCACGTACACGGTGCTCGATCCCGTCGACCGCGACGTGATCGGCTGTGTCTACCTCTATCCGTCGCCCCTCGATGAGGTGGACGTGCGGGCCCGGTCGTGGGTGCGCCGAACCCACGCCGACCTGGACGAACCGCTCCGGCGAGCGGTCCGCGCATGGCTCGACGGGCCGGATTGGCCGTTCGAGCGGATCGACTTCGCCGCGGGCTGATCCGCCGAAGGCACCGTCAGCCCCAGAACGTCCGGTCAGATAACACGTTCCACAGGCGGATACTCATCGCGCCGAGTGTCGTCTACGGTCTCATCCTCGGCATCGCGCTTCCGCTGTTGTCTCAGCGGTCACACCGATGACGTCTTGCAAGTACAGCGCTACGCGTATCCTCCGGACCGGCCCCGAGACCACGTAGGCGGTCGCGTTCGCGCTGCGACGCTTGCCGGGACCTCGACCGGACCGACCCCGGCCCGTTTCCCCGTCATCGCGCATCGAATTGGCAACCGGCACCATCCCATCGGAGCGGCGACACACTGCAAAGAGTTGATCCGCCCTGTCAGCAACCTGCCGGCAGTGTTGATCATCTGGCCAGCCGCACAAGCATCACCGACGCCAACCCGAGAGCGATCGGGAACGTAGCGGCCACGGCCAGTCCGGGTCTGGGCGAAGCTAAATACCTGGTCTGGAGACGCTGAGGGACGGCTAGCGATCAAGATCACTTGGCAGTCGCTGTAGGTTCAGGTCACCATTCAGCCTTGACCATCAGCTAGGGCACGTTCTCAGAGAGTGGCTTGAGCAACCGGCCGCTGGCCCAGCAGCGCCTGAATCATCGCCAGAACAAGTGTCGTGCTCCACTCCCGGGCATCGGGTAGACCGGGTCGTTGTGTGGCCGCCCAACCTGCCTTGACCAAGCTCACCCGGACGCCCCGGTGGTCCAGCACTGCAACCGCGGCATCGTTGACATCCGGGTCAGTCAAGTCCAGCGGTGGCTGGTTGGGCTGCGGAGGCGAGGACCGTGACCAGGTAAGGCTGGGCGGCCGGCTCTCCATCAGCCACTGGACATAGGACGTACGCGAAAGTGGGGCGCGGAGCGACTGCTCGCCCCTCTGGACGCATCCCTCAACGCCTTGCGTCGGATCCGAAGTCATCTCAGACGCGCAACGCGAGGTCGGGATCGGATCGCAGTGCCTGGCTTGTCTGCGCTCCGCGGGGTAGGCGTGTTGGTTAGCCTCTCTCAGTGTTCGCGAGGTAAGCGGCCAGTTGGGTCGTCCGCCACGCTAGGAGCCGACGCGCGACCCAGAGACCGACGGCGGCAGCGACGACGGCTGTCGCACAGACGACAGCCGCTGAGATGCCGAACTGGGCCGGCGTGAGCCGCTGGCCAGGCAGCTTGATAGACCGAGCGAGCTGTACACCTGGGCTCAGGATGGCTAGTCCGATGAGCGGTACGTAGAAGAAAGGCGCTAAGGCAAGCACTACCCACCGCAAGTGGGTATGCCAGGTTCGGCGGTGCTGCCAGCGCCAACGCAGGGAGCGCGGGTGGTAGGGGAACACGATGCCGAGCCAGGCGGCCACTGGAAGAACTCCGATCGGCAGAAAGGCGACGAGCGCACAGGCCCACACGATCTCGCTCCAGGGATAGTGGCCCAGAGCGACGTACATCACCCCGGCGGCGCACGCGACACCGATCAGGGAACCGATCACAATGCACCGAGCGGCCAGCCATCGCCAATACGCAGATTGGTCTCTCAGGACTGAAAGCGCCAAAGTTGGGCTCGAGCCCATGACGTTGGTAGCCGGGGTATCGGCCAGCATCCACGAGGCCAAGATCACCGGGAACGCGAGCGGTCCGTTCAGGCTGAACAAGAACGCGTGCGCACGCGACGGCAGCAGGAACCACGCCGCAACCATCAGCGCACCATTCGTCACCAGCGCTGTCGGTATTTCCCACGGCGGCCGCACGACGCGGCGATACTCGCTCACGACGGCCCCGCGGAACCCCGGCACGGCCTCCATCAGCACATCATCGCCGAGTCGACACTGGCATACCGAACCCCATCACCCACTTCTGCGATGTTCTCGAGGCCGGGAATCGTTCGATCGGTGTTTGTGGGGTCCGCGATGGGGTTTTGGCGGGTGGCCGTTTCCAGGGGAACGAACGCGACCCCATCAAATCGGTCATGCAGCAGTTCGGCGACAGCCAGTGCCAGGCGCGTCTTGCCGACCCCCCAAGTCCGGTAAGCGCCAGCAGCCTCACCTCGGGCCGACCCAGCAGCCCGGCGACCTCGTCGATGGCATGCTCACGGCCCACAAGCGAGGTAGTGCCAACCGGCAGTCGGCGTGAGCCAGGCGTGGACGGCGCGGCTGACGCCGGCGAGCGGGTGGCGAATCGCTCGCTCAGCAGCGCCGACAGGTCGTCACGAACCAGCCGGCCCAGCTCGGCTGGCGTGCTGAACCTCTGGTATGAGGCCTCGGTGCGGACACGGGCCGGCAGCTCGGCCAGGCGGGGGTTCGCGGTCGGGCGCGGCGTTTTGACATATAGGCAGCCGCGCGCAACCCCTCGGTCCCGGACAGCAGGAACTCCTCCTCCAGCCCCGAGACCTCCCCGGTGTCCGGATTACCACGCCATCCTGCGAACCCTCACTCACTGACGGCTCCGGATCACCCCATCACCAAGTCTCCTGCCAGCTAGCGCGGCCAGCAATCCCGCTGGATCGCTCGCCCAGGCCAAACGCGATCAAGACCCAAGGGCCATTCGAGCATCTCCACCCCAATTACGAGTTCGAGTCTCGTCGCCAGCTCTGACAACGACTTTTGTTACGGAACGGTTTCCAGAGCCCATTGCCCCAGGAACGCCCAACTTGTCGGCTCGGCTGCGCGCCGCCCTTTGCTGCGAGCACCAGCCTTCGATCGTGGTGGCGCTCCTCTTCCGGGCGGCCTGCGAGGGCTGGCCAGGAAGTGGATTGCCGCAGCATCATGACCCGCCAGCATGCCCGTGCAGGTCACCCGGAGGAGCCATCAGGACGGGGGGCGCAGTAGCGTGTCATGTTCCAGGTGCGTGGACGTCCAGGTTGCCCGGGGTCGATGGTGCCAGTTCACAACCCGACTCAGCTTGCGCAGGAGATACACGACTGGCTGGTCGTCTTCATCACCAACAGGGACTGGACCCTTGGAGGACGCCGTGAGCACATCAACCAGCGGGAGTGGCGGCAGGATCGTGGTCGCCGGGGCGGGCTATGCCGGCTTGCACGTCGCCTTGCGCCTGACGGCCAAGCTCCGCGACAACCCCGTGGTGGAGCTGACCCTGGTCGACCGGCACGACTACCACCAGGCGCTCACCGAGCTGCCCCGGGTCGCCGCCGGCACCCGCGCCGCCGACGCGGTGCGGATTCCACTCCAAGACGTGCTGGCCGAGCGGGTCCGCTTCGTTCAGGCCGAGATCAGCGGTTTCGACGTGCCCGGCCGGCGGGTGCTCACCGGGGCCGGGCAGATCGGCTGGAGCCGGCTGGTGCTGGCGCTGGGCAGCCGGCCCAACGACTTCGCCATCCCCGGCCTGGCCCAGCGCGCCTTGTCGCTGTACTCGGCCAGCGATGCCCAGCGGGTGTGGACGGCGGTCAACAGGGCGCTCGAGGACGCCGCGGCCGCCGACCCCGAGCGGCAGCAGCGCCTGGCGACAGTGGTGGTTGGCGGTGGCGGGGCCACCGGGGTCGAGCTGGCCGGCGAGCTGGCCGAGATGTTGCCCGAGGTGGCCACCAGCTACGGCCTGGCGTCCGACCGGCCCGCTGTGCTGCTTGTCGAGGCGGGCCCCACCATCCTGGCCGGCTCTTCGCCGCAGCTGATCGACAATGCCACCAGGATCCTTGCTGACCTGGGCGTGCAGGTCCGCACCAACGCGATGGTCGCGGCCGCGACCGAGGAGGGCTTCCGGCTCAAGGGCGGCCAGCTGGTGGAGGGTGGCGTGTTCGTCTGGGCGGGTGGCGTGAAGGCGCCCGAGCTGGTGGTGGGTTCGGGCTTGCCGATTGGCCACAACGGCCGCGTTAAGGTCGACCGGTACCTGCGCGTGCTGGACCATCCGGAGGTCTACGTCGCGGGCGACCTTGCCTCGGTCGTGGATCCGCGGAGCGGGCACGTGCTGCCGCCGCTGGCGCAGGTGGCGCTGGAGGAGGGCGAGACCGTCGCCCGCAACCTGGACGCGGAGCTGGAGGGCCGGCCGCTGGAGGCGTTCACCTTCCATGACAAGGGGTTCGTCGTCTCGGTCGGGACCCGCCGCGGGGTTGCTGACATCGCCGGCATCACCAGGGCCGGGCGGCTGGCCCACCTGCTCAAGGACCTTATCGAGTGGGAGTACCGCCAGTCCGTCACGCACCTGCGCGGCTGGGACCCATTAGCCCGGTGACCGCTGTTCGACGAGTCCTTCGTCACCGCAACCGACCTGGAAGGCCATTTGGTGAAAGCGATCGTCTATGACGTCGTGGGCGCGCCGGCCCTGTTTCGCGACGTGGCTGAGCCCGACTGCCCCGAGGACGGCGCGGTGATCACGGTTCGGGCCACCGGCGTATGCCGGTCGGACTGGCACGCCTGGCGTGGCCATGAGGCGGTGCCGGTGCCACACATTCCGGGACACGAGTTCGCCGGCGTGATCGCTGCTGTGGGAGCCCAGGTCCGTGGCTTCGCGCCGGGTGACCGGGTGACAGCGCCATTCGTCAACGGTTGCGGGCGGTGCGACTGGTGCCGGGCCGGTGACGCGCAGATCTGTCCCGATCAAACCCAGCCGGGGTTCAGCCACCCGGGCTCGTTCGCTGAACGCGTCGTTGTTCGGGTCGCTGACGTCAATCTTGTCCGGCTGCCCGACGAACTGGATTTCGTGAGCGCGGCGGCGCTTGGCTGCCGCTTTGCCACCGCGTTCCGTGCCCTCACCGCGTACCGCCGGGTCGAGCCGGAAGACTGGGTTGTGGTATTCGGCTGCGGTGGTGTCGGGCTTTCGGCGATCATGATCGCCCGGGCCCTGGGTGCCCGGGTGATCGGTGTGGACCTCTCGGCGGCGGCCCGGGCGCGGGCGGCCGAGTTGGGTGCGGTAGCGATCGACGTAGCGGAGACGTCCACCGCCATTGCCGAGCTGACCGGCGCCGGCGCCCACTTGACCGTCGATGCACTGGGCTCGGCGGCGACGGCGCTGGCCGCGGTGAGCGGTCTGCGCCGCGGCGGCCAGCACGTTCAGGTCGGATTGATGCTCGACGCCGACGCCTTAGCCCCCTTGCCGTGGGAACTGCTCGTGGCCCGGGAGTTGCGGGTCGCCGGCGCGCACGGTATGTCGGCGGCCGGCTATCCGGCCATGCTGGCGATGATTACCGACGGCCGGCTCGATCTACGACAGCTGATCGCCGAACGCATTCCGATCGAGAAGGCCGGCGCGGCGATGATGGCCATGGACAACCCGGTGGCCCCGCGTGCCGGGATCACCGTCGCCGTCTCCGACACCGGCGGTTGATCACCCAGCCATCGCACGATGAGGTCGGCAGGTACGAAGCCCAGTGCTCGGTCGGCCAAAAGCGAGACGAATCGCCCGGCCCGTGTACTCCAGACTGTGATCGTCGTCCGGCAGGGGCGATTGACGAAGCTGGGGCGGACGGCGTCAAGAACGTTGCCGCGCCTGCCAGAGTGAACAAGGTCAGGGTGCCGCAGGCCGACCCTCCATCGGGCATTCGTCCGGGCCCGAAGACGGAGCCTCGACGGGCGCTGGAATCGGCGAGACAGGTGCGCTACGGACATGCCCGCGGAAGGAGGACGCTCGGTCCATGCGCCCACTTCGACGCCCTCTACGTCTAGCTCACCGAGGTGCTGGTGGATCTTTGTCGCTGCTGCGCGCGTGCGACCAATGCGGCAATGCGCTCGGCTACGGTGGGCCACAGAGGTCGGGGCAGGTCGTGACCCATGCCGTCGATCACGACCAGCTCCGCTCCTGGAATCGCTGCGGCGGTCGCCTGCCCGCCGCTTACGGCAATGAGCGGGTCCTCAGCGCCGTGAATGACAAGGGTCGCCAGGTCGAGCCGGCGCAGCTCTTCGGTTCGGTCTGGTGTGGTCATGGCCGCCGCCAATTGGCGTGAGACGCCTTGCGGATTGAACGCGCGGTCGAAGGCACGCACCGCTCGGTCGCGCAGCTCGGTCTGCTCGGCCGGATATGCCGGCGAGCCGACTGTGCGGTTGAAGAGCACCGCGCGGTCCATGGCGCCCTGCCGGGTGCTCACCGGGGGTAACAGGAACAGGGCGCGCGCGGCGTCGGTCGGCTGGCCGACCTGGTCGTGCCCAGTTGTCGACATGATCGAGGTCAGGCTGCGGACCCGCTCGGGGTGCTCTATCGCCAGAATCTGCGCGATCATCCCGCCCAATGAGATCCCGACCAGGTGCGCAGAGCCGAGTCCAAGGTTGTGGATGAGGCCCGCCGTGTCGGCCGCCATCTGGGCGAGCGTGTAGCAGGCTGCTGGTGCGGCACCAGCCGTCTCCGCCGATGGATCAGACGAGGGACGGTCGGCGAGATGGCTCGAGAGACCGACATCTCGATTGTCGAACCGGATGACGAACAAGCCTCGATCGACCAATTCTTGGCAGAAGGCGTCGTCCCAGGCGATCAGCTGGGCACCCAGACCTGAGATCAGCACCACGGGGGGGTCGGTCGCCTCACCCAAGGTGTTGTAGGCGACGTCGATATCACCAACCGTCGTGTGCATGACCTCCGCGGATCGAAGCATTCTGGAAGGGTAGTGCGCCGAACCGCTCGGTAGCTGCGGGCGGCCGTGCAAACCAAGTGAGCCCGCTTCGCCCACGGCCTGCGGAGCGACTTTCGTCTAAGCCATGCGCTGTCCTGTCAGCGGAGCTTGGGATGTCGGGTCCGCCGACGGTGGGCACCACCCGAACCGCAAGAGAACGCGGTACTGCCCGAGGACCGTTAGCTGACCCGCATGCGGTCGCCGGAGTACTGCAACGGGTTGGCGCGGCTAACTGCGTCAGTCGCGGATCGCCTACCGGGATACAGAGAAGTCTGGACGCGTGACTCTCAGCCGAGGGACTGGTGTGGCCAGCACCAGACCAGGAGCAGCCAGCGAGGATCGATCCGATCGGTGAGCCAGCCCGACGCCACGGTGCCCACGATGTCGAACACCCCGACCAACATCAGCAGACCAGCCGCCGTGGTCGTGGCCATCCCGTGGTCATGGGCCGACGGGATGAAGTGGATGCCGATCAACCCGTTCGTCGTCGCCCCGCAGATCGCAAACGCACCAGCCAGCGCCCAGAACGCCTTGGTACTGGCAGCCTGACGCAACGCGGCCAGCGCCAAGCCTGCCGCGTTCCCGCGAACCGGCCTTGGTGGTGTGACCAGATGGTCGCCGCCGTAGGGTGCCAATCCGAGATCGGCCGGGCGGTCACGAAGCAGCGCCACGACCAGCGGCAACACCGCGACGGCCGCGGCAGCGATCAGCAGCGACGCGATTTTCCAGCTCGTCGCCTCCACCAGGTACGCCACCAGCGGCAGGAACACCAGCTGGCCGGCCGCACCGCCCGCGGTGAGAATGCCCATCACCAGGCCACGACGTTTCACGAACCAGGCGTTGGCCACCGTGGCAGCGAACACCAGCGCCATCGAACCGGTGCCCAGCCCGATCAGCACGCCCCAGGCCAGCACGAGCTGCCACGCCGCGCCGCGCGAGCACCGACAACCCCGAACCGGCGGCGATCAATAGCAGGCCGGCGCTGACGACTCGACGCAAACCGAACCGTTCCATCAGCGCTGCAGCAAACGGCGCGGTCAGGCCATAGAGCACCAAGTTGACACTCACCGCGGCCGACATCGTCACGATCGACCAGCCGCCCTCGTGCAATGGCACCATCATCGGACCCGGTGCTGCCCGGAAAGCCGCCGCCGCCACCAGTGTGGCGAACGCTACCCCGGCCACCACCCACGCGTAGTGCACCCGCGCCATCCCACCTCCTTGGCCAATCGGCAGAGCGCAGTAGTCTAACTTGTTTCAAGCAAGTCAGCTCGGGCGTCCCGGCGCCGCCGTAGCGCACCCAGGTGGTTCACTTCGGGCGGCCGCCGCGAAGGTTGACCATCTCGGCTGTCTCGCCGTCTGCTGGGAGACTGAGTTGTGATCGATCAGCCGGGATTGCCGCTTCTTATCGCTCTGGTGGTTTTGGTCATGTTGGCCATCGCCGCCTCGTGGCTGGGCCGGTTGAAGGTCGAGCGTTCCATCGCGACCGCGGCCGTACGTGCCGTTGTGCAGCTGGCGGCGGTCTCTTTGGTGATCACCGCAGTCCTCAGCCAGCTGGCCTGGTCTTTGGTGTTTGCCGCTTTCATGTTCGGTGTCGCAGTTTTCACCTCCTCTCGGCGTATCGAGGCCCCGCGGGCCTGGCCGTGGGTCGCCGTCGCCATCGGTTGCGGCGTTGTCCCCGTTCTCGCGGTGATCTTCCTCTCTGGCGCGGTGCCTTGGAACGGGGCGTCGCTGGTGCCGATGGCCGGCATCATCATCGGCGGATCGATGTCGGCGCAGTCGTTGGCCGGTCGACGCTGCTTCGCTGCGCTCCGCGAGGAGCACGGAAGCTACGAGGCAGCGCTCTCCATCGGTCTACCCCGCCCGATGGCGATCGGCGAGGTGATTGAGCGTCGACTGCCAGAAGCCTTGGTGCCGGCACTGGACCAGACGCGGACCGTAGGTTTGGTCACGCTGCCAGGGGCCTTTGTCGGAGTGCTGTTGGGCGGCGGGACGCCGATCCAGGCTGGCGCCGCGCAGGTCCTCGTTCTCGTTGGCCTGCTGGCCGCGGAAACCCTCACCGTGGTCGTTGCCGATCAGCTCATGAAGGCATCCCGGTTGCTCCCGCCCGATCTCCGCAGCCGCCTCGTCGCCTAAACCCTTGTGTCGCGCCCGCCCAACCCGTTGCGGGCCTTGCGACTACGCGCAAGCGGTCTGCCGGATGCAAGGCCGCTGATCGGGGCTTCACCGACGTCATTACCCAAAGCTTCTCCGCTCGCCACCAGCTCGGAGCCGATCGCTGGGCAATCTCGATCTCAGCCAGGGCGCCCGGCGCTTGTCGAAGTCCCTTGGTCGTCCTTGCCCGGCTGGGCGGGCGCGAAAGAGTCGGTGAGCAGCTGTGTGACGCGCTCGGCCGCGTCGTGATGCACCCAGTGCGACGCGCCGAGCAGGCGCTCGACGCGGTCCAGGTTGGGCACGTCGTCGTGGTCGGGCTCGGCTAGGTCGGGGCCGAGGTAGCCATCGTCCTGCCCCCAGATGCGCGACGCCATCCGGCTTTGATGACAGGTTGTAGCCCGCGCATGTCGGGGGCGACGACGCGGAATCCCGCCGCCGCCAGCGGCTGGATCTGCTGCCGCCAGCCGTAACAGAACTCAGCGAGGATTTGGACCCGCCTCGCCGATTCCGCGAAGCCGTCGCCACGGCCGGTGAACGATTTGTTCTAACGCAGTGAAGGGTTTGGAGTCGTGGCACTCGCGTTCAGACTCGCGCCCACGCCGAGGCCTTCTCAGAGCTGGGATCAACAATGGCGTGGCGCGAAGCTGCCTTCGATCTCGGCAGTTCCGGGGTGTTCAACCACGATCGTCGACCAGCCGTCTTCGGCTGGTCGCATACAGCCATTGGAGGCGGTCAAGTACCGAGACCAACGCACGCGCACCACATATTCACCCGGCTCAGGCAAGGACACAGTTAGAGAAACGGCATCACGAGCGATGACTTGCCCTGGGGGTGAGATGAGTGGCCGTGGGTTCGCCACTGCATAGAGAGTCCACGTTCTGTCAGACCACGCCTCTTGCAAGTACGGCAATCCGCCGCGTACCAGGGCGACTTCATCGGGCGCCGACCAGTCATACGGCCCTTGAGAGATAGCCACATAGGAGATGGCGTTGTCGTCGAGCCATTTCCGATAGGTGTCGGCGTTGAGGGATCCGTCGTAGAAGATGGCGTTGCGTCCGGTGTCGGCTGGTCGCGACCACCCTTTTGCAATGGCGACCGCCGGTGCCACAAAGGCAGCTTCGCCGCGCCGCAGCGTCGGAACCACCTCGATGGGCCCGGCAGCCCGAAGAACGGCAAGCTGGTTCAGCAGGGGCGCATAGAATTCCGCGCTCAGCGCGGGATCGCCCCGTTCTTGCACCTCTGTGATGGATACCGGCGGCAGCAGCAAGACCACGCTTGCGGCAGCGGCAATGAGGGCGATCAGGGGGATGGCCGCGACCGCGACGATAATCGGCGCAGCGAACAGCTCGGGCAGACGTGACGCGGTCGTACCCACAGGGGTCGGTAACAGATAGGCCGCAGCGACCAGCACAGCCGATAACAGCCCGCCCCACCGGACCACCTGGCGGCGCCAACACAATCCGGCCACGGCTAGGCACACGAGGAGACTCATCATGGCTTGTTTCCCTGCGAAGGTTTGGTACCCGCCGTTGCCAAACGCCAAGCTGACGGCGACGGTCGGCACCATGGCGCTGACTGCCAGCTTCACGCCCTCTCGCCGCCGACCGGACAGGAAAAGCGCACCGCCAGCTACACCGAGGAACAGACCAGCTACCGGACTTGCGAGCGGTGCTAGGACAGACAGCCCAAGAGTGAGGCCTAGGCGCCCGGACACGAGAGCCAACAGGGCACCAAGCGCTATGGCGAGGCCTAGCGCGAACGTAGTCCGAGTGACCACGAGATTCCCGCTAAGGCAGACCGCCCCAACAATCGCGCCGGCGACCGGTCGCGGGACGGCGGTGCGCTTCAACAACGTCGCGAACAGCACGACGCTCGCGACGTAGGCAAGCGCCGTCGTGAGGCGTACACCGAGGACCGCCATCACCGGAGGAGACAAGACGCTGTAGCCGAGTGGGTTGAAACCGCTATACCAACGCAGGTCCAACAGCTCAGGCCAATGCGACTCGGCTAGCTGTGCGTGAGCTAGCTGTGCCGAGAAGTCACGGCCCATCGGCGGAGCGAGGAGGTAGGCACCCGCGAACAGTCCAGAGATGGATCCGGCGGCAACGACTCCAGGTGATCGCCGGTAGAGCACAAGCATCCGGGATCGGATGCTCCGACGTGTGCTGGTGACCGTCATCCCCTGTCGACGCCACCCGAATTCGCGGCGACCCCTTCGGCGTCTTTTCTGTTTACAGACGAGGTGCTCAACGCAGAAGGCTCCTCATGGCGATCCTCCCCGTTCTGGCCGCTGCCGGTGTACCTGCGGCCCAATGCACACGCGCCAGGATGGCTCACTCAAGCTGAGAACTAGCTGAGTCGTCCGCACGGCCAGCCTGTTGCAGGGTCAATTGCTGCGTTGCATCGTCGATGGCGCCCGGATGGACGTCAGGCACTGTCTCACCTGGATACGGGATCAAGGCCAGATTCACCAAAGCCATAGTGACTGACACCATCGTCGTGGCCAGCAGCCAGCCACCCAGCACGTCGCTGGGCCAATGAAGGCCGAGATAGGTGCGGCTGCAGCCGATCAACAGCGCAATCAGGCACGCGCTGATAATCAGCAGCCGGCGTACCAGAACGTTTCCGACCCTCTCAGTTATTGCCCCGAGATCGCCGTCCACGCTCCAATGTGGTCGATGCCTGCGGTGCTGAACTGAGGAGTGAGACGCGGCAGCCAGGTCGAGCTTGAATACTGGGGCGGGCGGACAGGAATCAAAGGAGACCCTCTTGCGGGTTTTGATCGTGGAAGACAAGAAAGGCCTCGCAGAGTCCATGCGCCGCGGCCTAGTCGGCGAGGGCTTTATCGTCGACGTGGTCCACGACGGAGTGAGCGGCCTCTGGGCGGCCTCGGAGTTCAGCTACGACGTGGCGATCCTCGACATCATGCTGCCGGGCATGAATGGGTACGACGTGCTGAAGGAGATTCGGGAGCGAGAGAACTGGACCCCAGTGATCATGCTCACCGCAAAGGACGGGGAGTACGACCAAACCGACGCTTTTGATCTTGGCGCCGACGACTACCTGACCAAGCCGTTCAGCTTCAAGGTCCTGGTGGCGCGGCTGCGAGCGTTGATCCGCCGCGGCGCACCGGAGCGTCCCAACAAGCTCACGGTCGGCTCACTGGTCCTGGACCCGGCTCGCCGGACGGTCACCCGCCGCGGCGAGTTGATCAAGCTCACGGCACGCGAGTTCAGTCTGCTGACCTACCTGATGCGGAACGCCGGGAGTGTGGTGGGCAAGTTCGACATCTTGAACAATGTCTGGGATCCGGCGTACGAGGGCAGCGAAAACGTCGTCGAGGTGTACATCGGCTACTTGCGCAAGAAGATCGACGCCCCATACGGGCTGCAGACGCTGAGCACGGTACGCGGCATGGGCTACCGACTGGATCCAGATCCCGCTTCGGATGATCAGTCGACTACCGGCAAGGTGACCTGAAAGCGACACAATCCCGCACCGTCCGTGGCCACCACCGTCCCGCCATGCGCGACCATGATCTCTCGACTGATCGCCAGTCCCAGACCACTTCCGCCGCCATCGGTGGAGCGGCTGGCATCGAGCCGGGCGAACCGCTCGAACACTCTGCTCCGATCTTTGGGACTGACGATCTCGCCGTCATTATCAACCGAAACCACAACGTCGTCCGGGACGGCGCTCCATCCGGACAATGATCGCTGACTCCGCGTGCCTCGCAGCGTTATCGAGAATGTTCCGAAACACCTGAGTCAGCCGCCGCTCGTCACCCCGCACCCGCACGGGTTGCAACTCGGTCGTGATCTGCAGATTCGAGACGGTCCGCAGCCGCCTGATCTCCGAGTCCAAGATGTCTTCAAGATCAACATCCTGAACATCCAGTTGCAGCTGATGGGCATCGACCTTCGCCAGAGTCAGCAGATCCTCCACCAGCGATTGCATGCGGCTCGACTCGTTGAGCACCGTGTACTGCATGTCGAGCCAGGTCTTGCCGCTTTTGTCGAGGCTGGCTACCTCCGCGGTCGTCACTAGCGTCGACAGCGGGCTGCGCAGCTCGTGGCTGGCATCGGAGAAGAAGGCCCGGTGCGAATTGTCCGAATCCTCCAGCCTGTCCAGCATCCGGTTCATAGTCGAAGCCAGCGCCGCGATCTCATCCCCGGTGGGCGGAACCTCGACTCGTTCATGCAACCTGCGACCATCGATTTCTGAAACCTGCCGCCGGATCCGTTCCACTGTGTTTAGCGACCGGCCGACCAAGACCCACACCGCCACTGCAACGAGCGCAACGAGGAGCGGCGTGGCCGCGAGCAGCAGCAACCCAACCGTACGCAGGGTGTCGGTTTGCACCTCGAGGGGCGCGGCAACCAGGACGACGTAGTGCTGTTCGTGGACTTCCACGCCGCGGGCGCTCACCAGGACCTCATCGTCATTGCCGAGCGCCGGCACTAATGGCAGCTGCTCCTTTGCCGTCTCTCCGGGCGCCGGCCGGAGCGAGGAGATGGGATCGCCGCGTAATCCCGGAGTACTCCAGGCGACCACGTGATCAGAGGAGTTGACGATCTGCACCTGTTCGCCACTGTGGGGATCCTCGGCGAGCGTTGACTGAGTTTCGCGAATGCCCTCCACGTCAAGGAGGCGTGCGACATCGCTCGCGCGAACAGCGAGATCGCTCCACGCGGCCGAGCTCAGCGATGACTGCAGCACGAGCAACAAAAACGCTCCACCGACCAGCAAGGAGAAAGTGACGACCACCACAGCACTCAGCACAGAGCGCTTTCGGATCCCCCATCTGCTCTCGGCGACCACCGGGAAGCGTAATCCGCGCGGCACAGCGCGGATTGCTCAGTTCATTACCGCAGCAGGCGGGAATCATGGTGCCAACGGGCCAGTTGCTCCACCGCTCCCGAAGCGTCATGCCGGCGACTCAGCTGGTACTCCCACCGAGAATCTGGGCGCGATTGGACCAGGGCCGAATTCCGTGCTCATCGGTCACTCCGTACGATTCTGCGACTTCTGCGGCCACGAGCCAGCGGCCCGTCAACTCGAGGACGCGGGCGTCGGCAGCGAGTGCGGCCACTACACGACCGACGAATAGCGGGGTCTCCCGGTTCGTCTCGTGCTCGAAGTGCTGGATGTTGGCCAGCACGCTCTCGGTGAGGACGAGCCCTGGATACAACGAGATAGAGGTGATCTGGTGCTGCCGAAGATCCTCTGCCATGTCGCGGGCGAGCCGGTCGATGGCAGCATGCGCCACGCCATACGGAACCGGTGGCACGAACACCTGACCTGCGAAGGAGGACACGTTGACGATCAGGCCCGAACCGGAGTTGATCATCAGTGGCGCCGCCAGGGCCGAGGTCACGTAGTGAGCTCGGACGCCGATGCGGTGCATCGAGTCCCACAACGACAGCGGCTGCTCCCAGAACGGGCCTGGATTGAAGTCGGAGCCATCAGTGAACCGCTCGTAGCCGCCCCACACGCTATTGACCAATATGTCGAGGCTGCCCTGCTCGTCTGAGATGCGGTCAATCAGTCCCGCGATTTGATCATCGTCGCCGGCATCGATCGGCACGGCGATCCCAGTACCGCCCAGCCGAGTGACCTGCTGTGCCGTCTCGTGAACGGTGCCCGGCAGTCGTGACGGCGCCGACCCCTCGACGGTGGTTCGCCCGGTGACATAGACAGTGGCTCCGGCTTCCCCGAGTCCGCGGGCGATCCCACGCCCCACCCCACGACTGGCACCGGTGACCAGCCCAACCTTCTCCGCTAGCGGGTGACCGTCCATGCTCGGAAGCTAACATGGCCGCCGACCCCGATACCCGAGACGTCGCTGCGAATCCCTAGAGCTCAGATTGCGATCCCGGCTCGACGGCACAATGAGGCCGTACAGGCCCGGTGGCGTGGCGTGCTTACTCGAAGCACCACAACAGCCGATGATCCTGACGAAAGCCAACCGTAGAACAACTTCAGTTGCGGTCCGTTAGGTCCGCTCGTGACTGGCATGACGGTATTCTGCGCGCCATGGACCCGCGTCCGCCATTCACGCGCCGTCGGGTACTCGCGGGTGCAATTGGCGTTCTCGGTGCGACGATGATTCCGCCGTCCTTTATCCCAGAACGAGACGACCATCCCGAGATCCCACTGGCCAGCGACATCATGCGCTGGGCTGACCAATCCCGTGGCACTCCGTTCTCAAAGGATCCGAGCGTCGTCCGCTTCGGCGATCGCTACCTAATGTATTTTTCGATTCCACCGGAGCGTGGCGACGACCGATGGGGCCAGGCCATTGCGACGAGTGAGGATCTGTTGAATTGGGAAACCATTGCTGAACTTGAGCCGAATGGCGATGCTGAGGCCAGGGGTCTCTGCGCGGGTGGCGCGATTGTTCTGGGTGACCGGGTTCACCTCTTTTACCAGACCTACGGTAGGGGCCCTCGCGACGCGATCTGCCACGCCACGAGTAGTGATGGTGTGACATTCGAACGATCTGCCGACAATCCCATATTGCGCCCCGCCGGCGACTGGAACTGCGGCCGCGCGATCGATGCCGAAGCCCACGTCGTCGGGGATGAATTGTTCTGCTATTGGGCGACGCGCGATCCACAGTTCAAGGTTCAAATGCTCGGCGTTCACAGCGCGCCGCTTGCGAGCGATCTTTCCGCAAAGCATTGGCGGCAACGGTGCACGAAGAGCATTCTCAAGCCGGAGTTGCCTTGGGAAAGGAATTGCATTGAAGCGCCCACGATCTGCCTGCGTGGCAACACCTATGTCATGTTCTATGCCGGCGCTTACAACAACGAGCCTCAGCAGATAGGCGTCGCGTTCAGTCAAGACGGACTTGCGTGGGAGCGGATGAGTGATCGGCCCTTCCTCGCCAACGGAAAGACCGGCGAATGGAATTCGAGCGAGTCTGGCCACCCGGGCATCTTTGTCGACCCGCGCGACGGCGCGACCTGGCTCTTCTTCCAAGGAAACAGCGATAATGGCAAGTCTGGTTACCTTTCGAAGCGGCGAATCGAGTGGGAGGCGCACGTCCCACGACTGGCGTAGCTCATTCACGCGATTGCAAACTCCTCGCGGTACCGAAGTCTCGGAGGGCGCTGAGTTTCACCGAATGATTGACTGATGACGGACATCAGCGACGTTCAAGTCGCAGTCGGCTTGGACGGGCGACACATCGATGGGCGGATGACCTCAGGCGAGGCCTCGCCGAGGACCCGGATCAATGCATTGCGTTCGCGTTTTCGACCGGCAGGGCGCAATGTCCTGCTTTGGAGCGGTGCCGTCGGGCTCACCATTCTGCTCCAGTGGCCTTGGCTGGTGCTGTACCTGGATATCCGCTACACCTTCGGCGCGCTCCGCACTAGCGGGCAGGTTGGGCCAGCCACCGACATCTTCATTCACCGACCAATGGCCAACCGGCTCCTGATGTCGTGGCTCGACCACTTGACGTTCGGCCCAACCGTCCTTAGGGAACGGCTAACCCTCAGTATCGCTATCCTCTTCGCGGGACTCGCTGGTGCGGGATTGGCCAGGTCGCTTCGCCGTTGGACGTCTGCCATGGGCGCGACCAGTGTCGGACTTGCCACCTCCACGGCGCTGGCATGGGCACCTACGGTGACCGTCCTCCAACCGGAGTGGACGGCGGCCCTGCTGTCTGTCGCCGCGATTTCGATGGGTCTCGCCCGTGGCCCACGCTGGGTTGTCTCCTGGCATTCGCCGCTGATCGCGGGAGCGGGACTTCTCCTGGCCGTCGCCGCCTTGCAGAAGTACACCACTGCGACAACCGTAATTGTGGCCTTGGGTCTCTTGTTCGTGCTTCATCGCCGGCGTGCATGGATGGTTGCGGGCTGGACCGCAGTGCTGACCGCACTGCTTTTCGGCCTAACGCTGTTGAATCAGCACGAATGGCAATGGTTCCGCGACATGCCGCGGCTCAGTCCAACTGACCGTCTGAACTGGCGTTCACTGGGCCTTTCGCTGTGGAACCTCGGTTGGCTAAATCCAATCCTCATGTTCTGGCCTGCGGCCATCATCCTCGGCTACAGGCTGTCAAGACGCCGAAGCTGGATCATCGGCTGCGCGCTCGCGATACTCGTCCTGCAGGCCGGTGTGACGGTGCAAAACGGCTTCTTTCCCTATCACTACGGGGCGCTCTCCGTGCTGGCTGCCGGCCTGGTGACATTCGCCTGCGGGGAGTGGTGGCAGCGGACAGGGACGCTGCCGTGCATCGCCCTCGTCGGGCTGATATGGATTCCACTCGCCGGACGGATGGCGCGTCAGCCCTACGAGTGGCGTGTGGAGCATGTCGAGTGGGCCGTAACCAGTGTGGGTGTTGTGACCGTCGTTTCGGCCAGCCTTGCTCTCTGGCAGGCCCGTGAACATCGAGTGAGGCGCCCTCAGGCGACGGGCGGGCTATGGACGCTGGTTGTGGCTGCATCGGTCCTTGCGTTGGTGATCAGCTTCCCTGCGTGGTCACACACCCCGTATGCGAACTACTCAACCCATCTGAGCGGTGCCTCCGAGATCGCCGGACGAGCTCGCGCAATGGAAGTCGGACAAGAGATTCGGAAAGCAGCGGGTGGCTCCTCGGTTGTCTATCTGGCCCGTCCAGATGCGCCATACTTTGTCGCCCTCTCGACAAACTGCCGCTATCCCACGGCCACATTCTTGTATCGCAGTGCTCGAACGACCGACGCCGCGAGCCTTGTGAGCCTGCAGGAGAATCTGGCCTGCCTCCGTGACCCGGCTGCCACCTTCTTGGTGTTGCAGCCGGCGATGATTGACCCAAGTCGCGCGGTCCCATTGGTCAGGGACACGGTCGCCGCCCATTTCGATTGCAGGCGCCCGACCATTCGCGCGGGCAGTTTCATTCTCTGCCCTCGGCGCTGACGTTTTACCTAGTCAGCCGCACTTTTGGCAGAGGGTCGAGAGAGAGTCCGTGCAGGATACGTGCAGGATTGCCACCGCAGCCCGGTCGAGCCGATCCGTTACCTTGTATTCCCGCATATCTTCCGGCATACTTTCTGGCATCACTTCCGGTATAGGGGGGGAATCGGTGACCGAAGAGAAGGTCCGTGAGAACCGGCTACGCCGGGCAGCGGAGCGCCAGGGCCTCAAGCTGCAGAAGTCTCGCCGCCGTGACCCGCGCGCACTCGACTACGGCAGGTACTGGCTAACCGACCTGCACACCAATCGCGGAGTCGCGGGCGACATGAACGGCTGCACCCTCGATGAGATCGAGCAGGCACTAAATCGGGAGGTGCGCCGCTGACCCCTTGAGCAAGATCCACACAACTTGAGCGGCCCCGGCCGGTGTAGTGAGCACCGAACCGAGGCCAGGAGATCCACGAACCCTGGAAGGAGCTAGATCTCCGTGAGTAAGTCA
This sequence comes from uncultured Actinomycetota bacterium, assembly GCA_963740515.1. Lineage (GTDB taxonomy): Bacteria > Actinomycetota > Actinomycetes > Propionibacteriales > Propionibacteriaceae > Microlunatus. The sequence goes on from CAVUEO010000029.1 coordinate 21,716, forward strand.
ACCACTTTGGCCACCGGCCAGATCACCAACCACGACCACCTAACCGTGGAGCTGGTCAAGACCAGCGAGACCCCGCCGGCGGTACTCATCCACTGGCCGTTGCAGCCGAGCGTGATCGCCCCCAACACGCAGGCCCTGGCCGCCGTAGCGGCCTCGATGGTGCGCGTCATGGCCGAGGCGCAGACCCAGCTGGCGCAGATTCGCAGGCGGCGCCGGTGAGCGGCGACACGATTGGGCAGACATCGGGCCCCTTCCGCCAGAACAGAACACATGTTCTAATTAGGAATGCGGTTTGATGCTCGCCACGTCGGGTCTGGTGCCTGGGGCGTCTTCGACGCTGGAGTGATGGGCTGGCGCGCTACAGACCTCGGCGAAGACGAGGCAAGGCAGCAGGCGGCAGACCTCAACGTCACCTTCAACCAGTACGGCCAACGCAACGAAGAAGATCGCCACGAAGTGAAACCGCCGATCCGAGTTGAGTCAGCCACATGGTCCGCTGCCGGCGATCTCGACTACTGGGTGAAGGAACGCCGGGAGTGGTGGGGTCGCGTACGCGGTCCAAACGGTCGTCAGGTCTGGATTAGAGCTGCTGATCTTCGTCAGGCCAAAGCAGAGGGCAATTAGCAACAAGGCTCCGACTGAGTCTTGATGTAGCCGCTCCATGGTTCGAGCAGCGCTTACCCGTCACATGCGCAGCTCCTGCATGACAGCGTTGGACCCGTGGTTGCACTGGCTGCCTTGCTGGTCTTGATTGGAACGACGATCCAGGCTTACCTGCACATGCTCGAGTTGCGCGATGAGCGGAAAGGTCTGGGCGACTGGTTAGCGGCGTCCATTCTCCGAGCAGAGGTCGGCTTCTGGCATCCGATTCGCAGGTACCGTCGCGGGCGGGAGGTCAGCAAGCTCCTGGAGGCGGACCCCGCCCTACGAAGCCGTATCCGCCGCGTCGAGTGGAGCCTATGGAGCTGGGAGCTCCTGGTACTCGCGTCCCTGTACTTCGTCCTCCTTGAGTGGTTCGGGTTCGGATTGTGACCTGGTGGGTGGTGCGGATGTGATGTCCGCGCCACTTGCCGCCTTTAGAGTTCGTTGACGATTCGAGTTCTCTGCTCGGCGTGCTCCTTGGGGTGACCTTGCCGTGTCGCGCATCGGCCTACCTCGATATGACAGGGCCGCATCGCACGCGGCTGCGGCCGGGGAAACGTCAGCACCGGCGGTGCTCACCCTCATAACCGACGCGGGCCAGCGGGTTTCCACCTATCCTTTTTGACCGTGGCAGAGCTGGATTATGCGTTCTTCGCGGAGTACGCGAAGGTCGAGCCGGGTGGCAAGCTCACGGCGGTGGGAGCGAGTTATACCCACGTTTTCGTTCAATCGTTCCCCGCCCAGCAACTCATCGCCGTCGCAGGTCGCATCCGGGCGACGATTGGAGAGAAGCCCATCCTGCACGCGAGCATGATCTCACCCGATGAAGTCTTCCGCATCGACACTGAGATGCAGATCGCGGCGGGAGAAGGTGCGATGCCGTACGGACCGAACCTCGACACTGTCGGCCTTCAGTTCGCTCTGACCTTTCTCATGCCCCTCCCGAAGCCCGGCCTCTATGAGTTGCGGATGACCTTGGACGGAGAGCCAGTCCGGCTACTTGCCTTCACGGCCGTCCAGCAGCAAGCGACCTAGGCGTGGGTTGTGAAGATCCGCGAGACCCGTCACTTCCTTGATCAACTGCGAGGGCGGGGAATCGGCCTGGACGATGTCCATAACGTTTTGAACAACCCACTTATGACTTGGCCCGACCCTGTCAACAGAAGCAAGGTGTATGTGGGACGATCGGTCAGCGGACGGATGCTCTACGTCTGCCTGGTCGACCCGACTCCACTTGATGGTGTTGGCATAGTTAAGACAACGTATTGGCAGTCCACGTGACCGCTCTCGGGGGGCAAGAGAGGTACGGATGACCGAGATCAAGATCAGCCTGACGGTCGATCTACTCGCTGACGCTGCGTATGTGAAGCTCTCCAACGAGCCGATCGTGCGAACAGCACGGGTCAATGCCCAGGTGCTTGTGGACCTGGACGCCACCGACATGGTGGTCGGCATCGAGACTCTCCGAGCTGACGCACCCATCCCTTTCTCGGAGCTTGCGACGCGGTTCCATGTGCACTCTGAGGTCATTGATGCGCTTCGCATGATCCGCCCCAGCCCAGGCGCGTTCGTTGAGTTTTTTGCCGCCTCGGATGCCAGTGCAGCCGTTAGCCAGCAGCCAGTCGTCACGCACTGAACCGGATTAGTACCGCGCTACCCAGGCCGCGACCACCGGTTAACCCGTCGGCCAGGGCCGAGAGCGAGGTCGAGGCCGCAAAACGCCCCTCAGCCTCGCAGATGGTGACACTTGCCTCATGGGGCGACGCGACCCGCTGCTGTACTCCAGGAAACACCGCGACCACAACCGGGCTTACTGGCAACGGCTGCGGCTACCCTGCGCCCGCTGTGGCAAGCCGATCGACTACACCGGGCCGCAATACCTGCCAAACGGCCGGCCAAACCCGCGGTATCTGGTGGTCGGCCACATCGTCGGCCGCGCCGAGGCGCTCGCGCTGGGCTGGACAGCCGCCCAGATCAACGACCTGTCCAATACGAGGCCTGAGTGCACCGCCTGCTCCGTCCGATCCGGCGGAGAAGAAGGCGTACGGATGCGGCGAGCCCGCCAAGGTCAAGAAACGTGCACCGCTCTCCGCACCGGAAGCCAGCAACTGGTGAAACGGGGGTGCATGCCACAGCGGGCCATCGCTGAGGTGCTCGGTGTGAGTCGGAGAACTGTTGAGCGTGACCAGAATGAACTGAGTCAAATGACTCAGTTGAATAGGCCCGAGAAGGTCAACTGGCCGAAATCGGCCACCTGAGCTGCCCAAAAGTGGGCAGCTGAATCGGTCGCAGCCGCTGGCCGGCTTCTAGTCCGGGGACAGAAAACCGGACTCACCGACCATCGCTCCCCAACCCCAGGGCCATACAGTGGGCCAGGGCAGGGCGACGTTGACGGCTGCGACCAAGCTTGACCCTCTTCTTCACTGCTCGGTTAGCCAGGCTGGTGGGCGCGGATGCTCACGCTGCGCAGCCTGCATTTGACCCTGCACCTCAGCACGTATCTGCTCCAACGCACTGCCCAACGCCCCACTGTCTGGATGGGCCTCCATCCACGCCTTACGGGCGGCACGCCACCGCTGGAACGCCGGCGCCCAAGGCCGGCCCGCTTGGGCAGACTCAGACTCAGCGTCACTCAGCAACTCCCAGTCGCTACGGCGAAACGTTTTGAGCCGCTCATCGACCAGCTCGGTCAGCTTACGACGCCGAATTTCCACGATTCCACCTCGCCTGGGCAGCCTTCCTGGCCCGATTCGATGAGTCGAGCGTCGCCTGCTGCTCAATTCGTCGTCCGGCAGAGACAGATCGAGCGCCGCAGCCTGCCCCAGCAGTGCCCGATGCCGGCGGATCTCCTCGAACACCGGGTGCGGCTTGACCAAACCAGTACTGGTTTCGTGGAACATCTCACCGGCCGCGACCACCTCGGCGGCGACCTTCTCAAAATTGGCAAGATCATCCCAGGTGCGGAGCACCGCCTCGAACACCATCAAAGCGTCCGACGACAGCTCGCTTTCGGAGGTGACCTCGCGCCACAACCGGCGGCTGCGGGCCGACAGGCCCTGAGGTGCCATGATGATCAACTACCTTTCAGGCGACGCATTCAAGAGAGAGAGTGTTGGAGACTGGTTCGCCAATAATTGACGCGGTTTCCGTCGCGACCCCGCCCCCCGGTAACACGCTGGTCATGATCATTGTCAGCTTAACCGGCACTGGCGGTTTGATTTGGCAGCTTCAAAGGGAATCGAGCAGATTCGATCGACTTCGACGGCGTCGATGATCTTTCAGAGTTTCACCGGCCGTTCAAGCGAAGCTGCTCGTCGAATCGGATGCGACCATCCAGCCGCAAAAGGCGCCGCATGCAAGGAGCTCGTGGGTCTACCACAAGCGACACCAAGAGTCGGGCAAGGTCGCTCCCTGTGCCGCGGTGAATTGGCCTCCACCGAGATAACCTTGGCCCGGCGCCTTTCGCGCCGAGCTTCTGCTAAGAGGATCTCGAACTCCTTTGTGGGCACCCGTGCACGGATCGACCGCCGCCGACAGCGGCCTCAAGAGTCGAAGGTCCCACCGACGCTGTCGAGGGCGCTGGCCGCGACCGCCAACGCAAGCTGGACGATCTCGTCGATCGGAGTTTCGCGGCCGCGGGCCACGGCGGCGTCGTAGCGCTCCCGACCGAGCTCGGTGCGGGCGCGTTCGAGAGGATGCGCGATGCCGACGGACTCGATCGGAGGGGTCCCGCCCAGCTCCTCAGCCAGTCCTTCTGCTCCCGCTGCCACGATAGTGGCCGGCTGCGGCTTGCCCTCGAGGAGAGCCAGGTCCGCCATGCACACCAGCGTAAGGCTGACCCCGAGCAGGAAACCCCTGCGATGCGATGAGTTGAGCGCCTCGGCATAGCGTCGCCAGGCGCCGACGTGATCCCCTCGAAACCGAGCCGCGAGGCCAAGCAGGGCAATGGGAATGAATCGGAGATCGTCCTCACCGGCCTCCCGGAAAGCTCGCTCCCCCTCCGTGAAGGTCCTCACAGCATCGTCGAGCAGGCGCATGTGCAGCTCCGCCACACCCTTACCAACGTACGAGCCGCCCAACATCGGTGATCCACTCGCACGGAGCGCCTCGATGCTCTCCGCGAACAGTCCGCGCGCCGCTTCCGGATCAATCACGTTGAGTGCATAACCCAAGCTTTGGAGCTGCACCGCGATGCCGGTAGCGTCGCCCACCTCCCGGTACCTGTCGAGGGCCTGTTCGATTAGGGGTCTCGCCATGTCGTAGTCCCCCTGCCATACCGCTATCTCGACCACCGCCTCGAGTGCTGCGGCGCGCGACGCCGGTGTGACATCCTGCGTTGGCACTGCCAGCAGCTCCTCGAGGTATCGTCGACCTTCCTTTTGGTAGCTGCGGGAGATCCAGTACTCAGTGAGCGCTGTGGTCAACCGCAGCGCCGTCTCGACTTGGCCTGATTCGATCCCCCGCCGGATGACCCCGCGAAAATTGTCCAGCTCTCGGTCTAGCGTGGGCAGCCAGGAGCGTTGAGCCGGACCGCGGAGGTGCTCGGCGGCCCTGTTCGCGAGATCCAGAAAGTAAGCGGCGTGCGCAGCGGTGATCTCGGCCGCCTCACCGGAATCCTCAAGTCGTTCCCAGGCGTATTCACTGATCGTTTCGAGCATGCTCACTCGCAGGTCGCCAGCGGCCTCGTCCCGATGTACCAGGCTCTTGTCATGCAGCGAAGCGATGCCGTCGACGGCATCCACGCCCAGCTCGTCCGGCCGGCACACCGCTTCGATCGCCTCAAGGGTGCAGCCGCCAGAAAACACCGACAGCCGCCGGAACAGCGCCTGCTCGGCCGCTGTGAGCAGCTCGTAGCTCCAGTCGATCGCGCCGCGCAGAGTCCGCTGGCGTTCCGGGAGGTCACGCCCGCCGGCGAAGAACGTGAGCCGACGGTCGAGACGGGACAGGAGTTCCTGCGGCTCGAACAGCCGGACTCGGGCGGCGGCCAACTCCAGGGCCAGCGGGAGCCCGTCGAGTCGGCGTGCAGATTTCGGCAACGGCGCTTGCATTGCCTGCTGTGAGGTCGAACCCGGGCCGGACCGAGCGCGCGCGCTGCACGAACAGCGCGACGGAATCCACACTCCGCAACTCGTCAGGGCTTCGCCCAGCACGACCATTCGGCAGCGCCAGCGGCGGAACGGGGTACTGCTGTTCGCCGGCGATGCGTAGTGGCTCCCTGCTGGTGACCAGCACCCGCAGCTGGGGGGCTGCCACGAGCAGCTCGCCGACCGGCAACGCGGCCTCGATAATCTGCTCGAAGTTGTCCAGGACGAGCAGCATCGCGCGCTGCTCCACATAGTCAATCAGCGCTACGCGAACCGGGCGCGCCGGCGCCTCCCGAAGGCCGAGCCGCGCCGCCACGGTCGGCAGCACAAGATCGGCATCTGAGATCGTCGCGAGCGGCACGAAGTGGACCCCATCAGCGAAGGCATCGATGCAGCCGTCGGCGACCTCGATCGCCAAACGCGTCTTGCCCGTGCCACCCGGCCCAGTCAGGGTTACCAGCCGGCAAGAGCCCAGGAGCTCCACCAGCTGATCAAGCTCGCGTTGGCGACCCACAAAGCTAGTGACCTGCGCCGGCAGGTCGAGTTGTCGCTTCTCTAGGGAGCGCAACGGTGGAAAGTCGGCCGGCATGCCCGGCGCGACCAGCTGGAACAACGCGCTCGGGGCGGTCGAGATCCTTCAGCCGGTACTCGCCGAGATCGCGCAGCGCGGCTTCCGGCGGCAGGGCGGCAGCGGCCAATGCATGGGCAGCGTCGGACAGCACCACCTGCGCACCGTGGCCAGCGTCGGTGATCCGCGCCGTGCGATGCACGTCGAGCCCGACGTAGTCCCCGTCCAGCAGCCGCCCCTCACCACTGTGAATTCCCATCCGCACCCGCACCGACGCATCCGCCGGCCACTGGTGCTCCGCCAGCCGACGCTGCCCGTCAAGTGCTGCACGCACCGCGGACGGCGCATCGACAAAGACATAAAACAGCGCATCCCCCTCCGAGCGCACCTCCACACCGGTCGAGCCGAACGCTTCGCGCAGCAGCCGGTAGTGGTCGGCAAGCAACTGCGGATACTGATCGCCCAGCGTCTGAAGCAGCCGCGTCGAGCCCTCGATATCGGTCATCAGGAAGGTGACCGTCCCCGTGGGCAACTGAGAGGCCGGGCCGACGGTGGCGGCGCGAGGGTCGGAAATCGGCCCGGAGATCGGCATAGCCGACATTAATCACGACCACGCGGCGGTGGAAGCCTCCGTAGTCAATCGAATGCTCGCGGCGGCATTCCGTCATCGAGCGCTGCCCGGGTCCATTTCGTCCCGAACCTGCTCGCCTTGGCCCAAGTCGCTTGCTCAACGTTGATTCGTTTGGAAGGACTTGGCGGTGAGGGGCCAGCCGTTGGTGGGATGGTGACGATGCTGAGCAGCGATCCCCGCAGCGCCGCCTTTTCCGCGGCGGCCTCCGAGCCCTGCGACCGGTAGTTCCCTTGCGGGTCCGAGCGAGTAGTGCCGCCAGCCGGGTCAATCACCATCAACCGACCAGAAGCCTGCTCCAAGTCCTGGTAGGCCACAGCTATGTCACCCCCGCCATACTCGCCGACCGGCAGTCGGCTAGTAGCTGCGGCACCAATCAGCGATTACGCTCACCGGTGAATTAAGAGGAGCACGTCATGAAATCCACCGAATCGGCTCCTGCGGCCGCATCTACACACACCTACGCGGCGCCCACTCCCAATCCGTTCATCATCGTCTCGGACCGCTCGTCCCGCCTGACGCTGATCGTTTTGGTGAGCTGCGCGTTGACCGTGGCCCTGACCCGCTTGTTCCTGGTACTCACCGGCTACCCGCAGATTGGCAACTCGACGTTCCACCTTGCCCATGCTCTTTGGGGTGGATTGGCGTTGTTCCTTGCCGGCATGATGACGCTGATCGTGCAGAACCGCGGGGCGGCCGTCATCATCGCACTGCTCACCGGAGTCGGATTCGGGCTCTTCGTCGATGAGGTCGGGAAGTTCATTACTCAGAAGAACGATTACTTCTTTCCCCTCGCGGCACCCGTCGTTTACGCCTCACTGCTATTGATCTTGCTGTTCACCGAACTCGCGCGGCGCCATCAGCTGCGGAGTCCGCGGGCCCACTTGCTGGCCGCGATTTCGCTGAGCCAGACCATCGCCGACGGCACCGCCACTCCAACCGAGATCAGCGCGATGGAAAATCACATCCGCCAGGCCCGGACCGGTTCACTTGATGACGCCTCCGCTGCGTTGCTCAACGGCATCGAGACATCAATGGGGTTGGCGGATCGAGTCGAGGAGTCCTTCGCCTTTGTCGGCCGTACTGTCCGCCGAATCCGCAGGACGGTTGCTTCCTGGCTACCGGCGAACCGTGCCCGTCGATTTGTACGTTTGGCGATGGCCGTCTTCTGCATCCTCGGATTGTTCCAACTCCTGCTGCTCGTCGGCGTCGCATTCACACCCGAAGGGTTACGTCGGACGGTAACGCTCAGCGTGCGGGATCAACCTGTCGGAGACTTGGGGAAGATCGTCTTCCTCGTCACGTGGGGCCTGAACGCCGTCGTCGCAGCGCTTGCCGGGATTACCTGGTGGGCGCTGCGTCCGGGGCGGATCCGTCGACGTCTCGCAGTCAGGTGTGGCTACGGTGCGATGTTGCTCATGCTCCTTTTAGGCAACCTGCTCTCAAGCTACGTCTACCAGTTCGCGATCTTGATCCAAGTGGCATTGCAGGTGATCACCCTTGGGCTGCTAGTGCGGTGGGATCAGGTGATACGACCCACGACTGTGGCGTAGGTGTTGGAGGGGGCCGGACACATGCCAGACGCAATTCGAGGCGCAATTTTGTGCCTACCGGTCGCCACGAGGTGCAGGGTGTCGGAACTCGCGCGGAGCCAATCCACTCGGGTTGAGCCCAGCCGCGCTCGCGACGCAACAAGACATATAGACCGTTGGCTCATACATCTGGTCGGATGTATCTCAACCACATCGATACCTACCGTGCTCGGGGCTGACGCAGAGGGGTGCAGCTTGGCTAGCGGGCAAGGCAGATACAGCCACAATGTGTGGAATCGTCAAGAGGCGCTTCGTCTTCAACGACAAGTGGCTGCCGCCGAGAAGGCGGCCGAGCGAGAGCGCAAACTGCAAGAGACTGCGGCAGGCAAGGCTCAGGCCGAGCAACTCAACGCGGACTTGGAGGCTCGCGTCGCACGGCTGGAGTCCATCCTTCGGCGCGGTCTCGACCGGGAAGCCGCGATCGATCTGAACGCGATGCTGCGCACCGATGAATTTCCACCGCTAGACCTCGGCGCCGACGGCGTGGCTGCACTCGCCGCCCGATCTGGTCTGCACCGCCAGAGCCCGGTTCGATCGCTGGTTTCTTCGGCGCAAAGTCTCGCCATGAACAGCGATTGGCTGCGGCTCGCGAGAAATTCGAACGGGCGGAACTGCGAGTACGAGCGAGCTGAGGTGGCGCGCCAGGAGCGGATACGGGAACAGACATCACGCTATGAGGCGGCTTTGCTGGCGCATCAGAATGACGTCGCGCGCCATAACAGCCGCATTGCGCAAATCTCTGCTGGCGTACGGGAGCGGGATCGGGAGAGTGTCCAGTACTACTTGGAGCTGGCGCTGTCCGGAACGCTGTTGCCCGACGATGTTCCGCACGCGGCTGAAGTGGCCTACTCGCCGCGAGGAGAGCAGGCTGTCGTACGTTTCGAGCTGCCGTCGATTGATGTCATACCGGGGGTGGAGTCGTACACATACGTAGCAACGACCGCAACGCTACGCAAGAAGGAACGTCCAGCAGCCCAGATCGCACAGCTCTACCGTTCGGTGATCAGCCAGATCACTTTGCTGTACATGCGAAACATCTTCGACTCCGACCCGGAACTGGATAACGTCGAGTTAGGCGGGCACGTACGCTCAGTGAATCCTGCTACGGGCCAGCGGGAATATCCGTGCTTGATCAGCATCGCGACAGACCGCTCCACCTACCTGGGACTCAACCTGCGTGACGTAGAACCAGACGTCTGCCTCCGCCATCTAAACGCTCTTGTCTCGCACCATCCGCATCGTGTCGAGCCAGTCACGCCGATCCGGGATTTTGATCTTGCTCGGTACTCGTTCGTTGAGGCGGTCGACGTAGTCGCCAGTCTCGATTCCCGACAGGATCTGACCAAGATAAGCCCGACGGAGTTCGAGCACTTCGTGCGGCAGCTATTTGAAGCGAGCGGATTGGAGGGGTGGACCACCGAGCGCAGCGGAGACGACGGTGTGGATGCGGTCGTGATCAATCGTGATCCAATGGTCGGAGGCCTCACAATCGTTCAAGCCAAGAGGTATACCAACGTGATCGGTGTGAGCCACATCCGCGAGCTGGTTGGCGCAATGGACGAGAAGCGCGCCGGAAGAGGGATCCTCGTCACAACGTCCTGGTTCGCAAGCGGATGCAAAATCAAGGCCAGGGAGAACGGCCGGATACAGCTCATCGAAGGCTCAGAACTCGTTCACCTCGTAAAGAAACATTTGCACAAGGACGTCTTGGTCGCGCCGCCGGCTGCTCGGTCTCGTGCGCGGCATCAATAGGCTGCTCGGGAAGCTCCGCTGGTAGTGATGTGTGGAAGCGTCGACGCTCAAGAGGCCCCGCGTCTGATACGTCGATCGAGGCTGCGCTGGAGCCGGTGAAGCTCTTCGAGTGCATCGGCAAGGGAGGCTGCGACGTCGGCAGCCGATTTGCTGTCCAACCCCTCTGCCTGGATTAGCCGGGCACCAGCGGCCGCATTCCGGAGGGAGCGTCTAAGGTTCCGAGCGGTCTGGGCGTGGTTGTGGGGGCTCTTCCGACCGGCAGCGTCACTTCCTGCAACCGCCAGCCCTCGGAGTCGGATGTCGTTCATGATCACATTCGGCTTCGCCAGCACCAGATAGTTGCGATCGCCTGCATTGGCGTCGCCATCGGCGCCCGGCACGTGGAGCACGCGGGCACGACCGAGGGCGGCGAGACTGTGGGCGGCTCGTCGTGCGGCAGTCAGCTCAGCCCGGGTGGGGGCTCGGCCGAGATGATCAGCGACGGCTGCCCGGACGCCAATCGCAAGGTTCTGGTCAAGGGCGTCGGCGAGAACCTGCTGCCAACGGCCCAAGCGTGGGGACTTTGGCGGCCGGGCCCTCCGGTAGCGGCTCCAGGCACCGGAAACCGTCATATCGACCTGTTCTGCTACCTCGGTCCAGGTCAGGCCTTGGTCACGCAGCTCCAGGATCTGCTGTGTGGAGGCGGGATGAGCGGGAGGACCGCCGCGACGCATGGTGACGCCGGCACGGCGAAGCTGATGGCTCGACCGTGCGTCCAGTGAACGCCCAGCTCGGCACCGATCTGGCGCAGGGTCCAGCCCTGGGCGTACAAGTCGGCTGCACGCTCAACGTCCACCGCGCCACCGTAACGATTAAGCGCTGGCACTGCGGCCCACTACTGCGGGAGCTTCGCCCAACTTCCGCAACACCTCCGCCAGGTTCTCGGCCGAGGCGAGGGTGTCGGGGTGGTCCTCGCCCAGGACCCGGCGTCTGCGGGCCAGGGTGTCCTCGTCGAGGGTGCGGGCCTGCTGGTAGTCACCCAACTCGGACAGGTCGCGGGCGAGGTTGTTGGCCGAGGTGAGGGTGTCGGGGTGGTCCTCGCCCAGGACCCGGCGGCTGCGGGCCAGGGTGTCCTCGTCGAGGGTGCGGGCCTGCTGGTAGTCACCCAACCCGTGACAGGTCGGCGGCGAGGTTGCTGGCCGAGGCGAGGGTGTCGGGGTGGTCCTCGCCCAGGACCCGGCGTCTGCGGGCCAGGGTGTCCTCGTCGAGGGTGCGGGCCTGCTCGTACGTCACCCAACCCGTGACAGGTCGCGGGCGAGGTTGTTGGCCGAGGCTGAGGGTGTCGGGGTGGTCCTCGCCCAGCACCCGGCGTCTGCGGGCCAGGGTGTCCTCGTCGAGGGCGCGGGCCTGCTCGTAGTCACCCAACGCGCGACAGGATTTGAGCCACCATGCGGGCTGCCTCCAACGTTTTCGGGTGGTCGACCCCGTCGCGGCTCAGGCGACGCTGGTGGACCCGTTCCCACAGCGGCAGCGCGGCCCGCGATTGCCCCTGCCAATGGAGGTAGATCCCGGCTCTGTCGAGCAGGTAGGTGATGTCGTCGGCAGATTCCTCGTCGGGGTCGTCGGTGGCGTGGTCGACAACGGCCAGGACATGCGGGAGCAGCAGCCGCCAGGTCGGCCAGGTGGCCACCTCCCACGGCTGGTCGGGCACCGCCGCAGCCAGGACACCGGCCATGTCGGTGAGGCCGGTTCCTGCTCCTCGACTGGGTGGTGTCGCGGTCGCGCAGCAGCGCCGCGGGCACCCGGTGCAGCCGAATCGTCTGCGGGGTGACCTGGGCAAGACCGCGCCGCTGCACGCAGCCCGGTGAGAGCGGCCACCGCGAGCGGGTCACCGACGGTGCTGGGGAGAGGATCGGGGAGCCGCTCGGGATGCTGGGTGAACACGGTCAGCGGGATGGGTTCGGGCGCCAGCCACGCCGCCAGGCTCAACAGCAGCAGCGCCGCCGGGTTGTCGGCGGCGAGACGGTCGAACGCCACCGTCCAGGATGCGGCGACCGTGCGATCCCGCCCGGCCGGGTCGGCTCGGTGGCCCAGCACCCGACCAGCCTCGGCATGCTAGCAGGGCAAGGTAGTCGGTGACCGGCATGCCGGTGTCGCGCAGCAGCCCGACCGCCTGATCCAACGCCAAGCGGCAGGTCACCCAACGCCTCGGCAACCTGATCCGCCAACCCCGGCGACAGGTCGGGTAGCCGCCCGGTGAGCAGCTCCACCGACTCCGGCCCGAGACAGCTCCTCGACCGCCAGCGGGGTCGCCAAGCCCTGCCAGTCGGGGTTGCGGGAGGTGATGATGGTGTGTCCGGGTCCATCGATCAGGAACCGGGCCAACGCGTCGGGGTGCTCGGCGTTGTCGAAGACCAGCAACCACCGCTCCCGCTCCCGCAACGCTCCCGCCAGCCGCGCCATACCGACCTCGGCCGGAGCCTCGGCCGCGACGAGATCCAAGGCCCGGGCCAACCCGGCCAGCTGATCGGGGATCAGATCCGGATCCTCAGCGTTCACCCACCAGGCGATGTCGTAGTCCTCGCCATAGCGGTGGGCATACTCGATCGCGGTCGTGGTCTTGCCGACCCCGCCCATCCCGTGCAGGGCGTGCAACGCCGCAGGCCCACCCCGCAAGCAGCGCCTCCCGCAACCCAGCCAGCAATCCAGCGCGGCCAGTGAACCCCCGAGTACGCGCCGGAATATTCCACACCCGCCCCACCGGCACCCCCGCCGAGCGGGCCCGCGGCAGCATGGTGAGGGCGTGCAGCAGCGCCGTCTCCAACCCGTCCGGGCTGGTGACCGTGGCCGCGACCCGGTCCGCGGCCAGCAACCGCTCCCGAAAGCCCTCCTGGCGGGCCCCGAACCGCGGATCACGGAACAACCCCGCCGGTCCCTCCGCGTCCTCCCCCAGCAGAAAGATCAGCCGCGGAATGCCCGCCTCGCCCGCGGTCTGATACTCCAGCTCGGTATAAGACACCTCCGGACGGTCCCGCACCGGTGACCCGTAACGGAATCCGGCGATCAACACATACACATCCGCGGCCCGCACCGCCTCCTCACACACCAAGGCAGGCTGCTCATCGCGGGCCGCGAAATAGGCCATATCGGTGACAGCATCCCCAGCCCGGTTGACCGCCGACTCCGCCGCGGCGACAAACGAGCGCCCGGCCGGAAACCGGCGCAACTCCGACGTATGCGACAAAAACACCCGACGGGGCGGCGGACGATCACCAGACACAACCCATAGCATCCCAGTCACGCCGATCAGGCCCATGCCCGGCGCACGGCCGAGCGGTACCGCATCGCTGGTTCGGTGAGCACCACACCCATTTCCCATTCGCGGGTCAGGACGGTACGCGGCATGATCGTCTGACATGCCCCACACTTCCGCGCTGATTGCTGGCTCACTCAGCTGGGACAACTCGTCGATCGAAGCCCTGACACCGCGCAAGGCGAGGGCGTACGTACAGCAGGAGTCTTTGGCCTGGCAGCAGATGAGTCAGGACGGCTCAGCAGCGGAGGATTATGCGATACCGAGTCATGCCAGACGACAACACATCGTCAACGGTCGAGTCACCCTCGTGCCGAAACGTCCACGGCGGATCCCGGCCCCCAATCGGCTCCTCGAGTTGCATGGCCTGGCAGGAGCGATTGGCGAGCAGCTGGGGCTTGCTTGGACTGCTGAACAGGATGTCCAGCGGTTCATCGCAACATCCGCCGGGCGCCCAGCGGAACACCAACGCCTCGTGCAGCGGGCGCTTGCTGAGGCCGCGGCCTACTTTCTCCTCGGAGCCTCACATTCCCTCGCGAACATGGTGCTGCGCCTCGTGATCCTCAACCCTGGCGCGATGAACCTGCTCAGTGGGCGCCGCCCAAGAGCTAACGGATACCCGGTCTTCTCCGACGAACATGGCGCCTGGGTTAGTCTCAACCGCGACAACGTAAGAGACATTAGAGCCGCCGCACAGGCAACCAACAATAGATTCATGACTTCAGCTGTCGACCACATCGCGGCCCTGCGGCAAAGACCCGGATTCCTTGCCCTTGAGGCCCGCCGGGGGATGGACTATCACCGCCGCCGTCCACAAAGCGTCGAACACACATCGCCGCGCGGCGAGGCCGTCATTCGCATCGGCAACGTGACGCAGTTCACCGACTTCGCTGAACAGCTCGAACCAGAAGCTGACGCTGACAGGGTCCACGTCCTTGTCGTGGAAGCGATGGAGGCTCTGCGGATCGCAATGCGAGATGTGCGACGCACAATGCCGAGGGCGATTCGTGCCGAAGGCATCACCTATGTGCACCGCTGAAGTCATGTGAGCCGCTCGCGGACGCAGATCAACAGCTCTGGTCCAGCGCTGACGGCCGTCCGCACCGCGTACCTGGCCCAGCCACTCCTGCCGTTCTTTCACCCGCCAATCGAGCTGGCCAGCGCTCGACCATGTGGCCGTCTCCACCTGGATAGGCGGGTCGACTTCTCTGCGATCTGCTGCTGCATGTTGCTCCAGCTCGGCGTTGCTGAGATCCATATCCGATAGAACATGCCTACGATTCTGGTAGTAGAGGGCAACGCAGGAGCTCCAGTCGGATGTCTCCTTTGATGATGATCCTGGCCAACGCGGGGCCCTTGATCAACAAGAAGAGCCCGGCACCGAAGGCCCGGACTCTCTTGATCTTGGTGCTAGCCGCGCTCGCGTAGCCCTGCGTTGATCTGGTCCATCTCCGCTGTCACGCGTGCCGGCGTCCTCGAACATCTGAGCTAGCTCGAAGAGCTCACCGGCCGACAGATCGCGTGGGGCTCGATCATGAGGCTGAGCGGGGTTTCTGCGTACGCTCCGCCGAACAGACTCTAAGAGGAGGTGAGATGATGCCGAGGCTCGTTCGGTCGCCTCGTCGTCAACGGTGAAGCGCAGCCGCGCGAAGTGATGGTGCTGCTCGCACGGGTCGTCCAACTGGCGGCTGGCGGACACTACTCGTCCTGGAGGACCGCCAAGTATTCCGGGAGGGATTTCGGGAGCGCTAGGTCGTCGGTACTGGTTCTCACGGGCGGATGCATCCCGATCCGGCCGTCGAGCATCGCCGCTCTACGGCGGCGGCGCTCCACCTGGGGTGGCAACGGGTCGGGTAGTTATGTCATCACCCTGTGGGGCGAATAGTGCCAGGAGCACCCTGGCGACTGCGTACGGGACACTCAGCGCGGACCAGAAGCCGAGATCAGTCTCCGGCGACAACACCCCGCCGAGTACCAGGAACCCGATTCCGAGCGGTGCGGCCAGCAACAGGAGTAAGCCGGCCCAGCGAACGCCGGCACTCCATCGCCTCCGAACCAGGATCTGCCCCAGCAGTATCGAAGCCACTATCAAGATCAAGAAGGCAATCAAGAAGATCGTGTGGCCAATGTCGCTCTCGGTTCCGCGAGCCGTCACCGTGTAGAGCTCGATTCCATTCCCCAAAGCCATCGCTGCTAGCGCGAATGCCGAAACAACGACTCCGGCCACTCCTAATCGGCCCAACCGGTCGCGACCTAACGCCCAAAACTGACCGAGACCAAGCAGCAGAAGCACCAGCGACGCAACACCGACGAGCCACATTGAGGTAACCGCTAGCGCGAATCCAGCTGTCCCAGGCTTGTCCAGTGCAGGATCGGCGTAGACGAACACCGGCGCCAGGCAGGCCCATAACAACCCACCGACAAGGCTGGCAGACCGCGACAATCTCAGAAGCGCTGGCTGACTCATCTATGGCACCACATAGCACCTGATCTGGCCCCTATGACCCGGAACGAAGGAGCTGATGCCGCTCATGCGTCTTTCCCGGGCAGCTGCCCTTGATGCAAGGTATCAATTAGCGGATGCTTCGGTCGTTCGGGCGTCGGACTCAACCATCCAGAAACGCGGCGGTCAGGAGCGCCAGGCGGAGGAGGACAACGTTGGCGAGCCATGGCGGGAGATGCATTGATGGCAGACGACATTAGCCGTTTGGTACGTCTGTTCAGATGGTGCGGGATGGCTCTGATTGCTGGTGGCGTGTTGATGGTTGTCGCGACCCTGCTGCACCCCAGCCGTGAGACGGCCACCACGATCATCGCCAGCGAGGTGGGACTGGTCGCCGCACACTTTGTCTACACTCTCGCCAGCTTGCTGGTGCTGCTCGGCCTGCCCGGACTCTATCTGTCTCACCGCGCTGGGATGGGGCGGCTGGGATTGATCGGGTTCTTGACTGCCTTCGCCGGTACGTATCTGATTGCCGTCACCGGAAACTTCGGGTTCTTTGCCCCGGTACTGGCCAAGGAGGCGCCGGCAGTGCTCGACGCGATCGCCCAGTACTGGCCTGTGGCGGTCATCAATGGGTTGGCTGCAATCACGTTCATCATTGGCTACATCCTCTTCGGCATCGCCATGACCAAAACCGCGACCCTGCCTCGCTGGTCCGGCGTACTCGTTGCGGTGGGCGCTCCAGCGCATCTGGTCGCCGCCGGCATATCCGTCCTGGTCTCAACAGCCGCATGGCCGGTCGCGGTCTTGGGCAGCGTGAGTCTCGGCGCTGGGCTGGCCCGGCCCGGCTACCGGTTGTGGCGAACACCGGCGGCTTCCGATTCGGTACCTCTCGACCAGAGAACGCACAAGTGAGCATCACCAGGACGGCGGGGTAGCGCTGAGCGTGGATCCTTGATCTTCGGCTTCGGTACTAGAGTGCCCAACGGAGAGCCCGCTAGAAGGGGCAGTCATGGCCGAGGAGTCAGGCCCACCGGTGCGTCTGCTGAGATGGTGCGGGATGGCGCTGGTGGCGGCAGGTGTGTTGATGGTCGTCGCGACCATGCTGCACCCCAGCAGTGAGACGGCCACCACGATCATCGCCAGCGAGGTGGGACTGGTCGCCGCACATTTTTTCTACACTCTCGCCTGGTTGCTGGTGCTGCTCGGCCTGCCCGGACTCTATGTGTCTCACCGCGGCGGGATGCGGCGGCTGGGATTGATCGGGTTCTTGACTGCCTTCGCCGGTACGTATCTGATTGCAGTCGGCGGAAACTTCGGGTTCTTTGCCCCGGTCCTGGCCAAGGAGGCGCCGGCAGTGCTCGACGCGATCGCCCAGTACTGGCCTGTGGCGGTCATCAATGGGTTGGCTGCAATCGCCTTCATGATCGGTTACGTGCTGTTCGGCGTCGCCATGATCAGGACTGCGACATTGCCTCGTTGGGCCGGAATACTGGTTGCTGTGGGCGCTCCGGCCCATCTGCTGGGCTTGGGCATTTCCGTCCTTGTTTCAACCGCCGCATGGCCGGTCGCCATCTTGGGCAGCGTGAGCCTTGGCGCTGGGCTGGGCTGGCCCGGCTACCGGTTGTGGCGAACACCGGCCGGCTTCGGATTTGTTGTTTCAGATAAGCCGAGGTGAGTATGAGCAGCGGATCTTCGGAAAGTCCCGCCGCGAACCCGCCGGCGCTGCTCACCGCGTACGGGTGATCATCTTTCGGGTGGTTGCCACGTTGGCCGGCCTTTTCTTCGTGGTGGCCGTGGTGCTTATGGCCTCAGCGCCCTGGCTGCGGTTGCGGCCCGATCAGGAAGTCCGTACGGAGCTGACTCGCTGGTTCCTCAACGTCGCTGGCAGCGTGGACGCGATCACTGCGGGTGTGCTGCTCGCCTTGGCACTGCGGCCGCGCCCGGACGCTGTTGATCGTCGAACACGCCGGGGCGGCCGTCGTGGCTGGCGCGATCATCCTTCCCTTCCGCCCTCCGTCGCCGCCAGGCCCGCGACATACCAGTCGAGATCCCCTTGCCGGGATAGATGGGCAGGCGTCGCCTCAGCCCATGGTGATCGGGACGTCGGAGGCGTTGACGGCCTCGGTGGTCAGGATCTTCGGCTTTCGGTGGCGATGTCGCTCCCTGCTTCAGCCAAGCTTGACGGCAACCGGGTTGCTCTTGTCAGCGGGTTGGGACCCGGCGGACTTCGATCCTGCCGCCCACTGGGTACTCGACCTGCCGGCTGCGGATCTGGCCCGGGGCGGTGAGCCGGTCCAGCAGCTTGGGGGGGCTCCGGCTGGGGTGGCGTCAGCTGGCGGTGGTGGCCAGCTGGGGCGCCGCCACTGTGCTGGTGCCGCGCAGGGCGAGAACTGATGCCGCCGGTGAACACCCAGATGATGCCGATGAGGAATCCCCATGCAGCCTCTGATCCGAGCATGGTCCCGTTGACGAGCGCGGTCAGGCCCACGAGGAGGCCGATCCAGGCGAGCCAGCGCGGCAGCACCCGCCCGACCAACCCGACCGCTGCGGAGGCGACCAAGGCCATCCCGAGCGGCAGCATTCCCGAGCGTGAAGAGGGCGCCGCCGACCTCGTGCAGGGGCTCGTGTGCCGGCGAGGCCTTCGACAGGTGGTTGGCGGTGTATTCGATGCCAACGTTGATCAGGTGTATCGAGACGAGGACGGCGGCGGCGGCCGAGATGGCCGGTGACAGCCACGCGGTACGGTCGCCGGTGCCGCGGGTGAGGGTGGCGATCCCGGCGAAGAATCCGAGCAGCAGCAGCCAACCGAGGAGCCAAAGGGTGTGGGTGATGCGGTCGGGTGCGGGCAGGGCTGGGGTTGCGAGCAGCAGAACCCCGGACGCGATTCCGCAGGATCCGGCGAGTCGGACGGCTGGGTGGGCGTCGGTGTGTGAGATGGACATGGTGTGACCTCCTGTGGTGAGCCGAATGGACTCCTCCCAGGCTGCGCTGGCTAGGCGCCGCTGGCGTCAGGCCAGCGGCGGATTCGGCATACATCGCGAGGATGACTCCCGCTGCTGGCTGCCGAACTAGCATCAAATGGTGGGCATCGCTTGGGAGCGTGACCGCGTGGTGCGGGTCGTGGAGACGGCGGCGGTGCTGGCGCTGTGTGCGCTCGCCGTCGGTGGCAACGTGGCCAGTGTCGAGGGTCTGTGGCGAGCGCGTGCTTGCGCGTCGCCTTAGGCGCCGCGATGACGGTTCCGCTGTTGGCGCGGCGGCGCGCACCGTTGGCCGTTGCGACTGCGGTGGTGGGGGCCACCTGGCTGCAGTTCGCGCTGCTCGGGCCCTCAGTCGGCGCGCTCGGTTCGTGGATCGCCTACCTGGTGGCCACCTACTCAGTCGGCGCCCATGCCGCGACCTGGCGGGCGGTGGTCGGGCTGGTGGTGTCAACGGTCCCGGCGGCAGCGCTCGCGGTCGTTCGGTTGCAGGCCGGCGCAGATGCCTCAGAGATTGTGCAGCCGGTCGTGGTGTTGATCGCTGCCTGGGTGGCCGGTCGGATCTCGGCGCGACGCCATCACCGGGCCGAGCTGGTCGAGCACCGCGCCGCGCAGGTGGAGTCCGGGGCCGCCGATATCGCCCGGGAGGCGGCCGAACGTGAGCGGACGCGGATTGCTCGCGAGCTCCATGACGTGGTCACCCACAACATGTCGGTGATGGTGGTCCAGGCGCAGGCCGCCCAGACCCTGGCCGGCTCCGACACCGACCGGGCCCGGGAGGCGATGCGGGCGGTGGAGGATGCCGGGCGTACGGCGCTGGTGGAGATGCGCCGCCTGCTCGGGGTGATCCGCGCCGATGAGCCGGTGGGCACCCCGGGGGATCGGGCTCCGCAGCCGCGGCTGGAGGACCTGCCCGGCCTGGTGCAACGTGTCCGCGAGGCCGGCTTGCCGGTGTCGTATGTGATTGACGGCGATCCCGACCGGGTGCCTGCGGGCGTGGCGGTGTGCGCCTACCGGATCGTGCAGGAGGCGCTGTCGAACGTTGTTCGGCATTGCGGGGCCGTCCCCGCGCAGGTGCATCTGCGGGTCTCGGACTCCTCGCTGGACGTGGCCGTCGAGAACGCCCCGCCGCAACGGCCGTTGCCGCAGGCTCCGGTAGGGGACGGCAGAGGGCTGGCGGGGATGCGTGAACGCGTCGCCGTCTTCGACGGCAAGCTGGAAACCGGGCCGCTGCCAGACGGTGGCTTCGCCGTCCACGCGATGCTGCCGCTGGGACGCCGGTGAGCATCCGGGTCCTGATCGCAGACGACCAGCAGCTGGTACGGAGCGGCTTCAGGGTACTGCTGGACGCCGAGCCGGACATCGAGGTTGTCGGCGAGGCCGGCGACGGCGTGGCGGCCGTGGCCGAGGCACGGCGGTTGCGGCCCGATATCGCCTTGATGGACATCCGAATGCCACGATTGGACGGCATCGAGGCGACGCGTTCGATCACCAACACCCTGCCCGGCACGCGGGTGATCATCCTGACCACCTACGACCTGGACGAGTACGTGTTCGACGCGCTGCGCGCCGGCGCCTGCGGATTCCTGCTCAAGGACGTACGAACCGCCGAACTCGCCGACGCCGTCCGCACCGTCAACGACGGAGGGGCGCTGCTGGCGCCGACAGTCACGCTGCGGATGATCAGCCAATTCGCGCGAAGCCCAGGCCCCGCACAGCGAGACCGGGTACTGGCCATGCTGACTCCCCGCGAGGGCGAGGTGCTCGAACTTATCGGCCACGGCCTGTCCAACACAGAGATCGCGGCCCGGCTCATGATCAGCCAGGCCACCACGAAGACCCACGTGGCACGCATCCTGCTCAAACTGGGGCTCCGGGACCGGGTCCAAGCTGCCGTACTCGCCTACGAGCGGGGGGTCGTCAAGGTCGGGCAGGACAACCCGAGGATGCCGCCACCACCGCGCACAGCGCCCGGTCGAGACAAGTCAGCCCTAGGACCCTAAAGGGGTGAGGACGCGTGTTGGGAAGAACAACCCGCCAGCGCCATCCCCAGCAGCGATCCAATCCCGGCCGGCCGTCCGGTCTCCGGGATCAACACCCCCACACCGCTGGAACTCGTCGCCACGGCGCCCTGGAAGCCGCGGATGTATGCGATAACCAGGCGCGAGGTCAGGTCGGCGTCCTCGCCGAAGGTCATCCCGGTGCGGCCCAACGGGGTTCGGTGGCCAGGTCGATCTGCCGGTGTAGCGCCACCCGGATACCGGCGGCGAGGTACTCCTGGCGAGTGATGTCGGCGTATCGCTGCACGAGGTCAGCGCACCAAGGGCCGCAAAACCGAACGACTGCGGCCACTGTGAGAAGGCGCGCCAGCTCGGTGACCGAGAGTTCCCGACGTCACCCGCGGGGTATCGAGCCCTGCTGCAGTGGATGAGGGGGCATGGCGTTCTTGACCGGGTCGGCGTCGAGGGCACCGGCACCTACGGGGTCGGCCGCGCACGGCACCTCCGGGAAGCCGGAGTGCAGGTGGTGGAGGTGGACCGACCCGATCGGCGGGCCCGGCGAGCGCAAGGAAAGTCCGATCCACTGGATGCTTACTCGGCGGCCCGGGCGGCGCTATCGGGTCGTGCATCGGTCGTGCCGAAGGTGCGCGACGGCAAGGTGGAGGCAATCAGAGCCATCCGGGTGGCCTGCTCCAGCGCTGTCAAAGCTCGCACCCAAGCCACCAACCAGCTGAAAGCGTTGATCGTCGCCGGTTCACCTGGGTTCCGTCAGCAACTACGTCGCCTCTCGACGCCGTTGATCATCGCCCACTGTGCACGGCTGCGTCCAAGCCCCGACCTCGGCGACTCCGAACAAGCAACAAAGACTGCGTTGCGGCGGCTTGCCCGCCGCCACCAGCAGCTGTCAGAGGAGATCACCGAAGCCGACCGTGAGCTTCATCAGCTGGTCCGTGACGTCGCTCCTGCGCTGCTCGACCTACCCGGCGTTGGGTCGGAGGTCGCCGGCCAGGTGCTCGTCAGCGTCGGCGACAACGCCGACCGCCTCAAATCCGAAGCCGCGTTCGCTCACCTGTGCGGAGCCGCACCAATCTCCGCCAGCAGCGGCCGAACTCATCGTCACCGGCTCAACCGCGGCGGTGACCGAGCGCAAACAACGCCCTCTACGTAGTCGTTCTCGGCCGCATGTGACACGACCCTCGCACCCGCGCATACGTCGAGAGACGAACCCACGAAGGGCTAGCCAAGCCAGAAATCATCCCCTGTCTCATTAGGGAAGTATCGGTGATGCGGCCAGGTATTGGGCTTGACCGTGGCTTCTCGGTCGTGTCGGGGGATGGCCTCGTTGCCGAGCCGCTGTGACGGCCAGTTTTAGTGCTGCCACCCTCGATGCGTCGAGGCCCTAGACCGGCGTTAGGGACATGCCCGACCGAGGGCCGAACAATGAGGAACCGGCAAAGGGCCTCGACACCGTTGGAGTCAACCACCAATTCCAACAGGAGGCTAGTGATGAACTATGTCGGTTTCGATTGGGCCAGCCGAGCCCACGACGTCACCGTGCTCGATGAGGCAGGTGGGGTGCTTGACCGGTGGGCGTTCCCGCACTTGGAGACGGGGTGGGTGACCACATTGGACCGGCTGGCACGGCACGGATCGGCCGCTGAGGTGCCGGTGATCATTGAGCGCACTAGTGGTCTGATCGTCGGCCGGCTGCTGGCTGCCGGCCGTCCGGTTGTGCCGGTGCATCCCACCGCCTTTTACGCTGCCCGTCCGCGGTGGGGAGCTTCCGGAGCGAAGTCTGATCCAGGTGACAGCTACAAGCTCGCCGACTATCTGCGCCGGGACGGTCACCGGCTCCGGCGGTTAACACCGACCGATCCCGGCTTGCACGAACTGCAGGCGCTGGTCCGGCTCCGTGATGATCAGGTCCGGGCACGCACGGCGGCGACCAACCAGCTCACCGCCATCTTGGACACCTACTGGCCTGGGCCCAAGCAGTTGTTCATGTCGTTGGCTTCTCAGATCGCGTTGGCGTTTCTGACCGACTACCCCACACCGACGTCAGCGGCTCACCTCGGCGAAGCGCGGATGGCGGCGTTTTGTCGGCGACACGCCTACCGGGGCGGGAAGAGCCCGGCCGAGTTGCTGAGACGACTCCGCGCCGCGCCCGTGGCCCCAGTTGGTTTACCGCCGGCCACGCTGGCAGCGATGGTCACCGCGCAGTGCTGAAGACGCTGCAAACGGTCATCAGCGATGTTGAGCGGCTGATCGCCGTCCGAGTTGTCGCCCATCCGCGGAGCAACCTGTTCGAAAATCTGCCCGGGGTCGGCATGATCAACCTGGCACAGTTGCTCGCCGAGGTCGGTCCGATCCTCGACCGGGTGGACAGTGCCGAACAAGCCGCGACCGAATGCGGCGCGGAGCCTGTCACCCGTTCCTCCGGCCAGACCCGCGGCGTCTACTTTCCGCTGGGCCGCGAATACCCGCGCCCGCAAGGCCATCATTCGCTCACAACGCTCGAATGCAAGACGACTGGGCCGCCGCGCTCTACGCCGACGCCCGGGCACGAGGGAAACGCAACCCGCACGCCACCCGCATCGTCGCCCGCGCCTGGCTCCGCGTGATCTGGGCCTGCTGGACCAGCGGCCAGCCCTACAACCCCGACCGGCATCACAGCAGTCGGTTCCTTCACCGCTGCCACCACGCCGGAGCGCAGGCGCGGTCAAGATGGAGCCCCCCACCGGAGGAAGATCTTGACCGCGCCGAGCACCGGCACATCATGGGAAGCGGAGGAACCGTCATCCTCGCCGACATCGACTTGACTTAGGGGACTCAAGCGCTACGTTGCCCGCGAGATCTACAACACACTCAATCTGGCGACACCAGCAAGCAAGCGACAACAACTACTTGCCAGAGCATCGGAGCATCGACCGATCACCGGCACGTCGAGCGCCCGCAAGCGGGAGCCGGGACTTGACCTCGCCCCAAGGGCGAGCCTGAAAGTAGTCACCATGGCCTACGGCGATGATCCACACGGAGTGGGGCTGATGACGGCGGGTCAGTTCGGCAGGCAGACTTTGCTCTCCGCAAAGGCGCTGCGAATTTACGCCGAGCGTGGGCTTCTTTCGCCGCACTTTGTAGATCCGATCAACGGCTACCGCTACTACTCTGCTGAGCAGGTTCCGACCGGATGGTTGATCAGCCTGCTGCGCTCTGCAGACCTCTCCCTCGAGCAGATCCGCCCGATTATCGGCAGCGATCCGGAGTCGGCTCTGCAGCACATCGAGCAGGCGGCGATCGCAATCCAGCGCCGCAGCCAGGCCGTCCAAGCCGTGCTCCATCAAGCACGACTCCGCCTACTCCAGGAGGTAGACATGACCCACATCAGCACAACCCTCGAGGGCGACCGCCCTGTCCTGAGCGTCATGAAACGGATGCGCCCGGAGGACATGGACGACATCATCACTTCCGCGGTAGGCCGGCTCCGCCAACTGGCCGCCGCCGCCGAACTAACCGTTACCGGAGACCCGTTCGGTGTGTTCCATGGCCCCATTACCGCCGACTCGGATGGTCCGCTGGAGATCGCCTTACCGGTCGATGATCTTGCAGACACAAACGATGACGTACGCAGCTACCGACTGCCGGGCGGGATCATGGCTAACCGACTCGCGGAGGGACCGGAGACCTCCTTCCCGGAAATCCTCGGGCTCTATGATGAGCTCCACCGTTGGATCACCGACGCCGGCAGGGTGCCGGTCGGGCCACCGCGTGAGACCTGGCACAACTCGCCGACAGGCCCCGAGCCGCTCCGGCTGACCATCTCGTGGCCGTACGCCTCCCCGGCCGGCCAATCGTCTGAGCGTCAGGACTGACCGTCGCGTCCGCTGGCGTGCTGCGATGTGGGCTGCGGTGGCTGCCGAGGCGGGCGCTAGCGTGACATTGGCAACACGCCATGACCCTCGATCCCGTATGCATCGACCCCTTACCGGCGCGCCAAGCACAAAGCAGATAGCTGTATCGAGAGCACACACGGCTGCGACCGGGGAGAGCCTCAACGTCCTCATAACCCCTAGCCGCGCACCGCGGTACCCAGATGGCCGAGCCTAGGTCTACCTAGGATCTCCAATTTCTGGAGAATCTTGATCTTGGTCGGATTGGGCGAGGCAGGAGCTGATCATCACTAGGAAGGCATCAAGCCAGCTGACGAAACGGCCCCGAACTTTGCACCGGCAGGGCCACGCTCGAGCATGGATGCGACCACCCCGAGTCAGGATTTACGCTGGCTGACGTGGCCCCTGACGTGTACGCCAACCGCATGGGATGGCCCAGTGTCGTGGCTGTCACCGCCCCGTCCCTGCTGCTGGCTGGGCTTGGTTTGACCCACGCACGAACTGACCGGGGCGTCGGCCGGGTGGTGGACAAGCCTGCACATCATTCTGGTTCCGCTGTTCCCGCTGCTCGGGGTCAGTCATTGGGTGCTGCTTCACGGACGGCCAGGCGTGATCGCCTGGATCGGCCGGGTGGCGGCCTTCTTCTACATCACGTTCTACGCCGTGACTGACCACATCGCCGGCATCGGCAACGGCGTGGTCATCCAGCAGTCTGGCGCCTCGAGCACCTCCGAACGTCCCGAGATCGACTGGCTCTTCGACATCGCCAACGATGTCGGCGGCGCGGGTACCTGGGCCTTAGCGGTCGCGGCGGTCGCGACCGCAGTGGTGGCAGTTCGCGACGGCGGCCGGCGTGCGCTGCCCGGCGGCCTCTTCTTGGTCATATCGAGCGGGTACTTCGCGATCGCCGGAGTACACATCTACTGGCCACGCGGAGTCCTCACGATGCTGGTGATGGCTCTCGCCTTCGGTTGGCTGGCCTTGACAGTGCCCCCGTCCGGGTTGGTTCAGCCGCCGACCGCCGCGCGGAGAGCCGCCAATCACGGCGTCGCGGAATGACCGGACCGGTGGTAGCTTGCACCGTTTGGCTGCCTTCGACAGTCATGGCGGGTCCTATGACCATGGTTGAAACGGCGCCGCGGCGGCGATCGAAAGGCTGGGCTGCCTACGACCGAGGCCAAGTGCCAGCCTTGAGCCTGCCTGAGAGCCAAGAGCGCGCCTGGCAGCCGGAAGTAGCGGCTACACCGAGAACCGCTCCGGAGACCTTAAGCCACTAACGCGACTACTTGGCAGGAGCCGTGATCGCTAAGATCAACGGCGCGGCCTCCGCACTCCTTGGGGTCAACCGGCTGGGGGCAGGCGTATGGAGGTAGCGGCGCGCGCTCAGCGCGCGAAGGTAGGTTTGCGGGCCTCTACTGCTCTGCGCGGCTTGATCTCGTGCTCGCTGATGGGCAGCGCTTTGGGAGCCAACTTTCGATTGGTCCGCGATGCAGGTGTTGTCCGGCGGCGGACCGGGTGATTCCGCAGTTGGAACCGCTCGCGGGTGATTTCAACGAGCTTGCCTCGGTCGTCTGCCCGGAACCAGCGGATGTCGTAGAAGCTACTGGGAAACACCTCGTGGTTGAGATCGAAGCGGCAACGAATCACCTTGTCCGGCATTAACACCAGTTCGTCGTCATCGACGACCTCCCACGTGCCGTGACTCTTGACCCATAGCTCCAGGTCAACTCCGGGATTCGGCCTGCCGCCTGACCTGCGAACCAGCTCCAGGAAAGGAGCACCGCCGGGATCAGAGTCATCATGTCCCGCTTGCCAGTCGCCGTCCCGAAATCCGCTGGATCGATACCTCAACAGGTGAGCAATGAAAAGCGCAGCCCAGATGGCGACGTATACAGCTGCCGCCCACAGTGCGGCCCATCCGGCTTGCGCCACAGCGCCATCCCACTGCAGGGGAGGGCCATCCCACTGCAGGGGCAGAACAAAGGCCACGATCGTTCCGACGGCCGCAGCGCCGCAACCCAAAGCGATCTGCCGAGCGAAGGGAGCCCTTGCACGCCGTGCGGCGCGTCTGACCTCTCGAATCCACAGCCGTTCCATCAATGAGCCTCCTCGCGCCAACATCGACCCATTGCCCACGCATACTGCCACCACGGGCCTGACAACGTTGGAAATACTCAAAAGAGAGCAGGCAAGCCACGGAAGTAACGCGGAGTTGAGTTTGCGGACCTGACAGGCTGCGTTGTGCGAAACCCCCGAATCGCCGCGTCCCCGCCAGCATGACGAGACCGACCACCGGGATCAGCCGACAAAGCCCCGACATTGTGCTGCCGCCCTGATCTCCAGCGCCAAGAGCTTCGTAGTCTCGAAGAGGATCTATGCGGCCTCTGGTCAGCGCGGTGTTTGTGTTGATGCTTGGGTTGCGTCGTCGATGTTGGAGCGGCGGCGGAGCAGGGCGATGCCCATGGTCAACATGAAAACGAAGAAGCCGACGAAGCCGATGCTGGAGATACTGGCGATAGCCGACGATGCCGGGCTGAGCAGCCCCAACCATCCAGCGAGCGCGCCGACGAGCAGGCCAAGCCATCCGATCCATCGCGGCAACGCCTGCGTGGTGAGGATGGCGACTGCGTAGAGCGGAACGACTACGCCGAAGTTGAGGAAGTTGCCGGCGGCGTTGGTCACAAGGGCGGCGGCTGCGAAGGTGTCGGCAGTGGCGGCCAGCGTCGCCTGTCCTGCCGGGTCGGCGTTGCTGTAGGCGGGTACTAGTTCATAGCCCATCGCGATGGGGATCAGGTGCGAGACGGTCACCAGCGTCAACCCGACGGCGCCGAGAATCGGCGCCAGAATCATCACCGGCCCAGCCGACCGAAGGGTGTCGTAGAAACCAACCAGGGCGACGATCCCCAGGAACCCCATCAGGATGATCAACCAGGCCCCAGCGAAGAACAACCAGCCGGCCGCATTCACGTTCGCGATCCACTCTCGGCCCGGCGGTCCGGTCTCGGGGATCAGCACCCCTACCCCGCTGGAACCCATCGCCACCGCGCCAAGCACAAAGCAAATCACCGTGCTGAGCGCACACACGGCGGCGACCGTGGAGAGCCTCAGCGTCCTCATAAACCCCTACCCTGGCATCGCCGCACCCGGGATGCTACGTCTAAAGTTCCACCGTTTGCTGGAGGCTGGTTTGTCGCCCACCAAAGGCCCAGAAGAGACTGTTTTGACGCTGCGGCGTGCTGGCATCGCTGCATTGTTGGTGTCGATCAGCGCGGGCATGACGAGCAATTTGCTGTTCCTGGCGGCGTTTCAGTTTCGGCTCGATTGGTTTCTAGAGCCGACGCTAATCCTCGGTTCGGGCGCAACCTCGGCGGAGCTTCTGCGTTGGGCGGCAGTACTGGACCTGTTTGGCTACTACCTCGCCACGGCGGTCCTCGCGTATGTGTTGTGGCGGCAGCTGCGGCCGCGAAACCCCCTCATCGCGGACTTGTCTACCTTGGCCGCTGTCGGCTACGCGTTGGCGGGCGGAGTCGGTGCGGCCGTCCTCGCCATGGTCGCGCCGCTGCTGATGCAGGGCTACACCGACGCCACCGCCGCTGGTCAGGCGCTGATCGCGGCGCAGTTCGCGACTGTGTTGCAGGTGGTGTGGCGTTCCATCTGGCAATTCCTTGATGCCATCCTCCTGGCGGCCTGGTGGCTAGGAATCGGGCGGCTCCTCCGCCAAGATCATCTCCGCCCATCCCGCCTGTCGCTGATACTCGCCGCGGCCGCCGCAGCAGGGGCCGCCGCCAACGTCGCAGGGCTAAGTCTCGTACGCGATGTTCTGCTCGGCGTGCTCTTCACGCTATGGACCGCGTGGTGGATCTCGCTCCTGGTGGTATTTGCGCGCCAAACCCAAACTTTTCCCACCACTTCCCCGTCATGACGCGGCCTCCGCCTCGCTCGCTGCTGTGGCTGCGCATATTCGTTGGCTTGAAGAGGCACCGACGTTACTCCGGCAGAAGCGAGATGCCCGTCATCCATTCCGGGCGCGGGAGGCCGGCCTGGGACGTAGAGGTGGTGCGGCCTGATGATTGATCCGTTGAGAGGAAGTACCGATCATGGCTGGGCCAACTGAGCAAGCCGCTGGAACAGATATCTCACCGTTGAGGTCGTGGATTCCCCGGCATCCGATCGCCACCTTCTTGCTGCTGGTGTACGCGATGACCACGGCCCTTGTCTTTGTCCCCAAAGGGTTGACCGAGCCGGGACTTCTCCCGGGCGGAGCGACACCGCACGGGGTACTGGTGAACGTCCTCGGGTCGGCGGTGCCAGCATTTATCGTTACCGCCCTAGTGAGCGGAAAGGCTGGCGTGCGAGACCTCGCCCGGCGCAGCTTCCGGTGGCGGGTGCCGCTGCGCTGGTATCTGGTCAGCCTGCTCGCTCCGCTGCTGATCTTCTTGATCGCTATCACGATCCTTTATGGCTTCGCGCCGCTGCGCGCTCTAGCCCAGAATTGGTTGCAGCTGCTTACCGGATTCCTGCCGGCATTGGCGATCATGATCTTGCTGAACAATGTCGCTGAGGAGATCGGATGGACCGGATTCGTCTTCGCCCGATTCCAAGATCGTCATCGTCCGCTCCGCGCCGCCTTGTTGACGGGAGTGTTCTTCTGGCTGTTCCACGTGCCAAGCTTCTATGTCGACACGCGATCATGGGCGACCACGGCGCTGGCGCTGGGCATCTTCCTGCTCCCGCATCTGGGCAGCCGATTGATTACTGGCTGGCTTTACAACGGCGCCGGCTTCAGCGTGTTGATCGCCGGATTGTTCCATTCCATGCACAACGCCATCGTGAACTCCACCGGCCTGGTGGCCGTGGTCGCTCTGCCGCAGTTCGAAGTGTTGGTGATCATGGGCGGGATTGTCGTGCTAGCTGCGGTGATCATCGCCGTCGCCACTCGAGGCCGTCTCGGGCTCAACCGATCATCAGGAGTTAGCGCTTCGAGGTGAGCATGTCGATGCATCGATGATCGCCATGACCCTGGCGCTAGGGGCTCGATTGACCTGATCTTGCTCGCACCTGCGGTGTTTGATCATGAGTCAGCTGATCTTGAGGCGGCAAGGGCACGGCGAACCATGACATCGATGGCATCAGTCTGCCAAATCTGCCTGTCCAGGGCCTGATCGTGTGGCGGCGCGGGATTGGCCTCATCGCTGGCCTGGGCGCCGTCGCACGAAACGGTTGCACCGCAGCTCACAGTCAGCGTGACCCTCACCCCTCCCATCGACCGACTGCGTCTCGTCCAACACCTTTTAGCTGGGCTTGCGGTTCGGTCGGACCGCCGGACCTTGGACCGTGGCCGGACCTAGGTCGATGATGAGGGGATGAAGGCCCTCGTCACCGTGATGCCGCTGGCGGGCCACGTGAATCCGATCACGGGCCTGGTTGCGGAGCTCATCGCCCGCGGACATTCAGTGACGGTCTACACCGGTGCTCGTTATTGCCGACGGTTCGTCGAACTGGGCACCACCGCGGTGCGCTGGTCTGCCGCGACAGATTTCGACGAGGAAGATGTCGCCGCCACGTTTCCTGCGGCGGGGCGTCCGGGCCGCCGCGGAATGGTCGCCATGACCAAAGCTGTCTTTTTCGATACTGCCCCCGGCCAAGTTCACGATCTTGGTCGGGAGCTGGACCGATCCCCGGCCGATGTGATCATCGGGGACATCATGAGCGTAGGTGCAGGCTGCATCAGCGAGTTGCGCCGAATTCCATGGGCCACGGTCAACGTCCTTCCCTTCAATTCGCTCGGCAAAGATCTGGCGCCACTGGCGTTCGGTCTGGCGCCAGCTCGAGGTCGGCTGGGACGGATGCGAGATGTGATCTTGTGGCAGGCGTTCGGTGCCGCCACCTTGCCCTTCAAGAGGGCCTACAACCAGGCGCGCATCCAGGTAGGTCTGCCGCACGATCCCCGAATGTACGGGGTTGGACTGGTCTCACCGTGGCTGGTACTAGCTACCGGCTGTCCCTCGCTCGAGCGGCCGGGAGCCGAGCTCCCGAATCAGACGCACTACGTCGGCCGGCTGGCCCCAAGCGGAGAGAGATCAGGCGACAGTCTCTCCCCGTCGGCCCAACCCCTTGTCATCGTGACCCAGGGCACGCACCACGTCGAACTGACAGATCTGATTCAGCCCGCCATCGAAGGACTCACCGAGCTGGACGCTTCAGTCATTGCGACCACCGGGCGGCGCGGCCAGACCGACGTCGGCATCGAGGTGCCGCGGAACGCTCGGATCGTCGACTTTCTGGCCTTCCCATCGGTCTTGCCTGAGACTTCGGTTTTCGTGACCAACGGTGGCTGGGGAGGTGTCCTCGCCAGCCTGGCAGCAGGCGTTCCCCTGGTCGTAGCTGGCGGCGACATCGACAAGCCAGCGATCGCCGCCTGGGTGGCCCGGGCAGGCGCCGGCATCAATCTGCGGACCGGCCGGCCGAAGCCGGAGGCGGTGGCCGCCGCTGTCAAAGAGATCCTGAGCGACCCGGCGTATGCGCAACGGGCTCGGCAGATCGACGTGGAGCTCGCCACACTTGGTGGCGCGCAGAAGTCAGTTGACCTGCTGGAACACCTGGTCGAGACGGCCGAACCTGTACGGCGCTAAGCGATTAGCAGGCAACTTGCGCGAGGTCTGGCCGCTGTAGGAGGTCATGCCTCACTCGGGCGAGGCGGCGCACCGGCCGAGACACGTCAAGTTGTTTAGCACATTCGAGAAACGGGCAGTACGGGCGTAGGCATCAGAAGCTAAGCCAAAGGAGGGCGCCCAGATGGCGTATGTGATTGACTGCGTCGACGGCATGCAAGTCCGCGGCGAGACCATGGATGAGCTCCGCACGAACGCCGAAAAGCACGTCGCGGAGTATCACCAGGGCGAGGACCTTGACCTCGAGGCCATCATGGCCACCGCCCGCGAGGAATGAGGCGTCGGTGGCCCGAGGCCGATAGTGCCTGAGTCGGCCAATCCCGCGCAGTGAACAACTCAGCCAACCTCGTCATCGACCGATGAGCGCGTCACCGGCTCGCGGCCGCAGTTTGTCAGGTCGCACTCCCGCGCGGCAGTCCCGCGTAATGCAGCGGCTCAGGTCCGCAGTCGGATCGAGCTGATTACCCTGATGTCGCCTCGGGTGTTCCCTAGACGCACCGACGGTTCCACATGTGCCTCGCTTTTGATCACCAACCGCTTGGCTCTGTTGCTGGTGTAGTCCTCGTCAAGGTAGGACTCGTAAATCTCGAAGCGGGTAATGTCCAAGGCCTTGGCTAGCGTGATGTTGCCGTCCTGCCGTGCGGTGTGTGCCGCTGCGCGGAGTCCTTCTACCCAGTCCTTCACCTCGGCCAGGTCAGCCATTTGCTTGCCCCGACGCGCCTAGGCTATCTGTCGGCTCTGCCAGCCCCTGCCGGTCAATGCATACGGTTGACCCTGATCTGGACGGCTGCATCGGCACGACGGCATGCGCCTGGCCAGCACGGACGCAGGCCGGCGATGGAGTATGTGCCCCGGCAACCCATCTCAGGCGTCCCGCGGATCCGATTCTCGTTCCTGCAGCGTCATCGGGTGTGTGCTCGCCAGCCGCGTCGCCTGCTTCGTGTACGGGCACGACATCTGCGTGCCGTCCCAGCCGGCCTTTGGTGGCGATGATCACCGTTGCTGCGAAAAGAATGATTACGGCGCTGAAGATCAAGAATCTTGCTGTGTTCGACGCCGGTACCACATCGTAGGAGAGCTGGTTGATTGAGCCGTCGAAGCTGGCGTGGAAGATCGCAACCAGCAGCACGCTGCTACCGGTGCGGTTGTAGAACCACACGAATATGGCGCGGGCGAAGAACAGCGAGACGACCTCGATAGCGAACACGACGGGTGCCGATATCAGCGCCTGGATTCCCCAGCCTTCTACGGCGAAGTGGTCGGGCAGGTGCCATACCGCCCACAGCAGTGCCACGTACAAGGTGAGCTTCAACGGGTGGTACCGGTCCTGCCAGTGATGCTGCAGGAACCCGGTGAATCCGATCTCCTCGGCAAGCTGGAACAACACCAGTTGCAGCAAGAACATTGCGGCGACCTCGGCCAGCGCTCGCGGCCAGCCACCGGACGGCGTTGTCAGAGCTTGCGGACCGTAGATCACCAGCGAGATCAGCGTCGCCCCGACCGGAACGGACAACAGTGCGATCAGGTACCAGCGCACCGGGACCCGCCAGCGCAGACTGCGACGTCCGAGGTCCGCGACACCAGCGCGGCCTGACAACGCGGCCGTGACCAGGAAGGCAGCGAGGCCGGCGCCGAGCGACATGAACACTCCGTGCAACGGCCGGCCGAACGGCAAGATCTCGGAGTCCACAATCGGCGGGATCGCCGCCGTCACAAAGCCAATCCCGAGGCTGATCAGCATGAAGGCCAGCACCGGATGCCGTGCGACACCTCGCACCGCCGAGGCCCACGCGTTCATGACACGACGATCTCAGATGGAAGGAAGGTCTCGACGACCTCCCCACGATCGATCTCTAGTCCTTGAGGCCCTCGGACGCACGATTTGATGTGCCGGATCGCGCGGTCCTAGCCCAGAAGAGCAACTTCGAAAGCTGACCCCTAACGTGATATCGACGGGGAACGCGGGAGGAGCACGACATGTCGTGGCTGACGGACCATCAGCGGCTGATTGGCCGCTGCGCCTGGGTGGCGGCTTGGGTGGGACTTGTGGTCGGGCAACTGCACGCGTTGTCCCGGTTCGCGACGACCGAAGGCGCTGAGGACCTGGCGCTTCCCGCCACGGCGGCGTGGGCCGTGCCGGCCGCGAAGGCTCTGTCGCCGCTGCTGGGATGGGGTGATGCTGATCTTGTTTATGTCACCTACGGCAAGATCTGGTTCCCTTTGTTCCTCGCTTTCACCCTGTGTGCGTTCCTGATCTACAAGCAGCGCCGTCCTGGGCTGTGGGAAACCTGGGTCTGGCGGGTGGCGCTGACCGGGTACGTGCTGGCTTGCGCCGGCGTCTTTCTGGACTATTGGACACAGTGGACCGGCAACTACAACGTGCTGTTCCAGGTGGGCTGGATAGTGACTGTGCCCGGACTTCTGTTGACCATGGTGGGGTCGACCGTTCTCGGCATCACCCTCCTCGTACGAGGTTCGGCGCCCCGGCTGCCAGCCCTACTGCTGGCTTTGGCGATTCCCCTGGCGTGGTTGATCTTGCAAGCCACCTCCCTGGGCAATGCGGTGCTCCCGGTGATGTTCGCCTTCGGGATCCTCGGGCGTCGGCTGGCTTCGGGTTCTGCGGTGGCGGACCTCCCGGCCGCCGAGGCCCCAGCGCGCTAGTGGGGTGTTAGCGAGTTCTATCGCGTCTTGATCTTGTCGAGGACTTGGTTCGGCGAGCTGGGTCCTTATGTACTTGGTCCTTATGTAGGGGTCGGCCTAGCGGCCAGGGACGTGGTGGAGCCGCCGTAGTAGTTCGAGACCGAGAGCGGGGTCAGATGGCGAACGTCTCGCGCGCAGCTTCGGCGCCCTGCCGGTGATCGCTCTGACAGGCTGTATTAGTGGCTGTGGCGATAGAGATGTGGTTCTCCGAAGATGGCGACAGACGTGTACGTCGGCTTTGGTCGGCGTTGGAGGCCAGAGGGGTCAAAAGCCTGGGCACCGCGACACACCGCAAGCACGTGCCACACGTCAGCCTGACCGTGATGGACAGGCTCCCGACTCAACAGGACGCGCTCACAGACGCCGTGAGGCCAGCTCTGGGCAAGACGCTGCGTCTATCGGCAGTAGGAGGGTTCCCGGGCGTGGCAACGTTCCTCCTGCCAGCACACCATCAGGCGTTGGCGGCCACGCATCACCGGATGCACGACGCCTTGATTCAGGCCGGTGCGCCAGTGTGGGACTATTACGCACCCGGATCGTGGGTGCCACACTGCACCCATGAGCTTCTGGGCAGACGACACCGAGATCAGTCATCTCGCGGCCGTGGCGGCCGGACAACTTCCCGCCGACGTGAGTGTCGCCAGCGTCAAGGCAGTTGACAGTCAGACCGGGGAAGTGCTTAGGCATCTGAACTGAAGCCGCAGACGCTGCACTGAGGGGGCTACCGGGAGGTGCGTCGTAAGAAGACCCCTAGCGGCCACATGGCGGGCCTTGACGTCTGCAGCCGACTGGGTCATCGCAGGCTGATGAACAAGCTCTTGGTGGGATACGCACGCGGCCCAGCATGACCCGGACGTGCAACGACGACGGGCAGACGAAAGCTGCAACGGCTGACGTTGCAGCAGTGAGTTGCCACGTGCACATTGTGGATCGCAGGCCGCCGCTCGCGCTTCATGTGTTGGGCGGATAGACGACCGCCTGGATCAGGTTGCTGCCGTCGAGAGCAACGGGCAGCCGCTGAGAAGCCTCAACCGCTAACCACCGTTGTTGTGTCAAGGAAACGCCATCTCAGCGTCGTCATAATGAGGTGATGGAGCAGCCCCTCCCCTCGGGGACGCTTACCTTGCTGTTCAGTGACATCGAGGGTTCCACGCGGTTGCTGAGCCAGCTGGGTGTGCAGTACGGCGAAGCGCTGTCCGTCCAACGCTCAATCGTGCGCGAGGAAATCAGGCGCTGGGCCGGTCGCGAGATCGGGACCGAGGGGGACAGCTTCTTCGTCGTCTTCACTTCGGCCTCAGATGCGGTGGAGGCGGCCTTGGCGACTCAGCGCAGGGTTGCCTCGTACGGCTGGCCGGACAACGCTGCTGTCCGGGTACGGATGGGACTGCACACCGGGGAGCCGACGCGCCATGAGGATGACTACGTCGGCATGGACGTGCACCGCGCCGCTCGAATTGCCTCAGCAGCTCATGGCGGCCAGATCGTCGTATCGGCCACAACGGCTCAGCTAATCGTGGATCGCTCGCCTGGCGTGCAGCTGAAGGACCTGGGATGGCATCGGCTCAAGGACATCCCCGAGCCAGAGCACATCCTCCAGTTGGTCGCAGATGGCCTGCAGCAGGAATTTCCTCCGCTGAGGAGTCTTGGCACTCCCACCAACTTGCCCCCATTCCCGACTCCCATCATCGGACGGGACGAAGAACTGGCCGAGATTGCTGAGCAGGTCACGACTGCCGGGGTGCGTCTGGTGACTCTGACCGGTCCGGGAGGGTCAGGTAAGACGCGCCTGGCGATCGCGGCGGCCGAGCTCCTCGGCTCTTCGCGCGCCGACGGCGTTTACTTCGTGCCGCTGGCTACAGCCACCACTGCCGATGTCATGTGGAGCACGATCGCGGAAAACCTCGGCATCCCGGGTGAGGGCCGAGCACCTCCGACTTTCTTCGATCACATCAGGCATCGAGACATGTTGTTGATCTTGGACAACCTCGAGCAGCTGCCTGATGCGCCGCGAGCGGTCAGCGAGCTCCTCGCGCAGGCGCCGCACCTCGCCGTCCTCGCGACCTCGCGTCGGCCGCTGCATCTGACCAGCGAGTACCAACATCCTGTGCCTCCCCTGGAGATCCCCGCGCAAACCCTGGAGGCAAAGCAGGCTGAGTTGTGGGGAGCCGTCGCCCTTTTCGTGCATCGAGCGCAAATGGTGCGACCGACGTTTCGTCTCACCGACGACAATGCCGCCGACGTGATCGCCATCTGCACCCGGCTCGACGGGATGCCGCTGGCAATCGAGCTGGCCGCAGCCCGGACGAAACTGCTGGCACCCCACGCCATCCTCTCCAGGCTCGACCACAGCCTGGAGCTTGGCGGCACCGAATTGGAACGCCCAAACCGACAACGCACCCTGAGGCAGACCATCGCCTGGAGCTTCGACCTCCTTACCCCCGATCAGCAGAACTTCTTTCGGCAACTCGGCGTCTTCGGCGGTAGTTGCAACCTTGAAGCGTTAGCTGCCGTCACAGAAACGGCTGGTGATCCGCTCGATGAGGTCGCCGACCTGGTCGACGTGAGCCTGGTCCGCATCCTCGACGGCCGCGATGCGGAGCCACGAATAGACCTGCTGCAGACCGTGCGCGAGTTCGCTCGTGAATGCCTCGAGTCAGCGGGTGAGTGGGGGCCAACGGCGCACCGGCATGCCCAGCACTACCTTGCGCTGGTGGAAGGGCTAGCTCCTCGGCTGCGAACCGCTGAGTACCTGACAGCTCGTGACCGCATAGAAGCGGAGCTGGACAACTTTCGCTCCGCTCTGGAGTGGAGCTTGCCTGTTAAAGGCGGCGATGACCAGGGCGACGTGACGATTGGTTTTCGGCTGTGTCAGGAGCTGACTTGGTTTTGGTATGCCTGCGGTTATCCCGAGGAAGGTCGCCGCTGGTTGGAGCGGGCAACGAAGCGAGTCACAGGGGAGCAGCCGGAAGAGATCAATGTACTCCATGGTCTTGGTGTCATCCTGCTGCAGCAGGGCGAATCCGAGACGGCGCGCCAGCTCTTTATGCGCTGCTTGAAGTACTGGCGTCGCCGAGGTGACGACAGCCAAACGGCAAAGGAACTCAACAGTCTCGGCATCGTCTACCGCAACACCGATGAACCTGACAAGGCTCGCGTGTTATTCGACGAAGGGATATCCCTGGCCGAACACAGCGGCGACAAGAGTCGGTTGGCGTCCCTGTTCTCCAATCTAGGAGTCTTGGAAACCGATGTCGGTGCGCCACAATCAGCAATCGATCTCTTCGGCCGGGCCGTCGCCTTGGACCGCGAGCTCGAAGACTCCTGGGCAGAAGCCTGCGACCGGGTGAATCTCGCGGCTGCCCGGTTGCGTGCTGGCGAGATTGACCAGGCCCGTCATGAACTGCGTGACGTATCCCATAACGTGCTTGCAGTGAACGATGTCGACCTCACCATAGGTTTGATCGAACTGTTGGCCATGCTGTGGGCAGAGTCCGGCGATGTCCATACAAGCGCGCGGCTTTATGGGACGTCTGAGACGATGCGGGAGCAGGCCAACTTGCCTCGCCCCCCGCCCGAGGCCGCACATTTGAACCGGTCGCTCTCGAAAGTCCGCTCAACGGTCCGGGAGGACGTTTGGTCCAGTTATGTCAACGAGGGCCGGCTGTTGAACCGCGAGGACGCCATCGCAGCCGGTATTCGTGACTCCTCCGTCGGACCCGTACGGGCCGGGACTTCTTGACGCAGATCAGCGGTCAGTTAATGGCGATGAAGTCTGTCAACACCGGCGCAAGAGCTTCCGGTGGCACGACCCGCTGCTGGCGGCTCAACACTTCAATTGGCTGATCGTCTCGATCCGCTGAACAAGGCCGATGTTCCAGAGCAGCGGCAGACCCGGAGTCCATCCGACGGCCGAACGTGGATCTGCTTACGGGACTCGCCTGCGCGGGCTCGTCAGCTCTCCCTAGCCGCTGGGCGCTCACCTCGTACGTCACGTGTGTGACCAACGCGCTGGTGGTCGCGCAGCTTGGGCTTAGGCGGATGTCGGAGCGCACGCCGTCGAAGAGTCGGCGGGGCCGAGCACCGCGGCACGAGCTGGAGGCGGACCTCGTCGAGCAGTCCGGCGAGGAACTGGCGCGCCATGGCTGCGCCGCCGGTGACGAGGACGTCCTGGGAACCCGCTGCATCCTCTGGCTTCTCCTCTCGGTAGGACGTTGTGGCTTCAGACCGGTTGAGCTGCCCATTTCATCGGCCACCGCCGACTGCCAGCCGCTGACGTCCGACTCGCCGTGAGTCGGTCCCGTTAGCCGACCGGCTTGCGGGCACTTTGCTACGTCAAAACGCGGAACCCTCTGGGGATCGCGGGCGTGTAGATCCAGCGTCCCGATGAGATGCGCTCAGGCAAGGTCTTGCGGGGGGGTGGAACTGGTGGCCGCATCCACCTGACTGTTCCGGCATGATGCTGGTGTGGTCCTGAGTGCGCCGGGATCGACCAGGGCTGTCCAGTGGTGACTACTGCGGCTGGGTAGTGAATCCTTCCACCGTGGTGTTGTGATCATGATGATCTTGTCGTTTGGGATTGCGCCGCCGCGGGGGTGGGCAGTTGGCGGATGCGCTGGACGAGCATGGGCAAGGCTGACAGGGCCAGGCCAATAGTGCCGGCTGCAACGCCAGCATGCGTGCCGGCGGCCGCGCCGAGGACACCGGCCAGGGCGCTGCCGATGGGGATGGAGCCGTACATGATCTGTCGGTAGGCGCCAACTGTGCGCGCCAGTTGATCCGCCGGGATAACGGTTTGCCGCAGCGTGAGGGAGTAGACGTTGGCGTTGCCGAGTCCGATGCCGGAGACGAGCAAGACGCTGCCGACGCCCACGGCCAGTGCCGTCCCGTACAGCGGTAGTCCGGCCACGATGAGCGGCACGAAGCATGAGAGCAGTAACGATGCCGCGAACGCCCGGCCGAAGCCTAAGCGGTTAGCGAGGCGAAGCGCCGTCAAGGTGCCGAGGATGGCGCCTACGCCTCCGGCGGAGAGGGCGAGCCCGTAGGCCGCTGGAGTGACCTGGCGACCTTGAACCATCCATAACACCAGGTTGATGGTGAAGATCTGAGCGGCGAGGTTATACACCGCGGCGTGCGTGGTCAGGGCCCGTAGGTACCGGTTAGCGACCAGCAGCCGCAGCCCTTCGGTCAACCGGGCTCGGCCCTTGGGCTCCCCCGTCGCGGCTGCGGGGAGGGCGGTCGTCCTGCGAGGCCGCCCGGCCGCAATGCCAATCGCGCTCGCAAAGTAGGACAACGCGTCGGCCGCGATTGCAAAGGCTGGTCCGACTGCTTGAACGAGAATCCCGGCCAACCCAGGCCCGGCTACCTCGGCCACAGTGCTGGAGCCTTGGACTGCGCGGTTGGCGGCAGGAAGATCATCAGTATCCACCACGCTGGGCACATACGCGAAACCGGCGATCTCGAAGAACACACCGGCGACACCGCTCAGGAACGCCACGATCGCGAGCAGCGGAATCGACAGCCAGCCCCCAAACGCGGCGAGCGGAATCGCCGCCAGTAATACAGCTCGGGCGATATCGGCGGGGATCATGATGCGCCGGTGCTTGCGACCCTCCACCCAATGACCGACCAATAGCGAGAACAGCAAGTTGGGCAGCATCGCGGCCGTAGCCACGGCGCCTACCTGTCCGGGACCGGCAGACAGCGTCAACGCGGCAACTAAGGGCAACGCGACTGCGGTGACCTGACTCCCGACGAAGGACAGCGACTGGCCAATCCAGTACCCGCGGAACGCGCGATGTCGCCACACTAAACGGACCGAAGGATCAGCCATCCACCAGCAGCCTAACGGGTGGCTGTAGATTCATGCGTTAGAGCATGTCAAAGGCGTCTCTAACGTGCAAATGCGGATAATGGCGTTATGAGGGATCGTGCTCCACGGACGTTCAGCCGCATCGGCGGCCACCTGGTGCTCGACCTACTCAATACCGTTGAATGGCGCCTGGATCCGCAGCAGGCGATCGAGGACCTGCCCGACTACGAATCGGTAATCAGGTGGGCACAGCAGTGCGAGATCCTCGCCGACACCGAAATCGCAGACCTGCAGCGCCAAGCGTCAGGCCACCCGCGCTTACGCGCAGCTGAGCATCGTCGATTCCTCCAGCTCCGCGAGACGGCCTACGAAGCCCTCATCCACGCTTCGCCCAAGGCCATCGATGAACTGACAAATGCCTACCGGAACACCCTCCAAAACGCTCAGCTCCGCCGCAACGGGCCCAGCTGGACCTGGTCGGAGCGCTCGATCACCCTCGCCACAGCACATGATCGAATCACCCGACACGTCATTACCTTGCTCACCAGCCCTGACCTTGGACAACTACACCAGTGCGAAGACGCCGCCTGCGGCTGGGTATACCTCGATACCTCCCCGCGCCACAACCGCCGCTGGTGCTCCGCTGCCGATTGCGGCAACCGTAACCGCGCACGCCGCTACTACACCCGCCACCGGACCGGCACCACGCCGTCGGCGAATTAGCCGCTGCAACCGATCGCTCGAACCTGGCCAAGGAGCACACACCGTAGTCCGCAAGGCGACCGGCTTGCGGAACTCAGATCCGCTCCGCAAGAGCAGCTGGCGGCCGGTGACGCCGGGCTCCCGCACGGGAAGCGCGTGAGGGACGTTGTGTCGCCTGGTCGCCTCGGAGTCAATATTCCAGCGTCGTCTCCTCGACAGTGAAGTATCCGGGCCGGTAATCGCTGTACCGCAGCCAGCTTGGGCGGACGCGCACATGCACGATGTCGGGATCAAGGGCGCGCTCCACCCCGTCCGGGTACTGGGCGAAGTAGGCCCGCAGGCAGCGATCGCGGTCGGCGCCCGTCGGAATGTCGGCGGTTCCCTCGCACTGCACGGTCATGCGTCGTCCCAGCCGATGACCAGCGCTACCTGAGCAAAGGCGGACAGGTTGCGATACTTCCG
The DNA here is from genome assembly GCA_963740515.1 of uncultured Actinomycetota bacterium. Lineage (GTDB taxonomy): Bacteria > Actinomycetota > Actinomycetes > Propionibacteriales > Propionibacteriaceae > Microlunatus. The sequence goes on from CAVUEO010000029.1 coordinate 62,926, forward strand.
AGAACCTCGACTCGTGTCGAAGACTAACTCGCCTCCCTCAGTAGCAGTGATACCAATCAACGCCGCTTGCGGTGCGCCGTCGACCCCGCGAGTAGCTATAACCGCCAGGCCGCGTTGACGGACGAAGTTTGAACTGCCGCTGATCCACAGCACCACCCTGGCAGCAGCAACCGGTGCATCGCAGCCAGGGAAGCGGCAGCGGATAAGGATGACCACGATGTCCACCGCTGGAGGCAGCACTATTCCGCAGCTTCTTGTGGCTGTTCGCCAAAACATGTGGAGCGCGCATAAATACGACATCGCTTATTCAGGGTAGATTGGCGACATCGTTTATCGGAGGTGGCGCGATGACCAAGATCACTGTGTATCGCTACGACGAGATGAATAGTCGGGTCGCGGAGGGTTGGTTCACACTTGAAGACGCCGAGGCAATGCCTGAAGCCGATCCCATGACCGCCGCACGCCACGCCCAAGCGATGCGGCGGAGCGAGGGAGCGCGAGGAGTCAAACAGACGCTGTACCACACCAGCCACGGACGCTGGGTTCTCAAGACCGCTTGGCATATCGATGACTGCGGAAGGTTTGCTGACGATGAACCGGATGTCGACCCGCGTTCTGAGGGTGCCCCTCGCTATCAGTTCCTCAACGATGCGGACGCAATCGAATGGCTCCGCCGAAACCGCTACGAAGACAGGATCCAGCAGTACCTTCCCGAGTTACCGGATGAACGGGGACCCGGTCGGCCCGAAATCGGTGGTCGGGTCCAGGTACGCCTCGGACATCTGCTGCCCGCTGTCGACTCCTACGCTGCTGACCATAGGTGCTCCCGGGCCGAAGCGGTCCGGTTGCTCGTCCTCGCCGGCCTCGGCAACGACGCATAGATCGACCCACAAACCCAACGGCTTACGGGCCTAGGTCAAGGGTCAGCCGCTGTTCACCCCCGCTCTTGGGTCCGACGACGCAACGGTGCCCACCCGACCAGCGACAAACCGGCCCCCTCGGGATGGCCCCATCGGCTGAGAACGTCCGGCAAGCGGGTTCCGCCCCCCGACTACGTAGGAAGGCAGAATAGTCAAGACCTTTGTGGATCGGTGCGCCACGCGGCTTGTCGGGATCACCGGGCTTGAACGACCCTGAACCATCCGGGCAAACTCACTTGGTCACTTTCTCCGCTGAATGGTGCCAGCGCGTCGTATAAGGCAGTCGCAACAGCGGATTGGCCGGAGTGTTGGACCGCGAGCTCTGTTGCCCCTGCGCTTAGGAAGGCCTCGGCTGCGGCGGCGGCGTCAGCGAACACGGTCGTCGCGCCTATCGTTTCATCGGAGCGGGGGATCATCCCGGCGGTGGCGAGCACCCCATCGAGTGCTTCGGGTGCCGACAGGGCGTACATTCCGCTTCTCTTGAGGATCGGGCGCGCCTCTAATGGCAGTAGCGGCATCAGTGCGGCGAAGACTTTCGGGATTGCGGAGTCGTCGAGCCGGGTCGGGATAATCGCCCAGACATCGCCTTGGGAGACCCGTCGGGCCTCGGCCAGCGCCCCGGCATGATCATCGGCGAATTGGAAGCTGCTGAAGCCGGTCACGATGTTGAAGGCGTCGGCTGGCCAAGGCAATGCCTCGAGGTCGCCGACCCTCAGATCCGCCTCCGGATTCTGTTTGGCCGCGATTTCGACCAGCTCCCGCGCCGCATCTATGCCAGCGGCGCTTGCCCCGCGCTCGGCCGCCAAGCCGACGAAACGACCCGCTCCGCATCCGCAGTCAAGCACGGTTGTGCCGGGGCCAACCTGCGCCTGGTCTAGCACGTGGATATACACCGGCGTACCCCAACCCTCAGGGCCCTCCCACGTTTCCGCCCACGTTGCGGCGTGGGCGCCGAACAGCGGGCCCCACCATGTCCCGCTACCCTCTCGGTGCTTCATGTCCTTCAGCCTTGTCCGTGAACGAACTGCCATCCAGGACAAAAACTGCTCTAGCCCCATAAGGCTGGCAGAACCAGACTGGTGGCATGCGGACCTACGAGCAGTACTGTCCGATCGCGCGGGCTGCCGAAATCTTCGCCGAGCGCTGGACCCCACTGATCGTTCGGAATATCCACGCCGGCTCTAGCACCTACGGGCAGATTCTCGCCGGCCTTCCGGGAATGTCACACACCATGCTGACGCAGCGGCTGCGCCATCTTGTCAGGGCTGGGGTTGTCACGACCGCGCCAAAGGACAGCGGCTCTGGAGTCCGCTACGTCCTTACCGATGCCGGCAATGAGCTTTGGCCCGTCCTCCTGACGCTCGGCGCCTGGGGCGAACGCTGGGTTGAGCTGCGTGACGAGCACACGAATCCGCGGTTTCTGCTCTGGACCTGGTGCACAAGCTACCTCGCGCACGCCAACCTTCCCGATCATCGGGTGGTGGTCCGCTTTGAGTTTGCCGACCGTCCTCCGGGCGAGCGCAGGATCTGGTTGGTCGTGCGCCCAACAGAGGCCGAGGTCTGCCTCAAGTCTCCGGGCTACGACGACGACCTCGTAGTGCAGACCCGCACGATAACGCTGGCAAGATGGCACACCAAACAGCTCGAATGGGCCGATGCCCTGCGTTCCGGCCTAATTCAGGTCACCGGACCACGGGCACTCGCCAAAATGCTGCCGACCTGGAATATTCGGGCGGCACGACCATGGATTGACGCAACCACCGCGGCATAGCCTGCGCCCATCTCGCACCCGACGCGCAGTGTAATGGTGCGGCGTGTCAGGTTCGCAGCAAACGACTCGCCGGGCAAAAAGGTCGGCCAGCATTGAGTCGCGAGTGGCATGCCGTGCTGCAGGCTGACATGATCAGACCGTGGCGACAGAACCGCGCATGGTCTCGCTCGGCTTCGACAAGTTCGCGCGATCAGACCGCAGTTACACGCTGGAGCCGATGCTTAGCGAGGAACGAGGCGACGGCCACCGCTGCCCGATCGGGATCAACAAGCCGCCCGACTCGCCACGCCGGACATGTTGCCGGTGACCGCAGCGTTGATCAATGGTTGGCGATGGTCATAGAAGCAAAACGTGTCACCCCCGGCCGTACGGTGACAGGTAAGCTTCGCGGGCGCCAGGAGACGACTCATCGGCGGAGACCCTGAACCTGCAACTTCCTGAACCAGCTGCTCCAGGACGGCTAGCGGATACGACGGCAATGCCGCACTTTCCCGGCTCTTCATGGTCGGCATCGGCATGCTATGTCGTCATGTCGGAGGCCGCAATCACGGCAACGACCAACACAGCATCTGTTATTGGCGTTTCGCAATGGAACTGATCGATGAATATCTCGCAGCGCTTGAGGTCGGCGACGCCGAGCGTGTTTTGGCCCTCTTCGCACCCGACGGGATCGTGCACTCCCCCCTCTACGGCTCTGTGCCCGCTCGGCAGTTCTATCCGACGCTATTTGCCGACACCGCCGAATCAAAACTCACGCTCCGGCGCGTCTTCCGCGACGACAGGGAGGCGGTTGCGTTCTGGTTCGACTTCGCCTGGGTACTCGCCGACGGCATGCCGGCTCCATTCACAGTCGTCGACATCGCCGAGCTGACTGAGGACGGGCTGATCGCCAACCTCCACATCATCTACGACACCTCTCCAATCCGCGGGGACTTTGAACAAGCCACACGAAACCGGAAGCCCTGAGAACATCAGTGGCTAGGTGCCGCAATGATTAGAACGAACTGCCGCGGGATGTCCGCTGGCCGACCGACTACCGGTCAGCCGCAAATGGAAGGCCCTGGTCTGGCTGGGTTGGAAGTTCGGTTGTCCTCGTCTCCGGCAAGGCAGGGTTTGTTGCGGTCCACCTGGCTTTTGGTGACTTTGGGACCGCTCGTAGATGAGGAGCCCCGCTCATTGCTTTCATCGTCTGCATCGGATTCATCGGATTGTTTGGGGAGTATCCCCATGCGGCGCCAGGCCGCAGTGAAGGCAGTGCGTGAGTAGCCGCGCGGCGTGCCATGACCCAGCTGCTGCGAGTGAATTTTGTATCCCTTGGTGAGCATGCCGCCCAGACGTTTTGCGGTCAGTGACTTGCCAAACGGCCCCTCAGTACCCCAGATGCTGGGATGTGTGATCGTGAGCATGTCGATCAGATCGCTGGTGTGCAAAAACGTCTGATTGGCCGGCCACAGTTCATAGATATGGCTCAGCAGCACTACGGCGGGCACCTCACGGACCAGACCATCTTCTCTATCCATTGCGGACTCCTCGAGATCATGTAGCGCCATCTCATCGACGGCTGCCGGCCACCGGCCCCCGGCTGCAGCTGCCACTCGTTTGAGTGGTGACCACTTCTCCCGGAAACGGCCGATGATCCCTGCAGGCAAGCTGGGCCGCTCGTTGCGCACCTGATCGCGGATCTGCTCGGCCCAGTGTTGGAGTTGGGTTTGGAGTGCCAGCGCGTCGCGCTCGATTAGTTCCCAGTCGCTTTCTTTTACGCGGCCGTCAAGGTCCGGCAACAGCAAGACCCGGATGATCCGGGAACGTGTGTCGTCGGGCAGGTTCGGATTGTTGCCGGCCATCGCTACCGCGGCAAAAGTAGGCATTTCGCGGACCTCCCACTGACCACCTTTGGCGGGCACCAGTACGGGTCGCGTGGCGCCTCGCTTATAGCCGGAATTAAGCACCGCCAGCAAATCGGGGACGCCCTCTTTGTCGGGACGTAGCGAACGGTCGACTTCGTCAATCAGGATGGTGCGTTGGTCCTTTTCCAGCATCCTGGTCAGCAGTGCCGGCGACGACAGTGAGGCCACCTGCACCGATCGTAGGCAGAGCCGCTGTAAGTGTTCGAGACAGGTGGTTTTGCCAGAACCCGGCACTGGCGAGTCGATTTGCAGCCGGGGAGTGGTGTACGTCTCGCGCACCAGATGAGTGTGTGCCGCCCACAGAGTTAGCAGGTCAAGGTCGGCTTCGGTCATGGTTGAGATGTAGGTTGCCAGCCAGCCGCGGATCTCCTCGAGCAGCTCAGCACCGTTCATCGGTTCAGCTGCTACCCCTCCCAGGGAATCCGATGAAAGCTGTGCAGTCGATGAATCCGATGAGGCCGACTGTCGGCCGTGACGGGGTGTCTGCTGCGCATTGTCGGCGGCCACCGCCTCTTCGGCGATACGGGTCCAATCGTCCGCGGTCACGATGGCACCCGCCCATGGCCTGGGCGTTCGCGCAGTGCCGTCCTGATGTCGTGCTCGGATGCTCCGGTGGCACGCATCGCGTGCTCGAGCGCATCCCAGGCGGCCGTACCATAGCCGGCCTCAAGGAGCTTTCCGGCGGCCCAGTAGCCGATTGCTTGCCGGTTGCCTTTTGGTGTGTCGGCGACTGTCCGCAGGATCCCGGTGAGCCTGGCCGAGGTGGGAGTTGGATTGGCGTATTCCGATGACGGCGGCCGTGGTTGGTTCGGTTGCGTCGGTTTCCGGGCGTGCCAGATTTCCTCTATGAGTGAGCGTGGTTTGCGACTCCCCCATAGCGACTCGAGTTTTGGCGACAATGGCCGCAGCTGAGCTCCGTCTGAAGGTTTCGGCGGCCGCGGTACATACGGCTCGGGGCGCTCGGCAGTTTCGACAACAAACGGGCCGGAACAATCGTGCACGTTAAGGACCTCGCGAGTGCCGACCCTGCCGCAACGGACGCAGCAGCCGATGGGCGCGCAGCGCACCCCATGAATGTCGAGGGGATACTGAGGCCCGTACAGGGTAAAGGCGTCGGCCATCATTCACCGCCGAGCGCTGCGACCGGCACCCAGGCGAGAGTGGCCTCCACTCTCGGGGCGATGATGTGCGTCCATACGGCGTCGGCAAACTCAGGATCGTCGTGCCGGGCAGTCTCTGCCAGCCCCATCAGAGCGGTGGCGACCATGCCGGGCGCCACCCCGGCTGCTAACGCGTCGAGGCACTGCCAGTCTAGTTGGTCAAGGTGGCGACGGATGGCCTCGGTCAGCGCTTCGGCTTCCTCGCGCGTCATCTTTGGGGTGTCCAACTTGGACAGTGGCCGGCGGACTGTGCCGACTGTGGACGGGCTGCAACCCAACCGGCGGGCGATCTCCCGGTCACTAGCGTCGGGGGTGCGCTCGCACTCGGCAGCGATGAGTTCCCGGAATTGTTCGCGGGTTAGATGTCGGCGTTTCAGGTTTAGCGCCAGGGCGACGTTGTGGCGTTGCTCGTCGCTGGCGAACTCCTGCACCGTTCGCGGGCATGGAATGCCGAGCTCGGACGCCATTTGTTGCCGGTGGTGGCCGTCGATGATCACCCCGTGCTGATCCACGGTGATCGGCACCATGACGCCGTTCGCAGCGATATCCTCCCGCAGCGCCTGACGCTCCTCCTCCGACAGCGGCGGCATCACCTGCCACGTAACGGGGGGGCTTTTTTCTTCAGACATTAGGCAGCCCGCCCCCCATTGCCGCCAGGGATCGGGCGCACGAGCTTGGCGTCCACCTCGTCGAGGTCGACGCGGAGGTTTCGCGGGCCGATCCTAAAGGCGGTGATTCGTCCTTCGCCTATGTATCGCCTGAGCGTTTTCGGGTGAAGTCCGTACAGAGCGGCGGCGTTGGTGATTGTGGCGTAGCGACGTTGGATGTGGGGGCTGGGAGTGCCAGACATTGGGAGCCTTTTTCGTAGAGCGGAGGGGCCTGGCTCCCCGTTGCATCCTCAGCCCGACGCGGCTAAGACCTGAGCGGACTGCAAGTATGAACAGCTGGCGGCTGTGGCTAAGACCTCAAACACCTAGCTGTGAAACGGTCAGCGGCTGGGCTAAGACCTCCGCCTGCTAACTACGGCTAAATATAGATCGGCGCTCCCAATAATTACAAGCTTGTCATTATGACCTGCGTCACATTTCGACCATCGCTGACATGCGGCGGGCCAGCTCGGCGTCGCGATCCTGTGCGATGTGTTGGTATCTGATCGCCATCGCTGGTGTGGCATGGCCCAGCCGGCCCATCAGTTCAGCGAGCGTCGCACCACTCTGCGCAGCCCATACGGCGCCGGAGTGCCGCAGGTCGTGGAAGCGCAGATCTGGCCTGCCGGCGGCTTTCCTGGCCTTATCCCACGTCCTGAAGAACGCGCCGTTTCCCAGCTGGCCACCGACCACGGCAGCCGGGAAGATCAGCGCGTCTTTGCCCCATGCGACGTGGTCGGCTAGATGCTGACGCACGGCGGGGATGAGATGCGGCGGGATCGCAACACTGCGTACGCCGGCACTGCTTTTGGGTAGACCGACAACCGGTTCGCCTTTCACCCAGGTCACGCCGCGCGAGACGTTGATTTTGCCGCGTCTCAGGTCGATGTCTCCCCGGCGGAGCTCGGTGAGCTCACCGAATCTGAGCGCGCACCACGACGCCAGCAGGATCATCAGGGCGTAGCGCTGCGGCAGGTTGTCGATGATGGTCTGCAGCTGCTCGAGCGTCGCCGGCTCGATCCGGTGCTGCCGCCTCGTCTGCGATGCGCCCCTGATTCGGCACGGGTTGGTTGCGATCATCTCGTCATCGACGGCGCTTGCCAGGATGGTGCGCAGCAGCGCGTACGCGTGCGCCGTAGCGGTCGGCGTGGCTCGCCCTCGCTCCGCGTGCCAGCCGCGGATGTCGGCGGCTGTGAGGGCTTCCAGCGGCAGCTCGCCCAGGGTTGGCAGGAGGTGGTGATCCAACAGGGACCGGTACAGCTGGCGGGTGCGAGGTTTCAGGGTGCGGTCGGCCAGCCACGGGTTTGCATACCCGGCCAGGGTGAGTGACTGGCGCTCGCTCTGCTGACGCCGCTTGACCGGAGCGACCCACCTGTCGGCGGCGATCAGGCGCCGCTCATCGGTCAGCCAGCCCTCGGCATCGATCTTCGCGTCGAAGGTGCTCGGGGCATAGTGCAGCCTGGTGTCGGGGCCGGTATAGAACGCCTGCCAGCGCTTGGATGGGAGTCTGCGGATCTGGCCGAACGAACGCTTGGACACTGGTTCTCCCCCCGATTTCGTGCAGGATACGTGCAGGATGATAGTCCCTTTGTGTCCATTTAACCCCTATAAACACACACTCACTTGGTGGTGGGTTGCCTAGTCAGCTGGCTAGAGCGCCTAGTCAGTGCGAGATTCGCAGCCTCCACGCGGGCAGTTTCATTCTCTGCCCTCGGCGCTAAGGCCCCACTCCGATCTCTGATTCGCGCTCATCCGTGGGTGCCGGCGCGCCGTCACCCCAAGAGCTGGAGCTCGACCGTGGCAAAGGAGTGGCGCGGCAGTGTCGCGGTCAGAACCCCGTTATGGTGCGCCACGTCCAGCGCGACGGGCACCACCGCGTCGGGGTGCGCCGGGTTGTTGTGGGCGTGCGGCTCGTCGGCTGTCAGCACTCTGGCCCGGACGTCGTTCACTTGTCGGCCGCGCAGATCCAGCTGCACGGTCGTGTCCGCCTCGAGGTCCAAATTGGTGATCGAGATCAGTGCGCGGTCGTTCCGGCTGCTGGCCGAGACTGAGATCAGCTGCAGCTCCTCGCCGTTGGCCAGGTGGGCAGCCGGCTGCTCGATCAGGTGGACCGGCACCAGCCTCGCGTCCTGGTGACCCTTGTTCATCTCGAAGACGTGGTAGCTCGGCGTCCGCACGACTCCTCCGTCCTCGTCGGTCAGGATCATCGCCTGCAGCACGTTGACGGTCTGGGCGATGTTCGCCATCCGAAGCCGGGCCGCGTGCTTGTGGAAGATGTCGAAGTGCAGGCCGGCCACCAACGCGTCGCGCAAGGTGTTCTGCTGGTAAAGGAACCCGGGGTTCGTGCCTGGCTCGACGTGCCACCAGGTGCCCCACTCGTCGCAGACCAGCCCGATTCGACGGTGCGGGTCGTAGGAGTCCATCACCGCGCTATGTCCGGCGATCACCCGGTCGATGTCGGCGGCCTGGACCATGGTCGCGTAGTACTGCTGGTCGTTGAACTCGGTCGCGGACTCCTTCGCGATTCCGTTCCCGGCGTGGGTGTAGTAGTGGAACGAGATTCCCTGAAAGATGCTCCGGGGTTCCGCGGTGCAGCCAAGGCAGCTGACGGCCTCCATCAGTGCGCGGGTCCAGGAGAGGTCGTCGTCGGCGGCGCCCGCGGCGATCCGGTACAGCCTGTTCTCGCCGTGGTCACGGCAGAAGGTCGCAGTACCGGCGAGCCTCGTCAGCGTAGGTCTCGGCGCGCATCCGACCACCGCAGCCCCAGGCTTCGTTGCCGATGCCCCAGAACGGCACCCGCCAGGGTTGCTCCCGCCCGTTCGCCTTCCGCAGGGCAACCATCGGGCTATCACCGTCTCGTGTCAGGTACTCAACCCACTCGCTCATCTCCCGGACCGTGCCGCTGCCCACGTTGCCGTTGACGTACGGCTCGGCCCCCAACAGCTCGCACAAGGCCATGAACTCGTGGGTGCCGAAGTGGTTGTTCTCCTCGACGTTCCCCCAATGCGTGTTGACCATCCGCGGCCGGTCCGCCTTGGGCCCGATGCCGTCCCGCCAGTGGTACTCGTCGGCGAAACAGCCACCCGGCCACCGCAGGTTGGGGATCTGCAGCGCGCGCAAGGCCTCGACGACATCGGATCGGATGCCGCGCTGGTTGGGGATCGGCGAGTCCTCGCCGACGTAGAACCCGCCGTAGATACATCGGCCCAGGTGCTCGGCGAAGTGGCCGTACAGGTGTCTGCTGATCGTGACCCCGGTGACGTCGAGGTCGAGGACTCCTCGAGTACGGGATGCGGTCATGGCGCGACCTTTCGAGATCGACTCTGACCACCGCTTGTGAGCAGCTCGGCAGCCGCGGCATTGGTGCGCTCGTAGGCGGCTGGTCGCTGCTGGGCTCTGCGGATGCGTTCGACGTCGAGCTTGCCGGCTCGGTCGAACCGGTAGATGCCGTTCTCCTCCTGGAACACATCGGTCAGCTGGGTGTAGCAGTAACCGAACATCAGGGGGTCGTCGAGCAGGACAGCGACCAGACCTTCGAAGCGCCGGTAGAACTCCTCCTCGTCACGAACCCGCTGCCCGTACCCCCACGACTCGGTGCGGGCTCTGCCGTCGCGGTCCAAGGCGTCCGGGTTCCACCAGATGCCACCGAACTCGGAGACGAAATAGGGCTGCCCGGCGTAGGACTGGGAGAACTCCCCGCGGTCGCTGCGGTTCGCCCAGGGCCGGCCGTCCGCCAGGCCGGCCTGATGCTCTGCGAAGCGCGGCCGGGTCCTGCTCGTAGTCGTGGCTGTCCCAGACCTCGGTCTCCAGGACGCGGTGGGAATAGCCCGACGCGTCCAGCACCGGGCGGGTTGGGTCGGCGAGCTTGGTGGCCAGGAACATGCCGCGGGTGACGTCGTCGAGCACGGTGATCCGATCGTGCAGGATCTGGTGGGACTCGTTCAACGGGCACCAGCCGATGATGCAGGGATGGTTGACGTCGCGCTGCAGCACCTCCAGCCATTGGGTGATGAATGACGCCGTCGGCTGCTGGTTGTCCGTACCGGAGCCGCCGACATTGGCGCCCCAGTCCCCGAACTCCCCCCAGACCAGATAACCGAGACGGTCCGCGTGGTAGTAGAAACGCTCCTCGAATACCTTCTGGTGCAGACGCGCGCCGTTGAAGCCAGCCGCAAGGGAAAGCTCGATGTCCCGGCGGAGGGCGTCGTCGCTCGGTGCGGTCATCAGGCTTTCCGGCCAGTAGCCCTGGTCCAGCACCAGCCGCTGGAACACCGGCTCACCGTTGATGCGGATCGCCTGGCCGTCGATGCTCACCGACCGGAGCCCGGTGTAGCTCTGCACCTGGTCGATAAGCGCTGCCGGACTCATCGCGAAGTTCCAGCGTCAGGTCGTAGAGATGGGGGTCGGTGGGCCGACCAGAGCCGCACCCGGTCGGCCGGCAGGACGAGCGTCACGGTGGGCGCCCGGTCCAGGTCCGTCCTGGCGGTTTCCGTGGCCACGACTCCCCGCGCGTCGGCCAGCGTGGCGGTGGCGGTCCAGCCCGGCCGGTTGGCACTGACCGGCAGGGCGACCGTGAACGAGCCGGCCCCGACGTTTGGCGTCACGCTGCCGCGCCGCAGGTGGACCTCGGGCACCGCCTCCATCCACACCGTTTGCCAGATCCCGGTCGTGCGGGTGTAGTCGCAGTCGTGGTTGGCGTATTCCCGCGACTGCTTCCCGCGTGCCTGGACGGCGCCACGAGGGTCACGGGCCCGCACGACGACGACAGCGTCGCCACCCGGGGCGACGGTTGCGGTGATGTCGGCGGAGAAGGAGCTGAACCCTCCACGGTGCCGCACCGCCTCGGCGCCGTTCACCCAGACGGTGGTGTCATGGTCCACGGCGCCGAAGTGCAGGTGCACCCGGCGGCCCGACCACTCGGCCGGGATGGGCACGATACGCCGGTACCACACGGCCTCCAAGAAGTCGGTCTCGCCGATTCCCGAGGCGGTGCTCTCCGGCGGGAAGGGCACTCGGATGGTGTCGCGGAGGTCGCAGTCGCGCAGCCCGCGCTCCAGCCCGCTGTCCCCGCGGTCGATCTCGAACTGCCACTCTCCGTTGAGGGTGCGCCAGTCGGGCCGAAAGAACTGCGGCCGGGGGTGCTCGGGGCGCGGGACCTGGCCCGAGCTGGGGGTCGAGCCGTCATTGGGCTGCTCGTGACCGATCGAGGTCGCGGACATGGTTCCTCCTGTTCGTAGGTTCAGACGAGCAGGGTGGGCGGCCGGGCTCGTGGCCCGGCCGCATCGGGCGTGGAGCGGACTCAGCCCTTGAGGCCGCTGGTGGCCACGCCTTCGATCACGTACTTCTGGACGAAGATGTACAAGATCAGGACCGGCACGGCGGCGATGGTCGCGCCCGCCATCACCACTGGATAGTCGATGTTGTACGCGGCCTGTAGCGTCGACAGACCGGCCGGCAACGTGAGCCGTTCGGGTGAGAACAGTACGAAGATCGGCCAGATGAACTCGTTCCAGTTGGACAGGAAGGCGATCAGCCCCAGGGTCACCAGGGCCGGCTTGGAGATCGGGAGGACGATCCGGGTCAGGATCTGCCAGGTGTTCGCTCCGTCGACCCGCGCGCTCTCCTCCAGCTCGCGAGGAATGGACAGAAAGAACTGGCGGAGGAAGAAGACCCCGAAGGCGCCGGCCGCGCCGGGGACGATCAGCGCGATCAAAGTGTCCAGCCAGGCCAGCTGATCCATCAACAGGTAGTTCGGCATCAAGAAGATGAAGCTCGGTACGAACAAGGTGCCGATGATGATCGCGAAGATCGCGTTCTTGCCGCGGAAGTCCATCCGCGCCAGCGGGTAGGCAGCCATCGCGGCGGTGATCAGGACCAGCACGGCGTGCCCGGCGGCCGCCAGCAGCGAATTGATCAACCAGAGGATGACCGGGTTCTGCTCGTCGGCGAACATCAGCTGGTACGCCCGCAGCGTCAGCTCGTCCGGGATGATCGAGATGGGGATCCTGCGGGAGTCCTCCACCGTCCGGAACGAGGTGAGGACCATCCACAGCAGCGGCACGACGAAGATCAACAGCAACAAGTTGATGCCGATGTAGAACGCCGGCCCGTTGCGGTCCTGTCGGTACGCCCGCCGCCGCCGCGCCGGTGCCGCCTCGACCTCGCTCGGGACTGCGGTATCGACGCTCATTTGTTGGTCCCCCTCTCCCGGAAAGCGAAGAAGTTGATCACTGACACGATGGCCAGGAAGATCGCCAGGACGTAGCTCATTGCGGTTGCCGACCCCATCTTGAAGGAGCGCAGGCCCTCCTCCAACATCACAATGAGCGCTGTCCGGGTACTGTCACCGGGTCCGCCGTTGGTGACCAGATACGACTGACCGAACATGTTCGCGCTCGCCAGGACCGTGGTGGTGATGATGAACACAAAGATGTTCCGAAGCCCGGGGATGGTGACGTGGGTGAACTTCCCCCAAGCTCCGGCGCCGTCGAGTGAGGCCGCCTCGTAGTGATCCCGCGGAATCCCCTGCATGCCGGCCAGGAAGATCACCGTATTGAACCCCAGGGTCCACCAGACCGTCATACCGACCAGGGCGACCCAGGCCCACGGCTGGGTCTGGGTCCAGCCGACGGGCGGAATGCCGAACAGCCCGAGGAACCAGTTGATCAAGCCGAACTGGGAGTCCAGCAGATAGCGGAACAATACGCCGATCACCGCGATGCCGAGGACGAAGGGGGCGAAGATCATCGCCCGGTAGAACGTCCGGCCCGGAAACTTGCGGTTCAGCAGCAGGGCGATCCCCAGCGGAACCAACACCAGGAACGGGACACTAGCCACCGTGAAGATGGCGGTGGCCCTCATGCCCTTCCAGAACGGCAGGAAAGTCACCGATTCGGGGTCGAACAGATCCTTGTAGTTCTGCAGCCCGACCCATGGCTTGTTGGGCAGCATGAAGTCCCAGTCGTGCAAGCTGATCCAGATCCCGAACACGGCCGGCCCCAGGATGAACAAGCACAGCAGCAACAAGTACGGCAGCAGCAGCAGGTACGGCGTCGCCCAATGGTGCTGTCGCAGCCGCCGGACCGGTCCACCAGCCCTGGCCGCCTCGACGCCGGCCGACGTCGAGGCGACTGTCGCCGTCACTGCTGGTACTTCTTCTGGTTCGCGGCCAGGATCTTGTTGGCCCGGCCAGCGGCCTCGGACAGCGCGGTCGCGATCTCCTTCTTGCCGAGCATGGCGTCGCTGACGGCGGCCTCCCACTCGGGCATCACGTCGTTCACGCCGGGGATCGGTGGCACGAAGTGGATGTAGTCCAGCTCCTTGGCGAACTCGTTCACCTCGACCTTGGTCTTGAACTCCGGGTTCTCCCGGACGGAGAGGCGCGCCGGGACCATCCCGGCATCGGCCCAGGTAAGGGACTGCTGGGAGATCCAGTTGACGAACACCCGGCTGGCGATCGCCTTGTTCTCGTCCGGCTTCAGCTGCCGGGGTAGCACGAACTGGTGGGAACCGGCCCAGACCGCCTCCGTGCCGCCGATGTTGGGCACCGGCGCGGCACCCCACTGGAGCTTCTTGATGGCGTTCAGCGGCGTGGTGTTCCACGGTCCGTTGATCATGAAAGCCGACTTGTCGTTGGTGAATGAGACGAAGTTGCCGTCCTCCGCCGCGTTCTTGGGGCTGTGGCCGTTGTCGATCAGGCTCTTCCACCAAGTGATCGACTTGACCCCTGGCTCGTCACCGAACCCCACGGTCAGTCCGTCGTCGTTGACCATCTTGCCGCCGTATTGATAGATGAGCGTCTGGGAGGCTAGGCCGTACAGGATGCCGCTGAGAGCCGAGGTCCACATTCCCTGGACCCCCTTGGACTTGCACTGGTCCAGGATCGCCATCAGCTCGTCGCCACTGGTGGGCGGCTTCTCCGGATCCGCGCCCACCTTCTCCAGCACAGTCTTGTTGTAGAACAGGCCAGCCGGGTGCACGTCCAACGGGATCCCGTATCGCTTGTCTTGGTAGAGCCCGCCCTGCCAGGCGATGGCCGGGAAGTCGGCATCGGTCAGATTCAGCGCCGTGGCCACGTCGTCCAGGGGAATGATCACCTGGCGGGCGGCGTTGGTGGCCAGATCGTCGTTGTGCATCAGACCGATCTCCGGAGCCCTGCCGTTGCTCACTGCGGCCGGCAGCTTCTGGAAGTACTCCTCCCAGGCGATCGCGGTCATGCTGACCTTGATGTTGGCGTGCTCGGCATTGAACTGGTTGATCATCTTTCGCATGATCGGCCCGTCACCGCCGGTCAGCCCGTTCCAGAAGGCGAGCTTGACGGGCGGCCCGTCGTAGCCCTCGGAGCCGCCGCCGCCCGAGACGGAGGCCTCCGCACCCGGTCTGCCTGCGGAACCGGGAGAGCAGGCGCTCAGGCCGGCAACAGCGGCGAGGCCCAGAGCGCCGGACAGCAGGCCTCGGCGGGAAATCGCTCGAGTGGCGAACGGATCGGGTTTCGGATGGCTGGACACGGTGGTCATCATGCTCCTTCGGGTTGGGGACTTCGGGGTGAAAGATCAAGGGGGGTCAGGGGTGCCTTCCAGCTCGAGGGCGGTCCAGGACAGAGCTGGCAGGTTCAGCCGGAGGCACCCGCTGTCGAAGGCGACACGGCGCAGCGCGCGCGGGACCAGCGCGTCGTGGCGGTCGCGGTTGGTGACAGACGGATCAGCTCCATCCGGTAGCGACAGGCAGTTGGCGGCGGTCACCCGCGACATCGGGAGCCCGCGGCAGTCGATCTCGACCGAGACCATCCCGTCCTGGCTGCGGTTGGCCAGGAAAACCGCCGAGCGTCCACCCTCCTCGTCGTACGTGGCGGCCGCGTCCAGCAACGGCACATCGGTGAACTCGGGCGAGTCGTACCGGTCGCCTTGCGCGGCCACGCGAAGAATCTGCCCGGAGGCCAGTCGACGCATCTGCTCGAACGGGTAGGCGATCGACTGCTTCCAGGCGTCGCCGCCTTCCTCCGAACGGATCAACCCGAGCACGTTGACCAGCTGAGCCTGGCACGCAATGGTGACTCGGTCGCCATGACGCAGCAGCGAGTTCAGCATGGTGCCGACCACGACCGCGTCGGTGATGCCGTACTCGCACTCGCCGAGTCGCGGGTGCGCTGTCCACGGCTCCCTGACGATGGCCGAGTCAGCGCCGGACGTGCGGGGCCGGGTTACGTTCCACTCATCGAACGAGATGTTGATCCAGGAGCGATGCCGGCCCCGAGCACGGACAGCGTCGGCGGTGGCCACAACCGATTCGATGAAGTGATCCATGTCCACAGCGGAGGCGAGAAAGCTCGCCGTGTCGCCGTCGCGCTCGGAGTAGTAGACGTGGAGCGAGATGTAGTCCACCACGTCGTAGGCAAGGGAGAGCACCTCGGACTCCCAGGCGCCGAAGGTGGCCATCGTCGAATTAGAAGATCCGCATGCCACCAATTCGATGTCGGGATCGATCAAACGCATAGCGCGACCGGTCTCTGTGGCCAGCCGGCCGTACTCGTAGGCGGTCTTGTGGCCGATCTGCCACTGACCGTCCATCTCATTGCCCAGGCACCAGAGCCGGTAGGAGAAGGGTTCCCGCGCGCCGTTGGCGATCCGGTGATCCGAGCAGGCGGTACCTCCGGGATGGTTGGTGTACTCGAGGAGGTCGCAGGCCTCTTGGAGCCCACGGCTCCCGAGGTTGACCGCCATCATCACCTCGGTGCCCACCTCGCGCGCCCATTGGTCGAATTCGTGGATGCCCACGGCGTTCGACTCGGTGGAACGCCACGCAAGATCGAGCCGTGACGGACGGCTGCTTCTGGGGCCGACGCCGTCCTCCCAGCGATAGTTCGACACGAAGTTGCCGCCCGGATAGCGGATCAGCGTCGGCGCCAGCTCTCGGGTCAAGGACAAGACGTCCCGCCGGAACCCCGCAGGATCAGCAGTCGGATGATCGGGCTCGAAGATGCCGGTGTAGACGCAGCGACCCATGTGCTCCACGAATGAGCCGAACAACCGCGGGGGCACAGGAGCGAGGGTGAACGCAGCGTCGAGCACGAGACGTGCCTGCGGCATTTGCTAGACCAACTCCGATCGACTCTGATCGTGGTGGCGGCCCCCCCGCGGCGA
>CAVUEO010000030.1:0-163213 GCA_963740515.1 uncultured Actinomycetota bacterium
TGAGGGTGGCATAACGGACCACCTGAGAAGGGTTCAATCCGTGCGCGAGTCAAGCCCAACCGAGTGCAACTGGCCGTTTCTAAGCCGGCGCAGCCTCTTAGAGCTGCAGCTCAGGCCGCGGCGCTGCGATCTGTCCGCGCGTGACGGGCCCGACCTGCGCCTGTCCATGTCAGTTAATGGGCTCCGCCACTTTGAAACCATCGGTCTCTAGTCCGCGCGACCACGTGGAGCGGGTCAATCTTGGTCTCCTCAATCCGCTTAGCTAAGCTATGGTTTTGACCGCCATTCCGACCGCCATTCATGGTCGTCTTGGTGTGTTCGCTGGTGTTCACTGCCGTACGGATTCCTTACAGGTAAGGATTTCCGGACACCGGCGTACGGCAGCGGACGCGTCGCCGGTAACTTACAAGCAAGTGCTCCGCACTGCGGGGACCGGATGGGATGAAACTCACGGAGAGGAGCACATCCTCTCGATTTGCCTCGCGTTGCGTAGATCGCCTGGGAGGTCGACCGTTCGCTATTAGCCGATCTGGCGCTCCACGACATCCCGGACCTCCCCGCAGACGAGTGGAGCGGGCATCCCGACGGCCGCAAGCCTTCAGAGTTTCCGAGGCCGACGGTTACGACCGATGACCCGCCGACCTGCCCGCCGATGACGATCCGAGATCGGCGGGAAGGGCAGTAGGATCGACCAGCCCTCGATGAGTCGGCGCCCTCCAACGCGGGCTCGCGCGCGAGCACTGCTGCGACTCAACGTTCGATGGCTCGTCCAAAACCATCGAAGTCAAGTGTGTTCGGAAACTTTCAGGGGGACGTGGTCTGACCTGCGTAAACACCAACGTACCCCCCGACGTACCTCCTCGATGGCGTCCTGTGGAGGTACGAATCCGGTGATCTCTCCTCCTCATGATTCGCCACATAGACCAACTGCTGGTCTCGACGGAGCACGAACGACCACTGCCGGAATGTGAGAGAGCCGGCCGAACGCTGAGGAGAACCGACATGAGCATCACCCAACCGGCCGAATCGCCCGACACCCTGCATGCCAGGGACGAGCTGCTCACCATGAAGGAGGTCGCCGGCGTGGTCCGCGTCCCCGTGGCCACGTTGCGCTACTGGCGCCACCTCGGGTCCGGCCCACGCAGCTTCCGTGTCGGTCGAAGCGTCCGCTATTGGCGTACCGACGTCCTTCACTGGCTCGAACAGCAGAGCAACGATCCTCAGGCATCCCGCTGAGGCTCACCTCTGCGTCCAGATGAAAGGCAGGATGGAGCATGGCCAGCATCGAGAAACGATCCCGACAGGATGGGCGGGCGTCATGGCGTGCGCACTACCGGACACCATCGGGCGAGCAGCGCAACAAGACCTTCAACCGCAAGGCCGAAGCCGAGCGGTTCCTCGCGAGCGTCGAGTCATCCAAGAACACCGGGTCCTTCGTCGACTCGGTGCTCGCGCGGATCACGGTGGGGGACTGGGCCACACACTGGCTCGACAACCAGACCCACCTCAAGCCGTCCACCCACGAGCGGTATGCGGGGATCATCCGCGAGCACATCCGACCCAAGTGGGACCGAGTGAAGCTCGCCAATGTCTCCCACGCCGACGTGCAGAAGTGGGTAACAGCGCTGTCGAAGACCCGCTCACCCGCGACGGTCCGCAAGGTCCACCGTGTGCTCTCACTGATCCTCAACATGGCCGTCAAGGACGGACGCTTGGCCCGCAACGTCGCGACCGGCGTTAATCTCCCGCGCCCGTCCAAGGAGGAGCAGCGCTTCTTGACCCACGCCCAGGTCGAGGCTCTCGCTGAGGCGTGCGCCCGCCCAAGTGACGTGAGCAAGCATTGCCGTCTCGATGAACGCGAGAACCAGACCTACCGGCTCGTCGTCCTGTTCCTTGCTTACACCGGCGTCCGATTCGGCGAGATGGCCGCACTCAGGGTGAGCCGTCTCGACCTCACCCGCCGACGCGCGACCATCGCCGAGTCCGTCACCGTCGTGCAGGGCAAGGGGCTGGTCTGGGGCACTCCCAAATCTCACGAACGCCGGCAGGTGCCGATCCCACGGTTCCTCGTCGCCGAGCTGCGAGACCACATCGCGGACAAGGAGCCCAACGAGCTCGTGTTCAACGGCGTACGGGGAGGCGGGCCACTACGCGCTCCGATCTTCCGCGCCGGCTTCCACGTCGCGGCCTCGGCGATCGGCATTCCCGAATTGCACCCGCACCAGCTGCGCCACACCGCAGCCAGCCTCGCCATCGCCAGCGGCGCGGACGTCAAAGTCGTGCAGCAGATGCTCGGCCATTCGAGCGCCGCGATGACGATGGACGTCTACGGACACCTCTTCAGCGACCGCCTCGACGAGGTCGCCGACGCGCTCGACACCGCCCGATCCGAGGCCGCCAAATCTGCCGCTGCTGTTGCCAATGCTCAAAATCCTGTTGCCAAAGTGTTGCCAAACGCCGATGTGGTCGACTTGGCCGCCTACAAGGCGAAAGGTAAAACCGCAGGTCAGACGGCGATTTCGGATGGCGCCCCCGGCGAGATTCGAACTCGCGCTCCCGCCTCCGGAGGGCGGTGCTCTATCCCCTGAGCTACGGGGGCCGGCCAATGTAGGCGCGCCCGGCCCGTTGGAGGGCCGAAAGGCAATGTACCAGCGTGCCGGTGGCGGGCCGCTAGCTGTGGCAGCCGTGACATCGTCGCGGTTCTATTCTCGACCCGTGCCGGGCGGTCAGTGGAGCGCTTACGCCGCGCGGGCGGCCGTGCTCGTCGTGCTGCTTGTGCTCACGAGCTGCGTTCGGCAGGACACACCCACCCCAGCTGCACAGCGGACCACGTCGCCTCCGTGGAGCGCGCCGCGGGACGCCATCAGCTACATCACCGCCGCTGGACTAGAGCCGCAGCCGCTAAGCAGCAAAGGGAACTCAAGCGTCGTCAATCTCAAGATCACCCTGGACGGCGTGCCAGTGGAAGTACCGGCGTACGTGGGAATTGACCGGCTCCGCGCGGTGCAGGCTCCGGCGCATACTCACGACGCCTCTGGTCAGATATGGCTGGAGGGCCGTGAGACCGACGCGGTCACGCTCGGACAATTCTTCACGGTTTGGGGTGTGCGGTTCGATGATCGCTGTCTCGGATCGGCATGCAGGGGCCTCCGGGTCATCGTCGACGGCGAGGTTAGCCCCGCTCCAACCGAGGTAGGTCTAGCCGACAGCCGCATCATCGAGATCACCGCATCGTCATAGCGCTCCTACCGATGTCCGCGGGCTGGTAAGTCCGCGGCTATTCGCCCTGGTCTGGCACAGTTCCGCGATGTGACGCATACCCACGTGGCCGGCTCGATCCACGCCGATTCCGCCGCGCGGGCTCCCAGCTGGCTGAGCATGCCCCGCGATGTCAACACACTGCTGCCAATCCTCTGGAGCACCGGTGTCGACAAAGATGAAGCCGGCGTCCTCACTGTGGCCGGCCTCAGCGTCTATGAGATTGCCGAACAGGTCGGCACGCCTGTCTACGTAGTGGACGAAGCGGACTTGCGGGAACGAGCTCGCGCGTTTGCGGCTGCCTTCGAGGGTTGGGACGTCTACTACGCGGCCAAATCGTTTCTCTGTACCACGCTGGCCCGGTGGGTAACCGAAGAGGGCCTGGGCGTTGATGTCTGCACCGGCGGCGAGCTGGCTGTGGCGGAGCGCGCTGGTATTGATCTGCGGCGGGTGGGGCTGCACGGCAACAACAAGAGTGTCGAGGAACTGCGGCTGGCGCTGACGAGCGGAGTCGGCAGGATCATCGTTGACTCATCTGATGAGATCGCCCGCCTCAGCACAATTGCCAAAGAGTTGCAGATCCGGCCGCGAGTCATGATCAGGGCGACCACCGGTGTCGAGGCGCACACCCACGAATACATCGCAACCGCGCATGAGGATCAGAAGTTCGGTTTTTCGATCGCCGATGGCACGGCGCTCTCAGCGCTGCTGAGGTGCTATCAGGAACCGTGGCTTGAGCTGATCGGTATTCACTCCCACATCGGCTCGCAGATTTTCGACACTGGCGGATTCGAGGTCGCTGCGCGACGCACCCTGCGGCTGCACGCCGATTTCGCGGCTCAGACCGGTGTTCAGCTGAGTGAGCTCGATCTTGGCGGCGGTTTCGGAATTGCCTACACCAGCGCTGACACGCCATCTTCACCTGCCGCGTTGGCTCAAGCCCTTCGCGAGATCATCGACAACGAATGTTCAGCGCTCGATGTCAGCGTTCCGCATGTGTCGATCGAGCCGGGTCGCGCGATCAGCGGTCCCAGCACTTTCGCCCTCTACCGGGTCGGCACCGTCAAGCCCGTTGCGTTGGACGGTGGTGTCAGCCGCCTGTACGTCGCCGTTGACGGGGGCATGAGTGACAACATACGGACTGCCCTCTATGCGGCCGAGTACTCGGCGACGCTTGCCTCACGCCGTTCTGCGGCAGCTCCGGTTCTCGCTCGGGTGGTCGGCAAGCACTGCGAAGGCGGCGACATCTTGGTCCGTGATGAGTTCCTGCCGGCGGACATAGCGGCCGGCGACCTGCTTGCGGTTCCCGGCGCGGGCGCGTACAGCCGGTCGATGGCTAGCAACTACAACTACGTTCCCCGACCGCCTGTCGTTGCGGTCCGCGGTGGTGAGATCACGACGCTCATTCGACGCGAGACGATTGAGGATTTGTTGGCACTGGATGCTGGATGAAGCAGAAAGCTCTGCAAGCCTCGGAATTGCGCACGGTTTATAGCGCGATACGCGCGCAGAGCCCTGGAAGGGATAGGGAACAATGAAACCGCCACGATTCGGGGTCGTGGTCTCGTTGCGTAAATGAGGTTTCTGTGACATTGACCAGCGTGCAGCCCACGCACCTCCTTGACGTTCCACCGCTCACACCGCTCCGGGTGGCCATGCTCGGCTGTGGCGTAGTTGGCTCGGAGGTGGCGCGGTTGATCATCGAGCAGGCCACTGACTTGCGCGCCCGGGTTGGCAGGCCATTGGAGCTTGTCGGCATTGCGGTGCGCCGAGACGACCGAGACCACCCCGGCATAGATCCCGGGCTGTTCACCACCAACGCCGAGGCCCTGGTGAACCGAGAGGACATCGATCTGGTGATCGAGCTCATCGGCGGGATTGAGCCGGCCCGGTCGTTGATCTTGGCGGCGCTGCGTCATGGGGCTTCGGTGGTGACTGCGAACAAGGCTCTCTTGGCCGAGGATGGCGGCACACTGTTTGAGGCCGCCCAACGGGGCGGAGCTGACCTCTATTTTGAGGCTGCTGTCGCGGGCGCCATCCCGATCATCCGGCCGCTTCGGGAGTCTCTCGTCGGTGACGAGATCACCTCTGTGATCGGGATCGTCAATGGCACGACGAATTACATCTTGGATCGCATGGACACAACCGGCATCGGTTTTGCCGAGGCGCTGGCCGAGGCGCAGGCTCTCGGCTACGCGGAGTCCGATCCAACAGCAGACGTCGAGGGCTTCGACGCCGCAGCGAAGGCGGCGATCTTGGCGAGCCTGGCCTTCCACACTCGGGTCACGGGCGCGGATGTCTACCGCGAAGGCATTACCGGGATCACCTCTGCTGACATCGCTTCGGCGCATGACATCGGCTGCGTGGTCAAGCTGCTGGCGATCTGCCAGCTATCCCCAGCAGCCCGCGCCGCTGACCGAAGGGTGTCAGTGCGGGTCCATCCGGCGATGATTCCGCGGTCCCATCCACTCGCCGGAGTGGGTGATGCGTACAACGCGGTGTTCGTCGAGTCGATGTCTGCCGGACGCCTCATGTTCTACGGGCCTGGTGCCGGCGGTTCACCCACGGCCAGTGCCGTCCTGGGCGATCTTGTCACGGTCGCCCGGAACCGGCTGCGCGGGGCAGTCGGCCCGGGCGAGTCCAGGTACGCGGCACGCCCTGTCAGCGAGATCGGCAGCGTGATGACTCGTTATCACCTCTCACTCGAGGTGGCCGACCGAGCGGGCGTACTGGCGACCATCGCTCATGTCTTCGCTGAGCACGACGTGTCGATCGAGACCGTACGGCAGAACGGGCGGGGTGCCGGCGCTCAGCTGGTGATCGTGACCCACCACGCACAAGACGCCGCGCTCAGTGCAACGGTGCGAGCTCTACGCAATCTCGATGTAGTCCGCGATGTCACCAGCGTGATGCGCGTCGAAGGGGACTGACGTGATCCCCGAATCCTGCATCGCGGACCGGCCAACGTCTCTGAGGCGTCGTCTCGACGGAGTGATCGCTCGCTACCGAGACTGGCTGCCAGTATCCGATAGCGACCCGGTGATCACCCTCGGCGAAGGAGGCACACCGCTGGTTGCAGCACAAAAGCTGTCGGAGCTGTTGCACTGCGAGATCTGGATCAAGGTCGAGGGCGCCAATCCGACCGGTTCATTCAAGGACCGCGGCATGACAGTTGCGCTCAGTGTCGCCGCTGGGCAGGGCGTGCAGGCCGTGGTCTGTGCCTCGACCGGCAACACGTCCGCATCGGCGGCGGCGTACGCGGCGAGGGCGGGCCTTTCCAGCATCGTGCTCCTGCCGGCTGGCCGGATTGCGACTGGCAAGCTCGCGCAGGCAATCGTGCATGGTGCCAAAGTGGTACAAATCGACGGCAACTTCGAAGACTGCTTCGAACTGGTCCGCAAGCTCGCCCATGAATACCCGGTCGCGCTCGTCAATTCGGTCAACCCGAACAGGATCGAGGGTCAGAAGACCGCGGCTTTTGAAGTGATCGACGAGCTCGGCGATGCGCCCGACCTCCATGTGATCCCTGTTGGCAACGCCGGGAATATCTCGGCGTACTGGCGCGGTTATGTTCAGTACATGTCGGCTGGCAAGGCGACACGAGCTCCCCGGATGTGGGGCTTTCAAGCCCACGGCGCTGCTCCTTTGGTGCTCGGACATCCTGTTCTCCATCCCGAGACTGTCGCGAGCGCGATCCGAATTGGTAACCCGGCATCTGCCGAGCAGGCCCTCGCGGC
Source organism: uncultured Actinomycetota bacterium (assembly GCA_963740515.1). GTDB lineage: Bacteria > Actinomycetota > Actinomycetes > Propionibacteriales > Propionibacteriaceae > Microlunatus. The sequence continues at coordinate 6,996 of CAVUEO010000030.1, forward strand.
ACGCGACGAATCCGGTGGCCTGATCGAGGCAGTCAGCGATCAGCAGATCCTCGACGCTCAGGCCTTCCTGGCACGCGAGGAGGGAATTTTTGTCGAGCCCGCCTCCGCTGCGGGTGTGGCCGGGCTTATAGCCAAACAGCAGCATGGCGAGATCGAGTCAGGTCTGCAGATTGCCGTCACCGTTACCGGCCATGGTCTCAAGGACGTTGACACGGCGTTATCGCGACTAGGTCCGATCCATGCCGAAGTTGTGACAGCGGATCTGCTGGCCGTTGCGACGGTCTGCGGTCTGCTGGAGTAGACCTCCAGATGCTGCTGTGTCGAAAGAACCGACGGTGTGCCCCGAGCCTTCCGGTCAGCAGGTGCTGAACCCCGGAACATCGGTAATGGTGGAGGTCCCGGCTACTAGCGCCAACCTGGGACCGGGCTTCGACTGTTTTGGGCTCGCGCTTGACTGGCGAGAGCGGGTCCGCCTTGCGGTGATCGAACGGGGGTATCAGATCGAGGTTTCCGGGGAAGGGGCGGGCGAGCTGCCCCGCGACGATAGTCACCTGATCGTTCGGTCCGCGCTCGTCGGCCTGGCGGATCTGGGGGTGAGGGCACCGGGTCTTTGGCTTGGCTGCCACAACACCATCCCACACGGTCGGGGGCTCGGATCCTCATCCGCGGCAATCGTCGCGGGCCTGGTCGCTGCAGGCGGGCTTGCCCAGGTTGAAGTGACGCAGGACTGGCTCCTCGGGCACGCGAACGCGATCGAGGGTCACCCCGACAATGTGGCGGCGGCGATCTACGGAGGCTTCGTCCTGGCGTACCAGGGCCGGGCCGGGGTCAAGGTTGCACAGGGCCACATTGACGCCTCGATCGGTGCCGCGTTGTTCATTCCGCAGACGTCGGTGGCGACCCAAGCCGCCCGCGGTCTGCTTCCCGAGACGGTGCCTCACGTGGATGCTGCGGCGAACTCCGGCCGAGCCGCTCTGCTGGTTCACGCTCTAGCGTCGGAGCCCGATCTGCTTTACGACGCCACCAGCGACTGGCTGCACCAGGGATATCGCGAGACAGCGATGCCGCGCTCCTACGAGCTGTTGAAATCGTTACGTGGGCAAGGGCTTGCGGCGATCCTCAGTGGTGCCGGTCCCAGTGTCTTGGTGTTAGGCAGGCAGGCGGATCTGGCTGCGCTGCAAGATCAACAAGCCGACGGGTTCTCGCTACGACTCAGTGGTATAGGATCAGCCGCGGCGATCCTCGAGCCTGACGTTTCAGGAGTGGGTGATCACACTGTGATGGAAACTCCTGACGCAGGTGCTAGCCTTAGAGCGCCGACACGGTCAGGGCAGCTGCGGTGACCGGCTCCCCAACCAGCCAAAGTCACGAAGACGCACATCTGACCAAGTAGCACCTCAAGGTCAGGTGCGACGCGGACGAGACTTTACGGCATCTCCCGTCAGCCACGTCTCGAGAACAGTCGTCGCGATGCGCTGAGGACCTCTAGAAAGACACGTTGGGCGGAGCAACAGAACCCGCGCCAAGGATGGGCACCGATGACGTGCCCAGAACCGACAAGGACACACATTGACAGAAATCGCCGAAGTGACGAGTGCCGCCCCAGATGGGGAAGGCACCGGCGAGCAGAGCAAGCAACTCACCAGCGATCGTCGCAATCGCAAGGGCTCAGGCCTGGACTCTATGGTCCTTGCCGAGTTGAAGCAGCTGGCCAACTCCCTTGGGATCAAGGGCGCCGGCGCTATGCGCAAGAGTCAGTTGATCGAGGCTATTCAGTCGGCCCAGCGCAATCCGGGGGTTAGCGCTCCTGGGGCTCAGACCGGGCAAGACAATGGCCACCGCAGCATCCAGGGCGGCCGCGACGCCCGAGACGTCGCCAGTGCGCTAGATGAGCTGCAACGAGCCCCGCGCCAGGCAAGCGACGAGCGGGAGGAGGCAGAGATGCTCGAGCATCCCGTACAACCTGAACTGGTCTCAACCGACCAGCCCAGTAATCAGACAGCCGACCAGCGGCAAGAGCCAGCAAAGACCGTCGACGACGGTCAAGCGCGCGCGGAGAGCGCCACGCCACAAGACCGTGGCGATTCACAGCAGGTCGCCGACCGAACATCTGATACGCAGCAAGCCCCTGGGGCGCGCGCTGATGATGGCGAGCGAACGGATGAGGCTCGCGAGAATCGGCAAGGTGACCGACGGGATCGCAGAGGTCGCGACCAAGGTCAGACTCGCGAAAATCAGCAGCGCGACAACCAGGGTCGAGAGAACCAGGGGCGCGACTGGGAGGAGGAAGGCGGCCGCCGCAGTCGCCGGCGTCGTAGTCGGGATCGCCAGAACCGCCGTAACCGCGGTGGTGGCGGCAATCTTGAACGCTACGACGAGCCGGTGATTGCCGAAGATGATGTACTGGTCTCCGCTCGCGGGATCTTGGATGTCCTCGACAATTACGCCTTCGTCCGGACCAACGGCTATCTGCCGGGATCCGAGGACGCGTATGTCTCCCTTTCGATGGTCAAGAAGCTCGGCTTGCGTAAGGGAGATCTGGTCACTGGCGTGATCCGTACGCCGCGTGAGGGCGAACGCAAGGAGAAGTTCAATCCGATGGTGAGGATCGACACCGTCAACGGGACCGATCCTGACGGGATTCGGCAGCGGCCGGACTTCGCCAAGCTCACACCGCTGTACCCGCAAGAGCGACTGAAGCTGGAAACGACCCCCAACCAGATGGCCGGCCGGATCATCGATCTGGTCGCTCCCATCGGCAAGGGTCAGCGTGCACTGCTCGTCTCCCCCTCCAAGGCCGGCAAGACGTTGATCATGCAGGCCATCGCCAACGCCGTTGCCATCAACAATCCTGAGGTGAAGCTGATGGTGGTGTTGGTGGACGAACGCCCTGAGGAGGTCACCGACTTCGAGCGCTCCGCCAAGGGCGAGGTGATCTCATCCACCTTCGACCGACCTGCCGAGGACCATACCGCCGTAGCCGAACTGGCAATCGAGCGGGCGAAACGACTCGTTGAGCTGGGCCACGACGTCGTGATCTTGCTCGACGGCATTACCCGATTGAGCCGGGCTTACAACCTGGCAGCTCCGGCTTCCGGACGGATCTTGTCCGGTGGTGTCGACTCCGCAGCGTTGTATCCGCCCAAGAAGTTCCTCGGCGCCGCGCGCAACATCGAAGGTGGCGGATCACTCACGATCATCGCGACTGCTCTGATCGAGACCGGCTCGAAGATGGATGAAGTGATCTTCGAGGAGTTCAAGGGCACCGGCAACTCAGAGATCCGACTGCGCCGGGAGTTCGCCGAGAAGCGGATCTTCCCAGCGATCGACGTCGACGCCTCGAGCACCCGCCGCGAGGAATTGCTGATGAGTCGCGAGGAACTGGCCATCGTATGGAAACTGCGTCGCGTTCTCTCAGGCCTGGAGAGCTTGCAAGGGCTGGAGATGCTGCTGGACCGGCTTCGCAAGACCCAGAGCAACGCCGAGTTCCTGATGGCGATCACCAAGACAATTCCGTCACAGGACTAGCTGTGGCCTGAGCTTGTCGAAGGCCCTTCGACAGGCTCAGGGCGCGCACGCGCCGGGGGTTCAAGGGGGTCGCCCCCCTTGCCATACTCAGCGCGTGCCTGCTCCACGGGACTAAAGCGGAGTCGCTGGCCGTTCTGCATTTGCTGCCGCTTGTCAGACTGCGGCAGAATCACCTTTTGGTGCCGGTTCACGCCGTAAGCGCAAGATGCGTGGCGACCCGGCGCTCACGATGAGGAGACAAGCATGAAGCCCGACATTCACCCCGCGTACGTGGAGACGCAGGTGACCTGCACCTGTGGCAACACCTTCACCACCCGCAGCACCGCGCCCAACGGCGTGATCCATGCAGACGTATGTTCGGCTTGCCACCCGTTCTACACGGGCAAGCAGAAGATTCTTGACACTGGCGGTCGCGTGGCTCGTTTCGAGAAGAGGTACGCCGCCAGGCAGCCGGCCAAGAAGGCCACCAGCAAGTAGCTGCGCAACAGCGCCGGGAGGCAGGAAGCAACCTGCATCCCGGCGCTGAGTCGTCAGCGTGGGTGGTCGGTACGCAACCATCCACGCTGACAAGTCGGAGAGGGGAGTGCCAGATGTTCGAGTCGGCAGCCCCGCTGCGTGCTGAATTCCAGGAGCTGGAAACAGCGCTCGCCGATCCGGCGGTCCATGCGGATCTTGCTCGCGCCCGCAAAGTGGGCAGGCGCTATGCGGAGCTGACTCCCGTGATCAAGGCGTTGGACGAGCACGCCCGGTTGGCAGATGATCTTGCGGCTGCGAGAGAGCTGACAGCGGAGGATCCCTCGTTGGCCGTCGAAGCGGCCGAGCTGGAAGTGCGGCTGGGCCAAGTTACCGAGCGGCTGACACGACTGCTGGCGCCGCGAGACCCGAATGACTCCTCGGATGCGCTGATGGAGATCAAGTCTGGTGAAGGTGGTGAGGAGTCAGCCCTGTTCGCCGCTGACCTGCTCAAGATGTACTCGCGCTATGCCGAGAGTCGCGGCTGGAAGGTCGAGATTCTCGATGCTCAGGAAACCGATCTTGGCGGCTACAAGTCGGTAACTGTGGCGATCAAGGCGCCGGTCGATGGAGGAGTCGACGCGATGCCCTACGGAGTACTCAAGTTTGAGGGTGGTGTGCACCGGGTGCAACGAGTCCCGGTCACAGAGTCACAGGGTCGGCTCCATACCTCCGCCGCAGGTGTGCTGGTAATGCCGGAGGTTGCCGAAACCGAGGTCGCCATCGATGAGGGGGACCTTCGGATCGACGTCTACCGCTCGTCAGGCCCCGGCGGTCAGGGCGTCAACACCACCGACTCGGCTGTGCGCATTACCCATCTACCTAGCGGCATTGTCGTCTCCTGCCAGAACGAGCGCTCGCAATTGCAAAACCGCGAACAGGCAATGCGGATGCTTCGGGCGCGGCTGACGGCAGCCGCTGAAGAGGAAGCTGCCAACGCGGCCTCGGCGGCTCGCCGCAGTCAGGTCCGAACCGTTGACCGTTCTGAGCGCATTCGTACGTATAACTTTCCAGAGAACCGCATCTCTGATCACCGAATCGGATTCAAGTCCTACAATCTTGACCAATTTCTGAATGGCGACTTGGACGCGGTGATCAAGGCGCTTCAGGAGGCCGACACCCAGCTGCGGCTCTCCCAGGCCGGTGGCCCAAACTCGTGAGCAAGGCCGTACGACCGCTTCTCCATGCAAGCTGCAAGTCAACTGCGCGAGGTGGGCGTCGCGTCTCCGGACCAGGAGGCTCGGCAGCTGCTGGCGTACGCAACGGGAGTCGAGTTGGCCCGTCTCCCGCTCGTCGATGCTCGTTGAGGATGCCCAGGCCGCGTACTTCCAAACATTGATCAGCAAGCGCGCGCATCGGGTCCCTCTACAGCACCTGACCGGTCGGGCTCACTTTCGCCACTTGGAACTTGAAGTGGGTCCCGGGGTGTTCGTGCCCAGGCCCGAGACAGAAGTGATGACCGGCTGGGCGATCGAACAACTGCGTCCGATGGTCTATGCGGTCGCGCGCGGTGAGTCGCGACACTTGCCAGTGGTAGTCGAGCTCGGGACCGGATGCGGTGCAATCGCCAAGTCCATAGCCACCGAACTCACCGGTACCCGGGTTCATGCTGTCGAGGTGTCGGAGGAGGCTGCTGCCTACGCGGCACGCAACCTTGCGGACACGACGGTTGACTTGCACGTGCGGGACATGATCGGCGCACTGCCTGAGCTCGACGGCACAGTTGATCTGGTAATCGCCAACCCGCCCTATATCCCGTTGGAGGCGTTCGAATCTGTCGTTCCCGAGGTACGTGATCATGATCCGCTGCTCGCCTTGTTCGCCGGTCAGGACGGCTTGGAGGTGATCAGGTTGGTGGTCGCGGAGGCTGCGCGTCTGCTGCGACCGGCGGGCTTGCTCTGCGTTGAGCATGCCGACGTGCAAGGAGCGTCTGCTCAGCAAGCGCTCGTCCAGCACGGGGGGTTCGCCGCGGTACGTGATCATCAGGACCTGACGGGCAGGCCGCGCTTCGTTACTGGCATCCGCCGCTCTTGATTGCTCCGTTGGCTGAGCTTTGTGGGCTCCAGGTTGCCGGCAGACAACTCTGGCAAGATTGACCGGTGACCACGACCGGTGTTCCCGGCGAAGCTGACCCGGGGGAGGCGGCCGTCGACCCCGAGTATCGGCGGTTCGATTGCACCGGCGACGATCCCGAACGCACCGCGGAAGCATGCGAGGCGGCCCGCCAGGCCATCAAAGATGGCGAGTGCATCGTGCTCCCGACCGACACCGTATACGGGATCGGTGTAGACGCGTTCAGCGCTGAGGCAGTGCAACGGCTGCTGGACGCCAAGATCCGGGGTCGCGATATGCCCCCGCCGGTGCTGATCGGTGAGCCTGCACTGATCCGGACTCTTGCAGCGGACGTTCCCCACACAGCCCAAGCTCTCGTGGACAGACACTGGCCCGGCGCACTGACAGTGATCTGTCGGATCCAACCCAGCCTAAGGATGGATCTTGGTGACAGCGAGGGCACCATCGCGCTTCGAGTGCCTGATCATGAACTAGCACGCGACATCTTGCGGCGGACTGGTCCGATGGCGGTGAGCAGCGCCAACATCAGTGGCCTGCCCGCGGCCTTGACCTGCGACGAGGCGATCGACCAGCTGGGCGATTCGGTGTCGGTCTATCTGGACGGCGGTCCGCTCGGCGGAGCGGGTGGTGCACCATCGACGATCGTCGATTTCACTCGACGCGAAGACGGTGAGGTACTGCGACGGGGTGCCATCAGCGTGGAGACGCTGCGCGAGACCGCGCGAAGTCTCGACGATCTGACCGGTGAGGCTCAGAAGCTTCAGGATGGGCCTCCTTCAGGATCAAGCACCAATGGTGAGGGCTCAGGCCGTGATGACGGCTCGGAGCCCACTGCGGGAGGCTGAGTGCGCGAGTACCTTTTGGTCCTCTGCATCGCTGCCGCCGTGACCTACCTCCTCAGTGGCGTGTGCCGCCGGCTGGCCCTGCGCACCGGAGCAATGGCGAAGGTCCGGGACCGCGACGTGCACACGATCGAGATGCCGTATTTCGGTGGCGTAGCGATGCTGGCCGGTGTCGCCGCAGCGATTCTGATCTCATGGCAGCTGCCGTTCCTCGGCCGGCTTGCGACTGTGCACCAGGACTCTCGAGCGGTCCTTGTGGCCGCGACCGTGATCTGTCTGGTCGGTGTGCTCGATGATATCTTCGAGCTGCCGCCGCTGACCAAGTTCGCGGGGCAGGTCTTCGCAGCTGGTATCGCTGTTGCGCTAGGCGTCAAGATGCTGTGGATCCCACTGCCCAACCAGATCGTCTCGCTGGATAGCACAACGTCGGTGGCGATCACGGTGTTCTTCATCGTCCTCTGCTCGAATGCGGTGAACTTCGTGGATGGGCTGGACGGGCTGGCCACCGGAGTGGTCGGCATCGGCGCGCTTGCCTTCTTCGCATACTGTTACCTGCTCACCGTCACTGAGGGCCTCACCAGGGCGACGACGTCCAGCCTCATTACGGTCACGATTGCTGGCGTCTGTCTTGGTTTCCTGCCACACAACTTCTTCCCAGCCCGGATGTTCATGGGAGACTCAGGCGCGATGTTGCTCGGTCTGCTGCTTGCGACATCCGCCATCAGCCTCACCGGTCAGATTGACATATCGCAGCTGCAAGACGGTCGTGGAGGCTTGGTTCCGACAGTCCTTCCCTTGGTGCTGCCATTGGCAATCCTGGCTCTGCCGTTCCTTGATCTCACCTTGGCCTTCATCCGGCGTACCTATGCCGGCAAGTGGTGGTTCCTACCCGACAAGCAGCATCTGCACCACCGGCTCTTGGAGCGCGGCCACAGCCAGCGCCGCGCCGTCCTGCTGATGTATGTCTGGTCGGCGCTCGTCTCCTTCGGTGTGATCATCTTGGGTTTGGTCCAGAGCGAGCGGCAATGGACCGTTGTTGCGGTCGGCGTTGTGTGCGCACTGGTATTGATGGTGGTCACGCTGGGTCGTCCAGTACGCACCAAGAACCAAATTCGTCGCGGCGAGGCATTGCCTTGATTGCTGTGCCTAATTGCTCGCTCCGCTCGCGCGGATCGCGCTTGGTAGTCCGCCTACTTCGTCATCGCTCGGGGACGAAAAGCATGTCCCCTTTCTCCTCCTCAGCACGGCGGCGCGCGATCCCGGGCGTCTAACCGCTCGCTCGGCTCCAGCGAATATCGCAAGCAGGCGGAGCGAGCCATTCGACTGAGCGAGCGAAATCAATCAACTCCGTGTTAGTTTTCACGCACGCAGCCCAGCGACTTTCGATCGCGTAACGCGACCCGGCCCGAACCCGATCACGACCCAGCTCCGAGACAGGCACAAGAAGGACTGCCGCCCATGACCGTCGACAGCCGCCCAGAGCATGCGGCGACGCCTGCCGATGGTCCGAGTGTGCACGTCATCCGGGCCCGCAAGCTGCTGATCGGTGGCGCCATAGGAGGGGTGGCGGCTGCCACGCTCTGCTTGATCGGCTTCACGATCGGCTTCGGTCTCAGTGGCCTCATCTCGGCTGCGCTAGCAGCCGCCATGGTGTTGTTCTTCTATGGAGTCGGCCAGTACGTGATGGTGCTCTTCGCCGACGCAGGGGCCCGGACGCTGCTCACCGTGTCAATGTGCAGCTACACCGCGCGGGTCGTCGTGCTGGGACTGGTTCTAGTGCTCTACAACGCGCACCACGAAGCTTGGCCGAAGTTAACACCAATGGTCATCTTTCTGACAACGATCATCGTCGTCGCGGGATGGCTGGCGGTGGAGATCTTTGTCTTTTCTCGACTGCGAATCGGGGCCTACGACACCGAATACGTGCCGCCAAGCAAAGGTGACTTTGAGCCGTGACCGTCGCCACAATCACTGCTAGCGTGTGTCACGCCATGAAGCAACAACCGAAGGCGACCTTCGACCAGCCGAGATCGCAAGGAGGCGAGGAAGCGAGCGGCATGGACTTGGGGCTGCGCGTGCTCTCCTATTTGATCTCCGGCGTCATGGTCTACGGACTGCTGGGATGGCTCGGCGACCACTACCTCGGCACGAAGTTCCTGCTACCAATCGGAATTGTCGCAGGTGCTGCCTTCGGGGCGTACGTGATCATCAGGCGCTATGGCCGCATCGATGATGCGGCACCTGCAACGGCTGTCAAGGATCGAAGCAAACAAGCCACTGTGATTGAACACACGCACGAGGCGGAGAGAGGGGAACGGTGAGCGTTTTCTTGTCGGGCCTGGTGCCGCTGGAGACTGAGACTGAAGGCTTCGAGGCCCCTGGGGTTCACAGCTTCGACGTGCCGCCACTGTTCGAGGGCATTCCGTGGTTGGAGTGGCTTGACAAGTACATGCTCCAGGCCATGATCTCGGTGATCTTGATCTTGGCGTTCTGGTTGATCATGGCCCGCAAGAGCGCCCTAGTGCCCAGCAAGGGCCAGTACCTCGGCGAAACGGCGTACTTCTTCGTCCGCAACACAATCGCCCGGGACATGATCGGGCACGACTTCCTCAAGTATCTGCCACTGCTGATCGCCCTGTTCTCCTTCGTGCTGATCAACAACATATTTGGGGTCTTCCCACTCAGCTTGCTCCCCACGCCCTCGCACATTGGGTGGCCGTACGGCCTGGCGATCTTGGTCTGGGTGATCTACAACGGGGTCGGCATCGCCAAACATGGCTTCTTCGGTTACCTCAAGCACACGACGCTTCCCTCCGGGGTTCCGGCGTTCATGTGGCCGCTGATCATTCCGCTGGAGTTCGTGTCCAACATCATCGTCCGGCCCATCACCCTCTCCTTGCGACTCTTCGCCAACATGTTCGCCGGGCACCTGCTGGTGTTGGTGTTCGTTTTGGGCGGGGAGTACCTTCTGCTGCATTCCGAGTCGATCATCAACAAGACCGCCGGCGTGGTGGCTCTGATCTTCAGCATGGCGATCTTCGGCCTGGAGATCTTCGTGCAGTCCCTGCAAGCCTTTATCTTCGCCGTTCTCACCGCCCAGTACATCTCCTCGGCCGCGGCCGAGGAGCACTGACCACCTCGGTTTCGGCAGTCACCGCGAAACCCCGTCAAGAAAGAAGTCCCAATGATTCCAATGGAAATCACCGGATCCCTCGGCATCGTCGGCTACGGCCTCGGCGCCATCGGCCCCGGTATCGGCGTGGGCTTGATCTTCGCCTCCGTCATCCAGGGCACCGCGCGGCAGCCGGAGGCCCGCGGCGCGATGATGGGCACGGCCTGGATCGGATTCGCGGTGACCGAGGCGCTGGCGATCATCGGCATCGCACTCGCCTTCGTCTTCGGCGGCCTGTGAGCGAGTGGTCACCATGACCACGCTGCTGATCCCGCTCCAGGGGGAGAATCCGCTGATTCCACACCTGTCGGAGGTCATTGCCGCGATCGTGTTCGCGCTGTTGCTGACCTACGTGATCGCCAGGTTCGTGGTGCCGCGGTTCGAGGCAACCTACGCCGAACGCACCGCTGCCATTCAGGGTGGATTGGAGAGGGCGGAGAAGGCTCAGGAGGCTGCCGATGCGGCCTTGCGTCAGTACAACGAGCAGCTCGCCGAGGCCCGTACCGAAGCCGCCAGGATTCGCGAGGAGGCCAAGACGGAAGGCACCCAGATCCTCGCTGAGCTCCGAGAGCAGGCACAGGCGGAGGTCGCCCGGATCAGGGCCCAGGGAGAGGCTCAACTTGAGGCCGAGCGTGCCTCGGTTATGGCGCAGATGCGAGCCGAGATCGGAACCTTGGGCACGACGTTGGCGAGCCGCATCGTCGGCGAGTCGCTCGAGGACGATCAGCGAGCACGGCGTACGGTCGACCGCTTCCTCGCCGAACTCGAAGGTGAAGGCGAGCCAACTCCTGCCGGTAGATCATGACCGTAGCCACCGACGCGCGTGTGAGCTCGCTCGACCGCATGCTCGACGACAGGCAGGTCGGCGACACCTTTGCCACCGACATGTCTGCGGTGGTTGATGCGCTGGAGGCGTCGCCAGCGCTGCGGCGGGCGGTGACCGACCCGGGAACGCCGGAGAGCGCCCGGAAGGCGTTGGTGCACGGACTGCTCGATGGCAAGGTCGACAAGGCCGTTGTTGATCTAGTGGCGGAGGCGGCAACGCTGCGTTGGGCCGGGGGCCGTACGTTCGCGGCTGCACTGGAGCGGCAGGCCGTGCGTGGCCAACTTGTCGCGGCAGACAGACGTAGTGAGCTGGACGACACCGAGGATCAGCTCTTCCGGTTCGCTCGGCTTGTGGAGTCCAACCCTGACTTGCGCAACGTGCTCGCGGATCGTTCGATCGATCGCAGCAAGCGGCAGGAACTGGTCGGCGAGCTGCTGAGAGACCGCGCCACCGACGCAACGATCATGCTCGCGAAGCGCGCCGTGGCCGCTCGTGAGCGGACCTTCGCGAACACCATCGAGGGTTACGTCACGCTGGCCGCCGCACAGAAGAATCGGGTCGTGGCAACCGTCCGCGTCGCCAAGCCGCTCACCTCCAACCAACGGGACCGGCTCCACGCCGCTCTGACCAAGCAGATCGGCCGCGATGTTGCGATCCAAGAGGTCATCGATCCCGACGTCCTGGGCGGGGTTCGGGTCGAGCTCGGCGATGAGGTGTTTGAAGGTACCGTCGTGGATCGGCTCGAGGCTGCCCGACGGCTTTTTGGATAGCACGGCTCGTAGATCAACAATTGAACACATTCACCTCCGAGATAAAGCAGAAAGCGCAGACGATGGCAGAACTTACGATTCGTCCAGAGGAAATCCGCGAAGCACTTGATCGCTTCGTCCGGAGCTACGAGCCGGATACGGCCAGCCGCGAGGAAGTCGGAACGGTCGTCACATCCGGTGACGGCATCGCGCGGGTCGAGGGCCTGCCATCGGCGATGGCCAACGAGCTGCTCGAGTTCGAGAACGGGACTCTCGGCATCGCGCTGAACCTTGACGTCCGGGAGATCGGTGTCGCCGTTATGGGCGAATCACTGGGGATCGAGGAGGGCCAGGTTGTCAAGCGCACTGGCGACATCCTTTCAGTTCCGGTCGGCGACGGGTACCTCGGACGTACGGTCGACGCGTTGGGCAACCCGATTGACGGGCTCGGCGAGATCACCGACATCGACGAGCGTCGCCCGCTCGAGTTGCAGGCCGCCGGTGTGATGGATCGGCAAGGTGTTAATCAGCCGCTGCAGACCGGGATCAAGGCCATCGACGCGATGATCCCGATCGGTCGTGGCCAGCGGCAGTTGATCATCGGCGACCGCAAGACCGGCAAGACCGCCATTGCCGTCGACACGATCATCAACCAGAAGAGCGCCTGGGACAGCGGCGATCCGGAACAGCAGGTGCGTTGCATCTACGTCGCGATCGGCCAGAAGGGGTCGACCATCGCTGCCGTTCGCGGAGTGCTAGAAGAGGCCGGTGCGCTCGAATACACCACGATCGTCGCCGCCCCCGCGTCAGACCCGGCTGGCTACAAGTACGTCGCGCCGTACACCGGCTCGGCCATCGGGCAGCACTGGATGTATCAGGGCAAGCACGTGCTGATCATCTTCGACGACCTGACCAAGCAGGCCGAGGCGTACCGGGCAATGTCGCTGCTACTGCGCCGTCCGCCCGGGCGTGAGGCGTACCCGGGCGACGTGTTCTACCTGCACAGCCGCCTGCTGGAGCGCTGTGCGAAGCTCTCCGACGAGTTGGGTGCCGGCTCGATGACCGGCCTACCGATCATCGAAACCAAAGCGAATGACGTATCGGCTTATATCCCGACCAACGTCATTTCGATCACTGACGGACAGATCTTCTTGCAATCAGACCTCTTCAACGCCAATCAGCGGCCAGCCATCGACGTCGGTATCTCAGTGTCTCGTGTCGGTGGAGCCGCGCAGATCAAGGCAATGAAGAATGTCGCCGGCTCACTCAAGCTGGAACTGGCCCAATTCCGCGACATGCAGGCCTTTGCGATGTTCGCCTCCGACCTCGACGCGACGACCCGCCGCCAGCTCGATCGGGGTGGCCGGCTGGTGGAGCTGCTCCGCCAGCCGCAGTACTCGCCGTATCCGGTGGAGGAGCAGGTCGTCTCCGTCTGGGCTGGTCTTCAGGGCCTGATGGACGAGGTGCCGGTCGACGACGTGCTGCGCTTCGAGCGCGAGCTGCTCGACCATCTAAGGCATCAGGGCGACTCGCTGCGCAACATCCGGGAGACGAAGACGTTCGACGACGACACCGCGGCTGCGTTACGCGAGCAGATCGCAGAGTTCAAGAAGGGGTTCCAGACCTCGGAGGGCAAGCTGCTGGCCGGCCGGGAGGAGCATGTCGCACTGGAGGAAGAAGACGTTACGCAAGAACAAATCGTGAGGCAGAAGCGTGGCTAGCCCAAGTAAGAGGGGGCTCTGACATGCCAGCAAGCCTGCGGGAGCTGCGACAGCGCCGCGCATCCGTGTCGACCATCAAGAAGGTCACCCGGGCGATGGAGTTGATCGCGGCCTCAAGAATCATCAAGGCACAACAGCGTGCCCAGTCGGCGGCACCGTATGCGCGGGAACTGACCAGAGCTGTGTCGGCGGTGGCGACGTTCTCGAACGTCGATCATCCGCTGACCACCGAGGCAGAGAACCCGAGCAGGGCGGCGGTGCTGCTGATCACATCGGACCGCGGCTTGGCCGGCGCATACTCCTCTTCGGTGATCAAGGAGGGCGAGCAGCTGAACCAGATGCTGCGTCAGGCGAACAAGGAGGCCGTGCCATTTCTGACCGGCCGAAAGTCGATCGCGTTCTACGGGTTCCGGCGCCGTACGGTCGCCGCCAAATGGGAGGGCTTCTCCGATGCGCCTACCTATGCGCACGCCCGGGAGATTGCCGACAGGCTGATTGAAGCATTCCTGACGCCGACCGAAGACGGCGGAGTGGATGAGATCCACGTGGTCTTTACACGCTTCGTCTCGATGCTTACCCAGCGAGTCGACGTGCTTCGGATGCTGCCGCTGGAGGTCGTGGAGGGCGAAGAGCCGGCGCCCAGCGACGAGATCCTTCCCCTTTATGAGTTCGAACCGGATGCCGAGACCGTGCTCGACGAGTTGCTGCCGCTCTACGTCGCAAGCCGCATTCAGTACTGCCTCCTCCAGGGCGCCGCGTCGGAGTTGGCCAGCCGGCAGAAGGCGATGAAGTCAGCCACCGACAACGCGCAGCAGCTGATTGAGCGGCTGACCCGCGAGGCAAACCAGGCCCGGCAGGCCGAGATCACCCAGGAAATCTCCGAGATCGTCGGCGGAGCGAGTGCTCTCGCCGACGCAACGGCTGCCGCCGAGTGAGATCGCAGCATTCGAATGACCAGATATCACCACAGATGAGTGAGGGAACCAGATGACCGCCACCATTGAAGAACAAGACACCGAAGCCGAGGCGGGTGGCATCGGCCGCGTCTCTCGGGTCATCGGGCCGGTCGTCGATGTTGAATTCCCCGTCGACCAGATGCCCGACATCTACAACGCGCTGACAGTCGAGATCGCTGGCAACGGTGAGTCCCGCAGCATGACCATGGAGGTCGCGCTGCACATCGGTGACAACCTCGTTCGGGCCATTGCGCTGAAGCCGACCGACGGCATGCAGCGAGGCACGGAGGTGCTGGACACCGGAGCGCCGATTTCAGTGCCTGTTGGCGACATCACCAAGGGCCATGTGTGGAACGTGACTGGCGACGTACTCGATGTCGACCCCTCGACGATCACGGTGACTGAGCGCTGGCCCATCCACCGCTCCGCTCCGAAGTTCGATCAGCTGGAGTCCAAGACCGAGATGCTGGAGACCGGCATCAAAGTGCTCGACCTGCTCACCCCCTACGTGACCGGCGGCAAGATCGGCCTGTTCGGTGGCGCCGGCGTTGGCAAGACAGTGCTGATCCAGGAGATGATCTACCGCATCGCCCACAACTTCGGCGGCACCTCGGTGTTCGCCGGCGTGGGGGAGCGCACGCGCGAGGGCAATGACCTGATCCATGAGATGGCCGAGGCAGGCGTGTTCAAGGACACGGCGCTCGTCTTCGGTCAGATGGACGAGCCGCCGGGTACCCGGCTGCGGGTCGCGCTATCCGCGCTCACGATGGCCGAGTACTTCCGCGACGTGCAGAACCAGGATGTGCTGCTCTTCATCGACAACATCTTCCGGTTCACCCAGGCAGGCTCGGAGGTCTCAACCCTTCTGGGACGGATGCCATCAGCCGTGGGGTACCAGCCCAACCTGGCCGACGAGATGGGCCAGCTGCAGGAGCGGATCACCTCGACGCGCGGGCACTCGATCACCTCAATGCAGGCGATCTACGTCCCAGCCGATGACTACACCGACCCAGCCCCGGCTACGACGTTCGCTCACCTGGATGCCACCACCGAGCTCTCTCGTGAGATTGCCTCTCGCGGTCTCTACCCTGCGGTGGATCCGCTGACCTCGACCAGCCGAATCCTCGACCCGCTGTACATCGGCCGGGCTCATTACGATGTAGCGGTGCGTGTCAAGCAGATTCTGCAACGCAACAAGGAGCTGCAGGACATCATCGCGATCCTGGGCGTCGACGAGTTGTCCGAAGAAGACAAGATCGTGGTCAACCGCGCCCGTCGCATCCAGCAGTTCCTCAGCCAGAACACCTATATGGCTGAGAAGTTCACCAACATTCCAGGCTCGACGGTGCCGCTCAACGAAACGATCGAGTCGTTCCGGATGGTGTGTGACGGAGAAGTTGATCACATTGCGGAGCAGGCATTCTTCAACGTGGGCGGCATGGAGGACGTTGAGCGGCGTTGGTCTGAGCTGCAGAAGGAACAGTGAACAAGCTCGTTCTAGGATTGGGTGGCCAGCGAGAAATGGAGCGGTATGGCTGAACCGATGCAAGTAGAAGTCGTCTCGGCCGATCGTGTCGTCTGGTCGGGCAAGTCTTCCAACATCATCGCCAAGACTGTCGAGGGCGAGATCGGCATCTTGCCGGGACATGAACCTGTGCTTGGGGTGCTCGAGCCAAGCGCGGTGGTGATCTTCTGCGAGGAGGAGGCGAAGCGGGAGATCGTCGCGGTGGACGGCGGCTTCATTTCCGTTTCCCAAGGAAGAGTCTCGATCTTGAGTGAGTACGCTCGCATGGCCGACGAGGTGACCGTGACTCAGGCGGAGAAGGAGCTCGCTGAGGCGCAAAGAGTTCTCGACTCGGGCGACGGAAGTGACGAGGATCGAAAGCATTTCCTGCGTGCCACCGCACAGCTTCGCGCGGCGCAGAAGGCGCAGTAGGGTCGCGCTAGACGTACGCGTTCGATCTGAGGACGTTCATGCATGGCTGGCTCGGGGTCCTTGAAGTCCTCGGCCTGCTCGCCTGCCTAGTGGCGATAAGCGTGCTGATGCTCACAGTCCGCCGCCGCTGGCTTAATCGTCTCGGGGGGACTTTCGCCTGCAGCCTCCGGCTGCGGATCAGAACTCCAGGCGCGGGCTGGGTGCTCGGCGTCGGGCGTTACAGCGAGGGGATCCTGGAGTGGTTCCGATTCTTCTCCTACTCACTGCGTCCGCGAATGGTCTTCCCCCGACGCAACGTGCGCGTACTGGAGACCCGGATGCCGGATCCCGTTGAGGCGGTTGCACTGAACGCAGACGAGAAGGTGCTCCGCCTCGAGATCCACGATGGTCGTGCCGAAAGTGAATGGGAACTGGCCATGAGCGAGGACTCGTTGACCGGCCTACTGAGCTGGTTGGAAGCGGCTCCCCCAGGCGTACGCCGATTCGAATAGTCATCCTGAGGCCAGATTCCTAGTCCTTGGTGGCGAAGGCCGCGTCGAACGAGGCAGCCGAAGGCTGGATTCCATTCATGCTCCGAATGAAGTCGAGTGCCTCGGGGGCGCCGTCGAGCCTGTCCATGCCCGCGTCCTCCCATTCGATAGAGATGGCGCCGGTATAGCCGATGTGGTTGAGCATTCGGAAGATGTCTTCCCAGCGCGTATCTCCGTGGCCGGTCGAGATGAAATCCCAGCCGCGCCGCGGGTCAGCCCATGGCAGATGCGAGGACAAGCGGCCGTTTCGGCCATTGGCCATCCTGATCTTGGTGTCCTTGCAGTCAACGTGGTAGATGCGGTCCCGGAAGTCCCACAGGAACCCGACATAGTCGAGGTCTTGCCAGACCATATGCGACGGATCGAAGTTAAGACCGAAGCCGGGCCGATTCCCGATGGCTTCTAATGTGGCGACCGTCGACCAATAGTCGTACGCGATCTCGCTGGGGTGGACCTCGTGCGCGAAGCGGACTCCGACCTCGTCAAACACGTCAATGATCGGGTTCCACCTGTCGGCAAAATCTGAGTAGCCTGCCTGGATGACCTTGTCATCGACGGGCGGGAACATGGCCACGTAGTGCCAGATGGCCGAACCGGTGAATCCGACGACGGTGTCTACGCCGAACGCCGCAGCCGCACGCGCGGTGGTCTTCATCTCCTCGGCAGCCCGCTGTCTGACACCCTCGGCATCACCGTCACCCCAAACCCGAGTGTTGACCATGTTCTTGTACCGGTCGTCGATGATCGCCTCACACACTGCTTGGCCGTTGAGGTGATTCGAGATCGCCCAACAGCCCAGGCTGTGCTGCTCCAGCATGTCTTTGCGGCCCTGCAGGTAACCCTCGTCCTCGACCGCTTTGACGACATCGAAATGATCACCCCAACAGGCAATCTCGAGCCCGTCGTAACCCCACTCCGCAGCAAGCCGGCACACCTCTTCGAATGGGAGATCAGCCCACTGTCCGGTGAACAACGTGACCGGTCTCGACTGCGCTGGCTCAGCCTTGCCAGTGGCTTCCTTGAGACGACCGGTGTCATCGAACATCGCATCCTCCTGTTGGGACTTAAGGATTTTGGTTGGTTAGCCTTCTGCTGCCGAGCCGTGGCTTCGCTCACCCCCCGGCATCCACAGCACGTCGCCGTCGGTTCCGTTGACGACTCGGGTCAGGATGAACAGCAGATCCGAGAGGCGATTGAGATAGGTGATCGCCGGCGTGCTGACCCCTCCCGGGAGCTGGGGGTCTGCGACAGCTTCGGTTCCGTACGCCTGGACGGCGGCCCAAGCGGTACGCTCGGCCCGCCGCACCACCGTACGTGCCAGGTGTAGTTGGGCAGCGGCCGGCGAACCACCGGGGAGGATGAAGGATTTCAAGTTCGGCAGCGGGTTACCGAAGAGGTCACACCAGCCCTCCAGCCGGTCGATGTATTCCTGAGTAATGCGTAGCTCTGGTAAGGGGTTGGCCGAGGTGGGCGCTCGTAGCGGGGTCGAAAGATCAGCTCCGACATCGAACATCTCGTTCTGGACGGTCCGGAGCACCGCGGCCACCTCGTCTGGCAGACCACCGGCTGCAAGTGCGATCCCTATCGCCGAGTTGGCCTCGTCCACATCTCCGTAGGCCGCAACCCTCGGATCGGTCTTGCTGACCGGTGAAAGGTCGGAAAGCTGGGTCTGCCCGGCATCGCCTGTGCGGGTGTAGATGCGGGTCAGCCGAACCATGATCACACCCTACGCAGATGGTCCGGTGCGGTCCGGCTCGGGTGTTGACAACTTCACGGTGGTAGCTTGTCGCTGCCAGGACGCGGCGTCCCGCTGTGGCACAGTACAACGGTGAAGCAGCTGCGAGCGTCGGTAGCGCGCGCCGTCGGCTCAAGTGCAAAGCGGACGCGCCTTTGGCCCGCTGGCGACTACCACGTCGGCGGGGATCGAGCGCGATGCGCGAGCAGCTCAAGAATGGCCGTCGGCCGCGCAACCGCGGCAACCGTTGTCGGTGCTGTCATGCTGCTGAGTGGCTGCGGTCAGATCCCTAGCCCGCTGCCAGCACCCGATCCATCGGCAAGCTCCGTCGCCCACTCGCCCACGCCGAGCGTCAGCAGGATTGGTGGCGACCAGGGTGACATTTGCGAGTATTCCTTGTCAGGTGACGCCGCCCGGCCGGTCACGCTACCGCCGAGCAATGGAGTGCCGACCAGCGGGACGATCAGTTATGTGCTCCCGATGACGAATGGCGAAGTCACGATCACCTTGGACCGAACGAAGGCCCCATGCACCGTCAACTCCTTCGTCTCGTTGGCCGATCAGGGCTATTTCGACAACACCAGGTGCCACCGTCTGGCGGATTCAGGGATCTTCGTCCTACAGTGCGGTGACCCGACCGGCACCGGGAACGGTGGCCCCGGCTACGAATTTGCCAATGAAACCGACGGCACGGAGTCTTATGCCGAGGGCGTTGTTGCTATGGCGAACGGCGGGCTGGGCACGAACGGTTCACAGTTCTTCTTGGTCTGGGCAGATTCGACGAGCCTCGATCAGACCCCGAACTTTACGATCTTCGGCACGATGAACAAGTCGTCGCGCGACGTGGTGGCTTCAATGGCCGGCGAGGGCCAGGACGGCAGCAACCCCGATGGCACGGGTCGGCCTAACAACCCGTGCGAGATTGCGAAAGTTAGTAGGGCGTGATTCTCCGATCCGCCGGTTGACTGTCGGGGTGTCAGGAGAACGCAGGGCAATGGGGTGAGACGCCACCCGACGCTGGCTGGTGCCGGCCATGATCAACCAGTGAAACTACTGGTCGAGTGGGGGACGGCTGGCGCGTTTGGGGAATCTCAGCAAAACCATCGCCAGTACGATGATGGCTAGGCCGAAAAAGCCACCAATGATGTAGGCGCCGCTGCCCAGGCCCTGACGAGGATCGACCGCCGACGGAGTCTGAGTCGGCTGGTTGGGCAGCGCATCCAGCGGCACGAGAGCAAGGACGACCATCATCAACTCAGTCATTTGATACTGCCTCTGAGGACAGACCGCAGCGACGTCACGACAGCCACGATCGCACACGAGGATCAGCGAGCCATTGCCACATCGACCTTCTCAAAGCTGCAGAAACCGACGCATGATCGAGACGAATATCTGTGGCTGCTCGCTATGCACCCAGTGGCCAGCTCCCTTGATAGTGACGAGCTGAACGCGCGGGAACAGAGCGCGCATCGCGGCAGCGTATTCGGGTTGAATGTAGGGTGACTCGGCGCCGGCCAGCCACAACACCGGGCCCCGGTACGGCTCGGCCTGTAGGTCGGGCCAGTCGCTCATTTCAGTCAGATGGTCGCCGAGCAATGTGAGGTTCATCTGCCACCTCCAGCCGTTGGAGGCGGAATTGTCGCGACGCAGATTCTGCAACAGGAAGCCGCGGATGCGGGAATCGCTGACATAGGCAGCGAGCTGGGCGTCCGCGTCCCGGCGATCGGTCAGGGTCTCGAGGTCGATGGCCTGCATGCCGCGTACGAAGGTATCGAAGTCGGTGATCTCGGCAGTAGTTACGGGTGACACATCGACGACGCATAGTCGCTCCACGAGCTCCGGATGGTGTAACGCGAGCGTCATGGCGACCTTGCCTCCCATCGAGTGGCCGACCACGGCGTACCGCTCTCCCTCGCCCTGAGCCTTCAGTAGCTCTGCGATCTGGCTCGCCATCCGGGGATAAGAGAAGTGGTCCGTCCAGCCGGACTGGCCGTGGTTCGGCAGGTCAACCAGCGTGACTCGAGAGGACTCGCTCAGTGTTTTGGCGATGGCGTTCCAGTTCTTCCCCTGGCCAAACAGGCCATGGAGAAACACCACCCGGGGTCCCATGGTTCCCAGTTGGGTGGTGAAGAGCTCGTGTTCCGCTGCGCCTGCGTTCATGGTCGGCGTTGCCAGCAGCCCGTGTGCCAGTGCCGACGCTCCTCGACAGCGGACTGGGAGAGCATGCCAGGCGTGTCTGGCCAGGCTACGACATGAGGCGTGCCGGGGCGGATCTCAGCGTTGCAACCGGGACACCGGTAGGCCTTGGTGGCCGCTGCCCCCGGTACACTCCGGACGATCCAGCGCCCGTCGCTTTTGATCACCGATGTCGCATGCCCCGCGCTCAGGGGTCGGGCAGGCCTGAGATGTTTGCTCTGCCGTCGCGCCATGCCGAACTCCCAATAAGTGGAGCTGCTCGCGCGAAAAGACCCGACGCTCGCAGCTACATGATCAAGTCAGTACCTCGAGATTCAACCATAGGCCCGGCCGGTACCTTCTGGCGTGCGCGTGAGGCACGCCTTGGGGGTTCAAGGGGGTCGTCCCCCTTGCCGTTGTTTTTGGCGTGCGCGTGACGCACGCCTCGGGGGTTCAAGGGGGTCGTCCCCCTTGCCGTTATCTTGTCTCCGTGCGGTTGGTGATTGCCCGATGTCAGGTGGACTATGCGGGGCGGCTGACCGCACACCTGCCGATGGCTACGCGGCTGATCTTGATCAAATCCGACGGATCCGTATCGATCCACGCTGACGATCGCGCTTACAAACCGCTGAACTGGATGAGCCCTCCCTGCACACTGGTCGAGCTGGGAGCTCCGGGACCTGACCAGACCTCAGCAGTGACCGGGGAGCCGCTGTCGGCCCTCTGGGAGGTCCGGGGGCGCGACGGCGACACGCTCCAGATCTGGCTGGCGAAGGTGTTCCATGACTCCTCACACGACCTTGGCGTCGACCCGGGGTTACAGAAAGACGGCGTTGAGGCGCATCTGCAGGCGCTGCTCGCCGAACACCCCGAGGCGCTGGCACCCGGTTTGTCACTGATCAGACGTGAGCATCCGACCCCAATCGGGCCGGTTGACCTACTCTGCAGGGACGCCGCTGGGGCCTACGTGGCAGTCGAGATAAAACGTCGCGGAGAGATTGACGGCGTCGAACAATTGAGTCGGTATCTCGATCTGATGCGCCGCGATACTCTGCTTGGCACCGTGCACGGCATCTTGGCTGCGCAGCTGATCAAGCCGCAGGCGAGGGTGCTGGCCAATGACCGCGGCATCAGCTGCGTGACAGTTGACTATGACCTGTTACGGGGACTGGACAGTGCTGAGGACCGACTGTTCTAAGTAGTCCGCGCGCTTCTCACGGCTGGGACGCCTGAGCGAATTCCGGCTTGTCAGCCGCTGTCTGGTTGTCAGGTATCTCTCCGCCGGAGTCCTCGCTCCGGCCGTCAGCCCCGACGTGCTCAGCTTCTTCGCCAGCCTCGTCCTGCGCTGCTTCCTTGTCGGCCTCACCATTCTCGATTTGTTCGTCAGTCTCGTTCGCGGAATTGCCGACGGTGGGATCGCTCTCTACTTCGGCAGCGTGACTGCCATGGCTTGAGCTGGCATCGGCCTCGGAGAATGCCGTGTCATACGCCGCCGGCACGTCAGGCAAGTTCTCCGCTGTCTCGACAGCCAGCGCACTCACCGAAGCGAGCTGGTTGAGCATCGCGTGCTTGCGCCGAGTCAGCAGTTCCTGCTCATCCCTCATCTGGCGGCGGCGCAGTGCCAGCTCTTGACGTGCTCGGTCGTCGATGATCCCAGCCTGGCGTCGCGCTCGATCAACGATCCTCTCAGCCTCACCACTGGCCTCCACCTTGATCCGTTCTGCTTCCGCCAGGGCCAGGTTCCGCTGTTTTGCTGCTTGCTCGGTCTCTGAAGTGAGATGCTCCGCCGCGGACCGCTGCAAAGCTGTCGCCTTCCCCAACATGTCCTGGATGGCCCGGTTCGCCGATTCCTGCGATTTCTTCAGCTCGGCCATCACTTGCGCGTGTTGCTCTGCCGCCGCCTGCCGCAAAGCCGCAGTCTCTCGTTCCGCTGCGGCAAGTAGTTCCTGCGACTCAAAATCGGCGGCCTTGCGCACACCAATAGAGGTTTCTTCTGCCTCAGTCCGAACCGCCTCGGCCTGCAGTCGAGCTGAGGTCAGCAATTGCTCAGCCTCAGCGGTAGCGCGCTCTCTTAGTTGCACCGCGTCTCTCTCGATCTGATCTCGCAGTGCGTCCAACTCGGCGCGCTGGGCGTCTCGCATGTCTGCCATTTCGGCGTACGCGCTCTGGCGTAGCTCGTCGATTTCGGCCTGCCTCTGGGCGCTTAGTCGATCGGCCTCATGAAGGGCGGCTTGAGTGATGTCGGATGCCTGCTCCTCAGCGATTTGCAGCATCTCCTGAACCCGACCGCCGAGTGCGGAGAAGTCAGCGTGATTCGCCCGTGCGTGGGCGTCGTCAAGCGCCTGCCGAAGCTCATGGTTATAAGTGATCAAAGAGTCATATTGCTGCAGCAACTGAGCGATCTGGGCCTGCGTCGCACGTACAAAATGATCAACCGCCTCGCGGTCATATCCTTTGCGCGACAGGGGAAACCGGCCGTCCTGAGAATGCGAGTCACCTGCTGGGGCTATGTTCACGCCGGCTCCTTACACGCCACAGTGCCGTTACCCCGAGACATCTCAGGGTAACGGCACCGGCAGCCTGGGGCCAGCGGCCTGTCGGTGATGATCAAACGCTGCGGGCCTGTGGAGGTCTGAGTTATTTCGACTTAGCGCCTTGTCTGGACAGGTCGGACGGCGTCACGAGCACAGTGGCGTCACCATCGATCTCGATTTCATCGGCCTCCGTAGACGGTGTGCCACCCCTGCCACCGTTCTTGGCCTGGCCTGCATTGCTCCTGGCCGCGTTCTCCTCGCCTGGACCCGCAGGCGGCAACATGTCTGGACGCATCACCGTACGATCTCCGACTTCGCCGCTCCAAATCCTTGGGGTCGTCCAGGTCGGGGAAAGCGCTTGCCGTTTGCTCCGCGAGCGCTGACAAGCTGGCCAGCTGGCTCAACACCGCCTGCTTGCGCTGATGCAGCAACTCCGTCTCACGACGTAGCTGCTGCTTCCGCCATGCGAACTCCTGTTGGGTCCGTTCATTGATGGCCGCAGCCTGCTTCTTTGCTGTCGCGATCCGAGCCTCAGCCTCCTGAATGGCCGCTGCCTTGCTCTGTTCGGCTTCGGTCAGAGCCTCGGCGCGAATGCGTGCGGCTTCGGCGAGGTCAGCCTCCAGGCGATCTGCTGATTCCTTGTGATACTTGGTCGCCTCGGCAAACAGCGCGGCCGTTTTCTGCTGTGCCTCATCGTGGGCGGACTTGAGTTCCGCGATCGCCTGTTCCCGGTCGGCTGCGAGCCTGGCCCTGGCCTCCGCGGCCTCGCGCTCGACAGTACGGCGCAGGTTCTCAGTGTCGAGGTAGGCATTCTGACGCGTCGCCTGTGCCTCATTGTCGGCCTCCCGGCGGACCGACTCGGCTTGCCGCCGGGCAGCCGCAATCAGGGCGTCGCCTTCGGCTTTGGACTTGTCCACTTGGGCTTGGACTTCATCGCGCAACTTGCTGCGGAGCTGGTCAATCTGGGCGGCCCCGCCGCTCTTGATGGCGTCGCCCTCTCGGGCAGCGGAGTTCCGCAGTCCGTCAGCCTCGCGCCGCGCATGTTCCTTGACCTTCTCGGCCTCGACCGAGGCGTTCTGCACAAGTTCGCGTGCTTGCTCCTGAGCGAGCCGGAGAATGTCGTTGGCACGCCCGCCGAGGTTGGCATAGTCGATCTCTTTGGAGTCGGTGCTGTCTCCACCCGATGCCATTTCATCTTGGAGTATGGTCACTTGCTGCTCGAGCTGGGTGGCGTGTCTACGGGACTTGACGACGCTGTCCTCGAGCGTGCGGACGTAGTCGTCAACCGCCGTTCGGTCGTAGCCGCGTAAAGCGGTCGGGAAGTTTCCCACCGCGCTTGCTGTGTCGTCGAACAGGCCAAGCCCCGTATTGTCTGAAGCGTTCACCGCAAGAAAACCCTCTCCGAGAATAGGTATTGACGCCGACTCTGTGCCCGCGTGAGCGACAGCCATCCGCTCAGCCCGAATTCCTCACCCACTGTGCGGATCCGCCGCGACGCGCTCGACCAACTCGAGCAGAACGCCGCCAGTGTCCCTTGGGTGGACGAAGTTGATCTGCGAGCCGCGGGTGCCGGCTCTTGGTGCATCATAAAGCACCCGCACACCGCATTGACGCAGAATCCTGGACGCGGACCGGACATCTGGAACAGCGTAAGCCACGTGGTGCAGACCACCTCCACCGCGTCTCACGAGAAAGCGCTGTAGTACGGCGTTTTCGGCAAACGGCAGCAACAGCTGAAGCTGATTGCTTCCCGGTGCGCCCTCTCTGTTGCTCAGCATCACCTCGGACACCTGTTGGTCCAAGTTGTCTTCTCGATGCACCACCTGGAAACCCAGCAGGTCTCGATAGAAGGTAATCGCCGCGTCCAGATCGGTGACAGCGACACCGACATGATCAAGACCGAGCAGATCTGGCAGCACACCCCCGAGATCGGTGGGCATTCTGGTCATGGACATTAGGGTGCCAGACTGGTGTCGACAAAGCATTGGGACGTGATTGAGCTGCAAGCGTCGGAAATCGCGCGCCGCCGCGGAGGAGGAGCGAGCAGAGGCGGTCTTTCCTCTGCGAGCGACGACGACGGCGGCGGATTCAAAGCGCGATGCGCGAGCAGCTCTCAAAATCGTCAGCGCGCAGGTGCGAGTGTGGAGGTGGAGATGGGCTCACTAATCGTCGGCGGGGCGCGTACGCCGATCGGCAAACTGCTTGGTGGTTTCAAGGACGTATCCGCTACGGATCTTGGCGGCTACGCCATCGCAGCGGCACTCGAGCGCTCCGGGGTTGCACCGGAGCACGTCGACTACGTCGTGCTGGGCCAAGTGCTCCAGGCCGGCATTGGTCAGATCCCTGCTCGGCAGGCAGCGGTGAAGGGCGGGATCGCCATGTCGGTCCCAGCCGTGACGATCAACAAGGTGTGTCTGTCGGGCCTGAACGCGGTGGCCCTGGCTGATCAGCTGATCCGAGCCGGTGAGTGCGATGTCGTCGTCGCCGGCGGCATGGAGTCGATGACGCAGGCGCCGCACCTATTGCGACGCTCGCGGTCGGGCTTCAAGTATGGCGACGTCACGATGATCGACCACATGGCCTATGACGGCCTCTGGGATATCTTCACCGACCAGGCGATGGGTTCGCTGACCGACGGCTGCAATCGCGGCGACCAGCTGGTCAGTCGTGAAGATCAAGATGCTTTTGCGGCGCGCTCGCATCAGCGCGCCGCCGCTGCGACGGCTCGTGGGGTTATGGCGGAGGAAATTGTTGAGGTCCGCATCCCGCAGCGTCGCGGGGACGATGTGGTGATCGACAGGGATGAAGGTATCCGTGAGGGAGTGACAGCCGAGTCGCTGGGCAAGCTGCCGCCCGCGTTCACGAGGGACGGCACGATCACAGCGGGTTCATCCAGCCCGATCTCAGACGGCGCGGCGGCCATGGTTGTCGCGAGCAAGGAAGCGGCCGCCCGGCTGGGGCTCAACCCGATTGCCGAGATTGGTGCGCATGCGAGCGTTGCGGGTCCCGACTCCTCCCTGCAGCTTCAGCCGGCAAACGCGATCAACGTTGCCGTGAAGAAGCAGCAGATCAGTATCACCGACCTGGACTTGATCGAGATCAACGAGGCATTCGCCGCCGTCGGTGTTGCGAGCGCGCGCGCTCTTGGCTTGAGCGCCGACGAGACGGATGAGCGCGTGAACGTCAATGGCGGCGCGGTCGCTCTCGGCCATCCCATCGGTGCCTCGGGCGCCCGGCTCGTACTGACTTGCGTGTTGGAACTCAAGCGACGTGGTGGCGGGACTGGCGTTGCAGCACTATGCGGTGGTGGTGGGCAGGGTGATGCCTTGATCATCACCGTTCCTGGAAACGGCGATTTCCGCTGAGCGGGACGGCGCACTTGTCACTCGACCGTGACGAAGTACGCGACGTCACTGTTGCCGTGCGGTCGCGCAATCCGCGGGCGCTAGGTCGCTTGATCAGCTGGATCGAGAATGCTTCGCCAGCATTACCGATGATCATGAAGGAACTCGCGCCAGACACCGGGTACGCTCACGTCGTCGGTCTAACAGGTGCGCCTGGGGTTGGCAAGTCGACGACAGTAACCGGCCTGGTCCGCGGGCTCCGGGCGCGCGGCGAGCGGGTTGGCGTACTGGCGGTGGACCCGAGCTCACCTTTCTCCGGGGGAGCCCTCCTAGGAGATCGGGTTCGAATGCAGGAACACGCGATCGATCCCGACGTATACATCAGGTCGATGGCGACCAGGGGTCATCTTGGCGGGCTTGCTGTCGCGACCCCGCAGGCTCTTCGGGCATTCGACGCCGCAGGTTTTGACACTGTGATCGTCGAGACGGTCGGGGTTGGGCAGTCGGAGCTCGAGATAGCCGAGATGGCGGACGCGATTCTCGTCTTGCTGGCGCCCGGTATGGGAGATGGCATCCAGGCGGCCAAGGCCGGCATCCTCGAGATCGGCGACATTTTCGTGGTGAACAAAAGTGATCGCGACGGAGCTCAGGCACTAGTGCGGGAGTTGCGGACCATGATCGCACTGGCCGACCGCGGGCCCAAGGACTGGAAACCCCCTATTGTCACGACGGTCGCTTACGAGAATCGGGGGATTGGGGATTTGCTGGAAGCCATCGACCGGTTCCGAGCATCACAAGTGGAGACCGGACGTGCCGTTTCACGCCGTATTGCGCGGGCCCGGCGAGAGGTCGAGAGCATCGCACTTGCCAAGGTTCGCGCGGAGTTTCGGCTGAATGGCGAGGCCGGGCTGGAAGATCTCGCCGAGGCGGTGAGTCGTGGTGAGCTCGATCCGTACGCGGCCGCGGACCGCGTGGTCGTCGGTTCTTAAACCGCCAGATCGGAACTGGTGCGGCTCTGCAAAGACTGCTCGCGGCGTGCCTGCTGCCAATCTTTCGATACGTCGGGTAGAAAGAACAATACGCAGGCGTCTGCCTGTACATGCGGCAGCGTGTTCGAATAGTCTGCAGGGGAGACCGGAAGGATGAATAGTCCGACATGAAGTGGGTCAAGCGGATCATTGTCTTCCTGGTCGTCGGCTTTGCGCTGTTTTATTTGATTTCACAGCCGCAGGCCGCCGCAGACGCGGTTCGTGCCGTATTCGGAGCTCTTGCCAGGGTGTTCCAATCGATCATTGTTTTCTTCCAGTCGCTTGCACCTTGAGCCATGGGCGTGGTGGGTTGGCTCGATCCGCACGTGGACCGATTCATCTTGTCCACGGCCGACGAGCAGAAGGTAGTAGAGGTCAGAAAGCACTGGGCTGCTAGTGCGTGGGCGTGGGTACGACTCGCCATCGGAATTGTGATCTTTATCAGCGGCTTCGCCTACCAGTCGCCCGTCTACTGGATATTCTTCATCGTCGGCGGTGCACTCGGTGGACAAGCGCTGTGGCACATCCTCGAGGAATACCGCGATCGGTTCGTGATCACCAATCAGCGGGTGTTCCGCGTCCATGGGGTGCTATCCACGGCGCGTGCCAGCGTGCCGCTGTCGCGGATCCTGGACATCACGGTCAAGAAGTCCTTCGTCGGCCGCTGGCTGAATTACGGACACTTCGTCTTCGAGTCGGCCGCGCAGATCCAGGGCTTGAACGAGATCAGGTACGTCAAGGACATCGATAAGCGTGAGGACGTGCTGCGCATGGTGATGCAGGGCGATGTGCCCCAGCCGATCGTCTCAGCCGACGAAGACGACGGAACATGAGCGCCGTGGAGCGCCACCGCCTGCCATTCGACCCGATCGAGGAGGCGGCCAAGCAGTGGGCAACACACTGGGGTGAGATGCCTCGGATGCGGGCTGTCACATCGCTGATGCGAGTCCACCAGCTGCTGCTCACCGAGCTGGATGAGTTGCTCCGTCCGCTTGGTCTTACCTTCGCCCGCTACGAGGTCTTGGTCCTGCTGTCCTTCTCGCGGCGCGGCGCCTTGCCTCTGGGCAAGATCGGTGAGCGGCTTCAGGTGCACGCCACATCGGTGACACCGCTGGTGAAGCGCCTGGAAGCAGCCGATCTGATCGAGCGTGCGCCGCATCCTGAAGACGGTCGGGCGGTACTTGCCTCGATCACCCCGAAAGGTCGGCTCGTCATGGAAAAGGCGACGGACGCAATCGTTGGTGCGCGGTTCGGGTTGAGCTCGTTGAGCGAGGAGGAGTGCGATCAGTTGACCTGGTTGCTCACCCAGCCGCGTGAGACCGCTGGCGATTTTTAGAGAGCTGCTCGCGCATCGCGCAGTGTTTGATTGCTCGCTTCGCTCGCTGCGATGTTCGCTGTGTTGCCGCCGTCTTCGTCGGATCTGGCGGAACG
This sequence comes from uncultured Actinomycetota bacterium, assembly GCA_963740515.1. Taxonomy (GTDB): domain Bacteria; phylum Actinomycetota; class Actinomycetes; order Propionibacteriales; family Propionibacteriaceae; genus Microlunatus. The sequence continues at coordinate 36,089 of CAVUEO010000030.1, forward strand.
AAAAAAGCGTTGTCCCGCCATCTCCTCCTGCAGATCGGCGGCGCGAACATCGCGAATCCGCGGACTTACTTCGTCGTCGCTCGCAGAGGAAAGAACGCCTCTGCTCGCTCCTGCGCTCCGTGCGGCGGCGCGCGATTTCCGACGCTCGCAGCTCAGCGCGTCTTGGCGGGATTACTAGGGCGTCCTAGCATTTAGCTGGAGGTTGCAATGACTGCACACGGAGCTAGCGGCAGGGCGCGTTGGGCGGCTGCGTTTGCCGAGGCTCAGGCGAAGGGCCAGGTTCGCGACGCCGACTTCACCACAATCTCGGGTCTCGAAGTCGATCCGGTGTATGGGCCCGACGCGGAGGATCCCGATGCGCACATAGAGCGGATCGGCTGGCCTGGTGAGTTCCCCTTCACCCGCGGTCTCTATCCGAGCGGCTATCGCGGGCGTGCCTGGACCATCCGACAGTTCGCCGGCTTTGGGAACGCCCAGCAAACCAACGAGCGCTACAAGATGATCTTGGCCGCGGGCGGCGGTGGGCTCAGCGTCGCGTTCGACATGCCCACGTTGATGGGCCGCGATTCCGATGACAGCCGCAGCCTGGGGGAGGTCGGTCATTGCGGCGTGGCGATCGACTCCGCGGCTGACATGGATTTGCTGTTCTCCGGAATTGATCTTGGTACCGTCACCACCTCGATGACAATCTCAGGCCCGGCTGTGCCGATCTTCTGCATGTATCTGGTGGCGGCGGAAAGGCAAGGCGTCAACCTCGCGACGCTCAATGGGACCCTGCAGACCGATATCTTCAAGGAGTACATCGCTCAGAAAGAGTGGCTCTTCCCCCCGATCCCGCACCTTCGCCTGATCGGGGACATGATGGAGTACTGCAGTCGCGAAATCCCGGCATACAAGCCCCTGAGCGTCTCCGGCTATCACATCAGAGAGGCGGGCTCCACCGCTGCTCAAGAACTCGCCTTTACCCTCGCGGATGGCTTCGGTTACGTCGAGCTCGGTCTCTCGCGAGGGTTGGACATCGATCGCTTCGCGCCAGGCCTGAGCTTCTTCTTCGACGCGCACATCGACTTCTTTGAAGAGATTGCGAAGTTCCGGGCCGCACGCCGGATCTGGGCCCGCTGGATGCGTGATCGGTACGGCGCGAAGACCGCCAAAGCGCAGTCGCTGCGATTCCACACCCAGACCGCAGGAGTGTCACTGACCGCACAGCAGCCGTACAACAACGTCGTACGGACTGCAATCGAGGCACTCGCTGCCGTGCTGGGCGGCACAAATTCGCTACACACAAATGCCATGGATGAGACGCTCGCCCTGCCAACCGAGGAGTCTGCAGAGATCGCACTGCGCACCCAGCTGGTGCTGGCTGAGGAGACAGGGGTGATCAATGTGGCTGATCCACTCGGTGGCTCCTGGTATGTCGAGGCGCTCACCGACAAGATCGAAGCCGAGGTAGTGAGCCTGCTCGACCGCATAGAGGAGCTCGGCGGCGGCTCGACCCGGCAGCACGAGATAGGTCCGATCACCTCCGGGCTATTGCTGGGCATTGAGGAGGGCTGGTTCACCGGGCAGATCGCCGACTCCGCATTCCGTTATCAGACCCAGCTCGAGAACGGGGATAAGAAGATCGTGGGTGTCAATGTGCACACCACCACTGCGACTCAACCGCTGAAGATCCTGCGAGTCAGTCACGAGGTCGAAGTTCAGCAGTGCGAGACTCTGCGCGCTCGGCGGGCGGCACGGAATAGTGCGGCGGTTGACAACGCACTATCCGAGATGATCAAGGTGGCCCGCAGCAATGGCAACATGATCGAACCCATGCTGGCTGCGGCGCGGGCTGATGCGACGCTCGGTGAGATCTGCGACGCACTCCGTGCCGAGTGGGGCGAGTACGTGGAGCCAGCGCGCTTCTAAACCCAGCCTGTCCGCGAACTGCGCGTTGCTGAGCGGGTGCCTGCTGTGCTAGCTAGGGTTGGCGAGAGGAGGTACGTGTGAGGACCGGGGCGTGGCTGCTCATTGGAATCGGAAGCGCGCTGGTGATCCTGACGTTGCTGCTGGTCTTCATCATTCCCACTGGCCGTCGGCGCCGCTTGCCCGGTTCCACCCCGCGACGGTTGAGGATGCCGGGCTTCAAGATTCCGTCCGGCTCACCAGCGGGCTCGCTGCTCAAGGGGTTTAGTTATCTCTATGCGCCGCTCAGATATCAGCGGATCCATTACAGCGTTGGAGGACGACTGGAGTCTGCCATCGCACGGATAGGCACCGTCGACCCATCGGTGGCGCCGCAGCGGGTCGGCCAGGCGTTGCAGCAGATGGTCGACCTTGTCAGCGGGCCAGCCGAGTCGCCAGAGGGAAACAGCGAACCTGTCGTTGACATCTTCGATCAACCGCGAAGTGAGGAACAATGAGCGAGCGGCCCGCTCGATATGACCGTTATCAGGATCCGCTGCAGGTTTACGCCGAGGCTGATGCCGAGACTCGTGCGGTGATCGAGAAAGAACTGGATCGCATCGCCGCGCTCGATCAGCGGGAGGTCCGGCTGAACGCGCTCGGCCTCAACTACGGCGTGGTGATCACTCTTGCGTTCCTGGCGGCATGCGTCTATCTGATCGCCACCGGGCATGGCGTCGAGGGCACCGTTCTGGGCGTCATGTTCATCATCGGCTTGGTCGCTGTGATCGCCTTCGGCCGGCGACGCTGAGGCAGTTTCATTGGGCGTGAGCGTCGGTAATCGCGCGCAGGCGCACGGAGGAGGAGGGAGTAGAGGCGTTTTTCCTCTGCGAGCGACGACGACGGCGGCGGACTCCACGCGCGATGCGCGAACGCCCCAGAAACACGGCTCAGGAAGGCAGGGCCTCCCGGGCGTCGAACCAGACCCCTATATCGGTAGCGCTTGGGGCAAGCTCGAGGTTGGAGGCGATGCGATCAAGGACCGCCAGCGCGCCAGGCTGTTCGGCGATGCTGAAGGAATCACGGATCGGCAGATTGGCGCGTACGCAGATATGACTGTCGCCGAAGGGCCGGCAGGCGGCGGCGTACCTGCCTAGGGCATAGCGGGGGATCAAGGACGAGTAGTTCACTCCGTACATCGGCAGGCTTGCGGGGTAGCGGATGCTGATCTGCAGCAAGCCCTCCGGATAGTCGTTGCGAGTCAGGTAGGCCACCGTCGAGTTGCCAACCAGGCCCTTGGTGATCGACGAGACTTGATACCGGCTGGGCGCCGATCGCACGCGGTAGGGCAGCAAAACCGGCTCTCCGCTTAGCGCCACCCGGCTGGCCAGCTTCGGGAGTACTTCGCGCGGAGCGGCGAGGTTGCTACATTCGATGATCACAAAGGCGGCGTCTGAGTACTCCCACCACAACATCGCTCCGTCGCCACTACGCCAGAGGCGGTCGGCGTAGAAAGCGCTGCGGGTGCCAACCCGGACCTTTGTCGGGTGCCGGGGCAGCCGTCGAACCCAGGTGGCGCCACTGGACCCGACCGCGACGGAGCACCGGGCGATCTTGGGCGGGTCCGCGCGAAGGGTGGTTGTCTCCCACTGATGCTCGATGGTGCGGCTCCGTACCGACCAGCCTGGGAGGGGTCGAACCGTGTGGGAGAACGCCCAGACACCGGCTTGTCGTGGTTCTATATAGGGCTGGTGCACAGCGCTGACCGATAGCAGCACGGCTGCGACAGTTCCGACAGCGACTCCGGCCATACCCATTCGGCGCCGCCGGCGGGCACGTGTCGTGGCGTGTCGCTGGAAGGCCCTAGTGACTTCGGCGGGAGCCGGCAAATGCCAGGTAGCGATGTCCAACGCGGCCCGCACCGAGTAAGGGTCGCCGCCGACGGCGGCGAGTCCGTGATCGAGTTCCAGGCGTGCCCGCACAGCTGTCCGGTCAAGGATGCCCGCGATCTCTGTGTTAGTGACGCCTTCGAGGCAACTGAGCATCAGCACTGCGCGTTGGAGTTTCGGCAGCCGGTCGTATGCGGTCAGGACGCTACGGAGTTCCTCGGGTATGCGCTCGATGCCCTCGCGGCTGGTCAGCCCCGGCGGTTGCGTGGTCTCCAAGAAGGTCCGCACGGTGAGCTCGCGCAAGTCGGCCGGCGATTCGACCAGCGCCGACCAGCGCTGGCCCGCGGCAGCGAGCACTATCCCGGCCAGGTCGGCTGGATCGGTACTCAGCGCCGTGCACCAGCGGAGCAGTTCCGCCAGCTCGTCGGCGTGCACCCATCTATTCTGGCTCTTGCTGCTCGCGCATCGCGCGCTAGGAAATCCAGCCGCCTCTGTCGGCATCCCACGTAGCGTGGGATCCCGGCGCTGTACATGGTGTGCATGCCATGCACAGCGTGAACATCCCACGCAGCGTGGGATGTTCACATCTGGCGGCTCTAGCTCCCGAGCGCAGTGGAGACGACGGACCGAGCAGCCTCCTGGACCTCGGCGAGGTGCTCGGGACCCTTGAATGACTCGGCGTAGATCTTGTAGACGTCCTCGGTGCCGGAGGGACGGGCGGCGAACCAGGCCGACTCCGTCGCAACCTTCAGCCCGCCGATGGCGGCGTCGTTGCCCGGTGCTCTGGTCAAGATCGCGGTGATTGGCTCTCCGGCCAGCTCGGTGGCGGTGACCGACGACGCATCAAGTTTGGCGAGCTTTGCCTTCTGCTCGCGGTTTGCGGGTGCGTCGATCCGGGCGTACGCCGGCGCGCCGTGTTCGGCAGCGAGTTCGGCGTAGAGCTCGCTCGGCGACTTGCCGGTGACCGCCTTGATCTCGCTTGCGAGCAGTGCGAGCAGAATGCCATCTTTGTCGGTAGTCCAGGTGGTGCCGTCGAGTGCCAGGAACGATGCGCCTGCCGATTCCTCGCCGCCGAAACCGATCTCGCCCGTGCGTAATCCTGGTACGAACCACTTGAAGCCAACCGGCACCTCAACCAGCGTCCGGCCGAGGCCCGCAGCGACCCTGTCGATCATCGATGAGGACACCAAGGTCTTGCCGACACCGGCGTCCGGACGCCAGCCCGGCCGGTTTGCGTAGAGGTACTGGATAGCGACGGCGAGATAGGCATTGGGATTCATCAGCCCGGCGTCCGGGGTGACGATGCCGTGCCGGTCGGCATCGGCATCATTGCCCGTCGCGATGTCGTACTCGTCCTTGTTGCGGATCAGGCTTGCCATGGCGTTGGGGGAGGAGCAGTCCATTCTGATCTTGCCGTCGGTGTCGAGGGTCATGAATGACCAGGTTGGGTCGACCTTGGGGTTGACCACTGTCAAGTCGATGCCAAGGTTCTCGGCGATGTAGCCCCAGTACTGCACGCTCGCCCCACCCATCGGGTCGGCGCCGATGTGTACCCCGGCGTCCCGCACAGCCTTTAGGTTCAATGCGTTGACCAGGTCTTCACAGTAGGCCCCGAGGTAGTCGAAGTGATTGATCTCCGAAGCCACATCGCCGTACAGCCTCCTGCGTATTGCCGAGCCATCAGCGAGCAAGGCGTTCGCGCGAGCCGCGATGGCGCTCGTCGCGTCGGTGTCTGCCGGGCCACCATGTGGTGGGTTGTACTTGAAGCCGCCATCGCGGGGCGGGTTGTGCGACGGGGTCACCACGATGCCGTCGGCAGTGTTGCTGGCGCTCGCTGTTGCGTTATGCACCACGATCGCCCGGGAGACTGCCGGCGTTGGCGTGTAGTCTTCGTCCTCCTCGGCGCAGACGGTGACTCCGTTGGCCAGCAACACCTCGATCGCCGTCGTCCACGCAGGCTTGGACAGCGCGTGGGTGTCCTTACCGATGTAGAGCGGGCCCGTGATGCCTTGTGATGCGCGGTATTCAACGATCGCTTGGGTCGTCGCGGCGATATGCGCATCGTTGAACGCGGTGTCGAGACTCGACCCTCGATGTCCAGAGGTCCCGAAGCGTCACCTGCTGGTCAGGATTGCTTGGATCGGGAACGAGGTCGTAGTAGGCGCTGATCACTGCGTCGACGTTGATGAGGTCTTCGGGGAGAGCCGGCTGGCCGGCGCGAGGATGAGCCATGGGCCACATTCTGCCGACAAACGCAGCGAGCGCGCGACTACTTCTATGCGTGCGGTTGTGACTGTTCAAGGGTTCGCGCAGGGATCTCCAGAAGTTGGTGCAATCGCTTTCCCGTTCCGCCAGTTCCGACCAACAATGGTTCTGCCAGGATGGGCAGCATGAGCTCGTCAAGCTTCAACCGTCCTGGCGCCGTTGATCTTTCTCAGCTTGCACAGCAGGCAAAGCAGTCGGCTCCCTCCTCACCGCTTGGGCCGCGAACTGCTGGCGCTTCGTACGTCATGGAAGTCACCGAACAGACCTTCGAAGCGGAGACCATTCGCAAGTCCGTCAAGCACCCTGTGGTCGTCGAGCTCTACTCCCCCCGCGTTGCGACAGGGCAACAGCTGTCCGACGCCCTGATCGAGATCGCGAACGCCTCAGATGGCAAGTTTCTGCTGGCGCGGCTGAACGTGGACACAGCCCCTGGAATTGTCCAGGCGCTTGGCCTGCAGGCGGTCCCTACGGTTATCGCATTGATCAACGGACAGCTGGCTCCGCTTTTCCAGGGAGTGCTGCCCAAGGATCAGGTGCAGGCGACGATTGATCAACTGCTCAAGGCAGCAGTGGCGAATGGGATGGTCGGACGCGCTGAGCCCGTCGGTTCCGAGGCGCCTCCAACTGACGAGCCAGAGCCGGAGGCAGATCCCAGGTTTGCAGCAGCGGATGCCGCGATGCAGCGCGGTGACTTCGCTGCGGCACGCGATGAGTTCGACAAGCTGCTCGCGGCCAATCCGAACGACGCCGAGGCCCAAGCCGGCAAGGCACAAGCGGGGCTGTTCGCTCGCGCAGCGCTGCTTGATCCGAAATCCACCCTCGCTGCCGCCGATGACTCCGATGACATGGACAGCCAGTTGGCAGCCGCTGACATTGAGATGATCACCGGAGAGGCGGATGCTGCCTTCACGCGGTTGATCGGGCTGATCAAGAGATTGTCCGGTGAGCAGCGGAACCAGGCTCGGGTACGCCTGCTGGAGTTGTTCGAGACGCTTGGCAACGCCGATGAGCGGGTCCTGAAGGCGCGCCGGGACTTGATGACCGCGCTCTTCTGAAATCAGCTGATCCAGCCACATATGCTGGCGCGATGCGCGGAGCGCGCGCGGGTTCAACGGGGTCACCCCTTGTAAGGTCCTTTGGGCACCTAGGAGATCAGGATGAGGCGGTTGCTTTTCGTCGCGGCGCTGATTTTGGTGGTGGCCGGCTGCTCGAGTAGCCCTCGTGGTCATTCACCGGATCAGGGTGTCCGGCCGTCCTCGGTGTAGGCCATCTCATCTGGACCGAGGCTGAGTGCCAGGCTTAGCCGGCGAAACGCCAGGGGAGTGATCAACTCGGCTGCCCTTGCCAGGTCCACCAATGCGACCGCCTTGATCTCGGTAGGCTGCAGCGACCAGTATGCAAGATCGTTTTCGTCCACCATGCCCCCATCGAAGATCATCTCGATGGCGTCGTCCCAGCCCAGGTACGGAGGCATCCAGTCGACCACGAGCAACCGGCCGACCTTGAGATCGATGCCGAGTTCCTCTCGTACCTCACGCGCGGCCCCAAGGCGGGGTGTTTCCAGCGGCTCCACGATGCCGCCGGGCAGCTCCCAGTCTTTCTTGAACTGTGTCTCGCACAGCACCACCCGATCGCCGGAGTCCCGCATCAGCACATGGGCGATCAGCCGCTTCTTCGGCAACGCCGAATTCATCACGCCTGAGAAACCCTCGCTTCCAGACACCTGGTCTGACGCGAGTCTTGAGAACAGGTAGACATCGGCGTACGAGCCGTCCGGATGCTCTAATCCCTGACGGCGTACACCTTCCAACCGGAAGCCCGCGCGCAGGACCGCCCGCCGAGCAGCCAGATCTTCAGCCGGCACCGAGATCTCCAGGCGGCGTAAGCCGCCGTTCTGCAGGGCATCCTCGGCTGCCGTGCTGATGGCACGCATCAGGGAGTCTGGGCCGACCGCTCCCTGCCAGCTGAAGGTCGCGATGCCACTGTCGAAGACGGTGACTGAGATCTCGACGTCGGTCACTCTGGAGGTTTCTCAGCCCCTGGTTGCTCGGGGGGTGGTTCAGGAGTCGCGGGCGATGCTGGCGAGTCCGGGCTGCTCGGCGACTCGGGTGAATCTGGGCTGTTTGCCGATTCAGGCGATTCGGGACCTGCCGAAGGCCCAGGTGAGGTCGTCTTGACTGAGCCCGTCCCAGCAGGCCTGGCGCGCCGAAGCCCGGGCGGCGCCGTCAACGCCCCGTCGCCGGTTGTCGCCTGCGGCGACGCCACTTTGGCGGCGGCCCGGACTGCGCGGGTTGCCTGCTCCGGCTCGATTGCCTGCTCTTCATCCAGTTCGGCCTCCAGGCGCAGCCACACCGCACCGAGCGCCGGGATCGTGACCGACGCGGACGCCGCGTAGCCGTGCGATGGCACCGGATGAGCAACCACCTGTCCGAGGTTCCCGCTCAAGCCTGTGCCGTCGTAAACCTCGGCGTCTGTGTTCAAGATCTCCTTCCAGACCCCTTCGGTAGGCAGCCCGATCTGGTGATCGGGGCGTGGCTCGGATGAGAAGTTGGTGATGCAGGCGATCATCTGGCCATCGCCGTCGTATCGGATCCAGGAAAAGACATTCCCGCCACGGTCATCAGCGTCGATCCAGGAGAACCCTGATGCGTCGCTGTCACGCTTCCAGAGTGCGGGGTGCTCCTTGTAAATCGTATTGAGGTCCTTGATCAGGCGCTGGATGCCGCGGTGCCCCCACTCCGCGCTTTGCCACCAGTCGACGCTGCGACTCTCGGAGAACTCCCGCCGCTGTCCGAACTCGGTTCCCATGAACAGCAACTTCTTGCCAGGGTGTGCCCACATGAAGGCATAGAAGGCGCGCAGGGTGCCGAACTTTCGCCACTCATCCTGGGGCGCACGCTCGAACATCGAGCCTTTGCCGTGCACCACCTCGTCGTGGCTGATCGGCAGGATGAAGTTCTCCGAATAGGCGTACGCCATCGCGAAGGTCATCTCATGGTGGTGGTATTGCCGATAGACCGGCTCGCGGCCCAGGTAGCGAAGCGAGTCGTTCATCCAACCCATGTTCCACTTGAACCCGAAGCCCAGGCCGCCGGACTCGGTGCTCTGCGTGACGCCCGGCCAGGAAGTGGACTCCTCGGCGACCATCACACTGCCGGGCTCGCGTCCGTAGGCATGGGAATTGGTCCGCTGCAGCAGCTCGACCGCTTCCAGATTCTCGTTGCCGCCATACTTGTTCGGCACCCACTGACCCGCTTCGCGGGAGTAGTCCAAATAGAGCATCGAGGCGACGCCGTCGACGCGTAGCCCGTCGATGTGGAATTCCTCCAGCCAGTAGTAGGCATTGGAGATCAGGAAGCTCTTCACCTCATTGCGGCCGAAGTTGAAGATGTAGGAGCCCCAGTCCGGGTGCCAGCCCAGCTTCGGGTCCTCATGCTCGTACAGTGCGGTTCCGTCGAAGCGCTGCAGCGCCCACGGGTCGGTCGCAAAGTGCCCGGGTACCCAGTCGACGATGACACCGATTCCGGCCTGGTGCAGTTTGTCGACCAGATACCGGAACTCATCAGGGGATCCGAATTTCGACATGGGAGCGAAGTATCCGGTGACGTGATAGCCCCAGGAACCTTCGAACGGATGCTGGGCAACGGGCATGAACTCCACATGGGTGTAGCCCTGCCAACTGCAGTACTCGACCAATTCGTTGGCCAGCTCCAGGTAGGTGAGCCCTTTCCGCCACGAGCCAATGTGCACCTCGTAGATGCTCACCGGCTCCGCGTGCATGGCCTTCTGCCCGCGATACCACATCCAATCATCGTCACCCCAGACGTACTGGGTCTCGAACACGATTGAGGCAGTGTGCGGAGCAGCCTCGGCGAACCGCGCCATGGGATCGGCCTTGAGCCGCCACACGCCATCAGCGCCCAACACCTCGAACTTGTAGAGGCTGCCCGTGCTGGCCCCTTCTACAAACAGCGCCCAGACCCCGGCTCCCGGCACGAGTTGCATATGGTGCTCCTCGCCGTTCCAGTAATTGAAGTCACCGACAAGTCGTACAACTTGTGCGTTGGGTGCCCACACCGAGAAACGCGTGCCGAAGATCGGCCCGCGTTCGGAGTCTTCGACGGTCGTCTCGACGGCGCCTATGCGGCGCCAGCACTCGGTGTCATGACCTTCGTGGAAGCCCGTGAGGTCCCAACCAGTCAGACCGCCGCTCGGATCGTACGACATGAGTGCTACTCCTGTTCTGTGGTGGGGCTGACAAGCTCGTCGGGGTAGTTTTCGGGCTGGCTCGCAGGCTCGCCGGGGGACACCTGACTGCTGCCCACGAAGGCCGCAGGCGGGTCGGAACCCACAGGCTCGCGGTTGTTCCCCGCCAGTGCGGCGACCGCGCGGAGCGGGATGTCGACCCAGTCTGGGCGATTCCGTGTCTCGTAGACGACCTCATAGATCGCTTTGTCAGCCTCGTACGCCCGCAGCATGCTCGCATCTCTCGGACTCAGCTCCCCTCCGACGTAACCGCGGAGGAAAGCGGTCCGGCACTCTTCGGCCCACGCGGAGCTGCTCGGTCCTGGGACGGTGGCCGCGGCGTAGTCGAACGAGCGCAGCATGCCGGCTATGTCTCGCCAAATTGCATCGAGTTCGCGTCGATCAGCCAGCGTCTTTGCGGGCTCGCCTTCGAAGTCGATGATCCTCCAGCCGACCGGCGTGTGCAGTGTCTGTCCGAGATGGAAGTCCCCGTGTACGCGCTGCGTATCCAGGGTTTCGTTACCCAGGTGGTCGAAGCACCGCAGCAGCCCGGGAATCTGCGGCACCAGGGCCGGGGCGATCTCAGCAGCATCATGCAGACGATCCATCATGGTCATTGCCGTCCGCGTACCCAGCACCTTCGCCGTGGGAAAGGCAGCGCGCAAGGCGTGGTGAGTCTCGGCGAGCGCGTTGCCGAGTGCCTCTGCCTCCGCCGCGAAGCCTGAGCCAGTCCGCAGCGAGTCGAGCGCCAAGTCCCAGCCGTCAACGGCGCCTGCCAGCATCTCGACAACCATGGCAAGGTCGGCGTCGAGCTGCCGTCCACCGGACACCCAGCTGCCCTCAACCCAGCCGAAGAGGCGGGCGACGTCGGAGATGCCGGCGGCGTTGAGTGCAGAATGCACCTCGATATCGAGGTTGTGGCCGAGCTCCAGACGCCTGAAGAGTTTGAGAATCGCTGTATTTCCGAGCACGACCGAGGTGTTGCTCTGCTGCCCAGTGAACGGCCGTGGCTCAAGGTCGGAGGTGAGGCCGCGCACGGTGGTGGTGTTGAATCGAGTCTCGCAGTTCGGGCTGCGCAGCCGACGGCCGCCCAACAGTGCTTGCAGTATCACCCGACATGCCGCAGGGTCCTGTGCGGCGTCGTACGCGATGACCGGGCCCAGATCAGGATCGGTGAATCGGCTGATCTCGGCGTGGTGCAAATCGGTGTGCGGGGCGGGACGGTACGAGACCGCAAGCTGGTAGTACTCGGTGGGCGATACAGCGATTTCGGGCGTCATCTCCGGTGCGTCGAGAGGTGTGGCCTCCGGCGAGGAGGGGTCGTCTTGGGACGGAGGGTGCACCGCAGACGGCGGCTCTGGATCTTCCTCGGCGGGATAGCTGACCTCTGCGATCTCGAACCGTACTGCTGGAGGCGCGGCCGGGGAGAAGAAATCAGCAGTTTCGGTCAGCCAGGGCAGAGGCGTTAGCGATCGGAGCCGGACTTGTCGCCCCTTGCCGGCAAACCATCGTGCAGAGGAGATGTACCTCAGAACCTGGTCGGCTATCTGAGGATCGCCCGTACCGCTCACTGCGTCCTAGCCCTGCGTGGTAGCCGGCCCTGGGGCCGTGCTCCGTGAGCTGTACCGAATGAGTGTGAGAATGTGCGCCGGGTCATCGTGGGTGAGCCTGACGAAAGCATGCTGCCCCCAGCGCCACGTTTGCCCGGTGAGCTCGTCGTGGACAAGGTAGACGTCGCGTGCTGTGAGACCCAGAGCCTCCATGTCCAGATAGACCTCGGTCTCGACGATGTTCTGTGGATCAAGGCTGACGATCACTATGACGACGTCGTCGCCGCTCTTCTTGGAATAGACCAGCGCGCTCGCGTGTGGGGCGTGGTGGAAGTGCAAGCTGCGGAGTTGCTGAAGCGCGGGATGCTCTTTGCGGATCTGGTTCAGCCTTCCGAGGAGCAAGCTGAGGGTGTCGCCACTCTCCTCGGCTGCCTTCCAGTCTCGTGGCCGGTACTGGAACTTTTCGGAGTCCAAGTACTCCTCGCGCCCTTGGCTGAGCGCCGCATTCTCGAACAACTCGAATCCCGAATAGATGCCCCACAGCGGAGAAAGCGTCGCGCCGAGTACGGCGCGAATGGTGAACGCCGGCCTGCCACCCCACTGCAGGAAAAGGGGCAGGATGTCGGGGGTGTTGGGCCAGAAGTTCGGCCGGAAGAAGCTGTCTGTTTCGCTCGCCAGCTCCTTCATGTACTCCTCGATCTCCCACTTCTCGTTGCGCCACGTGAAGTAGGTGTAGGACTGCTGGAAGCCCGCCTTGCCGAGAGCGTGCATCATGGCAGGCTTGGTGAACGCCTCCGACAGGAACAGCACATCGGGATCGGTCTTGCGAACCTCGCCTATCAGCCATGCCCAGAAGTTGACGGGCTTGGTATGCGGATTGTCGACGCGGAAGATCCGGACGCCGTGGCTCATCCAAAGTTTGAGGATGCGCAAGCACTCCAGGTAGATCCCGTCTCTGTCGTTGTCGAAGTTGATGGGATATATGTCCTGGTACTTCTTCGGTGGATTTTCCGCGTACGCGATAGACCCGTCGGCGCGCCTGGAGAACCATTCCGGGTGCTCGGTCACCCATGGGTGATCCGGAGATGCCTGGAGCGCAAAGTCCAACGCAACCGCGAGCCCAAGTGACTTGGCCTTGGCGACGAAGCGGTCGAAGGCGTCGAAGTCCCCAAGATCTGGATGAATCGAGTCATGGCCGCCCTCTTCGGCGCCAATCGCCCAGGGTGAGCCGGGATCGCTGGCGCCAGGGCTGAGTGTGTTGTTCGGTCCCTTTCGGAAGGTTCTGCCGATTGGGTGGATAGGCGGGAGGTAGACCACGTCGAAACCCATCGCTGCAGCAGCCTCCAGCCGCTCATGCGACGAGTCGAACGTGCCGGAGATCCACTTCTGGTTCTTCTCATCCCACTGCGCGCCCTGAGAGCGTGGGAAGAACTCGTACCAGGAGGAGAAGAGCGCCCTTTGACGATCGACGAAGATCGGGTAATCCGGGGTGGGTGAAACCAGCTCGCGGGGACCGTATCGATCCATGGCCGAGCGCACTTCGGCAGCAAGCACGACCTCTAACCGGTCCTCGACCTGCTGTCCGGAATTCAGGCTGTTGGCGGCAGCGCGCAGCAGGCTTGCGTTCCGCGCGTCGCCAGCCGCCTCGGCAGCGGCGGCGGACCTTTCGAACAGCGCCCTGCCGTCAGCGCATACCAGGGCAACGTCGATGCCGGCCGGGATCTTGATCTCGGCATTGTGCACCCAAGTCGCCCAAGGATCGCTCCAGCCCTCGACACGGAACGTCCACAGCCCACTAGTCTCGAGGACCACCGAGGTCGTCCACCAATCGAAACCCAACGGTGTAGTGGGATGCATTGGCTCGAGCCGCTCATTGCCGTTCGGGTCGGTGAGCACTACCGACGCGTTGACGGCATCGTGGCCTTCGCGGAACACCGTCGCCCGAATCGGAATGGATTCTCCGACAGCGGCCTTCGCCGGGTACGCCCCGCCTTCGATGACTGGTGACACCTTGTGCACCGGGATGCGATCGATCGGCGTTCCCAGCGCAGGCTCACTTATGGTGACCCTGGATTGGGCGGCTTCTGTCGTCGCGGGATTTTCTGTGGAGGCTTGGGTCGACGAGGATTCTGCGGAGCCTGGCTGAGCCGAGTCGTCGCGCTCAGGTACAGGGAAGCCTGAGTTGGTTGCCGTCACGAGTGCCAACCTATCGGCCCCACTCTTTGCGCGGCAGGGGGTCGATGACATCGGCTCGGGCCCCATTGGCGGCCTTGCGTAGCCCCGCCGCGTGCTCCAGTGTTGATGTAGTTCCTCGAACCGATGCACGCACAAATCTCATATGGCCAGAGGTTCGCCGGTAGGTTGAGCGGGTGCGTGCTATCCGTCGTTTTGTCGTGCGCCCGGTGCTGCCTGAGGTTCTAAAGCCTCTGGGCGATCTGGCCCGAAATTTGCGCTGGTGCTGGCATCCGGAGACACAAGATCTCTTTCGATCGGTCGATCCGCAGCTCTGGGAGCGCACCGGCGGTGATCCGGTCAGGCTGCTGGCCGACGTGTCCGTGGAACGTCTCCATGCGCTGTCCATCGACAAGCGGTTCATCAAGAACCTGCGCATGATCCAGTCCGACCTTGTCGACTATCTGACCGGCGATCACTGGTATCAGGGGTACGCGGCCGAGAACCCCGCAGCGCCGGTTTGCATTGGGTATTTCTCACCCGAATTCGGCATCACCGAGGTGCTCCCGCAGTACTCGGGCGGCCTGGGTATCTTGGCCGGTGACCATTTGAAGGCGGCAAGCGACCTCGGCGTCCCGGTCATAGGAGTCGGCCTGCTTTATAGGCAGGGGTATTTCCGGCAATCACTGAATGCCGCAGGTTGGCAGCAGGAGCGCTATCCACTGTTGGACCCGAATGCGCTGCCGTTGACCATGCTGCATGACGATAACGGCCCGGTCCGAATCGAGGTTCCGCTCGCCGCTGGCCGCACTCTGTTCGCCCAGGTGTGGGTAGCGCAGGTGGGCCGGGTGCCGGTACTGATGTTGGATTCCGACGTCGAGCAGAACGCTGGCTATGAGCGGGAGGTGACTGACCGGCTGTACGGCGGTGGTACCGACCATAGGCTTGAGCAAGAGGTGCTGCTCGGCATGGGTGGCGTACGCGCCATCCGTGCTTATTGCCAGATCACCGGCACCCCGTCGCCAACGGTGTTCCACACCAACGAGGGGCACGCCGGGTTCCTGGGGTTGGAGCGGATTCGCGAATACCTGCAAAACGGCGATGATTTCGATACGGCGCTGGAACGCAGCCGCGTCGGCACCCTCTTCACCACTCACACGCCGGTTCCGGCGGGCATCGACCGGTTTCCCCGTGAGCTGATCGTTCATCAGTTCGCGGGTTTTGAGGATCTGCCGTTGGACCGGGTCCTCGCACTGGGCGCCGAGGACTATGCGGGCGGCGATTCGAGCATGTTCAACATGGCCGTGATGTGCTTCCGGCTTGCGCAGCGGGCCAACGGGGTCTCGCAGCTCCACGGGGCTGTGTCGCGGGAGATGTTTCAGGGCTTGTGGCCCTCATTCGACACCAGCGAGGTGCCGGTCACTTCGGTGACGAACGGCGTGCACCATCTCACCTGGGTCCATCGCGAACTTCTCGACCTGCTCGAGGCGCCAACCGGCAGCCCTTCCGAGAGCGACGGCTATGACTGGAATGCGCTGGCAGCGGTCGACAGCAAAACGATCTGGGCACTCAAGCGGAAGATGCGCGAGCACCTGATCGCCATGACGCGTACCCGGCTCGCGGCCAGCAGCGCCAATCGTGGCATGTCGATGGACTGGGTCGCCAAGACCCTCAATCCGGACGTGGTCACGTTCGGCTTCGCCCGGCGTGTGCCGTCGTACAAGCGGTTGACCCTGATGTTGCGCGATCCCGATCGGCTGAAGGCGTTGCTGACCGACACGGAACGGCCGATCCAGATCGTCATCGCAGGCAAGGCTCATCCTGCCGACGAGGGTGGCAAAGCACTCATCCAGCAGATGGCGCAATTCGCCGACGATCCAGCGGTACGCGAGCGCATTGTGTTCCTGCCGGACTACGACATGGCGATGGCCAAGCGGCTGTATCCGGGTTGTGACGTGTGGATGAACAACCCGCTGCGGCCGTACGAGGCCTGCGGTACATCGGGGATGAAGGCGGCCCTGAATGGCGCAGCGAATCTGTCGATCCGCGACGGGTGGTGGGACGAGTGGTTCGAACCGGCGTACGGCTGGGAGATCCCCTCGGCTGAGGGCGCGGATGGCGCCGATCGTCGTGATGATCTTGAGGCGAAGGCGCTCTACGACATCATCGAGAATGAGATCGTGCCGCGTTTCTATGATCTTGACACCTACGGGCTGCCGGAGCGCTGGATTCAGATGATTCGGGACACCATCGCTGGGTTGGCACCCAAGGTCATCGCGTCACGGATGGTTCGCCAGTACGTGACGAACCTCTATACCCAGGCATCGGCTTCCAGCCTCGCGCTCGAATCCTGGACCGGTGGAGCAGCGTCACTCGCCGGCTGGAAGCGCAGGATCCGCGACGGGTGGTCGACGGTGGCCGTAGAGCACGTGGAGTCGCTGGGCGGCGAACAGGTTGAAGTGGGCACGAAAATACATGTCAGTGCACTGGTCCGGCTCGGTGAGCTGACGCCTGACGACGTTCAGGTGCAGCTGGTCACCGGTCGGGTGAGCGGCGACGACACGCTGTACGAGCCGCGGGTGAGTCCGTTTCCCCCCGGAGTTGATGTCGACGGCGGGCTTCGCCGCTATGAGGGATTGGTCGAGGCCAAGCGTGCCGGGGCGATCGGATACACCGTCCGTGTCGTTCCGTATCACCCGCTGCTGGCCAGCCAGGCGGAGATGGGTCTGGCGACACTGCCGGCGAGCATGCCGACCCCCCCGTCGGCGGGCTATGTGCCCTAAGTCGAAGCTCTCATCACCGACTTGTCAGAACCCAGTTGACCTCTAGCTCAACTGGGTTCTGACAAGTCGGCGGCTAGTCGACCTGGAGCACCACCACAGTGCGGCCCGGCAGCTGCAAAGTGGAACCAGCCGCGATTTTCTCCGACGGCAGTTCGCCTTCCCGCCCGGTGTGTGCGATCACGGTGTAGGTGTCTGCCCAGGGTCCATCAGGCAGCTCCACCTGGATCGCGTCGGAACCGCCGTGAAACCAGAGGAGAAATGCCTCGTCGGAGGTTCGGTACGGGTCGTCGTAGGCGAGGTACATGCCGAGCGTGCGCCGGGTTTCGTCCTGCCAGTCCTGCTCAGTCATCTCGGCATTCCGGCCGCCGAACCAGGCAATGTTCTTGCGCCCACATGGCTCGCCCTTTGGATCGAGCAGGAACTCACCTCTCCGGTGGCCGTCCCGCCGGAAGACCGGGTGCTCATTACGCAACTGGAGCAGTTTGCGGGTGAGATCGGTCTGGTGATTCCAGGTGGACTGAGTGTCCCAGTGCACCCAGGAGATGGGCGAATCCTGACAATAGGCGTTGTTGTTGCCCTGCTGGGTGCGGCCCAGCTCGTCGCCCGCGGTGATCATCGGGACTCCGCTTGCCAGGATCAAGGTCGCCATCAGGTTCTGCACCTGACGGTGCCGCAGCGCGTTGACCCCCTCATTCTCGGTCTCGCCTTCGACGCCGCAGTTCCAGGAGCGATTGTCGTCAGACCCGTCGCGGTTCGATTCCCCGTTAGCGCCATTGTGTTTGACGTTGTAGGTCACCAAATCACGCATCGTGAACCCATCGTGTGCGGTGACGAAGTTCACGCTCGCCGCAGTAGTCCTGCCGTCCCGACTGAAAATATCGGGGGAGCCGATCAGCCGCTGCGCCAGCTCGCCCACACCGCGGGTGTTGCCACGCCAGAAATCGCGTACATGGTTGCGAAAGCGGTCGTTCCACTCACTCCAGCCCGGGCCGTACCCGCCCACCTGATAACCGTAGGGGCCCATGTCCCAGGGCTCGGCGATGATCTTGACCTGGCTCAGCACGGGGTCTTCGCGGATCGCCTGCTTGAACGGGTGATCTTGATCGACATGGTGCCGTTCATCCCGGATCAAGGTGGTTACCAGGTCAAAGCGGAAACCGTCGACCCCCATCTCGGTGACCCAGTAGCGCAACGAATCGAGCACCATGCGAAGTACACCTGGTTCGGAGGTGTCGACCGAGTTGCCGCAGCCGGTCACGTCATAGTCGTTCCGGTGGTCGTCGGTTAGCCGGTAATAGCCGAGATGGTCTATTCCGCGAAACGCCAGGGTCGGACCTTCGTGCCCACCCTCCCCGGTGTGGTTGTAGACCACATCGAGGATGACCTCGATCCCGGCGTCGTGCAGCGCCGACACCATCTCTTTGAACTCCCGCACCTGCTGGCCGAGCGTACCGACCGAGCCGTAGGCAGCATGGGGTGCGAAGTAGCCAAGAGTGTTGTATCCCCAGTAATTGGAAAGGCCGCGCCCAACAAGGAAAGGTTCGGAGACGAAATGGTGCACGGGCAGCAGCTCGACTGCCGTGACCCCGAGGTCTAGCAGGTGCTGCACCACCCCCGGGTACGCCAACCCCTCGAAGCTGCCTCTGAGATGTTCGGGAACCAGCGGATGCAAACGCGTGAAGCCGTTGACATGCAGCTCGTAGATCACTGTCTCTGACATCGGCCGACGCCGATCCATGGGTCGCGGCGGGGGTGAATTGGGCACCACCACACTGAGCGGCACCGCAGCGAAGGAGTCAGTGGTATCGGGGACGAAGTGTGACTCGGGCGTGTGATCCAGAATGGGCCCCGAGTAATCCACGCCTCCGGTGATCGCCCGGGCATATGGGTCGAGGAGCAGCTTGGCCGGATTGAAACGGGTGCCGGTGGCGGGGTCCCAGGGTCCGTGGACGCGGAAACCGTAGCGCTGCTCGGCGCCAATGCCGTGGACGAAGACGGACCAAACTCCGTCCTCATCCCGTGTCATGTCGTGGTTGGTCTGGTTGTGGTCTTCGTCGACAAGAGTCAGCTCGACCCTTATCGCGCGAGGGGCCCAAAGTCCGAAGGAAGTCCCACCGTCGTGCATGTGTGCACCAAGGACCGAGGTGTCCTGAGGCACTGGCAAAGCAGTGGCTGTCATCTATACGAGCCTTCGCATGGGCTGGATCGTGCTCTGGACCGTCAGGATGATGGCGTACCCCTGGCCCGAGGGCCAGGGTGCGCCTCATTCTGCCCCAGTTGGCCGACATCCGCCGACAATCCGGGCGTCAAGAGAGCACAAGCAACCGGTTTCGTTTAGCAACCGCAACATGAAAGGGCTGGGATGTCAACCATTCGGGCACCCTCGCACGTCTTGCCTCGACGACGAGTTATCAGCGTCTGAGACGGTTGTCGCCCCACTCAGACGGTGACAAATCGTCGTAGGACTCAAACGATGGCGCGGACCTTGTTGTTGCGAGGCTCGTGGCTGAGCTCGACCTTGCCGAGTGACTCCAGGAGCGGCGGCAGATACATCCCGAAACGACCGCGATAGCCCTTGCGGAGGCCGTACCAGCCGCCGACAGGGTTCTCCTCGGAGCGTCCCCACGCCTCGACGGTGCCTTCTTTGGCTGGCTTTTGCTCGTCGGCAGCGCCGAGATCGACCCAGTCGCCCTGCTCGACGAGCCACGCATAAAGGTCGTCGATGCATCTGAGCTGGTATTTCAGTTGAGTCGATCCGACCTGGCAGAACAGCGTTGGTGGGTCGGTGGTCTCGTCCGCCCACATGGTGTACGTCGAGGTCCTCGGGGCGGTGCTGAGCTCCCACGGATCTTCTTTGGTCCCTGCCGGCATAGCCCGGATTCTTGCAGACCGGATGTCAAGAGCCGGCAGCAGTACGAGCCTCCCACCCCGGAGTCGGTTCGTCAGCGCGTCAGGAAGGCAGCAGACTGCTCTCGTGGTGATGAGCGAAATCCGGGAGCTGGGAACAGTCCTATCGATTTGGGCCCATCCAGATGATGAGGCCTATCTGTGTGGCGGGATCATGGCCATCGCTGCGGCAGCAGGCTCTCGCGTGGTTTGCGTGACGGCCACTCGCGGGGAACTCGGAGTCACCGACCCGATGAGGTGGCCGCCGGAGCAGCTTCCAGCGATCCGCGAGGCGGAGCTAGCAGCGTGCCTTGAGATATTGGGGATCAAGGAGCACCGCTGGTTGGGATATCCGGATGGCCGTTGCGCCGAGGCTGACAGCCATGCAGCCGCGGAGCAGATCGTCGAGATCATTCGAGAGATAGCACCGGATACGATTTTGACTTTTCCAGCTGACGGCCAGACTGGGCATCCCGATCACATCGCGGTGCACCACTGGACGGTCGAAGCCGTTCGCCGTACCCGCATCGGCACTCTGCATGTGGTTGCTAACACGCAGGACTGGTTCGATGACCAGCTTGCGCAGTGGATTGAGTTGGGCGCGATAGTCGGCGAGCCGCCGACGGTCTGGGGCGGGCCTCTGAGCATCGACGTCGCGTTGACCGGCGACCTGTTGGACCTCAAGTTCGCGGCGCTGGCCGCGCAGGCCAGCCAGACCGAGGCGGTGCGCGCGGCGGTCGGCGAGAAGCGCTACCGAGAGATCATCCGGATGGAGCGGTTTGCGGTTCTCGCGCAGGAGATGACGCCTGATTCAGCGCGCGCGGGTCAGTGAACAGATCTTGTTACTCGTGAGTAATATACCGCCATGGAGGCGCGACCGACTCAGGAAGAAAGCGGAGCGAGATGAAGATTGTTGTTCTTGCCAAACACGTTCCGGATGCAACGGGAGAGCGCACTTTTGCCCCTGACGGCACTGTTGACCGCGCCTCGAGCGGCGGACTGCTGTCAGAGCTTGATGAGTACGCCGTAGAGCAGGCCTTGCAGATTGCCGAAGATCGAGACGGCGTCGAGGTCGTCATCATGACGCTCGGACCTGACGATGCGGCCGACGCGATCAAGCGCGCGCTCCAGATGGGCGCGTCCGCTGCCATCCACATCGTCGACGACCCCGTCCACGGCTCAGACGCCCTGGCTACCAGCTTGGTTCTGGCCGAGGCGATCAAGAAAGCGGCTCCGGATTTGGTGATCTGCGGCATGGCTTCTACCGACGGCACCATGGGTGTGATTCCTGCCATGATCGCCGAGCGGCTGGGGTGGCCCGCTGCGACGCTGGGGGCCACCTTGGCGGTGACCGGAGACCGCCTCACGATTCGGCGCGATACCGATGTGGCGAGCCTCATGATCGAGGCATCCTTGCCAGCAATCGTCAGCGTGACCGACCAGTCCGGGGAGGCTCGCTACCCCTCGATGAAAGGCATCCTTGCGGCCAAGAAGAAGCCGGTCGAGTCGTGGACGCTGGCCGATCTCGGTATCGACGCCCCAGCAGTGGGTCTGGACGCTGCGTGGAGCAAGGTGTTGCAAACGACCCCGCGTCCACCCAAGGAGCAAGGCCGCATCGTTATCGATGAAGACGGCGCTGGATCCGCAGCTCTGGTCGAATTCCTGGCCGCCAGCAAGTACATCTGAGAGCGAGGCAGTTGATGTCTGAGGTCCTGATTGTCGCCGAGCAAGTCGACTCACAGGTGTCGAAGCCGACCCTGGAGCTTCTCACTTTGGCTCGCAGGCTCGGCGACCCGGTTGCTGTGGTCTTTGGCGAGATCGACGGCGAGGTCGCCAAGGCGCTTGGGGAGTACGGAGCGACTCGAGTGCTGTTCGTGGCCGACTCGGCGATCACTGAGTACCTCGTCGCGCCGAAGGCCGAAGCGCTCGCGCAGGTCGCCGACAGTGTGAACCCGATCGCGGTCCTGATCAGCTCTACGCCGGAAGGGAAGGAGATTGCGGGACGGCTTGCGGTCAAGCTCGAGTCCGGCCTGATCACAGATGCGATCGACATTGCCGCCGATGGCACGACAACGCAGTCAGTATTTGCTGGAAACTGGACGGTCGCTGCCGCAGTGACTCATGGAGTTCCGGTGGTAACGATCAAGCCGAATGCCGTCACTCCCGAGCTTGCGCCAACTGAGCCCGCCACGGCGCAGGCCGAGGTGACCATCTCCGACGCGGCCCGGACAGCACGCATAGTGAGCAGCGAGCCGAAGGAGTCCAGCGGCCGCCCGGAGCTGACCGAGGCAGCAGTCGTGGTCTCCGGCGGGCGCGGCACTGGTGGCAAGTTCGCTGCCATTGAGGACTTGGCTGACCTGCTCGGCGGCGCCGTCGGTGCCTCACGGGCGGCTGTCGACGCTGGCTGGTATCCGTACGCGTACCAGATTGGCCAAACTGGCAAGACTGTCTCTCCGCAGCTCTACATTGCGGCCGGCATCTCCGGCGCCATCCAGCACAGAGCCGGAATGCAGACATCCAAGGCCATTGTCGCAGTGAACAAGGATGCTGAGGCGCCGATCTTCACCCTTGCCGACCTCGGAATCGTCGGGGACCTGCACAAAGTGCTTGACAGCGTCATTACCGAGATCAAGCAACGGAAGATGTGACCGGCTTCCATACGACCTACGTTGCAGCGGCTGAGGCAGACTGATTGCTCATGAGCCGGATTTACCTCGACCATGCGGCTACCACGCCCATGGTTCCGGAGGCCGTCGAGGCAATGACGCAAGAGCTGACCAGGGTCGGCAACGCGTCATCGCTGCACGCGTCCGGGCGGCAGTCTCGGCGCGTCGTCGAAGAGTCGCGAGAAGCGATTGCGGCTCGGGTCGGGGCACATCCATCAGAGCTGATCTTCACCAGCGGTGGAACCGAGTCGGACAATCTGGCCGTCAAAGGGGCGTTCTGGTCGGGTACCAAGGACGGTCGCAGTCGTGTGGTTACCTCGGCCTTGGAACACCATGCCGTCCTGGATTCAGTGGCCTGGCTCGACCAGTCGGCTGCAGCTGAGGTCAGCTACGTTCCGGTTGACCCCACAGGTCGGATCGAGCTGTCCGCCCTAGCCGAGGCCGTCGACGCGCGAACCGCGCTGGTCTCTGTGATGTGGGCGAACAATGAGGTCGGCACCCTGCAGCCGGTACGGCAGGTCGCCGCGGTCGCTGCCGAGCATGGTGCGGTTTCTCATAGCGACGCGGTCCAGGCCGTCGGGCACATCGCGGTCAACTTCGCAACAAGCGGGCTGGACCTGCTGAGCTTCACGGCGCACAAGCTCGGCGGGCCGTACGGGATTGGCGCTTTGCTGGCGCGTCGGGAGCTTCGGTTGGCCCCCATCATGCACGGCGGCGGTCAGGAGCGAGAGATCCGGTCCGGCACTCTCGATGTCGCCGCTACCGCTGGGTTCGCGGCAGCCGTGGAGGTTGCAACCCGGAACCGAGTGCGGGAGGAGCAGCGGTTACGTGAGTTGCGCACGGACCTGGTCAGCGCAGTGCTTGCTGGGGTCCCATGGGCAGTCTCGTACGGCACTCCCGCGGAGCGCGATCGCCTTCCGGGCATAGCCAGTATTGGGTTCCCTGGCTGCGCTGCCGACGCCATCTTGATGTTGCTGGACTCCGCCGGGATTGACTGTTCCACCGGAGCGGCGTGCTCGGCCGGGGTCTCACAGCCGAGCCATGTGCTGCTCGCAATGGGATATAGCGAAGCCGACGCGCGCTCGGTGCTGAGGTTCTCGCTTGGGCACTCTTCGACTTTGTCGGACGTACGAGCGCTAGCCAATGCCTTGCCTGAGGCTGTCCGGCGAGCCAAGGCGGCGACCGCGTTCGCCTGACGCGCTTGGCCGAGGTCGCCACCCGTGGGAGACTTGCGGCTTGCCGAGAAGCGTCCTGCGTTTGTTGGAGCTGCTCGCGCAATGCCGACCCTCGCAGCACAAGATTGGAGCTGCTCGCGCAATGCCGACGCTCGCAGCGCAAGATTGGAGCTGCTCGCGCAACGCCGACGCTCGCAGCTAGATGACGAAGGACAGGAATGAAGGTACTGGCCGCGATGTCTGGCGGCGTCGACTCAGCTGTTGCCGCGGCTCGGGCCATTGAGGCGGGCCATGATGTCACCGGCGTGCACCTGGCCCTCTCCAAGAACCCGCAGAGCTACCGGTCGGGCGCTCGCGGCTGCTGTTCCGCCGAAGATGCCCACGATGCGCGGCGGGCCGCCGATGTAATCGGAATCCCGTTCTATGTATGGGATCTATCGGATCGCTTCGCCGCCGACGTGGTCAGCGACTTCGTTGCAGAATACGCAGCCGGTCGTACCCCGAACCCCTGCCTGCGCTGTAATGAGAAGATCAAGTTCTCAGCCGTACTGGACCGCGGCGTCGCGCTCGGTTTCGATGCGGTCTGCACCGGCCATTACGCCCGACTGATCCGCCGCGGCGAGGATGTTGAGCTTCATCGGGCAATTGATGCCAGCAAGGACCAGTCCTACGTGCTGGGCGTACTCACCCAAGATCAACTGCGCCGCTCATACTTGCCGCTCGGCGCCTCACACAAAGCCCAGGTACGCGCGGAAGCGCGAGCGCGCGGCCTGAGAGTCGCCAACAAGCCCGATAGCCATGACATCTGCTTCATCGCCAACGGTGACACTGCCGAATTCCTTGAGCAGCGGCTTGGCAATCGACCGGGGGACATCGTGGACGTAGCCGGGGCCAAGGTCGGCGAGCACGCTGGTTCGCACCGGTTCACCGTCGGGCAGCGCCATGGTCTTCGGCTTGGTACGCCCGCCCAAGATGGCCAGCCCCGCTTCGTACTGGCCATTACACCAACCACCAACACCGTTACGGTCGGCCCGCGCGATGCGCTGGCGGTTGGCAAGATCAATGCCAGCCGGCCCACCTGGACGACTCAAGCGCCCGAGACCGAGTGGGTAGGCGAGGTACAGGTCCGCGCCCATGGCCTTCCCATGGCAGCAGCGGTCCAGGTCCATGACGAACGTCTGCAGGTGGTGCTGGACTCTGCCACCTCCGGTGTCGCGCCGGGCCAGGCCGTGGTCCTCTATGAGGGGACCAGAGTCATCGGGAGCGCGACCATAACGGCGACAGGCGCGTGACCATCTGGCCGGGCCAGGAGCTGCCGCTCATCCGGAGCACCGGCATTGGTTCCTGGCCGGGCACCGACATGACTGATGCGATCAAGATCACCTTCGCCGAGTGCCCCGAACTCCCTTATCTTCCGGAGCTTCCGGCTCGCGGAGCGTACGCCGAGATGATCGGACGTTCCACCGCGTTCCTCGCCGGCCTGGCTGTTGACCTGCAACCAGCCGGGTGGCGGCTCACTGACGCTTCGGGCCGTGACCATCGGCTCGCTATCAGTACATTGCGCGCTGACCTTGATCTCCTTGAAGAGCACGCCCAGGGGTACCAGGGAACGATCAAGCTCTCCGTCGCCGGTCCCTGGACCATGGCCGCGACGATGGAACGCCCCCGCGGTGATCGACTGCTCGCCGACCGGGGAGCGCGCCGCGATCTCAGCCAATCGCTCGCCGAGGGAATCGCTCAACTGGTTGCCGAGCTCATCCGGCGCCTGCCAGATGTCAACTTCTCAATCCAGCTGGACGAGCCGCTGTTGCCTGCTGTGCTTGCCGGCACCATTGCTACCGCAAGCGGTCTCTCGCGACACAGTGCGATCGAGATCAGTGAGATCAGCGGCGCGATCTCCCATGCCGTTCACCGGCTCGCTCCGACCCCTATTGCGGTGCACTGTTGCGCAACATCGCCGCCTATCGAGCTCATCCGCTCAGCCGGCGTTTCTGGGGTGCTTGTCGACGTCGACAAGCTCTCCGGCGCGGATTGGGACGCGGTAGGACCCAGTCTCGAGGCCGGACTGTGGGTCGGCCTTGGTGCGTTGCCCACCGACGGGGTGCTCGGCCCCGATCAGCTCTCCCGAAGGGTGCTCCGGCGTCTCCGTGATCTCAATCTGGACCCCGAGCTGCTGGCGGCACAGACCGTGATCACGCCGGCTTGTGGCCTGGCCTCGGCGACCCGCGATGGAGCAATACGCGCCCTCCGCACCTTGCGCACAGCGGCGCAAATCGTCACCGAGCAGCTTGCGGCGTAGCTCGTCGCTCGACCAGGCGTCAGCGCCGGGCGTTAGTGTGCGTACGTGGCGAACGAGATCATCTCCACGCCGGCGGGCGAACCAGAAATTGAGCGTTCCGGGTCTTTGGCTGAGGCGAGCCAGCGGCACGCAGATCTCAGCGAGCGCTTGAACGAAGCACGCTGGCGGTATTACGTGCTCGACGCGCCAACAGTGTCCGACGGCGAGTTCGACGCCTTGATGCGCCAACTCATCGAGCTGGAAGACGCGTTCCCTTCACTGCGTACGCCGGACTCGCCGACCCAGCAGGTCGGCAGCCCGCCATCAACCACGTTCGCACCAGTGGAGCACCTGCAGCGACTGATGAGCCTGGACAACGCATTCAGCCGGGAGGAGCTTGACCGCTGGGCCCAACGCGCGATACGGGAGCTGGGGGAAAAGCGGCTCGCACAGTCCGGCTATCTATGCGAGCTCAAAGTCGACGGCCTGGCGATCGACCTGGTCTACCAGGGCGGCCGGTTGATACGTGCGGCAACCCGCGGCGACGGACGCGTCGGTGAAGACGTCACAGCCAATGTCAAAACGATCAAGGTCATCCCGCATCGGCTGTCTGGCACCGATGTTCCGGAAACGCTCGAAGTACGCGGCGAGGTCTACTTTGCGGTGACTGACTTCGCTGCCCTCAACGAATCTCTCGTCTTGAGCGGGAAGGCGCCGTTCGCCAATCCCCGCAATGCAGCAGCTGGTTCGCTCCGACAAAAGGACCCGAAGGTTACCGCCTCACGGAATTTGGGCTTTGTCAGCCACGGGATTGGCGTCCTCCAAGGCTTCACGGCTGATCGGCTCTCCGACGCATACGACGCGATGGATCGTTGGGGACTACCGGTCAGCCCTTATCGCAAGCTGGCGCGCAACCTGGCTGAGGTCTGGGAACGAGTCGAGTACTTCGGCGAGCACCGGCATTCAGTTGAGCACGAGATCGATGGGCTCGTGGTGAAGCTGGACGAGCGAGCGGTGCAGGACCAGCTCGGCTCGACTTCGCACGCCCCACGGTGGGCGATCGCGTACAAATACCCTCCCGAAGAAGTCACCACCAAGCTCCTCGACATCAACGTCAACGTCGGGCGGACCGGTCGAGTGACGCCTTTTGGTGTCATGGAACCAGTTCAGGTCGCCGGGTCGACCGTGGGTATGGCGACGCTGCACAATGCCAGCGAGATCGTCCGCAAAGGAGTGCTTATTGGCGACACGGTGGTGCTGCGCAAAGCCGGTGACGTCATCCCAGAGATTGTCGGTCCGGTTGTGGACCTGCGCGATGGCACTGAGCGGGCGTTCAGGATGCCTACGCACTGCCCTGCCTGTGGTACTGAGCTGCGGCCGGAAAAGGCAGGCGACGCCGACCTGCGTTGTCCCAACACGCGGTTGTGTCCGGCGCAACTCCGGGAGCGGTTGTTCCACGTCGCCAGCCGTGAGGCTCTGGACATCGAGGTTCTTGGCTACCAGTCGGCGCAGGCATTGCTCGACGCCGGTCTGCTGACCGATGAAGGCGACCTGTTCGGTCTGACCGAGGAAAAGCTCTCCAAGACCGACTTCTTCACAACCAAGTCCGGGGCCCTCTCGGCTAATGGCGCCAAACTGCTGGCCAACTTGGAGGCGGCGAAGACCAGGCCACTGGACAAGTTCTTGGTCGCGCTGTCGATTCGGCACATCGGTAAGGGCGTAGCACCAGACGTTGCAGCGGCATTCGGCGATATCGATGCTCTCGGCAACGCCGCCCCCGCAGACCTAGCCAAGGTGGAGGGCATCGGACCGACGCTCGTCACCGCAATCATCGACTGGTTCGCCGAACCTTGGCACCGCGAGATCGTGGCCAAGTGGAAGGCCGCCGGTTGTGTCATGCGAAGCGAGCCCAAACAGACAAGGGAGCAAACGCTGAGCGGCCTATCTGTTGTAGTCACTGGCTCTCTGGAGGGGTATACCCGCGACTTGGCGGCGGAAGCGATCACCTCACGGGGCGGCAAGGTCGCCGCGTCGGTGTCGAAGAAGACCAGCTTCGTTGTCGTAGGCGATGCCCCGGGATCGAAATACGACAAGGCTCTCGAGCTGAAGGTGCCGGTGCTCAGTGGTGCGGAGGCCTTCCAGGTGCTGCTCGACCAGGGCCCAGAGGCGGCGCACAAAGTCGCGACCGTCGGGGAGTAGCCGCTTACAGCAAGAATGCCGCTAAGAACTGCCTCTCGTCGCCAATGCCGAAGCCCAAGCTGCCAGTCATCAGGTAGTAGACGTACCAACCAAGCAGAAAGATCGCTATCAGAGCGCCGAGCAGCGCGAGCGTGACCCAGATCCGCATTCGCCGCTTCTGTTTCGTGGTGGGTACCTTCACCGGACCCCACTCGCCGATCGTCGGCTGCACGCGCGGCGGCGTTCTTCCATGCAGGTTGAGGTTGCTGAAGATCCTCGGCACCGGACCACTTTAGTCGGCTGAACGAGGCGCACGTCGTTCGGCGGCTGTGAATATCCCACGCTGAGTGGAACGTTGACGCTGTACACGGGCGTGCATGCCACGCACAGCTAAGGGCTGGGAAGTGGTCAAGGTGTACGAGGAGAACGACACCGGGCCTCTACCCGCTCCCGCAAACCGGGTCGCCTGTGCGAAGTGATGCTGGCCTCTGCCAGTGCCTGGGAAATCGACGCCATCCTTGGCTACAGCAACTGCTCTTTTCACCATTTTCAAGCTCGCATACCCGGCTTTCTCCGGACTGCGCAAGCACGTATCGCAAGGAGGGATCAAAATGACCAGTCTTGAACTGCCACAGCCAGCTCCCAAAAACCTCAATGCCTATTGGGCCACCATTGGTGTTGACACCACCTGGTGCGAGCTTGACATGCTCTGGGACCGGTACATGCCTTTCTGAACGGCCTTTGCCTGTTCCTGGAGTGTTGTCATGGATAAAGCACCGTAACCGTGCTACCCGTGATCCGGATGTCGGAATGGGTCCAGTTGTTCGTCTCGCTGACTTCTTTGAACCAGTTGCTGGGGTCGGTCTTGACGATAACCCGGTACTTTCCGTCCTGAAGGTTGTTGATCTTGATCCACTGTTTCGCAAGGTTCGCTCCGTAGGTGTCTGCCCAGCCCACGCTGATGCCTGCCTTCACACTTGTAGAGGCTTTGGTGCCACAGCCCTTGTAGTAAGGGCTCTGAGGTGCACCAGGGAAGGTCAGGTTATAGGTGGAGTTGTCAAGGAAGCAGAAGCCTGTCTTGGCTCCAGAACCCGCCCTAGTGCCTGTTGAGCCGTCAGCGTTGATCTTGTAGATTCCGAAGTCCTGCAGCTTGTAAACGTGCCAGTGGTCGTGACCGTCTCCGGCGTTGTAGAACCCGTGGGTTTTCAGACCCGTGATCCAACGCCAGGTCCCATCCGTCCTGTAGACCTTCTGAATGACGGTCATCTGTGCGGTGGAGGTGTTGGGACGATCCATGCGGACCTCGAATCGTCCTGGGCCTGCGTTGGCAATGCGAGTCTTGAATCGTAGGCGCTTTTCGCCGTTCGAGGCATTCTCAATTCGGAAATCGGTAAGCGTACGAGTCCTGAGGTCAGGCGGCTTGTCCGGCGCAACTGCCTGAGCGGGTGCGATAAGGATAAGGCCCGCAATGAGGGCAAGGCCCGAGAGGATGATGGCTAGGATTTTCTTCATTGGTCCCCCGATCAGCTGGTTGAGTAGCCTAGCAGCTAGGCCGCTTCTTCTTGGTCTTTTTACGACAACCTGCGCTCCGCGGCGAGCTACTGGAAAAGGCGATACGCGGCTGGCCGCCCGTCATCCCAAGCCTCGACCGTTACTTTATTATCGCTGGGGAGGGCTGGGTCTTTGATTCTTTTGGCGCTTAGCCACCGTGTTGCGGTACCGGGCGAACTCCTCAATAAGAACGTCCATATCAGTTCGCTCCTATTGAAGCGTTGTCATTGCTGCTTTCCACCTCTTCTTCTTGGTGTGGCACTCGCCCTCTTTGCACTTTCCGTGGTATGCCCTGAGGCATATCTCCTCGATAGGGATTCCGGTGCCCCGAGCTAACCGCCGACTTCTGGGAGGCTCAGAAGAACACGTCGTGCAACCCGTAGAACCCTGTGGCCACCAGCAGGAACCGGCATAGTCGGCCAACCAACACGGTAAGCCCGAACCAGACAGGGCTCATCGTGGTCGCCCCTGCCAGAAGGGCGACCGCGTACAGCGGGGGAAAGCCGACTACTGCAGCAACCAAGACGATCGGCAGTCCCCAGCGTTCCTGTCCGACCAGATCAAGCAGCTTGGCCATGACCGCGCGAAATCGGGCACGAGCTGGCCCCACCGAGCGTTGTTTTCGGACCTCGCGGCGATGCTTGACGAAATCGAGCTCCTTTCCGTGACGTACGCCCAGGAAAAGCAAGAGCTTCCCCGCTGTCTGGCCGATTGCAATGCCGATGGCAATGGGAATCGGCCCAGCAACGGCAGACATCTGCGAGGCGATGATGTACGCCTCGGCATTGACAATCGGTACGACCGCAGAAACGGTTCCGAACCCGATCGAGGTGAGCAAGGCGACGAGCTCAGCCCACCCGAATGCACCCACTCGCCGACCGTACCCGAGGTCGCGAGAGCCTTACTTGACCAGCGCGGCTAGGTGATGCAGTCGCGCGATCTCGGAGTCGAGAAAGGCGGGTCCACCTAAGCGGCCGATAACGATCACGCGATCCCTGGCCAGTGGAGTAACCACCGCCGTGGTGTCAGCCCAGCCAGGGCTCCAGCCCGCATCCAGGTCGGTGCGGTGCGTGGTGTCGAATGGTGTGAACTTCGCCACAATCTCAGGCGTCACGTCCGGTGCCAGGGTGGTTGAGAAGCTTGAGCGAGGTGAAACGTCGGATACATCGATCAAGGTCGCCCAATGAGAACGAAAAACGACGGGGCACAGCGAGACGAGTGTTTCCGCAGCATGTGGGGGATCAGCCGTCATCCGCTCCAGCGCCTCCAGGTCCGACTGCAGCCCGCCTCCCTCGGGATAACGCGCAATCCACTCCACGCGTACTCCAGCGAGGTTCTGGCAAGCGGTCACGATGGTCTCGGGCAGCTGGTTGGTTGCCAGGTCGACGATGAAATCGTCGACGACGCTGCCGTCTGACTTCTTCTCCACGATCTCGACCGCGTTGATGTCCGCGCCGACGCTTCCCATTGCCGTCGCGACGGACCCGAGCGAACCTGGTCGGTCCGGCAGGGTGATCCGCATCAGGAACACGTGAACATCCTTCCTCACCTCGATTACCGCGGTGTTTCGGGTCGATCACGGATGCTCAGGCTCGCGGTGTATCGTGCGCGCTCCAAGTGTTCATGTACTCAGTTCTGAGCCATGCTCAGATCCCGCAGCTGAGCATGGAAGCCTTGTGGCGTGCCGCGCTTCGAACCTTTTGCTGCGATCCGTTACGCCACCCACGATTTGGCGCCGGTGATCGCGCCACCGTATGACGTGTTGTCCGACGCTGAGGTGGAGACCCTCAAGGCGATGTCGCCCCACAACGTCGTCCGCATTGACGTGCCGCGGGGCGGCGAAGACCGCTACGACCTAGCGGCGAAGACGATGCATGCCTGGCTCGACGAGCAAGTGCTTGTCATCGACCCGGAACCGTCATTCACCATCTACCGCATGCGTTTCACAGACTCCGCCGGGGTGCGGCGCGACGTCGCTGGAGTGCTTGGCGCGCTCGAAGTCGTTGATCTTGAGGCCGGCGGAGTCCTTCCGCACGAGCGGACCACACCCCAGGCGTCCACCGATCGCCTTGACCTGACTCGGGCCACGGCAGCCAATCTGTCTCCGGTTTGGGGACTTTCTCTGTCGACTGGCTTGACGGAGTTGCTAGCCGAGCCGGGTGAAGTGGTAGGCGCTGTGATGGATGCGGGAGTTGAGCACGTGGTAGAGCGGCTGACCGATCCGCAGCGGATTGCTGCTATTCGAGACAAACTGGGCGCCGAGGATGTGCTGATCGCCGACGGTCATCACCGATACGGCGTGTCCCGCAGTTACCGCGACGAGGTTCGCGAGACGACTAGGCGCACTGATACAGCAGCCGAGTTGACGCTTGCTTTCGTCAACGAGCTGATCGAGGAGCAACTGAGTGTGGCGGCGATCCACCGTCTCTACGCCAATATCGAAGTGGCCGATTTGGCACGCGCACTGGCGCGATCGTTCGAGCTCATGCCCATCGACCGGCCCAGCACAGACACCCTGGCAGCGATGGCGATGGAGGGGTTCCTGGTGCTCTTTACTCGCGAGGGCGTCTGGCGGATGCAGCCCAAACCTGGACGCTTCGACGGCGTACGCGCGCTCGATGGAGGCTGGTTGGAGACGGCGCTCGCCGATGTCCCATTGACGGTGAGCTACCAGCATGCGCTCGATGAGGCGCTTTCTGAAGTGGACAGCGGGCGGGCGGCTGCGGCCGTTCTGATCCGGCCGGTCAGTGTTGCCGAAATCGAACGGACCGCCCGTGAAGGCCTGCTGATGCCGCCCAAGTCAACGTTCTTCACCCCCAAGCTCAAGACCGGGTTCGTGATCCGCTCGCTGACCGAATAAGCCGTGGGAGACCTTGTTCACGACACCGTCGACGGTCAACGAGAACAATCGGTCAACAAGAACAATGCTGACGTGCCAAGGGTTGGCTCCACCTGCACGGGCTCAGACGTCAGGGAGTGGGTGATGCGGCACTAGGATGAGCCGGACTCAAACGACGAGGAGATCGATAGGTGGCACTCACCACTGAAGACGTGGCGAACCTGGCCAGATTGGCCCGGATCGAGCTGACCGAGGCTGAGCTAGAAGTGTTGGCACCACAGCTGGATGTGATCTTGGAGTCGGTTGCCCGGGTATCGGAGGTTGCAGCACAGGACATCCCGCCAACCTCGCACGCGCTGCCGCTGACGAACGTGTTCCGCGAGGACAAGTTGCGGCCATCGCTGCCTCGAGAGGAAATATTGGCCGGCGCCCCGGCCGCAGAGCAGATGCGATTCCGAGTGCCGCGAATCCTCGGGGAGGAGGCGTGAGTCTGCAGAGCGCTGCACCTTCAGAGATCATCCGGCTGACTGCTGCTGATCTTGCGAGCAAGATCAAATCCCGAGAGCTGAGTGCCGTTGAGGTCACACAGGCGCACCTTGATCGGATCGCTGAGGTCGACAGCGCGATACACGCTTTCCTTTATGTGGATGGGGCGCGCGCGCTGGAATCCGCGGCGCGGGTCGATGCCAAGATCGGAGCGGGTGAGATCGTGAGGTCGCTGGCCGGAGTGCCGATCGCACTCAAGGACATCCTCACCTACACTGGAGCGCCCACGACCTGCGGATCCAAGATCTTGGAGGGGTGGCTGCCACCCTACGACGCGACCGTGACCAGGCGGCTTCTTGATCATGACATCGTGATCTTGGGCAAGACGAACCTCGACGAATTCGCGATGGGCTCCTCGACTGAAAACTCAGCGTACGGTCCGACGCGGAACCCCTGGGACCTGGACCGGATCCCTGGCGGCTCCGGCGGTGGGTCGGCCGCAGCAGTCGCGGCGTTCCTGGCCCCGCTGGCAATCGGAACCGACACAGGCGGCTCCATCCGGCAGCCAGCCGCAGTGACGGGCACGGTTGGAGTGAAACCAACCTACGGAGGCAGCTCGCGCTACGGCCTGGTGGCACTCGCCTCAAGCCTGGATCAGCCGGGTCCGTGTGCGCGTACAGTCCTCGACGCGGCGCTGCTGCATCAGGTGATCGCCGGGCACGACCCGTGCGATTCGACCTCGATCGACCGCCCGGTGCCAGATGTGGTGGGCGCGGCGCGGTCCGCTGACGTCGCCGGGCTGAAAGTCGGCGTGGTCAGCGAACTCGGCGGCGAAGGGTACGCGCCGGGGGTCGAGCAGCGCTTCACCGAAGCTGTGGAGCTATTGGCATCGCTCGGTGCAGAGATCATTGAGGTCTCCTGTCCGCACTTCGTCTACGCACTGCCGGCGTACTACTTGATCTTGCCAGCCGAATGCTCTTCCAACCTGGCAAAGTTCGACGCCATGCGGTATGGGCTGCGAGTTGGTGACGACGGCCCGGCGAGCGCCGAGCAGGTGATGGCGGCGACCAGGGAGGCCGGCTTCGGCGCTGAAGTCAAGCGACGGATCATCATCGGCACCTACGCGCTGTCCAGCGGCTACTACGAGGCCTACTACGGGCAGGCCCAGAAGGTCAGGACCCTGATCTCCCGGGACTTCGACAAGGCGTTCTCGAATGTGGACGTGCTTGTCTCGCCGTCGACGCCGATCACCGCGTTCAAGATCGGAGAAAAGGTGGATGACCCGCTTGCGATGTACATGAACGACCTCTGCACGATTCCGTCCAATCTGGCGGGCAACGCCAGCGCCTCCTTCCCCGTAGGTCTGGCCCCTGAGGATGGGTTGCCGGTGGGCTTGCAGGTGATGGCACCGCCGCTCGCCGATGACCGGCTCTATCGCGTCGGTGGGGCACTGGAAGCCGCTCTGGAGTCGGCGTGGACCGGGCCCCTGCTGGATCGGCTCCCGGAGCAAGGAGCAGTTCGGTGACAGTGCTGCCATATGCGGAAGCCATGGCTGCGTACGATCCAGTGCTCGGGCTCGAGGTGCACGTGGAACTCAACACAATCTCGAAGATGTTCTGCGGCTGTTCGACGGCGTTCGGCGCTGAGCCGAACACTCAGGTATGCGCGGTGTGCCTGGGCTTGCCAGGCTCGCTGCCGGTGGTGAACGCGAAAGCAGTCGAGTCGGCAATCCGCATCGGACTCGCGCTGAACTGCACGATTGCCGAATGGTGCCGCTTTTCCCGGAAGAACTACTTCTATCCGGACATGCCGAAGAACTATCAGATCTCCCAGTACGACGAGCCGATCGCATACGACGGGTGGACTGAGGTAGTACTTGACGGTCAGAGCTTCCGGATCGACATCGAGCGTGCCCACATGGAGGAAGACACCGGCAAGTCATTGCACGTTGGCGGTGCCACAGGCCGGATCCACGGCGCGGAGTATTCACTATTGGACTACAACCGGTCCGGGGTACCGCTGATCGAGATCGTGACCAAGCCGGTCGAGGGGACCGGCGCACAGGCGCCTGAAGTGGCGCGCGCGTACGTCACCATGCTCCGTGACCTGCTGCGGGCGCTCGGTGTCTCAGACGTCCGGATGGAGCAAGGTTCGCTGCGCTGCGACGCCAACGTTTCGCTGCGGCCGGTCGGGACCTCGGCCTTCGGTACCCGCACCGAGACCAAGAATGTGAATTCGCTGCGTAGCGTCGAGCGGGCCTTGCGATATGAGATCACTCGGCAGGCGGCGGTTCTGGCTAGTGGCGGCCGGATCATTCAGGAGACGCGGCACTGGCACGAGGACTCCGGTAAGACGACCTCTGGCCGCAACAAGGAAACTGCGGAAGATTACCGCTATTTCCCTGAACCCGACCTGGTGCCGGTGGCACCGAGTCCGGAATGGGTCGAGGCGCTGCGCGCCACCTTGCCTGAGCCTCCAGCCGCCAGGCTCCAGCGGGCGAGCAAGGAGTGGGAATTTTCCGAGCTGGAGATGCGCGACGTGGTGAGCGCCGGTGCGGTCAACGCAATCGAGGCAACGGTTGCGGCGGGCGCCTCGCCGCAGTCGGCCAGGAAGTGGTGGCTGACTGAGATTGCGCGACGAGCGAACGAGACTGGAGTTGATCTTGAAGAGGTGAAGATCAGCCCGCAGCAGGTGGCCGAAATCCAAGCCCTGGTTGAGAACGGAACCATCAACGACAAACTGGCGCGTCAGGTGTTCGAAGGCGTCATCGCCGGCGAAGGATCCCCATCGGAGGTTGTTGCCGCCCGTCAACTGGCCATCGTTTCTGACGAGGGCGCACTCGCGGCGGCCGTCGACCAGGCGATCAATGCAAACCCAGACATCGTTGACAAGATCAAAAGTGGCAAGGTGCAGGCAGCAGGCGCGCTGATCGGATCGGTGATGAAGCAGATGCGCGGGCAGGCCGACGCCACCCGAGTCCGTGAAATGATCTTGGAGAAGATCGGCTAGTCAGGCCACTCACACTAGCTAGGGGACTACTGCTAGGAAGAGGAAAGCCGCTAGGAGGACGAGGTGAACTGCGGCCTCCAGCCGGGTCGCCCGTCCCGGCACGACCGTGAGAATCGCAACGACGACTGTCACCGCCAGTAACAACATTTGCGTGGCATCAAGTCCCAGCACCAACGGGCCCTCAAGCCAGATCGAGGCGATAGCGATGGCCGGGATGGTGAGCCCGATGCTGGCTATGGCCGAGCCGAACGCGAGGTTGAGACTCGTCTGGATTCGGTCTCGGCGAGCGGCCCGGGCCGCGGCCAGCGTCTCAGGTAGCAACACCAACAACGCGATCACGACGCCAACGAAAGAGGGAGGGAAGCCGACCGCGCCGACGCCGGCCTGGATCGCGGGTGTCTCGACCTTGGCCAGGCCGACCACGGCGACGAGGGCCAGAACCAGAAGGCCAAGGCTGACCAGCGCCGTTCTGTCCGTGGGTGGATCGGCGTGATCTTCGGCCTCTACGACCTCCCCGGCGGACGTCATTGGAAGGAAGAAGTCGCGATGCCGACCTGTTTGTGTCAGGACAAAGATCACGTACAGGATGAGCGAGGCAATTGCCGCAAAGGCCAGCTGCGCCGGAGTGAACTCTGGACCGGAACGACTGGTCGTGAATGTCGGCAGCACCAGACTCAAGGTGGCCAATGTCGTCACCGTGGCCAGCGCCGCGCCGGTTCCTTCGGCATTGAACATCGTGAGGTGGAAGCGCGCGGCGCCGATGAGTAGGGCAATTCCGACGATTCCATTGCAGGAGATCATCACCGCCGCGAACACGGTGTCGCGGGCCAACGATGCAGTTCCCGGACCACCCGAGATCATCAGGGTCACGATGAGACCCACTTCGATGATCGTCACAGCGACCGCCAATACCAAAGACCCGAATGGCTCACCGACGCGATGGGCGACAATTTCTGCGTGATTCACGGCTGCCAGGACGGCACCGGCCAATGCAAACGCGACGAGAACTTGGACGACAACACCGATACTTCGCCCCCAGGTGAACCCGAGCAGCACTGCCGCCAGCACGGGCACAATCACCGTCCACGACAAGATCTTGGTAGCAATCCCGGCGGTCATGGAGCCAGGCTCGCACAGCAGCTCCGGCAGAACTGGCAACTGCGGGCGAGTTGGGCCGTTTCCGCCACCGCTAGGTCCGCAACGAAGCAGGAACCGTTGAGGGGTGCAGCAGCTAGCAGACGATGCCTCGGTGGTCGA
The DNA here is from genome assembly GCA_963740515.1 of uncultured Actinomycetota bacterium. GTDB lineage: Bacteria > Actinomycetota > Actinomycetes > Propionibacteriales > Propionibacteriaceae > Microlunatus. Next base: position 73,205 of record CAVUEO010000030.1, read on the forward strand.
GCCTCGGAATTACGCCCCGTGACGGTTGCTCGGCGTTCGGCCTTGGCCTCGCCGCAGGGCCAAGAAGATCAGGAGCAGTCCAAGAACCAGACAGAGCAGCCCGATGGCGAGCCACGTCCGGCTGCCAGTCATGAAGCTCCCCTTGATGAGACCGGCGCCCTGACCAATCCAGCCGCCACCGACCAGGACAGCTAGTCCGCCGATGATCAGGGCGATGGTGCGTGCGACCTTCGATGTCATGTTGCCCGCGTCGGCTATCGGGTGAGGCGGAAGAGGCGGTCGTCATCCCGTGACGGATCGCCTCTACCGTCGGTGTTGGAGTTGCTCAACAGCAGGCTGTTCCCATCGTGAGCGACAACCACCGTTCGCAGCCGGCCGTAGTCGCCCCTGAAATGCGCAATTGGAGCGCGGGTCGAGGCGCCATCAAGCGGAATCTCCCAGAGCCGCTCCCCGCGCAATCCCGCCATCCAAAGCCCACCCTGCCAGTACGCCAACCCTGACGGCGAGGCATCACGGGTCCGCCAGACGACCTTCGGATTGGTCCTCCCCTTGACCTGGCCGGAGCCCTCGACCTCCGGCCAGCCGTAGTTGGCTCCCTCTCTGATCAAGTTCAGCTCGTCCCATTCTTGCTGGCCGAATTCGCTGGCCCATAAACGGCCGTCAGCGTCAAAGGCAAGGCCTTGAACGTTGCGGTGGCCATAGCTGAAGACCTCATTATCGAACGGGTTGCCAGGCGCCGGTCGGCCATCGACGCGGAGTCTGAGGATCTTGCCGCCGAGAGAGTCCTTGTCCTGTGCCAGCGACCCATCTCCGCTTTCGCCGGTGCCGACGTAAAGATAATCGTCGGGACCGATAACCATTCGGCCGCCGTTGTGGATGAAACCCTTGGGTATGCCCCGCAGAATGACCTTCGGCGCGCCGAGGTCACGGCCATTCCAGCTCATAGAGACGATTCGATTGTCGTCGGCCGCCGTGTAGTAGGCGAACACAGTCTTCTCGTCCTTGGTGATGGCGAGACCCAGCAACCCGCCCTCCCCGGCTGGCGAGGCTTCGTCGATTGTCCCAACAATTGAAGTCGAGTCGTTGTGTACTCGGAGGATCCTTCTCTCGTCGCGTTCACTGATCAGGAAGGTGCCGTCCTTGAGTGTGACCAGGCCCCACGGCGCGGCAAGATCGGAGACGATCACTGTGGCACGTGGCTCACCGCGCGACCGGACGGCGCTGGGAGTCGGACTGCTGGCCTCTGGGGTACTGGGGTCTGGACTTGGCGCGGGTGCTGAGCTAGCCGGCGTCTGACCTGCCGTACGGGTATCCGAGCTGGGTTCATTGCCCGCGTTGGTGCATCCGGTGACCACAAGTAGCGCACCGCAGGCAGCCACTAAAGGCGAGCGGTGCAACCGATGCCTCGCCGGTACCGGTGTGGCAGTCACGGCAACAGTCTCGCCTGCGGAACCAAAGCAGGTCTCATGTCCTCAGGTCAGCTGAGTTCAAGATCTCGATCGCTTCCGGCTCGCCAACCAGCTTGATCTCGGCCGCGTCCGTCCTGCCGTGGGCGTACAACATCAGCTCGCTCGGCGTGCCGACCAAGGTTACAGTCGAAGTTCCGCTTACCGCCCGAATTGTCTCTGGCGCGCCGTCTGCGTCAGCGGACCCCAAGCGCTCGAGGACGACGCCAACCTGAACTCGGCGAAACCACGCACGACCCAGCAGTTTCAGCCGACGCCACATCCACTCCTCGACATCGTCGCCGAGCTGCCGCGAAGTCTGCGGGGAATCCCCGGCCCGGCGTACGTCCTCGTGGTGAATGAAGAACTCGGTGGTATTGGCACCCTCGTCAACACCTGGAATCGCAAAGATTGAGAATCGCGCCGGACCTCTACGGACTCGGTCGACAAGTTCAGAGAATTCCCACCGCTGTTTGATTTCGGCCATCCGGCGCTCGTACAAGCTGGACAGCGGTTTTGCGACCATGCCGCTGGCCCCGATCGGATCAGTCTCGCGGACCCACAGGTGAGCAGCGAGGTCGTGAGCGTCCCACCCCTCGCACAACGTGAGTGCGCGGGGGCCGACCTCGTCGAGCAAGTCGCACAGCTCAGCCCGTTCGGACCTGGCAAACGTCACGAGCGCCCATGGTAGCGCCCCAACCTGACACCCCCCGCACGTCACGCTCCTCCCAGGCCCCTGGAACGCCGAGGCGGCTTGCCACGAGTCGGAAGGTTCACCATCAGTGGGAACCAGTGTTGGAACAATGGGCGCGTGACGGACCCAGCGCCGGCTGATGCCGGCAACACCCTTGACCCGCAGGTCGCTGCCCTGCTCAAGCGCGATCCCGCCGGATTGGTCACGGCGGTGATCCAGGAAGAGCGCACCGGGGAGGTTTTGATGGTGGGGTGGATGGACGATCTTGCTCTGCACAAGACCCTGACCACTGGACGCTCCACGTTCTTCTCCCGCAGTCGGGCGGATTACTGGGTCAAGGGTGAAACCAGTGGTCACCGACAGTGGGTCCGCGAGGTTCGGCTGGATTGCGACGGAGACACTGTGCTGGTCAAGGTTCATCAAGAAGGCGCCGCCTGTCATACCGGCGACCGCACCTGCTTCGACCGGCGTCCGCTGCCAGCCGTGGTCGTTCAGCGCACCGAGGAGCCGGGGCAGTGAGCGAGCTTTCACCGAGGCTGGAAGAGTTCCGCAAACTGGCCGTGGAGCGTCGTGTCATTCCCGTATACCGGCGGCTGCTGGCGGACGCCGAGACGGCGATCGGGCTCTATCGCAAGCTGGCCAGGAACCAACCTGGCACCTACCTGCTCGAATCGGCTGAGCAGGGCGTGTGGTCGCGTTATTCATTTGTGGGGGTTCGGGCAGCTGCGACGCTGACCGAGCAGCACGGCCAGGCCATCTGGCTCGGGCATGCACCACCCGTCGGTCTGCCGACCGGTGGAGATCCATTGGTCGCCGTGCGCGAGACGCTGCGTCTGCTGCACACCCCGCGCGGAGAGGGGCTACCACCCTTCAGCTCTGGCCTAGTTGGCTATATCAGCTACGACGCGGTACGCCGGCTGGAGCGGCTCCCTGACTCCTGCGTCAACGACCTCGGCATTCCGGAGCTCGCCTTCTTGCTGGCCTCCGACCTCGCCGTTCTTGATCATCACAGCGGCGAGGTGTGGCTGGTGGCCAATGCCATCAACTTCGACAACACCGACGAGCGCGTTGACGAGGCGTACGCCGACGCTGTGGCTCGAGTCGAGTCCATGACCGAGCTGCTGATCCAGCCGACACCTCCTGGGGTGGTGCTGGCCGGCTTCGACGAGAGCACGCTTCCGATCCGGCGGCAGCGCACGCCTGAGGAGTATCAGCGGGCCGTCAGTTCCGCCGTCGAAGAGATCAAAGCGGGCGAGGCGTTCCAGATCGTTGTCAGCCAGCGGTTTGAGGTCGACACCGGTGCCGATGCGCTCGATATCTACCGCGTGCTGCGCCTGACGAACCCAAGTCCGTACATGTACTTGCTCAGGCTCGACGACTTCGACATCATCGGCTCCTCTCCAGAGGCACTGGTCACCGTCAAGGGGACCACCGCGATCACCCATCCGATCGCCGGCTCGAAACCGCGCGGCGCCAGTCCGGCAGAGGACGCCGTCTTGGAGGCTGAGCTGCTCGCCGACCCGAAAGAGCGCGCCGAGCACGTCATGCTGGTCGATCTCGGCCGTAACGATCTCGGGAGAGTCTGCGAGCCGGGCACCGTTGAAGTAGTGGAATTCATGGAGGTTCGCCGCTATAGCCACATCATGCACCTCGAATCGACGGTCACCGGCACGATTGCCGAGGACTGCACCGCGCTAGACGTGGTACTGGCGGCCTTTCCGGCCGGTACGTTGTCCGGTGCGCCCAAAGTTCGTGCGATGGAGATCATCGACGAGTTGGAGGTTTCCCGGCGAGGCCTCTACGGCGGAGTCGTCGGTTATCTCGACTTTGCCGGTGACGGCGATGCTGCGATCGCGATCCGAACGGCTATGTTGCGCGACGGTGTGGCTTACGTGCAGGCCGGCAGCGGAATCGTCGCCGACTCGAACCCTCCCACGGAGGATCAGGAAACCCAGAACAAGGCTGCTGCGGTGATTCGGGCCATCTCCGCTGCTGAGAGGTTCACAGCGGTCCAGCCGGCGGTTTCGAATCCAATTGGCGGAGCCGAGGCCGGATGAGGAGTCGGACTCTGGCCTTCAGCTGCCTGCTCATTGGTGGTGCGTTGGCGCTGATCGGGAGCGGGCAACCGTGGTGGCGCGCCGCCGGCGAAGGTGTCGTCGTAAGGTTCAGTGGGACCGAAGCCACGGGCGGACTGAGCCAAGCACTTGCCATCGTCGCGCTGGCCGGTACCTTTTCGATGATCGCGCTACGGACCCGCGGTCGCCGCGTCGTCGGCGCGCTGCTGGTGCTGGTCGGCGTCGGACTCGCCGTTGTGGGTGGACTCGGCTCACGCCCCAACGCAGGCGCCATCAGCAGCCAGGTACACGAAGTGAGCCTGGCCGACACATTGCAATTGACCGCGACCGTTTGGCCCTGGGTCTTCGCTCTTTCCGGGGTGGCCGTTACGGTAGGCGCCGTATTAACCGTGATCACTGCGGGAAGCTGGCCGTCACGATCCGATCGTTTCCGACCGGGGTCGAGGATGTCTGAGGTTCCCGCCGCCCAGGATCCGGCCGAGCTGTGGAAAGCCATGGATGCGGGGTTCGATCCAACGACAGATACGAGTGGCGATCCTGCCAAGGTGCCGTACCCCAATGTGCAAGATCGCGATGCAGGCGACACAATGGATGACACCGAAGGGCGGCGCGCCTCGCAGGATCGCGAGGAGTAGCGGAGTTCTGGCGGTAGGTGCTCGGAATGCAGATCCCGATCAGCGGAAACGAGGGAACCATGGCAGGCACAGCGCAGCGCTCAGACTTGACACATCCGACCAGCAGGCGCGGTAAGCCGGTGCACCACGGCCGCACACTCGCAGCTTGGACCGGCTCGGTCATCGCTCTGATCGCCTTCGTTGTCGGCGGGATCGCCGTGGTCATCCAGAACTGGCCGCTGTTCTGGGCAAGCGTCGGCTTGGCCGCTGTGGCCCTGATTGTGACGGTAGTCCTGCAACGCCTGGGCTACGGGGCAAACTGATCGGTTCCATTGTGGGCGCCTTAGAAGACATCATCGCCAGGGTCCGGGAGGATCTGGCAGTTCAGCAGACCCGAGTTCCACTTGACCGGTTGAAGGAGAGATGTCAACACGTCGACCCGGCCATCGATGTGATGCCGAGGTTCCGCGGTCCGGGCGTCGCGGTGATCGCCGAAGTCAAGCGATCCAGCCCGAGCAAAGGCTCACTGGCCGAAATCGCCGACCCGGCTGCGCTTGCGGTGGAGTACGAGGCAGGGGGTGCAGCCGCGATTTCGGTACTGACCGAACAGCAGCATTTCGCCGGAACGTTGGATGATCTTGTCCGGGTACGCTGCGCGGTGAACGTTCCCGTTCTCCGTAAGGATTTCGTGGTCACTGCGTACCAGCTGTTCGAAGCACGCGCCGCAGGCGCTGACCTGGTGTTGCTGATCGTTGCTGCGCTGTCCGACTCGGAACTGGTCTCCCTCGTCGAGCGGGCTCGCTCGATCGGGCTCACACCGTTGGTCGAGGTTCACACCGCCGATGAGGTACGTCGGGCGGTGGACGCCGGCGCCACGATCATCGGTGTCAACGCGCGTAACCTGCAGACGCTGAAGGTCGAGCCCTCGACCTTCAGCAGGCTGGCGCCGCTCATTCCCAACGGCATCGTCCGGATAGCGGAGTCCGGGGTGCGCGGCCCGCATGATGTGATCGACTTGGCGCGGGCCGGAGCTGATGTGGTGTTAGTCGGTGAGGCCCTGGTGACAGGCCGGGATCCACGCAGCGGCGTGGCAGACCTGGTGGCCGCGGGGGCGCACCCAGCGGTGCACAAGTCCTAGGCGTGTCCGGTCACCTCACGCGCGCACCTCAGAGTAAGGAATCAAAGTCGTGTCAAGGCAGTCCGCCGTGACCTCGGAGCTGCCGCCGCCCGCTGCTGGCTCGGTACCCGATGCCAGCGGCCATTTCGACAAGTTTGGCGGCAGGTTCGTACCTGAGGCGCTGTTCGCAGCGCTGCTGCAGCTGGAGCGAGAATTCCACGCGGCCATGACCGATCCCGCTTTCACGGCCGAGCTGGGCGGGCTGCTGGCCGACTACACAGGACGGCCGAGCCCGATCACTGAGGCAAAACGGTTTAGTGAGCACGCCGCTGCAACACCGGATGGAGTGACCCCGGTCATCGTGTTGAAGCGAGAGGACCTGAACCACACAGGCTCGCACAAGATCAACAATGTGCTCGGCCAGGCACTGCTCACCCGCCGGATGGGTAAGACGCGGGTGATTGCCGAGACCGGCGCCGGCCAGCACGGGGTCGCCACTGCCACCGCCGCCGCTCTGTTCGGGCTCGACTGCACGGTCTACATGGGCAAGATCGACACCGAACGGCAGGCCCTCAACGTCGCCCGGATGCGCTTGTTGGGTGCTGAGGTGATCGCAGTCGAGTCTGGTACGCAGACCTTGAAGGACGCGATGAACGACGCGATGCGCGACTGGGTCGCCTCCGTCGACCACACTCACTACCTGATTGGCAGTGTTGCCGGCCCGCACCCCTTCCCGCTGCTGGTCCGTGAGTTTCAGCGGGTGATCGGCGCCGAGGCTCGGGCACAGCTCTTGGAGCGCTACGGCCGGCTGCCCGATGCGGTCGCCGCATGTGTTGGCGGTGGCTCCAATGCGCTTGGCATCTTCGCCGACTTCATCCCCGACTCCGATGTCGTGCTGTATGGCTTCGAGGCCGGCGGTGAGGGCATCGAGACGGGGCGGCACGCGGCCACCATCTCGGCCGGAGAGATCGGCGTGCTGCACGGCATGCGGACTTTTGTGCTCCAAGACGAGGACGGGCAAACCAAGGCGTCCCATTCCATCTCCGCCGGACTGGACTATCCGGGTGTTGGGCCAGAGCATTCGTGGCTGCACCAGGTTGGCCGCGCACATTACGAGGCGATCACCGATGCGGAGGCGATGGATGCGTTCCGGCTGCTGTCACGCACCGAGGGCATCGTTCCGGCGATCGAGTCGGCGCATGCCCTTGCTGGGGCGCTCAAGCTGGGTCCTCGTCTCCGGACGGGCAAGGCGGGGGAGCGGCCCTTGATCTTGGTCAACCTTTCCGGCCGCGGCGACAAGGACGTGGATACCGCGATCAGCTGGTTCGGCCTCAACACCGCTGGTACGGCATCGGCGTCCGCAGATGGCCCAACCGGCAGCGGACCCGAACGGTGAGCATGGATCCTGGGCGCACTGGGCAGCTGCTGCTTCAAGTCCGAGCACAGGGTCGCGGAGTGTTGGCGGGATTCCTTCACGTGGGCTACCCGACAGTGGATATCTCGCTGCGGGCCCTCGAGGCGCTCACCGGAGAAGGCGAGGCTGAGGGCGTCGACCTCGTCGAAGTAGGCCTTCCGTACAGCGATCCCATGATGGACGGGATGACGATCCAGCGCGCCGGAACCAAGGCGCTGGAGCGCGGCGTACGGACCCGGGACGCATTTACTGCGGTGGAGACTGTGGCAAGTCGCGGCGTCCCGGCGGTAGTGATGACGTACTGGAACCTCGTTGAGCGATACGGCGTCGACCGGTTCGCGCGCGATCTTGCCGCCGCTGGGGGAGCGGGAATGATCACCCCGGACCTCACTCCGAATGAGGCGCAGGAGTGGCTCGCGGTTTCCGATGCGCACGGTCTGGACCGGATCTTCTTGGTCTCGCCCTCATCGACCGACGAGCGGCTCACCTCAACCGTGGCGGCTTGTCGCGGGTGGGTCTATGCCACCTCGTTGATGGGCGTGACCGGCACTCGGGCGCAGACCTCGGGGGCCGCTCCGGAGCTGGTGCGGCGGGTGCGGGAGGTGGATCCGTCCGCCCTCGTCGGAGTCGGCCTAGGGGTATCCAATGGCGAGCAAGCGGGCGAAGTGACCAGTTTTGCTGATCTGGTGATTGTCGGTTCCGCGCTGGTCAAGGCGCTGCTGGACGCCGAAGACGCGGGGCATCCTGAGGATCTGAGCGGACTGCGCACCGTCGTCGCTGATCTTGCCGCTGGCGTACGTGCCGGTCGCGGCGTGCGCAAGAGTGACCATTCGCCTGGGGCGGAATCGGGAACTTCACAGCGATCGCCACGGTTAGTCGGGACGTGAGCGATACCGGACACTCCAGCAGCCGGTCGGTGATCGCGGCTTCAGACCTGGCACGGCGGAGCATTGTTACCTGCTCGATGCTGGCGGTTGGAGTGTTGCTGCTGTTCTCTGGCTGTACGCCGGCGCCGACCGCACCCGCGTTTCAGCGCAACCCCGATCCGGCCGGGTACAGCGGTGGATCCTCACTGCCGAAGCCGTACGCGATGCCTGAGGTCTCCCTCACCGACACTGCGGGACGGCCGTACAACCTCGCCACCACTCCCTCCAAGCCGGCGACCCTGCTGTTCTTCGGCTACACCAACTGCCCTGACGTATGTATTGCCGTGCTCTCCGATGTCTCACTGGCTCTGCAGCGACTGACCCCGGCTGATCGAGACCAGATCCAGCTGATCTTCGTCACGACGGACCCGGCCCGCGACAAAGAAAGGCGGATCCGGCGCTATCTCGATCGGTTCAATCCAACCTTCGTTGGGCTGACTGGCCCGATGTCGACGATCAAGCACACCGCGAGCGAGGTGGGTGTAGAGATCGAGGGGATGAAGAAGCTTCCGAGCGGCGGTTACGAGGTTGGACACTCAGCGCAGGTCATCGGATTCAGCCGTAACTCCGGAGTGGTGATCTGGACGCCAGGCACTCCGGTCGGCGCCCTGAAGGATGACTTTGCTCTGCTGGTGGAACGGTCACGTTGAGCGCTGCCACTACCACCGAACTGCGGCATGCCGCGGCTGCCCGTTGGATCTCGACCGGAGCGCGACTTGTGCTCGGTGGTGTGTTCTTGGTGGCTGGAGTGCTCAAAGCCATCGATCCGCAGTCCTCAGTGGCAGCGGTGCGTGCTTACCAGCTGCTGCCATCGTCCCTCGCCACCATCGTCGGATGGGGCCTGCCGTTCGCCGAAATCGCATTAGGCCTGTTGCTGCTGGCTGGGATCGCCACTCGAGCTGTTGCGGTAGGCGTGGCGATGCTGCTCGTGATCTTCATTGCCGGTGTGGTGTCCGCTGCGGCGCGAGGCCTGAGCATCGACTGCGGCTGCTTCGGTGGCGGTGGTGCGGTCGACCCAGGTAAGACGGCCTACGGCGTCGAACTGGTTCGCGACACAGGCCTGCTACTGCTGGCTTTGTGGCTGATATGGCAACCACGCAGCCGTCTCACCCTGGATCCCAGAACATGAACGCCCGTGAGCGTGCCCGGCTGGCTGCCGAGCAAGCTGCAGCCCGCAAGCGTGACCAGCGCATCCTGATCGCAGTAATCGTGGGCTTCGTCTTGCTCGCGGTGGCCGCTGGAATCGGCTTCCAGGCATGGCGTACCAACCGATCGCCATCGGTCGCACCTTCCAGCTCAGTGTCGGCAAGTCCAGTCACCATTACAAACCGACAGCCGATCCTTCTCGGCCCGTCGCAGGCGCCAGCGACCATCACCTTGTACGAAGACTTCCACTGCCCGCACTGCGCCGAGTTCGAGGAGCAGTTCGGGCCCGCCATTACGCGGGCTCAACAGAGTGGGGCGGCGCGGGTCGAGCTTTATCCAATGGCTTTCATCGACGATGGGTCGGCCGCCGCCGCCAACGCAATGGCCTGCGCAGCTGAAGCAGGCTTTGGCCAGAACTACTATCTGGGTTTGTTTGCCAACCACACGTTGCAATGGAGTGATGAGCAGCTGATCGAGCTCGCAGCCAAGGTTGGCGGGTCACCCACGGCGGCGTTCCAGGCTTGCGTGACGAGCAAGGCCCACGCCGACTGGGTGTCCTCGATCGGAGCCGCGGCGGAACAGAACGGAGTTAGCGCGACGCCGACCATGTTCATCAACGGCCAGCCGGTCGACATCACGAAGCTGACACCCGAAGCGCTGCAAACGATGATCACGAGCGCGGCCCAGAAATAGCCGATGTGCTACAGGAATCCTTGACTAACGTAGGGTTGCCGACACGAATGTGAGCGAAGGAAGACTAGGCGTCATGGGAACACTGTGGTGACGGATAGCTGGGCATCCGCCGTCTTGTCCATCCCCAGCCCTAGCTCGAACATCTGGTACATCGGTGCGTTCCCGCTCCGCGCGTACGCGCTGTGCATCATTGCCGGGATCATCGTCGCCCTGATCATCGCGACGCGGCGGTGGAAAGCCCGTGGCGGCACGGCCGACAGCATGGAGCTGATGGTCGTGGTTGGCGTGCCCTTCGGCATCGTCGGTGCGCGCCTCTATCACGTGATCACCGATTATCAGCTCTACTTCGGCCCAGGTCGCCAGCCGTTGGATGCGTTGAAGATCTGGCAAGGTGGCCTCGGGGTTTGGGGAGCGATAGCGTTCGGCGTTCTCGGCGGCTACCTCGTGGCACGGCGCCGCAGGATTGCCTTCCCAGCTGTCCTCGATGCCATCGCGCCGGCAATACTGGTTGCGCAAGCGATTGGCCGGCTCGGCAACTGGTTCAACCAAGAGCTGTTCGGCCGCCAAACCACGTTGCCGTGGGCACTGCAGATCGCGCCGCAGTATCGCCCAGTCGGCTACCAGCAGTACGCCACGTTTCATCCGACGTTCCTCTACGAGATGCTGTGGTGTCTTGCCGCCGCTGTCTTGCTGGTTTGGCTGGACCGACGCTTCCGCCTCGGGCACGGCAAGGTGTTCGCCCTCTACGTGCTGCTCTACACCGGCGGCCGGTTCTGGATCGAGACGCTACGGATCGACACCGTCAACGAAATCAGCGGATTCCGGCTCAATAACTACACCGCGCTTATCGGTTTCATCGCCGCGCTCGTGTGGCTGATCTGGCTGATTCGCAACCGGCCAGGCCGGGAGGAGATTGTCGAGGGCATTGGGCTGAGCGTTGAATCTGTCGCGCTAGACGGCGCAAGCGAGACATCGTCCAGTGACGATGCTGTTACGCCAGAAGAGTCGCCGAGCAACGAGCTTGCAAGCCCGGCATCGACCACAGATCCCACTGCCACGCCGTAATTCCGCTGCTTGCGGTCGCCCTCGGAAGCTGTTTGCCTGGCGACTCTCGGAGAGCAGTTTTCACGTTCCAGGATCCTCCGTGCGTGCGTTACCCTTTGCATCAACTTTGGGCCAATGTTGTCCCGCAAGCTCTGCAGCGTGCACTCTTTGCCCCGAAGTCGTGCCGCTCAGCCGTGACCGTGGCAGGGGCCCCGACTCTGCTTGTGGCTGGACGACGGGAGTTTGTTCATGACAACTGCTCACGCCCTTTCGAGGGCCCGCAAGGCAGAGGGCCTCTACGATCCGGCGTTCGAACACGATTCGTGCGGCGTCGCATTTGTCGCGACCCTGACCGGAGTCGCCAGCCACGACATCATCCGCCAGGGCCTGGAGGCGTTGCGCAACCTGGACCATCGGGGTGCGGTTGGTGCGGACCCAAAAACCGGCGACGGCGCCGGTATGTTGCTGCAGATGCCCGACGGCTTCTTTCGCGGCGAGGTGGATTTCCTACTCCCCCGACAGGGCGCTTACGCGGTCGGCAACGCATTTCTTCCCACTGACCCTGAGCTGGCCGCCAAGGCCAAGGCCAGCATTGAGCAGATCGCATCGGAAGAAGACCTCTCGGTCCTCGGCTGGCGCCGGGTGCCAACCAACGACTCGACGCTTAGCGACCTCACCAGATCCAACATGCCCTACTTCGAGCAGCTGTTCCTTACGGCCAGGAGCGCGCCACTTACGGGCATCGCGTTAGACCGATTGACCTACTGTCTGCGGCGCAGAGCGGAGCACGAGACCGGCATCTACTTCGCGTCCCTATCGTGCCGGACCATCGTTTACAAAGGCATGCTGACCACCGCACAGTTGCCTCAGGTCTTCCCGGAGCTGCTGGATGAGCGGATGGCGAGCGCACTCGTGGTGGTCCACTCCCGCTTTTCCACCAATACGTTCCCTGCCTGGGAGCTGGCCCATCCGTACCGGATGATCGCCCACAACGGGGAGATCAACACCGTGATGGGCAATCGCAACTGGATGCGTGCCCGCGAGGCTCTGCTGACCAGCGATGTCATTCCCGGCGACCTGGAGCGGTTGTTCCCGATCTGTACGCCCGACGCGTCGGACTCCGCCTCGTTCGACGAGGTGGTGGAGCTGCTGCACCTTGGTGGGCGCTCGCTGCCTCACGCCATGCTGATGATGATCCCGGAGGCCTGGGAGAACAACCCACAGATGGATCAGGCCCGCCGCGACTTCTACGCCTTCCACTCCTGTCTGATGGAACCGTGGGACGGCCCCGCCGGAGTGGTGTTCACCGACGGCACCGTGGTGGGCGGGGTGCTGGATCGCAACGGCTTGCGCCCCGGGCGCTTTTGGGTGACCGACGACGGCTTGGTGGTGCTGGCATCCGAGGCCGGCGTGCTGGACATTCCGCAGGACAAGATCGTGCAGAAGGGCCGCTTGCAACCGGGCCGGATGTTTCTGGTTGATCTTGGCCAGCACCGGATCGTCTCCGACGAGGAGATCAAGGCCCAGCTCGCCGCGGCAGCACCGTATGGGGAATGGCTCATCGGGGGAAGGATTCTGCTGTCCGACCTGCCTGACAGGGAGCATGTGGTGCACACCCATGCCTCGGTCACTCGTCGCCAGCAGGTCTTCGGCTACACCGAGGAGGAATTGCGGCTGATCTTGGCGCCGATGGCCTCCGCCGGTGTGGAGCCGTTGGGTTCGATGGGCACCGACACACCGTTGGCGGCGCTCAGTGATAAGCCGCGGCTGCTGTTCGACTACTTCGCCCAACTGTTCGCGCAGGTGACCAACCCCCCGTTGGATGCGATTCGCGAGGAGTTGGTGACCTCGCTGTACAACACGATCGGTCCGGAATGTAACCTGCTCGACCCCGGCCCAGCGTCTTGTCGCCGGTTGGTGTTGCCGTTCCCGGTGCTGGATGACGATGCCCTGAGCAAGATCGTCAAGATCAATCGTGAGGGCAACCTCCCCGGATATCAGACCTACGTGGCGAGCGGCCTGTACGAGGTGGGCGGGGGAGCGGCGGCGCTCACGGCCAAGCTGAACGAGCTGTTCGCCGAGATTTCCGCGGCGATCGCCGATGGGGCCAGAATCATTCTGCTTTCCGATCGGAACTCAAATGCCGAGCTGGCCCCGATTCCCTCGCTGCTTTTCACCGCGGCTGTGCACCACCATCTGGTCCGGGAGAAGAGCCGGACGCAGGTCGGGTTGATTGTGGAGGCCGGCGACGTACGCGAGGTGCACCATGTCGCGCTGCTCATCGGTTACGGCGCCGCAGCCGTGAATCCGTATCTGGCCATCGAGTCGGTGGAGGATTTGGCGCGGCACCGGGTCTACACCAACGTCGAGCCGGAGAAGGCAGTCAACAATGTCATCAAGGCGCTCGGCAAAGGTGTGCTCAAGGTGATGAGCAAAATGGGTGTCTCGACCGTGGCCTCTTACACAGGCGCCCAGATTTTCGAGGCGCTTGGCCTCTCCCGAGAGGTGGTCGACCGCTACTTCACCGGCACGACGAGCAAGCTGGGCGGGGTAACTCTGGAACAAATCGCGGAAGAGGTGCGCAGACGGCATCTTTCGGCGTACCCGAGCGACGGCATCCCGCTGGCCCACAGGTTGCTGCCCGTTGGTGGTGAATATCAGTGGCGCCGCGAGGGCGAGCCGCACCTGTTCGACCCGGAGACGGTCTTCCGGCTGCAGCACTCAACCCGCTCCGGGCGCTACGACATCTTCAAGCAGTACACCCATCACATCGATGCACAGTCCGAGCGGCTGATGACTTTGCGTGGGTTGCTGAAGTTTGCTTCCGATCGGCCGCCGATTCCGATTGAGGAAGTTGAGCCGGTGAGCGAGATCGTCAAGCGCTTCGCCACTGGTGCGATGTCATATGGCTCCATCAGCAAGGAGGCGCACGAGACGCTGGCGATCGCCATGAACAGAATCGGCGGCAAGTCCAACACCGGTGAAGGCGGGGAAGACAAGGATCGCCTCTACGATCCGGAGCGGCGCAGCGCCGTCAAGCAAGTAGCCTCGGGCCGCTTCGGCGTCACCTCGGATTACCTCACCAACGCCAGCGATCTCCAGATCAAGATGGCCCAGGGCGCCAAGCCCGGAGAGGGCGGCCAGCTGCCGGGCCAGAAGGTCTATCCGTGGATCGCCAAGACGCGGCATTCCACGCCGGGGGTGGGACTCATCTCACCCCCGCCACACCACGACATCTACTCGATCGAGGATCTCAAGCAGCTTATCCACGATTTGAAGTGCTCCAACCCTTCCGCCCGGGTCCACGTCAAGCTGGTCGCCGAGGTCGGCGTCGGTACGGTCGCTGCCGGGGTTTCCAAGGCCAAGGCCGATGTGGTGCTGATCTCCGGTCACGATGGCGGTACGGGTGCTGCTCCGCTTACTTCGCTGAAGCATGCTGGCGGCCCGTGGGAGCTCGGTCTCGCCGAGACACAGCAGACCTTGCTGCTGAATGGCCTCCGAGATCGGATCGTGGTGCAGGTCGACGGCCAGCTGAAGACCGGTCGCGACGTGATCATCGGCGCGCTGCTCGGGGCAGAGGAGTTCGGCTTCGCGACCGCACCCCTGGTGGTCAGCGGTTGCATCATGATGCGGGTGTGCCATCTCGACACCTGCCCGGTGGGGGTGGCTACGCAGAACACCGAACTGCGCTCGAAGTTCACCGGAAAGCCGGAGTTCGTGATCAACTTCTTCGAGTTCATTGCCGAGGAAGTTCGGGAACACCTTGCAGCGTTAGGTTTCCGATCCCTTGCTGAAGCGATCGGCCACGTCGAGGTCCTCGATACCACGCGGGCGGCGGCACACTGGAAGGCACACGGTCTTGATCTCCGGCCGATCTTGCACAAGCCGGAGCTCCCCGAGGGAACGGTGCTGCACAATGTCACGATTCAAGATCACGGGATAGCCGAGGCGCTGGACCAGGAGTTGATCAGGATCTGCCGGCCGGCGCTGGAGACCGGTGAGGCCATTCGCGCCTCCCTGCCGATCCACAACGTGGATCGGACGGTGGGAACGATCTTGGGTCATGAGGTGACGAAAGCCACACGGGGTGAAGGGCTTCCCGATGGCACGATCGACATCACCTTCGAAGGTTCTGCTGGCCAGAGCTTTGGGGCATTCCTGCCCGCTGGCATCACGCTGCGCCTGGAGGGCGATGCCAACGACTACCTGGCTAAGGGTCTTTCCGGTGGCCGCATCGTGGTGCGGCCGGCGCGTACGGCGCGGTTCGTCGCGGCAGACAACATCATCGCCGGCAATGTGATCGGGTACGGCGCGACGGCTGGCGAGCTGTTCATCCGGGGGCAGGTCGGCGAACGGTTCTGCGTCCGCAACTCTGGTGCTATCGCCGTGGTGGAGGGCCTCGGCGATCATGGCTGCGAGTACATGACCGGCGGCGTGGCCGTGGTCATCGGCAAGACCGGGCGCAACGTCGCGGCCGGTATGTCAGGTGGCATTGGCTACTTCCTCGACCTTGACCCGACGCTGCTCAACACCGAGATGGTGGACGCGCTCGTGCCATCCGATGCCGACCTTGAGTTCCTGAGGCAGCTGATCGTGCGGCATCGCGAGGAGACGGGCTCTGAGGTCGCCGAGTCGTTACTGGCCGACTGGCGTTCAGCCGCCAGACGTTTCACCAAAGTGTTGCCGCGCGACTATGCGCGTGTCATCGCTGCTCGGCAGGAAGCCGAGTCGGAGGGGCTCGATGAGGCCGGAACCACCAGCAAGATGATGGAAGCGGCTCACGGATGACTGCGCTCGTCGCGCCGTTGCACCACCGCTCGGGCCGATCGGCGAAACGCGCGCGGTTGAGGTCTTGCGGTTCCGTGCGGTTGGTCAGGAGCAGGACGCAAGCATCTTAGGTTTCGCCGACCGGCCCAGAGCGGCGGAGCGCGGGCGCTCCTCTCCAGCTGAAAGGGAGTTAACGATGGCTGATCCGCGAGGGTTCATGACTTCGCCGAGACGGGTGGCGGCGCGACGGCCGGTCGCGGAGCGGATTCACGATTGGAAAGAGGTCTATCCGGGCACACCGGGGCGAGCCGTGCTGCCGATCATCTCCGAGCAGGCGGGCCGTTGCATGGATTGCGGCATTCCCTTCTGCCACACCGGCTGCCCGTTGGGCAACCTCATTCCGGAGTGGAACGACCTGGTGTGGCGCAGCGACTGGGACGAAGCGATGGAGCGGCTGCACGCGACCAACAACTTCCCCGAGTTCACGGGCCGGTTGTGCCCGGCGCCATGCGAGACCTCGTGTGTCGTGGGCATCAACCGTGACCCAGTGACGATCAAGAACGTCGAGGTCGCGATCATCGACAAGGCGTGGGACGAGCGCCGGGTCACACCGCAGCCACCGGAATGGCTCACCGGCAAGAGAGTCGCGGTTGTCGGCTCGGGGCCGGCCGGGCTGGCAGCGGCCCAGCAGCTCACTCGCGCCGGGCACACAGTCGTGGTCTACGAGCGGTCCGACGCGCCCGGGGGGCTACTGCGCTATGGCATTCCCGAATTCAAGATGCAGAAGTCCGTGTTGGATCGCCGTATCCGGCAGATGCATGACGAGGGCACCAACTTCCGTTGTGGGGTTGAGATTGGTGTCAAGATCACCGGGAGTGAGCTCAAGGAGCGCTACGACGCGATCGTCCTGGCCGTTGGCTCTACGATCGGGCGTGAGCTGCCGGTGCCCGGGCGCGAACTTGGTGGCATTCATCAGGCGATGGAGTACTTGCCGCAGGCCAACCGAGTGGCGCTGGGTCACCAGGTCGATGATCAGATCACCGCCAGGGACAAGCACGTGGTGATCATCGGTGGCGGCGACACCGGCGCCGACTGCCTCGGTACTGCGATCCGGCAGCAGGCGAGGTCGATCGTGCAGCTGGAGATCATGCCGACTCCGCCGGAAGAGCGCCCGGCAAACCAGCCCTGGCCGACGTACCCGATGATCTATCGGGTGTCCTCGGCACACGAGGAGGCGGGGGAGCGGGTCTACTCGGTGTCGACGTCGGAGTTCATGGGTGACTACAACGACAACGTGGCCTCGTTGCGGATGTCCGAAGTGAGATTCGACGCGGGAAAGATCGTCCCCGTCGAAGGGACCGAAGGGGAGATTCCGGCAGAGCTGGTCCTTCTCGCAATGGGATTCGTTGGCCCTGAGACTGACACCGTGATTTCTCAATTGGGAGTATCTCTTGATGAGCGCGGCAACGTGACCCGCGACCAGAACTATGCCACCGATGTGGATGGGGTTTTCGTCTGCGGGGACGCTGGTCGCGGTCAGTCGCTAATTGTCTGGGCGATCGCTGAAGGCCGCGCCTGCGCTGCGGGTGTGGATGAATATCTCTCCGGCTCAACCAAGCTGCCGCGACCGATCCCACCTACTGCTCGCCAGATGATGGTCTGAGCTAAGTCATCCATTCGAAGCAGAGTTCGAGCCAGCGCTCGATAACGGTATCGGGCTGAGCGACAAGAACTCCCATAGGAGCCCCTTGCGTAGGTCGGGCAGTGGGGGAGGCATTGCCTTGGGTCGCCTCGGTTCGCGTGCTACAGCGGATAGGCCACAAATGCGAACCGACGACTGTCCGGCGACCAGCTGTTGACGTTGATGGTTCCCTGCCCGCCGTACAGCGGGAAGCGCCACACGACCTCGCGCCAGTTTGCGGTGCGTACCAACCGCACCTCCACATCCACGTCGGGCGGATGCCCGAGTGTGCCCGGCGGAAAGCTGATATAGCTCGCAAGTTCGCCGTCCTGCGACAGGTGCGGGAACCAATCGACCGACTCCGACTCAACCAGACGCTCAATGCGGCCGCCTTCGGCGGGCGTGCGGGCCAGTTGCGCGTGGCCCGGGCGGCTGGCGAACTCCTCGGTGTTGAAATACAGCCAGGCGCCGTCCGGCGAATACTCCGGGCCATCGAGGTGCCTGCTGCCGGCTTGGGGATAGCGCGTCTTGCCTCCGGCCGACGGTAGGAGTGCAAGCCGACCGGGCACCGAGAAGTCGGCGCGCGGTAGTTCGACGAAAGCCAGCGTCACCCCGTCTGGGCTGACACCGTGCAGGAAGTGATAGCGGCTCGAGTCATGGGTGACGCGCTGCGCGCTGCCGCCCTGGATCGGCGCGACGTAAATATGGCCGTCGTTCGCGGACAGGTATACCAGACCGCGCTCGGCGTCAAGGACGTGATCATTGTTGATCGGCGGCAGGTCATCGATGGGTACCCGTTCCAACTCGACCTCGGGTCCCAAGTCGAGCCGCCAGAGCAGCCCGTCCCCGTTGAGCAGCAGTCCGCGACCGTCCGGAGCCCAGTTCGGTGCCTCCAGAAGCAGCGTGTCAGTGGAATACACCAGTTGAGCCGCGCGGTCACCGACCTCGGCGATCCACACCTCCGCCCGCTGGCCGGGTTGGAGCGTTCTAGGCACCGCTTCCAGGTCATCGGGGTACTCGGTCATGGTTCTTCAGGATTTCACGGATTGACCTGGAGCATCGCGTCAGCGGTGGATGGATTCGCAGGCTTCAACGACGCGGTGGCCGACTGGGCCGGCGCATCGGCCTGCACTTCATCCCACCCGATTGGCGACCAACACACGGTGCGCCGCGTGGGATCAGGTCACTTCGACGGATCCGAACTCGGGGCGCCCGTTGGGGCGATACACCGAAATCGCCACGCCGGATGGTGTGGTCCGTGACCTGTCCATTGCCAGGCCTGTCGCGATCCCGCTATCGGGGAACAGTCGACGGCCGTCGCCGACAATCACCGGAAACACAAGTAGGTTCAGGCGGTCGACGAGGTCGTTCGCGAGCAGGAACTGGACGAGCTTTCCGCTGCCATGCACCTGGAGTTCGCGCCCGTCACGCTCCTTGAGGCCTTGCACCGCGGATGCGAGGTCACCGTCGAGAACGGTGGTGTTGGCCCACTGAGGGTCGTGAAGCGTGCTCGACGCCACGTACTTGGGCAGCGTGTTGAGGGCCATTGCCACGGGGTCGTTCGGATCGGTCGAGTTCGGCCATGAGGCGGCGAAGATCTCGTACGTGCGCCGGCCCAGGAGGAAGGCGTCCACGTCCTGAAAGACCTCGTCCATAAATTTGCCGGTCGCCTCGTCGAAATGCGGCACCAGCCAGCCGCCTCTGTCGAAGCCGCCGCTGCGATCCTCGTCAGGACCACCCGGGCCCTGGTAGACGCCGTCGACCGAAAGAAATGTGGTGACAATGAGCTGCATGATCGCGCCTCCTTCTCAGGCGTTGGTGAGCACCTGGCCCAGCTTGGCGGCGAATGCGTCCGGATCGCCGGTCTGGCCATATTCGCCGCCAAGGAAACCGCCGTGGTCGCTCGGGAAGATCGCTACGTCCACGCCGAGCCGCTCGGCAACGGCATGTGCGCCGCGCATCGCCATCTCGCCACCTGACTTCTCGCCCGCAGCCACGACAATCCGCGTTGAGGCCGCCCGCAGTGCATCGAAGTCAGGCTCGTAATGGGTGATGGTGATGATGCTCTCGCCGAGCATCGGGTCGGTTCGGGAGCCGTCGTCCTCGGTCGGCATCCCGAACGTCGCCGGGTCCGGACCCGGCTGACCAGCGACCTCTGCTGTGAACGGACCGCTATGGCTGACAAGGGTTATGAAGTGCGCCATGCCTGCACCCCAGCCGTCTCGCTGGTACGTCTCGTAGACCGCCCTGCACGCGGCGAGCGCATGCTCGCGGTCATCCAGGATCGACGCGATGGGCGGCTCGTGCGCCACTAGCGTCCGCACGTCCTTCTGGTGCTTCGACACAAGGGCGAGGGCGTTGACCGCGCCACCGCTGCTGGCGAACAGGTCGACCGGCCCTCCACCAATCGCCTGGATGAGCCGATGCAGATCGTCGGCGTGGTCGTCAGGCGTTGCCTGACTGATGGGATCGGTCTTGACGCTGCGCTCGCATCCGCGCGGGTCGTACGTGACGACTGTGCGGTCGGTGAAGTGCTTCGACAGTGTGCCAAAGCCGGCAGCGGCCATTGGGAAACCGATCAGCACCAAGATCGGCTCGCTGCTGGCCTCGTTATGCCGAATGTCGTAGGTCAGTGTGGCGCTGGAGGCGTCCAGGGTCTGAGTCGTCATCAGTGTGGTCGTCGTGGACACGATTCCCTCCTTGGGATGCGTTCGGGATATCGCTGTACTGACCGCGCGCGGCGGTCAAACTCATCGGACGGTCGTCGACGCGGCGTCTTCGGCCAAGATCGCGTCGACCTGGCCGACCGCCTCTGTCAGGCCCTCCTCCATGCCCATGGCGAGGATCTGCTCCATCGCCGCGGCATTGGGGAAGATGCTCTCGATCGACATCTGCGTTTCTCTGTCACCGACTTTGGTGATCATCACGCGTACATCATTGATCGGCATGTCGGTGTTCGGCGTGCCGTCGGCGTTGGCGAAGGCATCCCGGAAGACGAGGCGATTTGGGGGAGCGACCTCGAGGATCTCCCATGAGCCGTGCGACTCATCGCCTTCAGGACCGGTCATGTGGTAAACCACACGCCCACCGGATCGCAGGTCGTGAGCGGTCACCGTGGCCGGGTAGGTCGGCGGGCCCCACCAACGCTCGAGCTGCCGGGGATCGGCCCACAACTGCCACACCCGCTCAGGCGAAGCGGCGAACGCAGCGTCGAGAGTCACAGTCAGCTTCTCGGGGTCCTTGCGGACGGCGGTAACGGTCATCGGTCTTGCTCCTCTCTTGAGGACTGCTCGCGCGGCGAACGCTCCCAGTCCGGATTAGGTGTCTTCGGCGACTAGCGCACTCATCCGCGCGACCCGCCCGCGCCAGACTTCCTCGTACTGGTCGAGCAGGCTACGAGCGATGAGGAGCCCCTCGAGGTTGGTGCGGACAACCTTGCGGCGTCCGATGCGCTCCTTGGTGACCATGCCGGCCCGCTCGAGGATCGCGATGTGCTTCTGAACCGCCGCGAAGCTCATGCGGTAGTGCTCGGCCAGCTGCGTCACGCCCTCTTCTCCGGCGATTGCGCGGCGTACGATGTCGCGCCTGGTGGCATCGGCCAGGGCGCCGAACGTGCGGTCGTACTTCTGTGGGGCGATCTGCATTTGATACAACCATATGGTTGTATCACAGTAGCGTCAAGCTCGTCATCGCATGGCGCGCCGTACTGGCTGGAGGTCCGTCCGCTGTTACCGGATGACTGCAACGCTGCAATGAGCGTGCTGGGCGACCTTGTGGCTCACCGAGCCGAGCAGCCACTCACTAACGCCACCGGTTCCCCGTGCACCCACAACCACCAAGTCAGCGTCTCCGGACTGCTCGATGAGGACCTTTGCTGCGTCTCCTGGAATGGCCAGCAGTTCCACCGACAGGTTCGGCCGGTCTTGCAACACTCTCCCGACGACCTCGCCAAGTGCGCTCATCGCCGCCTCACGCGGATCGCCCGGGTCGCGATCGTGGAAGCCCGCGTACGGGTACACGATGGGCGGCGGAAGCGCCGTCCAGGTCGTTACGACCACTAGCGGCGCGCCTCTGTATTCGGCTTCGTCAGCCGCCCACCTGAGCGCGACGTCACTGCCCTCAGATCCATCGACGCCTACCACAATGCGCCGCCGTGCTTGCATCGCTCGCTCCTGATGTCGGATGACCACTCAGCTTAGAAAGAGTTGGCTGGGTCGGTGACATCGCCGTCGGAATCCGGGCTGGCATCGGTGACCGGAGCAGTCGGGGTCAGGCAATCTGGAACCGTGAACACGCCGGCCCGGGATCTGCCCTGGTGGCTCCTGCACGTCGACATGGATTCCTTCCTGGCGGCGGTGGAGGTCCGTCGGCGACCTGAGTTGCGTGGTCGCCCGGTGGTGGTGGGCGGCGACGGTGACCCCACGCGGCCGCGGCAGGTCGTGGCGACAGCGTCGTATGAGGCGCGGGCATACGGGGTGCACTCGGGGATGCCGATGCAGCGCGCGCTCCGTAAGTGCCCGGACGCAGTGTTCTTACCGAGTGATCATCCGGCCTACGACGCTGCCTCGGCTGAAGTAATGGACGTGCTGCGGAACTTCGGGTACCCGGTCGAGGTGTGGGGCTGGGATGAAGCGTTTCTCGGGGCCTGCCATGACGACCCTGAGGAGTTAGCCCGAGCCGTACGCACGACCGTCCACGATCGCACCAGTCTGACCTGCGCGGTCGGCGTCGGGGACACCAAAGAGCGTGCCAAAATGGCGACCGGGTTCGCCAAGATGGCGCCGGACCACATCTACCGTCTGGACTCGAGCAACTGGATCCCGATTATGGGCGACCGCGACCTTGTCGAACTATGGGGTATCGGCAAACGGACCGCGGCCCGACTCGCGGCGCACGACCTGCGCACGGTGACTGAACTGGCATTGTCCGATCGGGACGATCTGGCTGCATGGTTCGGGCCGACCATCGGTCCTCGCCTTCGGGCACTGGCCCGTGGCGGATCGTCACGGGGTATCACGACCGAACCGTGGCTAGCCCGATCGAAGAGTCGCCAGGTGACGTTCGCCCGCGACCTCACTGACCCTGAGGAGATCGGGCAAGAGGTTGCTGCGATGGCCCGGGAGTTGTGTGCGGAGATCAAAGCTGGCGGACGGCAGGTGACCCACGTCGGTGTGACTGTCCGAACTCGGTCCTTCTTCACCCAGGTCAAAACCAGCAAGTTGCCAGAGGTGACAACCGATCCGGCGGTCGTTGAGGCGGGTGCACGGGCGGTGTTGGCCCGCTTCGACATCAATCGTCCTGTGCGACTGCTCGGGGTGCGGTTGGATCTGGCACCGATCCAACAATCGACATGATCGCCAGCATGATGCGCTGCTTGCGACGTGCAACAGCCTTGTTGGATCATGGCCATCGGCCGATCGCAACGAACACGCACAGAGCGAGCAAGATCGCGTTGCCTCCAGCGGTCCACGGTTCGTGGAGCCGAAGATGGATCACCGCCGCCGCGATCATGATGATGCCCAGTCCAATTGCGGCCGCGGGCGTCAGGATGGGTGCGATACCAGTGGCGTACGGAAGCACCAAACCGATGACGCCGAAGACCTCGCACACTGCAATGAATCGCATCATCGGGACAGGAATATTCACGACGCCACTCATTCCGAGCTGGAGGACGCGTTGCTTCGACTGAGTACCTTTAACCGCTGCTGAGAGGCCGAACACCGCGACGAGGAGGCCCTGAGCGACCCACAGCCCGACGTTGGCCACATTGGCAGCTTCATCTGGTGACACGATGATTGAGACGCAATCGAGACCAGCTTTGTGACAAGTTCGTCTGAGATCGGCTAAGTCATTCGGTAGCGCCGACTAGGAACGCGCAGCTGACCCGCAGTCGATCCTTCTCAGCCCTGTGTGGTGAGCGCGGCGGCGAAATGGGCGGCTAACGCCCGATACGCCGCCGCGTTGGGGTGAAAGCGGTCCTCGGCGCACATCTCCGGCCAGGACACCGGCGGCATAGCCACGTGCGTCACGACTGGCTTGTGCCTGGCGATCTGTCGCAGCTCCCGGTCCAGGCCGCGACCGTTCCAGGCGAGCACGGTGCGCAGCGGCTGGGGGAAGGTGCGGAACTGCCCCAGGTTCGGCAGGCCGGCAAGGAGTATTCGCCCACCGGGCCGAACGTGCTTCTCGAGGGCGTCGACCAGGCTGTCCATGCTGGCACGCCATGTCTGTCTCGGTGTCATCCGCAAAGCGTCGTTGACCCCGACCAGGACCACGGAAATGTCCTGCTCGAAGGGTGCTCCCGGCACGAGATCACGTGCGGTGAAGCTGGCGGTCGCGCCGGTCCGCGCCGAGACTGTCCACGCCACGGTGCAACCGTGGCGCTCGGCAAGGATGGCCGCGAGCTGAGGTGGCAGGGCGTCACGCATATGGGCCACTCCGACCCCGGCTGCCGTGGAATCACCGACCACCAGCAGCCGCAGCAAGTCCGTCGCATCTGCTCCATGTTCGAGGCCGGAGCGTTCACCGCCGGCTTCAGGCAACGTTGGCATGCGTTTTCCCACACGGCGCGCCTGCCGCATCAGAGGCGACAGCGCCACCAGTGCCGGTCGGCTGGCAGCTGCGCTCGCCCGACGCGGCAGCTCGAGCCCATTCCCGGACAGCAGATCGTCCTTCTTCATGCCGGGTCCGCAGCAGCGGTGGCGGAGACGTAGGCGAGCTTGGAGGGTGCGGAGATCACGTAGATCGCCACGATCCGGCCGGATCGGTCATGGTCGAATGTCATGGCCGACAGCACCTGACCTGCGGTGCTGATGATGATGCCGGGACGCATATTGACATGGCCGAGCCTGAACCTTGCGTCGGCGAACGCGTTCTTACGGCCCAGTCCAGCCAGGAAGGAGAGGACTTCTCGGGTGCCGACCAGAGCCCGCTTGGGAGCCGGTGCCTCGCCGCCGCCGTCGGTGTACATCACCACATCGGGGGAAAGCACCCGGAGCAGGTCATCGACCTTCCCGTCCAGGCACGCTCGCAGGAATCGCTCGGTGCTCTCGGCTGCGCGCCGCTCGTCCACCGCAAATCGCGGCCGGGCTTGTTCGACGTGTTGGTGCGCTCGTCGAGCCAGTTGGCGAACCGCAGCGGGTGACCGGCCCAACGCTTCGGCTATGTCTTCGTAATCCCACGCGAACGCGTCCCGGAGCACAAACACGGCTCGCTCCAGCGGAGACAAGCTCTCCAGCACGAGGAGCATCCCAACCATGAGGGTGTCGCGAAGCTCCGCGGTGTCCTCAGGATCCGGTGCCAGACTGACCGGTTCCGGGAGCCAAGGCCCCACATAGGTTTCGCGGCGTCGCTTGAGCCGGCGGAGTCGATCCAACGACGCGCGGACCGTCACCCTCAGCAGCCAGTTGCGAGGCCTTTCCACGTCCCGGTGCGCGTTCGCCCACCGCAGCCACACGTCCTGGGCGATGTCTTCAGCATCGGTCCAGGATCCGGTGATCCGATAGGCGACTCCGGTCAAGTGCCTGCGATGCTGCTCGAAGATCTCGGTCTCTGCAGTACTGCCGGTCATGATCGATTCTCTCCGGACGTGGCGGCTGGGAGTCCTCGCCGCTGCCGTCCCGCGGCGAGGATGGCAAGGTTGGCCAGGCTGCGTGCCACGGCCGGTCGCGTCCGCTGGGGGAATGCGGCGAGCCAGATCGTCAGCAGCTGCTTCCGGGCGGCCCCAGACACAGGCGTGTTCGACAAGGGTGCGAGCCGGGGGCGGTGCAGACCAGATTGGGTCATGTCGTATAGACGCCTGGGAGACGATCGTCGTGACACGTCGCGTTGGTTTGTCATCCAGTGGAATGCGAGACATGCCTGGCTTCCTGAGCTGTCGGACAGGACCTTGCGATTGACAGAGGTTCGTCTCGTCGTGACCTGGGTGAGCTGAACTGCCGGCCCGCACTGCTGCTAGGAGTGTGAGTTTGCTTCTGGATCACGTTTCTTGGTACGCGTCCAGTGGGGTGGAGACGGCGATACGGCGCATTCCGTCCGCTGCGGTGACCACCTGGTAGGCATTGCGTTCAGGGTCTACCGCCGCTCCGCGGTCGTCGAGATTTTCCAGCACCAGACGACCCACCCAGATGCCCGGAACCTCGACATCGGTCACGATGTCGCGGGCACGCACCCCCTGAATCCCGCGGCTGCGGTAGAAGTGCTGGCCCTGGCTGAAGAAGTCGCGGGATTGCTGCGGATCTGTGATGGCCAAGCAGCCCATGGCTGTCACGGCAAGTGATGGGTAGTTGTAGACGGCGGCGAGGGCCTCGATGTCCCCAGCGGTGAGATGGCCGGTGTAGCGGGCGAAGAAGTCCTCGATCGACTCGGTAGCTGAAGGCACAGGTTCCATGTGGTCGACGCTACGGTCCAACTCCGCCGCGCCGGCGGCGGGAATCGGGGGTAATTTCCCCGTATGGGCCGAAACGTCGTGGCCGTCGTACACCTGGCTGCCGAATCACGTGACAGCCACCTAACCCTGCGGCGGGTGGAGAGGCAGCAGCGGCTTGTGGAGCTCCTCGGTGCGGTCCGAGAGCCGGTGTCCAGTGCCGTGCTCGCACGTCAGCTCGGAGTGGGCCTGCGCACCGTAGAACGAGATCTCGCCAGGCTGCGTGAGTCGGGCGTGCCGATCGAATCCCTGCCTGGTCCTTCTGGCGGTCACCGGCTGCCTCGAACCGCCGCGCCGAATCCGGTGTCGCTGACATTCGAAGAGGTCGCCGCCCTGATCGCCAGCCTCGCAGCGCTCGGCCCGACGTCAACACATAGCGCGGACTCGGCCATGCGCGCCCTTGTGCAAGCAATCGCACCAGATGTTGCCGAGGGCGGCGAAGATCGGCAGCCACGCCGGCACGTCCTCAAGACCACGAACGAATCAGATACTCGCTCACAAGATCATCGCGCCGTCACGAGCATCGGCACCTCACCCGTGGGGCGAAGAGTCACGTAGGGATCGGGACTCGCCCACCGAGCGCAAGATCAACTTCTGTCACCGGACGGGACCAGGCCTCGGGATGGCGCTCGAGGAGGCAGATTGCCCAGGTCAAGGGTGTCAGAGGGAGCAGTTGACGGGTCGGCCGGTCAGCATGCCTATTCCTGGGAGGATGGTGAGGTGGCCAGCTATGTCGCCTTCCTGCGCGGAGTCAACCTAGGTCCCAACAACAAGATCGCGATGCCTGCGCTGCGCGCCATGGCCGAGGACCTCGGTTACACCGGTGTCGCGACCTATATCAACAGTGGCAACTTGATCATCAAGTCCGCAAAGAAGGCTGCGGCCGTGGAACGGGAGATCGCCAACGCGATCAAGCAGAGTTTCGGTCGCCCGATCGATGTGACGGTGCGAACCTCAGCCCAACTGGAGAAGATCCTGGCCGAGAACCCTTATCCAGACGGCAACCCTAGCCAGGTGACCGTCGCCTTCCTGACGAAGATGCCGGCAAGGGATGCCGAGGACAAGGTGGCTGCAGTCGCCGCAGATTATGAACCGTTCACCTTCGCCGGCCAGCAGGTTTATGTGAACTACTCGCACGGCCTCGGAAGGAGCAAGCTGGCGGAGAGGTTCAGCGACATCATTGGCGTGAGCTCGACGGTGCGCAACGTCCGGACTGTCGAGAAGGTATTGGCGCTGTGCGGGGACTAACGATTTCGGTCAGCCGCGCGACCTCGCGCCGATTGAGCCAGTCCCGCCCGCACTGTCAGATGCGCGTCGCAGACTGGTATGGGGAGACCGGGCGACTAATGTAGGCGCTTGCTGAGCTTCCCCGCTCGCGTCCGGCAGGGCGCACGCAGCACGGTTCGATTTGGAGGTTGGTGCAGGAATGCCGGGAAGCACGCAGCCTGGGGGCGGCTCATTCGTCCACCTGCACGTGCACTCGGAGTATTCGATGCTCGATGGGGCGGCGCGCGTCGCCGACCTGTTCTCCGGCTGCGAGCGCATGGGTATGCCGGCCATCGCCATCACCGATCACGGCAACACCTTCGGTGCGCACGAGTTCTACAAGGCGTCAAAGTCCTCTTCTGTGAAGCCGATTGTCGGCATTGAGGCATACCTCACCCCGAAAACTCACCGATCCGACCGTCGACGGGTGCTCTGGGGTGACGGCGGCTCTGACGATGTGGGCGGTGGCGGTGCCTTCACCCACCTGACGATCTGGGCAGAGAACACTCCGGGCATGCACAACCTGTTCCGGCTGAGCTCGCGGGCGTCGTTGGAGGGCTACTTCTACAAGCCGCGTATCGATCGCGAACTGCTCGCCAGCTACGCGAATGGGCTGATTGCAACCACTGGCTGTCCGGGCGGAGAGGTGCAGACCTACCTGCGGCTGGGTCGCTACCACGATGCAGTCGCCAGTGCCGCGGAATTCAGGGATCTATTCGGTGCTGGCAACTACTACGTGGAGCTGATGGACCACGGGATCACCATCGAGCGCCGGGTGCGCGATGACCTGCTGCGGATTGCACGGGAGCTCAAGCTGCCATTGGTGGCAACCAACGATCTGCACTACGCCCAGCGGGCCGACGCCGCGGCTCACGAGGTGTTGCTCTGCGTGCAGACCGGATCCACGATGGCGGAGGGGAACCGGTTCAGATTCGAGGGCGATAGCTACTACCTCAAGTCTCCGGCCGAGATGCGCGCGTTGTTTGCAGAGCTTCCCGAGGCGTGCGACAACACCCTGGCAATCGCCGAACGGTGCGAGGTGTCCTTCACAGAAGGCAATGGCACCTACATGCCGCGTTACCCATGCCCAGAGGGGGAGACCGAGGAGTCCTGGTTCGTCCATGAGGTCGATACCGGCTTACATCGGCGTTATCCCGGCGGGATTCCCGAGGCAGTGCGGAAGCAAGCCGACTTCGAGACCAAGGTGATCATCTCGATGGGCTTCGCCGGGTATTTCCTGGTCGTTGCCGACTTCGTCAACTGGGCGAAGGAGCACGGCATCCGCGTCGGGCCCGGACGTGGCTCGGGCGCCGGCTCGATCGCTGCGTACGCGATGCGGATCACAGATCTCGACCCGCTCGTCCACGGACTGATCTTCGAGCGTTTCCTCAATCCTGACCGAGTCTCGATGCCAGACTTCGACATCGATTTCGATGAGCGCCGACGCGGTGAGGTGATCCGCTACGTCAGCGAGAAGTACGGTGAGGACCGTGTGAGCCAGATCGTCACGTACGGGACGATCAAGGCCAAGCAAGCGGTGAAGGATGCCTCCCGCGTCTTGGGTTACCCCTTCGGCGTCGGGGAAAAGATCACCAAGGCGATGCCACCGCCGGTGATGGGCAAGGACGTGCCGCTCGCCAAGCTCTTCGACCGCGAGCATCCACGCTACGGCGAGGGTGGGGAGTTTCGAGCGCTCTACGAGGTCGATCCGGACGTCAAGACGGTTGTGGACACCGCGAAGGATCTGGAAGGCCTGAAGCGGCAGTGGGGCGTGCATGCCGCCGGTGTGATCATGTCCAGCACCCCGCTGATCGACATCATCCCGATCATGCGCCGTGAGCAGGACGGCGCCATCATTACCCAGTTTGACTATCCGACTTGTGAGTCGCTGGGCCTGATGAAGATGGACTTTCTCGGCCTGCGCAATCTCACCGTGCTTGACGATGCGGTGGCCAACATCGCACTCAACCGCGGGTTCACGCTGGTGCTGGAGGACCTGCCTCTGGACGACGCGGCGGCGTACGCGCTGCTCGGGCGGGGCGAGACGCTCGGAGTGTTTCAGCTTGACGGCGGGCCGATGCGATCGTTGTTGCGCCTGATGCGTCCGGACAACTTCGAGGACATCTCAGCAGTGCTGGCGCTCTACCGGCCGGGACCCATGGGAGCAGATAGTCACACGAACTATGCGCTCCGCAAGAACCGGCGGCAGGAGATCAAGCCGATCCACCCTGAGTTGGCCGAGCCGTTAGCCGAGATCCTCGGCACCACTCACGGCCTGATCGTCTACCAAGAGCAGGTCATGGCGATTGCCCAGAAGGTGGCCGGCTTCACCCTGAGCCAGGCGGACAACATGCGCCGGGCCATGGGCAAGAAGAAGAAGGAGATCCTCGACGCGGAATTCGTGCCGTTCTCCGCGGGCATGCAGGCGAACGGTTATTCGCGCGCCGCGATCACCGCGCTTTGGGACACCTTGGTTCCGTTCTCGGACTACGCGTTCAACAAGGCGCACACCGCGGCGTACGGGATGGTCTCCTATTGGACCGCATATCTGAAGGCCAACTTCCCCGCCGAGTTCATGGCAGCGCTGCTCACCTCGGTAGCGGACGACAAAGACAAGATGGCGGTGTACCTCAACGAGTGTCGCCGCATGGGAATCCAGGTGCTGCCTCCGGACGTGAACGAATCAGCAGCGAACTTCACCCCGGTCGGCGCCGATATCCGCTTTGGCCTGACCGCGGTTCGTAATGTCGGCCACAACGTGGTTGACGGGATCGTCACCGCACGGACGGCCCATGGCAAGGCCGTGAACTTCCACGGCTTCTTGGATCAAGTGCCGTTGGTGGTGTGTAACAAGCGGGTGATCGAGTCGTTGATCAAGGCCGGAGCCTTTGAGTCAATGGGACACTCCCGCCGGGCCCTGATGAGCGTGTACGAGACGGCGGTGGACGGCGTGCTCGACCTCAAGCGGAACGAGGCCAATGGTCAGGATGATCTCTTCGGCGAGCTGGCGGACACCGATCCGGTGCTGACGGGCAGCGTCCCGGACCTGCCCGACTGGGACAAGCGAACAAAATTGGCCTTCGAGCGCGAGATGCTCGGCCTCTACGTCAGTGATCATCCGTTACAGGGCCTCGAGCACCTCCTGGCTGCAGAACGCGACATCGGCATTGGCGAGCTGCTCGCCGACGACGGTCCCCGGGAAAGCACTGTGACCATCGCTGGCATGATCACCAACATCACCCGCAAAACGACTCGGCGCGGGGACATCTGGGCGGTGATCACGGTCGAGGACCTGGAGGCCTCGATCGAAGTCTTGCTATTCCCGAAGGCCTACGAGATGGTGTCCACCGTGCTGGCCACCGACACCGTTGTGAAGATCAAGGGCAGGGTTAAGGTCGAGGACGATGTGGTGTCGCTGAACGCCTCGGAGCTCAGCCTTCCTGACATCACTGACGTGAGAAGCGAGCCGGTGGTGATCACGTTGTCGGCGGCCCGATGCACGCCACAGGTGGTGCAACAGCTCCGTGAGGTGCTCGCGGCGTATCCCGGACTGACCGAGGTGCGGCTGCGGCTCCGGTCCGCGGACAAGACGACCGTGATGAAGCTCGACGAGCGGCTGAGGGTGACTCCGTCGCCGCCGCTGATGGCCGACCTCAAGGCTCTACTGGGTCCGTCGTGTCTGGCGTCCTGAAGGAATCACCTGCCACACCGACCCGTCGCACCTGGAGCCTCGCCGTCCGATTGGGGGGCTTCGCGGTCGCCTCGCTCGGGTTGGGTGCAGCAGCCGGGGTTCTGTGGTGGCTGCTGGTGAAGCCTCCTGCGTACCAGCTGAACAGTGGTGGGGCAGCCTCCACATCGGAGCGAAGCCTGACGCAGTTCATCGCCAGCGACGCGTGGTTCTGCGCAATCGGCCTTGTGGTGGGGGTGCTGCTGGGACTCGCAGCTTGGCGCTGGCTCCGAGATCTTGGCTGGCCCCTGGTGCTCGTGGTGCTGGTGTGGGCTACAGCGTCGGCGCTGACCTGCTGGCTGGTCGGCTACCTGTTGGGACCGGGTGACTTCTCGGCACGGCTGGCCGCAGCGCAGCCAGGAGACCTGGTGCCGATACCGCTCACACTGCGAGCCCCCGCATCACTGCTCACCTGGCCGTTCTTCGCGATCATCCCGGTACTGCTCGGCTCATCCCTCGGCCGCGATGAGGAGGAACCGCGCCCGCTGCGCCGCCGACGCTCACGTAACGAGGCGTAGCAGGGCGGTCACCGCAATGGCGATCAGGAACACTTCAAGGAAACCGCGCCGCAGCAGCAGTGCGACTACGCCAGCAGCAACGCCGGCAAGGGTGCGCCAGTCCACCGCATAGCGGCGGCCACCGTCGAACAGCTCTACAGCCACGAGGGCGGACAACATCGCGATCGGCAGCAGCTCGGCCACCCGCTGCACCTTGGGATGGTTCAAGATCGACTCAGGTAGCGAAACCCCTGCGAGCTTCAGCAGATACGAACCAACCGCCGCGACGACCAGTGCCAGCCACAGTGGAGTCACGTCGGCCCGCGATCAGGAATCCGCTCATCGCTTTCGTTACTCGGGCGGAGGCCTGCGACAAGTGCCACCCCCGCCGCAGCAATCACCGGGATGCCAGGCGGCATCAGAGGCACCAGGGCAAGGGCGACCGCAGCACCGCCCAGCGCCACCCAACGCGCCTCCCGGCGCCGGAGTGATGGCCACAGCAGCGCCAAGAAGACGGCCGGCACGGCGGCATCCAGTCCAACCTCACTCGGGTCGACCGCGCGGCCAATGAGTGCACCGGACAGGCTGCCAAGCTGCCAGAGGCAGAACAAGATCAAACCTGTGGCCCAGAACGCGTAACGCCGAGCGGCTGGTGTGGCTTGACCTACCGCCATCGCCGTTGTCTCATCGATCACGAAGTGGGCCGTCCAGAGCCTGGCTAAGCCGCGCGGGTGCAGGATTTCCGATACAGGTACGCCATAGAAGGCGTTGCGGACTCCAAGCAGCAGGCTTGCCGGCACTGCTGCGATGGGCGAGCCGCCCGCCGTCGCTACCCCGACGAAAGCGAACTGCGAGGCCCCGGTGAACATCACCAGGCTCAGCACCATGGTCTGGGCCAGAGTCAATCCCGAACTAACCGAGATCGCTCCGAAGGAAGCGCCAAAAGCCAATGCATAAAGACCAATGCCGATCACGGCCTTCAGAATGGCCGCGCGTTCCGGCAGTGGGTCGTCCACAAATCTCCTCAGCAGCCGGGCGGTGCTCCGACGGATGAGATATTAATCTCCCCGCCCAGATCGGCCGTTGGTTATCGGGGTGGGCGCGGACGCCTGGGCCGTAGAATCGCCCCGTGCTTCGGGTGATCAATCTTCGCGGCCGGCGCGCTGCCGGCGAGCGGCTCGACTACGCCGCCGTGGTGCCGCGGGCTGATTTCGACATCGCCGCTGCAACCGAAGTGGTTCGGCCTATCTGTGACGATGTGGCGCGACGCGGAGTGGCTGCACTAGCTGATTACTCGGTTCGTTTCGATCGTGTGCTTCCCCACACGTTCCGGGTGCCGTTCACGGCATTGGAGAGCGCTGCTGCGCGGCTCCATCCTGACCTTCGAAAGGCCTTCGCGACGGCGATCGAGCGCCGACGCCGGGTCAGTGAGACTGAGCTTGGTGACAGCGGCGGCGAGGTCAGCGTGGCGCCCGGAGCAGTCGTACGTCGACGTATGATTCCGGTCGACCGCGTCGGCTTGTACGTCCCGGGCGGGTTGGCGCCGCTGGCTTCCAGCGTGATCATGAATGTGGTCCCAGCCAAGGTAGCCGGGGTCACCTCGATCGCGCTCGCCTCGCCCCCCCAAATTGAGTTCGGCGGGCTGCCGCATCCCAATATTCTCGCGCTCTGCCGCATCCTCGGTGTCGACGAGGTCTATGCAGTCGGCGGCGCACAAGCGATCGCGATGTTCGCCTACGGTGTGCCCGATCTCTGCCGCCAGGTCGACCTGATCACCGGGCCAGGCAATATTTACGTCGTTGCGGCGAAGCGGCTACTCAGGGGCCGCGTGAGTATCGACGCTGAAGCTGGCCCGACCGAGATTGTGGTGCTTGCCGACGGAACGGCGGATCCGGTGCACGTAGCTGCAGACCTCATCTCCCAGGCCGAGCACGATCCGCTCGCGGCGGCCGTGTTGATCACTGACTCCGATGAGCTGGCCGAGGGCACCCAGGCAGAGCTATCCGCGCAGGTGCCGTCCACCAAGCACGTAGAGCGGATCGTTCAATCATTGGCGGGGCGCCAATCCGCAATCGTGATGGTTGACGACATCGAGCAAGGCATCGAGGTGGCCAACGGCTACGCAGCAGAGCACCTCGAGATCCAGACCGCTCATGCTGAGCAGGTGGCGTCCATGATCAGCAACGCCGGAGCGATCTTTATCGGTCCGTGGTCGCCAGTTTCGCTGGGTGACTACTGCGCGGGCAGCACCCACGTCCTGCCGACGGGCGGCTGCGCGCGCCATTCGTCCGGGCTGAACGTGCGGAGCTTCCTCAAGATGGTCCACGTTGTCAGCTACAACCAAACCGCCTTCGCTGAGGTCGCCCGCAAGGTCGAGGTGTTCGCCGATGCTGAGGACCTGCCAGCCCACGGCGCTGCAATCGCCCGCAGGTTCTTTCCGTCGACATACGCGCACTGATGTCGCGGGCTACCGCGAGCCCTGCGCTCGACGAGCTTCCACTCCGGCCGGAGCTGGTTGGAGAAAGGCCATACGGCGCGCCGCAACTCGATGTCGCTGTCTGCTTGAACGTCAACGAGAATCCGTATCCGCCGAGCGAGCGGGTGATCAGCGAGATCGCCGCCGCGGTCGCCGAGGCCGGTCGCTCCATGAACCGATACCCCGAACGCGACGCCCTAGTGCTACGCGGAGACCTCGCCCGTTACCTCGGCCACGGGTTGAGTGCCGACCAGATTTGGGCCGCCAACGGCAGCAACGAAGTCATGCTGCACGTCATGCTGGCCTTCGCTGGGCCGGGTCGGCGGGTGCTCTCGTTCGCGCCGACGTACTCGATGTATCCCGAGTACGCCCGCGACACCCACAGCGAGTGGTGCACAGCCCCGCGCCGCGATGACTTCACCATCGACCCGGACAGTGCCGTCGCGGCAGTGCTGGAGACCCGACCGGATGTGGTGCTGGTCACCAGTCCGAACAACCCCACAGGTACCGCCGTCATTCTGCCGACCATCCGGGCCATTTGTGATGTCGCACCGGGTGTGGTTGTCATCGATGAGGCCTACCACGAGTTCGCGCGGACTGGCACTCCCAGCGCACTCGAGCTGCTTCCCTACTACCCGCGGCTCGCGGTCAGCCGGACCATGTCCAAGGCCTTTGCCTTCGCGGCAGGCCGGCTGGGCTACCTGGCGGCGGCTCCCGCATTCGTCGAAGCGCTCCGCATCGTACGGCTGCCCTATCACCTTTCGGCACTCACCCAGGCCGCGGCCAGGGTGGCGCTGGCGCACGCGCCGGAGATGCTGGCGAAGGTTGACCAACTTCGGCAGGCCCGCGACGACCTGGCAACATGGCTGGCTGCCCGAGGGATGCTGGTTGCTGAATCAGACGCCAACTTCGTACTCTTCGGGCGGTTCACCGACCGCCACGCGGTGTGGCAGGCATTGCTCGACCGCGGGGTGCTGATTCGGGAAACCGGGCCTGACGGCTGGCTGCGAGTGTCAGCCGGTACCCCCACGGAGATGCAGACCTTCAAGGACGCACTTGCCGCCGTACTCGGAAACCAAATGCACAAGGAGACTCCATGAGCCAAGGCCGAAGCGCCACCCTGGAACGGCAGACCTCCGAGTCGAAGGTCAGGGTCAGCCTCGATCTCGACGGCACGGGCCGCGCCCAGATCTCGACCGGGGTGGGATTCTTCGACCACATGCTGACGGCTTTCGCCAAGCACTCGCTGATCGACCTCGCGGTTGAGAGTGCTGGTGACGTGCACATCGACGCCCACCACACTGTCGAGGACACCGCGATCGTGCTCGGCCAGGCCATTAGTTCGGCGCTGGGCGACAAGAGCGGGATTCGGCGTTTCGGGAATGCACTGGTGCCACTGGATGAGGCGCTTGCACAGGCAGTGGTCGACGTCTCCGGGCGACCCTACTGTGTCCACAAGGGAGAGCCGACTGGGCAGGAGTACGTGCTGATCGGCGGTTCCCAGGGCGTCGCCGGGGTCGCAGCCAGCATTGCGTATTCAGGCTCACTGACCCGTCACATCATGGAAACGCTTGCCTTCCACGCCCAAATCTGTCTGCACCTGACACTGATTTCAGGTCGCGACCCGCACCACATCGTGGAATGCCAGTTCAAGGCGCTGGCGCGCGCCCTCCGCGATGCGATGGCCTTCGATCCGCGTATCGACGACATACCCAGCACCAAAGGAACTCTGTGACGGAGAGTTCGGCACTGCTCGCGCGAGCGACGCTTGCAGTGCGGAAAAAGGTTGTCGTTCTCGACTATGGATCAGGCAACATCCGCTCGGCCGAGCGAGCAGTCGCCCGAGCCGGCGCAGATGTCGCCGTGAGTACCGATGCGCGGCTCGCGACCGATGCAGACGGCTTGGTGGTACCCGGCGTGGGCGCGTTTGCGGCATGCATGTCAGGTTTGGCGGCGGTTGGCGGGCCAGAAATCATCGCCGCCCGTCGTAACAGCGGGCGACCCACACTTGCTATCTGTGTCGGCCACCAGGTGTTGTTCGAGGCGGGGATCGAGCACGGCGTGCGGACCGAAGGATGCGGCATCTGGCCCGGACTGGTGGAACAACTCCACGCCGCAAGGCTGCCACACATGGGCTGGAACACCGTCCAGTCAGCCGCCAGCAGCCAGCTGTTCGCGGGTATCGAATCCGACCGCTTCTACTTCGTCCACAGCTACGGGGTACGCGCGCTGCCTGCGGCTCCGCAGCGCCGCATTACCTGGGCCGAACATGACGGCGACCGGTTCGTGTCGGCAGTGGAGGAAGGTTCGCTCTGGTCCACCCAGTTCCACCCCGAGAAGTCAGGTGACGCGGGAGCTCGCCTGATCTCCAACTGGGTAGCGACGTTGTGAGTGAAATGCTGCGAGCGTTGGTGAGAAAGGCGCTGGCCGAACGGTGAGCAAGACGCGCTGGCTCGACTACTGCCTGGCCAAGCCGGGCGCGTGGCGGGACGAGCCCTGGGAAGGTGATGTGGTAGCCAAGGTGGGCGACAAGATCTTTGCCTTTCTCGGACCCGCCGAAGACCAGGCGACGATCGGCTTGAAGTGCGGCGACCGCGAGACTGCTGACCTGTTGCTCGACCGCTATCAAGGTGCCGCCAGCAAGATGGCCTACATCGGCAAACATGGCTGGAACACCTTCATCCTCGACGGGACGATCCCGCCCGATGAGATTCAGGACCTGATCGACGTTTCGTACGAGCTGATCGTGGCGAAGCTGCCGAAGTCCAAGCGTCCGGATCGCCCGCCGCCGTGATGAGGAGGAGCGAGCGGACACGCTTTTCGTCCGCGAGTGACGACGAAGTCGGCGGCCTCCAAGGGCGATCCGCAGCGAGCGGAGCGAGCAATTGAACGCGGCGTGACCAAGGGCTGGCGATAGGGTCGTCTGGTGCATTCGGCAAGTCCTTTACCGGTGACAGCTCGGGCCGACCGGCTCGTGCTGCTGCCGGCGGTCGACCTCGCGGGGGGACAGGCGGTGCAACTGGTGCAGGGCCGCGCCGGGTCTGAACAGCGGTTCGGTGATCCGCGGGCCGCAGCTCAGCGATGGCAAGCCGCCGGCGCGGAGTGGATCCACCTGGTGGATCTGGACGCGGCCTTCGGGCGCGGCAACAATGCCGAGATCATCGCTGAGCTCACCTCCCACCTGCGGTTGAATGTCGAGCTGTCCGGGGGCATTCGGGACGATGAGTCGCTGGAGCGGGCCCTGGCAACCGGGTGCGCTCGAGTGAACATCGGAACAGCGGCCCTGGAGCAACCCGAGTGGTGCGAGGAAATCATCCACAGCTACGGGGACCGGATTGCCGTTGGACTGGACGTCAGAGGTAGCAAGCTCGCCGCCCGAGGTTGGACCCGAGAGGGCGGCGATCTCCTCGAGACGCTACGTCGGTTGGACAGTGCAGGTTGTGCGCGGTTCGTTGTCACCGATGTATCCGCCGACGGCATGCTTCGCGGGCCCAATCTCGACCTGCTGCGCCGGGTATGCGATGAGACCGACAGGCCGGTGATCGCCAGTGGTGGCATCGCCACCATTGAAGACATTCTGGCTCTCAGGGACATGGTGGGAATTGGGGTCGAGGGTGCCATTATTGGCACCGCGCTCTACGTCGGTCGCTTCACTATTGAGGAGGCCCTGGTGGCCGCGCAACTGGACAGCACCACAGGGAGCAACGACTCATGACCCTGGATCCAGGGTGGGGCGCGACCGCCGACACCGGCCGCGCCGTGCAGCAGCTCGATGGCCGGCTGCGGGACCTGCTCGCCGGGAAGAAGATCGTCATGACCGGGGTGACCGGTTTCATCGGCGAGCAGTTGCTGTGGAAGATCATGACCGAGCTGCCCGAGACCAGGCCGGTGGTACTCGTCCGCCGCAAGGGCTCAGCCAGTGCGCGGGACCGGATGATCGCGGTGGTCAAGAAGCCGATCTTCAACGATCTTCGGAAAGCTGCCGGAGGCGCAGCGGAGTCTTCTGGACACCGGCGTTGACGTCATCGAAGGCGATCTGCCGAATGTCCCGCAGCTGCCTCATGATCTTGACATCGTGGTGCATTGCGCCGGCGATGTCTCCTTCGATCCGCCGATCGACCAGGCATTCACGACCAACGTGATCGGCACCAAAGCGCTGATGGATCGCATGCTGGAGGCGGTCACCGATGCGGCGGGGAAGCTGCGCCGGGTCCCGCATTACGTACACATCTCAACTGCGTACACGGCGGGCCGGCGGCGTGGCGCCATCCCCGAGGCGCCGCACGCTCATGACATCGATTACGAGGCCGAGGCGGCGGCCGGTGTCGCCATGGGGAATCTGATCGAAGAGGAGTCGCGTACCTCGGCCCAGCTCGCGAAGCTTCGCAAGGACGCTGAACGCGAACACCGCCAGGCAGGGTTCCTGACCACCGCCGCCGACACCGAGCGGCGCCGCATCGAGTGGGTTCAGGCGGAGCTGGTCAAGGCCGGCACGGAGCGGGCGCGTTCGCTGGGATGGACGGACGCCTACACCTTGACCAAGGCACTTGGCGAACGCGTAGTAACCGATGTCGGCCAAGATATGCACGTCTCGATCGTGCGGCCGGCGATCGTCGAGTCCTCATGGCTGCATCCGTATCCAGGCTGGATCGAAGGCTTCAAGATGGCGGAGCCGCTGATCCTGGCGTACGGTCGCGGCGAGCTTCCGGAGTTCCCGGCGACGCCGGAGGCGGTTGTCGACATCGTGCCATGTGATCATGTGGTGAACGCCATACTCGCGGTGTGCGCCACCCAACCCGAGATCGGGGAACCGGAGTACTACCACGTCAACTCGGGCGCCCGGAACCCGCTGACATTCAAAGATCTTTACAGCTACATCCGCGCTTACTTTCTGGAGCACCCCTTCGAGGGCGGTCCGCGCGGGGCGGCCCGGCTGCCGCAATGGACGTTTCCGGGCGCCTCGTCGATCGAACGGCTGCTGTCCACCTCAGAACGTGCCCACAAGCTCGCGGAGCG
Organism: uncultured Actinomycetota bacterium; assembly: GCA_963740515.1. Taxonomy (GTDB): domain Bacteria; phylum Actinomycetota; class Actinomycetes; order Propionibacteriales; family Propionibacteriaceae; genus Microlunatus. The sequence continues at coordinate 112,225 of CAVUEO010000030.1, forward strand.
CATGTTGGCCCAGATGCCGCGCTCGGACCGAACCCGCAAGTTCGCCAAGGATCTGGATCGTACTCGGATACGCCTGGATTTCGTACGGCGCTATCACACGCTCTACAAGGAGTACGCGCAGTCCGAGCTGCATTTCGTGGACGACAACACCCTCGCTCTCACCCGGGCGTTGCATCCTGATGATCAAGCTGCCTTCGCCTTCGACACTTCGGTCTTCGACTGGAAGACCTACGTCCAGGAAGTGCACTGTCCATCCATCACCGCGCCGTTACGCCGAATGGACGCAAGCCGCAGCAAGCGTGGCAATCGGCCGACCACGATGAAGGACCTGGACAAGGACACTGCAGGCCCCGCGGCGTTGGCGATCTTCGACCTGGACGGCACGATCATGTCCACCAACGTGATCGAGCAATACTTGTGGGCCCGATTGCCAGAGCTCTCACGCACGGGGCAACTTGCCGAGGTGGGTCAGGTTATGCGCCGCCTTCCGTCGTACCTGCGTGCCGAGCAGCGAGACCGCGGCGCTTTTCTGCGGGCGGTCTACCGCCGTTATCGAGGTGCTGATCTGGCCGCCCTGGAGCGCTTCGTTGACACCTCCCTGGCTCCTCACATCTTGAGTCGGCTGTCCCCGGAGGCGGTACGCAGGATCAGGGAACATCGCGCCGCTGGACACACCACGATCTTGATCACCGGGGTGGTGCGGCCGCTGACCCGGCCCATCCAGCCGCTGTTCGACGAGATCGTCGCCGCCGAGCTCGGAGTGGACGAGGAGGGCCGCTGCACCGGATTTCTCACCGCGCCGCCTCTGGTAGGGGAATCTCGTGCGGCCTGGCTAAAGCACTATGCGGCGCTGCGTGGGGTCGACCTGGACCGTAGCTTTGCCTACGCCGACTCCCACTCTGATCTGCCGATGCTGGAAACAGCTGGCAACGCCGTGGCGGTCAGCCCCGATATCCCGCTGATGCGGGCTGCTCGTCGCAATCAGTGGTCGGTGGTGGAGTGGAAGATCAAGCCGATCATGCCGCGCTGGGCGCTTCCGACGTAAGGAGATTGGTAGATGGGCCGACCAGGCTTCGTCCTCGAGGTCGACGATCGCACTCCGCCGCTGCTGGTGCCGGACGGAGATCGTTTTCGCCTTGAAAAGTTCCCACTCGGAAGCAGTGTGATCTACCCTGCGGAGTCGCTGGTCCGGGTGCCGGACCTCGGCGAAGCGATCAATGCTGCACTCAATGCCCCGCTGGAGTCGGAGCCGCTCTCGGCGCTGCTGGAACCGGACATGCGGCTGACGATCGCGTTCGATGACATCGGAACCCCGACGCCGAGAATGCGGCGCCCAGACATCCGCGGAAAGGTGATCGAAGCCGTATTGACGCTGGCCGCGGCTGCCGGAGTAGACGATGTTGCTCTCGTCAGTGCGAACGGTCTGAACCGCCGGATGACACCCGAGGAACTTGAGTACGTCGTGGGCGAGCGCGTCTTCCGGTCTTTCTACGCCGATGGCCTGCTGACCAATCACGATGCCGAAGATGCCAATAATCTCGCCAAGATCGGCGGCACGGTTGCTGGCGAGATTGCGTTGAATGCACGGGCCGTTGGCTCGGATCTGCTGATCTTCGTGCACTTGATCGACGCGCCACCTCGTGGCGCAGCAGCCATCGCGACCGGACTCGGTTCGACGGCTACGGTCGGCCAGCTCTCAGGCGTGCATGCTGTGGGCAGCGGCGCCGCGGCCGAGATTGCTGACCTGGTCACAGCGGCCGTACGTGTCTTCGAGATCGATGCCGTGCTCGACAACGAGGTTTTCGCCCCACCCGTGGAGTTTCTGGGCCACCGCGAGTGGGAATGGAGCCTCCAGGACCGGGCCACCTGGTTTGGCCTACGGAGGGGTCTGGAGTGGACTCCACAGCGTGCTCGGCGGCGACTGATGAACCGCGCTGAGGGCGACTACCACGCCACGCTGGTCGCCGCCGGCGCACCGGCTGCGGTCCAAGCGGCCAGCCGAGCCCAACTCACCGCTCAGCAGCTCGTCGAGGTTTCAACGCCGGCAGATGTCGGAGTTCTTGGTGTGGGAGCGCATACCCCTTACAGCGTCGACTCGGTCGCCAATCCGATTCTTGCGGCGTGGAGCGGCCTCGCTGCTGCTTTCGGCTCGCACACAGGCTCGCCGTTCGTCCGGGCCGGTGGCGCCTTGATCCTCTACCACCCATTGCACGCGGAATTCTCTCCGCTGCACCATCCCTCGTACGTGGATTTTTTCACTGATGTGCTGACCGTCACGACCGACTCGGAGCAGATCGCGGCGGACTACGAGGAGAAGTTCGCCAACGACTCCTGGTATGCCCACCTCTACCGAACCAGTCAGGCATTCCACGGCGTGCACCCGATGCACCTCTGGTACCAGACTGCAGCCGCTCGCCAACACACCAGCGACATTGTGTGGGTGGGAGCCGACCGAGAGAGCGCAGCGCGGATGGGTTTCCGCGCTGCCTCGACCCTTGCCGACGCACTCGAAATCGTGGCGTCGACAGTCGGTCGGACGCCGTCGATCAGCTATCTGCACAGCCCTCCGGCGGTCCTGGTTGACATCAAATGAGGAAGGGTCAGCCGGTAAGACGGACGGGTTGGGCACGCCTGGCTCCGGCGCGCGCGCTACGCGAGTGTGTCCTGGTGGTCGGCGTCAAGAATGTGATGCGGAAGGAGCTGTCCGTAGAGGTCTACGGGCTCGATGAGCTTCGCCAGCTGAATGGCCCAGCCTTGATCGTGGCGAATCACGCCTCCCACCTCGACACGGCCGTACTGCTGTCAACCTTGCCGACCAAACGTCGTCGCCGCACAGCGGTGGGGGTGGCAGGGGACCACTTCTTCAACAGTTGGCTCCGGTCGAGCGCGTCGGCGATCGCTTTCAATACTTTCCCGATTCAGCCCAGTGGTGGTGTTCTCGCCAGCACTCCAGCCACGTTGCTGACCGACGGCTGGAGCGTGGCGATCTTTCCCGAAGGCACCCGCTCCCGCGATGGGTTCGTCGGCCCGTTTCGGATGGACGCTGCGGAGATAGCAGTTGCATGTCAGGTCCCGGTCATTCCAGTCGGGATCCTCGGCACGTATGCGGCTATGCCGCGTGGGAGTAACTGGCCAGTGCCGGGGCGGCCGCGGGTGAGCGTACGGTATGGGCCACCCATCAGGACCCGGCATGGTGAGACGTCCTCTGACTTCGCACCCCGGATCTTCGACGCAGTCAAGAAACTGCTGGCCGAGGATGCCGCCTCCTGGTGGGAGGCCCAGCGGGGTTCAGTTGAGGTGCCTGAGCCGCCAGCATCGAGCTGGCGTCGGATTTGGCAGCAGAGCGACCCGCCAGTCAAAGGTGGCAAGCCGCAGCACGTGCCGATCTGGCGTCGCTGACGACCCTCACCAGCGACCGAACTCAGGCTTCTGGTCGCTTGTGATCGGAAACGACCCCCATCCAACGCGACGGTTAGGATTTCGCACATGTCCGGTCATTCGAAGTGGGCGACGACCAAGCACAAGAAGGCTGTGGTCGATGCCCGCCGCGGCAAGCTGTTCGCGAAGCTGATCAAGAACATCGAGGTGGCGGCCCGCATGGGGGGTGCTGACCCAGCCGGAAACCCGACGTTGTACGACGCAATCCAGAAGGCAAAGAAGAACTCAGTTCCCAACGACAACATTGACCGAGCTGTCAAGCGTGGTTCTGGGGCCGAGGGTGGTGGCGCCAACTACGAGACGCTGATGTATGAGGCGTACGGCCCAGCCGGTGTTGCGTTGCTCATCGAGTGCCTCACTGACAATCGAAACCGTTCGGCATCGGATGTTCGGGTCGCAGTAACGCGGAACGGCGGCACCATGGCCGACGCCGGCTCGACGGCGCGGATGTTTACCCGCAAAGGCGTGGTTATCGTCGCCAAGCAGCAGGACGGTCGCAGCATCAGCGAGGACGGCCTGCTTGAGGCAACCTTGGATGCCGACCCCGAAGAGATCAACGATCTGGGTGACAGCTTCGAGATCATCACTGACCCCAGCAACACGGTGCCGGTACGCACCGCGGTGCAGCAGGCAGGGCTCGACTACGACTCGGCCGAGGTCTCTTTCGTGCCGGATTACACCCAAGAGGTCGATGCCACGACAGCCGAGAAGCTGATGCGCATCATTGACGCCCTCGAAGACTCCGACGACGTGCAAAACGTGTACGCGAACTTTGATGCCTCCGATGAGGTGCTGGCCAGAATCAGCTAGCGCCTGAGATCCGCGTACGGCTGAGAGATCAGGGCACCCGCGCCAGCCGGGCAGGGCGGCTGCAACACTAGTTGCGAACGAACAGCGTGTCGCGGTCGTCAACGTCAGGAGCGCCGCTTAGGCTGCCGAACATCTGTTCGTTTACTGAGAGGCGTTAGGGGGATCGCGTGGGCGATCCGGTCACGCGACATCGAGGGGAACGCATGCGGGTGCTGGGAATTGACCCGGGCCTGACCCGATGCGGGTTGGGTGTGGTTGATGGCGTCCCCGGCCGACAGCCGTTGCTGGTTGCCTTCGATGTCATCCGTACGCCCGTAGAGCTGGATATCGCACGTCGCCTTCTGGCAATCGAAGAGATCATCGAAGACTGGGTCAGTCGCTACCGCCCCACCGCGGTCGCTATTGAACGTGTCTTTGCTCAGCACAACATGCAGACCGTGATGGGTACCGCCCAGGCTGCCGGCGTGGCGATGCTCGTTTCCGCCAGGCATGGAATTCCGGTGAGCCTGCACACCCCGAGTGAAGTCAAGGCCTCTATCACCGGCTCGGGTCGTGCCCCCAAGGATCAGGTCGGCGCGATGGTGACAAAAATCCTCAGACTCGACGATCCGCCTAAGCCGCCGGACGCGGCAGATGCGCTGGCGCTTGCGATCTGTCATGTGTGGCGGGGTAGCACCACTGCTCGCCTGAACGCGGCCGTTGAGGCCGCCGCCAAGCGCGCTGAGCGGCAGCGGGGGGCTTTTGGGGGGTCCCGTGCAGCACCCTGCGGGGGAGGGACATGATCGCGCAGCTGACCGGCGTGGTCGCGCAGGTCGGCCCGACATCAGCGGTGATCGAGGTTGGCGGTTTGGGCATTCAGGCGGTCTGCAGCCCAAGCACGGTGGCCGGGCTCCGGCTCGGACAGCGGGCAACACTCGCAACGTCGCTCATTGTGCGGGAGGACTCGCTCACCCTGTACGGCTTCGCCTCGATCGACGAGCGGGAGTTCTTTGAGCTCTTGTTGACAGCTACCGGAGTTGGGCCCAAGTTGGCACAGGCAGCGCTTGCGGTGCTCAGTCCCGATGAGCTGCGCACTGCGATCGCCACCGAGAATCTGGTGCAACTGTGCAAGGTGCCAGGTGTCGGCCGCAAAGGTGCGCAACGCATTGTCATCGAGCTCAAGGACAAGATCAATGTCGGTCGACCACACTGATGGCCCGGCATCCACGGTCACCTCATCTGCAGCGTGGAGAGCACAGGTGAACCAGGGACTGCAGGGCTTGGGATGGTCAGCCAGGGACGCCGAGTCCGCCTGCGATGACGTGGAGTACTTGACGCGCGAGGATCCTCAGGTCAACGTCGCGGTCCTGATGCGGGCCGCGCTGCAGAGCCTGGCTCGCAAGTAGCGGAGTCCGGTGACCATGTGAGCGACAACGACCTCGCCGGGCTGGTACGTCCCGACGCCGATCCTGAGGAGCGTGCCGCCGAATCGGCGCTCCGGCCCGGCACCCTGTCTGAGTTCGAGGGCCAGCCCCGGGTCAGCGACCAGCTCGGTTTGGTGCTCGAGGCAGCCCGGCACCGCGGGGGAGTACCCGACCACGTTTTATTGTCCGGCCCGCCCGGCCTCGGCAAGACGACCTTGGCGATGATCATCGCGAGCGAGATGAGTGCGCCGCTACGGATCTCAAGCGGTCCGGCCATTCAGCATGCCGGCGACCTCGCTGCGATCCTTTCCGGGCTCATGGAGGGCGAAGTTTTCTTTCTCGACGAGATCCACCGGATGTCCCGACCAGCCGAGGAAATGCTCTATCTGGCGATGGAGGACTTCCGGGTGGACGTTGTTGTCGGCAAGGGGCCGGGAGCAACCGCGATCCCATTGGAAATCCCGCGTTTCACGCTGGTTGGGGCCACCACTCGGGCAGGTCTTCTGCCGGGCCCGTTGCGCGATCGCTTCGGCTTCACAGCGCAGCTGGACTTTTACAATGTCACAGCAGTGGAGCACATCCTGGACCGTTCTGCAGAATTGCTCGGAATCCCGCTGGAGCCGGCCGGTGCCAAGGAGATTGCCCGCCGTTCGCGCGGCACTCCGCGCATTGCCAACCGGCTGCTGCGCCGGGTACGCGATTATGCCCAGGTCCGCGCGGACGGCCGCGTAAACCTCTCGGTCGCTCGCGATGCGCTCGAGCTTTACGAAGTAGATGAGCTTGGCCTGGATCGACTGGACCGCTCGGTGCTTGACGCGATGTGCCGGCGCTTCGCTGGCGGTCCGGTCGGACTCTCCACGCTCGCCATTGCGGTCGGTGAGGAGCGCGAAACCGTGGAGGAGGTCGCGGAGCCATTCCTGGTCCGGCAAGGCTTCCTGATGCGCACCCAGCGCGGTCGGGTCGCGACGCCCGCTGCCTGGAGCCACCTCGGCTTGGCGCCTCCCAATCCCGCAGTCGGCGTCGGGATCACACCCGACCTCTTTACTTGACCGGCGGCGGGCCGTCGAGGCGAGCTGCCGATGCGGCCGTACGATGCAGGTTTTCGTCGCAGAATAGGTAGAGTACGGCGGTCGGTTTCTTTCAGCAGAGGTCGCGAGACCGAGCCGCAGGGAATAACTCATCGGTACTGCGTCAAGCGCAGCACCCTCACAATCGGATGCCGGAGCAATGCAGCAATATTCGACCCTGATCTTCATCGCCCTGCTGGTGGCGGCTTTCTACTTCTTGATCTTGCGGCCACAGCGGAAGCGCCAGCAAGCCCTGCAACAGACGATGCACGCCCTCAGCCCGGGTAGCAGGGTGATGCTCGGCAGCGGCGTTTTCGGCACCGTCGTGTCCGTAGGTCCCAAACAGGTTGTGCTGGAGGTCTCCCCCGGCGCCGAGCTCACGGTGCTCAAGCAGGCGATCTCTAAGGTCGTCACCGAGGCTGACGAGGACCGTCTTGAGGAGGAGGACGAACTCGAGGAGGAGTTCACTTCCTCCGATGAGCCGAGTGACCTGCAAATCGACCGGCCGCTGGACGGGCCCACGACGGCGACCGGTAACGGGACTGCCGTCGAGCCTGACTCCTCATCGACCCCCCGCGACTCGAAGCCTCCGACCGCCGACTGAGCCTTCCCAATAGCTAGGAAACACACGCGAGTGGCAACGACGACTGGTCACCCGGGCCGCACCCTTATCTTTTTGGCCGTGTTGGTGGCTGGGCTGATCACCCTGATGGCGGTCAGCGGCACCTGGATCCCGAAGCTCGGTCTGGACCTCAGGGGCGGGACGACCATCACTCTGACGGCGAAGAACACCACCGGTAGCGGGACGGTGGATCCCAACAGTCTGCAGCTGGCCAAGACCATTATCCAGAGTCGTGTGGACAGCCTGGGCGTCGGCGAGTCCGAGGTAACCACAGCCGGGGACAACCAGATCATCGTCACCGTGCCGAACGTTCAGCAGGACGAGCTGGTCCGGCTCGTCGGCCAGACTGCCGTGTTGCGGTTCCGGGCCGTGCACGCGGCCGAGCAGGTGCAACCCCCGGAACCAACGCCCGCCCCGACAACTGAACCAACCCCGGTGCCGAGCGCGGAGCCCACTGCGGGCGCCTCGGAGACCGCGCAGGCGCCAGCCGCCGAGCCGAGCGCGCGCCCCAGCCCCCAGCCAAGCGGCAGCGGCAACAACAAGCCGCTGCCCGCGTTGCCGACCGCTCCGCCAGTCCCATTAGACGAGGCTTGCGTACCCGCCGACGGACAAGGGACTCCGCCAGACAAGGCACTGGCCTGGCAGCCGACCGAAGCCTGCCAGACCGCATTCGCCGAATTCACCTGCGAAACCAAAGTGACCGAGGTCGCCGACCAGGGCCTGTTTGCGTGTAACCAGGAGAAGACCGAGAAGTACCTGCTCGGACCGGCGCTGATCGAAGGGAACCAGCTGGCAACGGCGGTTGCCGGCATTCCGCAGAACAATGTCAACTGGGTTGTGAACCTAGAGTTCAACTCCGAAGGCGGGGCGGCCTTTGAGCAGGCTACGCGGGAGCTCTCCCAGATGAGTGACCCGCAGAACCGCTTCGCCATCGTTTTGGACGGGGTCTCCATCTCGGCACCATCGGTCAATGAGGCGATACCGGGGGGCCGGGCTGAAATCTCCGGCAATTTCACCCAGAAGAGCGCCACTGAGCTGGCCAACGTCCTGAAGTACGGCGCGCTCCCGCTTGCCTTTGACGTCTCGGAAGTCAACAACGTCTCCGCCACCTTAGGCGGCGAGCAGCTGCGAGCCGGCATCATCGCCGGCATCATCGGTCTCGCGCTGGTCGTCGGTTACTGCTTCTGGTACTACCGCGGTCTCGGCATTGTTGTAGTGGCCTCGCTCGGTATCGCGGCGTTCCTCACCTACGCCAGCGTCGTGCTGCTCGGTAGCTCGGTCGGCTTCGCCCTGAACCTTCCAGGCATCGCCGGCATCATCGTTGCCATCGGGATCACGGCAGACAGTTTCGTGATTTTCTTCGAGCGAATCCGTGACGAGGTGCGCGACGGCCGCAGCTTGCGTACGGCTGTCGAGACGGGGTGGCGCAGAGCCCGTCAGACGATCTTGATCGCGGACACCGTCTCCTTGCTGTCAGCGCTGGTGTTGTTCGTGCTTGCCATCGGATCGGTGAAGGGGTTCGCGTTCACGCTCGGCCTCACCACACTGATCGATGTGGTGGTGGTCTTCCTCTTCACCAAACCGCTGATGACGCTGTTGGCGCGAACCAAGTTCTTCGGTGGCGGACATCGACTCTCTGGGCTCGATCCGGAACACCTCGGCGTTCAGGCACTGCCGGGTACCCGTTCTCGCCGGCCGGTGATCGCGCGTCCAGCAGCCGTGAGCGAGGAAGGGGCCTGATGTCGAAGCTGGGCACTATCGGGCACCGCCTCTATACCGGCGAGATCTCTTACGACTTCATTGGCCATCGACGTCGCTGGTACATCCTTTCTGCCATTCTGATCAGCATCGCGCTCATCTCCTTGGTGGCGCGAGGACTGGACTTCGGCATCGAATTCAAAGGCGGCGCGGACTTCAAGGCGCCTACCCGAGTCACCGCGCAGACTGTCGACTCGATGCGGGAGGCGCTTGGTAACTCTGGCGTCCCTGATCTCGACGAAGCGATCGTCAACACCATCGGCGAGAACCAGGTCAGAGTGCAGACTCGGACCCTCGATCCCACCGAAGAAGTGCCGAAAGTGCGGGCTGCGATCGCCAACGAGGTCGGCATAAACCCAGATCAGGTCGCATACAGTCTGATCGGCGCTTCCTGGGGCGGCCAGATCACTGAGCGGGCACTGATTGCCCTGGTGGTCTTCCTGGCGCTGGTAGCGCTGGTGATTGGGATCTACTTCCGAGATGCCAAGATGTCGGCTGCAGCGCTCATTGCGCTGGTTCACGACGTGATGTTGACCATCGGTATCTACGCCCTGGTGGGTTTCACCGTGACGCCGGCCACCTTGATTGGCCTGCTGACCATCCTCGGCTACTCGCTCTACGACACCGTCGTGGTATTCGACAAAGTGCGTGAGAACGTCCGCGACATTCGCTCCAGCACCACGCGGACCTACTCCGAGGCTGCCAATCTCGCTGTCAATCAGGTGCTTGTCCGCTCCATCAACACCACGGTGATTGGTGTTCTGCCGGTGGTAGCGCTGCTGTTCGCTGGAGCCGTGATCCTCGGCGAGGGTCCGCTGAAGGATCTCGCTCTCGCGCTGTTTGTCGGCATGGTTTCCGGTGCGTATTCCTCGATCTTCATCGCAACACCGCTGCTCGCCCAGATGAAGGAGCGCGAGCCGGACATGAAGAAGCTGGCAGCACGAGTCCAGGCACGCCGTGCCAAAGAGGCTCAAAAGGAGCGAGTGGTCGAGACGACCCCTTCGGCGCCGATCGCTCAGCCGGAGGTGGCTGAGACCACGGCCACTAACGAGGCTGAACCCAGCAACGCAGAACTCGAGAAGGCCAGTTCAGCGGCCGGAAATGGTGCTAAGCGAGTCACGGTGACCTATAAGTCGGACGTACGATCACATCGCGACGGGGCGGCCAAACGGCCCCAGCCGCAGAACAAGCCCCGCAGTCAGCGGAAGAAGTAGGCACATGAGCCTGACCGAGCCGGGTCGCCGCCGAGGCGGGTCGAGTCGGTTCGGGCCGCCCGACACGCTCGTCAGCCTGCCCGCCCGCACTGCGTCACCAGCCGTTGAGCTGACGCGGCGCGGACTGCTGGCTTTGATGTTGTTGCTGATTGTGGTTTTGATTGTGTGGATTGACCGGGACGCTTACACCGACGATTCCGACGGCAAGGTCGGTCTGATCGATGCGATCTACTACGCGACAGTGACTCTCACCACGACGGGCTATGGCGATATCACGCCGGTGGCCCCGCATGCCAGGGTAGTGAGTGCGGTCGTCGTCACGCCCTTGCGGATCGCGTTCTTGGTGTTGTTGGTCGGCACGACGCTCGAGGTGCTGGCGCACCACGGCCGTCGCATCTTCAAAGACGCACGCTGGAGGAAAAGAATGCGCAATCACGTCGTCGTGGTGGGGTTTGGCACAAAGGGCAAGAGCGCGGTCGAGACGCTGAAGAACAATGGCTTCAACCCCACCCAGATGGTCGTTATCGATAGCCGGCCGTCGGCGATCAACGACGCGAACGTGCGCGGGTACGCCGCCATCGAGGGTGACGCGACGCAGCGTGAGATCTTGCGTCGGGCCGAGATCATGAAGGCGCGCGAGGTCCTCATCACCGTCGACCGAGACGACTCGGCGATCCTCGTCATGCTGACCGTACGTCAGCTCAACCCGAGCGCGCATGTGGTGGTTGCAGTACGTGAGGACGTCAATGCCTCATTGCTGCGTCAATCAGGAGCAAACGCCGTCGTGACATCCTCTGAAGCAGTCGGTCGTCTGCTCGGGCTGTCAGCCGTTAGCCCAAATCTCGGGACGATCATCGACGATCTGCTCACCAGCAACGAGGGTCTGGAAGTGGGCGAGCGCCCAATCACCAAGGAAGAGATCGGTCGCTCTCCGAGTGAGGTCGAGGGCGAGCGGGTGATAGCGGTGGTGCGCAACAAGACTCTGCGCCGTTTCTATGACCCGACGGTGGCCACACTCGAGGCAGGCGACCAGGTTGTTGTGGTACGCCAGGCGGCCGAGGACGCGGAGGAGCAGGCTGTCAGCGCAGGTCGACGGAATCGAGTGGGGCAACCGCGCTGATGGCAGCGTACGGCTGACCTCCGCAACAGGTTGCCATCGCCTGCCGGCTAAAACGGGCCTGGCGCTTAGACTGGCATTCTGCTGAGGAGGAACGCGGCTTTGAGCGATCACGGGGCGGCCATTCGGTCGCCTATCCAGGAGGCCAAGCCGTCGGGGCCGAGAGGCCACGTCGCGCATGAGCCGCGGCGCGCCCTCATTCTGCCCGAGCCCGAGGCTGAGGGCGCTGGCACTGAGTCCGGCCCGAGCCTTCCAGGCAGGATTAGTGCCGGTGCCGAGCAGCAGCGGGTCAAGATGCGGCAGCGGATTGCCAGGTTCGGTTCCGGTCGACCGCAGACGCCAGCGCTCGATCCGCTCTTCCAAGTTATCCGAGCCAATCACCCGAAGGCCGATTTAGCGCTGGTCGAGCGCGCGTACCGCAAAGCTGAGCGCCTGCACAGCGGTCAGACGCGGAAGAGTGGAGATGCTTTCATCACTCATCCGCTCGCAGTCACGACCATCTTGGCCGAGCTGGGCATGACTGAGGCAACGTTGTGCGCGGCATTGCTGCACGACACGGTGGAGGACACCGACTACACGCTCGGGCAACTAACCCGCGACTTCGGCGAAGAGATTGCGCTGCTGGTCGACGGCTGTACCAAGCTGGACAAGGTCAAGTACGGCGAGTCGGCCAAGTCCGAGACCATCCGAAAGATGGTCGTCGCGATGAGCCGGGACATCAGAGTACTGGTGATCAAGCTCGCCGACCGGCTGCACAACATGCGGACGTTGCATTACTTGAGGCCGGACAAGCAGTCCCGGATCGCGTCTGAGACGCTGGAGATCTTCGCTCCGCTGGCGCATCGCCTCGGCATGAACACCATCAAGTGGGAGCTGGAAGACCTTGCCTTCGGCACCTTGTATCCGAAGGTTTACGACGAGATCGTACGGCTGGTGGCCGAGGCCGCCCCGAGCCGCGACGAGTACCTGTCACACGTCATCGACCAGGTCCAGGCCGACCTGCGCGCCGCCAAGATCAAAGCGAACGTTACGGGACGGCCGAAGCACTATTACTCGATTTACCAGAAGATGGTGGTCCGCGGTCGGGACTTCCAGGAGATCTACGATCTGGTTGGCCTCCGCGTGCTGGTCGAGAGCAATCGCGACTGCTATGCAGCGCTCGGTGTCTTGCACGTCCGCTGGAACCCGCTGCCAGGACGGTTCAAGGACTACATCGCGATGCCGAAGTTCAATATGTACCAGTCCTTGCACACCACGGTTCTCGGACCAGAGGGGAATCCGGTCGAGTTACAAATCCGGACTGACGACATGCATCGTCGTGCCGAATACGGTGTTGCAGCTCATTGGAAGTACAAGGAAGGCAAGGGTCCCGCTCATCCCGTCAAAGGCGGCGATGATGCTGGCGAGCTGGTGTGGGTCCGGCAGCTACTCGACTGGCAGCGGGAGACCGCCGACCCCGGCGAGTTCTTGGACTCACTGCGCTTCGAGATCAACTCCAACGAGGTCTATGCGTTCACGCCGCGAGGCGACGTCATCTCACTTCCGCAGGATGCCACGCCGATCGACTTCGCGTACGCGATCCACACCGAGGTCGGGCACAAGACGATCGGCGCCCGTGTGAACGGTCGATTGGTACCGCTGGAGTCGTCTTTGGCGAATGGCGACGTGGTGGAGATCTTCACCTCCAAAGCCGAAAACGCCGCGCCCAGCCGAGACTGGCTGACCTTCGTGCGCAGCCCCCGCGCACGCAACAAGATCCGCCACTACTTCACCCGTGAGCGTCGCGAGGAGTCGATCGAATCCGGCAAGGAGTTGCTGGCCCGTCAGCTGCGCAAAGGCGGGCTGCCGCTGCAGCGGCTGCTTACCCTTGAGCATTTGACCGCGGTGGCCGGGTTCTTCAAGCTGACAGATGTCTCCGCGCTTTACGCCGCAGTTGGCGAAGGAACAGTCGGCGCACAGGCCGTGGTGAACAGACTGATCATGGTCGAGGGCGGCGACGAGATGGTCGCCGATGAGACCAGCGAGGATCGTGTGGTCACCGGTCCGCGTCGGCGCAGCAGCAGCGGCGCCAGCGATTGCGGGATCCGTGTCATTGGTGCCACCGACCTCCTCGTCAAACTGGCCAAGTGCTGTACACCTGTGCCCGGCGACGACATTTTGGGCTTCGTGACGCGGGGGGCGGGAGTATCGGTGCACCGCGTCGACTGCAGCAACTCCGACAGCCTGCGGTCCGAGCCGGAACGCCTGATCCCAGTCGAGTGGGCGCCCAATGCCAAGAGCTCGTTCCTGGTCGCCATTCAGATTGAGGCTCTGGACCGCAATCGGCTGCTGTCTGACATCACTCGCGCTCTGTCTGACCAGCACGTCAACATCTTGTCTGCGGCCCTGAACACCAGCAAAGACCGGATCTGCAGAGCCAAGTTCACTTTCGAGACTGCTGACCCGACCCACCTAGACCACGTGCTCCGCGCCGTGCGTGGTGTACCGGCGGTCTACGAGGCATACCGCATTCACCAGTAGTCGCGTACATGGCTCAGCCGCCGAGATCGCTCGCTGTTCGCTGTGCCTGCACGAGCCATTCGCGGTAGGTCGCAGCCGAAGCTTCCGCCTCACGTGCGGCCTGATGGTCACCACGTGCCTCAGCTTCCGCGGCTCGTGTTTCGAGCGCCGCGATCTGCGCCTGCAACTTTGCGGCGGTGTCCGCGGCCCGCGCCTTCGCCTCGGGATTGCTGCGCTGCCAGCGTTCTTCCTCGGCAGTCTTGATGGCGTTCTCCACCGCGCGGAGGCGAGTCTCGAGGGGTCGAACCGCGTCACGGGGCACCTTTCCAATGGCCGACCAGCGGCCCAGAATGTCGCGGTACGCGGCCCGGGCAGCGCTGGAGTTTGCGATCGGCAGCAGCGCCTCCGCCTCGGCCAGCAATCTTTCCTTAGCCTGGGCGTTGGCCCGGAATTCGGTGTGCTGCCCCGACAGTGCCGACTGCTTTGCCATGAAAAACCGATCTTGGGTTTCGCGGAATCGTTTCCACAGCAACTCCTCGACATCGCGCGGGGCGGGTCCTGCCGCCTTCCAGCGAGCCATCAGGTCCCGGAAGGCCCCAGTCGTCGGACCCCAATCGGTAGATCCGGCCAGCGCTTCCGCCTCGGTGACCAGCCCTTCCTTGATCAGACGCGCCGCCTCTCGCTGCTCATTCTGCTGCGCAAACTGGGCTTTGCGGCGGCGCGTGTAGGTGGTGCGCGCGCTGGAGAATCGGTGCCACAGCGCGTCATCGGTGGCACGGTCCAGGCGCGGTAGCGACTTCCACTCCTCGAGCAGCACACGAAACCGGTTGACTCCGCCGCGCCAATCATTGCCGGTCGCGAGCCGCTCGGCCTCCAGCACGAACCTCTCCTTCGCCGTCCGGGTCTCTTCGTGCTGTCTTGCTCGCTCTGCCTTGCGAGCGGCCCGCTGTTTCGCGATCACCGGAAACAGTGCTTCCAGTCGGGCCAGTAAGCCATCCAGATCACCGACAGCACGGGCGTCTGCGACCGCGCCGCGCACCTTGTTGGTCGAGGCGACGGCATCATCGGGTGACAAGGCCCCCATGTCGACGCGCCGCTCCAGCAGCGAGACCTCAAGCTCCAGAGCCTCAAACCTGCGAGTGAAGAAGCTCAGCGCCTCGGCTGCCGGAACATCAGGTACCTGCCCGACCGCGCGTTCCCCAGTCGAGGTACGGACGTATACCGTGCCGTCGGTATCCACTCGTCCGAATGCGGCCGGGCCCACTGCTTCAGGCCCAGCTTGTTCGGTCATAGCTCCATCCTGCCCGATAGTCTCGAATACTCTCGAACGCGTGCTCATCGCCTCATTTCCTGCTGGGCCTTGGCAAACCAACTGCTACGTGGTGGCTGCGATGCCTGGCTCGGAATGCGTGATCATCGATCCGGGAATGGATGCAGTCGTCGGCGTCACCGAGTTGATCATGGAGCACCGCCTCAAGCCGGTAGCGGTGATGCTCACCCACGGACACCTTGATCACATGTGGTCTGTCACGCCGTTGTGCCGCTCATCCGACTCGACCTGCTGGGTGCATCCCGATGACCGAGTGCTGCTGACGGACCCGTTGCGGGCGATGGGGCTCGAGACGCGGCTGCTGCTGGAGCGCTTGACGGGTAGCTCGGCAGTTTTCAGCGAGCCGGACGAGGTGCGAGAGCTGACTGACGGCGCCGATGTCGCGGTCGCTGGACTCATCTTCCATGCGCTGCACGCCCCAGGACACACACCCGGCTCGACGATGTTCCAGACCCCCTACCAGGCAAGCGCTGCCATCGATGCTCAGCATCGATTCCGACATCGATGCTGACATCGATTCAGTGGTCTTCTCCGGCGATGTCTTGTTTGCCGGTTCGATCGGCAGAACCGACTTGCCAGGCGGGAACCTGCCCGACATGCTGAAGAGCCTGCGTTCCAAGGTGCTGCCGTTGCCGGACACGGTCGCTGTACTTCCAGGACACGGTCCGCAGACAACCATGGCCCGCGAGCGAGTCAGTAACCCATACCTGCAGAACCTCGCAGAACTGTCCAAGGAGTAGCGTGAGTCGCCCCAAGCCGCTGTCGGGCTTCCCGGAGTACACACCGGAGTCCCGCATCGTCGAACAGTTCGTACTCGACCGGCTGCGAGAAACCTTCGAACTACATGGCTTCGCTTCGATCGAGACTCGGGCGGTCGAACCGTTGGACCGTCTGGCCAAGCAAGGTGAGATCGATAAGGAGGTGTACACAGTCCAGCGGCTGCACGCCGATCCGGACGAGCCAGCTGATCTTGGTTTGCGTTTCGACTTGACGGTGCCGTTTGCGCGCTACGTACTCGAGAACGCTCACCAGCTTGCCTTTCCCTTCCGGCGCTACCAGATCCAAAAGGTCTGGCGAGGCGAGCGTCCACAGGAGGGTCGCTATCGCGAGTTCACTCAGGCTGACGTCGACATTGTCAACGCCGAGGCACTCGCGGTGCATCATGACGTCGAACTGCCGCTGGTCACCCTGGCCGCACTGGAGCGGCTTCATGTTGATCTTGGCCTGCCGCCGGTGCTGATGCGGGTGAACAATCGGATCCTGGCCCAGGGTTTTTATCTGGGTTTGGATATCGCCGATCCTGCTGCGGTGCTGCGGCAGGTCGACAAGATCGACAAGATTGGGCCCGATCGGGTGATCGAGCAGTTGATCAACGAAGTCAAGATCACCGAGGCTCAGGCCAGAAGCTGCGTGCGGCTGGCCGAGATCCGCTCCGCCGATGCCTCGTTCGTCTCCGACGTGCGCCGGCTGGGTGTTGAGCATGATCAGCTAGACGAGGGACTCGAGTTGCTGGCCGAGGTGGTGACCACCGCGGCCCGATATGTGCCCGGTCGACTGATCGCCGATCTCAGGGTGGCGCGCGGTCTGGACTACTACACCGGCACCGTCTATGAGACCGAGCTGGTCGGCTTTGAGTCTTGGGGATCGATCGCCTCGGGCGGCCGGTACGACTCGCTGGCCAGCGATGGCCGGATCAGCTACCCGGGCGTCGGGCTCTCGATCGGGGTCACCCGGCTACTGGCGCCGCTGCTGGCCAAGGGAATGCTGCGAGCCTCTCGGCCAGTTCCGACAACCGTGCTCGTGGTTGTCGACAGCGAGCAGACACGCGCCACGGCGATCGAGGTCGCCGAGCAGCTCCGCGCCCGCGGGATCCCGACAGAGGTGGCCCCGCGAGCGGACAAATACGGCCGCCAGATCCGGTACGCGGACCGCCGCGGCATCCCCTACGTTTGGTTCGGTGGCACCGACGGCGGCGAAGTCAAGGACATTCGCACAGGGGAGCAGGTTGCCGCAGACCCAGCGTGCTGGATGCCAAGCCCAGAGGACCTGAAACCGTCGGTGGTCAGTCTGAGGCCATCAAGCTGAGACTTGGCGTCCCAGCATGGTGACAGAGATGGCTCGACAGGACGTGCTGCAACGCCGCCTGGCAACACAGCGCTTGCATCATGGAGCGCTGCCGAGCGGAGCCGACGTGGTCCGCTTGCTCGGCTGCGTGCAATCGCAGGAGTACGCCCATGCTTTGTGGTCGCTCGGCATGCGGACTGGGCGTCTTGGCGCCGCTGAGGTGCAGGCCGAATTCAATCGCGGAGACTTCCTCCGGACGCACATCCTGCGCCCAACTTGGCACTTTGTGCCCGCCGAGGATATCCGTTGGATTCTGGAAGTCACGGCGCCACGGGTTCAAAGGCTCAATCAGACGATCTATCGCCAGCACGGTCTCGATCCGGCCACGCTGGACCACGGCGTCGCCGTGATCGCCGAGGAACTTACGGGCGGGCGGTATCGGACCCGGGCGGAGCTCGGTGAGGCGTTGGCCGACCGACGGCTGCCCAATCAAGGCATCCGGTTGGCCTACATCGTCATGAATGCCGAGCTGGAACGGGTGATTTGCAGTGGGCCAACGCGCGGTGCGCAGCATACCTACGCGCTGCTCGACGAGCGTGCTCCCCGTTCCGGAGACGCGGACGCAAAAGCAGGAGACGCGGCCGAGCTGGCGCGCCGATTCTTCATCGGCCACGGACCGGCAAGTCTCCCTGATTTGGCCCGTTGGTCCTCGCTCACCCTCAGCCAATGCCGGGACGCGCTGGATGCGGTCAAAGACCGGCTGGACAGCGCAACAGTCGACGGAGTCGAGCTCTGGTTCGACCCGGACGCGCCGCCGGCGGAGGAGTTGCCGGGCGCTCTGCTGATACCGCTTTACGACGAGCTCACCCTGAGCTACCCGGTGATCAACTTTCCGCAAGCGAACGGCCATCCGCATACACCGGGCGAGGATCTCTTTGTGGGCTGCGTGATCATCGCTGAGATGAACGTCGGTACCTGGCGGCGGATCATCAAGGGCCGCAAGTTGATCGTGGAGATCGCTCTGGCCCCTGGTGTGCACCGTTCACACTCGCTCGTGGAGGCGGCTGCCAACAAGCTGGCGACTTTCATGGAAAAGGAGCTGCAGCTTACGATCACCGGCTGACGATAAGGTGACGTGCAATCGGCGAGGAGGAGATCGTGACCCTGCGGTCGGCCGGACATACCGTCCTGGCATCGGCGGACAGCGACGTCTATGCCTCGCTTCGCAAGCGTCCGAGCTCGCGCGCGGAGCGGTACGCGATGGGCCGAGCCCTGCGCCGCGAGGTTCCGCGCAAGAGCCTGGGTGTGTGGCGGGCAACGACCGATCGGCCTGACCCAGTGCAGTTGATCATCGAGTCGCATCGGGGTCGCCTCGACTGGTTGATTCCGGTCCGGGTGGCTCGCATGGTGCTCTCTCCGTACGGCTTCCTGCGCGGTACGGCGGTGGTGATGGCTGACGACGTGGCCCGGCTCCCAGCGACTGGCATTAACCCGGTTGTCTGTGGCGACGCACATCTGGGCAACTTCGGGTTCTACGCATCACCCGAGGGCGAGCTGGTCATCGACCTGAACGACTTCGATGAGGCCCATCCGGGTTGCTGGGAGTGGGATCTGCGCCGGCTGGTCGCCAGCATCTGGGTAGCGGGCCGGGAGAACGCGTCATCGGAGGACCAGTGTCGGGCGTCAGTCCTGGCCTGTGTGGCGGCGTACCGGAACGAGGTTCGGTTCTTGGCCGACCAGCCGCTGCTGACGCGCAGCTACAACCGCCTCGATGTCAGTCGACTGCACGAGACAGCAACTGAGAAGTCGCTTCGATCCGAAATCGATCGCTCCGCCAAGCGCGCCCGCTCGCGCACCAGTGACCGTGCGCTTCCGCGCTTCACCGTGGAGCGCGACGGCCAGCGGCACATCATCGAGGACCCGCCACTGATCACTCGACTTAGCGATAAGGATTACGAGGCGGTCGGGCAGGCGCTGGACGAGTATCTTCACACCCTGGCGCCGCATTGGCGGCGCGCTCTCGGTGGCTACACCCTCATCGACGTCGCGCACAAGGTCGTTGGCGTCGGCAGCGTGGGCTTGCGGGCATACGTGGCGCTGCTGGAAGGGAGCAGCCCTGAGGATGTGGTCTTCCTTCAGCTCAAGCAAGCTCGTCGGTCGGTGCTGGCGAAGTACGTTCATGGCGATTCGGCTTGGCACGCGCACCAGGGCCAGCGCGTGGTGGAGTACCAGCAGGCGTTGCAAACGGTCAGTGACCCGTTGCTTGGCTGGACCACGATCGGCGAGCTGCAGTACTACGTGCGGCAGTTCCGCAACATGAAAGGGACTATCCCGCTGGACGCAATCGATGCGGCGGCACTTACGGACTACGCCGGCATCGTTGGTCATCTACTGGCCAAAGGTCATGCTCGAACAAGCGGCGCTTCGATGATTGCCGGCTATGCGGGGGCGTCGGACAAGTTGGATCAGGCGTTGGCGAAATTCGCCCGAGCTTACGCCGACCAAACCGAGGCTGACCATGCGGCACTGGTGAAGGCGACGCGTCGTGGCCTTCTTCCCGTGGCCGACGGTGCGTTGCAGCGAACCGGCTCATCGTTTCGTCCGTGATGTAGGAATCTGCGCCTGGTCACCTGGAGCGGCGCGGCCGCCAGAGCACACCTAGACCGATAACGGCTATGGCGCCAACAGATAGCGCCCCGACTCCAGCAATGGCGAACCCGTGCGTCAGGATCCGGTCCGTGTTGGTGGATCTCTCCTCCCGATCAGATGCTCCCGCCAAAGGCGGTCTGGGATTGCGGAGCCCGGGAGGTGCGATGCCGGTTGGCAGGTTGCCGCTGCACAACGTGGTGATGAGCCGGTTCACGGCCTGGTCGCCCTCACCCTCAATGCCTTGGATGGCGAAGATCACCCAGGTGCTTCCGACCTCCGGGTTGAGACCACACGCATCCGAGGTACGCGAAGAGGCGACGACCTGTTCACGGTAGACGGCTCCCTTGTAGACCCGATCAACGGCGAAACGGATATCGGTTCGAGCCCGCTCACTACGGCCGATGACATCCTTGTTGATCACCGTGCCACGGAAAACCGCATCTGCTTCCCGCAGCGCACGGTTCGTCGAGATACCTGCACAACTACATGCGAAAGCCTCCGTCGCATCGACCAGCGCAACGCAAGTGCCCAGCAGCAGCGAGGCCGTCAGGGCGACAAAGCGCAGCGCGAGCCTTCTCACTTTGCAAGTCTCGGCTGCGCCTACGCCGAATACAAGATCGCTGCCGTGGTGCTACTGGTAGGCGGCGGCTTGGATCCGGTAGAGGTCGGCGTACGGGCCGTCCCGCTGCATGAGCTCATCGTGGCTGCCCACCTCCGCAAGTCGGGAGCCGTCGAGGACGACGATGAGATCGGCCATGCGCACGGTGCTGAACCGGTGCGAGACCAAGATCGTGATGCTGCCCGGCGAATCGTCGCGACGCGCTGCATCTGCGTAGCGTTCGAACAGCTCGTGTTCGGTCTCGGCGTCAAGTGCCGCTGTCGGCTCGTCAAGCACCATCAGCAGTGGGGCGACGCGCATGTAGCCGCGGGAAAGCGCCAGCTTCTGCCACTGGCCGAAGCTCAGCTCCTGACCGCCCGGCCACGTCGCGCCCAGCTGGCTGTGAAGGCCCTCCGGTAAGCGCTCGACCACGTCGCCAGCGCCCGCCTTGCGCACTGCATCCGTCACTGCGGGCTCACTGTCGAGCCTGGGCAGGTCCCCAAGGCCGACGGCGTGTTGGGCGCTGAACTCGAACCGGAAAAAGTTACCTGGAAGGCGCCGGTCAAGCCCGTCCCGGCCCGTCCGTGACCCTGTCAACGACGGCGACCAACCCGACGAACGTGGCCACCATCCCGGTCACGGCGGTCTTCAGCGCAGCGGTGACCGGCTTCGTTGCCAGCGACGTCACCGTCTCGAACGGATCGGTTTCGGGCTTCAGCGGAAGCGGCACGACCTACACCTTCACCGTCACGGCGACGGCCGACGGCACGGTCGCCGTCGATGTCGCCGCCGCCGTCGCCACCGATGGAAACGGACGCGGCAACACGGCTGCCACGACCCTCACCAGGGTCGTCGATCGGGCGGCGCCGTCCATCACCCTGACCACGCCCGCGAACGGGGCCACGATCGGCGACCAGACGCCGACGATGAGCGGCGTCGCCGGCACAGCCGCTGGTGACTCCACGGCCGTAACGGTCGAGATCCACGCCGGCTCCTCCGTCGGTGGGACGCTGCTCCAGACGTTGAACGCGACCGCCAACGGCTCGACAGGTGCCTACACGGTCGACGCCGCCACGCTCGCACTCGGCACGTACACCGCCGTGGCCCGCCAGCTCGATGCCGCTGGCAATACAGGCACCAGCGCCTCGACCACGTTCACGGTGGCCGACCTCGACGCCACCAGCCACGCCAGCGAGCCTCTCGATCACCCCTCGCTCGACTGGTCTGGCCCTCGATTGGGCGAACAACACCGAGCCGATCTTGCCGGCTACAACGTCTACCGCTCGGCTTCGGCCGGCGGCCCGTGGACCAAGCTGAACGCCACGCTCCTGACTACGTCGGCGTACCTCGACGGGACCGCGCCGACTGACGCGACGAGCTTCTACCGCGTGGAAGCAGTCGATACCAACGGCAGCGCCTCGACGCCTGCGACCGACAGCGCTGCTCGGCCGAAGATCGCTTTCGTCGCGAAGTCGACGGCACAGAACGGTTCGGCGACCAGCTTGGTCATCCCCCGACCCGCCGGGACCGCAGTCGGCGACGTCCTCATCGCGGCACTGGCGCTCAGTGGCAACCCGACGATCTCCGTGCCCAGTGGCTGGACCCTCGTCCAGAGCCAGGTGACGGGTTCATATCGCCAGGTGGCATACGTGCGCGTCGTCGTTGCGGGCGAGAACCCGTCGTACGCGTGGTCGTTCTCGACTTCGACCGCCGTCGCCGGAGGCATCACGGCCTATCGAGGCGTCGACCCGAGCCAACCGATCGAAGCGGCTGCCGGTCAGACGAACACCAGCTCTTCGACCATCCAGGCGCCGACTGTCACGACCACCAGCCCGGCCGCGCTGCTCGTCGGCATCTTCGGCATGGGGACGAACGCCACGTTCACGCCGCCTGCCAACATGATCGAGCAGTTCGAGATCGCGACCAGCGGCAGGACCAAGGTGGCGATCGAAAGCGCCGACCGCTTCGTCCTCTCGGCTGGCGCGACCGGCTCGATGTCGGCTACCGCGGACAAGGCCGCGGCCAGCATCGGCCAGTCCATCGCGCTCAGGCCCGATCTCAACGGCTCCGCCCCCACCCCCGCCCCCGCCCGGAGATACCGAGGCACCGACGAAACCGACGAACGTCGTCGCGATCTGCGGTTTCGCCGACCCGCGTCGACCTGACCTGGAACGCGTCGTCGGACAACGTCGGGATCCACCACTACGACATCTTCCGCAACGGCGGAGCGACGAGGATCGGGCACTCGAACTCGGCCACGTATTCGGACACGACCGCGAGCCCG
Source organism: uncultured Actinomycetota bacterium (assembly GCA_963740515.1). GTDB lineage: Bacteria > Actinomycetota > Actinomycetes > Propionibacteriales > Propionibacteriaceae > Microlunatus. Next base: position 135,078 of record CAVUEO010000030.1, read on the forward strand.
AACACGACGTACACCTACACGGTCAAGGCCGTCGACGCGACCGGCAATGCCTCGGCCGCCAGCGACCCGGCCTCGGTGACGACCCCGAATACGCCTCCGCCGCCGCCACCACCGCAGGTCAGCTTCCGCTCCGCCTCGTACGCGGCCAACAAGAGCGCGACGACGCTCAAGATCGCTCGGCCGTCTGGCACGGCGTCTGGCGACCTGTTGCTGGCATCGATCGACGTGCTCGGCACGCCGACCATCACCGCACCCGCGGGCTGGACGCTGCTGCGCGTCGATGTCAACGGGACGACCCTCACCAAGGCGACCTACTGGCGGTCTGCCGGAGCCGGAGAGCCAGCCGACTACGTCTGGACCTTCTCGGCCGCTGCATCGGCCTCGGGTGGCGTCCATGCCTACCGCAACGTCCATCCGACCGCTCCGATCGTCTCGGGCGGCCAGGTGAACCCGAGTTCGACGACCATCGTCACGCCCGCCGATAGCGATCGCCTGTGACAATTCGATGCTCGTCGCGTTCTTCGGCATCGCGACCAACGCGTCGATCAGCCCGCCCAACGGCATGACAGAACGAGGCGAAGTGATCGGGGTGGGCGCCAGCAAGGTCGCCTCGGCCGGAGCGGACGATGCCTCGCAATTCTGGTACGAGTCCCAGCCGCGACGCCACCGCGTCCAAGGCGGGCGTCAGCATCAGTCACGTGATCGTCCTCCGGCCGGCCCCCTGACCGACGGGCCCCGACCCGGCCCTCAGCTGAGCGCCGACGGTCGCGAGAGCGACGGGCTAAGGGCCCGCCTCGATCTGGGCGCTGGCCGTCATGTTCCAGCGCAGGTCGGCGGGGACGTCGCCGGTCGGCTCGAGCAGGATCGTGTACACGATGTCGCCGGCCGACGACTCACCGAACGGCGAGATCGAGACGACCGTGGCCGGGATCTCGAGATCCGGGAAGGCATCGACGGTCACGATCGCGGTGGCTCCTTCGACGAGGCGCCCGATGGCCGCCTCGTCGAGGTCGATCGACTCGAATCGCCAGGCCGAGGTGTCGGCGATCCGCAGCACGGGCGTAGCTGACGTCACGGTCTCGCCGACGACTGCGTCGAGCGAGGCGACGATGCCCGCGAAGGGGGCCTCGAGCGTCAGGTCATCGAGGGCGGCTTGGGCTTCCACGAGAGCCGCTTTCGTCCGCTCGGTCTCAGCTGACGCGGCCTCTGACGCCGCCCCTGCGGCCTCCGCGGCTCGCCTCGCGGCCGTGACCTGGGCACGCGCAGACCGGAGGGCAGCCTGGGCGCGATCCACCTCCGCGTTGGCCGCTCGCCGCGCGGTACCGCCGGATGGCGAGCCATCGCGGGTCGCATCGGCCACCCGGACCGCCGCCTCGGCCTGGTCCACGCCTGCCTCGGCCACCGTGACCTGTGCGGCGGCTTGTCGGGCGGCGGCGCCGGCCTGGACCACGGCGGCGTCAGCGGCCGCGACGGCCGCCTGGGCCTGCGCGACCGACGCCTGGAGGCGGGTCCCATCGAGTCGGACCAACGCCTGTCCGGCCGTCACCTGATCGCCTTCCTCGACCATGACCTCGGCCACCACGCCGCCACCGCCCGGCGCCGCAAGCTCTGCATGGCGGATGGGCACCGCACGGACATCAGCCGCCACGACGTTCGACTCGGCGACCGGTGGCAGCGTCGGTGACCCGGACGCCGCTGGCCCGGCCGTTCCGCCGCCCACCAGCACCCAGATGGCGCCGGCGATGGCAACGATGGCAACGATGGCGATGATCACTCGGTTGCGTGACATCAGGCGCTCGGCTCCCTTTGGCTGGACGATCGGATGGTCATCGGACGGGGGTCATTCGTAGGCCAGGATCTCGCGCACGGCCAGTCGGCTGGCACGCCACGACGGCAGCAGGCTGGCCACGGCGGCCAGGCCGAGGACGATGCCGGCCCACGCCAGCGCAGCTTCGATCGAGTAGGCGTGCGAGAGCGGACGATCGGCGAAGACGATGCCGAGCGCGTCGGAGAGCAGACGGCTGATGGGCAGCGAACCCAGGACCCCGATAACCCACGACAGGGCCCCGATGAGGACGCCTTCCGCGAGGAAGATGGTCAAGACCGACCGATCCGAGGCGCCGACCGCGCGCAGCACGCCGATCTCGCGGGCACGCTCGACCACGTTGATGGTCATCGTGCCCATCAGCCCCAGCCCGCCGACGACGCCGAGCAGGATGGCCATCGACGAGAGGAACACGACCATCACGTCGAAGAGCGTCTCCTGCGTCTCGCGGATCTCGCCAGACGTGGACGTCCCCGCGACGTCCACGCCGGCCGCCTCGAGGCGGCCGCGGACCTGGGTCGCAAGCACGTCCTGCTCGGCACGGGTCATGGTTCGGTCGGCCGACGATCATCAGCACGCCGGCCCGTCCGACCTCGCCCGTCGCTCGCTCGAGGGCTCGCTCGGGCGCGTACAGGAACGGCCTTCGCGTCGGTGACTGGGCGATGCCGACGAGCGTCCAGGTCGTGTCCTTGCCATCGATGCGCAGCGTGAGCTCGTCGCCGACCGCCAGGTCCGGCTCCTCGTCGCGGACGTTCGCGGTGGCCACGATGGCGTTGCCATCCGTCAGGCACCAGCCAGCGGCCCTCCTGCATCGTCGGCCGCACCGACTGCGCATCGGGCGGCAGCCCGAAGGCGAAGACGCTCTGACCCTGCGCCTCTCCGTCATGGACGACCTGGGTCGAGGCGAAACGCCACGGCTCGGCGGCCTCGACGCCCGGCACCGCCAGTGCCTCCTCCGTCAGCACGCTCGTTCGCTCGGTCGAGGCCAGCTCCACTTGCACGTCGTAGGCGAAGTAGGCGAGCGAATCGTCGAGCGTCTGGACCAGCGCCGCCCGGACGCGAGAAGACCGACATGAAGATCGCGCCGCCGAGGCCCAGCGCGGCGAGCGTCAACAGCAGACGACCCCTGCGGCGGAACGTGTTGCGGATCGACAGCAACGTCGGCCGCGGTAGGCCACGGATCTCGCGCAGCAGTCGGTCCAAGCGTCCGTGGCCGAACCGGTCGCTGATGCCCGTCGAGGCGAGCGCCTCGCGGGTGGTGACGCGGACACCGCGCGTGACCGGCACCAGCGGCGGCCAACAGCGGCACGATCAGCCCGACGCCGATCTCGAGCGCCAGAACGTGCGGCGCCAGGAAGACTGTTTCGACGTCGAAGTTGGCGAGACCAGCCGTGAACGACGTGAAGGCGTAGGCGCCGAGCAAGCCGAGCGGCAGGGCGACGATGAGCGCCAGGATGGCGTAGACGAGGACGAGCCCGAGGTAGATACCGGCGATCTGATCGTTGCGGGCACCGATCGCCTTCATGACCCCGATCTGGCGTGTCTGCTGAGCGAGGATGGCCGAGACGGTGTTGACGACGAGGAAGCCCGAGACGACCAGGGCAAGCGCGCCGATGAACCCAAGGATCAGGAAGAAGCCCTGCAACAGGTCGTTGGCCGGGTGGCGGCCGGGCACCGGGACGTAGCTGCCGAAGACGGTCACGCCACCACGCTCGAGCTTCGCCGCGACCTCGTCCGTGACCGCCTGGATGCCCGCCTCGTCGAGCGTCGGGTCGGCGACCTTGATGTGCAGCTCATCGAAGGTCGTGTCGTAGCCCAGGTCCTGGAGCGTTTCCGGCGTGACGTGGCCCTGGATGCGGCCGACATAGAAAGCTGGCGCAGCGCCGACCTCATGCGAGATGCCGCGCACGGTCAGATCGTGCAGCTTGCCGTCCGCGGTCTGGATGGACAGCCGCTCACCTTCGACGAGCGGGCGGAGCTGGAGCGAGCTGCGCTCGATGACGACCTCGCCGCGCCCCGGCGGCCAGCCGCCGCGCTCGGGGTCGATGAGGTCGAGGCGCTGATCCTCGAAGTCGGGGATGGCGGTCAGCAGCATCTCGCCGTAGCTGCCGTCGTCGGCGCGAAGGCGGACGGTCGCGTTGCGACGCCCCTCGGCTTCGGCGATGCCGCGCATCCGGCGGACGGTCTCGACGAGCTCCTTGTCGAAGGGCGCGGTGAAGAGGAGCGCCGACGCCGGTTTGCTGCCGGCATAGACCTCGGTCAGGTTGCGCTGGAGCATCGCGTCGGCGCCGGCGATGGTCCCTACCGCGAAGACGCCGACCGCGATCGACAGGACGACGAGCACGGTCCGCATCGGGTGGCCGAGGAGATCGCGGAACACCTTCCGCCAGCGGACGCTACGCACCGGATCCCTCGCCCGTCGTTGTCGCCAGGCCGTTCGGCGGCGCGCCGGGTGCGGCCGGCATCGACACCGCGACCGTCGACCGGGTCGGATCGAGGGCCGGCAGATCGAGCGTCCCGTCGAGGATCAGGCCGTCGGCCATGTGCACCATGCGCCGCGTCCGCTTGGCGAGCTCGCTGTCGTGGGTCACCGTGACGATGGTTCGGCCCTGCTCGACGAAGGCCTCGAACAATTCGAAGACGACATCGGCGGTGCTCGAGTCGAGGTTGCCCGTCGGCTCGTCGGCGACCAGCAGCGGCGGGTCGTTGGCCAGCGCCCGGGCGACCGCCGCGCGCTGCTGCTGGCCACCCGATGTGCTGGATGGCAGCTTGCGCGCCTGGTCGGCCATGCCGACCCGCTCCAGCAGGTCCATCGCCCGGTCGAATCGCTCGCGCGGCGTCCACAGGCCGCCGAAGTCCATGGGCAGCATCACGTTCTCGACCACGGTCAGCGTGGGCAGGAGCTGGAAGAACTGGAAGATGACGCCGATCGTCCGGCCCCGCCATTCGGCGGTCTTGCCTTCCGACAGCTTCGCCAGATCCTGGCCGGCGACCGTGACACGCCGGCCGTCGCCCGATCGATGCCGGTGATCATGTTCATGAGCGTGGACTTGCCGCAGCCCGATCGGCCGACGACCGAGATGAACTCGCCCCGATCGACCTGGAGATCGATCCCGTCAAGCGCCCGGAACGGGCCCGCGTCGGTGGTGTAGTCCTTGACCACCGCGCGCAGGTCGATCAGGTGATGGCTGGAGGGATCCGGTACGTCGTGAGCGACGCGTCCGCTGGTCCCGCTATTCGGTCGGCGAAACACGTCGGCTCCTGTACGGCCACTCCGTCGAGGGCCCGGCGTGACGCGGTCCCTGCCTTCGCCCGAGTCTACCCCGCCTGCCGCTGATCGGTTCCAGGCGCCGTCGGTCGGCCGAAACGGGCGCGTAGCGCGCCTAGCCCTTGCCTGCCTTGGGTGGCAGGGCAGATGCTTGATCGAGTGCCCGGCGGATCCAGACCTCACCTTGATCGGTTGCGGCGAGGGACGGCGGCAGGGTCACCCAGCCACCCATCGGTCGCTCGGCGGGCCCGAATGGACCGGCGCCCTCGACGGCCCGCAGCGCCGCTGCGTCGTCGGGCGCCAGCTTGCAGGCCGACATCCGCGCCGAAGAGGCCCATGAACATGTTGCCGTTCACGAAGGCGCCGAGGTTGCCGAACATCGGTTTGACCTCCACGTGCGGGTCGGACGGTACGAGCGAGCGGAAGCGGTCCTTGTCGGCGTCAGTCGGCTTCGGGATCTGCATCAGGCACCTCCGATCGTCGTCATCACCTTGAGCCTGGCGCCTATGGCCACGGGCGCCACGCCTGGCCAAGGAGAAGCGCCAGCGCCAGCAGAGCGCCCCGAGGGCCGCGAAGGCGACGCTGATCTCCGTCACCTCGTGCTTCGTGATCAGGTAGGTCGGCAGGCTCTGGAAGACCGCGTCGAGCTCGTCCGCGCTCTCGGCCGGGTAGTAGCTCCCCCCGGTCGCCTCGGCGACCGCGATGAGCGTCGGTCCTCATCGATGGCGCGGCGGAAGCCGCCGCCTCCACCCTGCCGGGTCCCCGCCCCGGCCGTTGCGGGAGCGGCAGGCTCGCCGCCGACCAGTCGCGGCCCGCAACTGCGGTTCGCGGGGCCAGGGTCGCGGTCCCGAAGCCGATGGTGTAGACGCGGACGCCCGCGCGCCGCGGCCTGCTGCGCTGCCTCGACCGGTACGGGCCCGGCGTTGCTCGCGCCGTCGGTCAGCAGGACGATGATGGCCGGGGCGTAGGCCCCGGCCGGGACCGGCGTCGGGGCGCAGCCGCGGGCGGGGCGTCGCCGTCGTGGCTCGGCGCGACCTCTGCGTCGATCTCCGCGATGGCATCGAGCGACTCGAGGATGGCGCTGCCGATCGCCGTCCGGCGGCCGGTGGTCAGGCTCTCGATGACGTCGAGGAGGACCTCCTGGTCGGTCGTGGGCGACTGCACGATCTCGGCGAAACCGGCGAACGCGACGATGCCGATCTGCGTCGCCGGCGCCCTGACCCTCGATGAACGCCGCCGCGGCGGCCTCCGGCGGCAAGGAGGCGGTTGGGCGCGATGTCCGTGGCGCACATGCTGCGCGAACGTCCATGGCCAGGATCACCGTCGTCTGGTCGGCGGCACGCTGACGATGGCGACCGGCCGGGCCATGGCGACGACGAGGCTGGCCAGGGCGAGCACGAACAGGGCGAACGGCAGGTGGCGGCGGACGCGGGACGAGCGCGGCAACGCCTCGCGGACAGCGACAGGCTCGAGTAGCGCACGCCGGAGCGCCGCCGTCGCAGGACCCAGATGTAGACCGCCGACGAGCAGCCGGCAGCAGCGCCGAGGAGCGAGCAGGAGCCCGGCCACAGCAGGTCCATGCTCACGGCAGCCGTCCCGAGCCAGAGCAGCGAGGCGACGCCGCCGAGCAGCAGGATCAGCATCCCGGCGGCCGCGATCAGGCGAGGTCGATCTCGATCGGCTCGGGCCGGACCACGAGCCGCGTGTCGAGGCTGTCGTAGATCTCGCTCAGCTCCTCGGGGTCGTCGGCCGCGTAGTAGGCGCCGTCCGGTCAGCTCGGCGATCTGCTCGGAGCACCGCCTCGTCCAGCTGGCTGTGGACCCTGAAGCCCTCGACCTCGAGCGTCGTACCCTCGGCGGCTGCCGATGCCGACGGTGTAGATCCGGACGCCGCGATCACGCGGCGGCCTGCGCCGCCTCGAGCGGATCCGGTCGCTGGTTGTTCTCGCCGTCGGTGAGCAGGACGATCGACCGCGGACGAGTACGTGCCCGCCGGCACCGGCGTCGGCTCGGGCGTCGGCTCGGGCGACGGTTGGTGTAGTAGCCGAGCGCCGGATCGGCCTCGGCGGAGGCGATCGTGGTGAGCGAGGTGAGGATGCCGCGCGCGATCGACGTGCCGCGCTCCGGCGCCAGCCGATCGATGGCCGCCGGTCACCTGGTCTGCGTCGCTGGTCGGCACCTGGACCGAGAAGCCGCTGTCGCTGAAGGCGACGACGCCGATCAGGATCGACGTCGGGCTGGCGCTCCACGAACGTCCGCGCGGCCGCCTTGGCCGCCTCCATCCGGGTCGGCTCGAGGTCGTCGGCGGCCATGCTGCCGGAAACGTCGAAGGCCAGGATGACGGTGCCTTCGACCCTTGGCAGGCTGACCACGGCCTGGGGCCGCGCCAGGGCCAGGACGAGGAGCGTCAGGCCCACGAGCATGAGCGCCGCCGGGATGCCGGCGGCGGAGGCCGCTCGGTCGGACGCTCGCCGCGCGGACGGCGCCGGCCAGGTCGCCGTACGCGGCGACGCGACGCTCGTCGGCGGCGCTCGAGGGACATGGTACAGCGCCGACGCCCAGCGGGATCGCCAGCAGGAGGAGCAGCATCGGCGGCCAGATGAACGACACGTCGCTACCGCCGGCGCTTCTGCCGGAGCGCCGGCCATGCGCACGATGGCGCGCGACCAGGTCTTCGTCGGTGGAGAGCGAGACGGCGTCCACGCCGGACCGCTTGAACGCCTCGCCGAGGGTCGCTTCGCGGCCGTCCGCAGCTTCCTTGAAGCGCCGTCGGAAGCCCTTGTCGTGGGTGTCTACGTAGAGCTGCTCGCCGGTCTCGGCGTCCTCCATGATCAGCGGACCGACGTCCGGCAGCTCGACCTCGCGTCGGTCGAAGAGGCGAACGGCCAGCACCTCGTGGCGCTCGGCGAGCAGGTTGAGCGGTCGCTCCCAGCCCGGTGCGCTGATGAAGTCGGAGACCACGAAGACGAGCGAGCGGCCCTTGATCGAGCGCTGGCCGGCCTCGAGGAGCGGGGCCAGGTCGGTGAACGGCGCGCCTCGGCAGACGCGGATGGTGGAGCAGGTCGTTGATGAGCCGCAGGACCTGGATCCGCCCGCCCCGCGCCGGGATCGTGCGCTCGACCCGGCTGCCGTAGAAGATCGCCCCGACGCGATTGCCGTGGCGGGTCAGCAGCCGCGCGAGCGTGGTCACGAAGTCGATCAGCACGCTCCGCTTCAGGCGCTCCGTCTCCGCCGTGCCGAAGTCGACCGAGGGGCTCAGGTCGAGCAGGAACCAGGCCGTGATCTCGCGATCCTCGACGTACTCGCGGACGTAGGGCGTGTCCATCCGCGCGGTGACGTTCCAGTCGATGTACCGGACGTCGTCGCCGTACTGGTACTCGCGCAGGTCCGCGAAGTCCACGCCGTTGCCGTGGAACAGGCTCCGGTAGTCGCCCTGGAGCAGGCCATCGAGCCGGCGGATGACCTGCCAGTCGAGGCGCTGGAGGATGCGCTCAGGCGCTGACGCGGATGCCGCCATGCTCACGCAGGGGCACAGCTGGGACCGGGATGCGGTCGAGGATCGTGGTCAGCAGGTCGTCGCTGGTGACGTCGTCGCGAGAGCGCCTCGAAGGACAGCACGAGCCGATGGCGCAGGACGTCGAGCGCCATGTCCAGCACGTCCTCGGGGAGCACGTAGTCGCGACCGCGGACGAAGGCCAGGGCGCGCGCGGTGAGGATGAGGTTGATCGAGGCCCGCGGGCTGGCGCCGAAGGTGATGTAGCGCTTCAGCTCGCCGAGCCCGTGGGCCTCCGGGTGCCCGCGTCGCCGTGGCCAGGCGTGACCGCGTACTCGAAGAGCGCCGGATCGACATAGACGCGGTCGGCAGCCTCCTGCATCGCCACCAGGCCGTCGGTCGACAGCACCTGCTGCGCCATCGGCAACGGACCCGTCATCCGCTCGACGATCACGAACTCCTCCGAGGCGCTCGGGTAGCCGACCAGGACCTTCATCATGAAGCGGTCGATCTGTGCCTCGGGCAGGGCGTAGGTCCCCTCGGTCTCGATCGGGTTCTGGGTCGCCAGCACGAGGAACGGGCTCGGGACCTTGAAGCGTCTCCCGTCCGATCGTGACCTGGCGCTCCTGCATCACCTCGAGCAGGGCGCTCTGGACCTTGGCGGGCGCGCGGTTGATCTCGTCGGCGAGCAGGAGGTTGGTGAAGACGGGGCCGAGCGACGTCCCGAACTCGCCGGTCTTCTGGTTGTAGATCCGCGTCCCGATGAGGTCGGCGGGAACGAGGTCGGGCGTGAACTGGATCCGCTTGAACTCGCCACCGATCGCCTCGGCCAGTGTCTTGATGGCCATCGTCTTGGCCAGGCCCGGGACGCCCTCGACCAGGATGTGCCCGCGCGCGAGCAGCGCGACGATCAGGCGCTCCAGGAGGTGGTCCTGGCCGACGATGACCTTCTTGACCTCGTAGAGCAGCCGCTCCATCGGCGCTGCGCGTTCCTGGCTGGCTGGCACGATCCACTCGCGTCGTCCTCTCTAGTACGGTGGCAGGCCGGCGGCACCGCCGGCGACATCGATCGGCACGGCGAGACCGATGCCGATGAAGACCTCGTCGTCGGTCGGGTTGATGAGCGCGGTCACGATGCCGATGACGTGGCCGTCCCGGTTCAGCAGCGGTCCGCCGGAGTTGCCCGGGTTGACGGCGGCATCGATCTGGATCAGCCCGTGCAGGACCTGGTCGCTGTCGGGCAGCTCGAACGAGCGGTTGACGCCCGAGATGACGCCGACGCTCATCGAGCCGCTGAGGCCGAACGGGCTGCCCAGCGCATATGCCTCGCTGCCCTGGCGCACCGCATTCGGATCGCCCAGGATCGCCGGCACGAGGTTCGCCGGCGGCTCGATGCGCGCGAACGACGGCGATGTCGTTCTCCGGCTGCCGGGCGACGATCTCCGCGCTCGAACTCGTGCCGTCGGCGAAGGTCACCTTGATCTCGGTCGCGTCCGTCCACGACGTGAAGGCTGGTCAGGATGTCGCCGTCGAGGTTGACGACGACGCCGCTGCCGAGGCCACCCTCGCGATCCGACGATTCCGACTCCCGCCTCGTCCTTCGTCTCGATGAGCACCAGGGACGGCCGGACGGCCTGATAGACGAGTTCCGAGAACGCGGGCGCCGGGGTGACCGAGGCGAGGGCATCGGCCACGATGTCGTCGACGTCCGCCTGGGTCAGCGGCGTCGATCTCGTGAGGGCTGTGTAGAGCAGGACCGCGACGAGGACCGCAAAGGCGCCAGAGGCGAACGGCAAGATCCGTCGGGCCCGCGTTCGGAAGCCGCGGGGGCCTGGCGGCGGATCCGGCGTCGGAGCAGCTGATCCCTCAGCCATCGCTGCATCCCCGAGTGAGTTCGGATGTCATGTCGTCGGTTCGCCCGCGAGGCCCAGGAGGCCGAGTGTGGGGGTGGGCAGACCAGCGTCTCGGCAGTCTACCCCGTCGGTCGCGATCGACTCCGATCCGGCGTCGACGGCCTGCCCCTGTGTACGATCGTCGGCCAGTATCGGATCGCATGAGGCGCGCATTCTTCGGAGCGGAGGCGGGGCAGGCCCGGGGTCATCGCCTCATGTGGTCACGACGCTCGTACACTGCAAGTCTTCGGCCTCACGGAGGCACCGAGTGCCAGTCGACCCGATCGCCAGCCTGCCGCCGGACGCGCCCGCCGTCGCCGCCCTCGAGCGAGGACAGCTCCTGCGCGCCCACGTGCCACGCCGCAGCCACGCTGGCTGGACGCCGACGCACGACCGGGATCCCGTGGCAACCGTCCTGGCGTCGAATGAAGGTCGACTCCCGGACCTGGTGCCGATCCGCATGGGTCGCATGGTCGCCTCGCCCTTCGCGTTCCTCCGTGGGTCGGCGGCGGTGATGGCCGGCCGACCTGGCGCACACGCCGCAGATGGGTGCGAGCGTGCAGCTCTGCGGTGACGCACACCTCGCCAACTTCGGCATCTACGCAAGCCCGGAGCGGCGACTCGTCTTCGACCTCAACGACTTCGACGAGACCGCGTCGGGACCCTGGGAATGGGACGTCAAGCGGCTCGCGGCCAGCTTGGTCGTCGCCTCGCGCGAGAACGGGTTCCCCGAGGCGACGTGCCGCGACATGGCGCGACGCGTCGCGCTGCGCACGTACCGGGAGGCGATGCGTCGATTCGCCGGCATAGCGTGCGCTCGAGGTCTGGTACGCATCGATCGCCGATCGAGAGCTGATCGCGCGGGCCGCGACCGCTCCGGAGCTGCGCCGCGGCCGGGGCGCGATCGATGATCTCCCTCGACGAGGCGCGCCGACGGGACCACATCTCGCCGCGCTCGGCAGGCTATCGGTGACAACGGCCGGAGGGTCGGCTGGCTCATCCGCGATCGGCCGCCACTCCTCCAGCGTCTGCCCGACGACGATCCGGGCCGGGCTGTCGTCCCTGCGCTGTACCAGGCCGTATCTGCGCTCGCTGGCGCCGGATCGGCGGGTGCTCGTGGAGAAGCATCGACTGCTCGACGTCGCCCTCAAGGTGGTCGGCGTCGGCAGCGTCGGCACGCATTGCTACATCGCCCTGTTCGTCGGGCCCGGCGGGCGGCCCGCTCATCCTGCAGGTCAAGGAGGCCCGCGAGTCGGTCCTGGCGCCGTACCTCGAGCGCGGCCGCCATGCGCCACCAGGGCGAGCGCGTGGTCACCGGCCAGCGGATCATGCAGGCCGTCTCCGACAGCTTCCTGGGCTGGACGAAGTCGCCCGCGACGCGGGACCGAGTACTACGTCCGCCAGCTCCACGACATGAAGTACGGCATCGACCGGCTGGATTCGGGCCGCAGGGCATGGAGCTCTACGCCGAGGTCTGCGCATGGGCACTGGCCCGGGCGCATGCACGCTCCGGGAACCCGGCCACGATCGCCGGCTACCTCGGCAAGGGCGACGTCTTCGACGATGCGCTCGCCGCATTCGCCGGCGAGGTACGCCGACCAGACCGAGCGCGATCACGCTGCCCTGAGCGCTGCCATCAAGTCAGGCAAGGTCGTCGCCGAGACCGGCATCTGAGCCTTCCGCGGGCGGGCGGTCAGGGTCGGCGCAATTCGACGAGCTTGATGACGGTCGGCTCATCGATGGGACCCTCGGCGACGACGCCGACGCCCGGTGCGTACGTCTTGTGCTCCAACTGGTCGGGCTCGAGCGGTGTCCAGTCCTCGGTCACGATGGTCTCGGTGTAGGCGCCGGCGGGCACGTCGATGGTGCCGCCGAGCTCGATGACTTTCGACAGGTCCTCGGCCTCGCCGGCGTAGAACTCGTTGCGGTAGACGTCGCCGACCTGCGGCTGCGCGAGCATCACGATGCCGGGCAGTGCGCCGTCCACACCGGCCTCCCACGAGCCCGCCGTGCTGACCGGTTTCCCGTTCTCGAACTCTGTCGTGTCCTCGCCGAAGTACCAGACGTTGCCTGCACGATCCTGCGCGTACCAGTCGAACGTGTCCTCGATGACCTTGCCCTTCGCGTAGGCCGTATCGCGGACGACGGTCGTGGCGACACCCAGGATGACCTTCGTGTAGCCGGTCACCTCGACCACGATCCGCTCGCCGTCGCCCTCGAAGATCGTGGTCGTGCCGGGGACGAGCGGCCAGTACGGGTTGTCGACGGCCGCCACGAAGTCGGCCGGGTCGATCGTCACCGCATACGGCGCCCCCTCGACGTAGGCGGCGGGATTGCGATCCGGCGTCGGCTGCGGAGACGGCGTCGGTGTCGGTCGCGCGGAGGGCGTGGCCGAGCCAGCGGGCGCCCCTGTTGCTGTCGCGATCGTGGCGGTCGCGCCGCTGGTCGGGGCGACCGCGGTGTTCGTGCATGCTGCTGCCACGAGCAACGCGAGCACGAGCCCGGCCGTCGTGCGAACGCTTGCTAGCCGATGGATCATCCATGGTTCCGTGACCTCGCTGCGTTGGCCTCGACGAGCACGAACATAAGCTCGGCTCAAGCCATCAGTCGTCGCTCGTCAGCACGACCGACGTCAGCCGCAAGGGTGACCCGAAGCGCACGATCTCGCTCCCGTGGGTGATGGCCGTTCCGATCGCGGTGCGCTAGCCTCAGGCGATGGATGCCCTGCGACGACTCCGGGGCATGGGCGACGCCGCCCTGGCGGTCGCCCTGACCGTGCTCGTCCAGGCCGAGGTCTGGCTGTCGCCAGCTCCCGATCCCGACGAGGTCCCCATGTTGGTCGCGTTCGGCGGCCCGACCGCGGGGGCCGTCGCGGCACTCGTCTTCACCCTTTCGCTGGCCTGGCGTCGCCGATTCCCGTTGGCGGTCCTGCTGCTGGCCTATCCCGCCCTGGCGTTGGCCGGGGTCGCATCGCTGGACGCGACGATCGCGCTGAGCGTCGCGGTGATGGTCGCAACGTACTCGGCTGGTGCACACACCCGGGGCCGTGCGGCCTTCGCGGCCGCGGCTGCCGTGGCGGGCCTGGTCGTCCTGACCGTGCTGCGGGTGAGCGCCGGGGCGCAGGAAGCGAGCGACGTCGTGCTGCCGCTATCGCTCTTCGGCGGTCCCTGGCTGGCCGGCCTGGCGATCCGGGAGCGACGCGATCGCGAGTTGGTCCTGGAGGAGCGCGCGACGATCCTCGAGCGCGAACGCGTCGAGCAGGCCAGGACGGCCGTCGCCGAAGAGCGCGCCCGTATCGCCCGCGAGATGCACGACATCGTGGCTCACGCCATGAGCGTCATCGTCCTGCAGGCTCGCGGCGCCCGCCGAACCCTGAGCGACGACCCGCAGGCGACGCGCACCGCGCTGGACGCCATCGAGTCGACAAGCAGCGAGGCGCTCGCGGAGATGCGCCAGCTGCTCGGCGTCCTGCGGGCCGACGATGACACGCCACGTGCTCCGGAGCCGGGCCTGGCCGAGCTCGATGGGCTGGTCGACCAGCTTCGCGAGGCCGGCCTGCACGTCGACGTCGAGCGCGTCGGATCAGCGACCGACCTGCCGCCAGGCCTCGATCGCGCTGCCTATCGGATCCTGCAGGAGGCGCTGACCAACGTCCTGCGGCATGCCGAGCGCGACGAGCGCTGCAGGTCTCGATCGCCTTCCGCCCGGACCGTCTCGAGCTGACGGTGCACGATCCTGGTCTGCCAGGTGGCGCAGGAGCCGGCCGACGGTCGAGGGATCGCGGGCATGCGCGAGCGTGCCGCGAGCTTCGGCGGCACCCTCGATGCCGGGCCCGACGCCGGCGGGGGCTTCTCGGTCTGCGCCCGCCTCCCGCTGCCGGCGAGCGCCGGCGTGACCGTCCGCGTCCTGCTCGTCGACGACGAGCGGCTGGTCCGTGCCGGCTTCCGCATGATCCTCGGCGGTGAGCCAGGCATCACGGTCGTCGGCGAGGCAGCCGACGGGCTCCAGGCGATCGGGGAGGTTCGGCGGCTCCAGCCAGACGTCGTGCTCATGGACGTCCGGATGCAACGGCTCGACGGCCTGGAGGCGACGCGACGGATCCTGGGCGGTCAGGCGCGTTCACCCCGCGTCATCGTCCTCACGACCTTCGATCTCGACGAGTACGTCTACGAAGCGCTGCGTGCGGGGGCCAGCGGCTTCCTGCTCAAGGACGCCCCGGAAGCCCAGCTCGTGGCTGCCATCCATCTGGTCGCCGATGGAGGCTCGATCTTCGCGCCCCACGCGACCCGACGCCTCGTCGAGGCCTTCGCGGGACGCCATGCCAGAACCCCCGATGGCCTGGCCGACCTGACCGCCAGGGAGCTCGAGGTGCTTCGACTCATCGCCCGGGGACGATCGAATCGCGAGATCGCCGAAACGCTCGGCGTCAGCGAGCACACCGCCAAGACCCATGTGGCACACATCCTCGACAAGCTCGGCCTGCGCGATCGGGTCCAGGCCGTCGTCCTCGCCTACGAGGCCGGCGTGGTCCGGCCAGGTGAAGATCCCGACGACCCCGAGGGCGAGACCGTTAGCTGACCTTCGCCCCGCAGTTGCCGCAGAAGCGAGTGCCCGGCGCCAGGTCGTTGCCGCAGTCGGTGCACTTCGCCTGCCCGGTCGGCGTGCCGCAGTTGGCGCAGAAGCGCTCGGAGCCGACGGGTTTGCCGCAGTTCGTGCAGACGGTCGTCTTGGCGCTCGTATCGCCGCTGAAGACCGTCTCGGCCTGCATCGCCTGGCGCATCTGCTGGATCTCGACCGACGCGCGCTCAGCCTCCATCTCACCGGCCAGCTTCGGCGCGCACGAGATGCACAGCCCTCGGCCCTCGTTCCAGCACGTCTCGTCGACCCAGTGGCTGCTGCGTGGGCAGCGTGTGAAGAGCGGCATGATCTCGTTGGCCGCCTTCTTGAGCGCCTCGTCGCGGGCTCCGCGGTCGGCGATGTCCTTCGCGCTGCGAGCCGCGTTCGAGGCGCCGCCGAAGACCCCGCCCAGCACGCTGCTGGCGCCGCTCAGGAGCGTGCTCGCGGTACCCAGGCTGGAACGGGTGAACTCGCTCCGATAACCCGAGCCGCAGATGTCGCAGCGGAACTCGAACTGGTAGCCGCTCTCGTCCGAGAGATCGCTGTAGTTCTTCGTGAACGGGGTGAAGCCCGGCATCGTCCGCTCCTTGTTCCCCGCGCCACGGCGCGATCGCGCCCGGCGTCCGACATTCGCAGGATACAGCCCGAGATCGCCCCGGCGGCGGTCCCGGCGCGGGTATGGTGTGGTCATGGCAGGCCAGGCGATCCACGTCCGCTGCGAAGCGCGCAACGACGGATGGCACTGCGTCGTCACGGTCGGGGACGATCCCGGCCTCACCCGGCACGAGGTGACCGTGACCTCGAGCGATGTGGCACGCATCGCTCCACCGGGCACGCCAGTCGAAACCGTGGTCCAGGCATCCTTCGAGTTCCTGCTCGAGCGGGAGCCAGCCGACTCGATCCTGCGCCGCTTCGAGCTGCCGGTCATCGGCCGCTATTTCCCCGGATATGAAGCGGAGGTTCGCCGGCGCCTGGCCCGGTGAACGCCGAGCGACCGATCTCGTCGAATCCAGCTCGCGCAGGTCGCTGGGGCTTGTCCGTTTGACATAGACAATCCACCTGACATAGATTATCGAACCCATGACGACAACCGCAGCCCTGGACCATGATCTGAAGGACGATGGCGCCGTCGGGCGTATCGAGAGCCTCGTCGAGCAGCTCGACCGCCTGGCCATCGAGTCGCCCGAGACCTGGTCCGACGCGGAACTGACCATCGGCCAACTCCGGGTGCTCCTGGTCCTCCGTCATCGCCAGCCTATGAGCGTGAGCGCGCTCTCCGCGACCGTTCGTACCAGCCTCGGCAGCGGTTCTGCGCTCGTCGATCGTCTCGTGCGGCTGGGTCTCGTCTGTCGTCGCGAGGATCCAGGCGACCGGCGGATCGTGCTCCTGGAGCTCGACGAGGCCGGCAAGGCGTTGCTCGACCGGCTCGTGGCCCGTCGTCGCGCACACATGCGCGCCACGCTCGAGCGGCTCAGTCCCAGCTGATCGCAAGGTCGTCGCGAGGGCCCTGCGGACGCTCATCGAGACGATGCGGACGGTCGCCCAGCCATCCGAGGGAGGTAGCCGGTGATCATCGAGGTCGACGGCCTCGCGCGAAGCGTTCGGCAGCATCGAGGCCGTCAAGGGCGTGACCTTCGGCGTCGAGGCGGGCGAGATCTTCGGCTTCCTGGGCCCCAACGGGGCGGGCAAGACGACGACCATCAACATGCTCTGCACGCTGCTCCAGCCCAGCCGCGGCACGGCGCGCGTCAACGGCTTGACGTGACCCGAGAGCGCAGCGAGGTTCGCCGATCGATCGGCCTCGTCTTCCAGCAGACGACGCTGGACGAGTACCTGTCGGCCGACCAGAACCTGCGTTTCCACGCCTACGCCTACGGCATGCCGGCCGAGACGTCCGCGAGCGGCGGATGACCGAGCTGATGGAGATGGTCGACCTCGCCGACCGTCGATCGGGCAGCGTGCGGACGTACTCCGGCGGCATGAAGCGCCGGCTCGAGATCGCCCGCGGCCTGCTCCACCACCCGCAAGGTGCTGTTCCTCGACGAGCCGACCCTGGGGCTCGACCCCCAGACCCGCCGCCACATCTGGGACTACCTGCTCGCGCCTGCGCGAGCAGGAAGGGCTGACCATCTTCCTGACCACCCACTACATGGACGAGGCCGAGCACTGCCGACCGGATCGCGGTCATCGACCACGGCCAGATCGTCGGGCTCGACACGCCGGATGGGCTGAAGCGAGCCGGTCGGCGGCGACCTGATCACGATCGCGACCGCCGACAACTCGGCGGCCGCGACCGAGGTGCGGGACCGATACGGCGTCGAGCCGGCGCGTGCTCGGATGGCACGGTGGAGCTTCTGCGTGCCGCAGGGCGACCAGTTCCTGCCCGACTTCGTGCGTGACTTCAGCCAGCCGATCCAGGCCGTCGAGCTCGCACCGGCCGACCCTCGATGACGTCTTCCTCAGCCTGACCGGTCGCGAGATCCGCGACTCAGGAGCTCGACTGAGGAGCAGATGATGGTCGAACGACATCGGCCGCTCGGAGATGGAGGACCGATGAGCCGAGCATCTGGCCGTGGCACATGGGTCGTCTCCTATCGCGAGCTGCTGCGCTTCGTGACACGAGCGGTCGCGGCTGCGTCGGCAGCTTCGTCCAGCCGCTCGTCTTCCTGGTCATCTTCGGCGTCGGCTTCTCGCAGCGTCATCGGCCAGATGGCGCCGGGCGTCAACTTCATCCAGTTCATGTATCCCGGCATCATCGCCATGGGCGTGCTGACGACATCGCTGTTCGCGGGCGTGTCGCGTGGTCTGGGACCGAGAGTTCGGATTCCTGCGCGAGATCCTGGTGGCGCCCCTGGGACGGACGGGGATCGTGTTCGGCAAGGCGGTCGGGGCGGTGGCGGTCGCCCTCCTCCAGGTCGCCCTGATGCTCGCTCATCGCCCCGCTCGTCGGCGTGCAGCTGTCGACCTCGTGATCGTCCTCAGCCTGGTCCCGATCGTGGTCGTCCTGTCGCGTCGCGCTGTCGGGACTGGGCATCCTCATCGCAGCTGCATGCGCTCGCAGCAGGGCTTCCAGCTGCTGATCCAGCTGCTGATCTTCCCGCTCATCTTCCTGGCCGGCGTCTTCTTCCCCATCAACGGCGCCGGAATGGCTTCAGGTCGATCTCGCAAGTTCAACCCGCTGACCTACGGGGTGGACGCCATCCGCCAGATCTTCCTGGGCAGCCAGCCCGGCCTCGGCGTCTCTGTCTTCGGCCAGGTCATGACCGTGCCCCAGGAATTCGGCATCATCGCCATCTTCGCCGTGGTCCTGCTCAGTGCCGCTGTCTGGGCATTCGGCAGGCAGGAATAGAACGCGGGCCCGAGCCCGAACCCTCTTGCTCCGCGTGGGCTGGTCCCGGTAACGTCCACCCAGGCCATCGCGTCTACGGATGATCGGCGGGCACACCGCATCGGGGTGCCCCGCTGACCATTCGCCAGAGGGGTCGAGATGCACATCGCGTTCGTGGCCATGAGCGGCGTCCGGGCCTGGAACCCGGAGCTCACGGCGGCCGGCCTGACCATGCCGGGTTTCCTCGAGCGCAGCCAGACCATCGCGTCGCTGCCCAGCCTCTCGCTCCTGACGCTGGCCGGCATGACCCCCGACACATTCGAGATCAGCTACCACGAGATCCTCGACATCCGCGAGCTGGACGAGCTGCCTGAGTGCGACGTCGCAGCCATCGCCTCCTACTCCGCCCAGATCAAGGAGGCCTACGAGCTGGCCGACCGATTCCGGGCCGTCGGCGTCAGGGTCGTCCTCGGTGGGCTCCACGTGACCGCCATGCCGGACGAGGCCCTCGAGCACGCCGATGCGGTCGTCGTCGGGGAGGGCGAGATCGGCTGGCCCGACGTCCTGGCGGACCTCGCTTCGGGGACGCCTGCGTGGCCTGTACGCCCCGAACGGTCGGGAGTTCGATCTGGCCGATGCGCCGATGCCGCGCTTCGACCTGCTTGAGATCGAGCGCTACAACCGGCTCACCGTCCAGACCCAGCGCGGCTGCCCCTGGCGCTGCGAGTTCTGCGCGGCCTCCATCCGCCTGACCCCGAAGTACAAGGTCAAGCCGGTCGCCAAGGTGATGGCCGAGATCCGCGAGATCCGCCGCTACTGGCCGCGGCCATTCATCGAGTTCGCCGACGACAACACCTTCGTCAACCGCCGCCACTCGAAAGAGCTGATGCGCGGCCCTCGCGGCTGAGCGGATCAAGTGGTTCACCGAGACCGACATCGCCGTCGCCGACGACCCGGAGCTGCTGGACCTGATGCGCGACGCGGGCTGCGCCGAGGTCCTCATCGGCCTCGAGAGCCCGACCGCGCACGGCATCGACGGGCGTCGAGCAGCGACGCGAACTGGAAGCAGTCGCCGCTTCGATGGCTACCAGGCGGCCATCGAGCGCATCCAGTCGCACGGCATCGCCGTCAACGGCTGCTTCGTGCTCGGCCTCGATGGCGACGGCCCGGAGGTCTTCGAAGCGGTCGAGCGGTTCGTACGCGAGAGCGGCCAGTTCGACGTCCAGATCACGGTCATGACGGCCTTCCCGGGCACGCCGCTGTACGAGCGGCTGAAGGCCGAAGGACGGCTCATCGTCGAGGGTGCGTGGGAGCAGTGCACGCTCTTCGACGTCAACTTCCGGCCCAAGGGGATGTCCGCCGAGACGCTCCAGCACGAGGCGCTCGAGCTCGGTCGCCGCCTCTACACGGAGGATGAGCGCGCTGCGAGGCGTGAGCGGTTCCACGATCAGCGCCGCCGCTACCTGCGGCGACAGAAGGGCATGAGGTGCAGTGCATGAGCTCGAGCGACGGTGGCCAGGTCTCGTCGGGCTGGCGCGCCTTCTTCCTGGTGGCCGCCCTCTACGACATGCTGCTGGGCGCCGCCTTCGTCGTCGGCGGTGAGCAGATCCTCCGCGCCATCGGCATGGACCTGCCGCCGCACATCGCCTACATCCAGCTGGCGGCAGTCTTCATCTTCGTCCAGGGCCTTGGCTACCTGCTGACCTATCTGGATCCATTGGGCAACCTGGGCATCGTCCGGGTCGGGATCGCGTACAAGGCCGCCTATGCCGGCCTGGCGTTCTGGTACCTCGTGATCGGCGCGTTGCCGAGCATCTTCTTCATCCCCTGGGCGATCATCGACCTGCTCTTCCTGGTCGGCTTCGTGCTCTTCCTGCGCGCGGCCGCGACCCCGCGACCGGCGTGATCCACGAGGCGCTTCACCGCCCGGTCCCCGTCGAGCTGACCGACGACCGCCGGATCAGGCAGCGCGTCAAGCGTCTGGCGGCGGTCAGTTCGGTGGCCCTGGGGCTGATCTGGGCGCTGGCAGCGGCGACCCTCGACGCGCCCGCTGCCGTGGACGGGGCACTCCTCGCCGGCTGGCTGCTGATGCCGACGGTCCTCCTGGCCAGCCTTCGTGACGCTCGCCTGCGTTACGGGCTGGTGGCACCGTCCGTGCTGGTCTCGTTCGCCCTCCTGGCCGTCGTCGTCGGCTGGTCCCCCGGCGGCATCGCGGGCGTCGGGTGGCTCTTGATGCTGCTCGGGATCGTGCTCGGAGGCGCCATGGGCCTCTGGTTCTGGTTTCGTGTCCTGCCCGTGCCACACGTCTTCGACGCGCCCGACGCCGCGGGCCGCTGGATCCTGATCGCCGTCCACGTCGCGCTCATCGTGGTCGGCCTTGCACTTGCTGCGTCAGCCCTCCTGACTGGCTGACTCGCCCGGTGGCGAATCACCGCCCCCTGTCGCCAGCGGATCCCGCCCGAAGATGAGGATCAGGCTGGCGACGGCCACCCAGACGGGGAAGACGAGGACGATGACCTCCGAGACGAAGATCACCAGCAGCAGCACGAGCGCGGTCAGGTAGCCGAGCAGGCAAAACCAGCGCGGCAAGGCGCCCGAGCGGAGCCCGATGGTCGAGGAGACCAGGATGAAGACGGCGGCCATCTTCAGGCCGTAGACGAAATAGAAGGCATAGGCGATGCCCCGACCGATGACCGCTGCCTCGGGATCCAGCGCTACTCCCTGAACAGCCGCGATCGTCACGGGGGCGGCAGCCGCGGCGCCGCCTGCGAACATCATGGCCACGAACAGGAATCCGCTACCGATGAAGACGGTGGCCAGGAACTGGTCTTCGCTGCGCCCGATCCGATTGCGGATGGTCGCCAGGAACCACAGGAACGCGATCCCCGCGAAGGGAACCAATTGCAGGCCGATGAACCAGCGCTGCGAGGCCTCGCTCGTCCAGGTCGCGAGCTCTGCGCTCGTCGCGCCAGCTGGCGGACGACCGAGGAGGAGCAACAGCGAGGCGGTGAAGAGGACGGCGAAGATGATGCCGGCCACGCCTGCCGCCCGTAGCGAGCGGGCGCCGACCAAGCGAAGCTGGCCGCTGGATGGCTCGAGCGCATGTCGGTGATCGTCATTCGGAAGGGATGGTACCGGCCCATGCGACGCTGCGACGACGATGGTGCGTGCCAGACTTCAGGCCATGCGTCCATTCCGTTTTCTGGCCGAGGTCGGCGACGTCGGTGTCGGTAGCCGCGCTTCGCGAGCTGGCTCTACGAGCTAAATCGATCGGCTACGCGGCCACGGTCACTCCCGACCACCTGGGAATCGCGCTCGGTCCCATCGCCACGCTTGCCACCGTGGCCGCGGCGACCACACACCTCCGTATCGGCACGTTCGTCCTCAATAACGACCTCCGCCATCCGATGGTCCTGGCGCAGGAGCTGGCGACCCTCGACCTGCTCAGCGAGGGGCGGCTCGAGATCGCCATCGGGGCCGGCTGGAACCGGCCCGAGTATCTGCGGGCGATCGCCGCCGGGATCCGTTCGACGCCTCGCCCACGCGGGTCGCCCGACTCGAAGAGTCGGTGGCCATCCTCAAAGGCCTCTTCGGCGACGGCCCATTCAGCTATAGCGGTGCGCACTACACGATCACCGAGGCAGACGGTGTCCCAAAGCCCGTTCAGCGGCCACATCCCCCGATCCTTATCGGCGGCGGCGGACGCAGGACGCTTTCGCTGGCGGGCCGCGAGGCAGACATCGGTCGGCCTCGCGCCACGCACCCAGCCAGGGTCGACGTTGGTCGATCCGCGGAGCCTGACGGTCGAAGCCGCAGCCGAGAAGCTCGAGTGGGTGCGCGAGGCCGCCGGCGACCGCTACGACCGGCTCGAGATCAACGCCTATCCGTCGCAGTTCTCGTCGCTCGTCACCGACCGCGCTCGGGCCGAGGCGACCGACCGCGCCGCCGCGATCACGGCGCGCTCCGGCATCGCCATCTCGGCCGACGAGCTTCTGGCGTCGCCGCATCAATACATCGGCACGGTCGGGTCGCTCTGCGACAAGCTGGTCGAGCTGCGCCAGCGCCTGGGAATCTCGTCTTTCATGCTCGGCGATGTCGACGAGATGGCGCCGGTCGTCGAGCGACTGGCAGGCACGTAAGATACCCACGTCGCCACGCAGGTACCGGCGAAGGGCACATCCGGGAGGGATCGTTGGTCACGATCATCCCATTCGTCGACGAAGGGCTCGGTAACTCGTCCTATCTCGTCGACCTCGGCGATGGCCGAGGACTCGTCGTCGATCCGACCCGCGACATCAGCCCGTACGCCCGCGCCGCCGAGGAGCATGGCCTCCGCCTGGCGTACAGCCTCGAGACCCACCTCCACGCGGACTTCGTTTCCGGCAGTCGCGAGCTCGCGCGCATCGGGGCGACCGTCCTGGCGCCGCGATCCGGTCGGATCGAGTTCCCGCATCGCGGGCTCGACGACGAGGAGGAGGTGGACCTTGGCGGCCTGACGCTCCGATCGATCGGGACGCCTGGCCACACGCCCGAGCACCTCGCGTACCTGTTGCTCGACGGGACGCCGGCAGCTGGCGCTCTTCTCCGGCGGCGCGCTGCTCGTCGGCTCGGTCGCCCGGACGGACCTCGTCAGCCCTGACAAGACCGAACTGCTCGCCCGCCAGCTGTATCGCGCCCTGCACGATCGGATCCTGGCCCTGCCCGACGAGCTGGTGGTCTATCCGACGCATGGCGCCGGCTCGTTCTGTGCGGCTCCCGGTGGCGGTGATCGGACGACGACGATCGGCCGCGAGCGGGCGACGAACCCGTTCCTCGTCGCGCCGGACGAGGCGACGTTCGTGCGCCGTCTGACCGGCGCGCTCGGGACCTATCCAGCCTACTTCCTCCGCCTGAGCGAGGTGAACCGCCACGGCCCGACCGTCTACGGGGATCGCCCGCCTGTCTTGCGCGACCTCACGCCCGAGGAGCGTCGAGGCCGCGATCCGCGACGGGGCGGAGCTCGTCGACGTCCGCCCGATCGAGGCGTTCGCCGCGGCGCACATCCCCGGTGCCCTATCGATCGCACTGCGTCGCTCGTTCGCGTCGTGGCTCGGCTGGCTCGTGGCCGCCGACCGGCCGCTCGTCTTCGTCCTCGATGAGGGGCAGGATGGCGGCGAGCTCGTCCAGCAATGCCTCAAGATCGGCTACGAGAAGCTGGTCGGCGAGCTTGCCGGCGGGATGGCGGCCTGGCGTGCCACCGGCCGGCCCGAGGCGCGGACCGGGCTGGTCCGTGATGCGGCGGAGCTGAGCGGACCCATCGTGGACGTGCGACAGGCCTCCGAATATGTCGCCGGGCATGTCCCTGGCGCCACCTTGGTCGAGCTCGGTAGTCTGCCGCGTGAGGCAGCCGGCATGGCCACGGAGGCGCTCACCATGATGTGCGGCGCCGGCGAGCGGGCGATGACTGCGGCCAGCCTCGTCGAACGTGAGGGTGGCACCTCGACGGTCTTCGCCGGCGGCGCCCAGGACTGGTCGCGCGCGCTGGCTCGGCCCCTCGCGACCGGGGCGTGACGGCCCCGGTCCCTGCTGAGACGACAGGGCGATCGGGGCCGGAGGACCCGGGCGGCGTCCGGCTCGGCCTGCGGGCCAACCTCGGGCAGTTCACGTTGCTCGTCGCGGTCAATGCACTCGTCGGCGGCATGGTCGGCCAGGAACGGACCGTCGTACCGCTGCTGGCGACCGAAGTCTTCGGGCTCCAGGCCTTCACAGCCGCATTGACCTTCATCGTCGCCTTCGGTCTGACCAAGGCGGCCACCAATCTCGTGGCCGGTGTGCTCTCCGACCGGCTCGGTCGGAAGCCGGTCCTCGTCGCCGGCTGGCTCATCGCGCTGCCCGGTGCCGGTCATGCTCATCTGGGCGCCGGAGTGGGGCTGGGTCGTGCTGGCCAACGTCCTCCTCGGCGTCAGCCAGGGGCTGACCTGGTCGACGACGGTGATCATGAAGATCGACCTCGCCGGGCCGCGGCAACGAGGCCTGGCGATGGGCCTCAACGAGGCCGCGGGTTACGGCGCGCTCGCCCTGACGGCGCTGCCACCGGGCTCCTGGCCGAGCGCTACGGGCTGCGGCCGGCGCCTTTCTTCCTCGGCGTCGCGTACGCGGGCCTCGGGCTGGGTCTCTCGGCCGTCTTCGTCCGCGAGACCCACGGCCACGCTCGCCACGAGGCCGCGTCCCATCGCGCCCGTGAGCACGCCGGTGGGCTCTCCATGCGCCAGGTCTTCGTGCTTCACGACCTTTCGCGAGCGCGCGCTGTCCGCGGCCAGCCAGGCCGGACTCGTCAACAACCTCAACGACGGCCTCGCCTGGGGGCTGCTGCCGCTCTACTTCGCCGCGGCCGGGCTCGACGTGGCCGAGATCGGCGTCCTGGCCGCCATCTATCCGGCGGTCTGGGGCCTGGGCCAACTCGTGACCGGCGGCGCTCTCGGATCGCTACGGGCGCAAGGCATTCATCGTCGGCGGCATGCTGCTCCAGGCGCTGGCCATCGCTGTCATCGCCGCCACGAGCGGTTTCGCCCCTGGGCTGCGGCGGCCGTCCTGCTCGGGCTCGGGACGGCGATGGTCTACCCGACGCTGCTGGCGGTCGTCGGCGACGTCGCGCACCCCACCTGGCGGGCCTCGGCCGTGGGCACGTACCGCTTCTGGCGCGACGCCGGCTTCGCCGTCGGCGCGCATCCTGGCCGGCATCCTCGCCGACCGGTTCGGGATGCCCGTTGCTATCTGGGCGGTGGCCGCGCTGACGGCGGCCTCCGGCATCGTCGTGTTCTTCCGGATGTACGAGACCCACCCGAGGCAGCGCAGCCAGCGACCCTGACCGCGGCGAAGAGCGTCCCAGATCGCGCGACGACTGCGGCTCCTCGAGGGTCGGCGGGTGATCGTCATCGACCACATGGGCGCTGCTAGCATCGCGGCGTGGCCGCAGTCGACTTCGACTTCATCATCGTCGGTGGGGGTTCCGCCGGCTGCGCGCTCGCCAACCGCCTGAGCGCCGATCCAGCCAATCGGGTCCTGGTGCTCGAGGCCGGGCGTCCGGACTACCGCTGGGACGTCTTCATCCACATGCCCGCGGCGCTCGCCTTCCCGATCGGCAGCCGCTTCTACGACTGGCGCTACGAGTCGGAGCCGGAGCCATTCATGGGCGGCCGGCGCGTCTACCACGCCCGCGGCAAGGTGCTCGGCGGCTCGAGCAGCATCAACGGCATGATCTTCCAGCGCGGCAACCCGCTGGACTTCGAGCGCTGGGCGGCGGAGCCCGGGCATGGCGGACTGGGACTACGCCCACTGCCTGCCCTACTTCCGGCGCATGGAGGACTGCCTCGCGGCGCGCCGACGACGATCCCTACCGCGGTCATGGCGGCCCGCTGGGCCTCGAGCGCGGACCGGCCACGAACCCGCTCTTCGACGGCCTTCTTCGAGGCCGTCCAGCAGGCTGGCTACCAGCTGACCGACGACGTGAACGGCTAGCGCCAGGAGGGTTTCGCGCCGTTCGATCGCAACATCCGCCGCGGCCGTCGGTTGTCGGCCGCACGGGCGTACCTCCATCCGGTCATGCGCCGCCCGAACCTCAAGGTCGAGACCCGCGCGTTCGTGACGCAGCGTCGTCTTCGAGGGGCGGCGCGCGGTCGGGGGTCGGTCTACGACCAGGGCACGTGGCCTGCACGAGAGGTCGCGCGGCGGCGAGGTCATCCTCTGCGGCGGGGCGATCAACACGCCCCAGCTCCTGCAGCTCTCGGGCGTCGGCTCAGCGACCGAGCTCGAGGCACTCGGCGTGCCGGTCGTGGCCGACCTGCCCGGCGTCGGGGAGAACCTCCAGGACCACCTCGAGGTCTACGTCCAGTACGCGCTGCACGCAGCCGGTCTCGATGCAGCCCGCGCTCCAGCTCTGGCGTCGGCCGTGGATCGGCTTCCAGTGGCTGTTCTTCCGGCGCGGCCCGGGGGCCACCAACCACTTCGAGGGCGGCGGCTTCGCGCGCAGCAACGGCGAGGTCGCCTATCCCGAACCTGATGTTCCATTTCCTGCCGCTCGCCGTCCGCTACGACGGCAGCGGGCCCAAGGTCGACCACGGCTACCAGGTCCACATCGGCCCGATGTATTCCGATGCGCGCGGCACGGTCAAGATCCGATCGACGCGATCCGCACGTCCATCCGGCGCTGCGCTTCAACTACCTCTCGACCGACCAGGACCGCCGGGAGTGGGTCGAGGCCGTCCACGCCGCGCGGGACATCCTGGCGCAGCCCGCCTTCGACGCCGTACAACGGTGGCGAGACGTCACCCGGGCCGAGCGTCGAGACCGACCAGGAGATCCTCGACTGGGTCGCCAGCGACGCGGAGACCGCGCTCCACCCGTCGTGCACCGCGAAGATGGGCACCGACGCGATGGCCGTCGTCGACCCGGCGACGATGCGCGTCCACGGCGTCGAGGGGCTGCGCGTCGTGGACGCCTCGGTCTTCCCGTACGTCACCAACGCCAACATCTATGCGCCGGTGATGATGGTCGCGGAGAAGGCGGCCGACCTCATCCTCGGCGTCAAGCCGCTGCCGCCCGAGCCGCGACCCTACTTCCGGCGCCAGCTCGCCACCGACCACCCATCCGACGCATCGGAGATCCGACCATGACTGAACCAGCAGCGAGCCCGGAACCGTCGCCTCCCGACCGCGAGGCCTTGATGGCCACGGGTCGAGCCGTGCGCGACCGGCTGCCCTTCGCCGATCTCGCCGCCTGGAAACCAGAAGACCGTCGCTCCGATCCGATCGACCTTATCGCCGCGCAGGCGACGACGCGCATGCCGGAGCTGGTGCCGGTCCGACACGGTCGGATGGCTGTCTCAGCTGCGACCTTCTACCGCGGCGCCGCGCTGCCGATGGCGGCCGACCTCGCCACCCAGCCCCAGAGCGGCCTGATGGTCCAGCTCGGCGGTGACGCGCACCTCTCGAACTTCGGCCTCTTCGCCTCGCCGGAGCGCGACCTGCTCTTCGACATCAACGACTTCGACGAGACGCTCGCCGGCCCCTTCGAGTGGGACGTCAAGCGCCTCGCGGCGAGCTGCGTCGTGGCCGCCCGTGCGCGCGCGTTCTCGGAGCACGACGCCAAGCATGCCGCGCACCTGGCGGTCCGCTCCTACCGGGAGCGGATGCACGCCTATGCGGACATGAGCGCACTCGACGTTTACTACTCGCACGTCGATGTGGCCGAGATCCTGGACTTCGTGGACAAGCGTGCGCGGCCCTATCTGGCATCAACGGTCAAAGCCGCCACCCACCACGATGCGCTGGCGGAGTTCGCCAAGCTGACGGTCGTTGGCGACCACGGACAACGTGGCCTGGTCGATCGCCCGCCGACGATGTTCCACACGCCCCTCGTCGATGAGGCGGCTGCCCACGAGGCGCTCCGGCACTACCGCTCGACGCTCCAGGAGGACCGCCGCGCCCTGCTCGACCGCTACCGGTTCGTGGACGCCGCCATCAAGGTCGTCGGCGTCGGCTCGGTCGGTCTCGCGGCGGTGGTCGTCTTGATGATCGAGGGCGCATCGGGCGACCCGCTCTTCCTGCAGGTCAAGGAGGCCGAGGCATCTGTCCTCGAACGTTTCCTGTCGGCCAGCCCATTCGACAACCACGGCGAACGGGTCGTGGCCGGCCAACGACGCTTGCAGGCCGCCAGCGACATCCTGTTGGGTTGGAC
>CAVUEO010000031.1:0-13518 GCA_963740515.1 uncultured Actinomycetota bacterium
CGAGTAAGGCGTCTTCGCCAATGCTGCGCTACTGGCTGGGCATGCTCGCCGCAGGGGTTTCCGCCGGACCCCCGGGATCGACGCTGCCCTGGTCGAGCCGGAACGGCGGGTAGCTGTCGGTCATTAACGACACATAAACCAGCAGCCGGTAGCCCCACCGATTGATTCCAACTGCAAAATCAAAGAGGCCAGGGGGATAACGGGTCGTGAACAGCATGGCGATAGCTGCGATAAGAACACACGCGCCGATCAGGCTGGGAGTGGAATAGCTAGTGATGCGACTGTCCTGCACGCTTATGGACACGACATAACCGGAGCCAACAAGGGCGCCCACGAGGATGTATTGCGGGATGGCGAGCAGCCACTTGACCAGCGGCAACCAGCGGTTCAGCCGCTCCGGGTACTCAAGGTCCAGCCGCGCAGGGTAGTCGGGGACATCGGCGAGGGTGAACGGCGGGTACCGGTCAGTACCCAGCGCCGTGTAGCCGTAAAAGCTCACCCGCCACGACCACCGAATCACCCCGACGTTGAAGTCGAACAAGCCCCTCGGATACCGAGTCGTGAACAAGATCGCGAAGAAAGCGATCACCGTGACGAACCAGAACGCAAGCCACAAGAAAGCCAAAATGATGTAGTGCGGGATCAGCAGTAACCACTTGACCAGCCACAACGCCCGGCTGGGCTGATCGAAAAAGCCTCGCACAGAAAGTGGGTAGGCGGCGGAAAGTGGTGGATAGTCGGCCGAGCTCATGATGCCCTCCTTGGATACAGCAGACACAACCCTCGCCCTGTCCACTATCGAGGAGAGCCTCAGCACCGGTCAACGCGACCCGCGCACGCGGGTTTGACGGAGCAATTAGTTCGGTGACAGGCACTCGCGCTTCGCTGCGCAAGATCAAGCAGGTCTTCACCCTGCGCGCTCGTTCCGTAAGTCATCGGACTTCCAAAGACCAGGCTTGGAGGTTGCCGGTCACCGCCACCTGAACAGGACTTCAAACTTTACTTTGAGGCCGTCAGGCGGCCGCGTGGCCGCCACCCCGCCTTACGGGCCGAGAATGCTACGACTGCTATGCCGACGGCCACCGTACCGAAGATCAATTGCAGGACGCTGAAGCCCAGAAACGGGATTTGGAAAAGCAACTCTGTCGCCAACAATGCGCTCGCCACGAGCACGGCCACTGGCGCCCAGGGCGAGCGCCGCCACGCGAGCCAGCCGGCCAAACCAGATGGCAGAGCGACAGTGAGGAACAGCCATCCGGCTGGAAGCGTCCAGCTCGACAGGCCCAACGGACTCAGCACGGACGGAGGCGGAGTCGCCATCCCGGCAAGAAGTTGGATGCTTCCCGCCAGGCCAGCCAGGCCAACCAGAGACTCGACCACGACCATCGTCCGACGGAAGGGGAAGTGTCCGCTGGTGATCCGCGCCGCATCAGGCGTGGCATTCGTTCCAGACATGGTGCTGACTCCTCGCTGTCATGTCGTCTTGCTGTGTGACCTAATCCCACGCTCCCTCGACGCTATAAGAGGGTCCAGGGGCAGAGGCCACTGGGTGAGGAGGGACAAAGACCCCCTACTCGGTCGCGATCGAGGTATCAGTCCGCGCAAATCTGTGACCTCGGACCTGAACCCGCCGCTATCCATTCCGGCAGTGACTTACGGCCCTTGGCCGCACCTGGTTGACGTTTCTAGGCTGATCGCATGGATGACCGCCGGCCGTCTCTGCGAGCTTGGTGCAGGCAGATCCGCGGCGGCCGACGGTGAGCGATGTTGAAGAGGGTGTAGACGCCCTGCTTATGGACGGAAGGATTGTTCACGTTCGTCCGGTCTCGGAAGCTGACACTGAGCCCCTGAGCGCGCTGTACACCCGGGCATCACCACGAAGTCGCTACTTACGGTTCTTCTCGGCTGGCATCTCCGTCGATCGTGAGGTCCAGCGGATTGTCACGCCCGGGGACGATCATGTGGCGTTGGTCGCCGAACACGACGGGCTCGCCATCGGCGTTGCCTCATATGAGATCTTGAGCGCCGCCCAGGCTGAGATCGCAATTTTGGTCGACGACACCTGGCAGGGCGACGGTATCGGCTCGCTGCTCATCGAGCACCTGGCTGCGGTCGCCCGACGAGCGGGCATCCAAGAACTCGTCGGCGACGTCCTAGCCACCAATGTCACCATGCTTCGTGCCAGCGCCAGCCTGGCTCCTGGAATCGCCCGTCAGCACGGCGAAGATCCAAGCGTGGTTAGCATCCATATCCCGACCCGGCCTGACGAACGAGCGCTTGCCGCAGCCGGCGCCCGTGACCGCACCGCCGAACACAATTCGTTGCGTCCCCTGTTAGCACCTACCTCGCTGGCTGTGATTGGCGTCAGCCGATCTCAGAGCGGCGTTGGGTACGAGATCCTGCACGGCGTCCTTGCCGGAGGATTCACCGGACGGGCATACCCGGTCAATCCGCACGCAAAGACCATTGACGGGCTTGAGTGTTATCCGTCGGTCGGCGCCATTCCTGAGCGTGTGGACCTGGCCATCGTTGCCGTGCCGGCTTCGACAGTTCCGCGGATCATCGAGGAATGCGGGGCGGCACACGTGGGTGCAGCCGTTGTGCTCAGCGCCGGGCTCGGGGAGACCGGATCGTCTGGTGCAGCGACCGAATCACGGCTGCTTGACTCAGCTCGCCGACACGACATCCGAGTCGTTGGGCCGAACTGCATCGGGCTGATCAATACCGATCCACTTGTGCGCCTCAACGCCACTTTCGCACCGAACGCCCCTACCCCAGGCCATCTCGCGGTCGCCACTCAGTCAGGAGCCGTTGGAGTGGCGATTCTCGATTCTGCCGAGCGGAGCGGAGTCGGCATTTCCACCTTCGTCTCGCTGGGCAACAAGATCGACGTGAGCACCAACGACCTGCTCTCCTATTGGTACGACGACGTCAGCACGCAGGCCGTTGCACTCTATGTCGAGTCGTTCGGAAACCCGCGGCGGTTCACGTGGCTGGCGCGGGCATTGTCAACTCGGAAACCGATCCTGGCGGTCAAGAGCGGACGCTCGACCGCCGGCCGTCGCGCGGGCGCCTCGCACACGGCGGCGGCGGCGGCTCCTGATGTAGCGGTCGACACCTTGTTTCGGCAGGCAGGGGTGCTGCGCATGGACACCTTGGGCGAGCTGCTCGACGCGGCTCGGCTGCTCACTGAGCAGCCACTGCCTGCCGGGGATCGCGTGGTCATCTTGGGCAATGCCGGAGGCTTGAACATCCTTGCTGCCGACGCGGCCGGGACAGCAGGACTCCAGGTGGTCGAGTTGTCTGCGACCCTCCAGCAACGGTTTGCAGACCTTGCCCCAAACCTCGCGGGGGTCGCCAATCCCGTGGATCTGGGTGC
Source organism: uncultured Actinomycetota bacterium (assembly GCA_963740515.1). GTDB lineage: Bacteria > Actinomycetota > Actinomycetes > Propionibacteriales > Propionibacteriaceae > Microlunatus. The sequence continues at coordinate 3,380 of CAVUEO010000031.1, forward strand.
CGACGCACCGCCGGCGACAATCGGCCGTGCCATTCGCGCGCTTGGCTCCTCAGGCGAAACCGACGCGCTGGTAGTCACGCTTGTCGCCACTCGCACCAATGACCTGCCGGGAGCACTTGCTGCACTGTCCGAAGCGGCCGACGACCAGCCGCACCTGCCGATCGTTGCGGTCGTTGTCGGTGGCGACTCGCCACTCAAACTTGGCCGGAGAAATCTTGCTGTTTACGAGTTTCCCGAAGACGCGGTTCGCTCGCTCGGACATGCCTGCCGATATGCGCGCTGGCGCCGCGAGCCCACTGGCAGCATGCCGGTCATTCCCGGGATTGACCGTAAAGCTGCCCAGCGAATCGTCGCTGCCGCATTGGCCGACGGCGCTGGTTGGCAGCCTGTCGAGATCACCCATGCACTGCTGGCCTGCTACGGCATTCCACTTCTAGAGACCCGGCTCGCGACCGGCGTTGACAGTGCAGAAAAGACGGCTCGGGAGCTGGGTTTCCCGATTGTCATGAAGGCGACTCGTCCCGGACTTGTACACAAGGGGGAGCTTGGAGGCGTCCATCTCGGACTCTCGGACGAGTCGGCCGTACGCCAGGCGTACCTGACCATCGCAGGCTCGCTCGACGAAGCAAAGCCAAAGGTCGCGCTGCAACGAATGGTGCAGACCGGCGTGGAGCTGGTCGCTGGCGTGGCGCATGACCCCCTCTTCGGCTCACTCGTCATGGTGGGCTTGGGCGGTGTGCACACAGACCTGCTCGGAGATCGATCATTTCGAGCGCTGCCACTGACTGATCGCGACGCTACGGCGATGTGGCGCGAACTTCGCGCAGCGCCCCTGCTCACCGGCTACCGCGGCACACCAGCAATGGACACCGACGCGCTCGAGCAATCGCTGCTCCGGGTTGCTCAGCTCGCGGAAGACTTCCCAGAGGTCTCAGAGCTCGACCTGAATCCGGTGGTCGCGGTCCGTGATGGAGTTGCGGCGCTCGACGTCAAGCTCAAGCTGCAGCCAGCCAAGGACGAACCCGACCCCTATATTCGGAGCCTAGCTATTCGACGTGCGCGCGAACGGCGCACCTAGGATCTCAGCTCGTCTCGCTTGCCCGCTCGGGCGACGCGATGATCGACTCGAGCTCGTGGTGCAACCTGCGAGTCAAGTCGTCAAGGTCGGGACCGTGCTCCGGGTCGATGATCACGGTGATGGTGAGCATGCCGGCGTATGACAGCGCCTCAAAGGACACGGTCATATTCCCGCGCTCGCCAACCGCGACCGGAATAGCTTCGCTGACCGGATGCCCATCAAGCGTCATCGGTTCAACGGGGCCGCGGACATGGGTCACCAGCGTGTGAAACCGGCGCTGGTGATTGAAGTAATAGCGATAGCCGCCAAGTCTTGCGACCACCCGGAACAGGCCACCCAGAATGGCGATTGGTGGGGGACCCGTTGCTTCCGCCTTGTGAGCACGCACCGCCGCCTCCACCTGGGCGAGACGTTCGCCTACAGCGCCGATTGTGGGAACGTCGACGAGCATGGGGCTCACCAGATTCCCCACGGCCGGTCCGGGCCGTGAGCTGCGACCCGACACCGGCACAGTGATGGCAATCGGATCAACCCACTCACCTCTGCTCAGCAAGATCTGGTGCAGCGCGGCGCCTACAGCAACGAGAATCGCATCGTTGGTAGTAGCCCCGTTCCGATGCGCAGCCGCGGCGAGCCGAGCGCGCTCCAGTCTGACAACCGCCATCCTTAGGCCGGAACTTGTCGGTTGTAGAAGAGAGCAAGGAACGGCGGGATCTGGCCGAAGGCCTCCACCAGCGAACATCGCCCGACGCAGGGAGCGCCAGGAGCCAGCAGCCTGACGCACCCCGCGGAAACGCATCAGCAAGGCGTCGCGAGCAAGAACTGGCAGAGGCGGGCGAGGCCGAGGGAACGGCACGCCGGGAGGTTCGACGCCCGGATCGACCAGCGCCGCTAGGACGTTCAGCCCGCCAAGGCCGTCTGCGATGACGTGGTGTAGCAGGACAACCACCGCGGCTGTGTCATCCGCGAGCTCAGTGATCAGAACCACCGACCACAGCGGAGCCTTCTTCGGCAGCGGCTCCAGGATCACGGAGAGAGCGGTGTCGAAGAGCGACCGCTCATCTCCCGGGGGTCGGCACGACACACCCCGAACGTGGTGATCAATATGGAAATCATGATCATCAACCCACACTGGACGCCCACAGCCAACCGGTACCTTGATCAATCGCTGTCGCAACCGTGGAATAGCAAGGACGCGCTCTGAAATTACCTGCCGAATGCGCGGCAAGCTGAAATCACCCGACGGTTCCAACAGCAAAATGCCCGCGAACTGCTCCGGTACCTTGCCAGCCTCCATCGCCAGAAACGCCAAATCGGCTGAGCTGGCCCGCTCGATAACAGGATGCTCCCCGCTCCACGTGCCCACTCGCCAACGGTCGCGCATCATCGATCCCACATGCTTATCCGACAGGGTGAGTGGGCAACATGGAAGGGCCCAAGGTCACGCAGACGTCCGCCCCGCTGATGCTCTCCGACGAGAAGGACATATGCGTACGAGGACGGTGTCGAGTGCGGGGGTCCTGGCTTGTTCAGGTGGTCAGCCGTCGCGAGCCTCACTGCGCCAGCGTTCGAGGACGCTCGGCATCTCATTGATCAAAAACTCGAAGAACCGGGCGGTCTCCTCAAGCCGGGCGCCGGCGCGGGTATCGACCCCAACCACATCGACTCCTTCCCGACTCAGCCTGGCCCACTGCTGCAACTCGTGATCGCGGTTCCCGACCATCTCGTACCAGTGATCGGACAGCAGCCGGTAGACGTCGCGCCGCTCCCCGGGCCGGTGCGATTTCGTGACGAGATGCAGCTGGATGAGGTAGCGCACGGCTCCCGAGATGGCGGCCGGGCTGGCTTGCAGTGCCGCAGCGAGCTCGGCGGATGTGGCGGATCCGTCCTCTCGGCTCAGCAGCAAAGCGAAGACGCGGGACGCCATCCGCGGCATCCCGCTGGCCACCATGCCTGCCGCGAAGCGTTCGACGAAATCGCCGACTGGCTGCTGTTCAGGTTTGGGCTCCACAGCCTGGAGTTTACAGAAGAACCATAAGATTCAGAAGCTAGTGAAATGTGAGTACGCTTGTGGCTATGTCAGATGTGATCAGCGTGCGCGGGTTGGTGAAGGATTTCGGCCGGACCCGCGCGCTCGACGGTCTTGACCTCACCGTCACTCAAGGAGAGGTCCATGGCTTTCTCGGGCCGAACGGGGCAGGGAAGTCCACTACGATCCGTATCTTGCTGGGGCTGCTGCGGCCGACGGCCGGACGCGCTCGGCTGCTCGATGGCGATCCTTGGGCCGACGCGACTGCACTCCACCGCCGGCTCGCGTACGTCCCCGGAGAGGTCAACCTGTGGCCTCAGCTCACTGGTGGTGAGGTGATCGACCTTCTCGGCCGGCTCCGTGGCGGCACGAGCCGGGCGCGCCGCGATGAGATGCTGGAGCGCTTCGAGTTGGACCCGACGAAGAAGGGCACCGCGTACTCCAAGGGCAATCGGCAGAAGGTGGCGCTGGTCGCGGCGTTGGCTAGCGACGTGGAGCTGCTCATCCTCGACGAGCCAACCATCGGGCTGGATCCCTTGATGGAGGAGGTCTTCGCGGAGTGCATCCAAGCCGAGCGTCAGCGTGGCCGGACGGTGTTCCTAAGCAGCCACATCCTGTCGGAGGTGGAGGCGTTGTGCGATCGGGTGAGCATCATCCGGAACGGCCGCAATGTCGAGACCGGCACGCTCGCCGAGATGCGCCACGTCACTGACACGACCGTCGACGTGACGCTGAATTCCGCCCCGCCGGCGCTCGACGGACTGCCAGGGATCGGCGCTGTGGAGATCGACGGGAACCGACTGCGTTGCCAGGTGCCCACCGAGCGGATCGGTGCGCTGCTCACCGAGCTCGGGCCGTACGGGATCATCACGCTGACCTGCCAGCCGCCGACGCTTGAGCAGCTGTTCCTCCGGCACTACGACCGGAACGCTGCCGTCGCAGAGCCGGCCCCAGTTTCCGCCGGCACAGCCTCCGCCGGGACCGCCTCGACCGCGAGTTCGTGATGAACGAGTTGAATGGCACGCGAGCCCTTCTCGCGGCGAACCTCCGACGGGACAAGCTGCTGCTCCCAATCTGCGTCGTGACGTTCGCAGGCGTGGCCGGCAGCAGCGCCGCGGCAACCGCCGGGTTGTATCCGGACGCGGCATCGCGCAACCCGGCAGCCGAGCTGCTTAACGCCACGCCGGCGCTGGTCGCGATGTTCGGCAGGGTCTACGAGCCGTCGCTGGGGGCGATTGGGCTGATCAAGCTGACGGGTTTGGGTACGGCCATGGTGGGCCTGTTCGCGCTGCTCGTGGTTATTCGGCACACCCGGGCCGACGAGGAGCTGGGTCGTTACGAGCTGTTGGCCGGCGGCTCGATCGGGCGTTTCGCCTCGTTGGCCGCATCGCTGGTGACCGCAGCCGTCGGTACCGTCCTCATCGGCCTGGCGACCGCGGTGGCGCTGATCGTCGCTGGGCTGCCATCAACCGGTTCGATTGCTTTCGGGCTTACCTGGACGGTGGCCGGGCTCGCGTTCGCCGGTGTGGGAGCCGTGGCCGCGCAGCTGACGGCGGGTGCCCGTGCGGCTCGTGCTCTCGGCATCGGTGCCCTGGCGGTGGCCTATCTCCTGCGGGCCGCTGGGGATTCCACTGGGGAGGTGGAGCCGTCGTGGCCGACCTGGCTGTCTCCAATCGGGTGGGCCCAGCAGATCCGGCCGTTCGCCGGCGAGCGTTGGGCGCTTGCCCTGCTGCCGGTCGCCTGTGGAGTGGTCCTAGTTGCGCTGGCGATCGTGCTGGCCCGGCACCGCGACATCGGGGCGGGGCTGCTGCCGCAACGTCCGGGAGCGGCCGAGGCTTCACGACTGCTCGCCGGCCCATTCGGGCTGGCGTGGCGGTTACAGCGGGCTGCGTTCCTTGGCTGGCTGGCCGCCTTCGTGCTGCTCAGCCTTGTCGTCGGGCAGATCGTGACTCGGATCGGGGACATGCTGAGCACGCCTGCTGCCCGCCAGCTCATTACCGTCCTTGGGGGCGTCGATGAGCTGACCAAGGCGTTCGTTGCGGTAGAACTGAGCTTCATCGCGGTGTTCGCGGCGGCATACGGGATCAGCTCAACCCTTCGCCTCGTGGGTGAGGAATCGGCAATGCGCGCCGATCTGATCTTGAGCACCCCCACCGGCCGAGTGCGCTGGGCGCTCAGTCACCTCGTCATGGCCGTGCTCGGCACCGGAATCTTGATGTTGGCCAGCGGGCTGAGCATCGGTCTGGCCCACGCCGTGGAGAGTGGCGATCGGAGTGTATTCGGGGCCGATCTGCTGGCCGCGGTCGTACGGCTGCCGGCCGTCTGGGTGCTGGTCGGCGCGACCCTAGCCCTGTACGGACTCTCCCGCCGTGCGGGGCCGCTCGCATGGGCTGCGCTCGTCGCCACCTTCCTGGCCAGTGAGATTGGACCACTAGTGGATTTGCCGAGCTGGGTGCGTGACCTCTCTCCCTTCACGCATGTGCCGACGCTGCCCGGCGGCGAAGTTACCGCCGCGCCTCTGCTGGTAATGCTGGCCATCGCGTCCGCACTGGTCGCGGCCGGCTTGCTCACCTTGCGTCGCCGCGACCTGGCGGTCGGCTGAGCGAGGTGCAGGTCAGAAACCTGCGGCTGCTTCACCAGGGAACGGCGAAAAAGGCCTGGCGCACCCAACGGGCCATGTCGCTGACTGACATCGTCAAGAAGAGCGACCAAGGTCCCCCTTGCGAGGAACCTTTTGCCGTAGACCTGCTTAGCAACGCGTTCGATAGTGAGTACAGACGAGGAGGACTCAAATGCCCGGCACACCAGACTCCCCGGAGACGGTGTCTCATCTCCGGACGCTGCCCGAGTCGGAATGTTTCGAGCTGCTCGCCGTGGCGAACGTTGGACGGGTCGGATTCCAGTCACCGAGCGGGGTGCAGATCATCCCGCTGAGCTACCGCCTGGGCACTGGCCCGCAACTCTTCATGAAGACCGCACCTGGCAGCGCAGTCGCGCAGCTGGCAGAGATCGATGCTCCGGTTGCCTTCGAAGTGGACTATCACGCCGATGACTTCCAGATCGCATGGAGCGTACTGATGAACGGCACGATCAGCCGGCTCGATGCCGCGGCGACGGCGGCGTATGAGGAGCTTCGACGGCCACCCGTTCCTTGGGCCGGGTCGGCCAGCTCGGTGCCTGTCCGTTTTTTGCCGCGGACGGTATCAGGGCGTGGCCTGCACCGCACTCGCCCAGTTTGAGCGTGGACCCAGGACAGTTCGCGGGCTTCCTCGGGCCGGTCTGGAGGTGATGTCGATGGCGCGGATCGGTTGGTACGTCCTCGGATCGGTACTCGTTGGGTATGGCGCGCTGCAGGTCCTGGGGCGCCGGGCAGGTTCGACCCCGGAGGAACGACGCACGCGGATGCCGGGCGATGAGTTCGTCGCACAGCCGCACATGCTGACCAACCACGCGATAACGATCGAGACCCGGCCAGAGGATGTGTGGCCGTGGCTCACGCAGTTGGGCTGGCACTTGGGCGGCTACTACACCCCTGAGTGGGTTGACCGGTCGCTCTTCCGGCAGAACTGGCCGAGCCTGGAACATCTCGACCCCGCCCTGCTGCGGATCCTCGAGGTGGGCGACACCATCCCTGACGGCCCGCCTGGGACGGCAGAGTATGTCGTGGCAGAGGTCGATGCGCCGCGCACACTGGTGCTGCGCTCGACGACGCATCTCCCGCCAGGCTGGCGGGAGTTGGGCGCCGAGATCGATTGGACGTGGAGTTTCCGACTCACCGAACTCCCCGGCGGCCGAACACGGCTGCAGCAGCGGGTCCGCGGTAGGACCTCGCCGGGATGGTTGACTGCGACCTACCTGGCCACCATCATCCCGGCCGACTACATCATGGCCGGCGGAATGTTGCGGGGGATCAAACGACGGGCCGAATCTGGCACGGTGATGAGGTCGTCCGGCAGGTCACCAATGTCATCCCGAACGCAGCAACGCAATGACTCGGCTGTGCCGCTGCGCGGCCCGCCGAGCCGGTCTCAGCCCAGGAGGCCCTGAACACTAAGTCTTGTCTCGACTGTTCCGGTGTCCGAGGACGAGGTAGGCGAGTGGTCCGACTGGCTGGACGAAGCAGCCGAGCAGCCAGAGTGGTTTGGGACCGCGGATCTGGCTGGCGGGCCGCCGGGCGAGGTCGACAAGCGCAGTTGCGGTGAAAGCCAACTCCAGGGAGACCAAGCCGAGGATCAGCCCTTGCTGGGTCGGTGTCAGGTCGCCCCACCGCTTCCTCGAGGCCATGATTCAAACTAACGCACAGGACCGGCCGGGCGTCACGCCCGATGAGTTCCCACTCCGTGATTCCATCCCATGGGGCACGCTAGCGTCAGCTCTGCGAATTGCTTTTAGATCATTCAACCCCGGTCAGATAACACAGCTTGCTCTACAGGCCGTCCGACGGGAACTGCCCCCGTCCCACCTGGAGTCACGTCAAACCCGACACGGCTACGGATGGAAGGGTTCTTGCCCGGGCTGGAGTAACGCCTGAAGGATCAAGATGATGCCTCCGACAAACAAACCGTAGATTATCGGGACTAGGAGTGGCCACCCGCTCAGCCCGGCTCGTCGTCCTGCTACGCCACCCCACACGCCGAGCGAAAGCACACCTGTCAGGACGATCACCTGGATGATCCGCGTGAACGAGACACCGGCGATGGTGAGTATCACCAGAATGACCAGCGGCGGGACTGCGATGAGCAGGAATCGGCACTCTTCGGCGAAGACGGTGCGATGCTCATGCCGGGTCAGTGGGCGACCCAGAGCGACGCGCGATCCGAGCGTCGCACCGAAGACGTGGCCGAGAAGGATGGCCAGAATCGGTCCCACGATGACGGTCACGACGTTCCAGAACCGCAGCTGCTCCCAACCGTCGTAAATGATCAGCACGGCCAGCAGGGTGATCGTCGTGTAGATCACCCGGTCCACACCAATTTTCAGGCCACCGATCCGCATCTTTTCTGCAATCGGCACGAGTCGACTCTATGGTCGGGTTGGCTGTATCAGTAGACCACGGCGGAGCATCATGCTCGTGATCGGCGTGGCGCCATCACGACTTGGGTTACGGCAACCGGTCGAAGCCATGAGCACCCGTGACTGTGCAGCTGGCCTTCCCCAGCCACCTCGACCGCTAGGCGGCAGCCCTCGCGCCCTGTGGTACAGGCTGGCGATGGTAATTCGCCAGCGCCCAGATTACGAGAATGTCAATGCCAATGATCAGGAGCGCCCACCAAGGCGAGTACGGCAACCAGACGAAGTTGAGGATCGCCGATATTCCCGCGAGGATCATGCCCGCGACCCGAGCCCATGTCTGGCCTCTGATCAGGAAAATGCCGATTGCTAGCAACGCCAGGCCGACCAGAAGGTGAAGCCAGCCCCAAAGAGTGAGGTCGAAGGCGTAGATGTAGTTCGGCAGAACGACGAGGTGCTGGTCGTTCACAATCCCCGCGAGGCCCTCGACAGCCTGGAAGGCTCCTCCGACGATCATGATCACGCCGGCAAAAACGGCGATGCCATGAGCCCACGGACTGACAGTGGTGGCGTCTGCCGTTGGGGTTTTGATGTCTGCCATTGGGTCTTGCCTCCCAATTCTGGTTGAGTCTGAGTCGCGTTGAACGCTATCGGTCGGCGGGCATCACGTGATCACCCGTTATGTGTGAATGGATACGCATATCGGCGAGACCATCGGGTTGTCGAAGCGTTCCAGAAGGGCGGACCAGCGAGCGTCAGATCTTGAGCTGAGCGAGGAAGATCACCCAAAGCTGGTTAGCGGCCTTTTACAATCCTCGTACACGACAGGGCGAGCGCAGTCCGCCGATCTCAGGCGACGACTATTTTGGGTCGAAGTAGCTAGTTGTCGTCGACGCTGATGGCAGCGGCGACAGATCTCCGCCCGTTCTGTGTCACGAGCCGCTCGCCAGCGATGTGAGCCTCAATGAGCTCGGCGATAAGCTGCGGATCGCTGTAGTTGAGGGCGTGTGCGCCGGGGACTCGGACGGCGTCGACGTGGGGCAGCACGGCTAGGCGAGGGGCATTGTCGATCCGGACCAGTGGATCACGCACGCCGGCGATCACGAGTGTAGGAACGACAAGATGCGGAAGGCGTTCCAGTGTCGGGTAGCGAGTCATTGCTCTGAAGAGCGACAGGCTTTGAAGTACCCCGAATCGGAGGTAGTCGCGCGTTGCGATGGGCAACATGGAGGGCGGCTCACGCAACCCGTCCTTGGCCATTTGTCCAATTGCGCGGGCCAGTGGCTGGTTGTTGGGGCCGCCGGCCGGTGAGACGAGCACCGCGCGCTGGATTCGGTCAGGGAAGGTGGTCGCAACCTCGACGATGATCGGGCAGCCGAGCGCATTCCCGAGGACACTAAATGCAGCCCAACGAACAAAAGGAGATTGAGATGGCGGTCGATGCGTACATCGCGTATGTGGGGGTGTATCCAAGCGTTGAGGACGCTGAGTCGGATTATCAGTTGGTCAAGGATCTGCACACCGAGGCCGGCATGCTCGATGCCTACGACGCTGCGGTGATCGAAAAGCGAGACAACGGAAAGGTGCGCATCACTAAGAAGCATGAGACGCCGACCCGGGCCGGTGGCGTGATGGGCGGAGGTGTTGGCCTGGCTACTGGGCTGGTCGTTGCGCTGTTTCCGGGCGCGGCGATCGGGGGTGGCCTGCTCGCGGCTACGACCGCCGGTGGTGCCGCGCTCGGTGCGGTGAGCGGACATGCCGCGGCTGGGATGAGCCGCAAGGATCTCAAAGAGCTGGGTGAGTATCTCGATGAGGGCCAGGCGGGGCTTGTCGTTGTCGGGGTCACCGAGATGGAAGACGACGTCAAGCAGGCAATGGGCCATGCGGAGAAGGTTGAGACCCGCGACCTGCAGGCCGATACCGACCAGATCGAACAAGACGCCAAGGCCGCGGGAGGCGAGCAGGCCGCCGACGACGCCGCCACCAAGGGCTGACGGCTTCTTCATGGTTCGTTCGAGGCGC
>CAVUEO010000032.1:0-136518 GCA_963740515.1 uncultured Actinomycetota bacterium
TAGCCAAGACGGTGGCGAAGTCGATCGGTGACCTAGGCCTACGGCCGAGCCGGCCGTTGAGCAGTGGGCAGGGTCTGCTCTGCTTCGCGGTGGGATACGGTGCGAGTGGGTGGGGAGGCGGTCGCACAGTCGTCCGCCCGGTGCAGATGCGAGGTGGTGGTTCGCGAGCCGCCGGCTCCCTGGAGGTGGTCTGGTGACTGACGCCCCACCGTCGACCGCGGAGCGGCGACGGGTGACCGTGACGTTCAGCGACCTGTCCGGCTTCACCGCGATGACCGAACAGCTCGAGGCCGAGGATGTCCGGGACGTGATGGACGCGATCTTCGACAAGGCCGCGCACATCATCGATCGCTATGGGGGGCGCATCTCCAGCCTCCTCGGCGACGGCGTGATGGCGGTGTTCGGAGACCCGGTGGCACACGAGGATGACGCGATCCGAGCCGTGCGGGCGGTGATCGAGCTTCACGAGGCCGTCGACGCCATGAGTCCTGGGATCGAGCGCCGCATCGGCCGGCCCGTTCAAATGCACAGCGGCATCGAGACCGGGATAGTCGTGACGTCGCCGACCGCGTTCCTCGGTGCTGTGGCGGGACTCCTTGGTGACACCGTGAACGTCGCCGCCAGACTCGAGGATCTGTCCAGCACTGGCGAGATTCTCGTCGGCCCGAACACCTACCAGCTCGTCGCCAATCTGGTCGACGTCGAGGAGCAAGGCCGGGTCGAGCTGAAGGGAAAGGCAGTACCGGTGTCTGTCCGGCGCGTGGTCCGCGTGCGGATGCCGATGGGTCAGCCGGTATCGCGCCAGACCCAGTTCGTCGGTCGTCAGCATGAGCTGACCCAACTGCTGACCCTCGTCGAACGGCTCGAGGCGGGTAAAGGCGGCATAGTGGCCGTCGAAGGGGACGCAGGCGCGGGCAAGACCCGGCTCGTCGACGAGCTCCGCAGGGCGTGCGCAGGCAGGGTCCGATGGCTCGAAGGACGGGCGTACGCATTTGGCGACACCACGCCATTCGCCCCCGTCACCGACCTCCTCGCGAACGCGGTGGGCGTCGACCTCACCGACTCAACGGTCACCGTGGCCGATCGCCTGACGGCAGCGGTGGCCAATTTGGTGGGGCCAGAGTCCGTTGTCGCCATCGTCTCGCCACTGACGAGGCTCCTCGGAACCACATGGGCTGAGGAGTCCTTTGTCGACCGCGAGGTGTACCAAGAACGTCTGCTTGCCGCGGTCGTCGCGCTCGTCGATGCAATCGCCGCCAAACAGCCGACGGTGCTGTGTGTTCAGGATCTGCAATGGGCAGACCCATCTACCCTCGGACTCCTCCGGCGCCTCCCGCCGCTGGTCGCGGCGCCGGTGCTCATCGTCGTGAATCATCGCCCTGGAGTCTTGCTCGGCATCGGCGAGGAGCGAATGGTCGTCGGTGATCTCACCGAGGACCAGGTGGGCACGATGCTCCGGGACCTGCTCGACGGGACGCCGTCGGACGCCCTCGTCAACGTCGTCGCCGCACGCGCGGGCGGTAATCCGTTCTTCGTGGAGGAGCTTGCGCACCACCTCCAGGAGGCCGGCTCCGTCATCGTCGACAACGAGCGGTTAGTGGCGATTCGCAGCGCGGCCGAGGACGGCGGGATCCCACTGACGATTCACGGCGTCATCGCGGCCCGGCTGGATCGTCTCGACGAACACCGCCGACGCGTCCTGATGGACGCCGCGGTGGTGGGGCGTGAGTTCCTCTATCGAGTGGTGCGCGAGGTGACCGGCGACGCCGAGCTCGATCGTGCTCTCGGGGGGCTCGTCGGAGCCGATTTGGTGCGGGAGAAGGCCCCCGAGCCTGACCTCGAGTACCTGTTCAAGCACGCGCTCACCCAAGAGGTCGCCTACGCCAGGCTGGTGCGATCGGAGCGCCGACGTCTTCACGGCCGGGTCGCCGCCGCCCTCGAGCACCTGTTCTCCGACCGACTCGACGAGCTCACGGAAGTCCTGGCGTACCACTACCGAGAGGCCGCCGATGTGCAGCATGCCGTTCCGTACCTCGTGCGTGCCGGTCAGCGAGCCGTGGACCGCTACGCGATCGACGAGGCCAACCGGCACTACGAAGACGCGTACCGACTCACGCTGTCGTACGACCTCGGGCAAGAACGGAGCATCCTTCTCGGCACAGTGCTGAATGAATGGATGCTCGTCTTTTATTACCTCGGTGACTTCCCGGGGATCGTCGAGAAGCTCGAGGCCCACCTCCCCGAAATCGCGGCCGCGGGCGAACCCAGGCTAACGGGAATGGCCCACGCCTGGCGGGGCTGGGGGTTGACGAACGTCATGCGATTCGACGAGGCGCTCGCCGACTTCGCGACTGCCCGTGGACTGGGCAATAACCACGACATCCCTGAGGTCATTGCCTACGCCGCCACGTGGCAGGCGTGGGCGCACAACTTCATGGGCCACAGCGCACAGGCCATGCTGGCCGCCGGTGCTGTGCCCGTCGCGATCCGACTGGAGGACGCGCGCTACGTCACGCTCAAGCGCGATGGCGCCGTGGCCTACGCGCACGCGCTGGCGGGTCGTTTCGACGAGGCCGACGCGGTAGCTAAGGCTCTGATCGACCTCGGAGAAGCCACCTCCAGTACCCGTGCGCGGTCGCTCGGTTACGGGGTGGCGTCCATGGCCTCGTACCTACGTGGTTCGGAAGCGGCTGCAATCGCCAACGCCCAACGAGCCATCGCGGTCGCCAACGAGCCTATTTACCGCGAGTTCAGTCGGTTCATTCTGGCGAACATTTTCGCGGGATTCGGTCGTGTGGAGCCGGCCGTCGTGACCGTCAACGCCTGCCGACAATTCGCGGGAACAAGCGGAGCCTCATTATGGGAGGCGATGCTCGAGCCACCCGAGGCCGTGGTGCAGCTCCTCACTGGCCAGCTCTCGCAAGGGATCGCGCGACTCGTTGACGCAGCGAAAGGGACAGGGCTCGCGGCCCGCACTGCCGAGGTCTACCTTGCCGTCACGTACGCCCGCATCGCCAGCAGGCAAGCAAAGGCCCCTGTCAGCGCGCTCGTTCGATCACCAGGGTTCGTCGTACGCCATGCGCTCCCAGCACGTCGACGAGCCCGCCAGCAGCTCGAGGCCCTCGCCACGAATCTGCCCGCGCAGGGCCTCGGCGGGTTCATCCCGACGATCGAACGGGAACTCCGGCGCCTGGACTGAATGTATGGGTCGCCGCCTCTTTCGTCAGACGGACCCTGAACGGCACCCCTCAGCGCTGTAGCGTCAACGGCTGCGGAGTGCGCGGACGATGCACAGCGGACTCATAGGATCGGCACATACGCTTTCACCATGGACCCCGCCGGGGTTGAACGACTGCGCGGTTTCCGCGCGCCTGGCGCCGACGTGGCCGCAGGTAGCGCATCATCCCCAGCTCAATCGCAGCCCGAGGGTTCCGGATCAGCGCAACCGCCGACCATAACTGGACACGGTCGAGTCCGACCGGGCCACGCGTGGCGCTGGGCCCTCTCCGCCGCGGGCGTTCTCGTCGTTGCCATGGTGATCATCGCCGCGCTGGCGTTCAAGCTCGGGTCCGGCTCCGCCACCTCGGCCAACCAGGCATCGGCGACAGCGACCCCGACCCCGGCGGCCACGGCGACCCCGCTGCCGGTCACCGACCTGTACCGACAGGTGGTTCCGTCGGTGGTGCTGATCACCACCTCGAAAGGCTCGCTCGGGTCCGGTGTGATCGTCACCGACACCGGCACGGTGCTCACCGCAAATCACGTCATCTCCGGCGGTGGCGACATCACGATCGTGTTCGCCGACGGGACCAAGACATCCGGAACGATCGCCGCCGCATACCCGAAGATCGACATCGCCACGCTGACTCCGAAGAAGCTCCCCGAGGTCGTGGTCCCGGCAACCCTTGGCGGAGGTGTCGCCGTCGGCTCGGATGTGGTGGCCATCGGTAACCCGCTGGGCCTGCGGGACAGCACGACGACCGGCGTCGTTTCCGGTCTGAACCGCACGACCGAGACCAAAGTGGGCGCGCTGTCCGGGCTGATCCAGTTCGACGCCGCCGTGAACCCGGGCAGCTCCGGCTGTCCGCTTTTGAATGCCCAGGGGATCGTCGTCGGCGTCGTCGTGTCGATCGCCGCCCCCGGAGATGACGAGGCGTTCGCCGGGATCGGATTCGCCGTTCCGATCGGTACCGCGCTCGGCGGGGACTTGGGGCCGGGGCAGGGCAGGGGCCCACGGCTGTGAACCGGACCTGTTGTCAGCAAAGGGGGGCGACCCCCTTGAACCCCCGCAGGGCGTGGCCCTTTGAACTGCTCTGGGGACACGCCCTAGTCCAGATACGTGGAACGATCGAGGGAACGTGATGCCATGATGCCGAACCCGCTCGAACCGGTGCTGTTCGAGGTCAAGCGCACGATCGTCGGTCAGGATGTGCTGCTCGAGCGGATGGCGATCGCCATGCTCGCCGGCGGTCACCTGCTCGTCGAGGGCGTGCCGGGGCTGGCCAAGACGCTCGCGGTCAAGTCGCTGGCCGGCGCGATCGGCGGGCAGTTCCAGCGAATCCAGTTCACCCCCGATCTTGTGCCGGCCGACCTCGTCGGAACGAGGGTCTACCACCAGCGGACCGGCGAGTTCGAGGTCTCGCTGGGGCCGGTGTTCACCAATCTGCTGCTGGCCGACGAGATCAACCGTGCCCCCGCCAAGGTGCAGAGCGCGTTGCTCGAAGTGATGCAGGAGCGGCAGGTGACCATCGGACGGGAGACCTTCCCCGTACCAGAGCCGTTCCTGGTGATGGCGACCCAGAACCCGATCGAGTCCGACGGCACCTATCCGCTGCCCGAGGCGCAGGTCGACCGATTCATGATGAAGGTGCTCGTGAATTATCCGACCTCGCCGGAGGAGCACGCGATCGTCGGGCGGGCTCTGCAGCCGCCGGGTCCGCCGCAGGTGATGCTGACCCCAGAAGACCTGATCCGGATGCGGGACAACGTCGCGCAGGTTTACGTCGACCCCGCCGTCGTCGACTACGCCGTCCGGCTCGTCGCCGCCACCCGATCGCCGGGAGGGGTCGGCCAAGGCGAGCTGGAGAGGTACGTGACCTACGGGGCCAGCCCGCGGGCCACGATCGCGCTCGTCTTGGGCGGCCGGGCGCTCGCGTTCCTGCGCGGCCGGGAGTACGTGCTCCCCAACGACGTCGACGAAGTCGCCCTCGACGTACTGCGCCACCGCATTGTCCTGTCGTACGAGGCGCTGGCCGACGACCTCGACGCCGACACCATCCTCACCCGCGTCCTGCGCGCCGTTCCGATGCCGGACGTGGTGCTGCAGCCATGATCGCGACGTACCGCAGGGGGGACGACCCCCCTGACCCCCCGCCCAAGATCACGGGGACCGACCGCCTGCTGCACCGGCTGGAATGGCGAGTCGTACGCCGGCTCGACGGGCGCGTCCAGGGCGGGTATCGCACCCCGCGACGGGGTACTGGTTTTGACCTCGCCGGGCTGCGGCCGTACGTCGAAGGCGACGACGCCCGGCACATCGACTGGAATGTCACCGCCCGGCTCGATGAACCGCAGGTACGTGAGTTCAACGAGGATCGTGAGTTGACCACGTGGCTCGTCCTCGACCGATCGGCATCCATGGTGGTCGGTGGCCCGGGCCGCGTAAAACAAGACGTGCTTGCCGAACTCGCGCTCATCCTGGCCAGACTGCTCGGCCGAAACGGCAACCGGGTCGGTGCCATTCTTTACGACACTGGCACGACACGTATCGTCCCGCCCGGCACCGGGCGCGGTCATGCACTTCGGATCGGACGGGAACTCGACCGCGGTCCGGACTCCCGGACGGCGGCCACCACCGACCTGGCCGCCATGCTCGACACGGTCGCGTCACTGGCCCGCCGCTGTCTGGTCGTGGTGATCTCCGACTTCATCGGCACGGGGGAGTGGCAACGCCCGCTGTTCCGGCTCGCGCATCGGAACGAGGTCGTCGCGCTGCGGATCGTCGACGGCGCGGACGACGCCCTACCCGAGGCCGGCCTGATCGTGGTCGAGGACGCCGAGACGGGCGAGCAGATTCTCGTCGACTCCGCCGACCCGTGGTTCCGCGCCCGGTTCCGCGATGGGGTCGACGAACGGGACGCGCAACTTCGGTCCGGCATGCGCCGTGCCGGGGTGCCGCTGCACCGGGTTGACACCGGAAGCGATCTCGTCGAGACGCTGCTGGAAGTCATCGCCGAGACCCGTCGGAGACGCGGATGAGCCTGTCCTACCCGCTGCTGCTCGTCCTCGGCCTACTGGTTGCCGCGGCGCTGGGTGTCGGCGTGGTGCTGTTAGGACGACGCAGGTCCGCCGCCCTCGCTGCGGCGGGGATCTCGCTAGCCGGCCGGCGCAATCGCCTGTTCGGGCCGTGGTTCTTCATCGGCGGTGTCGTGGTGCTGGCGGTCGCCGTGGCCGGGCCGGCCGCGTCGCTGCCGGTCGGCCGAAGTGCCGGCACGGTCATCTTGGCGATGGACGTGTCCAACAGCATGAGTGCCGACGACGTCACCCCGAGCCGGCTAGCGGCCGCGCAGCAGACGGCACTGTCGTTCATCGACGCCCAGCCCGACAGCGTCGATATCGGCGTGGTCGGGTTCGACCAGGGTGCGCTGACCACGTCACAGCCAACTGCGGATCGCGCCGCGGCGAAGGCGGCGGTGCAGAGACTGCGGACTGCCGGTGGGACCTCGCTGGCCTCGGCGATTCTCGGTTCGCTGAGCGCAATCACCGGCACGCCGGTCAGGATCGGCGAGGACGGCGATCTGCCCGACATCGGGAACTGGGGCTCGGCCACCATCGTGCTGATCTCCGACGGCGAGGACCAGGGCGGCTCCGGCGGCAGCGACGCGGTGACGGCGGCAGCGACGATTGCCCAGAACGCCGGTATACACATCGAAGCCGTCGGCATTGGCACCGCAGAGGGAGCGACCGTCGAGATCGACGGCTATCAGCTGCATACGGCTCTGGATGCGGAGCAGTTGACGGCCATCGCCCAGGCCACCGGCGGCCACTACCACTCGGCCTCCGACGCGGAGCAGCTCGACGATGTCGCGTCGACCATCGACCTCCGGCTGACGGTGGCCAAGCAGGACGTGCCACTGGCCGGCGGGTTCATCGCCGTCGCGCTGGTGTTGCTGGCCGTCGGCGCGCTGCTGACCGGTCTTAGGACGGGGAGGCTCGTGTGAATCGCGCAAGGGGGGCGACCCCCTTGAACCCCCGAAAGGCGCCAGCGTGATGTCGTTCAGCTGGCCGTGGGCGCTGTTGTCGCTGCTGATCATCCCGATCGTCGCGGGAGTCGTCTGGTTGCTGCGGCGACGCCGACGGCGCGCGGCGGTGCGGGTGACCTCGATCGCCCTGGTACGGGCCGCGCTGCCACCCCGTACGAGGTGGACCCGGCTCATCCCGACCCTGTTGCTCCTCCTCGGCTTCGCCACGCTCGGTGTCGGGGCGGCGCGGCCGCAGGCGACCGTGCCGGTGCCGTCCAACTCCACGACGATCATGCTGGCGATGGACGTCTCCGGATCCATGTGCTCCACCGACGTCGAACCCAACCGGCTCACCGTTGCCCAGGAGGCGGCCGTCTCCTTCATCGAGTCCCAGGACGGCGAGACCAAGATCGGTCTCGTGGCCTTCGCGGGCGTCGCGGGTCTGCAGGTGCCGCCGACCACCGACAAGGATGCGTTGATCGAGGCGATCGACAACTTCACCACGGCCCGCGGTACGGCGATCGGTTCGGCGATCCTCACCTCGATCGACAGCCTCGCTGCGATCAACCCGACCGTGGCCCCCACCGGGGTCGATGCGGAATCAGCTCAGCGGTCGGGATACGCGGCGGACGTGATCGTCTTGCTGACCGATGGCGCGAACACACAGGGCGTCGAACCGGCGACAGCCGCCGAATCGGCGGCCGTCCGGGGCTTAAGGGTGTTCACGATCGGGTTCGGCACGACCACCCCCTCGCGGATGGCCTGCACTGGCCGGCAGGCCAGCGGATGGGCCGGTGGCAGTCGGGGCGGCGGTTTCGGTGGGGGCGGGGGCCGCAGTCCCCGGGTCATCGACGAGGCCACCTTGCAGGCCGTCGCCGAGATCACCGGCGGCCAGTACTACAAGGCCGAGAGCGCCGACCAGCTACAGGAGGCGCTGGGTGATCTGCCCAGCCAAGTGACGGTGGTGAAGAAGCACGTCGACATCGCGTCGTGGTTCGCCGGCGCCGGAGGATTGCTCGTCGCGGTCGCCGTCGGGCTCTCGCTGTGGTGGAACCGGGTGCGTACGCCCCGTTGAGCCAGAAACGTTCGATTTAGGTGAGCCTCTCGAGGCTGACGAGGGACCGGCCACTTGCGCTGACTGATGTTCATGGGATGGACACCGTTCCCGCCCATCCGCCGGCTTCCAGACCGTGCTGTCCCACCAGCGAAGACTTACGACGGTTTGAGTCCGGCCTTCATTCATCCCCCGCAAGCGAAGCCGCAGGGTCAGCGCGGCGCATGCAGATATTCCAAGACGGCGAGCACGCGACGATGATCGTCGGGGGATTCTTCCAGCCCAAGACGCTGTAAGATCCGGCGAATGTGGGCCTCGAGAGTCTTGGGGCTAACGTTCAGCCGGCCAGCGATGGCGATGTTGGAGCGTCCCTCCGCCATCAGGGCCAGCACCTCTAGTTCCCGAGGCGTCAGGGCGTCGAGCACACTGCGTTCGCGGGAGCGGCGCAGGAGTCGACCGACGATGGTCGGGTCGAGGACGCACTCGCCGGCAGTGACTCGGGTCAGGGCGTCAATGACGACCTCGACGTCGTCCACGCGGTCCTTGAGCAGGTAGCCCAAGTGTTCGGGGGCGTCGCGGATCAGGCGCATCGCCCATTCGGCTTCGAGGTACTGGGAAAGGACGAGGACGCCGATCGCCGGATGGGTCCGCCTGAGCCGGTGTGCGGCGCGGATTCCCTCGTCGGTGAAGCTGGGCGGCATCTTGATGTCGACGATGACGCGTCCGGCCTGGTTAGGTAGACCTCGCGCACCAGGCCGGTGGCGTCGGCGGCGGTGCCAGTGATCTCGCACCCGGCTTCGCTGAGCAGCCGAGCCAGGCCCTCCCGGAGCAGCAGGGAGTCGTCGGCGATGACTAACTTCACGATGCCTCCTCGAGCGGGATCCGAGCCATCAGCACGGTTCCTCCCTGGCCCCGCTCGGTGACTGACAGCTGGCCGCCGAGCGCCTCGACGCGATCGGCGAGGCCTCGCAGTCCAGACCCGTTTCGGTCAGCGCCACCGCGGCCATCATCGACGATCCGCGCGACCACCGCTCCACGGTCGATAGCTATCGCCACCGACGCCCTGGTCGCGCTGGCGTGCTTGGCGATGTTGGTCAGGGCTTCGGCGCAGACGAAGTAGACGGCGCCCTCGACGGCTGGCGGCAGGCGCCCGCCGGGCACGGTCAAGTCCACCGGGTCCGGCTGGGCCTTCCGGACGAGTAGCGGAAGGGCGGCGGCCAGCCCACCCGACTCAAGTGCAGGAGGCCGGATTCCGTGCGCAAGATTGCGCAGCTCCGCCTGTGCGGTCGCCAGTTCGGACAGCATCGGCGTCAGCCTCTCCTGCAGACCGCCCTCGGCCTTGCTGTCGACGTTCTCGAGAAGCCGGGACATCTCGGACAGCCGGCGCTGGGGTCCGCCGTCCAGCTCGGATTCCAGCAGTCGGCGCTGACTATCGGCCGCCTCGACCAGGCGTCGTCGCGCAATGCCGAGTTCGGTGATGTTGGCTCGCACTTGGGCGCGAAGGCGCGCGTTGCCGAGCGCCAGTCGGAGGGCTGCCGCGACGTCGGCGAGCAGGCGCTCGTCCTGCTGGATGGCCCCGTCCTTGATCAGTACGGCAACCGGCTCGCCGTGCTCCTCGACGCGGATCACGACACGACTCGAATCGTCGGCCGGCAGCTCGAGCGGTTGGCCAGCATCGTCGACGTAACGATGCAGATCGGGCAGCCAGTACCCGAGTGCAACGCTGGGATCTCCGAGTGCGTGCTGCAGGGCGCTCGCCAGCGTGCCCAGGTCCGGGCGGGCGCCGACCTGGGTGACGAAATCGGCCACCGTCGCCTCGGTCCAGCGACCCCACAGCAAGTCGGCCGCCAGCACCAGTGCAACGGCACAGATCGCCAGGTCGTAAAGCAGCAGCACCAGCTGGTCGTTCTCCCACACCAATAGCTGGTTCGCGCTGCTCAGGGCAAGCACCGATGCGAACGTTAGCGCTGCCCCGAGCGCCGGCCCACCGGCTTTTCGGGCGGGTCCGGATGTACGGGCGTAGATGTCGGCTGCGGCCACGGCGACCAGGCCCGCCATTGCGAGGGTGACCCAGGGGTTGGCGCCGATCGCCTCGACGATCGAGACTGCGTACGCGCAGATCACAGTCACGATCGCCAGTGGCCTGCGCATCCTGCCGGTGGGATATGAGATGTGGAGGTGCACCAGCGGCCCGCGATGGAGGAACACCGCGACAATCCAGATGCTGCCGAGGAACCAGCTGCCGGCGGCCACGAGCATCAGCGGCCCGATCAGGCTGCGCGGTCGACGCACCCACAGCACCGACCCGCAGCCGGCGAGCACGACACCGACCGCCGGGTCCGCAATGCCAAGCACCACGTCGGACATCGCGGTCAACCGGTCAGGGCCTGCAGGCTGGCCGCGGTCAGGTCGTCCTTGGGGATGAAGCCGCGAGCCTGACTGGCACCGAGTCTCGAGCCGTACGAGGCCGGACTGCGGCTGGAGGTGAGCACCACGATCGGTTGGACGGTCTCACCAGCCATGATCGACTCGCAGACCGCGAAGCCGTCGATGTCTGGCAGCGCGATGTCCAGCAGGACAATGTCGGGCCGCAACCGATGCACGGCGGTGATGGCCTCTGTTCCGGTGCCGGCCTCGCCAACCACGACCAGCTGTCCGTTCGCCTCAAGCAGGGCCCGGGCCGAGGAGCGGAAGCCGGCATGATCATCGACGATCAGCAGGGTGCGGGGCACGACAACCATCCTCACGGCAGAGACGTGCTCCGCGCATCGCGGCCTGCCCTCGATGCGCGGAGCACGGTGCTAGGTGCTACTGACGGATCCACGGCTTGGTGGTGAAGATCGCGTGATCACCACACTCCCAGCCACGCGGATTGGTGAATGTCAGCTTGCCGTCCTTGTAGCTGAGATCAACAACCATTTTGCTGCCGTCGTTACCAGTAACGACCAGCTGGTCCTTGAAGAACTGGTACGGAACTTCCAGCCCCAGCTCGCGTTCGGCGTCCGGGCCGCCGACCCGGAACCACATCCGGACGACGCCCTTCTCGAACACCATGTCGTAAATCGACCCTTCCGGACCAGCCTCGGCGCCGCCCACGCAGCGCGCGTCCCCGCCCTTGACCTTGGGCCAGACGACGCTCATCTGGTAGGTCCCGTCGTAGCGTGAGGCCTGGGGCTCGTCAGCGGCAACATCGGAGCACTGGGCGCTGTCGGGGGCCCGGTGCAGGGATTGCTTGATTCCTGCGATCCGATCCAGCCACGCCGCGTTGGCGGGATCCTTCCGGATCGTGGTGTAGACCGGTGCGAGTGCCTTCTCGAATGCCTCGAGATCTCCGTCGGAGGACTGGGCGAAGGTCAGACCTGCCTTGCACAGCGCCGTCGCCGCGCTCGCGTCGGCGGCTCGTTCGGCCTCCATGGCAAGTGGGACGGCGTCCTTGGCGGCGGCCGTCATGATCTCGTGCTGGTCTGCCGACAGCCCGTCGTAGGCCGAACGGTTGGCGATGATCACCAGGGGCCGTGGCCACAGGTTGAGATTGCCGGTGACGTACATGGCGTCGGCGGCGTATTGGTTGCCATGGATCGAGGCAAGCTGCTGCTCGTAGGCATCCAGGCCGTCCAGCTTGCTGGAGGCAGGCACCGGCTTCGCCGTCGCACCGAGAGCCTGGAACGTCTGGTCGGCCACCCCCGAGTCCTGGATGCCGACCACCGCCGCGTCGAAGTCGCCGGGCTTCGTGAACGGCTTGCGAATGCCCAGGACCTTGCGCATCGGGCCGGGGAGGACGCCGATGCCGACCAGGTCCAGCTTGCTCAGCCCCGAAAGCATCTCCTGCGGGACGCCGGCGTCGAAGACCTTGCCCTGCAGTTCCAGGTTGTCGATTACCAGGGGCGCCAGAAGGGCTTGAAAGCTGGTGACGCCGGCCTGGTCGAATGCTCGCGCTCCCACCCAGGCCATGTCGACCTTGCCGGCACTGACGTCGGCGATGGTGCCCGCCTCGTACTTCGGCTGCCCGAGCCGCGCGTCCTTCACGAATGTGATCTTGAGCGTGCCCTTCGACAGCTGATCCACCTCGTTCGCCCAGGCCTTGATCTGGGTTGGGGCGTCCGAGGTGATCGCGAACGTCAGCTCCTTGACCGCAACGTCCGCCTGACCGCCGGCCCGATCCCGGGCCTGGCAGCCACTCGTGGCAAGAACGGCGGCCGCGGTCAGCGCAACCACCGGCTTCCAAGCATTCCTGACATCGTGCATCTTGGCACCTCCATCTCGATGCCAACGACGCTAGGCAGGCTGCCAGGTCCAGACATCAGGGCTGACCCTGCACCCGCATCCGGCCCGGCTGCCGGTCCAAATTCTCAGGGCCAGCCCGTAGGACATCTCCGCGCCTGCAGACCAGAATGTCACCATGCCGCTGCGCGTGGCACTCCTCGTCGTCGGCGTCGCCCTTGGACTGTGGGCCCGGTCGGTCGCCGCTTCGTCGTCGGGAGTCTCTTTCGCCACCCGAACGTCCTGGGGAACGATCTTCCTGCTGATCGCCGGCTGGTCGCGCGATGGTCGCGGCGGTCGTCGTGCTGCGGGAGCGACGCCGATGTGCGTTGCTGCTCTATGCCGTCGGCAGCTGGTGGTTCGTTCGTGAGCTGGCCACCCCCTCGGTCGAGATCCCGCTCGCGTTCACGATAGGCCTGGTGTTGTTCCCAGTCGGGCCGGCACTCGTGGCCCACCTCCTGCTGAGCCATCCGACAGGACGGATCGAGGGGTGGCCATACCGGGTAATCGTGGTGAGCGGTTATGTCGTAACGGCCGGTGTCCTCGGGCTGGGCGGCACGAGCGTGTTCGATCCGGAGCCGATGGGCTGTGTGGGCTGCCCCGACAACCTGCTGCTGATTCACGCCGACCCGGGCCTGTTCGACCAGCTCAACCTGATCGGTGTCCGGCTCGGCGCGGCGTGGTCGATTCTCGCGCTCGGAGCCGGAGCGTGGCGGGTGCTCTCCGCCAAACCCGGCTCGCGAAGCTCCATCAGCCTTGTCGCGGCTGGCGCGATCGGCTTCCTCGCGGCGAGCGCTGCGTACTATCTGACCAGCCTGACCGCGGGAGCGCTGGGCGGCAATGGCCGGGATCTCGCCGTCTGGCAGGCTCAGGGAGCATGCCTCATCCTGCTCGCCGCTGCGATGACCGGCGACCTGTGGCGGGTGCGCCGGGCGCGGCGTAACCTCACCAGACTCGTCGTCGATCTCGGGGGACCGGCGCCGGGCCGGCTGCGCGATGCCCTGGCCGAGCGCCTCGCCGACCCCAACCTGGTGATCGCCTACCCGATCGAGGACGGACGTCGCTATGTCGACGCCGAAGGCCGGGAGGTCCGGCTGCCGCCACCCGGCGACCGCGCGATGACATCGTTGAGGCGCGGTCCCTCAGAACTCGCAATCCTCGTGCACCGGCCAGGCATCCTTGACTCTCAGCCGCTGGTCGACGATCTCGTCGCCTCGGTCCAGCTCGGCCTGGAGAACGAGCGCCTGACTGCCGAAGACCTGGCCCAGCTCGACGAGATTCGCTCCTCAGGAAGCCGCATCATTGCTGCGGGCGATGCCGAACGGCGCCGGATCGAACGCGACCTGCATGACGGCGCGCAGCAGCGACTGGTGGCCCTGCTCCTCTCGCTCCGGCTGATCCGTACCGGGCCGGGTGGCAGCGCACCGGAGCTGGAGGCCGCCGAACGGCGGCTGCGCCAGGCCATCGCAGACCTCAGGCGCGTCGCGCAAGGCGTCTATCCCGTGCTGCTCAAGGAGGCCGGGTTACGGGCGGCCCTCGACGCGCTGGGTGAGGAGCGTCCGCTAATCGCGCAAGCCGCACCCGGGCGTCGCTACCCGGACGCGACAGAGTCGAGCGTCTACATGGTCGTTGCTCGGATGAGCGCCGCCGGGCCGACGTCGGTGGTGATCAACGACGACGGGAGCCACCTCACGACGCGGGTGACCGTCAATGGACACCCAAGCGACCTCCTCGACCTGACGGATCGCGCTAAGACCCTGGGCGGCGACATCGAGATCACCGATACCGGAGATGAAGTCGTCGCCACCCTCACGCTGCCATAGCGGCAATAGGCCGGCCAGCCGCAAACCAGCCACCCCGGCGTGAGAGGCGAGAGCCACTGCAGGCACTCGCCGTCAGCATGGTGTCCCCACCACGGTCTAGGCGCCGTCTCCCCCGCTCGGCCGAGTCGCTGGAAGCCTCGACCTGACAGAATCTGACCCG
Organism: uncultured Actinomycetota bacterium; assembly: GCA_963740515.1. Taxonomy (GTDB): domain Bacteria; phylum Actinomycetota; class Actinomycetes; order Propionibacteriales; family Propionibacteriaceae; genus Microlunatus. Next base: position 14,539 of record CAVUEO010000032.1, read on the forward strand.
AGGCTGGAAGCAGCGACAGGAACGGGAAGAAATCGACATGCTCGGTCACCTCAGCGGCGCAACCCGGCTGTTCCCGATCATCGGCGACCCCATCAAGTACGTTGAGTCGCCCATGCGCCTCACCCACACCTTCGAAGAGCGCGACTACAACGGCATCTGCGTGCCGATGCAGGTGGCGGCCGATGACCTCGACGCCGCCATGGCGGGTCTCACGGCCTCGCGGAACGTCGACGGAATCCTCGTCACCATGCCGCACAAATTCACCGCCTTCGCCCACTGCACCACCAGTTCTGAGCGCGCCAAGATGCTCGGAGTCGTTAGCGTCATCCGCCGCAATCTTGACCGAACTTGGCACGGCGACATGCTCGACGGACTCGCCTTCGTGAAGGCGCAGAAGGACCATGGAGCTGAGCCCGAGGGAGCGCGGGTGCTGCTCGTCGGCGCTGGCGGCGCAGGCAGCGCGATCGCGATCGCCCTGCTTGAAGCTGGAATCCGCGAACTCGTCATCCACGATGCCGACGAGTTGCGGGTTGCGAGACTGATCGACCTGCTCTCGGGGCTCGGTCGAGGGCGGGTGAGTGCCGGGCCGCCGGATCCCACCGGCTGCGATCTGGTGTGCAACGCGACTCCCATGGGCATGGAGGAGAATGACCCGCTCCCCGTCGATGCTGCGCTGCTGACATCGTCTATGTTCGTCGGCGATGTGATCGCCGGACACGGCCTGACCCCATTCCTCCAGGCTGCGGAATCCGCGGGCTGCAAGACGGCCAACGGCGGACACATGGTCGAGGCCGCGCAGGAGGTCATGGCGGACTTCATGCTGCGGAAGGCAGACTCCCCGACGGGTGAGGGCTAGGACCTGTGCCGTACGAGGTGCAGATCCGTGTATTGTCCCAGCACCTCTTAGGGATTAGAACGTGCTTCGCGCTCCGCCAGCCGAGCGAAGGACTCAAGTTCGCCCCGGAAGCTGCCCTTGTACGACCCGAACGCGAAGATCCTTGCCATGACCGCGGAGAGGATCCCTTTCGTCCAAAACTCCTGGGTCAAACGCGTGCCGTGGCCCTGGTCCTCGAACGTGGCCTGCTGGACGCCCCGGAGAACCCAGCTCCCGAATCGCGTCGTCACCAGCCTCGGCCGGTCGACCTGGACGATCTCGCTCGGACTGCGCATCCGGCCGAACCACGCGGTGTAGCGCGTCCCCGCCGTGGTGACCGGTCCCGTCACGTCGGTGATCCGAGTCAGCCCTTCGATCCACTCGTGCGCTCGGTCCAAGTCCGTCCACAGATCAAAGACCTGTTCCCGTGGCGCACTCACCTGGACAACGAAGCGATGGTGACCCACGCGTGCAGTCTAGTGATACGTATTGTCCAGCGGGCCGGGGTTGGGCGTGGCCGTTTCATGCGGTCGGATTCGATATACACCGCCCTAGGCTGGGCGCGTCTGCGTGAAAGGGAGCATCTGTGCACGTCTTGATCCTGGGCGCGGCCGGCATGATCGGTCGTAAGCTGACTGCCCGGCTGGTCGCGGACGGGAACGTCGGAGGCCGCGCTGTCGAACGATTGACGTTGGCCGACGTGGTTCTTCCGCAACAGCCGGCAAGCGCCGTCGGTCAGGTCGAGTTGGTCGCCACCGACCTGGCTGCGGCAGGCGAGGCCGAGCGTCTGGTGGAGGCTCGGCCCGATCTGATCTTCCATCTCGCGGCGGTGGTCTCAGGTGAAGCTGAGGCGGACTTCGATAAGGGTTACCGCGTCAACCTCGACGGCACCCGGGCACTGCTCGAAGCCGTTCGGGCGGCCCACACCGTCAACGGTTACCACCCACGTTTGGTCTTCACTTCCTCGATTGCCGTCTACGGCACGCCGCTACCTAATCCCATTCCCGAGCACTTCCAGGAGACGCCACTCACCAGCTACGGCACCCAGAAGGCGATCGGGGAGCTCTTGCTGGCCGACTACACCCGTCGCGGTTTCGTGGACGGCATCGGGATCCGGCTGCCTACCATTTGCATCCGTCCGGGCAGACCGAACAAGGCCGCTTCCGGCTTCTTTTCAAGCATTCTGCGTGAGCCGCTGGTCGGGCAGGAGGCGGTCTTGCCGGTCCCGGAGACGATCCGGCACTGGCATGCCTCGCCCCGCTCAGCAGTGGAGTTTCTGATCCGGGCGGCCACGCTCGATGGCCAGCAGGTCGGCCCGCGACGGACGCTGTCCATGCCCGGCCTCAGCGCCACCGTGGGAGAGCAGATCGAGGCGCTACGCCGAGTCGCAGGAGAGCAGGCTGTCCGCCTAATACGCCGCGAACCGGACGAGTCGATCATGCGCATCGTCGAGACCTGGGCCCCGGCCCTGGAGGCGACACGCGCGCTGCGCTTGGGCTTCGCCGCCGAGAGCTCTTTCGACGAGATCATCCGGGTGCACATCGACGATGAGCTGGGCGGCACCCTCTGAGCCGGGCCCGCGACAGGATCCAAAGCACAGGTACAACGCCGTCGCCCGAAGGAAGTTCGTGGCGCGCGTGGTGGAACGCCGGCGTGCCGGGTAGATCTTGGGTATGGAATTTGGTCTTGGATACTTTCCCACCTACGACGGCATGCGGCCCGGCGAGGTCGCGCGGATGGCCGAGGAGCGCGGCTATAGCGCCATCTACTTCGCTGAGCACACTCACATCCCGGCCGCGGAGACCGACCGCGCGCCTGGGCGGCCGTTGCCAGCCAAGTACTGGCGCACGTACGACCTCTTCGTAGCGCTCACCGCCGCGGCCGAAGCGACCAACAAGATTCGCATCGCAAGCGGCATCTGCCTGGTGATTGAACGTGACCCGATCATCACGGCGAAGGAGGTCGCGAGCGTCGACCACCTCTCGGGCGGCCGTCTGGAGTTCGGGGTGGGTGCGGGCTGGAACCGGACCGAGATGCGCCATCATGGCACCGACCCGCGCGTCCGGATGGCCGTCATGCGGGAGCGGGTTGAGGCCATGAAGGAGATCTGGACCCAGGATGAGGCCAGCTACCACGGCAAATATGTCAACTTCGACCGGATCTGGTCCTGGCCCAAGCCGGCGCAATGGCCACATCCGCCAGTCCTCGTCGGCGGCGCCGGCCCGACCGTCCTCGATCGGGTGCTTGGGTTCGGAGACGCCTGGTTCCCCAATTACCACCCAGAGGTGTACGACCGCATCGCCGAGCTGCGCGCCCGTGCCGACCGGCCCGTCCGGGTGCAGGTGATGAGCGTGCCGGCGGATGCGAAGGTGTTCCAGAAGCTCCGTGAGGCCGGCGTCACGCGGGTCGCGCGGTGGTTCCCGTCCGGGCCGCGCTGGCGCCTGGAACAAGCCTTGGAGGAGTGGGAGACGGCGATCGCGGAGTACAGCCCGGAGTGACGCCGCACCAGGCACGACGGCGGTTCGCCGCCGCCCGCGTGGCCCGTCTCGCGACTGCTGACGCCGCCGGCCGGCCGCACATCGTGCCGGTTACATTCGCGGTCGACGGCGACGTCGTTTACAGCGCCGTCGACGCCAAACCCAAGCGGAGCACTGCGCTCAAGCGGCTCGCCAATGTCGCGGCCAACCCCTCCGTCGCGCTGCTCGTCGACCATTACGCGGAAGAATGGAACGAACTGTGGTGGGTACGGGCCGACGGCACGGCCCGCGTGGTCGACCCGGAGGACCCCGAGGGCGTACGCGCCCTATCGCTGCTCGCCGACCGCTACCCGCACTTCGCCGCGCGCGGTGCCGTGCTCGCCGTCGACGTACGCCGCTGGTCGGGCTGGGCCGCGTCGGCCGCGACTGAGGAAAGCTGAGATGGCGCTGCTCCGGTCGACGTAGCGCCTCAGATCGCGGACTGCTCGTGCGTGCGCTCGGCAACGCGTTTGAGAATCGCAATCAGTTCTGCCACACGCATTACGTCAGGCGCCCGCCCGGCTCGGGCAAGGTCCCACCGCAGTCCTACCGTCAACCCCCAGCCCCTTAGCGCCGTAGTGAGACAGCTCAACTACCTCAACGACATGAGCACTGATGTAGTCGCTACCCAGGGCCCGGGCTGCTGCGACCCGATGATGGCCGTCGAGAACGAAATACTCGCCGCACCATGCCCACACCTCGATGGGCGGCAATGGCTCGCCCTGGCGCATCGCGACGAGTACGCTGCCCAGGCGGGCGCGGGCTCGGTCACTGACCGGCCGGAAGTTCCGGTCGAAGAGCTGAGATGCGCCATCAACCGACCCCACAATGCTGGCGACCGGGATGAACTGTTCGCCTGCGTCCCGAAGTTGCCGCGGCCCGCGGCTGACCTCCTCCACCAGTGGAAGAGTCCGGCGCCCACCTCCGTGCAACACGCTGAGCGCTCGGGCGGCGTACCGCTTCCGCCGCAACCGCTCAAGGTCGAATGCGCTGTCCACGCGGGCGTACCCGGTGCCAGCTGTGGAGTGCGGACCAACAACGATCCGCTCGAGGAGAAGAACGCCCCCCACAATGGCGAGGATTCCCACCAGGTAAAGGAGGAACTCGCTCAACATCAGGAGCCACCTCCCACTTTGAACCGGGCCTTTTCCGGCATCACCACAGCGCCTGTGTTTCGCCAGGCCGTCATCTCAGGACAGCATTTTCAACGTCGTCCCGCCGGGTTTGATTCCTCCGGCTACCTAGATTTGCGAGCTCGCCCGTGCCGGGACTTCGAGTCGCTCGTGTCCCTCGTGCGCTGCCCAATTGCGCGCTCGGCTACCAGCCGGCGAAGTCGGATCTCAAGCCATCATGAGGTAAGCGACGCCGAGAACTACCAGAGCCGCCGAAAGGGCGAGCTCATGTCGGATTCGTAGCGGAGGCGCAAACTTGTAGACGAGGACGACGATGCCCAGGATCACCGCCCACCAGAGACTGGACATTCCGAGAAGCACCATGGCCACCATGAGGGCCGCGCTGCATCCGAGGCAGCTGAGGCCGTAGCGCGCGCCAGCCACAGCGGCACTCTGCATCAGGTTGAAGGGAAGCGGCCCATGTAGCGCGCACAGCTCGTGGCACCGCGCCTGGCTTGCTCGTTTGATCGGGCTGACAGAGTAGACGCCGGCAAGAGCCAGAGCCAGTCCAACCACCACCGCCTGGTTGGGCCAGGGCATTCTCGCGGCGGTGTAGATCGCGTAGCACATCACGCCGAAGATCAGCCACACGCCGAGGTACGTGGCGGCAAGCACTCCAGTGGCGACCTGCCATCCCTTTCGCCGTTCGGCCGTTCGCGCGAACTCGAGGACCACCGGGATCGCGGAGGGCAACATCATCGCAGCAATCATCACGACCCACGTCGCGGCGAAGGACTCGATCGGGCCGAGGCCCATGTCCATTACCTCCATTCCCGCCGTGGAGCGCGAATGGTGGACCATGGCCGCCCACGCAACGCCCGCTACAGCGAGGACGACCAGGGCGGCCGCGATGGGCTTGGCCTGCTCCTGTCTGGCGCCACCGGCCTTCATCAGCACTCGGCACGCTGGACAAAATCCGCCCGGCCTCGCTTGTCTGACCAGGCCGATCGCCTGAAGGAGTCCGCCGCCGTACATCAGTCTTGATACTCGTCGCGACGGCGAACCCACGATGCCTGGCCTCCGTCGCCCTCGTCGCGGCCCTTCGGCACGAGATCCATGTAGTGGTACGCGACGTTCAACATGTCGAGTCCACGCTCATAGGTGGAGTACGTGTGGTAGATCTGGCCGTCATCCTTCACGAACACGCTGATGCCGGGTGCCTCGGTCGACCCCCACGGCCGGACTCGGTAGTTGTAGTCCACCACCTGGGTCTCATCATCGGTGAACGAGACGCGATAGTCGAAGTTGAAGTCGCTTCCCAGCGATGAGAGCCACGGAAACCCCCAGCCCATCCGTTTCTTGTAGGCGGCAAGCTTCGCGTAGGGAGCGAGCGAGATTGCGGCCATCGTGATGTCCCGGTGGTTCAGATGAATGGTGATGCCGTTGAAGTTGTCCATCCAGAACGAACAGACAAAGCAGGGCGCGTCCGCCGTCCAGGTCGTCTGGGCCCTGGCGGTGGCGGGGTTGAACATTGCGTGATAGATGACCAGTTGGCCACGTCCCTCGAACAGGTCGCTGAGTGTCTGCATCCCGTGCTCGCCCTCGAAGGTGTAGTGCTTTTCGACGAGCTCCCAGGGCAGCTCGCGGCGCTCCCGGCTCAACTGATCGCGCAGTCGGGTGAACTCCTTCTCCTTCGCCAGGTGCCTCCGCCGTGCCTTGAGCCACTCGTCGTGCTTCACCACCTTGTGTGTTGTCATGTGATCACTCCTCCTCATGCTCTCTCCGCGGAGCGTCGCCCGTCGATCAGGGAGTGCTGACCTGAACCAGGACTTTGCCGGAGATCTCGGCGTTTGCGGCGATCGCGAATGCCTCGTTGACGTTCTCAAGCGGCAGTACGTGAGTGACCACGTGCTCGATCTGCGGATTCTGATCGAGCAGCGTGATGGCAGCGTCGATCTCGTCGTTGAAGCGAAAGGTGCCGCGCAGCTGTACCTCCTTCGAAACTAGAGGCGCGAGGTTGACCGGTCGAGTCTCATCGGGCAGATTGCCGACCTGGACGAGGACGCCGGCTCGGCGAGTCGCCAGCAGCAGCCCGTGGAGTGCCTGCGGCACCCCAGCGCACTCCAGCGTTACGTCGAAATGAGAGTCAGGCAGTTCCTCGACGCCGATCTGCACGGTGCCGATCGGCACCGGGCTCGCTTCGCCCAGGAACCGCGCGCGCTGCAGCGGTCCTACAAGCAGGTCGGCACAAACTACCTCTGCCGCACCCTCAGCTGCTGCGGCAGCAGCGGTTAGCAGCCCGATCGGGCCGGATCCCGATATCAGCACGCGCTTGCCCCGGATGCCGCCACCGACAGCCAGGCCATGCAGGCCGACTGCCAGCGGCTCGGCCAATGCTGCTCGCTTGACCGGCAGTGAGGTCGGCAGTCGGCGCACCTGATCGCGGCGAACGACCAGCTGCTCCGCAAGGGCGCCGGGCGTATGTGGCCATGTCGACGCACTGCCCAAGTAACCACCACCAGGCCACAGGTGCCGCTGCTCCTCCGTCAGATTGGGCTGCGCAGTACCCCAGGTAGCCGGATGCACCGTCACCGGCGTGCCCGCCTCCAACGCACCCGTCGGGTCAAGCTCAACCACCCCCGCCACTTCATGCCCGGGGATCAGCGGTTCACGGATAGCGAAGATGCCCGCAGCGCCGTCAGCGTAGTAGTGCAGATCCGAGCCGCAGATCCCGACGTAGCCCACCCGCAGCCGCACCTCGTCGTCATCTGGCTCGGGGCTGGGAACCTGCTCGGTCCGCATGTCCTGCTTGGCATGGATCCGCACCGCACGCACACCCTCATCCTCCCATTCGACGACGCCTCAACCAGTGCGTACTCCAGCAGCTAGTAACCCATACAGAAAGTGTGGTACCGGCGGCGCGTAATGATGAGCGGCCAGGAGGCTGCCCTCGGCGAACGACTCCCAAAGTGGTATTCCGGAACATATGGAACGTCGAGCGGAACACGGACGGCATCGCCTGGGGCATGTCGTGATGTAGCCCTATTTGTGCTCCGCTGATGGTCACCTGAGAAAGTGTGGTCAGGGCTGACGCGGCGCCGTCCCCCAGAGAGGAGGTCGCGAGGTGTCGTGGGTTGACCACGTGATCTGGTGGCAGGTCTATCCGCTCGGCTTTCTGGGAGCCGAGAAGGAGCTGGGCGCGGTCACGGGGAGAGGTGAACCGGCTGCCGAGGCTGGTGGGGTGGCTCGATCACCTGATTTCCTGGGGCGGCAACGGCCTGCTGCTCGGCCCGATCTTCACCTCCAGCAGCCACGGCTACGATACGGTCGACTACTTCCAGATCGATCCGCGGTTGGGTGATGACGCCGACTTCGACGCCCTGGTCGCGGCCTGTCGGGCCCGGGGCGTGCGGCTGCTGCTCGACGGCGTCTTCAACCATGTGGGCCGGGACTTCCCGCCGGTCGCTCAAGCACTGGCCGAAGGTCCAGGATCAGGGGCCGAGGATTGGGTGTCCCACCTCTACGACACCGACGGTGAGATCACTGCCGACTATTTCGAGGGCCACGACAACCTCATCACCCTCAATCACAGCTCCACACGGGTGCAGGAGTATGTGCGCGACGTGATGTTGCACTGGCTGCGCCGCGGCATCGACGGTTGGCGGCTGGACGCCGCATACGCGGTACCGGCAAGCTTCTGGGCCGCGGTGCTGCCGGCGGTCCGCGACGAGTTCCCCGACGCCTGGTTTGTCGGTGAGATGATTCACGGCGACTACGTCGACTACGTGAAGACCTCTGGCCTGGACTCGGTCACTGAGTATGAGCTGTGGTGGGCCATCTGGTCCTCCATCGACACCATCAACCTGCACGAGCTGCAGTGGACGCTGGGCCGCCACGCCAAGTTCGTGGAGCACTTCCTCCCGCTGACGTTCTTGAGCAACCACGACGTGACCCGGGTGGCCAGCCAGATTGGCGACCCGCGGCACTGGTCGCACGCGGTGGCGCTGCTCGGCTTCCTGCCAGGGATACCGTGCGTCTACTACGGCGACGAGTTCGGTCTGAAGGCAGTCAAAGAAAACCGCCCCAGGGGCGACGACGCCGTACGGCCGGAGATGCCAACGGAGCGTTGGCTGTTCACGCACACGCACCCCGAAGTGGAGCAGGCATATCGGCGGGTGATCGGGCTGCGCCGCCGCAACCCCTGGCTGGTCGATGCGATGATCGAGACCGAACAAGTTGACAACGCCCACCTCGTCATCCGAGCCCAGGCCCGGCACGGCGAGCAGTCCTTGGCGCTTGCCCTCAACCTCACGGGTAAACCGTTCGCGATCACTGGCCGCGCAGAGGTGCTGGAGGCCGAGCCTGACGTCGCAGACCGAGCCGTGGCTCCACACGGCTGGGCGGTGCTCGCGGACTAACCAAGGCCCCGATGATCAGCGAACCCTCGCACGCCCCTGACAACCCGTCTTCACGAGCAGGCCGGGCCCTCCATCCGCTCGAGAGGAGAGAACATGTCTTCTTCGTTCAATCAGGTGACGGTTCTTGGCGCAGGTGTCCTTGGTGCACAGATTTCTTTTCAAATCGCTTATCGCGGCTTCGAGGTCACTACCTACGACATCAGCGATGCTGCGTTGAAGCTGGCCCGGCAGCGATTTGACGGTATCGCCTCGGCATACCCAGCAGAAGTCGCCGGAGCTACAGAGGCTGCCGTCCAGGAGACCATCGAGCGCATCAGGTTCACCAGCGAGCTCGCATCGGCCGTGCAGGGCGCAGACTTGGTGATCGAGGCGGTGCCGGAGAACCTGGAACTCAAGCGGGACGTCTTCGCACGGATCGCTGCGTTCGCTCCACCGGCCGCGGTCGTCGTGACGAACTCGTCGAGTTTACTTCCCAGCGACCTGATGGAGTCGACTGGTCGTCCGGATCGTTTTCTGGCGCTGCACTTCGCCAACCAGATCTGGGTCAACAACATTGCCGAGGTGATGGGTTCGCCGAGAACCGATCCGCGCGTGTACGAGCGGGTCGTCGCTTTCGCCAAGGACATCGGCATGGTTCCGATCGAGCTGCACAAGGAACAGCCCGGCTACATCGTTAACTCTCTACTCGGGCCCTTGCTGACCGCCGCAGCGGGCCTGCTGCTCCGGGGCGTTGCCGACCCGGCCACCATCGACACAACTTGGCGAATCGCGACCGGTGCGCCGAAAGGCCCCTTCGAGATCTTTGACGTCATTGGCCTACGCACCGCTTACGCCGTGGCCAATGCGAGAGGCCGGGACCGTCAAGCCTGGGCAGACTACCTCAAGACCAACTACATCGATCAAGGCAAACTGGGCGTCGAATCCGGCGAAGGCTTCTACATATACACAATGTCATCAGCGGCGAACCGATCCCTCCCGAGAGAAGTACAAGGGTCAGGAGTTGCTCAGGCAGGCACGGAGAGCACGTAGGGCGGCTTCAGGTTGTTCGAAGAAGGGATCATCGCGAGCGCCATCGATCACGTGTAGCGGCCAGCCGTACCGTGCGCTCGCGCTCTCGGCCACGCTGAGCCGCGTCTGGAGGTCATGACGGCCCCAGATCAAGGCCGTAGGCACTTCGATCCGCCCGAGGACCTCCCGCGGGATGGGACGCATTCCGTACTCCGGCATGAGACTGCGGAGAGCGGCCTTCGCCGTCTTCGTGCGCGCCCACTCAAGTGAGTACGCGCCGAAGGGCTCAAAGCGCTCGGCCATCTGGTCGCGCAACCCGTCGAAATCGACGAAGCACTGCGCCAGGAAGCGGTCCCGGGTGCGTTCCGTCGGACGGGCAATGTACGCGAACAAAGGCAGCGCGAACCTGGGCGACGGCCGATTCCAGCTCAGGCCGAAGCTGTCTACAAGAACCAGCCGGCTGAGCTGATCGGGCCGCTCGCAGGCGTAGCGGGCTGCTATGGCGCCTCCGAGCAAATGCCCAACCAGCGCAGGCGGCGACGCGCAGGTTCGCTCGATCAGCTCGCCGAGCCACGTGAGCACGCGGTCGTGGTCGAGCGGGCCGTCTGGTAGACCAGTGGCACCGTGGCCCGGCAGGTCAGGTGCGACCACCCGATGCGTTCCTGTCAGGTCTGGAATTACTCGGGCCCATAGCGCCGCGAACTCTCCTGGGCCATGCAGCAAAAGCACCGGCGGTCCGTCCCCGCCCTCCAGCACGGCGGAGGAGACGCCGGCCAGCTCCAGCCGTCGCTCCTTGACCGGCAATTCGGCGAGCAACTGTTCACGTGTGTCGTGGCCCGCGAAACGCCGACCACTCTCCTCCACGTCGCGTTGATGATTCATCGTCGCCTCCCGCCCTGCGTCGGAACTCGTCGATCACGACGCTAAGCGCCGGTCACGTTTGCCGCATCGGGAGGAACACTCAAGCTCATCGCCCAGGATGCGGGCAATCATGTAGCCGCGCTTACTTCAACATGCGCTCACAGGCGTCGGCGGCAGCCAGCGGCAGGTGCAGCACGCTGAGATCTGACTCAGGTGCCGGGCTAGGTTCCTCCAACACCCCAGCCGGATCGAATCCTGGCGCGGCCCAGCGACGAGGGCAACCTGCCGCGTTACGGCGTTTGCGTCTTGTCGTGCTGGTCGTTGTCCGAACCCCGTCGTTGCACGGGCTGTGCCCAAAGATCGCGGACTAGTTGCACGGTTCGATCTGGGGCTTCGAGTGGGATGAGATAGGCCACGTTCGGGATGACCTCGGTTGCACCATCACTAAGCAGTCGGCTGGCCGCGCGCGCTTGCTCCGGCGTCCAGTCCGTGTGATCGCTGCCAGTGACGAACAGCGTTGGGCAGCTGATCTGATCCAGCCGTGGGGTTAAGTCTGGTCGTCGTAAGGAGATGGAGACCACGGCGTTGACCAGCGCTGCCGGGTTCATGGTGCGCAGGCAGTCGACGACGAGTGCCCCCGCCTCGGGATCCTGCGCCCGGGTCGTCGGGGACAGCAGTGCATCTCGAATGCCGGTGCTTATGAAGCCCACTGGCCCAAACAAACGTACGACCGGGAGCATCAGCCAGATCCGTAGACGGTCGGACTTGGTGTAGGAGTGGATCGGTGTGCCGAGCGTGATCAGGCTTCTGCACCGATCCGGCCAACTGGCTGCGAAGACAACACCGACGTGGCCACCCCAGGCGTTGCCGACCCAGTCCACGGGTTCCACCACACCAAGGAACGCCAGCACGTCGGCGGCCGCATCGGCGCACTCGTCCAAGTTGTACCGGCGCCCTGGGTCGGCGCTGGCCCCATGTCCGGGACCGGTGATGATCACCAGACGTCGCAGACGCGCGAGGTCGTCCTCGACCCTCTGCCAGGTCTTGTCATCGACGAAGAGGCTGTGCCACAGCACAGCGACCGGGCCCTCTCCTCGGACCCGCACCGCCAATGCTCCCAGGCGGGTATCGACCATTCGCCGCTCGTTCATCTCATTCCCCACGTTGGTTGAAGTTGACAGTGTCAACCGTTATGCTCCTCCACGTGGTTGACACTGTCAAGCGAGCAAGGGGAACGCCGGGGCCAATCGCGGCCGGCGGCGGAGTCGACTCCGGCCTGGACGATCAACTCCTCCGGGTCGCCCTGGACATTTTGGCGTACGAACCCGCCGAACGCCTCAGCCTGCGCCGCGTGGCACAAACCGTCGGGGTGAGTCACCAGGCCCCATACGTCCACTTTGGCGACAAACGACGGTTCCTAGCCGCCGTCGCTGGCATGGGCCTGCAGGAAGCAGCCGATCAGGCCGCAAACGCCGTGGCCGCCGCTGATTCAGACCCAGGTGCCCGGCTGCACGCCCTCGCGGATTCGTACATCGCGTTCATCCGTGGCAAGCCGCATGTCCACGACCTCGCCTACGGACCGCTGGTCGCCAAAGCCGACCACCCTCGCTTGCAGCAGGCGGCGATTGCGTACTGGAACCTGCTGCACGACGCGGTCGCCGACTGCCAACCACCTGGCACCAGTGAGGCCGATGTGTTGCGGGGGTGCGCGGCCACCTGGGGCACCGTCTACGGAATCGCGAGACTCGCCGCCTTCCAGCAGATTCCGCGGTCCGTGCCAAGTGAATTCGACCGGCTAATCCACCAAGCCCTCGACACCCTCCGACTTGGCTGGGCCCGGACTGCGCCGCACAGGCGCGGCAAGTAACGCACCCGCGACTATGCGACTTCACCCCATCCCTCCCTCCACGCAGGGCGTGATCGCACCCGCTTCAACGACGCGTACGTTGGTGGGCCAGCTCCGCACGGAGATGCGGCAATTTGGTTGAAGCGTTGGTCGGCGACGCTGGTCCTAGTATCGAAGCCACCGAAACTCAGCGAGCTAAGGACATGCCGTGGACAGCCAGCCGGTTCTGTTCATCCAGGGCGCCGGGAGCATGCACGAGCCCGAGGGTAGCGGCCGGCTGGCCGCCTACCTGGCCCGCGAACTGGGCACCGACTACCGTCTCATCGCCCCGGAGATGCCCGATGCGGAAAATCCCCACTACCAACCCTGGCGGGATCGCATTGAGCAGGAGCTCGAGGCGATCGACGGAAAGGTGATCTTCGTCGGTCACTCGTTCGGCGGCTCGGTCCTGCTGAAGCTACCTCGCAGAGGGTTCGTACCGGAAGCCTGTCTCGGGCTTGTTCCTTGTCTCGGTTCCCAACTGGGGCCCCGACGGCTGGGCGTACGACGAATTCGCCGTGCCGAACGACGTTGGCTCCAGGCTGCCCGCATCGAGGATCTTCCTGTACCACAGTCGCGATGACCCGGAGGTGCCGTTTGCGCACCTGGCCTACTACCACGATCACCTCCCAACAGCGACGGCCCGGCCAGTCGACGGATCGGAGCACTCGTTCGTTGAAGGGCTTCCGACGCTTGTCGACGACATCAAAAGCCTGCCTCGCTGAAGATCAACTCGTATCCGTTCGTGGCGACTCAGGTTGAACCTGGCCGCACCCTAGCGATGGTGGCTGGTCATGCCTGCGCGGTCGTCAAGCGTGCTCGGCGTTGGGTTCTTCCGGGACAACTTGCGCCACACCCAGCTCGATGGAATGTGCTGGCTGAACAGCACGTACGCTGCGGTCGAGTCGACCACCAGAGTGCTCTCAAGTTCTCGCCTCTCGGAGCCGTGCCCGGCGAACAACAGCTCATCATCGCGGGCAACCACTGTCTCGCCGTCGGGTGTGAGGACGGCTCCGCCGTCGCGGAGCAGCAGCAATGGCACCGCCCGGAGTCGCCGCTCCCGATCCTCGGGACTCCGCAGCAGGTCACCCAGGGTGACTCTGCCTTCCGCGAGCCAGCCGCCGAGAGCCGGCGCCTGCTCCTGGTCCAGCTTGATCTTCCAGAGGGCGGGGAGCTCCATGCCGCAGTTGTTCCGGAGCCGCTCGATGAGATCGGCCGCCCACTGGTCGCCGCGTGCTGGCATCTCCTGAATGAAGCGCCACAGCATCGGCGTGCTGATCTGGGCGTACACCTCGTGCGCAACCACCTCGGTCGGCACCAGGAGGGCGTCCACCCGCATCGCCTCGAATAGGGCTGCGCTGGTCGGCCGGTTCTGTCGACCGGCCAGAAACAGCTGAGGATTCAGACGGCGCGCGGTGGCAAGCATGGAAAGGTTGGTCGTGTCGTTGTCGGTCGCGGCCACGAGCCCGACGGCGCTCGCAAGATCGGCCCGGGCCAGCACCCTCGGTTCGGACGCGTCCCCGACGATCACCCCTGGCTCAGGCTCTCCCAGCTCGGCCGGCTCGATGATGGTGACGTCGAGGCCGGCGGCCCGCAGGTCTGCGGTGATCTCCCGACCTAACCGCCCGTACCCGCACATCACCCATCGTCCGTCCCTGGGTGGACTGCCGCGGTCGGGCAGTTCCGCGCCCGGGCCGGCCTCCAGCCACGCGAGGAGTTGGTAGGACGCGGGCGCGTTCAGCGCGAGCCGCAGATGATCACCGAATCGGTCGAACGGGTTGACCACCACCGGCGTCCCGAAGGCAAGCATCCGCTCTGCGATCGGGGCCGAGACAGTCCGCGAGACGACAGGCAGGTCGGGACGCAGCAGCGCCGCCGTCATCGTGACGGCGAGGTTAGTCTCGTCATCGTTGGTGAGCGCCAGGACACCGGCGCAGGATGGGTGCTCGAGGCCTGCTGCGCTCAGGTGGTGCGGATTGGAGGCGTCGGCCGCCAGGCCAGGAATGTCCGCGTGATAGGACCCCAGATCGAGGGCGTCGACTCGGTCGGAGGACTCGTCGATCACGACGAGCTGCTGACCGAGGGCGTCGAAGGCCTTGGCGAGCAGCTCGCCCGCACGTCCGTAACCCGCCATCAATAGAAAGGGCTCACGCAGCCGCGCCACCTTGCGGGTGAACCGCCGCAGCGCCAGCGCGTGCCGGAAGGACCGATCCTGGACAAGCGTCAACAAAGAGCCGATCGCGTAAGCCCAGCCGACCACCGAGAGATAGATCGAGAAGGTGACCCAGAGCCGCTGCGCAGGTGTGAACGGCCATGGCAGCTCACCGAACCCGATCGTGGTCGCCGTGTAGCTCATGAAGTAGAACGCCTCGAAGAGACTGATGCGCGCCGGCTGGCCATCCGGACCGATGCCGGTAATCAGCGTGAGGCCGACCACGCTTATCGAGAAGATGACGATGAGGGTGATCAGTGGCGCCCGCATTCGCCGCATGACCAGGAAGATCGTCGAGGACGCCTGGCTCGACGACTCGATGTGTACGCGCGACGGGGGGCGGTTTATCGGCTCGCGACGGCTGAACAGCTGAGCCCAGAAGATCAACAGCGGATTGCTCACGGGTGCACCAGCTTCAACCGCGATGAAACGTGACGGTCTCGATCACCAGCAGCACTACCGAAACCAGGTTGGCCAGCAGCGCGCCACCGGACAACGAGACCATGCTCGCCGTATGGGCTGCAGTCATGCCCTGCTCCGAGATCTCCTTCGCCCAGACCCAGACGACGCCGGCCGCGACGAGTTGCAGGTCGGCTACCAAGCTGGTGGCCAGGTGTACGGCGCCAATCTGGGTCCGATCACCGAACTTCAGCACGGTGGCAATCAGACTGACAGCCAGTGCCGCAAACAGCTCGTAGATGTTGTGCACGTCCGGATCAGCGATGTCGCCGATGAAGAACCCAAAGTTGAGCGTTGCCGCGAGCAGCACGAAGAAGCCGAAGATGACCTTCTCGAGATTCATGCCCCTCCTTCCTCGCCGGGGTTGCCGGTACTTGGTCGCCGATGTCGAAGTGATCAAACTGTCTCACGCAGGCTGGATCGCGACCTTCGACGACGAGCTTTTTAGGTTGCCTTCCTTGCTTCCGCCGGACAAATACTCCCGTTGACGGCGGATAGTGTGACATCGGCGCGATCGATGGTAACCAGCACCCTCATCGGCGGCGGGAGAGATGTGGCTGCCAAAGCTTCCGGCAACAACGATCCGTACCGGACCCCGGATCGTTTCGCTCCCTCTCCTGCTGGGCGGCTACGCATGGCGATTACGTTCAGTCGACCGATTTGTTGCCGGGGCAGGCTTGCTGTTGGCTTTCTGCGCCTTGGCCCCCACCATGATCACCGTGGTACTGGCCATCGTCGCTGAGAGGTAGTGCGCGCAAAGTTCTCCCGCAGAGAGGACCTCTTCAGGTAACCGGGATACTCGGCTTGCGTTCGCGATCACGTCCTCGGGCCGACGTTTAGCGGAGCGACCCATTGGAGGCAAAGTCTGACGCTGTAGGTCAGTCGGGCTCCAGTCCGCGGTCGGCAATCCCGTGCCAATCGACGGGCGGGTCGTACAGACTTGCACCCGTGCACTATCCAGAAATTCAGCCGTATGACCAAGGGCTGCTCGAGGTTGGGGATGGAAACCTCGTCTATTGGGAGACCTCAGGCAATCCCAGCGGCAAGCCCGCGCTGGTTGTGCACGGCGGCCCGGGATCTGGCTCGCGTCCGGGGTCGCGGCGTTCCTTCGACCCCGAGCGCTACCGCATCATTCAATTCGACCAGCGCGGCTGTGGGCAGAGCCGTCCCTTTGCCGCCGACCCGGCCACAGACATGAGTGTCAACACAACCCACCATCTGCTTGGCGATATGGAACGACTACGTGACTACCTCGGGGTGGATCGCTGGCTGCTGCTCGGCGGGTCGTGGGGATCAACGCTGTCGCTGGCCTATGCGGAGCAGTATCCCAAGCGTGTCAGTGAGATCGTGCTTGTCCCTGTCACGACCGGCCGGCACTCCGAGGTCGACTGGCTCTACTACGGCGTTCGCCGCTTCTTTCCAGAGGCGTGGGAGCGCTTCCGCAACGGAGTGCCACCTGAGGAACGGAACGGCGATCTGTTGGCGGCCTATGCCCGGCTCATGAGCCACCCCGACGCAGAGGTTCGGTTGCGTGCCGCCCGGGACTGGTGCGCCTGGGAGGACAGCGTGGTTTCTCAGGAGGAGTACGGCGCGGCTAACCCGTACGGGGGGCGCGCCGAGCACGCCCTCGTGGCATTTGTTCGGATCTGCTCGCACTATTCCTCTCACTACATGTGGCTTGAGGACGACGCGTTGTTTCGCAACGTCGACCGACTTGCCGGTATCCCGGGCATGCTGCTACACGGCCGGCTCGACCTGAGCGGGCCGGCAATCAACGCCTGGGAACTCAGCCGGGTTTGGCCGGATGCCCGCCTGAGAATCTTCGGCGGGTCGGGCCATAAGGGAAACGATGCGATGGCGGAGGAACTGATCCAGGTTCTCGACGCGTTCGCCCGTATTTGAGTGGCGACCGGGCCGCTGGTGACTGCAACTAGAGCCTGGGAGACGGCCGTCGAGGGCGCGAGCAGCCACCACGTCGCGTGAGTACGGGGATGGCCGTGCAGAAGCACGACGGCCCGACCGGGATCTCGCCGGGCACGGAGCCCAGTCTGCAGCGACTCGGCGCCGATGCGGTGGATGGTGCTGTGAACCAGATGGCATCCCCGATCGCCGGATCAGGCGAGGAAGTGGCCATGCGAAGAGACTTGGGTGAGGGCGCCGACCGGGTTCAGGTCGGTTGCTCAGCCGGACCGCTCGACCAGATAGACGCGGCGTCTTTCCGACAGTCCCTTCAGCTCGCGCAGGCCGCGATCAGTGAAGCCGATCGGCGAGCCCGCCAGGAGCTCCCGGGTCGCCCATGAGGCGTAGACCTCGCCCGGCTCAGCAAGGTCTACGATCCGCGCCGCAATGTGAATAGCCGCGCCGCGGACGTTACCGCCCTCCAGCTCGATCTCGCCGGTGTGGATCGCAGCCCGGACCTCGAGGCCGATGCCGGACACGGCCCGGCCGATCTCCTGAGCGGCATGGATGGCGCGCTCAGCGCCGTCGAACACGGCCACAAACCCGTCGCCGGTTGTGGTGACCTCGCGGCCACGAAATCGGTCCAGCACCGCCCTCACCGCAAGGTCGTGCCGGGCCAGCAGGTCACGCCACGCGCCGTCGCCGAGCTCGAGAGCGCGCACCGTGGAGTCCACGATGTCGGTTACCAGCAGCGTCGCCAGAACTCGGTCGAAGCCACCGCCCTCCGTACGCGCGAACGCCGTACTCGGCTGCCAGTCGATCGTGATCCACGGCTCGTCACCCACGACCCATGAGTCGTGGCCGGGCGGAACCTCATAGAACTGGCCCGCCTCGATCAGCAACTCGGCACCCTCACGCATCCGAATCCGTGCGCTGCCGGAGACGCAGAGGCCGATGTGGTGGTACTCGCACAGCTCGGTTTGCGCGATCGGCTTGACGGACTCGCTCCAGCGCCAGCCGGGCTGGAGGACCGAGCGGCCGACGCGGATTTCGCCCAGGTCATACGTCTCGAGGTGGCCGTTCGGGATCTCGCGGAGATCGTCCGGCTCGCCAAAGGGCCGCCGCTGAAGCTTCACCATCGTAGGTTTGGCATCGGATAGGTAACTGGATAGCTCCGCGTAATCCAGTGCGTCCAGTGACTTCCTGTGCTGGTCAGAGCCACATTCCAGAGCCTAACTCAGGACCCTTGTGCGTCCAGTTATGGCTAGTGAAGTGAAACTCCCTGTGAAACGGAAAGGGTGATGTCCAAGATCAATTAGCACGGCCCAATTAGTGGCCCGACCGGTGTTGGAGCACCGCCCGGGCCTGAGATCCCAGCTAACAAGGAGCTGAAATCCCAGTGTCGAAAATAACCCCTCTAGTGGCGTGTTAAGTAATTAAGTTTACGTATGCGTGGGATACTGAGGCGTGGCTGGTGCGACCGCTGAACCCTTGCTGCTGCGGGACAACGACCGAGAAGAGCTGGTTGTGCTGACCCGGTCGAGTTCGGTGGGTGCGGGGTTGGCCGCTCGGGCCCGGATCGTGCTGTTGGCCGCCGAGGGCACGCCGAACGTGGAGATCGCCCGGCTGGTGGGGGTGAGCCGGCCGACGGTGAACGCATGGCGGACCCGGTATGCCGAGCGCGGGCTGCCTGGGCTAGCCGAGGAGAAACGGTCCGGCCGGAAGCGGTCGATCGATCAGCGTCGGATCGTGGCGGAGACGTTGAGGCCGCCGCCGGCAAGCCTGGGAGTCACGCATTGGTCGTCGCGACTGCTCGCCAACCGGCTGGGCACCAGCCACGTCACCATCGCCGAGGCCTGGAAGCGGTACGGGGTGAAACCGTGGAAGGCCGAGACCTTCAGGTTCTCCACCGACCCCGAACTGGAGGCCAAGGTCACCGACGTCATCGGCTTGTACCTGGCGCCGCCGGAGAACGCGATCGTGTTGTGTTGCGACGAGAAGTCCCAGATTCAGGCGTTGAACCGGACCCAGAAGACCCTGCCGATGCAGCCCGGTCATGCCGAGCAGCGCACCCACGACTACGTTCGGCACGGCACCACCACCTTGTTCGCCGCATTGGAGATCGCGACCGGCAGGATCACCGGGGTGTGCAAGAACCGGCACCGGCACCAGGAGTTCCTGGCCTTCCTCAAGCACGTCGCCCGGGCCTACCCCGACGGTGAGCTGCACCTGGTGATGGACAATTACGCCGCCCACAAGCACCCGAACGTCAATGCCTGGCTCGCCGGCAACCCCAGGATCCACGTCCACTTCACCCCGACCTCCGGATCCTGGCTGAATCTGGTCGAGGTGTGGTTCTCCATCATCGAACGCCAGGCCATCCACCGCGGCAGCTTCCCATCCGTCCGCGATCTCATGATCAAGATCCGCGCCTTCATCAACGGCTGGAACGACCGCTGCCATCCCTTCATCTGGACCAAGCCCGCCGATCAAGTCCTCGAGAAAATCAAACGTAAAAAGAACTCGCTAACGCGCCACTAGGTACCGCCCAGATCAATGGTGCCGACACGATCACCATCCAACTCATCCGCCCCGACCACGACCCCGCCATTGTGCGCATCCTGTGGCCACTACAGCCCACCGTCACCGACCCGCAACGCTTCCCGGAAGTCGCAGCCGCAATCGTGCGGATGTTCGGCGCTGCATCCACTGAGCTGGCCGCAATCAAGGCGAGGAAGCGGCCGCTATGAGCGGGCTCCGAAGCGCCTCCGTTGTGCTCGAGCTGATTGACGGAGTGATCTACCCGCGGGCCGAACCACGACGTTAGGAGAGAGTCCCGGAACGTTCGGGATATGTATTTGCGAGACCCACGGCAGAGCAGCGGCTGGACGGACAATCTGTCACGCCACGAGCGCGGCTACTCCCGGTAGGGCCAGCCAGGACAGGATGACAGCAACATAAAGAATTCGCTCGGCCTCCGTCTTCCCGATCTTGGGATGCCATGGCCCGAACCACACTCGTGGGGGGTCTGGCCTGCCGAGCCGATGACTCTGCTCGGATGGTATGCGCAGATCGCTTTCGAGGTTTGCGACTTGAGAGTTGAGGTACGAGCAGAATTTGCTGTTACGGACCTCCCAGCGATATATCGCGAAAGTCACGATCGCGCCAAAGACACCAACAAAACCCCCCAGGATGGCAGCGTCCATCCGCGATCGACCAGCACCCGCAAAGAGTACGGCGAGGATACCCGCTCCGGATACGAGAGGTATCAGACCGAGCAGCTTCAGACTAATGTCATCAGTGAATCGGATATCCGAACACATCTCTCTGTAGCGGCTCTCAACGGTGAGAGGCGGTGTCGTCTGATTACCCTCTTCGGTAAGCGCCATGTGGAGATCATGTGCCCCACGTCCCAAATGTGCCAGTCTCGACCCACAGAGTCGGCGCCCAGTGGGCCTATGACGGCGTGGCGGGCACGCTCGCACGACGAAGATCATCGATCACTTGAGCGACACCATAGAGCTAACCCCGGTCTTTCATGACACATTCTGATTTCGGTTGTTGTTGATCTTGGGATTCGCGGCCGGCTGTTTTTCTGGGGTAGACGTGGCAGCTCTCCGGGTCGCGCGCTCCGGGGGCGGTTCTCCGATGGTTCCTCAGCTGGTGGCGGACAGGTGGGGCCCGCGGGTCAGGTGGGTGCGGGGATGATCATGATCCGATGGAACGCTTCGAGGATCTGGCCGGCCCAGGGCCAGTGGCGCGGCAGCTGGAGCCGGCGGCGCCGGCCACCGCGGCTCAGCCGGGCGGGAACGTGCAGCATCTTGAACCGCAGCAGCTTCGGCTCGACGACGGCCAGGTCACCGGTCAGGGCGAGCAGCCGCAGCCAGGCGGTCAGGTCGGCGGCGAGCGCGACGAGCTGCAGCCAGGCCTGGTTGATGGCGTACTCCCGTGACGGGAACCGGCCCAGGCCGGTGTCTTTGGCGGCCTTGATCCGGTCCTCGACCCGGGCGTGGGCCCGGTGCCGGGCTTCTAAGAACGCCAGCTGCCCGACGGCGGTGTTGGTGGCGAAGGCTTGGTAGCGCCAGCCGTCAGCCTCCTCCAGCAGCGACAGCTGCGCGCCAGGGTGGGGACGTTCGCGGCGGACGATCACTCGCATCCCGGCTGGCCAGCGCCGCAGATCAAGCAGGCCGGTGACTTCGGCGACCTCAGCGTGTTCGCGGATCTCGCCGTCGGTGGTGATTGCCGGCGTCCACACCGGTTCCGGAATGGTGGTGATGGCGCTGGTCAGCGCCGTGGTAACGCTGCCGCGTGCGCGAGCGATCGTCCTGGCCGCCGAGGGAGAGTTGGAGAAGGCATTCGCTGCCATTGACTCGCTCGACGAGGGCGCTGCAGCGAACTTGCCGTTCGACCTCGCGTGGACCCTTCTTGTGCGCGGCCGGCTGCACCGCCGAGCGAAGCAGCGGCACGCGGCCGCAGAGGTGTTGCGCGCGGCGCTCGAGCAGTTCGAGCGGCTGGGCGCGCCTTCCTGGATCAAGCGGACCCGAGCGGAGCTCGAGCGCGTTGGCCTACGCCGCGCGCCCGACGAGCTCACGCCGACCGAGCGTCGCGTCGCCGAGCTGGCGGCGAGCGGCCTCACGAACCGAGAAGTCGCCAGCAAAGCTTTTATGAGCCCTAAGACGGTTCAGGCGAACCTGGCCCGCGTCTATCGCAAGCTCGGCATCAGCTCACGGGCTGAGCTCGGCGCCCGCATGTCCGAAGAACGTAGTCGGGTAAACGCACAAACATAGGCAAACGGCCGATTCGCCGGCACCTGCGTCGACCGTACGGTCATCGCATGACGAAGGCGATCAAGAGCGGCAACGTCTACCTCGTTGAGCACTACGCACCCGGCCTCACGGTCGACGGGCTTGGTTGCAGGGCGGCTCTCGTCCGCGAGGCAGCGGCCGCGATGGGCGATGAAGGAAGGGCCGTCCGCTACCTGCGGTCGACGATCGTGCCGACGGACGAGGCGCTCATGTGCGTCTTCGAAGCAGGTTCTGAGGAGCTCGTGCGCGATGTCTACGCGCGTGCGGGCGTGCCTTTCGAACGCCTCTCGGTCGCGATAGCGGAGGAGAGCCAATGGCTGGACCCAGGCTCAGCGCCTTCAGAGTCCACCAATCAGGTGACCGGAACGGGGAGCGTCACCGAGCAGCACAAGTTGTCCGCACGCGACTACCGAATTGTCAGCGCGATGAAACCGTCCAGAGCCACGCTTTTGCGTCGCCACCAACCCACACCCAAGGAGTGATCATGACCGCAACCCAGACCATCACAGTCCCGACGGAGAGTAGCCCTCCGCCCGCCGGAAGGCGAGGACGTCAGCGACGGCGGATGTTGCTCGCGGCCGGACTTGTTGTCCTCGCCGCCGCCATCGCCCTCATCGTATGGCTGCTCACAACCAGCTCACCCAGCCAGCCAGGCCCTATCACGCCTGTCTCGGCCGCAGCTCCGCCGCAGCAAGCGGCGCCGGCGCCAGATCAGGGCAACGCCGGTTCGAAGGCGGGCAGCGTCGACTCCTCAGGAGGGTATGCCCAGTTCTGCCAGAACAGCCCCACCCTGTGCAGTGCGCCGGACGCGCCCGCACCGCCCACACCGGCCACCAGCGGTTACGTCCAGTTCTGCCAGAACAGCCCCAGCCTGTGCACAGCGGTGGCGCCCGAACGGCCCGCCGGTTACGCACAGTTCTGCGCGAACAGCCCCACCCTGTGCACCAAACCTAACTAGCCGTACCACCAGCAGTTCCACCCGGTTGCTCGACCGAGGGCGTGCTTCATCCGCCGGAGGTCGAGCAACCTTTTGCGACCGACCCAGCGCCGGCAATCGTCGAGAGCGTTACTGCAGGCAGGGCGATACACAGCCTCGACCTGAGATGGGGAGGCACCGCAAAACGGTGAAGCTCACTGGCCCCCTTCGACAGGCTGTGCGGCCACTGGCTGAGCCGACCCGACTGGCACAGTGTCGGCCAGCTTCGTGTACTGCGCCTTACCGCGTCTGACCGCAATCGTGCACCCAATCACGAACAGCGCAAGCAACACCGGAGCGACGTACAAGCCGATCTTGGTGTTGCCGGACGTGCCGAGCACCCCCCAGATCGGAGCACCGATGGCATTACCCGCGTAGATGAACGAAACGGCGAGCGCAAAGATCTTGCCGAATTCCCGCAGGCCCATCGCCTGGGTGATGACGAGCGGTGGCGTCACTAGCGCGTTGGAGATCCCGGCGGCCAAGAAGACCATGGCGACGTACATGAGTGCCACCGCTGAGCCGTAGACCATCGACGGTATGTAGACAATCGCCAACGCCATCAGGGTCATGCTGATGAGCATCATGCCCACCAGGCCGATCTTGTCGTTGAGCAGGCCGAGGACCGGCTTCCAGATGACGAGGAATGTCAGCCACACCATGAAAAGCGAGGAGTAGAACGCGACCTGCCCGGGTGTCCAAGAGGTCTGGTCGATCGGGTTGGGATATGCCGCGGTGCGGAAGACGATTGAGAGCACCTGCGTGACGGACGCGACTGCACCTAGCATCAAGAACGACACGCTCGCGATCCAGAAGTTCGCGTTCTTCAGGGCCTGCCTGTAGGTGAACCCCGGCAGGGCCTGCGGCGAACCCGGCGGCGCGGCACTAGCTGTCGCTTGCGCGGTGTCGGCGCCGTAAGGAACTAGGCCGACGTCAGCCGGCTTGTTCCTGATAAGGAACAGCGCCGGCAGGATTGTGCAGAGCGCCATAGCGACTGCCATGATCCAGACGACGCCGCGCCAGCCGAGCGAGGACAGCGCCAATCTCGGACCGATGCTGGCCCATATCAGGCCGCCGACGCCGGTGCCGGCTAGCACCGTGCCGAGCACGAGGCCGCGTCTGGCGACAAACCACGCGTTGATGAGGGCCGGTGGGACGAGCGCAATGCTCATGCCGTACCCGAAACCCACGAGAGCCCCTGCGATGTAGAACGTCAGGTTGCCGGTTGAGGTTGCGAAGAGAGCCAGACCAGCGGTCATGATGACACCGCCGACGATCAGCATGACGCGGCTGCCGTACTTGGCGAGCAGCCGACCCGCGAAGAACATCAAGGAGATGACGATTGCGATCGTCAGAATCGAGAAGTAGACGAGGAAGGCACCCTGCCCGCCATTGATCTCCACGGGCACTTTGGCCCCGCTGGGCAAAGTCCGGAGCATGACCTTGCCGGCGGCATCCTTCTGGTAGTAAAGGTCGGAAATGATCGGCGCTGTGATGAGCAATACGCCGGAGAGCACGATCGATGCGGCGATCATGACAATGAATGCCCCGGCAGCCACCGTCCAGTGGCGGGCGCTGCTCTGGGTCTTCGTGGCAACAACGCTGTTCACAGGAAGCCCCTCATCTTGCTGGATGCTTACTCCACTGTCCGCGAAGCCCGATGCCAGCCTGACGATCTGAGGATAGCGTCAACCCTGATTGCGGCGACGATAGGCAGGCTGCGGCGCGTGCATCGACGATCGAGCTGGCGCCCACTGTGAACAACCATGCCGGCCTCGGTCCTGATCATGTGCCCTGAGCCTGTCGAAGGGCACTGTTCGCGCTTCGACAGGCTCAGCGCGCATACGCGTTAGCGGACACAGCCTTTTGACGAAGAGATCACCGGCTAGCGTGGGTTCGTGCGGTTGGCCACCTGGAACGTCAATTCGATCAAGCAGCGGGTACCGCGATTGTTGCCGTGGCTGGACCAGCGGCGGCCCGACGTGGTGTGCCTGCAGGAGACCAAGCTCGCCGACGACGCATTAGCCAAGTTGCTGGGGGAACAGCTCTTCAGCCGTGGTTACGAGCTCGCCGCCCACGGTGAAGCCCAGTGGAACGGCGTCGCGATTCTGTCGAAGGTTGGACTGAATGACGTCGTGATGGGAGTGGTTGGCGCGCCGGGGTATCCGCATCCGGAGGCTCGTGCGGTCTCGGCCACATGCGGCAACGTCCGGGTGCACTCGGTGTACGTGCCGAATGGTCGGGTGCCCGGTTCAGACCACTATCAGTACAAGCTGGAGTGGCTGGCCGCTTTGGCTCAAGATCTACGCGGTGATCCCGAGGACGCCGTGGTGTGCGGCGACATGAACATTGCGCCGGCAGATGAGGATGTGTTCGACCCTGAGGCCTACGTCGGCCAGACCCACGTCACCGGGCCGGAACGGGACGCACTGGCGCAACTGACAGGGCTTGGGCTGCGCGACGTTGTCAGGGATCGCTGGCCGGGCAAGCGGGTGTTCACCTACTGGGACTATCGCGCCGGCATGTTTCATCAGGACTTGGGTATGCGCATCGACCTGGTGCTGGCCACCGCTCCGGTCGCTGAGAGGGTGCGGGCAGCGTGGGTGGATCGACACGCGCGTAAGGGCTCCGGGCCCAGCGACCACGCCCCGGTGATCGTAGACCTGGACGAAGCTCCTGACGGTGATATCGGTCCGGTTGTCCCGCCACCATCTGCGCCGGCCACTCGGCGGGTGACACTGCCACAGAGCCGTAAACGCTGAAGTTTGGGGCGCTGCTAGCTTTCCATTTCGATCGAGGTCTCCGGTTTGCGAGCCGTGATCTTGCCCAGCCAACCGACGTTCGTACTGCCGGTGGCGACGTCGATGAATCCGGATGCCTGGACGAGCCCGAGTGCCTTGTCGAGCATGTCCTCTTCTCCAGAATGCCGAAGCCATCGTGGACCGGCATGCCGACGCCCGGGGCCCTTGTGAAACTCAGCGATCAGGAGCCGTCCACCGGGCTTGAGCACTCGGTACATCTCCTCAACCGCAGTCCGTTGATCATCCTGAGCCACATGGTGCAGCGCGAGGGTGCACCCAACGGCGTCGAATGTGGCATCCGGAAACGGGAGATCTTGTGCGAAGGCGACCTGGAAGGTTGCTGCTGCTCTCCGTTTGCGTGCCTGGCTGCTGGCCCTGTTGATCATCTCAACTGCTGCATCAATGCCGTCCACCGCGCCGGTGGGTGCGACCCGCTCGGCGAAGACGCGGGCAAGGCGGCCAGGACCACAGCCGACATCGAGGACCCGCTCACCGGGCCGAAGCTCAAGATCGTCAGCCACCATCTTGCGCAGACGGTTTCCACGTCTACCTAGCAACCGGTGCCCCAGGTCGTAGAGGCGTGCCCAGTGGATGAGCTGGTCGCTGCTGTGGTGATCGGTATGGCGGGCGGCGTGGATCATAGCCACGAAAGTGTACGGCGCTCTCCCGGCAGGGTTGCAACCAGACTGCCAAGAAATCGACCACAAGATCCATCATTTCTGCGTATTGACGCAGACATCCTGCGGCCGTAACGTCCGCAGAGGAGAGCATTTTCTCAATTCATCCACATCGATCGGAGGCTCCGCCCATGTTCGCTCAGGTTATCCAGGGCAAGACGTCCAACCCGCAGGGTTTGGAGGCCGCTCTGGACAGGTGGTTGCAAGATCTTGCGCCTCGTGCGACTGGCTGGCTTGGTAGCACGAGCGGGGTTACCGAGGACGGGCGTGCTATCGCGGTGGTGCGCTTCGAATCCGAGGAAGATGCCCGCCGCAACAGCGATCGGCCCGAACAGGACCAGTGGTGGTCCGAGACGGCAAAGCTCTACGACGGCGAAGCCACCTTCCTTGACAGCACCGACGTCACTGTTGATCTTCAGGGCGATCCCGATCGGGCGGGCTTCGTACAGATCATGCGGGGTCGGAGCAGCGATCCAGAACGGGCCAAGCAACTGATGGATCAGGACGCTGACAAGTGGGCAGCATTTCGCCCCGACGTTCTCGGCAGCGTCACAGCAGGCCATGACGACGGTAGCTACACCATGGTCTTGTACTTCACATCGGAGGCGGAGGCGCGCGAAGGGGAACGCAAAGAGCCGCCGCCGGAGCTACAGGCCCAGATGGAAGAGATGAACAAGCTCGGCGTCGGAGAACCTGAGTTCTTCGACCTGAAGCGCCCGTTGATCAATTCGCCGACGTGATCACGTAGTTAGGGAGCACCACCCGCCGGCTCCTGATCAACTCATTGATAACGTCAGCGGAATGATGACGGTGCGGCCGGTCACCCTTAACGCGGCGATTGCGTGGCTGTTCATCATCGGCTCGGCGTTGTTCGCGTTGGGATCCGTGCCGGCCTACATCAACGCAGTGGGAGCGACCGCCGACAGCGTGACCTACTTCATTGGCTCGATCTTTTTCACGGCCGCTTCATTTGCCCAACTCGTGCAAGCCCAGACACCGGCGATGACCGCGGTTGATGCCGACTCGGAGTCCACGCGAGCCCAGGTTCGGTTGTTGGCCTGGCTCCCGCATGATCGCAACTGGCTTGCCGCCATCACACAGTTTCCTGGCACGCTGTTCTTCAACATCAGCACGCTCGCAGCGCTGGCACACAATTCAACGGCTAAACAGGAGGACCGGCGGGTCTGGCGTCCGGACCTCTACGGATCGACGCTGTTCTTGGTGGCGAGCGTCTTCGCCATTCTCGCGATGGGGCACTTTCTCAGCTTCCAGCCCCGCTCCTTTCCTTGGCGTATCGCCTGGGTAAACATGATCGGATCGATCTTGTTCATGATCTCCGCGCTGGCAAGCTATGTCCTTCCGACGACCGGTGAGTTGATCAACAATCCGGTCTCGGTCGCCGGCACGCTGTTCGGCGCGCTCTGCTTCCTTATCGGAGCGATCTTGATTTTCCCGGCATGGAAACATGCCGTTCGTGCAGCACAACCCTCGCGTTCCGAAGACCCACAAAATCGAAGGAGAACCCAATGACCACACCCTCCGACGCAACGCCTGACGCGGTGCTCTTCGGGAATCGCTTCAGCACCCAAGAAGTGCCGAGCCAAGAATTCCCCGAAAACGGGATGACCGCAGTCGATGCGATGCGCCTGGTTGGTGAAGACCTCGCGCTCGAGGGCGATCCGGCGCGCAACCTCGCAACCTTCGTCACTACGTGGATGGAGCCTGAGGCGCAAAAGATCATCGCTGGAAACCTGCACCGCAACTTCATCGACCATGCCGAATATCCGCGCACGGCCGAAATCGAGCAGCGTTGCATCCGGATGATCGCGGACCTGTTCCACGCGCCAGGTGAGACGACTGGCGCACGTACGCAGGGCTCGTCCGAGGCGATCATGCTCGGGGGGCTTTCCCTGAAGTGGAATTGGCGTAAGCGGCGCGAGGCTGCGGGGGAGTCGACGGCGAACCCGAACCTGGTGTTCGGCGGCGACGTGCATGTGGTCTGGGAGAAGTTCTGTCGTTACTTCGATGTGGAACCTCGGATCGTGCCTCTGCAAAAGGGCAAGTACACCATCGGACCAGACGACGTCAGTCCTCACATCGACGAGAACACCATCGGGGTCGCCGCGGTGCTCGGGACGACGTTCACCGGGCACAAGGACGACGTCGTCGGCATCAACAACCTGCTGCTCCAGATCAAGGCCGACCGCGGCCTTGACGTCCCCTTACATGTCGACGGCGCGAGCGGCGGTTTCGTCTGGCCGTTCCTCTATCCGGACTCGGAATGGGATTTCCGCCTGGAACAGGTTCATTCCATCAACGTCTCTGGACACAAGTTCGGCCTGGTCTATCCCGGAATCGGTTGGTTGATCTTTCGAGAGAAATCCGACCTCGCGCACGACCTGGTCTTCGAGGAGAACTACCTCGGCAAGACTGATGCAACGTTCACGCTGAACTTCTCCACCGGTTCTGCGATGGTGTTGGCGCAGTACTACAACCTCGTCCGCTATGGCCGTGCCGGCTACACCTACATCATGAAGAACATGCAGCAAAATGCGAGCCTTCTGGCCGAGAAATTGGAATCCATGGGCCAGTTCGAGTTGATCGGCCCCGACGAGGAGCAACTCCCGCTGGTGGCATTCCAGCTCGCCGCGGACAACGGCTACGACGAGTTCGACGTCGCCTGGCAGCTCTCGGCCGAGCGCGGCTGGATGGTGCCGGCGTACACACTTCCCCCCGACGCCCAGGACGTCACGATCATGCGAGCCCTGGTCAAGGAAACCATGAGTCGGGAGCATGTCGACACGCTGGCGCGCGACATCGAGGAGGCCTGCGCGACTCTCGCGAAGAAGGGTGGAGCCCACGAGTCGGAGCGCAGGAAGATTGTGACCGGCCCTGGCCACTGAGGCGTCGCCCGGAAAGCCCGTCATGACCGAGCCGATCTGCGAAGTGATCATTACCGCTGACAATGGCGACTGGTTGGTGAGTTTCACCCGGTCGCTCGTGGAGGACCGCCTCGTCGCATGCGGCCAGCACATCGCGCCGATCAGGTCCATCTATCGCTGGGACGGCACAATCCACGATGACAGCGAGATGCGGGTGGCACTACACACCCGCGCCAGCCTCGTGCAGCAAGTCATCGACCGCACCCGGCAGGAACACCCCTACGACGTGCCGTGCGTTCTCGCTTTCGCGGTCGAGGCAGCGAACAGCGATTACGCAAAGTGGGTCATGGAGGAGACCTCCGAGCGAGGCGATGATCATCGGACCTGACGATTTCTCTTGCTGCTTGCCAGGACGTGCTTAGCAGAGAATGCTTTCCCCATGGCGAATCGGAAGAGCAAGCCGCAGGCTCATGTCAGTGCTCCAACCTCACATATCCGATCAACACCGATCGGCGATTATGCGTTCTTGAGCGATGGAGAGGTGTCCGCTCTCGTGTCGCCCAACGGCGCGGTTGAGTGGATGTGCGTTCCTCGCTTTGACGCTCCTAGCGTCTTCGGCCGAATGCTTGGTCGGAACGCCGGAGTATTCCGTGTCGCTCCGGTCGATGTCGCAGTACCGGCCGATGTCCGTTACCTACCAGGCACCATGGTCCTGGAGACCAGTTGGGGGACTCCCACTGGATGGATCATTGTCCGCGACGCCCTCCTAATAGGTCCCTGGCACCATCCGACGGACCGTTCCAGGACCTACCGCCGGACTCCCAATGACTACGAGGCAGAGCACATCCTGCTGCGCACCATCCGCTGTGCCTCCGGTGAGGTGCAGACCATGATCGACTGTGAGCCTGTGCTCGACTACGGGCGGGCGCATGTTCGATGGGAATACACCGACAACAGCTACTACCAGGGTGTCTGCTCGGCCGAAGGCGTTGATCTCAAGCTGACCCTGACCAGCGACCTACGGCTGGGGTTCGAGGGCGGCCAAGCCAACGCCCGCACGCTGCTCAAAGAGGGTGACGTTCGATATATAGCGCTGTCCTGGAGTGGGGCACCGCCACCGATGGATTTCGCCGACGCCTACAAGCGCCAGGTCTGGACCGCACACCACTGGCAGCACTGGCTGGCCCGCGGGCAGTTCCCTGATCATCCCTGGCGCGGTTATCTGCAGCGAAGCGCCCTCACTCTGAAGGGACTGACCTACGCCCCGACAGGCGCGATCGCGGCCGCCGGGTCGACATCCCTTCCCGAGACCCCCGGCGGAGAACGCAACTACGACTACCGCTTCACCTGGATCCGGGACGCCACGTTCGCTCTGTGGGGCCTCTACACGCTGGGGTTCGACTGGGAGGCAGTTGACTTTTTTGCCTTCATCGCCGATTTGGTGGAAGGGGAGGACGACATCCAGATCATGTACGGCATCGGGGGCGAGAAAGAGCTCACTGAGCGCGACCTCGACCACCTGCCGGGCTATGCCAACTCGCGTCCGGTGCGGATCGGCAACGCCGCGTACGCGCAGAAGCAGCACGATGTCTGGGGTGCGCTGCTGGATTCGGTCTACCTCCACTTCAGGGCAGCCAACCGGCTGGACAACCGCATTTGGCAGATCTTGGACAAGCAGGTAAGCGAGGCGCTGAAGTACTGGCGTGAGCCCGATGCTGGGATCTGGGAAGTGCGTGGACAGCTGCAGCACTTCACTTCGTCCAAGATCATGTGCTGGGTGGCGGTCGACCGAGGCGCCAAGATCGCCCGGATCACGGGAGAGCATGGCAAGGCCGCGGAATGGGAGCTTGCAGCACAAGAGATCAAAGATGACATCTTGGCCAACGGCGTGGACGAGCGCGGCGTGCTGACCCAGCACTACGGCACCAAGGCCCTCGACGCCTCGTTGTTGCTCGCCCCCCTGGTGCGCTTCTTGCCAGCCGATCACCCCATCATGAGAGCCACGGTATTGGCGATTGCCGAAGAGCTCACCATTCACGAGCTGGTCCTGCGCTACAAGGTCGAGGAAACAGACGACGGGTTCGCCGGCGAGGAGGGGAGTTTTACGATCTGCTCCTTCTGGCTCGTCTCGGCACTCTGTGAGATCGGCGAGTACGAGCGGGCCCGGAAGCTCTGTGCCAAGCTGCTGTCATTCGCGGGGGAACTCGATCTGTACGGCGAGGAGATCGATCCCCACACCGGCCAGCAACTCGGAAACTTCCCGCAGGCCTTCACGCATCTGGCGTTGATCAATGCCGTTTTCCACGTGATCAAACTCGAAGGCCGGCAGCACGGCGCACCACCCGGCTCCTGGGCCGGCTCGATCGGGGACGGCCACTAGAAGACGTGACGCAGACGGCTGCACCATGGGTGCCCGAGCACGCCGACATCGAGAAGCTCAAGCGAGCGGCGGAGGACTGCAGGGGTTGTGAGCTGTGGGAGCCGGCCACCCAAGTGGTGTTCTCGGCGGGCAACCCACAGGCACGATTGGCTCTCGTGGGAGAACAACCCGGCGATGTCGAAGATCGCAGAGGCATTCCGTTTGTTGGTCCGGCTGGAAGGCTGCTTCAGGATGCGCTCAGCGAGGCTGAGGTGCCTCGAGATGACGTCTACGTCACGAATGCGGTCAAGCATTTTCGCTTTACCGAGCGGGGCAAGCGGCGAATTCACGCAACACCGCAGGTCACCCACATCAAAGCGTGCCGTCCCTGGCTGGAAGCGGAGCTGACCCTTGTCGACCCGGCGCTGATCGTGTGCTTGGGCGCCATCGCCGCCAGGTCGCTTTTGGGAACCACGTTTCGCGTCACCCAGGAGCGTGGACAAGTATTGGAGCTCGCGACCCCGATCGGCATACGGCGAGTCCTGGCCACCGTGCATCCATCAGCGGTGCTACGGGCGACGATGGAGGACCGAAGCGCGGCGTTCGCGGCACTCGTCGCCGATTTGCGTACGGCACATGCAGCAGTGGCATAGACGGTGCGGTGACTTGCGCTGATCGAACCATTCCATTGACCTAGTCGTGTAACCGTATAGCCGGGCGTTCGGCCGCGTCACTGTGCCGCCGACCATCACCGTGAGGAGAGCTTGTGTTCGACAATCTCGGAAACCTTCCGCTACATCCGCTGGTGGTCCACGCGGTAGTGGTCGGCGTCCCCTTGGCTGCATTGCTGGCCTTCCTCTTTGCATTTCCCAAGACGCGCGAGTGGGCGCGCTGGCCTCTGGCCATCACCCTCGTCGGAGCCACCGGCGTGACATTTGTCGCCAGGCAGAGCGGGCTGGCGTTCGAGGCGGCGTTGGGCATCAAGCCTGGAAACCCGGTGGGCGACCTGATCTTGCGGCATTCCCTGCTCGCCAACCAGCTTTTCTACATCATGATCGGATTTACCGTCATCGGCCTGCTCAATGTGTTCCTCGTCTCGAAGCGCACTGCCGATGGGGTAGACGGCGCCGCCAAGCAGTCCGCCGTCTTGCGCATTGGGTTGCCGATTCTCCTCGTGGCTGCCGCGGTCGTTGCGCTGGCCTGGATAGTTCGCGTCGGAGATCTAGGCGCACGTGCCGTGTGGAATCCGACCGCGCCGCCTTTGTTCTGATTTGTGATCGAGGCTCGTCACGGAGCGCCTTGGTGCTCGTCGGTTGATCGGGTCAGCCGATCAGTCGGAAGTCAGCTGGAACAGCTTGTCGGCAATATAGACATCGATGGGCTCAGTCACCTTCATGTTGCGTTCGTGTCCGGCGACGACCGCGATTGGGACCTCGGGAAGGTAGCGAAGCACCACAGTGCAGTCGTCAGTCGCGGCGAAGTTGGGATCCTGCGCAGCCTTCGCGTACGCGGCCCGAATCGTCGACAAGCGAAAGGACTGTGGCGTCTGAACGCGACGTAGCAGATGCCTGGGGAGTACGTCGGCGATGCTGGTCTGGTTGTGCTGGACCTGGATGATCGTGTCCGCGGTCGGGATTGCGGTGTCAACGGCCTTGTATGTGCGCAGCGCGTCGATGTTGGCTGCGATGATCGTCTGCGAGACCAGCGGACGTGCGGCGTCATGAAGCAGGACGTTGCACTCCTCGTCACCGAGAGCAGCCAGCGCGGCTGCGGTGGTTTCGTTACGCGTCTCGGCACCTTCCAGTATCTGGGTCACCTTGACGTAGTTGCCGTGCTTGACCATGGACCGAACCTCATCCAGGAAGCCGGGCACCATCATCACCACGATTTCGTCCACGAGGGCGGATTGGTGCATCGCGGCGATGGTGTGCTCGATGATCGGCTTGCCGGCAACCTTGATCAATTGTTTGGGAATGTTCAGGCCGATGCGAGTGCCGGTGCCCCCAGCCAGGATCACGGCAACGTTGCGCAATCTGGTCATCGGCTGACCCTACCGCTACCGATAGCTGCGCTTGATCGTGTGAGCAGAGTCGCGATACAGGCGTGACAGGAGCATGTCAACGGTCGTCGTGGGCTGAACGACCCCGCTGTCGGGCGGGTGGTCCCTCCGGCGGTTTAGGGGGAGTTGTCCGCCCAGCGGATCCGGTAGACATCCACCAGTTCCTGCCGTCCCTTGAGCTGCTTGAGCCCGATGGGCTCAGCCCGTCGGTGCCTGATTGCCGCACGGTGATGGCCGTGGCGAGGATTTCACCGCCCACCGCGAGAGCCTGCAACCGCTGCGCGATGTTCACCGCATCGCCGATCACCGTATAGTCCAGCCGACCCGGGCCGCCAAGGGTTCCCGCGATCACAGTCCCGGTGTTGACTCCGATCCCGATCTGGAATGCCGGCAGCCCCTGCTGCGCCGCTTCGGTGTTGAGCGTCGCCTGCTGACGCTGCATGGCGGCCGCGCACGCTAACGCCCGCCGCGCCTGATCGGCCACCGGACGGGGAGCGCCGAAGACGGCCATTACGGCGTCGCCGGCGAACTTGTCCAGCACGCCACCGTTGGAAGTGACGACCTCGACCATGGCGGCCAGGTGGCGTTCGACCACCTCGGCCACCTCCCGCGCAGGCAGCCGTTCGGCTAGGGAGGAGTATCCGCGGATGTCGGAGAACAAGATGGTGGCCTCTACCTCTTCCCGCAGCGACAGCGCCGTCGGCGTGGCCTCGACCATTTCGGCGACCTCCGGTGGGAGAAAGGAGGCAAGCGCCCTGGCGAACAGGGCGCGTTCCCTCATGCGTTGGAAGCGAAGGCCGAGTCCGGTCTGGGCGGCCAGGTCAGCGATGAGCTTTTCGCTGGACGGAGTGAGCGGCTCCCGAGGAGAGGCGGTCACGGTCAGCGCCCCCAGCAGCTCCTCCCCGTGTGCGACCGGGAACGACCGGCTGCCCGCCTGTATATCAACCAGTGCTTCCTCCAAGCGGCGGCCGTCGAGCGTGACGGGCCGGGGAGGCACGCCAGTTGGAGGCCAGCCGGCCTGCGGCTGTAGCTGCTCGCCCAGCCGCAGCCACACGGTCGCCTGGTCCGCGCCGGTCGCCTCCACCACCAGACGGGCCATATGTAGCAGAGAATCGTCGGTAGAGGCTGCGCCCATGCCTCGCGAGAACTCGGAGAGCACCTCGTAGGGGCTGGCCCGCTCGCCGTAGACAAGGCGGTTGGCAAGCCGTCGACTGCGTTCACGGGCAGGCTGGAACGCAACGGCAATTACAGCGGTGGCGACGATCGACAGGAACAGATCCTGGTTTCCGCGGGAGCCGACAAGCGTTCCTACCCCGACGACGATGGTGAGATACACCGCAGTGACGAGCGCAGTGAGCAGCCCGTAGACCACGGTCCGGGTGATCAGGAGGTCAATGTCGTACAGGCGGTAACGCAAGATTGCGACGCCTACAGCGACCGGGATGCCAAGTCCTCCAAAGGCGGTCAGAGCGGCTCCCGCGAGGTCGAGCAGGCTGGAGGAGCCGAATCCGAGTTCCCGGGGAAGAAACAACACCAGCCCGAAGACCGCTAGCGAGCCAGCGTAGATGAGCCACTTGAGCTGCTGACGCTCCACGCCCCGAGCGCGCCGGAGCCGCACCAACAAAGCGATGACGGTGGCGGCGGCACATCCCGCCTGTATCAAGAGGGCGACATTCGTGAGTGTGGTACCAAGCGGAGCACGAGCGCTTCCCGGGCTGGCGTCCAGCAGCTCAATGCCTCTGGCAGGCCACAGGAGCGCCATGCCGATCGCTGCCAGCGCTCCACCCACGCCCAGCGCCCAGGCCACCGCCCACCAGCCACGGGAGGGTGGCCGACCGGAAGGAAACAGCAGGGCACCCAGCACGATCAAGGCAATGTTGGGATATGAGAAGGCGGCTGAGAGCCACGCAGCGGTACCGCCGTCTGTTGACCCAGAAGTGTCCGCAAGCGCATGAACACTGGCACGAGCGGCGATGCCCGCTACCAGTCCGCAGAGCCCCGCGGCGCAGAACAACCAGCCGATCGGCAACTCCGGCCGTCTCGAGGCGACCACTGACCCGACTATCGCAAAAGCGGCCTGTCCAAGCACCCAGACAGCGTCATCCAGCGAGAAGTCGGCCAGCCCGTTCACCACGGGGCCGGACAAGCCGAGCGCCAGGTAAAGCCCGTAGCCCAAGAGGGCGAGCGGCACGACTACCCAGCTGAGCCGCTCAACGGCGCGTGCCGCCACCAGCGCACCTCCACCCGACCCCGGCGTCCGTTCCGCCGGAACCAGCGCCAATCCACCGGGTCTATCCCGCTGCTTCCGGATCGTACGACCCGTATCGTCGGCGCTTACATTCCGCGCCGACAACCCTATCCAAGGCCGGTCAGAAGCCATGGTTGGAATTCGGCGGCTATGACCAGCTGTGTCGTCAGCCAAGTCCTCGTGGGTCCGGCCGAGGAGTGGCCATGGGATGGTCGGGCTGAATCCCTCGAGTGGCAAGAGACTCGAGGAGAGCACGATGCCGAGCGACATCAACACCCAGATCGACGGCGACAGATTGATGCAGCCGGTCATATGCCGCGGCCAGCCGTCGGATGACCGCCGGCGACGACGCGCCGTAGATAGCGATCTCCGTGAAGGCCAGGTCGACAGTTTCGGCCCACGTGGGCTCTGGATGCATAAGCCGCACGACGCCGTCGGTATCCACGAAGTAACCCGTTGGCTGAGGGCGCCGGGCGATCCGGAGCAACAGCTCCTCTAGACGGTCGATCACGATAACGGCCGTGGTTGGCTGGTTGACAGCCGGTGACAGGGCCTGGCTGGCAACATCGACGAGCTGGCGGATTCCGTACAGCGGATCCTGATACATCGTGCGTGACCGGCCGAGGTGGACACAACTGCAAACTGTGTCATCCGGTGGGCCGTCGCCACCATGGACCGCAATGATGACTGCGCCCGTCGGCACATACTCTCCCACCTTCGGCAGGAACTGCAGCAGGCAGTCGTACTGCTGTCCCAGTTGCACCAACCGCCCACGGTCGAGCCCGAGAACGACACCGAACTGGCCGCCGCTGCCGTCATCTCGTTCCTCCCTCAGCCGCACGAGTCGTGGGTCCTGGTCGACGTGCGGTGCCGCGGCCGACAGATAGCTCGCGTCCACTGGTCGGTTCTTACTCAAGGCGCGGCGCGTCTCCTCAGCTACTGCGGTCACCACCCAACTGACCTGCAGCAGGCGCATGATGGCCGTCACATAGACGACAAAGACGACCAGGCTCGTCAGCACAAACAGAACCCCGAGTGTGACAGCGAGGCGGAGCACATCTGGGCGGGATGACGCACCCTCCACAACGATGACGACGATCGCGTACGCGAACGTAGCGAGGAACAGCCCAAAGGCAAGCTTCGTGATGCCGGACCGGACGAATGTACGGATCACCCGTGGGGACAG
The DNA here is from genome assembly GCA_963740515.1 of uncultured Actinomycetota bacterium. Classification (GTDB taxonomy): domain Bacteria; phylum Actinomycetota; class Actinomycetes; order Propionibacteriales; family Propionibacteriaceae; genus Microlunatus. The sequence goes on from CAVUEO010000032.1 coordinate 51,776, forward strand.
TTGGGCGCTCGCCAACTGGAGGGCCACGAGTGTGATCGTGAAGACAACTCCGACGAAGGTAAGCATCGACGCGGCGATAATGCCCAAAAGCGATTCAGCGGAGCTTGCCCTGACAGGTAGGCCCCCTCCGACCCTGACAAGTCCAGGGATCGAATCCGCCCTGGAAACTGCCAACCCGACGGCAATCCCTGCGACCAGCAATGCAGTGGGCACGACCCAGAACCGTTCACTAACCCACTCTTGCGCGAGCACAACCCGGAATCGATTCCTTGATTCCGGCCGTAGCGCGTTCACCGATGCTGGGGTCACGACCGACCTACCTCGTTGATCAGAGTGTCAACGCTGTCACTACACACACCGCCCAATCGAGACACTAGGCACAATTTCCCACCCAGACATCACCCGAGTCGGGTGAGCAGTAACGCCTCAGCGGATACCGAGCTGGTGATTGAGGTGAGTGGTGAACTCAGTGACATCGGGCAGCGGTGTGCCATCAACAGCTGTGATGGGAACCGCCCCGCTGAGACTGCTGGTCCAGAAAGCGCCTCGTGATTGGCGAAGCTCTTGGACGGAACAACGCCGGATCCGCGCTGGCGTCTGCCGGTCATCGAGGAGATCGAGTACCTCGCGCCGGGTTACCCCTGGCAGCACCTGCTCGTCCAGCGGTGGCGTACACCACAAACCGTCCTGATCTTGCAGGAACAGGTTCCCTCGGGTCGTTTCGGTGATGTCGTTCGGGTGAGGCCGTGAGGTGAAGAACGGCAGGGCGGGGCTGACCGCCGCCTCAGCCATGACCAGCGCGGTGCGCTCAATCCACTTGTGCCGCCAGGAGCTGTCGGGTCGAGGTTGGTAGCGCAGGGTCGAGCTGGCTGGCCTCGCACCGAGAGGGCTGGCGTCGAGGCTGAGCCCAAGCCTCCCTTCGCTGGGCCGGGCAAGGATGCGGATGGCGAGTCGTTCCTGGTCGGCGTGAACGCCCGCGAGCTGCTGAGCCGCGCCAGCAAGATCGTCTGGTGGTCCCTGTCCGTACAGCTCACGACAAGATCTGTCCAGCCGGGCAAGATGTGCGGCCAGGCGGATGATCTTTCCTCGTACTGCCAAAATCGATTCGAACACCCCGTACGCCGAAAGGTTCGAGTCAGCCGTTGCCGGTTCGTCGACTAGTTCCTGATCAATGACCGATCCAGCCGCAGCAACCAGTGGCGCAGCCTTGTGCAGGCACTCGTACCACTCCCGGATAGGCACACTGTCGACGGTGATGCCACCGCCCACACCAAGCTCCAGGTGGCCGTTGTGGAGTTCGAAAGTCCGGATGACCACGTTGAAATCGGAACCAGCAAGCGGGCTGACCAAGCCGATGCTCCCGGTGTAAGCGCCGCGCGCTTCGACTTCAAGATCAGCAATCCCTTGTTGAGCGGCGATCTTGGGCGCCCCGGTCACCGAGCCGGGTGGAAAGGCTGCAGCAAGCAGTTGTGCCGTTGTGGTGTGCAAGTTCAGCTCGCCGCGAATGGCTGACACCAGATGCCAGACGCCGGGATGTGGCTGGATAGTCAAAAGCTCCTGGACCGCAACCGTGCCCGGAACACAGACGCGGGACAGATCGTTGCGCATCAAATCCACGATCATGATGTTCTCGGCAGCATCCTTCGCGGAGGCGCGGAGCAGCGCAGCGCCCTCGCCGGGCCCGCGAGGAGCCGTGCCCTTGATCGGAGCCGTCAACACCGTGCGATCTCTAACCCGCAGAAAGAGCTCTGGGCTGAAGCTGGCGATCATGCGTGACGAACCTTGGTTCAACGGACCAGTGATCAGACCACCAAAGGCGGGCTGCAACACGTCGCACAACCGCCCGAAGATGACTGGCGCGCTGCTGCCAACAGCAGCATGCAGTCGAACACAGAGGTTCATCTGGTAGAAGCGGCCGTGGTCGATTCTGTTGATCACGTCTTCGACTGCAGCGAGATAGCCATCTCGAGCGGACTCAGCGTCGGTCGCGAGGCGGAAGGGTCCGACTCGCAGTGGTTTGCTCGATACGGTCGGCGTGCTTTGCAACATCGCCGTCCAGTGCTCTAACGCGGCTGAGTTCTCGACTTCGCGGCCGCTGAGACCCAGAGACTCGAAGACCCACCCACTATCCCGCTGCCATCGCAATAGGGAGTCGTAGTAGCCCAACGTCGTGGTCTTGGGGTCGTACCCGAAACACGCGAGCCAGCCGCCACCAACCATGCCGGATGTCAGCTCAGATCCAGCCAGCGCTGGCTGCTCGTCGAGGTATCCAAAGCCGTCTGAGGCAGCGACCGGCTCCTCCACCCGCATCGGACGGCGAAAAATCAACACCCCGCCGCCGAACCAGTGCCCCCACAACGCGCCGGGACGGTCGTCCTCGCGGACGTGGGCGATGACCGCAGCGGGCGATGCATTCGATTGGAGCGGGAGCCGATAAGGCCGTGCTGTGGTCGCGCCCAGCTCCAATGGACCGGGCACCAGTGTCCTAAGGATCTTTGGCCAGGCTGGCAACGAGCCGGTCGGCGCTGCCCCCGAGCCCCAACAGCTCGCTCAGCTCTGCGAACAACTCGGGTTTGGCCGGTGCAGCAGGACAGAGAAGATCATCGAAGGTGACTCCAAGATCAAGATCCCGTACCACGTTGACCACCGTTGGTGCCACGGCCAGATAGTCGATCGCGGCGGCCAGCTTGGCTGACACCGCACCGCTGATCTTTGGTTTCGATCCACTGGCCGCCGTGAGGATTCCCTCGAGATTGCGGTAGGAATTCAGCAGGGTTGCTGCCGTCTTGTCCCCGATCCCGGAAACACCCGGTAGCCCATCTGAGGCATCGCCCCGCATCGTGGCGTAGTCGACATACGCCGCAGCCGGTATCCCATACCGTGTCTGGACCCATGCGTCGTCAACGACCTCATGGTTGCCAACTCCTCGAGCGATGTAGAGCACCCGGACCTGACGCTCATCGTCGACGAGCTGAAAAAGGTCACGGTCCCCGGTCACGACATCGACCGGCATCGGCGCCGTACTCGCGAGCGTCCCGATCACATCGTCAGCCTCGTAGCCGTCCTTGCCGACGACGGCGACGCCCAGCGAGTCGAGCACGGCCAAGATCAATGGCACTTGCGCCGCGAGCCCATCAGGCACACCCTCGGCCGCGGTGTTCGCAGAGCTTGCCATCTCGGTCACAACGGCGTCGCCCGACTTCGCGACCCGATGAGCCTTGTAAGAAGGGATCAGGTCCACTCGCCACTGCGGTCGCCAATCGTTGTCCCAACAGCACGCCAGATGGGATGGCGAGTAGCCATCAAGCAGCCGGCTGATGAAGTCGAGCAATCCACGGAGCGCGTTCACCGGCGTACCGTCGGGGCCACGAATTGAATCGGGTACGCCGTAAAAAGCACGAAAGTACAACGAAGCCGTGTCCAAAAGCATAATTTTACGTGAGCGCACATCCGAATACTGGCACGATAGCCCCCATGGAGAAGCTCGACCGTCGTATTCTCTCGCTGCTCGCGCGCGACGGCCGGATGTCCTATACAGACATCGGCAAGGAGACAGGACTGTCCACTTCCGCAGCGCAGCAACGGGTTCGGCGCCTTGAACAGCGTGGCGTGATCAAGGGTTACACGGCGATTCTCGACGCGGATCAGTTAGGTCTGCTGGTGACCGCATTCGTCGCGATCAAGCCCTTTGATCCGAGTCAGCCAGATGATGCACCGGAGCGTTTACAACACATCGAAGAGATCATTTCCTGCTATTCCGTTGCCGGGGAAGCCAATTATCTGCTGAAGGTGCAAGCTCCCACGATGGCACACCTTGAATCAACGCTGGGTCGTATCCGAGCAGCGGCTAAAGTGTCCACTGACACCACGACAGTCCTCTCGATTCCTTTCGAGGACCGCCCTCAGATCTGACCAACTCATCACTTCGGACCAACTTGTGATCTTCGTCGGGGGACGCGTCTACGCTCCTGACCACCCAGGCGCGACTGCTGTGGTCACCGACGGCGCTCTGATCAGCTACGTCGGCAGCGACGTGGAAGCCAGACGCTCCGCGCCCCGGCAGGTTGAAGTTGATCTTCGTGGGCGGCTGCTTACGCCCGCATTTGTCGATGCCCACGTACACCTCATCCAGACGGGCCAGGTCATGGCGGGCCTAGGCCTGCACGATGTGAGAAGCAGGGACGACGCTGTGGAGCGCGTCGCAGCCTACGCCAGGCATCATCCGGATGCGCGAGTCATTATCGGCCACGGCTGGGACGAACGAGCGTGGCCGGAACCGTTGCCTCCGACCCGTACCGAGCTCGACCGAGCGGCTGGGGATGTCGCGGTCTACCTCGCCCGGGTGGACGTCCACTCCGCGGTTGTCTCGTCAACGCTCCTTGATCGACTTCCGGGTGTCTCGGAGGCAATCGGCTATCGCGCGGATGGTCTGCTCACTCGCGAGGCCCACCATCTCTGCCGCGGCAGCTTGGATCGACTGTTCACCGACCAACAGCGTCGATCGGCTGCACGCGCGGCGTTGCGGGCTGCGGCGGCACAAGGTATCGCGACGGTGCATGAACTGGGCGGCCCCCACCTTGGACCAATCGATGACCTCACTCGAATACGTGAGGTGGCAGCCGAGCTGGGCATGGGCATAACAAGCTATTGGGGCGAGCTCGCCACTGAACCGATCATCGAGTGGGCACAGCGAGCCGGCGTGGCCGGGCTGGCCGGCGATCTCTGCGTGGATGGGGCTATCGGCTCGCGTACTGCATCGCTGCGTGAGAAGTACACCGATGCTGAGACACGTGGTGCCCGCTACCTGTCCGAACAGCAGATCGCCGATCACGTCACGGCATGCACACGGGCTGGACTGCAAGCCGGCTTTCACTGCATCGGCGACGACGCCGTGGCCGCTGCCGTGTCGGGTCTGCGCCGCGCGGCGGCGACGCTCGGTGCCCGGCGCATTCGGGCAGCGCGCCATCGCCTGGAGCATGTTGAGATGATCGCTGACGCCGACATCGCGACCTTGGCGGAACTGGGTGTGGTGGCAAGCATGCAACCAGCCTTCGACGCGGCCTGGGGTAAGCCGGGCGAGCTGTACGAGCAACGCCTCGGTCCGAACCGTGCACATGCGATGAACCGACTGGGCACTCTGGAGCGGTCCGGCGTACGGCTCGCGTTCGGCACGGACTCCCCAGTGACCCCCCTCGCAGGCTGGGCCACCGTGCGGGCCGCAGTGAGGCATTGGCAACCGGGCGAGCGGTTGAGCCTCACATCGGCCTTCCATGCGGCAACCCGAGGGGCACATTGGGCAAGCTTCACCGACAACGCGGGCACCCTGCGGAGGGGAGCTTTGGCCAACCTCGCGGTCTGGGACGCCACAGACGACGGTCGGGAAGGGCCCACGCCTCTGCCCGGATTGGATGACGGCGCGCTCCCGAGTTGCGTGGCGACGATGTCTTCTGGGCAGCTCATCTATCAATCTGAAGAGTTTGGGGTTGGGTAGGCTCGGTCCGTGTCTCGGCCCCTTGCGTCGCCGACGCGCTCACGCGCCGTCGGGACGCCATCCGAACCGCCGGAGACCGGGGTGTCAACTCTGCTTCGCGCCGCTGTCGCGGCGCTCGCCGGCGTCGCGCTCGGGCTGAGCTGGCAGCCATACGGCTTGTGGCCGCTGCTGCTCGTCGGCATTCCTGCGTTTACGCTCGCGGTCCGGGGTGCGCGGCCTGTCCCTGCCTTTGGGGTCGGGTATCTGTTTGGGCTGACAACGCTGATGCTCGGTGTCAGTTGGCTGCATGTTCTTGGCACCTGGGTCGCTGCGCTGCTGATCATCTTCATGGCCCTGTTCTTCGGCCTCCTGGGATTGATCGTGTCCCTCGTCAGCAGGCTGTCCTGGTGGCCGCTCGCCGCCGCCTGCTGCTGGGTGCTCATTGAGTACGTGTATTCGCGGATTCCTTTGGGAGGCTTCGGGTGGACCCGGATCGCGTACGCGGCCGTCGACACGCCACTCGCCGGATTCTTTCCGATCATCGGAGTCGCAGGTGTTTCCTTCGCCGTAGCCTTGATCGGTCAGCTCATTGCGTGGGCGTTGCTCACGCTGTGGTCAGCCCGCGCGGGCGGGCGAGCGCGACGAACCCACATCTTCGTCGCCGCCGCACTTGCCGTCGCCATCGGCCTGCTCGGCTCAGTCCTGCGGCTCTACCAAGTCGAGCCCGAACGCAGCTCAGCCGGAAGCGTGCGCGTGGGGATCGTGCAGGGCAACATTCCGGGTCGCGGGATTGAGGCAATGGGCCGCGCTCGCTCGGTCACCAACAACCACCTGTCCGAGACGATCCAGCTGATGACCAAAGCGCGACTTGGTGAGGTCGCTGTGCCGGACTTCTTGCTCTGGCCAGAGAACTCGACTGACATCGATCCGACGGTCGACCCGCTTACCGAGTTGACTGTCCAAGCGGCTGCCGATGTTGCGGGTCGCCCCATTTTGGTTGGTGCTGTGATGCAGGGGCCCGGGTTTGACGAGCGTCAGACTGCAGCACTGTGGTGGGACCCAGGTCGCGGGGTGCTGGCACGTTACGACAAGCAGAATCTGGTGCCCTTTGGTGAGTGGATTCCCTTCCGGGCCCAGCTGTTGCCGCTGATACCACTGTTGCAGGAGGTTGGCGCTCAGTCGGTTGCAGGAACACGCCCAGGCGTTCTCGACGTTTCGGTGGCCGGGCGGCCGATCAAGATCGGGGACGTGATCTGCTTCGAGCTGGCGTATGACAAGACCATCTATCGGTCGCTGATCGGTGGCGCCCAGCTGATGATGGTGCAGAGCAACAATGCAACCTACGGCGGCACTGGTCAGATCGAGCAGCAGTTCGCCATCACCCGGGCTCGGGCGATGGAGAGCCGCCGGGAAATTGCGGTGGCCACCACCAACAGCGTGTCTGGTTTCATCACCCGAGACGGAGCGGTCGCGACGCGCACCCAGGAGTTCACAGCACAGAGCATGGTCGTTGAGATGCCTTTGCGGAGCGCGCTTACGCCGGCCATCACAGTTGCCCCATGGCTGGAACGGGGGCTGGCGCTGGTGGCGGTGCTAGCCTGCGTCGCGGCGCTGTGGCATCGTACCCAGCGATCTCGTGGAACAAAGCTCGAGCAGGGCTCCATCCGACCACGCCCTGAGCGGAGCGAAGCAATCGAATCCCCCGAGCGGAGCGAAGCAATCAAACCCCCCGCTGAGCGCGAAGCGATCAATCCGACCGCTGAGCGCGAAGCGATCAATCCGACCGCTGAGCGGAGCGAAGCAATCAAACTCCACGCTGAGCGGAGCGAAGCAATCAAACTCCAGACAACCGAGAAAGAGACCCCCGTTGAGCCAGCCCCCACCGCCGATGACCCAGAACAGGATGGAAGCAGAGACATCCAACGTCGCTCCCCTGGGACCGACTCTGGTGATCATCCCGACCTACAACGAGTTGGAGAACATCGCACGCGTCATCAGCCGGACCCGTAAGGCGGTTCCGGACGCCCACATTCTCATCGCCGACGACAATTCGCCGGACGGCACCGGCAAGCTGGCAGACGAGATTGCAAGCGCCGACGACCACGTCCATGTCATGCACCGGCTCGGTAAGGAAGGCCTCGGGGCAGCGTACCTGGCTGGTTTTGAACGGGGCCTCAATGACGGCTACCAAGTCTTGGTTGAAATGGATGCCGATGGGTCACACCAACCAGAGCAGCTGCCGGAACTGCTGGCGGCACTCGCCGATGCTGATCTAGTCATCGGATCGCGTTGGGTCAAAGGTGGCGAGGTCGTCAACTGGCCGAAGTCGCGTGAGGCGCTGTCACGCGCGGGAAACCTCTGGACCCGAATGATGCTCGGAATTCCATTGCGAGACGCAACCGGCGGCTTCCGTGCCTTTCGCCACACGACTCTGTTGGGGCTAGGACTAGATAATGTCGCTTCCGCCGGCTACTGCTTCCAGGTCGATCTAGCTTGGCGAGCCTTGCGCGGCGGCTTTCGGGTGGTCGAGGTGCCGATCACGTTCATCGAGAGGGAGTACGGTGCCTCGAAGATGAGCAATCGAATCGTCATCGAGGCGCTGGTCCTGACCACGCTCTGGGGTGTGGGCCATCGCGCCAAGCAGTTACGCGAACTCGTAGCGAAGCGGAAGGTGCTGACCTCATGAGACTTCGTCACGGATGGCCGCTGGCCCTGCTGGCAGCGCTGCTGGTCGCCATCCCGATCCTCGAGGTCTGGCTACTGGTCCAAGTGGGCCAGAGCCTGGGCCTGCTGCCGACTGTGCTCATTCTTGTCGTGGAAGTGATCGTCGGTCTGCTGCTGATGCGTCACGAGGGATCGCGGGCTTGGAAGGCTTTGAACGACGCCTTCACCAAGGGCAAGGTGCCGACTGGCGAACTTGCCGACGCCGCGCTGATCCTGGTCGGCGGTGTCTTGCTGATGCTGCCCGGCTTCCTGACCGATGTCATAGGGTTTCTGTTTCTGCTGCGGTGGACTCGGCCGTTTGCCCGTAAGGTAATCGCCTTCTTCGTGGCCCGCCGGATCAACAGGCTGGGCATTCCGGTGATGCGCGCGCGACTTGACCGCGAGAACCTCATCGAGGGAGAGGCCGTGGAGTCAGCGTCGCCTGGTCGGCGCGAACCCACTGACTTGACCATCATCTCCGGGGAGATCGAGGAGTCGTCCCAACCGGGGCGCCCAGGGGACCCCTAGTCGGTAGGCGGGAACCACTGCGCGCGATGCGCGAGCAGCTCCCAATGCCAGCTGCGAGCGTCGGTAATCGCGCGCCCGCCGTGCTGAGGAGGAGGGAGCAGAGGCGCTCTTTCCTCTGCGAGCGACGACGAAGTAGGTGGAACCATGCGCGCGATGCGCGAGCAGCTCCAATAAAGGGGCCGCCCTCTCGTCCTCTGCGCTGCTGATCGGGGGGCAGCAGCACCTAACGAGAAGGCGGCCCAAGAACCTCGCTCCTGGGCTGCTCGCGCGTACGCTCGCAGCTGTCGAGGCGCAAGAATGTTTACGCGGTCTTCTTCGGTCGTGTGTTCCGAGACACCGCGGTGGAGCCCAACTCGCCAGATCGGAGCTGGTTCAACCGCTCTGTCAACAGATCCTCGAGTTCGGCGATCGAGCGCCGTTCCCGGAGCATATCCCAGTGCGTACGCGTCGGCTTCTCCTCTTTCAGCTCCGGTCGCTCGCCATCGGCACGTAGCGATTCAGCGCCGCACCGCGGGCACTCCCACACAGAAGGAATCTCGGCTTCAGCTGAGAATACGAGGCTGAAGTGATGATCACGAGGGCAGTCGTAACCGACCTCCTGGCGAGCAGCGAACTCAACACCTGCCTCGTCCTCGAAGCTTTTGGCCCCCAGACCGGTGCCCTTCAGTGAACGATCAGCCATGAGCACAACCTCCGTATAGCGTTTCCTGACGTTTCCCACACCCGAATGGTTCAACTCACGGACGGGCCGATATGTTCCACAGCTCCCATATCCCACTGCTGGTAGGAACCCTATTCGGTGATCTGGATCTGCTGTCTTGGTGGCGACTTCACCCACGCCAGCAGCAGCGTGCCGCCTAGCAGCACGAGAGCGATCCCCACGATACCGATGCGGTCGGAGAACAAACCTGAGAAGAGCGCGAAGAGTCCCGGGGCTAGGAACGATGCTGCCCGACCTGTCGTGGCGTACAGCCCGAACATCTCACCCTCCCGCCCGGCTGGTGAGACCCGTGCCATGAACGACCGGGAACTGGCCTGCGCCGGACCCACCCACAGAGTCAAGAGAAGCCCGAAGATCCAGAACATCGTGGTGCCGCGGGCGAAAAGCAGGATCATCGCTGTCGTGATCAGCCCGACCAGCGAGATCATGATCACCTTCTTGGGACCGATCCGGTCCTCGACGGCTCCCATCACGAGTGCGCCAAGCGCGGCCACGATGTTGGCGGCGATTCCGAAGATCAGCACCGAGGACTGATCCAATCCGTAGACACTGACCGCCAAGATCGCGCCGAAGCTGAAGATCGCCGCTAGGCCGTCCCGGTAGAGGGCTGATGCGATGAGGAACTTGACCGCGTTCCGGTCTCGCCGGAACAACGCCTTGATGTCGTTGACGAGCAGCGGGTAGGAGGCGAAGAAGCTCACGCGTCGGCGCTTGGGGCCAGGTGGCTTTTCAGGGACCGCCAGCAGCACCGGAATCGCGAAGACCGCGAACCAGACAGCCGAGAAGACCGTAACTGCTCGAATGTTGAGGCCGCCGGCTGAGGTGACCCCGAACCAGCCAACATCTGGCGCGATGAATCCGACGTAACAGATCAGTAGCAAGAAAATGCCGCCGAAGTAGCCCATCGACCAGCCGAATCCCGATACCCGGCCGATGGACTCAGGCGTCGAGACCTGCGGAAGCATCGCGTTGTAGGACACGACGGCAAACTCCTGGAAGACAGCGCCGGCCGCCAGCAATACGAGCGCGATCCATAGGTAGCTCGGGTCGTTCTTCACGGTGTACATGGCGAGCATGACGGCGATGACGAGTGCGCTCCAGATGGCGAGGTTGCGCTTGCGATGGCCGCCGGCATCTGCCCGCTGACCGGTAATGGGCGCGATGAGAGCGATCAGTAGGCCAGCTGTCGCGCTCGAGATGCCCAGCCAGGTGTTGGCGCTCAGCCCACCTGGTTGAGAATCGCCGACGACTCCACGGACGACGTACGGGCCGAAGACAAAGGAGGTTATGACCGCCGAGTACGCCGAGGATCCCCAGTCCCACAGACCCCACGCCAGCACAACCCGGCGCTTGATGCGTGTTCCAACAGGGAGCGGTGGGCCGATCTCCGCAGCCCGCTCAACGCTGTCACTGCCGGTCATCTCACCCCGATCTATGAGGCAGCCCACAGGCCGCGCTTGATGAGCACATCCTTCAACGTGTCCACCCGGTCTGTGAAAATACCGTCGACACCTGCCTCGATAACCCTTTCCATGATTTCGGAATCGTCCACGGTCCAGATATGCACCTTTTTGCCAGATCGATGTGCGGCCTCAACCAGGGCCGGAGTCAGCACAGCAAGCCTGCGCCCGAGCACGGTGAGGGAGAGAGGCACTTGCAGCACCGGCGCGGGCGTATTGAGTGCCCATGTCACCCACGGCACGAATCGGTTTGCTGCAACCCCCAACGCGCTGGCCCCCGACGCGACCCGCCGGCCCAGACGGCGGCGCAGCTCATAGAGGCGGCGGATTCCAAACGAGCTCACACAAACGCGGTCGTAAGCCTCATACTCAGCGATCGTTGCTGCCAACAACGCCACTGCGTTAGGTGACTTCACGTCGATGTTGAACCGCGCGTCGGGAAACTCAGCCAGCAACTCTGAGAGCCGCGGGATAGGGTCCAACCCGTGGATTCGGGCTTCGGCAATCTGTGCGTAGGTCAGCTCCGCAACCGCGCCCGTGCGGTCGGTAACCCGATCCAGCACTCGATCATGGAAGGCCAGTAGCACTCCGTCACGGGTGGCGTGCACGTCGGTCTCCAGGTAGCGGTAGCCAAGGGCGACGGCCTCCTTGAACGCGTGCCGGCTGTTCTCACGGAAGAGGTTCGGCTCGTAAGTTGCTCCACCACGATGCGCGAATGCAGTGAACGGCGGGTCGAAGAAGGCATAGTCAGCGGCCCTCATGGGCTCATTGTGCTCCCAGCGGATCGCGCGCCGCCGTGCTGAGGTGGAGCCGAGGGACATGCTTTTCGTCCTCGAGCGACGACGAAGTAGGCGGACTCCAAAGCGCGATCCGCGCGAGCGGAGCGAGCAATCAACCGAGCCTCAGAGCCCAGGCAGCTGCTGTAGCAGCATGTCGACACGTCCAGGCAGCCAGCTCGGCGGGCCGGTCAGCAGCAGGTACATATATCCGATGAGTCCACAGCCGGCGAAGAAGACGACCCAGAACAGCACCTGCTTGGCGCGAGACCATGTGCGGTATCGATCCAGCTCCTTCTTGAACCACATCATGACCTGGTGGGCCCATTCGAATTCGCTGGACCATACGGCTAAGCCGAGCAGGATCAGGGGTATGCCGCCCGGCCCTGGGATCGGACCGCTGACGAAACCTAGGACGATAAGAATGAGGCCGAGGAGGCCGACAGCGAAGCGGTAGACAGCGAGCTTGCGCTTGTCCTGCCTGATCTTGCGTCGCCAGCGCCAGCGGTCTTCCTCCGGCTCGATGAGGATGTGGTGATGGTGGTGCTCGTGAGAGTGGTGACCAGCCTTGTGCGGGGTTTCGCTGGCATCCGGCAAGGTCGCGGTGGGGATCTCAGCGTCGCGTGAGCCCCGGTCGTCGACGCTGAATGACATGGCCACCACTCTAAAGCGGAGGGCCAAAATGCGCTGCAGGTGCCCAGATTGGAACGACCAGGCGCCCAGTTGCCGACATCAGGAGGCGTCGCTGCGCTCACGCACAGCCAGGTGGCCTCCGTCGGCCTCGTGCACCGACCCCAGCAGCCCTTGAGGGCGCCCAGGTGGGTACCCTGCTCTTCGAAGATCCCGGTCAGGTCGTCCATCGCTGTCACCTTCGCTCGCTTGATCGGTCATCTCATTCACGAAGGCGCGTCGCCGACGTGGCCGCCGTACTCCTGAGGAGCCGAACATGAGTGCCACGATCTCCAGCCTGGTGATCCCGGTGTCAGACCTGGACGCCGCCAAGGCCGTCTACACTGCGCTGCTCGGCGCGCCGCACACGGACCAGCCCTACTACGTCGGGTACAACGTCGGCGGCTTCGAGGTCGCCCTGGCTCCAGGCGACGTGGCCGGCGGGCCGGTGGCCTACGCCGACGTCGAGGATCTCGACGCGACCCGCGCAACCCTGCTCGCGGCTGGTGCGACCGAGCGCAGCGCCCCGCGTCAGGTCGCACCCGAGGCGCGGGTGTGCGTGCTCGTTGACGCCGACGGCAACCCGATCGGCCTACGCGGCCAGTAGCCTGCGGCGTGGCCTGCCTTCGTCTGCGAGCGAGGGCAAAAGCGGCCACGAAGCGCCGGCGTCAGTGAGCGGAGCGCGCATATAGATAGAGCGAAGCAACTAACCCTGCCAGAAGGACGCGCGTGACGACGATCTTGTCGATTCAGTCCTCGGTCGCGTACGGGCACGTTGGCAACAGCGCCGTCACCTTTCCGTTGATGAGGATGGGTGTCAAAGTGTGGCCGGTGATCACGGTGCACTTCTCCAACCACACGGGTTATCGGACCTGGCGGGGACCGTTGTTGAGCGCGCCGGACCTCAGCGAGGTGGTGCGGGGGATCGACGAACTGGGCGTACTGGGTGAGGTCGATGCGGTGCTGTCGGGCTACCAAGGTGGCGAGGACATCGGCGCGATGATCTTGGATGCGGTGACACTGGTCAAGCTGCGCAACCCGGCCGCAATCTATTGTTGCGACCCGGTGCTGGGAGACGCCGACCGCGGCTGTTACGTCCGGCCGGGCATTCCCGAGCTGATGCGGCAGCGGGTCGTGCCTGCCGCTCAGATCATCACTCCTAACCAGTTCGAGTTGGAGTTGTTGACAGGCCGACCTGCTTCGACCGTGGCAGAAGTGCTGAATGCGGTTGACGCCGTGCGCAGGCTGGGACCAGAGGTCGTATTGGTGACCAGCGTGGTACGCCAGGATGGGCCGCCGACAACCATCGACATGGTTGCGGTCGGTACCGACGGGGCATGGCTGGTGACCACGCCGCGCCTTCCTCAAACCTTTACCGGCAGCGGGGATGTAACCGCGGCGACGTTCTTAGCCAGCCTGTTGGCCGCCCGGGATGTGCCAGGAGCGCTCGCGCACACCGCGGCAGTGATCTATGGGCTCCTCGTCGTTACTGCTGCCTCCGGTGGCACCGAGTTGGCTCTCATCGCCGCTCAGGAGGAGTTTGCACATCCCAGCCATACGTTCGAACCGATGCGCCTCCGCTAGCACCAATCAGTTCAGTCGCGGAAGACCTCAATGTTGGCGCCCAGAGCATTGAGCCTGTTGGCAAGGTCCTCATAACCCCGATTGATCACGTAGACATCTCGCAACATCGACTCCCCGCGCGCGGCGAGCATGCCGAGCAGAATGCACACCGCGGGCCGCAGGGCAGGGGGACAGACCACCTGCTGACCCCGCCAGCGCGTCGGCCCTTCCACGATGACCCGATGGGGGTCGAGCAGCTGCACCCGAGCCCCGAGCCGATTGAGCTCGGTGAGGTAGATCGCCCGGTTCTCATAGACCCAGTCGTGGATGATCGTCTTGCCCTGAGCGGTCGCGGCGATCACCGCAAAGAACGGCAGGTTGTCGATGTTGAGCCCTGGAAAGGGCATTGGGTGGATCTTGTCGATGGGGGAGCGCAGCTCCGACGGCCGTACGGTCAGGTCCACCAGCCGCGCGTGACCATTCTGCGCCAGGTACTCCTCGCTGAGCGAGAAGTTCAGACCCATCTCCTCCAAGATCGCGAGCTCGATTTCGAGAAACTCGATCGGCGCCCGCTTGATCGTCAGATCTGACTTGGTGACGATCCCGGCCGTGAGCAGGCTCATCGCCTCGATCGGGTCCTCCGACGGCGCGAACTCGACATCGGTGTTGACGCTTTCGACACCGTGTACCCGCAGCGTGGTCGTCCCGATGCCGTCGATCTCAACGCCCAGGTGGGTGAGGAAGATGCACAGGTCCTGGACCATGTAGTTCGGGCTAGCGTTGCGCAGCACTGTTACCCCGGGCGACAGCGCCGCTGCCAGCAGCGCGTTTTCGGTAACGGTGTCGCCACGTTCGGTCAGGGTGATCGGGCGGGTGGGCTCGACCGACTCGTCGACGGTGCAGTGGTAGAAGCCATCCGTCGGCACCACGTCCAGGCCGAAGCGTCGCAGGACCTGGAGATGCGGCTCAATGGTGCGCGCTCCGAGATCGCAACCTCCCGCGTACGGCAGCTTGAACGCTGAGTAGGAGTGCAGCAGCGGGCCCAGAAACATGATGACCGAGCGGGTACGGCGAGCGGCCTCGAGATCCATCTCATCCAGGGAAAGCTCTGCGGGCCGTACCAGCTCAAGATCATTACCGTCCGACGACCAGGTGGCGCGGACCCCAATGCTGGTGAGCACTTCGAGGATCCGGTTGACCTCTTCGATCTTCGCGATACCGCGGATGACCGTCCGGCCGCGGTTGAGAAGGGAGGCGCACAGCAGGCCGACTGCGGCGTTCTTCGATGAGCGCACCTCGATCATCCCGGTCAAGTTGGCGCCGCCCTGTACCCGCAGGTGCAGCGGTCCGCTGCCGCCGACCGAGATCAATGGTGAGTCAAGCGCCTCAGCGATGCGGTTCACCATTTCCAGACTGAGGTTCTGATTCCCTGCTTCGATCCGATGCACAGCGCTCTGACTGGTGCCGAGCACATCCGCAAGCTGGGTTTGGGTCAGCCCACGATGCTTGCGTGCATCCCGGATCAGGCCCCCGATCCGGTCCAGGTAGGTTTCAGTCATTTCAGTCACTCAGGCACGGTAACTCATATATGAGATAGTTTTCGGTCAACTCACCGAAAGGATGGCCTTTTGACATGCTCGGCCATCTGAGATAGTCGCTGGATGACGGGCCACGACCCTAGCAGGCCCCTGGCCGACTACCAAGAAGGCCCCCTACAGTGGGGCCATGAGTGCACACTTTGAGGTCGTCGTGCTGGGCGCGGGGCCGGGCGGTTATGTGGCCGCCATCCGTGCCGCCCAGCTGGGACTGAAGACCGGGATCATCGAGCTGAAGTACTGGGGCGGTGTCTGCAACAACGTCGGGTGTATTCCGACTAAGGCGTTGCTGCGGAACGCTGAAATTGCGCACCTCTTCAACCATGAGGCAGACGTTTTCGGGATCAGTGGCGACGTGACCTTCGACTTCGGGGCGGCTTGGAAGCGCAGTCGAACCGCAGCCGACCGGATGGCCAAGGGCGTGCACTTCTTGATGAAGAAGAACAAGATCACTGAGATTGACGGCTGGGCCACCTTCACCGGCGACCATACGTTCAGCGTGGAAGGACCGAAGGGGACCGAGACGGTCACCTTCGACAACCTGATCATCGCGGCCGGAGCGACGACACGGTTGCTGCCAGGAACCTCCCTGAGTGAACGCGTGGTCACCTACGAAGAGTTGATCATGACCGACAGCGTCCCGGAGTCGATCGTGATAGCCGGCGCAGGTGCGATCGGGGTGGAGTTCGCATACGTGATGGCCAACTACGGCGTACAGGTCACCCTGGTTGAATTCTTGGATCGTGTGGTGCCGCTGGAAGACCCTGAAGTCTCCAAGGAGCTTGCTCGGGCGTACAAGAAACTCGGCGTAACGGTGCTCGCCGGAACCAAGGTGGAATCGATCGACGATTCAGGGGACAAGGTCAAGGTCACCGTCTCCCCGGCTGCGGGCGGCGAAAGCAGTGTTCTCGAGACCGACAAGGTGCTGCAGGCAATCGGGTTCGCACCGCGTACCGAGGGCTACGGGCTGGAAACCATCGGCGTGAGACTCAGCGATCGCGGTGCGATCGAGATCGACGACTACATGCGCACCAACGTGCCGCACATCTACGCGATCGGCGACTGCACCGGCAAGCTGCTACTGGCGCACACCGCGGAGGCGCAGGGAGTGGTCGCTGCCGAGACCATCGCAGGTGCGGAGACCATGCCGATCAACTACGACATGATTCCGCGGGCCACCTACTGCCAGCCACAGATTGGTTCGTTCGGCTACACCGAGCAGCAGGCAAAGGATAAGGGCTACGACGTCAAGACCGCGAAATTCCCGTTCACGGCCAATGGCAAGGCCCACGGACTGGGCGAGGCGTCAGGCTTCGTCAAATTGGTCGCGGACGCCAAGTACGGCGAGATCCTGGGCCTCCACATGATCGGGCCGGATGTTACCGAGCTGCTGCCTGAGCTGACGCTCGCACAACTATGGGACTTGACCGCCGAGGAGGTCGCGCGCAATGTGCACGCGCACCCCACATTGTCCGAGGCGCTCAAGGACGTAGCGCACGGCATCTCCGGACACATGATCAACTTGTGACGCCGTGTGGCAGGGTACGGCTCAACTGTGTGAGACGTAACCCTCCAGTTGGTCGCGCTCGAACTCGATCTGGGATATGTGTGACTTCACGACGTCACCGATGCTGACCAGGCCCGCCAATCGTCCAAAGTCATCCACAACGGGCAGATGCCGGATGCGCTGCTCGGTCATCGTGTCCATCAGCGACTGAACCGACTCCTCCGGCCGACAGGTGAGTACCTCGCTGGTCATCACGTCCGAGACCGGCGAGTCGAGAAAGTCCGACCCGTCACACAGCCGACGCACCACGTCACGCTCGGTCATGATGCCTGAGATTTGCTTTCCGTCGGTGGATACCACGACGGCCCCGAGGTTGTACTCCTTGAGCAGCGCGAGGGCTTCGGAGACCGACGTCGTCGGCCGAACGGTGATGACATCGAAGCCCTTGCCGCGGAGCAGTTCATAGATTCGCATCGCCAACCTCCTGACGCTGAAAGGTTAGCCTGGCGGCCGATGCTTTGGGTAGGTTCAAATGGCCATGGATCCGGGGCAGCGCCCGGGTGGAGCGGACGGGTACACGACCGGTGCCGAGCTGGCCGAAGTCGCCCGTTCCCCCGTAATGAGGCTGCACCCCGCTCCGGCAGAATGGCCGGCATGACCAACACCCCGCTCCGGCTCACCGGCGATCCAGAGGCCGACCAACTGCTCACCGAAGACGACAATGCGCTGCTCATCGGCATGGTGCTCGACCAGCAGGTGCCGATGGAGAAGGCGTTCAGTGGGCCGTTGGTGATCGCGCAGCGGATGGGCGGACGACTGGACGTTGCCGCGATTGCGGCAATGAGCGAAGAGGACTTCGTTTCGCTGTGTTCCCAGCGACCTGGGATCCATCGATTTCCTGCGGCCATGGCCAAGCGGGTACGTCAGGTGTGCCAGGTGCTGACCGACGACTACGACGGCCAGGCAGCGAATATTTGGAAGGATGCGCGCTCCGGCAGCCAGGTCAGGGCCAACTTGGAGCGGCTACCGGGATTTGGCGCAGACAAGGCGGCCATCTTCACAGCCGTGCTCGGCAAGCTGCGTGGCATCACACCGGACGGCTGGCGCGAGGCAGCCGGCTATTACGGCGAGCCGGGCACGTTCCGTTCGGTGGCTGACATTGTCGACTCCGACTCACTGCAGAAGGTGCGGGAGACCAAGAGGTCCGTCAAGGCGGCCAAGAAGGAGATGTCCAGCTAGTGGGAGGCAGGCTCAGCCATATCGGAGCGTAAGCAACCTTCCGGCTGGGTAAAGACGTGGTCGTGACAAGTATCGAGGCAACCGGGAAGCGGTCGATCACAGAGGTCAGGCGCAGCCGGCCTTACCACGCACTCGTCGGCGTGGGACTGGTGAGCTACGGCCTGCTGCATCTCGTCATTGCCTGGATCGCGCTTCAGCTTGTCTTCGGGCAGCGGGCTGAGGCGTCGCCCGAAGGCGCTTTGAGCCAGTTGGGAAGGCAACCGCTCGGGGGTGTGCTGCTGTGGATCATGGCGGTCGGACTATTTACCCTCGCGGTCTGGCAGGCAGTCGAGGCGACCATCGGACGTGATCAGCCGGGACGGGACGGCCGCACGCGGCGGCGATTCGCCTCAGCGGGTCGGGCCGTCGTCTATCTCGCCCTCGGGGTGCTGGCAGTGGGGGTTGCCACGCGGGCAGCATCTGGCTCGGGTCAGGGTGAGGAGACGATCTCTGCGAAACTCATGAGCGTCCCATTTGGGCAGGTATTGGTCGCTCTCATCGGCGCGATCGTGATCGGCATCGGCGTCGCCCAGGTTGTGAAGGGCGTAAAGCAGAACTTCATGGAAGATCTCGATCTCGGTGTTCCGCCTTCGGTTCGGCGGCTCGGTACCGTGGGCTACTGCGCCAAGGGGACAGCGCTGGGCATAGTCGGAGGTCTGTTCGTCTGGGCGGCAGTCACGTACGACCCCGACAAGGCAGGCGGAATGGATGCCGCGCTCACGACAATTCGGGACCAGCCGTTTGGCTCGGTGTTGCTTGCCATCATGGCTGCCGGCCTCGCATGCTTCGGCATCTACTGCTTCTTCTGGGCCAAAATGGCGCGCTACTGACTCTCGAGCTGACGGGTCCGTCAAAGTCGGGTCAGCTTCGGCACCATCGGTCCGAGCCATACGACAGTCAGGCACCACCCGGCCTCGACGGACCGCCTGTCGTTAGACATGGCTATGTCTACCAAGATCAACTAATGGGGGAGCGGGGCATGTCGTGATCAACGCTGAATCCGAAAGGCCGATCGGCTACTGGTTGAAGAAGCTGGACCGTCTCATCGACCAGCAATTCGAAACGCAGCTCAGCACCGCCCGGCTATCGCGCCGGCAGTGGCAGCTGCTGAATCTGCTCGATAATAATTCGAGGTCCGTACCAGAACTGCAGGCTGAGCTCCAACCCTTCATACAGGACACCGCCGAAGACTTGAGTGATGCGTTGGCCGGCCTGGTCACTCGCGGGTGGGCGGAGTCAAATGACAACATCGTCAATCTGACAGAGACCGGGCAGGCGCAATTCGAGATCGTCAAGGCAACTGTGACCGGACTGCGTCAGGCCCTGATGAGGGGGATTTCTCCCGAAGAGTACCGAGCGACTATCGGGGTGCTCGCCAGGATGGCTGCGAATCTGGAGTCGAACGAGGAATGAAGACGGCTGAATCAGCGCCGAACAGGACTGGAACCGCAGCTGATGTCAACGGTCGACCAGGCCTGTGTCGGAGGGGAAGGTGGTCACGGATTTGGTGGGGGGCCGGCGGCGCTAGGCGACTCCAGTGCGACGTACGATCTCAGATGTGACCACCAAACCGGCCGCGGAGCAACGGCTGCGTGACCTTGCGCTGCTGCGCCGGGTCCGCGACCGGATCGACCGGGAGTATGCGCAGCCGCTCGACGTCGAGGCGCTCGCCCGCGGCGCGCACATGTCGCCCGGACATCTCAGCCGCGAGTTCAAGCTCGCCTACGGCGAGCCGCCGTACGGCTACCTGATGACACGGCGCATCGAGCGCGCGATGGCGCTGCTGCGTCGTGGCGACCTCAGCGTCACCGAGGTCTGCTTCGCGGTCGGGTGCTCGTCGCTCGGCACCTTCAGCACTCGCTTCACCGAGTTGGTCGGCGTGCCGCCCAGCACCTACCGTCGCGAGGCGAGGCGCGCGACGGCGGGGATGCCACCGTGCGTGGCGAAACAGGTAACCAGACCGATCAGGAATCGAGAAGCGCCGGCCCGCGAGCCGCAACTAGCGTGATGGCCATGGACCTCACCATTCACGCCAGCTTCCTCCCGCACAACGATCCAGACGTCTCCCTGGCTTTCTACCGCGACACCCTCGGCTTCGTGGTCCGTAACGATGTCGGATACGGCGGGATGCGCTGGATCACCGTCGGCCCGGCCGACCAGCCCGGCACGTCCATCGTTTTGGAGCCGCCGTGCCCCGATCCCGGCATCACCGATGCCGAGCGCCGCACCATCGCCGAAATGATGGCCAAGGGCACCTACGCCGGCATCAACCTGGCCACCAACGACCTCGATGGCACCTTCGAGCGGTTGCAGGCCAGCGACGCAGAGGTCGTCCAAGAGCCGACCGAGCAGCCGTACGGGGTTCGCGACTGCGCCGTCCGTGATCCCGCGGGCAACCTGATCCGCATCCAGGAGCTGCGCTGAGCCCTCCGGCGGTCGCAGCGCTATCCGTTCGTCTTTGGCCCAACAATCCCAACCACCCGGGTCGATGCGACCCACGACTTCAGGAGTAACCATGACCAGCTCTTCCACCACCCAGGGAATCCAGACCGTGCTGCATCCCGTGTCCGACCTGGCCACGGCCAAGGCTGTGTACGCTGCCCTACTCGGCGTGCCCCCGCAGACCGACGGGCCCTACTATGTCGGCTTCGAGGCCGCCGGCCAGCAGATCGGGTTGGTGCCGAGCGACGGACGGCAGGGCATGGCCGCACCGGTGGCGTACTGGCACGTGCCGGACATCGAGGCGAAGCTGACCGAGGTCACCGCCGCGGGTGCCACTGTGAACGAGCCCGCGCACGACGTCGGTGGTGGCCGCCTGGTAGCCACTGTCACCGACCCCGACGGCAACGTGCTCGGGTTGCTTCAGGACCGATGAGTGCCGATCCGTAGCTCATTCGCGATGGCGGCTGGTAGAGCTACGCCTCGGCCAGACGTACCACTCGAAGCTGGTTAGATCGAGACAGCTGACGGGGCCCGGGTATGCGGCTCTGTCCATCGGATAACAAAATGGAGACACGATGAGCACGGCTACTAGGACGGACAAGCGGTCGCCTGCGCTGCACCTCGCCGACAGCCACGATCTGATCCGCGTGCACGGCGCGCGCGTGAACAACCTCAAAGACGTCAACATCGAGATTCCGAAGCGACGGCTGACGGTGTTCACAGGCGTCTCCGGCTCGGGCAAGAGCTCGCTGGTCTTCGACACCATCGCCGCGGAGTCGCAGCGGCTGATCAACGAGACCTACAGCACCTTCGTGCAGGGTTTCATGCCGACCCTGGACAGACCCGAGGTCGACGTGCTCGACGGTCTGACGACCGCGATCCTCGTCGATCAGGAGCGGATGGGCGCAAACGCCCGCTCAACGGTCGGCACCGCCACCGACGCCAACGCGATGCTGCGGATACTCTTCAGCCGGCTCGGACAGCCGCACATCGGATCGTCCAACGCGTTCTCCTTCAACGTCCCCTCACTCCGGGGAGCCGGTGCGATCACGATGGAGCGCGGTGAGGGCAAAACCGAGCGACGAAGCTTCAGCGTCACCGGCGGCATGTGCCCGCGATGCGAGGGCTGGGGCTCGGTCACCGACTTCGACCTATCGCAGCTGTACGACGACAGCAAGTCGCTCAACGAGGGTGCGCTCACCATCCCCGGCTACAGCATGGACGGCTGGTACGGCCGAATCTTCAGCGGCAGCGGCTTCTTCGACATGGACAAGCCGATCAGGAAGTTCACCAAGAAGGAGCTGCACGACTTGCTCCACAAGGAGCCGACCAAGATCAAGGTCGAGGGGATCAACCTGACGTACGAGGGAGTCATCCCGCGGATCCAGAAGTCGTTCCTGTCCAAGGACGTCGACGCCCTGCAGCCGCACGTCCGCGCGTTCGTGGAGCGGGCGGTGACGTTCACCGCTTGCCCCGACTGCGGTGGCAGCCGGCTCAACGAGACTGCTCGGTCCTCCAAGATCAATGGGATCAACATCGCCGACGCGTGCGCAATGCAGATCAGCGACCTCGCCGGGTGGGTGCGCGGTATGGACGAACCGTCGGTGGCGCCGTTGCTGGCGTCGCTGGGGGAGGCCCTCGACTCGTTTGTGGAGATCGGGCTGGGCTATCTCTCGCTCGAGCGGTCGTCGGGCACGCTGTCGGGGGGCGAGGCGCAGCGCACCAAGATGATTCGCCACCTCGGGTCATCGCTGACCGACGTCACCTATGTCTTCGACGAGCCGACGGTCGGACTGCACCCCCACGACATTCAGCGGATGAACGGCCTGGTGGTGCGGCTGCGGGACAAGGGCAACACTGTGCTGGTTGTGGAGCACAAGCCCGAGACGATCGAGATCGCCGACCACGTCGTCGACCTCGGCCCTGGCGCGGGTACGGCGGGCGGCAGCGTCTGCTTCGAGGGCACCGTCGAGGGACTGCGGGCCAGTGACACGCTCACCGGGCGGCACCTGGACGACCGGGCCTCCCTGAAGCCATCAGTGCGTACGCCCTCTGGGGTGCTGGAGGTGCGCGGCGCCAATGCTCACAACCTGCAGGACGTCGACGTCGACATCCCGCTCGCCGTGCTGGTGGTCGTCACTGGCGTGGCGGGCTCAGGCAAGAGCTCGCTGATCCACGGCTCGGTGTCCGGGCGGGAGGGGGTGGTTTCGGTCGACCAGACCCCGATCCGTGGCTCGCGGCGGAGCAACCCGGCAACGTACACGGGACTGCTCGACCCGATCCGCAAGGCGTTCGCGAAGGCCAATGGCGTCAAGCCGGCGCTGTTCAGCGCCAACTCCGAGGGCGCTTGCCCGAACTGCAACGGAGCCGGAGTCATCTACACCGACCTAGGGATGATGGCCGGCGTCGCCACCACCTGTGAGGAGTGCGAGGGGAAGCGGTTCCAGGCATCGGTGCTGGAGTTCCACCTCGGCGGCCGCGACATCAGCGAGGTGCTCGCGATGTCGGTGGCCGAGGCCGAGGAGTTCTTCAGCGCCGGCGAGGCGCGCATCCCGGCCGCGCACGCCATCCTCGACCGGCTCGCCGACGTCGGGCTCGGCTACCTCAGCCTCGGCCAGCCGCTCACGACGCTGTCCGGCGGCGAGCGGCAGCGGCTCAAGCTGGCCATCAAAATGGCCGAGAAGGGCGGCGTCTACGTCCTCGACGAGCCGACCACGGGCCTGCACCTCGCCGATGTCGACCAGCTCCTCGGCTTATTCGACCGGCTCGTGGACTCCGGCAAGTCGGTAATCGTCATCGCGCACCACCAGGCGGTCATGTCGCGCGCCGACTGGATCATCGATCTCGGGCCCGGCGCCGGCCACGATGGCGGCCGGATCGTCTTCGAGGGCACCCCGGCAGCGCTGGTGGCCGCCCGCTCCACCCTCACCGGCAAGCACCTCGCGGCCTACGTCGGCAGCTGACCGAGCCCTCGCGCAGACCGTGCGAGGAGTTCTCTCATCTCAACCTCGTCCCCGCCCCGGTTGTCCGATAAGCAACATTATGTCATTTCGTCATGGGCATCTGCCCTGGTGTCGAATCATGTGCCCTGAGCCTGTCGAAGGACACAGCTCGCGCTTCGACGGGCTCAGCGCGCATAACTGGTCCAGTCGCGCTTCGACGGGCTCAGCGCGCATAACTGGTCCAGGCCCTCGCGCCGTAACTCAGTCTCGGCTCAAATTGTCATGCCGTGTCCGCTCCCAGATTCAGCCCCGGCAATCCTGTACGCCCCTACGATGAAGCTGCCTTCCCGCAAAGCACGCCGCGGCGGTGAACGGAGGACCTCACATGGCGCAGATCAGCCGCCGTGGGGTCCTGATCGGAGTCGTCTGTGTCGGGCTCGCCGCGTGTTCCAAGCCCTCCGCCCGGCGGAGCGCGTCCCCAACACCACAACCCACTCTCAGCCCGATCCCCAGTGCGACCGGCAGCCCATCCCCCTCGCTCGACACGCGGCCCCGCTGGCCGCTCACCGGCAAGTTGCTGAAGGACGAAGGGAAGGCGCGTCACGCCGCGGTCGCGGTCAAGGTGCCCGACAATCGCTACGAGCATCCGCAACGCGGAATCGACAAGGCCGACATCGTCTTTGTCGAACTCGAGGGCTATCGGGACGCGTCGGGCCACAGCGGGACCCGGCTCGTTCCGGTCTTCCACTCCCGCATCGCCGACAGCGTCGCGCCAGTGCGCTCAATTCGGCCGGTGGACATCCCGCTGCTCAGCCCGATCCACGCACTGATCGGCAATACCGGCGCTGCGCCTTGGGTGGTCAACTACGTCGAGCGTCACCGCGCCCATCTCGAAGGCCTGCTGTCGTATATGAACACCCGCCGCACCGGCTCGTACGGGATTGATTCATCGCGCGTATACACCCTGAACGGTCAGACTTACTACGACCGCGCGGTCATCTGCCATCCGGCGGCGCTCGCCCGGCAAACCAAACGTTTTCGTTCCGGGCCGCCCCAGCCGTACTTCCCCTTCGCCTCGACCCGCGAAGAGGTCAGTGCCACGCGAGGCAAACGCGCCCGCTCAATCAAGATCCCCTACAAGGGCGACAGCTACTTCATGGGCTACGACTACGACAAGAAGAAGAAGCGCTATCGGCGCAGCATGCCATGGGGTCCGCATGTGCTGGCCAATGGCAATCGAGTCTCGGCTGACAATGTGCTCGTGATCAAGGCCAAGCAGCATTACGGCAAGATCTTCCGCGGTCGTGGCCACGACGAGCCACTGCACGACATCATCAATGCCGAGGGCAAGTTCTACTACTTCAACCGCGGCCGCTACGTGGTCGGCACCTGGCGCAAGGGAAAAGTCCAAGAGCCGTTCGAATTCACCCTGAAGGACGGCAGTCCGCTCGAGATGGCGCCTGGGCAGACCTTCGTGGAACTGCCCAATGCGGGGGCCAAGTTACGCATCAAGGCCTGATCCCGATCACCAATGCGAGCTCCTCAGACCGCGCGAGCTGGATGAAGGTCTCCTATTTGCTCACGCCTTGCGATACCGACCCCTGGAGCTGCCGCTGGAAGATCAAGTAGATGATCAACACCGGTATCACAGTGATGACCACCGCCGCAAAGAGTGCACCGAAGTCCACCGAGTAGCCGGCTTGGGACGCGAAGGACGCCATGGCCTGGGTGAGGACGTAGTTTTCGGGGTTGGTATTCAGCGAGATCGGCAGCAGGAACTGGTTCCACAAGCCCACAAAGTTCAAGATCGCAACGGTGGCCAGGCCCGGCTTCGCCATGGGCAGCATGATCTGGAAGAAGGTGCGCCACTCCCCCGCGCCATCCACTGCGGCCGCCTCTGCGATCGATTTTGACAGTGATCGGAAGAAGGCATAGAGGAAGAAGACGGTGAACGGGAAGGCGAACGCCGCATAAGTCAAGATCAGGCCTGGCAACGTATTGAGCAGACCGATCCCTCGCAGTACGAAGAACAACGGCACGATCGCCAGGAATATCGGGAAAGTGAGCCCGGCCAGCATGAGGTAGTACAGCGCCCGGCTGCCAGGGAAGCTGAACCGAGCGAGAACGTAGGCAGACATCGAGCCGAACAACATGGTGAGAATCAGCGCGCCGACGACGACGATCACTGAGTTGACGAAGAAGCTTCCGATCCCCGCGGTCGTCCAGGCATTGACGTAGTTGTCGAAGCTCCAGCGCTGTGGCAGAGCGAACGGGGAGGCGAAGATCTCCGAACTGGTCTTGAACGATGACATCAGGACCCAGATCAACGGCAGGATGACCAGGATGGACCAGATGATCAACACGGTATGGGAGAAACCGGTCACTGCCTTGTCGCCGGCCGTGCCGGGCGCCTCGCCGGCTTCGGCTGGCTCGAACGGCACTCGTTCTCCGGGCGGCGCGGTAGGGACGGTGCCCTCGGAGATCTGTGTCATTCGCCTACCTCGCTCTTTCCACCGAAAATCCGGTTCACGGCGAACACCAGACCGGCGTACGCCAGAGTGATGACTGCGAGCACAACACCCATCGCGCAGGCATAGCCGAACTGCCCCTTGCTGAACGCGGTGGTGAACAGCTGTTGGGCCATGACAAGGGTCGTATTGTCAGGCCCGCCGCCTGGTTCCAGAGCAGCCATGTAGACGAACGCATCGAGCGCGAGGATTCCTATGTAGATGAAAGCTGTCTGCACGTTCTCGCGGATCAGCGGAATGGTGATCGAAACCGCGGTGCGGAAACGTCCGGCGCCGTCGATTCGGGCTGCCTCGAATACCTCGGCGGGAACGCCTTTGATAGCGGCGATGAACAACACCATGTAGAAGCCGACCAGGCCCCAGATGATCACGAACATGACCGCCCACCGCGCCGTGCGCGGGTCACCCAACCAGGGGAACGAGGCGAATTGCTCCAGACCGAGGCGGGTGAGGATGCCATTCAGGAGTCCGGCGCTGGGGTCGTAGATCTGGGACCAGATCAGCCCGATGACGATTGCGGGGATGACGTAGGGGAAGAACGAGATGACTCGGTAGAAGCTCGAGTTGCGCAAGCCTTTGACGTTGCCCCGGGTCGAGCCGCCGACCGTGACGAGGGTGGCGAAGAACATCGCCAAACCCAGCGTCACGATCGGGACCACGATCGCCATGAGAATGTTGTTGCTCATGGCCTTCAGGAAGGTGTCGTCGTTAAACAGCTTGGCGTAATTGGATAGCCCGATGAAGTTCATCGCGGGCGTGAAACCCGTCCAGTCGGTCAACGAGAAGTAGGCCGCCTGGACGAACGGCGAGACCACGAAGCCGATGTAGAACGCTACCGGGATAACCAAGAAGACCAGGAAGAAGCTGATCTTGTCGAATGTCAGGTTACGCCGGCGCCAGCGGGGGGAGCCGAACCGCCGCAACCCGCCCGGCGGCGCGCTAACCCCGCTGGTGAGCCCCCCGCTGGCTAATGCGGTCACGACACTTGCACCTTCTTGATCGAATCATCGTTGGCGACCTTGTCGGTGATGTCCTGCAGACCCTTGGTGAGTTTGGCGACGTCTGAATCGCCAGAGAGGAAGCTGTTCCAGACCACCAACTGATCGGTATTCATGCCATAGAGGTCGACGAAGTTCCACGAGTAGATGTTTGAGCCTGCCGCCTCGAGCATCTTGATCTGGGATTGCAGTGCTGTCGAGCCGAACCCGTCCGCAGGCACAGTGCCTTTGATGATGGTCGAGGCCAGTTTCGTCTTGGCGAAGTTGACCGCGGCCTCCTGGGAGAGCATCGCACGCAGGAACTCCTTGCCGCCGGCGACGTTCTTGCCCTGTGACGGGACAATGTAGGGCTCGCCGGCAGTCGAGTGCAGTGCCTCCCACGGCATCTTCGCGTTACTCGACACAGTTGGCTCGGGCGCACCGGTCATCTTGAAGCCTGACTTCGTCTGGTCCTTCATCTCGTTCTCGATCCACCCGCCCGACGGTTGGAGAAGGAACTCCTCAGCGTTGCTCCACTGGGCCTGGGAGGCGGTGAACACGGTCCCTGCCCCGCCGGGCTTGATGTAGCCGGCGTCGATGATCTTCTTCAACCCGTTGAACACGTCCTGTACCGGAGGGAGCGACCAGCAGTCGGGCTTGAGATTCTCCAGCGCCAGCCGCACTTCGTCGCCACCCTCCTTGATGGCCGAACTGATAGCCATCGTCTGGTAATAGGTCGCCGCCTCCTTACCCCAGCCGAACAGATACTTGTTCTTGCCCTTGGCCTCTTCGCCGAGGGACAGCATCTCCTCGTACGTCTTCGGAACGGTCCAGCCGTTCTGCTCGAAGAGTGAGGCCGAGTACCAGATCGCGTATACGGTAAGGGCGTAGTTCAGCGCAATGAACTTGCCGTCGAAGGTTCCTGGCTCGGTGACGCCTGGGTACAGCGTGTCCTTGATCACCTTGCCCTCATAGTTCTTGGCCTCGATGACGTCGTTCAGCTCAGCCAGCTGGTCGCGGATCGAATTGAATCCAATCTGGTCGGCGCCGCTGTTGTCGATGACGTCCGGCGGGTCGCCCGCAACGAAGCGGGGCTGCAGCGACTGGGCCACCTTGGTGACGGGAGTGACCTTCACCGTCACCCCGGACTGCTTGGCCCCGACTTGTTTGCCGGCGAACTCCGCGTAGTCGATGCCGTACCCGCCATTGAAGATGACGGCGTCAACTGTCGACGGCGACTTCACTCCAAAGGGGTTGGTGTCGCTCACCTGCTCCGCTGGGGCCGAGCTCGTCGATGTGCTGCCGCTCGTACCCGAGGTCGCGCACGCCGTGAGTGACCCGGTGGCCGCCAAAGCCGCCGCGGCTAGTGAGCCGCGGAGGAAGTCGCGCCGCGCGAGCGGCCTGATGTTGATGTCCATGTGATGTTCCTTCCGATCGATCCCTGTTTGGTTCCGTAGATGTCTTACAAATCCTCTGATGATGTTGTCGCGTCCGGGCCGAAACGACTCAAGTGACGCGCTGGATCCGGCCCTCGTACTTCCTTTCAAGCGCATGGTTGTGCTCGTCGCCGCCGGGGATGTTGGCCGACAGGTAAAGCGGAGGCACTCGGCCGTCACGATTCATCCGCTCGGCGACACCGATGGTCAGCAACTGGGCGATGAACGCGCTTGTGATGGAGGAGACTGAGCCAACGGCGACGCCTCCCGGCAGGGCAAGAGTCGCATCGCCATACGGCGCCAGGTTGTCGATCACCACGTCGGCGATCTCCGACAGCCGCCGACCGCTGGGATGTTTTGGTCGCACCTGCGCGGTGTGTTGGAGTGACGTCACCGCGATGACGTCGTGGCCCTTCTCTTTGGCCATGAGTGCCATGCCTACCACCGAGCCGTTGACGCCGGAGTTGGATGCGATGACGAAGACGTCCCCGGGATGGATCGGCGAGACCTCCCACAGCGCGGCGACGATGTCGGGGTTGCGTTCGAGGCTGGATCCAGCAAGCGCGTCCGCCGCCAGGCTGCCGCGCAGCACGACATCGCGCAGAGCGATCTTGTTCGTCGGGATAAGGCCGCCGGCCCGTCCTGCGATCTCCATCGCGAACGCCTCCGAATGGCCAGTCCCAAACGCCTGAAGCACTGCACCGGTCTCGATGGCCCGGGTCATCAGACCGATCGCCGCGTCCAAGCCTCCGTCGACGGCCAAGCTGGTGAGGCGCTCAACTCTTCGGCTCACCTCGTTGGCGAAGTCGCTCATTACGGACGCAACGGCACTTTCGGTCATCGGTCGACCTCCTGTCGTGCGCCGGCGCTTTCGCCATCGCCAAATACATCGGGCACCGCGGGCTGCGCCCGGGGCGGTGTGCGACGGGGCCGGCGGTGTGAGGAGACGGCAAGTCCGGAGGCGGCAAGCTTGGCGCTCGACCGGTCGAAATTCTCCTGGGCAACGAGCAGGTAGAGCAGGTCGAGCACAAGAAGCTGGCCATGCTTGGCGGACAGGTCGTCGGGCTGTCGGAACCGCTCGTAGATCGAGGTCACAATGCTCCGATCGGCGAGCTCGGCAAGCGGCGAAATGGGGTCATTGGTGATAGCCACCGTGAACGCGCCGGCACGACCTGCCTGCGCCAGCATCTCGATCGTCTCTTCTGTTCGTCCAGTGGTCGAAATGCCGATCGCCACCGCGCCGGAGTCCTGTATGGCCGCACTGGTCAGACCGCTGTGGACCTCCGACCAGGCGTTCGCCGGAACGCCGATCCGATACAGCCGGCCCTGCAGCTCTTCGGCGAGCATTGCGCTGCCGACAACACCGTAAATGTCGACGTGTGAACTCAGCGCGATCCGGCGTGACACTTCGGTTATGACCGCCAGATCGATCGCCGACGTCGCTTCCCGCAAAGCCTTCGTGTGGCTGCTGATCAGCATGCGCAGCAGGTTCTCGGGGGAATCGTCCGGGCCGAACTCGCCACCAATCTCCGCCGTCCATGAGTCGAGCGAGGCGCTGCGACCGACATCGGTGGCGATGCCGACCCGAAGCTCGACATATCCGGGGTAACCAATGGTTCGGCAGAATCGGGTGACCGTCGCCGGCGAGGCCCCGGCTTGCTCGGCAAGCTCACCGATGGATAGCGTCAGCGGCGCCTGCGGATGCTCGAGCAAGTACTCCGCAACACGCGCCACCGCGGACGGCATTTCGGGTAGCAGGGAACGGATGCGGTCCTGCACTGCGGGACTCTGCTCTCGGGTGCGAGCAGCGCGCGCCGGCGTGAGAATCACTATCACCTTGATTCAAAGACTGTGAAATTCGCTCTTACGCTAGTGTCTTACCTCTCTTGCCGCAACCGATGAGACCGAACTGAAACAGATCTTTCTGGCTGTCGATGCGGGTGGCACCGGCACCCGCGCTGTTGCGCTCGACTTTTCCGGGCGTGCGTACGGCTACGGCCGCGCCGGCGGCGGGAATCCGACGGCGGCAGGTATCCGCGAGGCCGCGAACGCCATAGAGCTCGCCGCTGAGCAGGCGACGGCAGCCTTGGCTGGCTCCGAACGGCCGCCGGTGGCCCTGATTGCGATGGCCGGCGAAAAAACCTCCGCCTTTCGAGAGCAAGTTGTGGCCCGGCTCGCTGCGCTCGGCGTCGGAAAGGTTGTCCTCGAGCACGACTTGCTCGCCATGTTCCACTCTGGGACCGCCGCACAAGACGGATACGCCCTGATCGCCGGGACAGGAACCGTGGCGGCGAGGATCCGCGGAGGCAAGCTGGACCGCGTAGTGGGTGGCCGGGGCTGGCTGCTCGGTGACGCGGGCGGCGGCTTCTGGATCGGACATGCCGTGGCGCGGGCGGTGGTCGCGTCACTTGACGGACAGGGGCAGCGCACGAAGCTGACCGGTCTCGTTCTGGCGGCGATGGGGATTGAGGCCGACACTGACACCCCTGCCGGCGCTGCAGAGGCGCAGCGGCACATCGTCTCGGCCTTGTATGCCCGACCGCCCATATCGTTGGCCGAGTTCGCGCCACTCGCCTTCGCGGCCCACGAGGATCCTGTGGCGCGGAGGATTCTCATCGGCGCATCAGCGGCGCTCGCAGACTTGCTCTCCGCCGTGCGGGCACCGGACCTGTCGGGCCCGGTCGTGGTCGGCGGCAGCATCATCGTCCACGGCATGTTGGCTGCGCCACCCAGCCTCCAGGCTGAGCTCGTCCCCCCGGCCGGCGAGGATGCTGTGATTTCGGCTTCGAACGGCTTGGTGGGTGCGGCAGTGCTGGCCCTGCAACATGCGGGACTCGGCGTTGGCGAGGCCCTCTTCCAGACGATCCAGGCGGAGGTCGCGCGCGTCAGCACCCCAGGCGCATGATGCGCGCCCTTCGACAGGCGCCGTCCTGAGCTTGTCGAAGGGCACCGTCCTGAGCTTGTCGAAGGGCGCCGTCCTGAGCTTGTCGAAGGGCTCAGGGCGCATGTAACCACTTCAGTAGTACTCGACCCATAAGACGGGATGCGCCAAACGTGGCCAGGTCGGCGTACCTGCGGTCAGCTGATGGCCAACCCATGTCGACGACCAGCACGTCGGCATGTTCGGAACGCAGCCGGTCGACAGCATCTCTGGCAAAAGGATGTTGATGAATGTCGCGCCCGACGACGAGTACTGGTCGCTCCATCTGATGAGGAGGCAGCGCCGATTGCTCGGGAGAGACCAGCCACACGGACTGCGCCGTAAAAGCCGGATGCGCGCTGAGCCCTTCGACAAGCTCAGGACGGCGCCCTTCGAGAAGCTCAGGGCGGCGCTCGTCGAAGCGCCCTTCGACAAGCTCAGGGCGCAGGGCGGCGAACGGCCCCCAAGGTGTCGGGCCCACGGCGATATTGGGATCCGGCTCGAGGCGTACGACGGTGTATCGGTCTGATGCTGTAGTGCGCCACACCAATGCGCCAGGTTGGACATCGAACGTCTGAATCAGCTCGGCCTCATCTCGAGGCCAGTCTGCGGCGAAAGGTAGAGGCGCCCCAGCTGCTCGCCGCGCGCCTTCCAGATCCTCAGCCAGCCCGCGCACTCGGCCAATGGATTCAGAGACCCTGCCGTCTGCGAGGGTGCCGTCGGCTAATGCGCTGGTCACTGCTCGCTCGATTGCGGCCAGCTGATCATCGGTGTTCTCGGTTCCAAGACAGAGCAGATCGCAGCCGGCCCGCAACGCAGCGACGGCCGCTGCCTCCATGCCCAGCGAGCCGGAGGCACCGGCCATATCCAGCGCATCGCTTACGATCACCCCGGAGAAGCGCAGCTCTCCGCGCAACAGATCCTGCAGG
Organism: uncultured Actinomycetota bacterium; assembly: GCA_963740515.1. Classification (GTDB taxonomy): domain Bacteria; phylum Actinomycetota; class Actinomycetes; order Propionibacteriales; family Propionibacteriaceae; genus Microlunatus. The sequence continues at coordinate 84,220 of CAVUEO010000032.1, forward strand.
ATGATTCGGCTCATTGTTGCCGGGCGGTCCGGATCCAGTCGTGACAGGAGGATGTGGGACGTCATCACCACGCGGCATCCTGCATCGATCGCTGCAGCGAATGGCTGCAGCTCGCGCTGGCGCAGCTCGTCGAGCGAACGCTTGACGACGGGCAGCGAGACGTGGGAGTCCTCCACCGTATCGCCGTGCCCCGGGAAATGCTTGGCGCTTGCCGCTACACCTGCCGACTGCAAGCCGACCACCCAGGCTCGCGTGTGCCGCGCCACCAGCTCGCCCTCGCTGCCAAAGCTACGGACACCGATCACTGGGTTGTCGGCGCGGGAGTTGATGTCGACACAGGGAGCGAAGTTGACGGTGCAGCCGGCCCGGCGCAGTGACCAGCCGATCGCCGCCGCGGTGTCGCGCGTCGTGTCCAGGTCGTCGAGCCGACCTAGCACTGCGTTGCCCGGGAACGGGGCACCGGTGGCCGCGAAGAGTCGCGTGACGTCACCGCCTTCCTCGTCCATGGCGATGATGGCGTGCGGATTCTCGGCCATGATGGCATCGGTGAGGCTGCGCAACTGTCCGGGCGAGGAGATGTTTTGGGCGTAGAGGCAGACGCCTCCCAGGCCTGCTCGCAGCCGGTCCCGGAGCCACATTGGCAACGCCGTCCCCGCAAACCCGGGCAACAGCGTGGTCAGCACGCCGGACACTAAAACCCCTGCCAGCTCGGCTTGCCTTGGTAGGTCTCGATGTAGTACGAGGCGAGCTGGAGACGCGAAGCCGCAGCGGTGTCCAGCAACACGGTCACGTGTTGATGCAGCTGCAGCGCAGTAGCTGGCCACATCGCCGACACAGGTCCCTCGGCGAGCTGGTGTACCGCCTCCGCCTTTCCTCGCCCAGACGCAACGAGCAGGATGTGGCGGGCCTGAAGGATGGTGCCGATGCCTTGGGTCAGGCAGTGCTGTGGGACGACCTCGACGTTTCCGCCGAAGAATCGAGCGTTGTCGCTGCGCGTTTGGCTGGTTAACGTCTTGATCCGTGTTCGAGAGCCTAGCGAGGAGCCGGGCTCGTTGAATGCGATATGTCCGTCAGTGCCGATCCCAAGAATCTGTAGGTCGATACCCCCAGCGTCCGCGATGGCTCGTTCGTACGCCTCGCATGCGCTCGCGAGGTCAGCGGCAAGCCCGTCCGGCCCAAACACCTGCGCGGGATCGATATCGACCTTGTCGACGAATTCGCCGCGGATGACGTTCCGGTACCGCTGCGGATGGTCTGCCGGCAGCCCGACGTACTCGTCAAGCAGGAACGCTCGCGCGTTCGCCAGCGACAATGAACCCTGCGCGACTCGGCGGCCGAGTTCGTTGTAGATGATCAGAGGACTTGATCCAGTGGCCACGCCCAGGACAGCCTCTGGCCGGCGCCGGACAAGCCCGGAGATGGCGTCGGCGGCCAACCTTCCTGCCTCGTCCGGTGTCGTGCTGATGACCACTTCCATCGCCTAATACTCCCGCTCCCCCACTGGCCTCCCATCGATCCACACCCCGCGCACCTGCCAGTCCTTGCCGAATATCACGGCGTCGCCCACGTATCCCGGCTCCAAGCGACCGAACCGGTCACCCACTCCCAGGATCTGAGCCGGGATGGCCGTGGCGGCCTCGATTGCCGCCAGGGGGGTCAGGCCCACCTCCTGGACGGCGCGTGCGACCGCAACGTCCAAAGTGAGGGTTGAGCCGGCGAGAGACCTTCCCCCGGTCATCCGCGCGACGCCCTCGATGACATCAACGTCCAAATTGCCGAGTCGGTATCGCCCGTCCCCAACACCAGCGGCGGCCATGGCATCGCTGACCAGAGCCACTCGTCCGGGAGCAAGCCGACAGGTCATCCGAATCACCTCCGGTCGTACGTGGACACCGTCATCGATCACCTCCAGCCAAGCACCGGGGTTCTCGACGAACGCGAGCACTGGCCCGGGCGCACGATGATGCACGCCAGGCATTGCATTGAATGTGTGAGTGAGTAGTGTCGCCCCCGCGTCGATCGCCACCCGCGCCTGCTCAAATGTCGCCGCTGTGTGACCGGCCGCGACGACGACACCCGCCTCCGACAAGATCCGCGCTGACTCGGCGAAATGAGCGCGCTCCGGCGCCATCGTGACCTGGCGCAGCGTGCCGTCGGCCGCGCCCAGAAGCCGCCGAACCAGATCGGGATCGGGGTCGCGAAGCTGGGCTGGATCGTGCGCCCCGCAATACTGGCGCGCCAGGAATGGGCCCTCGAGGTGGATCCCGAGAATCGTGGAGTCTCGCTGTGTCTCGGTCGCCGCGACCTGAATTTGGGAGATCAGAACGTCGGGGGCTGCCGTGACCAGAGAGAGCAACTGCCGAGTAATGCCGTGCTGACGGTGGAATCGCCTTGCCGTACGGATGGCGTCTGCGCTCTCGCCGTACGAGGCGCCGGCACCACCGTGGTTGTGGATGTCCAGCAACCCCGGGGTGAGGACATGGTCCGTGCCGTCGAGAATCTCCGCGCCGTCGTCGGCGAGCTCATGCCAGCCGCTACCTGTCCCCGTGGCGAGGACCCGACCGTCTCTGAAGGCGACGAAGGCGCCTGCGCGGTCGATACCTGCGCTGATCAACCGGACTGAGTGGATGACGGAGGATGCGGCGCTACTCACCAGGCCTCACCTCCGGTGCGTCCTGTGGCCCACAGCCCAGGACAATACGCTGCTGACCAGCCGCGCGCCCATTGCCGGCGGGGAAGCCGTGCCAGACTCAATTCATGACACACGTGTCAGGAGCAGAGGTGGGAAAGGATTCCGCCCCGCCCGTCAGGCACGTGTCGACTGAGATAAATGACCAGCCGTCGGCCTGGGCGCGGGCCGCGAAACTCGGGCTTACCGAAGGTGTTCGTGATGCGCTTCCCGAGCGTGGTCAGCGTGTGGCCATCATCGGTTGCGGCACTTCGTTCTTCATGGCCCAGAGCTGTGCGGAGCTTCGCGAAGGCTCAGGGCATGGCGAAACCGATGCTTTCCCGGCTTCAGAATTCCCGACCCACCGCCCCTACGACACTGTTGTCGCGCTAACCCGCAGCGGCACGACTACCGAGGTACTTCAGCTGCTGGCGACGCTGCGCGCCGGGACGGGACCGCGCACGGTTGCGATCACCGCCGACCCGGACACTCCGGTCGTCGATCTAGCGGATCATCACGTCGTCTTGGACTTCGCCGATGAGAAATCAATCGTTCAGACACGATTTGCCACTACATCGCTGGCATTGTGGCGGGCCTGGCTGGGCGAGGACCTTACTGCTGCTGTCGGGCAGGCGCGATCCGCGCTGAACGACCCATTGCCACCGCGCACGCTCGACTCGGCCCAGTTCACCTTCCTGGGCAGCGGTATGTCCATCGGCATCGCGAACGAGGCCGCGCTGAAACTGCGCGAAGCCTCCCAGTCGTGGACAGAGTCCTACCCAGCCATGGAATTCCGTCATGGCCCGATCAGCGTGGTCGGCCGAGCCTCGACGGTCTGGGTGTTCGGCCCGCCTCCGCCAGGCCTGCTGGAGGACCTCGCGGTCACCGGGGCGCACGTGGAAAGCAGCGGTCTTGACCCAATGGCGGATTTAGTCAGAGCGCAGCGGCTAGCTGTGGCGCTTGCCGAGGCGAAGGGACTCAACCCCGATAAGCCGCGACACCTGGCGCGGTCGGTCCTGCTTTCCTGACATGACCGCCATGCGCTGGAGGAACGGTCAGCATGCAGCTCAGCGTGATCTTGTCATCGGGGTCGATGTCGGCGGCACCAGCGTCAAGGCCGCCCTCCTCGATTCTGACGGGCTCGAATACGGCGACAGCGAGTGGCCGACGCCAAGACACCTCGGCACGGACGCCGTCATCGCAACAATCATTCGTGCCATCGTCGAGCTTCGAGCGCGCGTACCGGAGGCCGTGGGATTGCGCGCGGTGGGGCTTGTTGTCCCCGGGGTTGTTGACGCGCAGCGAGGGATCGCCGTCTACGCGGCCAACATCGGCTGGCAGCAACTGCCGCTACGCAAGCTCGTGGCGGAAGCAGTCGAACTGCCGGTGGTCTTGGACCACGACGTGCGGGCTGCCGGGCTCGCCGAGCTCGCGTGGGGTGCTGGCCGAGGCTTGCAGGAGATCCTCTTTGTCGCGTTAGGCACCGGTATTGCGGCGGCCGTGATTACCAGAGGTCAGGTGTCAGCAGGCGCTACCGGCAGGGCAGGTGAACTCGGCCACATCCCAGTGTTCCCGGAAGGAGAATGGTGCGCCTGCGGGCAACGCGGATGCACCGAGACTTATGCCAGCGGGGCCGCCTTGTCACGCCGGTATTGCGCAGCTAGCGGCAGCCGCGACGTTCTCGCCAAAGACGTTATCCGCCGCGCCGAAGCCGGCGACCCCATAGCGGAACGCGTCTTCAAAGACGCCATCACTGCCCTGGGCCGGGCCCTGGTGAACTACGTATTACTCATGGACCCCGAAGTCATCCTCATTGGTGGTGGCGTCGCCGCCTCCGGCGCGGCGCTGCTCCAGCCGCTTACCCGCGAGGTTGAGGCTGGCCTCGCCTGGCGAGCGGCCCCGACGATCACGAATGGAAGATTCGCCGGAGATGCCGGACGCCGAGGGGCTGGGCTGGTGGCTTGGCGCGCGCTGAGCGACGCAGGGTTGCGACCCTGAACATCGTGCAGGTTGCCGTCGGTCCCCTATTACGTGCCAGCGCGAGCTCAACCGCCCGCAACTCTCAATCGGCGGGTGCCCGGCGTGCGGTGCGGTAAAGCTCGACGAGCTGCTGCGCGGTGGTGGCGTCCTGCGGCTCCTTGTCGTCACGCCAGCGGCCGGTGAACCGGGGGAACCGCATCGAGAGCCCGGCGTCATCTTTGAGCTGCCCCCAGCCGGCGGTGTGGTTGGGCGACACCGTGAGCTCGGCGCTGAGCACCTCAAGAACCAGACCCGGTTCGAACCACACATCGGCAGGAACCCGCGAGTCCACCCTCGCGGGCCGCTCAGTCCGGATCAGCGGCGCCAGTCTTGCCGGCAACGCGGCCAGCTCGGCGTCGGAGAACCCGGTGCCGCACCGGCCGACCGTCTGGTACAGCTCCGTCTCGGGGTCGTAGGCGGCCAGCAGTACGGCACCGTAGATGCCCCGCCGCCGACCTCGCCCGGCGTACGCACCGACAACGACGAGGTCGACGGTATCCGCCAGCTCTGTGCGATAGTCCCGTTTGAGCTTGATCCACAACCAGCCGCGGGCGCCCGCCTGATAGATCGCGCCCGAGCCGGTCGCCTTGCACACCAGGCCTTCAGACCCGTCCGCGACTGCCTGCTCGAATGCAACTTCCAGTGCTGGAGCGGTCGCCACCTCCATCGCGGTCGTCAGCCGGAGCCGCTCGGACAATGTGATGGCATCCGCGAGTCGCGTGCGCCGGTCCATATAGGACAGGCCGGTGAGATCTTCGCCGTCGGCGTACAGCAACTCAAAGCAGAACAACCCGACCGGCACATCCCGTGCGGCCTCAGCAATCCCGTGCTTGCGGCGACGGAACATGACCTCCTGGAAGGGTCGTAGCTCGCCGGCGGCTGCGTCGTAAGCCACCACCTCGCCCTCCAGGATTGCCTCGCGCGGACCCAGGCCGGCCTGCAGCAGCTCGACTACGTCGGGGAACTGGCTGCTGAGGCGCTCCTGTCGGCGGCTGAACAACTCGATCTCGCCATCAGCCGTGCGGTGTGCCTGGACCCGCATGCCGTCGTACTTGTACTCGGCCATGCAACGGCCGCCCAGCTTGGCGAGAATCTGATCGGCATCGGACAGTCGCTGAGCGAGCATGACCCGTACCGGGTTACCAGGCCGCACCCGCAACTCTCGCACCGCGGCCAACCCGCCGGACGCCAACGTGGCCGCTACGAGGCCGAGATCGCAACAGATGTTGTAGGCACGCTCCAGGACCGGCCGATCCCTCCGGTTGCCGGTGTACACCTGCGCCAACGCATCCAGAATCGTCGGCGTGCCGATGCCGAGCCGTAGGTTGCCCGTCACTAAACGCAGCAAGTAGCGGGCCTCGAGCGGGGTTGCAGCTGCCAGCAGGCCGGCCAGCAGATCGAGCTTGCGCCCCTGCGAGCCAGGCCCTTCGGCGCGGGCGATTTGGTGCAGTGTGTCAAGGACTGTTGCTACTTGCAGACTTGGTTTCCGATCTCCGGCCGTCGCCGCAAACAACTGCTCCGCGGCCTGGCCGAGGTCACCCGTCTCACGCACCGCCGCGATGACGTCGGTCTGCTCGACGCTGGCCGCTGTGGCGACCGCGCGCAGCGCCAGCTTCTCGGCCAGCCCCAGGTCCACGGCGGCGAACTCGGGCGCCACCAGGCCCTGGCACATATAACAGACTGTGGGCAGTAACTCTTGCGGGGTCTGGGCCAGCAGTGACGCCAGCCGGTCGATCAACATCAAACGGCCAGAAGCCTGCTCCAGGTCCTGGTACGCGTCGGCTACAACCTCGTATTCCACCTCGCCATCTTCGCCCCTCCCCACACTCGATCTGCGGATGCCTCCGCGTGGCGTCGCAAACCCAGCCTTCGGGGTAGGTCGCTCGCCGTCGAAGCTGAACGCTGGGTCGGCTGGTCAGCGATAACGTGAGTCAGCGGAAGTTCGGCATAACCTCATCCGCGAGCAGCCGCAACTGCTCGTCGACGGTGGCCACGCCTTCGACTGTTTGCCCGGTGAAGGCCTTCACCAGCGAGGCGTCAGTGATTGCGGCGATGTAGTGGTTGACACCGCTACCCTCGAGCTCGGCCTTGATCTTGCTCGTGACTTCCTCGGGCGTGCCGGCGATCGACAACTTCTCCGCGAGGTCTGGACTGGTGAGTTCAATGCTCTTCGCCAGCTCCCCTTCACCCATGGCTTCGACAATGGGGGTGAGCTCGGCCGGGTCGACCCCGTTCCGTTCGAGTAGCTCATTCGGCATGGAGGAGGCGTAGATCCCGACCATCGAGCGGGCTGCCTGCTTTGCCGCCGCCGAATCCCGCCCGACCGCCGTACAAACCCAAGCCGCGAAGTCAAGGTCATCTGGGTTCTTCCCAGCCCTTTTGGCACCGGTGCTGAAGTGTTCGAATCCATACTCGTAGGCCCGTCTGGTGTAGCCGAGTGCGTGGTGGCAACCGTCAGAAAACTCACCGGCGACCTCGAACGACTTCGGGCCACGCATCGACCCCATCTTGACGGGCAGGTGCTCCTGGACCGGCCGTGCGAACGTGAACAGTCCGTGATACTTGAAGAACTCGCCATCGAACGTGATCGCGCCGTCGTCGAGCAATGTCCGTATTACCTGAACGCCCTCCTTGACCCGGGACAACGGCTTGGTCCGCGCCCAGTTGATGCCGTACTGGGACAGCAGGCCAAAGTTGCCTGATCCGAGCACGACCTCGGCGCGACCGTTGGTGAGCTCGTCGAGAGTCGCCGCCGCCTGCGCGATGAGGGTCGGCTCGCGCAGCACGACCCCAGAGAGGCTTGGTCCGAAGCGGATGTTCGTCGTGTCCTTCGCGGCAGCAGCGAAGAGCAGCCACAAGTCCTTGTGCCATGTCTCGTCGGCGGCGTAGCAAGCGTAGAAACCCAGCTCATCGGCCAGCTTGATCGCCCGAAACGACTCCTCGAGTGGATAGTCCGGGAGCATCACGTAACTGAACTTCATATTGCCCTCCCTCTGTGATCACACCGTCCGGACACGGCGAAACTACGCCGCGGAGAGATGTGTTTCCATCAGACCATCTCAGTGGCAGACAGTCCATATAGCAGGCATCTCCGATGCTCTGTCGTTTCATTGACTGTCCGTACGGCCCCGAAATATTGTGCAAAGCAGGTCCAGGTGGAGCGCCGCAACAGCGCCCCCTTTCAACTTCAGGGGTGAGCAGTGACCTTCGATGACTCAACAAGCCGAGCTTCCGGAGCGGGTCAGGACGGGCAACTCCAGCGGGAGTTCGTCGAGAGGTGGCGGCAGAACGGCTACAACTGCTTCTCATCCGGCCACAAGTTCTGCCGGGAGGTCTGTCCGGTAACCCAGGTAACGCGGAACGAGAACCATACGCCGACCGCGTTCCACGCCAACATCATTGCGATGGACAAAGGTTTGCTCGACATCGAGGATGTGGCCGACGACTACGTCCACTGCACCCAGTGCGGGGCGTGTGAGATCCGGTGCCCGAACACCTTGTTCGTCGGTGACTTCTATCAGGCCCGGACCGAGACGGTGAAGGTGGTACGGGCCGCTCGGGCGCTGATGGTCGACAAGGAGTTGGACCGGGACGGTTGGAAGCTCTGGAACCGGCTGACGAACGAACTCAAGAACGAGCCCGTGCTCGGCACGGAGAACGGCCAGCCTAACGGCCAGGAGCACGTTCGTGACTGGGCAGAAGGCCTGCAAATCCCGATCGGCGGCGAGACGATCATGTTCGTCGACTGCGAGGCCGCGTTCTACCGCACGTCCAACACGCGAGCTACCGCCCAAGTGCTGCAACAGGCGGGCTTCGAGTTCGGCCTGATGAACGAGCAGTGGTGCTGCGGTGGCCCGGCTGCCGAGATGGGCTACGTCCAGCAATCCCGGGCTTTCGCCGAGCACAATCTGGCCGACTGGCGCGCCTCTGGCGTCAAGCGAGTCATCGCCATCGAGCCGCACGATTACATCCACTTCACCGAGGACTACCCGGCCTACTTCGGGGAGGACTTCGACATCGAGGTGGTGCAAATCCTTGAACTGGTCGCCGATCTCATCGAGAACGGCCGGCTCAAGCTCGAGAAGCCGATCAACAAGACCGTGACCTATCACGACCCTTGCCGGCTCAACAAGCGCAAGGGGATCCACGAGGCACCCCGCTTCATCCTGAACTCCATCCCGGGTTTGGTCTTCAAGGACGTCGATCACGTCACCCAGTGGTCCTACTGCTCCGGTGGTGGCGGCGGACTACCCATCGAGAAGCCCGAAATCACCGAGGCGATCAGCGACACCCGCGTGGCCAGGGCCAAGGAGCTCGACGTCGACATGCTGGTCAGTGCGTGCGTCTGGTCGGAGCGTCCGCTTGCGACTGCGGGACACAAAGCCGGGATGGAGGTCGCCGACATCATGGAGCTGGTTGCCGAGTCCGCGGGCATCGATATCGGCGGCCGCCGTGGGGCGTCGGATCTGGAGGCTGCCCGATGACCACCGCTCCGGTGATGACAGTCGACGACGCCGTTGTCGCCGAGCTCGAGGCGATCATGAACGAGCCGGGATCTGTGCTGACCGGTGTTTCCAGTCGGGCCAATCGCGCCCGGGTGCCCGCGCCTTTCCCGGTGCACAGGTGGGCGGAGCACATGCCGGCCGTCGTAGTGCTGCCCAGAACGGCACAGCAGGTGTCAGAGATCGTGAAGCTGGCCAACCGCGTCAAGATCCCCGTAGTCCCGCGCGCCGGCGGAACCGGCCTCAATGACGGAGCGGTGCCGCTTCGCGGCGGGATCATGGTCGACGTCAAGCGCATGAACCAGATCCATGAGATCGACCTGGCCGACCGCACTGTCACAGTCGGACCCGGCATCAACATGCTGAAACTCAATGAGGAGCTCAAGAAGTACGGCGTTTTCTACCCAGACACGCCAGCCTCGTACCCGTGCTCCTTGGTGGGTGGGCGGATTGCCTGTAGCGGCTGGTCGCTTCTGGGGTCCCGCTTCGGGCACACACGCGACCTGGTTGTGTCCTTCGAGATCGTGCTGCCGACGGGAGAGATCATCCGGGTCGGCGACGGCGGCGGGAAGAAGGTTCGCAAGTCTTCGACGGGCTTCCACCTCAAGCACTTGTTCATGGGCCATCAAGGCACGCTCGGCATCGTCACCGAGGCGACGCTCGAGCTCGTGCCGAGGCCCGAGGCAGAGTTCGCCGCGTTCTTCGCCTTTGACGACTTCGGAAATGCTCATCGCACTGTGCACGGGATCGTCACTTCGGGTATCGCCACGCTGGCAGGCACCGTGCTCTTCGATGAGAAGAAAATCGAGTACCTGCGACGCGATGACGAGGCCTTCATCCCCATGCCGCCCTGGGTGAATTCCATCGTGGCAACGGCCCTCTACGGGACGAAGCCGGAGGTACAGGAGGCGTCGAAGCTGCTGATGGACCTCGGGCGGAAGGAAGGTGGGCGTTACACCGGTGACGAGATGGCGATCGGTGACTGGGCGTCCCGACACGACCGCTACGCCAACCCGCTGCATGGACGCCTCAAGGACGGAACGGTCGCGCCCATGTCGTGGCACTGCGAAGACGCCTCGCTCACCTGGAGTGTGATTCCGAACGTGCGTGAGGAGTGGACGGCAATCACCCAGAGATATATCGACACGTACGGCATCTTCGACAACTGGGGGATGTACTGCTACACCAACGCGGCCTACAAGCCGTGGGGTGATTACCTCGTCGAGATCGACATCGGAATCTGGGAGGAGAAGCTCGACGACGAGACATGGGCGGGCTGGGTCGACCTGAAGTCCGAGATCGCGAAAGTGGCGCTGAAGTACGGCGGCTCGATCACCGCCTGCCATGGCAGCACTAGAGCCGGCGACGCCGAGCTGGTCCCCGAAGAGATGGGCGGCGGCTGGGACGTGATGCTCAAGGTCAAGCGCGCACTCGATCCCAACAACATCATGAACCCCGGCAAGCAAATGCTGGACCAGGCCTACGAGAGCTGAGGGCGTAATCAAAATGCGACGGTTTGTCTACAAGGAGGAGTACGTCCGCCCCCAAGCGACCCGAGTATCCGACGGTGTGGTTGTCCGGATGAAGCACTACGAGGTTGACCCGGTGCTGATGGACCAGCAGTTCGCCCAACAGGACATGCCAGCGTGGGACACGCGGCGCATCGTCGAGGATCGAAACGACCATCTCAACTGGATGCACGAGCACTTTGCCGATGAGACGCTGGTCGCGGGCCAAGAGTCCGAGCTCGACCTCGGGCCTGGCCAGGCGAGCGGCGCGGCCTACCCGGTGCCGACGCAGGCGCCCGCGCGGCACCCGAAACCAATCCTCCCCTACTGATACCTGGGTGCCGTCGGCCTTCTCAGCAGCGGCGACACACCAGTCGCGGAGGCAGTCGCAGCGCTCTAGCGTCCACACTCAGAATTTCGAGGGCACACGGCGGCGCCGGCACCAGCGGCATGGCTCGCCTCCGCTCCCCATAGCGTGCGGCACTTCCAGTGTGAGTTCGCCCGTTTCAGGCACGTGAGGGTGCGACTGCGGCGGGGTTTTGGCGCAAAGCATCCGGCGCTTGACGAACTTTCCGGCGAGAATCAGCCCGTCATGTCAACCAAAGACACCTCTGCGGCGAGTAACTCGTGATGGAAAGCCAACCAGCAGCGGCAGCCGCGATCGAACCCTCAGTTGAGGCGCCCAGCGAATCGCTGACGTTCGACGACTTCTACCGGAAGGAGTACCGGCATGTGCTTGGTCTGGCATTTGTCCTGACCGGCAACCAATGGGTGGCCGAGGACACTGCACAAGACGCGTTCGCGGCCGCATTTCGGGGTTGGCGTTCCATCGTCGCCTACGACTCGCCTGGCGCGTGGGTGCGGCGAGTCACCTGTAATCGAGCGGCATCGGTAGTGAGGCGACGCGTGCGCGAGGCAAAGGCGTTGATGCGTCTCGCCGGGCGGATGCAGACCCCCATCGAACTGGATGAAGGCGATGAAGCGTTCTGGCAAGCGGTTCGCCGTCTGCCACCCCGTCAAGCGCAAGTGGTCGCCCTCTATTACATGGACGACTACAGCGTGAGGGAGATCGCCGAGGTCCTTGACTGCAGCGAGGGCACTGTCAAAACCCACTTGAGCCGGGCGCGTGACGCAGTCGCGCGTCAATTGCAGTTAGAGGATGCGCAATGAGCGACTTCGATTCACGAGCACGAAAAGCGGCCGATGCGGTCCGGCGGAAGATTGCCGAGAGCACTCCCGACCTCGAGAAGGGAATCCGGCGCTCACAACGATCGCCCGCCGCGCGCGTAGCCATTCCGAGCGCGGTGGCTGCGGCAGCTGTCCTCATCGCTGGTGTTGCGGTCGCGTTGCCTCGCGGCGGCAGTGGCGGAACACCGTCGGGTGGGGAAGCCACCGCGTACGCGCTGGCAGGGATGTTGAAGCCGTTCAACACATGTGACACCGTTCTCCAGTACTTCAAGGACCAGGCTCCCGAGTATCTGATCGAACGCGCGCGCGGCGCCACTACTACCGACGCCGGCGGTGCAGCCGAGAGGACAACCGCGGTACCTCAGCAAGGCCGTGCCTCGGACACGACCGATCAGTCGGGAGGTACCGCGCCGGCGCACTCGACAACCAACGTCCAAGAGGCGGGAGTTGATGAACCTGACATCGTGAAGACGGATGGGAATCGCATTGTTGCGGTCGCTCAGTCCCGAGTGCACCTCGTTGGGCTCGACGGCGGCAGGATGAGACTGCGCAAGACTCTTCCCGACACGATGGTTCGTAATGTGTTTCTGTCCGGCGAACGTGTCCTTGTGTTCAGCGGTGAGACGGCTCAGAGTTTCGAGCCTGGACTGCAGTGGGCAGGTCAGCAGGCCGTTCTGACGATGTATGACATCTCGAACCTCAGCGATCCAAAACTCATCGCCACAATGACAATCGACGGCGACGTGCTCGACGCACGGTTGATGGGGACGCAGGTGCGTGTCGTGACGGTTGCGTCGCCCGACGTTGACGCCCCCTCGCCGGTCTATACACCCGACGGCGAGATCTCTGAGGAGTCCAAGGACGAACTACGGGCTGCTGTCGCGAAGACGAATGTCGACGACTGGATTCCGACGTACACGCTGCAGGACGGTACGGGCGCGGAAGTCAGTAAGGGACGTCTTGTGGAATGCGCCAACCTGGCTCATCCGGAAGCATTTTCGGGCCTCGACACGGTGGCGTTGTCCTCGTTCGACATGGGTTCGGCCCTCCAGCCTCGCAAGACCGTGGGCGTGATTGCCGGCGGACAGCAGATATACGCGACCGAAACCTCGACTTATGTCTCGACGACAGACTGGAGCAGCGACGGTTCACCCGCAAAGACCAGCCTGCACAAGTTCGTCACCCCGCAATCAGGAGCAAGTACCTACAAAGGATCGGGTGAGGTTCCCGGAGCCTTGCTGAACCAGTACGCGATGTCTGAGTACAAGGGCGTGTTGCGCGTCGCGAGCACGGTTGCCGAGCGGCGAGGCTGGACCAACTCTCGTCAGATAATCCAGGGTCTGGTGACGACACTGCGCGAGCAAGGCGGTGAGCTTCGCCAACTGGGACAGGTCGGCGGGCTCGGCAGGCAGGACAACGAATCGATCCGAGCGGTGCGATTCATCGAGGAACGCGGATACGTCGTGACCTTTCGTCAGACCGATCCCCTCTACGTTCTCGACCTTCGCAATGCTGCAGCGCCGAAGGTCGCGGGCGAGCTGAAGATCCCGGGCTACTCCGGTTACCTGCATCCGGTTGGTGAGAACCTGCTCCTCGGTGTCGGGCAGAGCGGAGTGGACGCAGGCAACACCGCATCTCAGCCGGTTCGTGGTGGCCAGGTCGGCGTGCAGTTCTCGTTGTTCGACATCAGCGACCCGGCGTCTCCACGCCGGATCGACACGCAGACCTACGGTGGAGGTGCAGCGGCAGCCGAGTTCGATCCAAAGGCGTTCCTGTACTGGCAGCCCCGCAATCTGATCATCGCTCCCACGAACTTGCATGGTGATCACCGAGGGAAGCGAGCCTTCAGCGGTCTTGTGTTGCTGCGAGCCAACGCGGATGGACTCTCGGAGCTGGGTCGCCTTGCAACGACGGAGCCCTATGGCACTGCCGTCCGTTCTCTGGTCATTGGAGACACCGTCTACATACTCACCGACCACACACTTCAGGCCAACAGCCTCCGCACCCACCGTGTGATCGGCACGCTCACCTTCTAGCGAGCTTGGGCGCAGGTAGCCGATCGATCCGAGGAGGATCCCTCCTGCGAGGCACAATCAAACGGTGGACGACGCGACGAGCAATGTTGCGCTCATCCTTACCCGGTCCGCACGGTCCGTGGGTGTGAACCTGGCACTTGTGCGTGCGTTCCGCCGCTCGCCCATGGACTTCTTGGACGTGCTGGTGGCTAACGGCGCCGGCACAGTCCCGCTGCGGATGGGACCGGAGCGAGTGCTGTTGGTTGATGACGCCACCCAGGTCTGGGAGCTGCTGACCACGCACGCTCGGCGTACGGGCAAGGGCCGCGGGCTGGTACGCGCGCGGCAACTGCTCGGCGAAGGGTTGTTGACCAGCGAGGGCGACAATCATCTGCGCCACCGCCGTGCGCTGCAGCCGGCGTTTCACCCGCAGCGAATCGCCGACTATCTGGTGCACTTCGCTGGCGCCTCCCGGCGCACGGCCGACCGGTGGACCGACGGTGGCACGATCGACCTAGTCGCGGAAATGTCGGCCATGACGCTTGACGGCGTAGGGGCGGCGCTGTTTGGCTCCGATCTCCGCGGGCCTGCACCGCAGATCGCGCGCGCATTGACCGATCTGCTTGCGGGTTTCCGGCTCGCCATGGCTCCAGGGGGGCCAGTGCTACTCCGGTCCCCGCTGCCCGTCGCCATTCGGGTGCGCTCAGCCAAGGCCGAGCTCGAGAGCGTCGTCGACGACCTGATGGGCGGACGTTGGGCCAGCCAGCCTCAGCGAGGACCGGTGCTGGATCTGCTGGCTTCTCAGCCGGAACTTCTCAAATCCGAGGCGCGGGACGAGGTGATGACGTTGCTGCTCGCCGGGCACGAGACAACAGCAATGGCCCTCACCTGGGCCCTCGCCGCAATAGACCAGGCGCCGGCGGTGCGCGCCGATCTCGAGGCGGAGTGGGACGCTGGGCCGGAGCTAGGTCTGGCGGGTCAGCTGCCGGACGCGCTGCCCCTGACCACGGCCGTCCTCGCTGAGACGTTACGACTGTGGCCACCGTCCTGGATGTTCAGCCGCCGGGTCCTCGAGCCGGTCGTGCTCGGTGGGCGCACCCTTCAGGTCGGAACGATGTGCTTGATCAGCCCAGCTTTGCTGCATCGCGACCCGCGGTGGTGGGCCGAGCCCGAACAGTTCCGGCCAGACCGCTGGCTACGGCGCGAGGCCGGGAAGGCCGACCGCTTCGACCCCAAGTATCCGGGCCAACCGCGCGGCGCCTATCTGCCCTTCGGTGCTGGACCCAGGATGTGTATCGGAGAGCAGTTTGCTTGGTCAGAGGCCGCGACAATGCTGGCGGAGCTGGGCCGTAGCTGGCGGTCCGCGTCCCGACGCTCACCTGACCGCCGGCCGATCCTCAATGACTCTACGGCCGAACGGCCCCGTGCATGCGACGACGTCGCTTCGAATGTCCTGATCTGTCTGAGAGCGCTGTCGCGCTACGGCGTCCAAGATGTACGGCTTCGCGGTGCTCCTCGCTTCTCCTTGCTCTCTCTGTGTTGGGTCGGGTGTTTCAGTTCAACACGTCATTCGCCACCACCATCGATACGGCCGGGGCGGCACGCCCTCACGGTTTGGCTCGCTGCGACACTAGGAATCTAAGACCGACAGACGGTTCGGAGGTGGTGAAGCTGTGCGAGCGTCCATCTCGCTAGGCCGCATTGCTGGCATCAAAGTCGGAATCAACGCCAGCGTTTTTCTTATTGTTGCCATTTTGGTCTTCGGGCTCGCGACTGGGCAGTTGCCTGCCGCATATCCAGGCCGCAGCATCATCGCCTACGCGATCGCGGCGATCATTGCAGCGGTGCTGTTCCTCGCCTCGCTGCTGGCTCATGAGCTGGCGCACTCGATCGTCGCCCGCCGAAATGGCATCGAGGTGGAGAGCATTGTGCTGTGGCTGCTTGGTGGCGTTGCACAGCTCCGCGGGGAGGCGAAAACACCCGGCGCGGACTTTCGCATCGCCATCGTGGGCCCGCTGACGAGCCTTCTCTTGGCAGTCGTCTTCGGCCTCGCCGCTGCTGGCGTCGCATCGCTGAGCACTGCTGGATTGCCGTTCGGTGTATTGATGTACCTGGCCGTAACCAATGCGATCCTTGCGGTGTTCAACCTCATCCCTGCCGCACCGCTGGACGGTGGTCGGGTGTTGCGGGCGGCGTTGTGGCGGTTTCGAGGTAACCGGCATACAGCCGCGATCAACGCCGCCGCGCGCCGGTCGGATTTTCGGCTTCATCCTGATCGCCCTCGGCGTGGTGCAGCTAGTAACAGGTCGCGGGCTGGACGGCATATGGCTTGCGCTGATCGGCTGGTTCGTGGTCAGTGCCGCGACCGCTGAGGAGCAACAGGCGCGGCTGAGCGGCCGCCTGGCCGGCGTCACGGTCGGTGAGGTCATGTCAGCGCAACCCACCGTCCTTGACGGCAACCTCACCGTGGACGACTTCGTAGCCCAGGTGGCCCTTACCCACCGGTTCTCCACCTATCCGCTCATTGATGCCGACGGGCGGCTCACTGGGCTGGTTACCCTGAACCGCGTACGTGACGTGCCGCCCGGCCTTCGTGCCACGACCCACTTACGCGACATCGCCTGTCCGCCGAGTGAGGTTCCCATAGCGCGTCCCGAAGAGCCTCTTACCGACCTTCTAGAGCGGATGCAGGGCTGCGCGGATGGCCGCGCTGTTGTCGTCGACGATGCCGGCCGCGTGATCGGGGTGCTGTCCGCGAGCGACGTCGCCCGCGCACTCGAGCTGGCCGACATGCGCTCCTTCGCTCCATATCGGGCACCATCTGGAGCTGACCTGACAGCGTTGTGATCATGCGAAGGGCGGACCGAATGGCTGACGCCGTTCGAGCGGGATTAATTGAGGTTGCGCTCTAGGGCACTCACCGCTAGATCGATGACGGCCTCAAGGGCGCCTGGCTCCTCAAACAAATGAGTAGCCGCTGGCACAACTGCAACACTCACCGGAGCTCGCATGACCGCAGCAGCCCTCTCGTTGAGCTGACGCACCTGCGGGTCGCGCTCACCGACAATGAGAAGAGTCGGAGCCTGCACGCGAGCGAGAGCATCGCCGGCCAAATCCGGCCGACCGCCCCGCGAGATAACCAAACGAACTCGCTCCGGCCGTTCAGCAGCGGTGATCAATGCCGCCGCGGCGCCGGTGCTCGCACCAAACACCGTCAATGGCAGCAGGGCTGTATCGCGTTGCTGGGCCAGCCAATCCGCCGCCCCGGTCAACCTCCTCGCGAGCCGGGCAATGTCGAAGCGGAGTTCGCGCGTACGCAGGTCGACTTGCTCTTCTTGCGAGGTCAGCAAGTCCAGAAGCAACGTCGCCCATCCGCTCTCTTGAAAAACGCCCGCAACGCGCCGATTGCGGGGGCTATGACGGCTACTGCCACTTCCGTGGGCAAAGAGCACAACCCCGCGGGGTTCCGCGACGGGGACGGCAAGATCGCCGTCGAGCAAAACCCCTGCTGCTGGTACTCGAACTGTTCGTTCGACAACCTTGTCGCTGCTCATGCCCCCAGTCTGGTCCGTGGGCGAGCTGACGGCTTCGTATCGTATTGGGCTGAGGACAGACAACCGAAACCACCCTGCGATAGGAAGGTTCGAGATGACCACCGGAGTTCCCATCATGCAGGCGCCTGGACCGCTCGCCGTCTCCAGTGCCAATCCCCGGTATTTCACCGCGGGTGCCGCGCACGAGGCGATCTATCTCACCGGTTCGCACGTCAACAACAACTTCCATGACGGGCTGGGTATGGGCCCTGATTGTCCGGAAGACCCCGAGCGGTTCGACTTTGGCGCCTACCTCGAGTTACTGACCGAGCGCGGTCACAACTTCATTCGCCTATGGCGATGGGAGCAGTTTCGGGGCCAGCTATTCCCGGCCAACGTGCACTTCTGCATGACGCCGCAGCCATGGCCACGCACCGGACCTGGATCAGCCAAAGACCGCAAGCCCAGGTTTGACCTGTCGGCCTTCGATCAAAGCTATTTCGATCGGATTCGAGAACGCGTGCTCGCCGCCGGACGGGCAGGCATTTATGCGTCCGTGATGCTCTTCGACGGCTTCAGCCTTCACCTGACTGCCGTTCCTGACAACGTCGAGGGCCATCCGTTCCATGCCGCGAACAACATCAACGACATCGCAATCGCCTCGATCGTCGACTATCAGGTCCTCCCCCTCGATTCCCGTATCGAGGAACTCCAGCTGGCCTACATCCGCAAGGTGATCGACACCGTTCATGATCTTCCCAATGTCTTGTACGAAGTTGCGAACGAGTCCTCCGGCCAGTCGGCAGATTCGGTCGTCTTCCCGGACGGATCCTCGATCGAAACGCCAATCGGTGATTCCACGCAGTGGCAGTACTGGGTGATCAACACCGTCAAGGACTACGAAAGGGACATGGGATACGACCCACATCCCATCGGCATGACCTACCTCTATCCAGTGCCCGATCAAGGCAAGGCGAACGAGCCACTGTGGAACAGCCCTGCTGATTGGATCTCACCTGGATTCGACGACGCCTTGGGTGAGGGCCGCTGGTTCACCGACCCACCCTCCAACGACGGAAGCAAGGTCGTTCTTTTGGACACCGATCATTTCTCGCCATTCTCGAGCAACGCCTTGTGGGTATGGAAGGCGTTCCTCCGCGGCCACAATCCGATCTTGTATGACCTGGGGATTCTGGGCGGCGGCGTCCCGCCCGACCCGTCCGAGGGAGAGCCGTCCTTCGAGTCACTAGAGCCAGCCCGGCAGGCCATGGGAGACACGCGTGGCTTTGCGGAACAGGTCAGTCTGCTCACGATGCTGCCGCGTGCCGACCTGAGCTCCACCGGGTTCGCGCTGGCGGATCCGGGCACTGAGTACCTGATCTTGCAGCCCAGTGAAACGGCTGTTCCGTTCACGATCGCGCTGACGCCCGGCCAGTACGCGGTCGAATGGCACAGCTTGACCAGCCGTGACACTACGCCAGATGCAGCGCTAACCATTCCGGACGACAGCAAGATCAACATCAGCGCTCCGGCTGAAATCGCCGGACCGGTGGTGGCGCATCTCCGCCGGATCTCGAGCTGAAAGGCGGCACGAGCATGGGGGCGGCTCCGAAACCCACTTCGACCCTCGCGGAACTGGACGTGCGGTTGCAGAGCTTGCAGCGGGCAGCAGACGCGTCAAGCGCCGCACAGCGGGGTCGGATTCCGATGGGACTGCTCTTCGAACTGGCCAAGGACTTCGTTGCCGCCTCGCCTGAGGAGATCGAAATGCTGCTCGACCGGCCGGACCACCCGCCGAGAGTGGTGGCAGTGAGCATCATGGACTTTCAGGCGCGCCGGAAGGCGACTCCCGACGGCATGCGGCGAGAGCTTTACGACCTGTACCTGCGCCGACACGACCGGATTGACACCTGGGACCTCGTCGATCGGGCAGCCCCGCATGTCGTCGGGGGCTACCTGTGGGACAAGTCGCGAGAACCCCTTTATCGGCTTGCCGCCTCGCCGCATTGGTTTGAGCGGCGGACCTCCATCGTGAGCACCTGGTTCTTCATTCGCCGCGACGACTTGGATGACACCTTCCGCATCGCTGAGATTCTCGCGACCGACCCCGAAGACCTGGTCCAAAAGGCCGTCGGTGGCTGGATTCGAGAAGCTGGAAAGCGAGACGAGCCGCGCCTGCGAGACTTTCTCGATCGCCACGCCGCAACGATGCCTCGTACAGCACTCCGGTACGCGATTGAACAGCTGCCGCCTGCCACTCGCGATCATTACCTCAACCGCAAGCGGGACGTTCAAGGGAAATAGAGATCATTATCCGCCGGGCGGGGCGAGCCATGATCATCAGTGCTGCTCCGCCCGCGGACCTCGGCCATCGATCACCGCAGGCCTCCCTTAGGCTGGGTCGCATGGACGACTCCGACATCCTCGCGCGTATTCGCGAGATGGTCGATGCTGAGCATGAGCTGCGCCGCCAGATGCAGGAGGACCCAGTTCAGCTCACCGATGCCGCCGAAAGGCTTCATGACCTCGAGGAATCCCTTGATCAATGCTGGGATCTGTTACGCCAGCGGCGCGCCCATCGGGAATTCGCACAAAACCCCGATGAGTCTGAAGCGAGACCCCGGCAGCAGGTTGAGGGATACCTCCAGTAAGGCTTGATTCAGCCCTACAGCCGCCCTAACTCCACCGTCTGCCGACGAGGCTGTTCGTACAGTTCTGGCGTCCCCGGCTTTCCTCAGCAATCACACTCATGACGGCCGATACACTGCCACGGTCCATGCCAGGTGGCCTGATCTGATCAGGTTCGATTCGAGCAGCTCGAAGCGCGCTGCAAGAGAGCGCAGCAGCCGTCGCGAGGACCACGTACGGGCGTAGATGGAGATGATCACGACCCCACCGGGTGCCAAACGGCGCGCGTGATGCTCTACGACGCCGATCGGATCAGGCAGGTAGTAGATGACTTCGTTCATCACCACTGCATCTGGTGGCTGGTCGGCAACGAAGTTGGACCCATCGGCGCACACGAACTGCGTCATCCGGCCGGCTTTGGGTCGGGCGAGCGTGATGGACTGCTCGCAGTTGTCGACGCCGAGATACCGGCCGTACCTCAGACCCTCCTGCAAGATCCCTTGTGAGCAGCCGATATCAAGGACGAATCCGTCTTGGGCATAACGCTCGGTTGCGCTCCTGACTGCGTTATAGCGTGCGGCCTCATTGCCTCCACGCAATCGCTGCCAACTGTCCTTTCGGTTCTCCCGCGCGTTGTCACGCGCCAGGATCGATCGCACCAGGACGAGTGGGATCGGCGCAGCGGCCAACAGCTCAACGGCCGCCTTGCTTCGCATCAGTTGGGCCACGAAAGTGTCCCCGGCGTTGCCGCGACGTCCCAAAAACGTCCTCCCCGATCGACCTCCTCGACCCCAGGCATCTCGTGGGTCGAGCCCTGCAAAGGCATCCGTCCCGATCACCATACCCCGGTTGATTTTCTTGCAGCTGGCATAGCGGCGGAGCGAGAACTCACTCGAAACGTGCCGGATCTCCCGCGCCGCGCCGTACGATCACTGCTTGGCCGTTGGAGAGATCCACAACTGTGGTCGGTACCTCTCCACATTCACCGGAGTCCACAACGGCATCCAGGAGATGATCAAGACGTTCCATGATCTCCCAGCCCTGCGTCAACGGCCGATCCTCCCCTGGCATGATCAAAGTGCTCGACACGAGCGGCTCACCCAACCCGGCCAAGATCGCCTGAGCAACCACGTGATCAGGAATGCGAACCCCGACCGTACGCCGCTTGGGATGCAGCATTCGTTTGGGAACCTCGCGGGTTGCCGGCACGATGAAGGTGTACTGTCCCGGTGTCAACGCCTTGATGGCGCGAAAGATCGAATTATCGAGCTGTACGAACCGCCCAAGTTGAGTGAAGTCGGCGCAGACGAGGGTGAAATGATGCCGGTTGTCCAGCTGACGGATTTCTCGAATCCGTTCCAGGCCCGTCCGGTTGTCAAGCTGACAGCCAAGGGCGAAGCAGGAGTCGGTTGGGTAGGCGACCAGGCCGTCAGCTCGCAGTAAGTCGACCACTCGGCCAATCGTTCGTGGCTGAGGGTTGTCCGGATGGACATCGAAGTATCGGGCCATGAAATCGAGCCTAGTGTGATGGCGCCGCTCGCCCTGCCCGCACTGAGCATCAATTGCCCGGACTCCGCACCAGCTGCAGAGGCTGTCGCACGAATCGGGTGTGTCGTGGGGTGCGAGGGACCGGCTAAGGGTTGGATCTTGTTGTGGGGTTCAACTTCTTAGACGGTGATGTTGATCAGGGTTTTCTGCTGCCGCCGGATATGCGGGATTGGCTAGATCCGGGCCATTTGGCCTTTTTCGTCATGGATGCGGTGGATCAGTTCGACTTGTCTGGGTTCGAGTCTGGCTACCGGTCCGATGGCCGTGGGGGCGCCGCTTATGCACCCAAGGTGATGGTGCGGTTGCTGTTGTTTGCCTACTGCGAGGGGGTGCGGTCCTCACGTCAGATTGAGCGGCGTTGTGTTCGCGATGTTGCCTATCGGGTGTTGGCGGGGAATCGGGTTCCGGATCATGCCACGATCGCCCGGTTCCGGGATCGGCATCGGCAGGTGTTGCCGGCGGTGTTCGTGCAGGTGTTGCGGCTGTGCGCGGACGCCGGGTTGCTGCGGGTGGGGTTGTTGGCGTTGGATGGCACCAAGTTGCAGGCTGATGCCTCCTCGTTCCAAAACTATGACCGGGACCGGCTGGAGAAGGCGATCGGTGAGCTTGAGAAGCAGCTGCAGCAGATGCTGGTTGAGGCCACCGGGCAGGATGCGGCCGAGGATGCCGCGGAGCAGGATCGGGACGACTCGGCTACCCCGCCGGAGCTGCGGAACCGCACGCATCGGCTGGCGAAGCTGCAGGCGGCTAAGCAACGATTGGACGCCGAGGCTGCGGAGGCGCAGCGGGTCCAAGATCAACGGCGGGCGGCCTGGGAGACCGCGCCCGGCCGGAAGGGTGGCCCGCCGGGGGTGAGGCCGCCGAAGCGGGGTGGGCCGCGGAATGGCAAGACCAACCTGACCGACCCGGACAGCCGGATCATGCACACCCGGGACGGCTTTCGGCAGGCGTTCAATGGGCAGGCGGTGGTGACCAGCGACCAGAGTGATCGTGGCTGCGGAGGTAGTGCCGGACAACTTCGATTTCGATGCGTTTCATCCGATGCTGGACGCTGCCCGCACCAACCTGGACGCGGCCGGGGTGGCAGATCCGATCCGGGCGGTCGTGGCCGATGCCGGCTACTCCAACAAAAAGAACCGAACCCGGCCTGCGGTGCAGGGCGATAACCCGATCCTGTTGGTGGCGGTGCCGCGTTTGGGTGGCAAGAAGCCGGCCGAGGGCCAGGTGAGGAAAACCTATCCAGGGCGGGGAGACGACCTGTCACGAGGAAGGATGACTAAACGGCTGGCAAACCCGGCGGGGAGCCGGCTCTACGCGCGCCGCAAAACCATCATCGAGCCGGTGTTTGGTCAGATGAAACAGCTCGGCGGGCCGCGGATGCGGCATCGCGGCCGGGACAAGGTCAACACTGAGTGGAAGATGATGGCGGCCGCGCACAATCTGCTCAAATGCTGGCGGCATCTGACCTGGCAGCCCGCCTGCTAAGCCGGCCTGGGTCGCCCCCACAAATGTCAAGGTCCCGCGCGGTCTGATCTATCGGAATAGTCTCCGGCACCTACAACGGCGGCTCCCCGGCCTGACCGGATCACGCATTCGCGCGACAGCCTCTGCAGAAGGTGCGCCATCCAAGTCATTGATGCGAAGTCGGCCTGAGGACAGAGTGAAAGTTAACGTGAAGTTTAGGTCTTGCTAGACTAGCAGGCATGTTGCACCGTACGGATCTGCTGACTATCGGCGAGCTGTCGGCACGTTCCGGATTCGCGCCGTCTGCTTTGCGGTACTACGAGAACCTGAGCCTGATCACTTCCAGCCGTACCTCTGGGAACCAGCGCCGTTACGAGCGCGCGATGCTGCGCCGCTTGGCGTTCATCCGCTCGGCGCAACGCGTCGGATTGTCGCTGGAGGAGATCACCCAGGCGCTGCGGACGCTGCCGGGAAGTCGTACGCCGACCAAGGCCGACTGGACCCGCCTGTCGCACCAATGGCGTGGTCGGCTCAATGAGCAGATCGAAAGGCTGGAACGTCTCCGGGACCGGTTGGACAGCTGCATCGGCTGCGGCTGCCTAAGCCTGCAGAAGTGCACACTGCAGAATCCCGATGACTACGTGAGCTCTCGTGGACCTGGCGCGGTCTACCTTGAGCCGTCCAAAGACTGACCGGCTGATTAGACGCCGAGCCTGGCAGCCACTGGGTCGGCTACGTTACCGACATGGTCAACAAGGTGGCAATGCTTACGGCGGGCGGTGTCGCACCGTGCCTATCCTCGGCGATCGGCGGGCTGATCGAGCGCTACACCCAAGTAGCGCCCGAGGTTGAGATCATCGCTTACCGATACGGATATGAAGGTCTCTTGCAGGGCGACTCGATGACCGTAACGCCGTCGGTTCGGGAGAATGCCGCACTCCTTCATGGCTTCGGCGGATCACCTATCGGAAATTCGCGAGTCAAGCTGACCAATGCAGCCGACCTGGTGGAGCGTGGATTGGTCGCTGAGGGGGTGGACCCGTTGCAGGCCGCGGCCGACCGCCTGACGGCAGACGGCGTCGATATCCTGCACACCATCGGCGGCGATGACACCAACACCACGGCGGCTGATCTTGCCGCATTCCTGGCCAACACCGGCCACTCTCTGACGGTGGTTGGCCTACCCAAAACCATCGACAATGACATCATCCCGGTGCGCCAGTCACTTGGCGCCTGGACGGCGGCCGAGCACGCATCGCGTTTCGCACAGAACATCATCGGCGAGCACAACTCGGGATCGCGGATGCTGCTGGTGCACGAAGTCATGGGGCGGCACTGCGGGTGGCTTACTGCCGCCACAGTGCGCGCCTACCGAGAATGGCTTGACAGTCGAGCTTGGCTGCCGGATATCGGCCTTAGTCGAGAGGCTTGGGACGTCCATGGGGTCTACGTCCCGGAGGCGGTCTTCGATCTCGAGGTTGAGGCCGGGCGTCTCAAGGAGACGATGGATCGGATTGGCTCGGTCAACCTCTTTATCTCCGAGGGCGCTGGCGTGGAAACGATCTTGGCCGAACTCGAACGGTCTGGTGAAGAGGTCCCGAGGGACCCCTTCGGTCACGTCAAGATGGACAAGATCAACCCTGGTGCCTGGTTCGCTAGCAAGTTCGCCGAGCGGCTTGATGCCCGCAAAGTCATGGTCCAGAAGTCGGGATACTTCTCCAGGTCTGCAGCACCCAACCAGCGCGACCTCGAGTTGATCAAATCCATGACGGACCTGGCGGTTGACGCCGCGCTGCGCGGTGAGGCCGGCCTGGTCGGTCACGACGAGGAACGCGACGACGAGCTCCGGGTGATCGAGTTTGACAGGATCAAGGGGGGCAAGCCGTTCGACATCGACGCTCCCTGGTTCTCCGCGTTGCTGGACAACATCGGACAGCCCGGCGCTCAGCTGTCCGCTGCCCGCTGACTTCCCTGGTCTGCGCCCTGAGCCCTTCGACAAGCTCAGGACGGCGCCTGTCGAAAGGCGCGCTTCGACGGGCTCAGCACGCATCTCCGCGACCCGTTCAGGTTTTCTTCCGGCCGCGCACGGCCGATGAGAACGCGTACGCCAGCACCGCCCCTAACCCGACTCCGGTCGCGGCGCCGGTGACATAACCAGCGCCCATGCCAACGCGTACCGAGCGCACAGCCACAGCCTCAGGTACGACGTTCGGTTCCTCATCCTCGGTTTGCTCATGTTCAGGCGTGGGCGTGGTAGTCATCTCCACCTCGGGAAGGACCGAGACTGCATCGTGCTGCGCGGTCGCGATCCAAGCAGCGATGAACAATATGAGTTGGGCAAAGATGTTGAAGAACAGCATGAGTACGATCACCGGCCCGAAGATCGCCGCAGCTGCGTTACCTCTGAACGCACTGATCAGGAAGCTCGCCAAATATTGCAGCGCCACCAGCGCGATCGAACCCAACAGTGCGCCACGGCGTACCACGCGCCAAGGCTCACGGGTCTCGGGGAGCACGGTGTAGAGATACATGAAGATCAGCCAGCCGGCTCCGATGGAGAACGCTACGGAGCTGATCCGAAGCAGTGGTGCCGTCCAGGCTTGATCATCAAGTCCGAGGAAGTCGACGACGGCATCGCCAAGTGAGGTCGATAGCGAGGAGAGGCCGAACGTAACGGCCAGTCCAAGCAGCAGTCCAGTCAGCAGGAGGAGGTTGCCGAGCCACCAGACCACAATGTTGATCTTCTGAGGCCGAAGATCGAATCCCGGTCGCCACAGGGTCCGCACGGCATTCTTCAAGTGACCCATGGATTTTGCGCCCGCATAGAGACCAGTTACCAGGCCAACGATTCCAATCGTCCAGTACTGGCTCAAGGCGGTGTTCACGACATTCAGGATCTTGTCGCGGGTGGCGGTGTCCGTGCTGCCCAGGGCGTCCGTGACGGCGTCAGCCACGGTGGCCAGAAGATCCGGGTACACAACGGTGAGCACGAAGCCGGTGATCGAAAACGCCACCATGAGGATCGGGACCAGAGCGAGCACCCAGAAGTAGGTGGTCGCCGCTGCGAACTGTGAGCCGAGCCGGCTGGTGTAGCGCTCCACCGCACGAATGATGTGTGCGATCCACGGCCGTTGCTCGAGCCGCTTGATACTCTCCGGCACCGCAACCATGTGTTTCCTTCTCTGCTGACGCCCGCTGTTGCGCCTCGACGCTATCCGATGCCGGAGCGTTCAGGCCGCGCTTCGACGGGCTCAGCGTTCAGAGAGCTTTTGCGAATGTGTCCTGAGCCTGTCGAAGGACACGGGCGTGCGCTTCGACCAGCTCAGCGCGCAAAGTTGGCTCTTGACAGCCACTGCGACCGCGCCCTTGGCTGAGGCTATGAGCCCACTGTTGACAGATTCCGAGGTGTCCCAGCGGCTGGCTGGACTTGCGAACTGGCGCCGCGCCGCGAGCGATGACCCGACAATTGCCGCGACGTATGAGTTCACCGACTTTGTCGCGGCCTTGGACTTCGTCAATCAGGTGGGACATGAGGCGGAGCTGATGAATCACCATCCAGACATCGACATCCGCTGGAACAAGGTGACTCTGGTTCTCTCCACCCATTCCGAGGGCGGCCTCACCCAAAACGATTTCGAGCTGGCGCATCGGATCAACGAGGTAACCGGGCAGGAAGCCTGAGACGAGCAGGGACGGGCAGCAAATCCCCGCCCCGCCAGCTACTCGAACGCCTCCGGCGGAGGGCATATGCAGACAAGGTTGCGATCGCCATAACCGCCATCGATGCGACCGACCGGCGCCCAATATTTATCAAAGCCCTGGGCGTAGAGCGGACCTCTATGGAGCCCGGCTGGGAAGGCGGCCACCCTCCTCGGATACGGGTGACCCCAGTCCTCGGAGGTCACCTGAGCTTGCGTATGGGGGGCATTGACCAGCGGGTTGTCCGCGCGCGGCCAATCCCCCGCTTCGATCTTGGCAATCTCTGCGCGGATGCTGATCATGGCATCGCAAAAGCGGTCGATCTCCTCCAGCGTTTCCGACTCGGTAGGCTCGACCATCAGCGTGCCTGCCACAGGAAAACTCATGGTCGGTGCGTGGAATCCGTAGTCAATCAGTCGTTTAGCAACGTCCTCGACGGTGATTCCGCTGGCCTTGGTCAGCGGGCGGAGATCAAGGATGCATTCGTGGGCGACCCTTCCGTTGCGCCCGGCGTACAGCACCGGATAATGATCATGAAGCCGCGCTGCGACGTAGTTCGCGGCGAGTAGGGCGTGTTCGGTCGCCGAGGTCAGGCCGGCGGCGCCCATCATGACGATGTAGGCGTAGCTGATCGGCAAGATGCCAGCCGAACCGTACGGAGCCGCCGAGATCGGTCCAATGCCGGTCTGCGGGCCTGCCGTGGCGAGCAACGGGTGGTTCGGCAGGAACGGCACAAGATGCTCAGCGACACCGACAGGTCCGACGCCGGGGCCGCCGCCGCCGTGCGGGATGCAGAAGGTCTTGTGGAGATTGAGATGACTCACGTCTGCACCGAAGCTCCCCGGTCGTGCCAGTCCAAGCAATGCGTTCAGATTGGCTCCGTCGACATATACCTGACCTCCGAAGTCGTGAACCATGTCGCACAGCTGGACGATGCCTTCTTCGAACACGCCGTGTGTGGAGGGGTAGGTCACCATGATTGCGGCAAGCTGATCATGGTATTCCGTGATCTTGTTCCGCAGGTCCTGCAAATCGACAGCCCCATCGGCGGCAGCCTTGACTACGACAACCTTCAGACCCGCCATGGTGGCGGAGGCAGCGTTCGTACCATGCGCTGACGAGGGGATCAGACAGATGCGCCGTTGATGATCACCGCGCGACTCGTGGTAGGCGCGGATCGCAAGCAGACCGGCGAGTTCGCCCTGGCTCCCGGCGTTGGGCTGGATCGATACCTTCGCGTAGCCGGTGAGTTCTGCTAGCCACGCTTCCAGCTCCTCGATCAAGGCCAGATAGCCGGGTGCATCCTCGGCCGGGGCAAACGGGTGCAGGTTGGCAAAACCTGGATAGCTGATCGGTTCCATTTCCGTTGTGGCGTTCAGCTTCATTGTGCATGAACCGAGCGGGATCATGCCGCGATCGAGCGCCAAGTCGCGATCGGAGAGCGCCCGCAGATAGCGGAGCATCGCGGTTTCGCTGTGATGGGTATTGAAAACAGGGTGGGTGAGGTAGGAGGACGTACGCTCGCGCCCGGTCAAGTTGTTCTGGAATGACCGCATCGGGCTCTCGGTGACGCCGAACGCGGCGCGCACCACGTTCAGCTGGTCGGCGGTGGCGTCCTCCCCCACTGATACGCCCACTCGATTTTCGTCGATGAGCCGGAGGTGGACGCCGGCGTTTTGCGCCGCGGCGACGACCCCGTAGGCCCGCGCCGGAACCTCGGCGAGCAGGGTATCGAAGAAGGAATCGTGGACCACCCGGATCCCTCCGGCTACAAGATCATTGGCCAGGCCTGCGGCGCCGGCATGGATGGACTTCGCAATCTCGCGGAGACCATGCGGCCCGTGGTAGACGGCGTACATGCTGGCCGTCACAGCGAGCAGCACCTGCGCTGTGCAGATGTTCGAGGTCGCCTTCTCCCGGCGGATGTGCTGCTCCCTGGTTTGCAGTGCCAAGCGGAATGCAGGGGTGCCATCGCGATCCTTGGATACCCCGACGAGCCGCCCCGGCAAGGTGCGTTCCAGGCCCGCGCGGACCGAAATGAAGCCCGCATGCGGTCCACCGTAGAAGAGCGGGACCCCGAAGCGCTGACTCGACCCGACAGCCACATCCGCGCCCCACTCCCCCGGCGGCGTTGTCAACGTCAACGCCATCAGATCGCAGGCCGCGATCACCATCGCGCCGCGGGCGTGGGCTCGATCGGCGATGTCGTGTAGTTCCTCGGTGCTCGCGAGCCGGCCGCTGGCGCCCGGCGTTTGCACGACGACGGCGAACACGTCGATCTCCTCGACGGCCTCTGCCAACGGCTTGCTTGCGACGACAACCTCTATCCCCAGGGCAGCCGCTCTGGTGGTCACGACTCCGATGGTTTGCGGCAAGGTGTCGGCATCGAGCAGGATCGCCTCACCCCCTTTTACGCTGCGCCGGGCCAGCGTCATTGCCTCCGCCGCGGCGGTAGCCTCGTCGAGCAGGCTCGCTCCTGCCGTGGGCAGAGCGGTGAGATCTGAGATCATGGTCTGAAAGTTGAGCAAGGCCTCAAGCCGGCCCTGACTGATTTCGGGCTGGTACGGCGTATACGCGGTGTACCAGGCGGGCGACTCAAGAACGTTTCGTCGGATCACCGAAGGGGTCACAGTGCCGTGATAGCCGAGGCCGATCATCGATGTCAGTGGCCGATTCCGACTGGCGAGGTTGCGCAGCACCGTCAATGTCTCGGACTCGGAAAGTGCGGCCGGCAGTGCAAGCGGTTCAGTGCTGCGGATCGACCGCGGCAGCGACTGCTCGACGAGCTCCTCCAGGTCGGTCAAGCCGAGCGTGGCCAGCATCTTCTCGCGGTCATCGGCTTGAGGGCCGATGTGACGAGTGCTGAACCGCTGCGAAGGTAGCGAGCTCATTTCGGTGTCTGAAAGGGTTGCCGTCATCGAGACTTCTTTCGCGCGTGTACACAGGTAGGTGCGCTCGCGTCCACGAGCAGCACTCCCCCTCTGTTACCAGCGGCTCCAGAGTTGCCATGCGCGCGCGGTCTTGATTGCCTGAGAGGTTCCGGGGAGGTTGCCCCTTCGGCGCCACTACCTCAGCGGAGGTGGTGGACTCTCCCGCGCCGCCGTTCCAGCAGCGCCTAGATTACCCCGTCAACCGCTGGTTCGTGCCCGTCGACGCTGCGAAAGCTCGTCGTGGGAAGGACGCGGCTCATCAACCTCGGCGCGCTCAGCGGGCAGCTCAGAAAGCGTCCCTTCTAGGTCGCGCCAGACACCGCCCAAAGCGATGCCGAAGACTCCCTGGCCGCCGCGAAGCAGGTCGATCACTTCATCGTCGGAGGTGCACTCGAAGACTGAAACCCCATCACTCATCAGGGTCACCTGAGTGAGATCCTGGACGCCGCGGGCGCGCAGATGCTCGATCGCGGTGCGGATCTGCTGCAGCGAAATGCCTGCATCGATCAGCCGCTTGATCACTTTCAAGATCAAGATATCGCGGAAGCTGTAGAGGCGCTGTGAGCCCGATCCAGACGCGCTCCGTACCTCTGGTACCACAAGGCCGGTACGTGCCCAGTAGTCGAGCTGCCGGTATGTGATACCGGCGGCGTTGCAGGCGACCGGGCCGCGGAAGCCCAGATCGACCGGCAGTGGGGAAAAGTCGCCGTCGAACAGCAGTCCCTGGGCTTCAGCCGGCTCGACGCCGGACGAGACGGCCGGCTTCGCTGATGCATCGGTGCTGTTCACGTGTGCCTCCGGACCTTCGAAATCAAGTAGCTGCGATGGGAAGGAACAACTCTATCGAGTTCTCTGCGCGTAATTCCACGGTCGGTATTACTCCTGCACGCTACGACGAGCGCCCTAAAGGGTCAACGACCACGCCGCTGACCACGCCTGCCGTCGGCAAAGTCTAAATCCGTACTTGAGGTCAGCTCGGGCGTCGGAGCCGGGACCGCCAAGTCTCAGGTTGAGCCTGAGTGTTGCCGCTGACTAGGACTTTGGCTCCTCGCCTGTGACGAAATCGTCGGGATTGACCTGATCGAGAAACTCCCGGAACTTCTCCACCTCGTCATCTTCGGCTTCAGGAATCTCGATGCCGGCCTCATCGAGCACGTCTTCGGCGCAGTAGATGTCAGACCCGACCCGAAGTGCGAGAGCGATGGCGTCCGATGGGCGGGCACTGACCTCGATCCCATCGACCAGTAGCACCGCGTAAAAAGTGCCACCTTCGAGTTCTGTGATGTGCACCTCCGTCAACCGGTGGCCCAAAGTCGTGAGTGTGTCGACCATCAGATCATGGGTGAGCGGCCTGGGCGGGACGATGCCTTCCTGAGCATTAGCGATCGCTGCGGCTTCGGCTGCTCCGATCCAGATCGGCAGGTAGCGAGTCCCGCCAACCTCGCGCAACAACACCATCGGAGCATTCGACGGCATCTCGACCCGGACACCCACCACATCGAGCTCACGCATGCGACAACACTACTTCGCGAGATGCCGGCTACAAGATCACCCCTCGCAGGCGAAGCTGCCACGCGGCGTCGGCACTTAGATATTGCGCTCCATCGCAGAGCGCACTAAAGCCGCATGAAAGCTGATCACCAGCTGGGTGACATCGCCCGGGACGTCGCGGTTGCCGCCGGTGCGCCGGATGTACGGTGCGATCACTTGCTCGACAAGCCCCACCTCACGGTCGGCCGACAGCTTGAACGCCCGCAGATGTCGCCCATCAAGGCCGTACTCGGCCAGTCGCCGGGCAGCGATCGCCAGCGTGAGGGCGTCCCTGCCGTAGTGCGCGGTTCCGCGTCGGGTTGTGAGGATCTGGGTTCGTTCCAACTCACTGAGCGCGCTCTCGGTTAGGCCACTGGCATCCAACAGCTCTTGGCGGGTCAGCCTGACCGGCTGCTTGGCCGCTGTGGCGGACGGGCTCGCGGGCCGCTCGGCGCTCGTCCCTCCGATACCAGCCAGCGTGCTCTGGGCACCGGTCGTGAGCTGAGCCTGCCCACGATCGAGTTGCTCCAAATGCTCTCTGATCACTTTCAATGGCAAGTAGTGATCTCGCTGCACAGCCAGCACATAACGCAGCCGCTCAACATCATTTTCGGCGTAACGGCGATAACCCGAGGGCGCACGCTGCGGCGTGATCAGCCCCTCGGCCTCCAAGAATCTGATCTTGGAGATCGAGATATCTGGGAATTCGGTTCGCAGGATTGCCATGACCTGGCCAATGCTCCGGGTAGCGTGCCGATGGCGCGTCGCGGCAACCAATGCGCCCGGATCCTCCGCGCCTCGGGCGCGAGCTTCACTGACCGCGCTGGCCGCAGACTCGGCAGGGTTCGGCATGACGTTGAGGCCTAGTTCGGGGCCTGAGCACTCCCGAAGTAGACAAGACGAAACTTGCCAATCTGCACCTCGTCGCCACTGCGTAGTAGGCATTCATCGACCAGGTCCCGATTGACATAGGTCCCGTTAAGGCTCCCCACATCCTTGACCATGGTGCCCTCCGGGGTACGGCTGAACGTGGCGTGGCGGCGGGACACGGAGATGTCGTCGAGGAAGATGTCGGAATCTTCATGCCGTCCGGCCGTGACGACGTCGGTGTCCAGCAGAAAACGACTTCCGGCGTTGGCGCCTCGCTGCACGATCAGCAGCGCAGACCCGTACGGCAAGCGCATTGACGGCGGCCTCATCTTCGGCCGTCAGCGAGTCCGTGTCACGTTCCTCAACCATCGCGGGTATCGCCTTGGTCGTATCGCCGGTCGGCACTCCTTCGGGGGTCACGGCTCGGGCAGCACCAGGGATCAGGGCCGAGCCACATTGGCCGCAGAAGTTACTCCCCTCTGGATTCTCGTGTCCACAGTTGGTACAAAACGGCATTGCTTCGACTTTCGTGTACAGCCTCGAAGGCTCGAGGCGTGATGCAGAGTTTAGGACCAAACGCAAACCGGCACCTAGCCGGCCGGTGGCCTCAGCTTCCCACCTGTTCGGCATAGGCATCGGCGTCCAGCAAGTCGTCGATGTCGGCGCCCTCGTCCAGCTCCAACTCAAACAGCCAACCGTCCCCGTATGGATCGGTGTTGATGGTCTCTGGGTTGGCCTCCAGCAGCGGGTTCACCAGGGTGATCACACCAGGCACCGGGCAAAAAATGTCCGAGACACTCTTGGTTGATTCCAATTCACCGCAAGCGTCACCGGCCGACACACTGTCCCCCACCTCAGGCAAAGACACAAATACGATGTCGCCCAGCTGATCAGCCGCGTACTCGGTGATTCCCACTCGCACACCGCCACCGTTCCCACTGCGAACCCACTCGTGCTCGGTCGAGTACTTCAGATCTTCCGGATAGTTCGACATCAGGCTCCTCAGGCTCACACATCATCGAGGGGTTGACTGCGGGGGCGCAGGCCGAGCGTACTGATTCTCTCTCGGTTCGTGTAACGATTCGATGACTAGCCGATCCTCTTGTTCGAGCTGCACTTGTCCCCCGATCCTCGGTCCGGTGATCTCGGAGACTATTCCGCCCCGAAACTGGGCAGCCTCCTCCAGGCTGTGCGGATCCCCGATCACCTCGAGCGTGATGGGACGACTGACCGGTTTGTCGTCGATGACGAGCCCCCGTGCATCCGAGCCGAACCACGTTGATGCGACAACCCGGATCGTATTGTTCACCTCGATGACTTCGGCACCCGCATCGCGCATCTCCTCAACGGCATCAAGGAGAACTCCGGCATCCACAGCTGCATTTGGATCGGCGATCCGCATCCGGATGCCTCGCCCTTCGGCTGGTGCGGTGCCGGCCAGGATCGACAGCTCAGTGAGGTGCCTTTCTGCCTCCGCCCGCGCCACGCGCTGTGTGTCGGCACCCGACCGAAGGCTGCTTCTGGTCTGCTCCAGCTGCGCGATCTCGCCCTCCAGCCGCCGTGATTCAGCGCTGAGCCCATCGAGCAGCTGAACCAGATCTTCACGTCGGGCCGTCGCATAGGTGTCGTCTGCCGCGTTGATTCGGAACTGCATGACACCGGCGACACCGACGATGAACAAAATGATCGCCGCCAAGATCTGCCCGCGACCTGGATGGAGCAGCGATGCCCGTAGTCGACTCCGGGTGTGGCGTGCTGGGCTGGCATCATCAGCTCCGGTCACGCTCGTGGGCTGCGGAGCGAGCGGCACCTCCGAAGTTACGGCCGTCGGATAGTCCTCGCCGACCAGGCGGCGTTGGCTGCGTCGTAGTGAGGTGACACGGCGAGTGGCGGCGCTGTGTGATCGCGCGTGAGATCTCGCGCGCCGCTGTGACGGCTCGGGTTTGTGGCCATGACGGCGTGCCTCGTCAGGCATGGAAGAGCGCCCGCCTGATGGCAGCTGCATTAGTGAAGATGCGGATTCCGAGGACCACAACGACTGCGGTCGCTAATTGTGAGCCCACGCCGATCTGGTCACCCACATAGACGATCGCGGCAGCGATCAAGACATTGGAGATGAACGACACAACGAAGACCCGGTCCGTGAAGTTGCCCTCCAGGTACGCCCGGAACGCACCGAACAGGGCGTCCATCGCGGCGACGATGGCGATCGGAAGGTACGGCTGGAGCACTTGGGGAATCGATGGCTCCAGCACGACTCCGAGGACGATCCCGGCGAGCAGGCCCAGCAACGGGATCACGATGTCGCCTCCCCCGCATTACGGAGCACCATGCCAGGATCGGCTGCCAGATCGAGCTGCTTCACGTCACTGATCTCGTATCTCATTCGCCTGTTCTGGGCCAGGTCATTCCACCACGCGCCTGCCGAAGACTCAACAAAGCGGGCCTGCAGCGCGCGCGGATCGCCGATCGCCTCAACACGGTATGGGCGGGTGAGCGAACGGTAGTCGACCGTAATGGCGTCGCCGGCGCTACGGATCGCTGTCAAGCTCGAGAGTCGGTGCCCGTTGATCGATATCGCCTCGGCGCCCGCCTCCCAAAGACCGTTGGCCAACACCTGAAGATCGATGTCGAGAACCCGGTCCCTGCCGTCTGCAGTGGCCGATGGTGAGTCGTCAACCACGATCAGCACTCCTGGACCAGTTACGGGCGCGTTGCCGACTACTGGGTCGAGGGCATCGATACGGGTCTCCAACGCACGCGCCGCGTCGTCATCGCCCAAAGCCGCGGCTCGCAGCGTTGCAATTTCCTGAGAGAGGAAGGTGATCCTCCCCTGCAGTTCGTCCTGCTCACGTTCCGCGTTCTGTACGCGATTGATCAACTCGGTTCGTTCCTGCTCGAGCGCAGGTGCCGCCCGAGTGGTTTGTAGTGCCGCCACGGCGAACAGGGCGCCGATGATCATGGCCAGCGCGGCGAAGGCCCAGCGCCCCCGGGCGGGCTGGTCTCCTCGGGCCGCGGCGATCGCGTAGTCCGGATCGACCGGCTGCCGAATGATCTGATTCAGCAGGTCCATGCTGGCGTCCGGTGCGTGGCCGGCCGACTGAGCGGGCGTTCGGGTGTCAGAGTTTTCGCCACGCCCATGACGGGCTTTGCGTCGTGCGGAGGTGAGCGTCATCCGGCTGTGGAGGCTGGGTTCTCAGCCTGCTAGCGGGTCACGCTAGAGCGACTGTGGCCGTGGATAGGTGGTGTGGACCGGAGCAACCTGACGGTCTGAAGACCATAAAGGCCTCCGGCGTACCAGTAGAGGGCCGTGCCCCAGATGGCGAATGCCCATCCCACGACCCAAGCCAGTTGACGCCAGCCCTCCTCGCCTGAGCCAAGCAGGACCAAGGGGAACGCGTAGAGGAGGCTGAACGTGGCGACCTTGCCCACGAAGTGCACGGGCAAGGACGAGTAGCCTCTCGTCTTGAGAACTGGGACGAGCAGCGGGACAAAGACATCCCGTCCCACCACAATCACAACCAGCCACCACGGGACGATCTCTCGTAACGCCAGTCCAATCAGGACCGCAAGAATGTAGAGCCGATCGGCGATCGGATCGAGCATCTGCCCGATCCGGGAGGTCTGGTGCCAGGCCCGCGCCAGGTGACCGTCAAGCCAGTCGGTGAGTCCGCCAAGCGCAAGTACCAGTACGGCCAGTCCATCCGCCTGCGGACCCAGAATCAGCCACAGCACGAGGGGAACGCCGGCCAGCCGCAGGAAGCTGAGCACATTGGGCAGTGTCCATAGGCGATCGGTGTCGTAGAGCGGAACACCTTCCGCCGCGATCGACCGGTCGGCTGACGCTCCTGGCACAGCGCTCATCGGTGCTGCTTCAGGATCGTGCGAAACGCCGGCGCCCGAGATCCGCCGTTCGCTACCTCTCACAAGGCCAGCCTAGTTCTCGGCCTCACGCGCTATGACGGTTGGCCAGATTCGCCGACTGCAGGAGCTCGCGCCTCGGTTGCATAGCCGGACAGGCGAACGTACGCGAGCGACGAAGCAGGCGAATCCGCCGGGGCGGCCGTCAGAGTGCAAATCGAACTATCTGCCATTTCGAACGGACGTGGCTCGACGAATCGCCTGGCCAACCGGAAGATCCGTACCATGTATCGACGGCGAAGCGAAAGGGCCGTCGCCACTGCATCGTTGTGCAGCTGGCGGTACAACCGGGCTCGCGACCGTTCCACATCAAGCTCGCGGTTCGCTTGAAGCATCGCATCGACTACGTCCAGTACATGGCTCAGGTCACTCTCGGCCCGCTCACGGGCCCCATGTCGCAGCTCCGGCTCGAGGGCAGCGGCCGCAGCATCGAGCACAAGCAGTGCCGTGGCGGGGTCGATGCCGGGCATTACGACGAGCTCGGCGGCCCGTTGAGCGCGTCCCACCAATGCGGCGTCCAGCACCGACCAGGTGCGTTCAGCACGCACAGTTGCCCGGTGGACTCTGGTGGCGAGCCAGGTAATCCGCCAGACCAGGACCACCGCAACGATGATCATCAGGCCGAGGACCTCCAGGGTGCTCATCCGATGGCGCTCCCGGTTCGTCCAGTGGGCACGGCGGAGAGTACCGCTCTATAGATTGCGAGGACGGTTGCGCCGACACTTGACCAGTCGTAGTTTCGTGCCGTTTGTCGTGCCCTGGCGGCCCGCAGCGGGTTGGGGCGACCGAGCACCTGGAGCACCGCACTGGCAAGCGCGCGATGATCGCCCACCGCGAATACTTCGCCTAGTCGCTGCTCGTCCTGCGGCTCCCCGAGCACGTCGACAAATGATGGAAGATCAGAGGCCACGATCTGAACGCCGCTCGCCATCGCCTCCAGAAGCACGATGCCGAAGCTCTCCCGTGCTAGCTGTGGAGCGACGAAAATGTCGGCAGACCTCAACAGCGCCGCCTTCGCCTCATCACTGATGGTGCCCAGATTGCGACACCAGGGCGGCAGCGGCCGGCTCCCCTGACCGGCGACGATCACCTCGAGATTCGGTCGAACCTGTCTGACCAGAGGGACGGCGGCCAGCAGCACGTCAAGGCCCTTCCGCGGCTCGTCGAGCCGACCGATGAAGACCAATCTCGGTTGCTGGGATGGCCGGAGCTGTGCAGCTATCGACACCTTGGCAAAGTCGTCGAACCGAATCCCGTTAGGGACGACAACAGCATCTCGGCCCAGGTGCTGGACCACGACGCTGCGAGCCGACTCCGACACAGCGATGCCGGCGTCGATCTTCTCGATCGCTCCTCGCAGCACGCCACTTGCCAATTGCATTGATCGGGATCGTGGGGTTGCGGTGTGGAATGTGGCGACCACCGGCACTTCTGCCGCCCACAGAGCCAGTAGCGAGATGCTTGGCGTGATGGGCTCGTGGATGTGAATGAGGTCGAACTTTCCATTTCGCAACCAGCGGCGTACCCGGGCGGCACTGAGTGGTCCGAAGTTCACGCGGGCAACAGACCCGTTGTACGGGACCGGCATGGCCGCTCCGGCGCTGGCAAAGTCTTCGATGTCAAGGGCTGCGGTGGCGCGGCCGAGCTCGCCAGGAGCCAGCACGTACGGCCGATGACCTGCCTGGCGCAGGTAGCGTGCCAGGCCGAGGACATGATTTTGCACGCCACCTGGCACGTCGAAGGAGTACGGACAAACCATGCCGACGCGCAGGGCGCGGTGCGAGCTGGTCACTGAGCCTCCTGAGCCGGCTTCCGATCGGAGAAGAACGGTTGCATCATGTGCCAGTCCTGTGGCTGCCGGGCGATAATCTCGGCAAAAAAGTCCGCGACATCCTGCATCATCGCCGCTAGCCCATCTCTACCTCGTCGGGGCGTGATCGATTCGCCAATGACGATCGTCATGCCGTCCTCGGTGAATTGGCAGACGGCGGGCAGCAGGACTGCTCCAGTGCGCCGCGCAACGATCGCCGGACCGGCTGGCATGGTGATGTGTTGCCCACGCCAGGACACTGCCACTCCGGTTCCGGAGAGGTCACGATCTGCCAGCAAACAGACGACCCGGCGGCGATGTATCGCGTCAATGAGGGCGGTTAGGGCGCCAGGGTCGCGATGGGACAACACCTCCAGGCCGAGGCCTTCCCGGAAGGCAACAAAGGCGGCGTAATCGGCATCCGCGAGTTGTTCGGCGACGGTTGTCACCGGCATTCCGGTCACACATGCCCAGGCCCCCGCCAGATCCCAGTTGCCGCTGTGCGGCAGGGCGACGACAACTCCCGGTCCTGCGTGAGCGTCCCGCACCGCCGGCTCGTTGACAGCCCGGACCCGACGCCGAATCTCAATTTCGGACCAGGCGGGCAGAGCTAGCACCTCATAGAAGTTGCGCAAGTAAGACTTCAGCGCGGCGCGCATGAGATCACGGCCGACCGGCGTACCAGTGGTCAGTGCAAGATTGCGACGCAGGGTACGGACGTGGATGCCGTCGCGCTGCAACGCCACCCGACTGGCGACAGAGATGATCAATGCAACTGCTCGATGTGGGAGCCGAGCCGCCACGCGCCAGCCGAAACTGTAGATCACCCGCAGCAGCCGCTCGCGCAGGCGGTCGCGCCACTGCGGCGGCACGGATGCGGCCACCGCCTCAGGCCGACCGAGCATTCGCTGCCTTGGCCTGCTTGCGGACCTGGGCGATGCGCTGCAACACGGTGATCATGCTTGTCACGGCCAGGGCGACCACGGCGACATTCAACACGTACGGAACGCCCAGTCCGGCAAGGAATGCCCCGGCCAGGATGATCACCAGGCGGTCTGCACGCGCTGCCAGTCCGCCGGTACAGACGAATCCCAGGCTTTCTGCTCGAGCCTTGACGTAGGAGGTCCACTGGCCGAAGACCAGGGCGGCAAGAGCGATGCCGGCCCACAGCGTTGAGTCCTGCCGGTACACGAAGTAGAGCAGGATGCCTCCGAAGACAGCGGCATCACCCAGCCGGTCCAAGGTCGAGTCCAGGAAGGCCCCCCAGTTGCTGGCCTTGCCGGTGATCTTGGCCATCAGGCCGTCGATCATGTCGGAGATCACGAAGATCGTCACCACGAGGACGCCTTGCCACAGCCAGCCTTGGGGAAAGCAGATCAGTGCACCGAGTGCCACTCCCAAGGTGCCGACAACCGTGACGACATCGGGCGGGACACCAAGCCTGACCAGCAGCCGTGCGATCGGGCCGAGCACGGTGGCGGACCAGCCGCGGAAGCGCTCCAACATCAGCGGTCGCCTGCGGCGGCGTAGGCGTCCCAGCTGCTGCGCACGACTTCCCAGGTCTGGTCAAGTAATTGCGGCAGCGCCTTCGTCTGACCCACGACGGGAAGGAAGTTGGCGTCACCCGCCCAGCGTGGTACCACGTGCTGGTGCAGGTGGGCGGCGATTCCAGCACCAGCGACCGCACCCTGGTTGATCCCGAGGTTGAAACCGTGCGGCGCGCTCGCGCTCCGCAATACGCGCATCGCGTCCTGGGTCAATGCGCTCAGAGCGAGGAGCTCATCGCGGTCCAGTTCGGTCAGGTCGGCAACGTGGCGGTATGGACAGATAAGCAAGTGGCCAGGTGAATAGGGATAAAGGTTGAGCACGGCGTAGGCAAGATCGCCGCGGTGTACGACTAGTCCCGCCCGGTCCTCCCGCGACTGCACCGCACAGAAGGGACATTCCTGTTCGTCGGGACTGGCCGGCTTGTTCTCACCTTTGATATAGACCATCCGGTGCGGGGTCCACAGCCGCTGGAATCCGTCGGGAGTGCCCGGATGAGCGGCCGAGTCCTCCGGCTCTCCCATTGCCCTACCTTCTCCCCGACTTGTCAGAACTGAGTTGAGCTCAACCTGATTCTGGCAAGTCGGTGATTCAGACTTGGCGGCGCGCCTCGATGTCGCCTGTGATCTCGCCGATAGCCGCGTCGATGGGGATCCCGTTCTTCTGCCGTCGGTCGCGGTAGCGGAACGAAACGGCGTTGGCGGCAGCGTCCTCCGCGCCGGCAATGATGACGTATGGAACCTTGACCCGCTCTGCATTGCGGATCTTCTTCTGCATCCGGTCATCGGAGGTGTCCACTTCGACTCTTACCCCCTCCGCCCTGAGCAGCTCGGCAACCCTTTGAAGGTAGTCGTTGTGCTCGCTCGCCACGGGGATCGCAATGACCTGAACCGGCGCCAGCCAGGGCGGGAAGGCGCCTGCGTAGTGCTCGACCAACACACCGATGAACCGCTCCACCGAGCCGAACAGGGCGCGGTGGATCATGACTGGCCGTTGTCGACTGCCGTCCGCGCCAGTGATCTCGAGGTCGAACCGATCCGGCAACATCATGTCAACTTGGATAGTCGACATCTGCCAGGTACGACCGATGGCGTCGCGGGCCTGAACCGAGATCTTTGGCGCATAGAAGGCTGCGCCCCCCGGGTCCAGGACCAGGTCCAGACCTGAGATCTCCGCCGCCTGGCGCAGCGCCTCAGTCGCCCTATCCCAGTCCTCATCGGAGCCGATCGACTTCTCCGGGTCGCGAGTAGACAGCTCGAGGTAAAAATCGGTCAATCCGTAGTCAGTGAGCAGATCGAGCACGAACTGCAACAGAGAGATCAGCTCACCCTGCATCTGGTCGGTCGTGCAGTAGATGTGGGCGTCGTCCTGAGTCATGCCCCGGACCCGAGTCAATCCGTGTACCACGCCAGACAACTCATACCGGTAGACACTGCCGAACTCGAACAATCGCAGCGGCAGCTCACGATAAGACCGCCCTCGGGACCTGAAGATCAGGCAATGCATCGGGCAGTTCATAGGCTTCAGGTAGTAGTCCTGGCCCAGCCGCTTCAGGCTGCCGTCAGCGTGCCGCTCCTCGTCGATGTGCATCGGCGGGTACATCAAGTCGCTGTAGAAGCCGAGGTGGCCGGAGATTTTGAATAGCTCGGCTTTGCTGATGTGCGGGGTGTTCACAAATTCGTAGCCGGCTTCGATGTGACGCTGCCGGGAGTAGTCCTCCATGATCTTCCGCAACAGCCCGCCCTTCGGGTGGAAGACCGCGAGGCCGGAGCCGATCTCGTCCGGAAACGAGAACAGGTCGAGTTCGGCCCCCAGCTTGCGGTGGTCCCGCTTGGCAGCTTCCTCGAGTCTGGTCTGGTGGGCCTTCAGCGCCTCACGGCTTGGCCAGGCGGTGCCGTAGAGACGCTGCAGCTGGGCCTTGCGCTGGTCGCCGCGCCAGTACGCGGCGGAGTTCCTCGTCAAGGCGAAGGCGGGAATGTAGCCGGTATCGGGTAAATGGGGACCCCGACACAAGTCCTTCCACGCAACTGAGTCGTCGCGGCGGAGGTTGTCGTAGATGGTCAGTTCGCCCGCGCTTACTTCCACGCCAGCCGCATCACCCGACCCGTCTGTTTGCACCGATGCTTCGGCACCGGCCGTAGCTCTGTCGGCAATGAGCTCCAGCTTGTACGGCTCCGACGCGAGCTCGGCCCGCGCCTGCTCGTCCGAGACCGGCCGCCGCCGGAAGCGCTGCCGCTGCTTGATGATCTTGGTCATCGCCTTTTCAAGTTCGCGAAGATCATCAGGGGTGAAGGGTGATGCCACGTCGAAGTCGTAGTAGAACCCGTCAGTGATGGGCGGTCCGATCCCGAGCTTGGCGTCGGGGTGCAAGGACTGGACGGCTTGGGCGGCGACGTGAGCAGCGGAATGCCGCATGATATTGAGCCCGTCTGGGCTGTCCATCGTTACAGGCGCGACAACCGCCTCCTCCGGCAGTGTGCGATGCAGGTCCCACAGCTCGCCGTTGACCCGGGCGGCCACGATTGTGCGGTCTCTACCGAACAGATCGAGTCCGGTGGTAGTCGTGTCCGTCACTCGCTGCTGGCTCACGCCGCCTGCTGCGATGGTGATGGACATCGTGGACACGATTGGTTTCCTTCCTGTTCGTTGGCTCTACAGGAGACCCCGGGTAAGCCTAGACCTGGCCGCTGGATGGCTCGACAGGTTTGCCCGATGAGGCCCGATGAGTGCGCGGATTGGCACTGTGAGGAGCTGCAGGCCGCGTTGAGATATGGTGGGCGTCGCTCGAACGGGCGATTGGCGCAGTGGTAGCGCGCTTCGTTCACACCGAAGAGGTCACTGGTTCGAACCCAGTATCGCCCACCTAGAAGGCCCTGGTCAGGAGCATGTTTGGTCGATGCGCTCGAGGCGCCGAACGGATGTACAGCAGCAAAGTACAGCAGTGGGTGTCAATCAGGCTTGTCAATCCAGGCTCTCTGCAAGCTCATCTGAGTCCAGTCAGGCAGAGCTCACGTTCGCGGAAATAGCGAAAGCATCGGCCTTCACCACAGGAGTCAGCCGACGCGCGGCCATCGCAATGAGAAGGTC
Organism: uncultured Actinomycetota bacterium; assembly: GCA_963740515.1. Lineage (GTDB taxonomy): Bacteria > Actinomycetota > Actinomycetes > Propionibacteriales > Propionibacteriaceae > Microlunatus. The sequence goes on from CAVUEO010000032.1 coordinate 126,685, forward strand.
GGCGGTCAGTCAAGGCTGTCTCCGAGCCTGCGTAAGGCTTCGCGGGTCTTGTCCGAGCTGGCCTTCGCATAGATCTTCATCGTGACACCCTGGTCCGCGTGCCTAAGGATGCGCATGATCACTCGTGGGTGCACGTCCAGGTCGACGAGCAGGGTGGCGCAGGTCCGGCGAGCGTCGTGAACGGTGAGGCGGCGAACCTCGGCCAGGTCGCATCGGGCCGTGAACGCGCGGTTGAAGGTTCGCGGATCGATGGGGGTGCCGTACCGTCCCGTGAACACGAGGTCGACGGGCTCGCCCTGCGGGTCCTCGAACACGCGCCACGCCTCTCTAGCTCGCTCCCTAGCACTCTCCTGCTGGGAAATGCGGAGCCTTAACGCCGTGCACGCGATGTCCGGCAACGGGAGCGAGTCGTCGGAAGCTTCGGTCTTGGTCTCCCTGTAGAGCAGCTGTCGGCGGACCCGCTGCAATTGGTGGTCCACGATCAGCTCGCGGTGATCGAAGTCGACGGCGCCCCAGCGCAGTCCGAGAACTTCCCCTTTCCGCATACCGAGCACTAAGACCAGGACGTACGCGGCGTAGAGCCCATCCGCGTCGGACCTGGCAGATTCGAGGAAGCGGCGTGCCTCCTCGCTGGTCCAGGGCACGACCTTTCGCTTGCGTTGCTTCGGAGTCGTGACGAGCTCGGCCACGTTCCGCTCGACGAGCTCGTCACGCATCGCGGCGGACAGGGCCGAGCGAAGCACGGCCCGCACGTCCTTAACGGTTCTGGGCGACGGGTTGCTGTGACAGCACCTGCCAGCAGCGCAGCACCGCGCCTTGCCGTCGGCCCGGCGGGCGTCCTTTCCCTGAGCGCAGCACTGGCAGATCGCGGGCAGACGGTTAAGCCAAGACTGAACATCGCTCACCCGAAGACGGTCGAGTCGCACACCGCCCAGGGCCGGCTCGATGTAGTGGCGGACATGGCTCTCGTACGTGGCGTGCGTCAGCGGGGCCAGGTTGGGCGCCACCGTCTCGTCGAGCCAGCGCTGCAGGAACTGACCCACTGTCGGAACCTTGGTCACCACTGGGCCACGGGCAGCCTCCCGGGTCAGCTGAACCCACTTGGTGTGGACGACCTCACGTGTCTTGCCGTATACGTACTTTCGCTGCCGGCGACCGGCCAGGGTGGTGATCCATGCATAGGCCGCGAAGCCGTTCCGGTTCGGGTAGATCGAGCCCTCACCGTTGTGCCGGCGAGTCACTGGGACCACCAGGTCGCCTCAGCCTGCGACGCACGCATCTGGACGTACTCGTCGACCCACTCGGGCAGGATGCGACGGGATCGACCGTCTTTCAGCGAACGGAGGTCCCCACCGATGATCAGCATCCGCACTCTGCTTTCGCCGTAACCCAGCAGACTGGCCACCTGAGCGACGGTGTACCACTTCGGCACGAGTGCGAGTCCGTTGCCGTTCATGATCATCTCCCTCCGATTGTGCGGTTGCGCAGGTGGGATGGGTGTGGTGCCGTCGTCGTAGCTGAAGGGTTCGCGGCAGGTGATGCAGGCCAGCGCCACCAGCTGCCGCGGGGACCGCGGACCCTCGACTTCTGCGCGAACCCAGGCAAGTTGTCCGCCCCGCCGAGCAACCGGACCACACCGGCGAGGGTCTCCGCCGTCTCGCCGTGCGTCACCACCCCACCCACCACCACTCCCATGTTCCGAACGTCAGTGCCCTCATGAGGCCAGACGGAGCGGGCATCCGTCGCGATGCGGGGGAACCTGTGGATAACCCTCGACCTCGGCGTGGGCTCTTCTGCCGTCATGCGTCCTTAAGGACGTGGGGTGCTGCTTGGCGGTCAGTTGGCTCGACACAATCTGAGGAGGGCCGTGCGTCTGCAGTGGCCGTGGTTAGCACACAGCAGCGACTCGCTGTCTCGTCTGGCTGCGCTCGTTGAACGAGCCGGGTCGCTCCGGACGGGATGGTGCCGCCGAGCCAGGCGACCGTTGGCGTAGCCATAGTTGTTCGCGTTCGATCATGGTCTGCAGCAGCTGCCCGGCTCGGCGTTCGGCGGCGTCGCATTCACCGAGGGCGATGAGCACGTCGACGGCTAACGCGTCGATCCCTTGTCACGTTCCTGACGTTCCCGTCGCTGCCCTACTTGGGCGTCCAGCGCCGCCCTTCGTGCCGCCTGACTCACCGCCTGCTCACCAATCTGACATGCCTTCGCCTCGCTCGAATCCCACCACTTGACCTAAGACAGACGGCCTCGATCGGGGTCACCTGAAGCCTCGCGACTCGTTTCATGTACCCCCGCCGATTTCTGACGACCCAACTTCGACACACCTGATGCACGCGGGGGACGTACCCCCGGGTCGGCGTGACCGCCCCGCGCGCGGAATCGCCTTTCGGGGTTGTGACGATGAGTGTGCACAAGCTCACAGCCGGGTCTGGGTATGACTATCTGACCCGGCAGGTGGCGGCGTTGGACGCGACTGAGAAGGGTCACACCGGGCTGGCGTCGTACTACACCGAACGGGGTGAGTCCCCTGGGGTGTGGATCGGCTCGGGGATGGACGGGATCGACGGACTTGCCGCTGGCGATCCGGTGACCGCGGAGCAGATGCGGGCGTTGTTTGGCTGCGGTTTGCATCCGCTGGCGGAGCTGCGGCAGCAGCAGCTGGAGGGACCCGACCTCACCGCTCAGGATTTTCAGAACGTGGCGCGGCTCGGGGCGCCGTTCAAGATCGTCGACAACGATCTGCGCCCGTTTCGGGTCGAGGTGGCCAAGCGCATCGCGGCGCTCAACACCGCAATCGGATGGCCTGCCGACGCCTCGATCGCGGCGGCTGACCGGGCGCGGGTGCGGACTCAGGTGGCACGGGAGTTCTTCCGGGCCGAGCATGGTCGGGAGCCAGTCGATGCCCGGGAGCTGACCGGGCAGATCGCCAAGGACTCCCGGCCACGCACGCAGACGGTCGCGGGTTACGACCTGACGTTCTCCCCGGTGAAGTCAGTCTCGACCTTGTGGGCGGTCGCCGACCCGGCGGTGGCGGCGGTCGATCGAACGGGCCCATCAGGCCGCCGTCAAGGACGCGTTGACGTTCATCGAGACGCATGCCCTGTTCACCCGGACCGGGCCACAAGGGATCCGGCAGGTCAACGTCCGCGGCCTGGTTGCGACCGCGTTCACCCACCGGGACAGCCGGGCCGGCGACCCCGATCTCCACACCCACGTCGCGGTCGCGAACAAGGTGCAGACCCTCGACGGACGCTGGCTGTCGATCGACGGCCGGGTGCTGTTCAAAGCCAACGTTGCCGCGTCGGAGACTTACAACACCGCCCTCGAACAGCACCTCCGTGAGACCTTGGGGGTGCGGTTTGCGGAACGGCCCGGCACCGACCCGACGAAGCGGCCGATCCGGGAGATCGTCGGTGTCGACCCCCGACTGAACCAACGCTGGTCGACCCGCCGTGCCCACATCAACACCCGCCGCGGCGAGCTGGCGATCCAGTTCCAAGATGATCATGGCCGACCACCGACACCGGTCGAAGCGCTGCATCTGGCGCAGCAGGCGACCTTGGAGACCCGCGACGCCAAACACGAACCCCGATCCCTGACCGAGCAACGCTCGACCTGGCTGAACGAAGCGGCAGCAGTGCTGGGCGGACGTGGCGCGGTCGCGGCGATGGTGCGGACGGCGCTTACCCCGGCTGCCGAGACCGCCACGATCGCCGACGCCCGCTGGGTTGCACAGACGGCCGATCACATCCTGGCGGTGATGGAGCACAGCCGCTCCACCTGGCAGATGTGGCATGTCCGCGCCGAAGCCCAACGACAACTCCGCACACTCGAGCTGCCCACGGAGCATGCCGCGGCCCTGGTAGACCTGCTGGTCGATGAGGTGCTGGATGGTCGGTCGGTGGCACTCGCCGCACCACGTGACGGCATCGACGAACCGCAAGCGTTGCGGCGCACGGACGGATCGTCGGTCTACACCGTGGCCGGTGCTGACCTGTACACATCGCAGCGGATCCTCGACGCGGAACGCCGCCTGGTGATCGCCGCGGGACGCCGCGACGGGTCAGCCGTCGAGGAGTCGGCGGTGGATCTGGCTGTGCTGGAGATGGCGGCGAACGGGACCGCTCTGGATGCAGGGCAGGCTTCGCTGGTCTGGCAGATGTGCACCTCAGGTGCCCGGCTGCAGCTGGCGATCGCACCGGCCGGCGCCGGGAAGACCACCGCTATGCGTGCCCTCGCCCTGGCCTGGACGGAAGACAGCGGCCAGGTGCTCGGCCTCGCCCCGTCCGCGGCCGCAGCCGCTATTCTTGGCGAGCAGACCGGCATCTGCGCCGACACCCTCGCCAAGCTCACCTGGTCTTTGCGGCACGGCGAGCTGCCGGACTGGGCGGCCGCGGTGGGCCCGTCGACATTGGTGATCATCGATGAAGCCGGCATGGCGGACACCCTCTCCCTCGACGCTGCCGTGCAGTTCGCCATCGATCGGGGTGCGAGTGTTCGGCTGGTCGGTGATGATCAACAACTCGCCGCGATCGGTGCCGGCGGCGTCCTGCGCGACATCAAACAGACCCACGGCGCCCTGCATCTCACCGAGCTGCATCGCTTCACCAACCCCGCCGAAGGACAGGCATCACTCCTCCTCCGCGACGGTCAACCCGAGGCGCTGGAGTTCTACCTGAAGCACGGTCGCGTGCATGTCGGCGACCTCGCCACTACCACCGAAGATGCGTTCAGCGCTTGGGCTGCCGACCGGGCGGCTGGGCTCGACGCGATCATGCTCGCCCCCACCCGCGACCTGGTGGCCGACCTGAACCGAAGAGCCCGTGATCATCGCCTCGGCAACGTCCCGGCCGGACGGGAGGTGCACCTGGCTGACGGGAACCAGGCCAGTGTCGGAGATGTGATCATCACCCGCAGCAACGACCGCCGACTCCGACTCACCGCGACCGACTGGGTGAAGAACGGCGACCGGTGGACCATCACACGCATCGGCCGGAGCGGTGACCTGACCGTCCGGCACAACCGCAGCCAGCTGACTGTCCGGCTGCCTATTGACTATGTGCGCGCCTGGACCGGTCTCGGCTACGCCAGCACCATCCATTCCGCTCAAGGCGTCTCCGCCGACACTATGCACGGCCTCCTGACTGGCCAGGAGTCCCGGCAGCTGCTGTACACCATGCTCACCCGCGGCCGGGCCGCTAACCACCTCTACCTGCAGGTCGTCGGCGACGGCGACCCCCACAGCCTCATCCGACCCGACACCATCGCACCGCGCATGCCGACCGAGACGCTGCAGCAGATCCTCGGCCGCGACGAAGCGCCCGTCTCCGCCAGCAGCTTGCTGCGCGAACTCGACAACCCAGCGGCCCGGCTGTTCCAGGCGGTCCAGCGCTACACCGACGGACTCCACGTCGCAGCCGAACAACTCCTCGGACCACAGACCGTCGCGGAGCTCGACCAAGCCGACCAGTATGTCCCCGGACTCACCGCTGAACCCGCTTGGCCAACCCTGCGAGCCCACCTGCTCGCCCTCGCGGCCGAAACCGGTGAACACCCACTCCGCCATATGCTGACAGCGGCCAGCGGACGCGACCTCGGAACCGCAGGCGACATGGCCGCCGTCCTCTACTGGCGGCTCACAGCGCCCGCGCCCACCAACCCAGGTCCGCTGCCCTGGCTTCCCGGTATTCCGGAAGCAGTTCATGATCATCCCGTGTGGGGCCAGTATCTGGCAAAGCGATCTCAACTGGTCGCCGACCTCGTCGACCAGGTCCAAGATCACGCCTGCCAAGGTGACGCCGAGCCGGTCTGGGCACCACCGGGAAGCCACTCGAGCACAGCACTTATCGGCGAAATCGCCGTGTGGCGGGCCGCCAGCGGCATCGATCCGCAAGACCGGCGCCCAACCGGAGGAGGAGGCCACCTCGAAACGCTCCCCGCCCTCTGGAAACAACGCCTCGACCGAGATATCGCCCGTGCCAGCTACCCGCCAGCAGATGCGCGGGCCGACGAGCGACAGGCACGACGCACCGCACTTAGTCCAAGCGACGACAGGCAACGCCGGTACCAAAGCGGCGAACGGCGTCCGAGCGGGCCGTCCGCGCCCGGTCGATAGCACAGTCGTCACGTCGTCAGCACACTGCCGAATCTGGCTCTCTTTCAGATCAAGGGCCGACGCAAGCGCCGGCCGGCGGCGCGTGTCCTCCCTACGGTCCGGGCCGCGCCGCCAAACGTTGACCAGAGCCGACCGCCCGATCAGAACCCACCGCCGCCTGCATCCCCTCCGCCTATGTGCCCTCCGTCTGGGTTCCCCTGGAAAGGAGGGCGGCCCGCACTCCGCCCGCCTAGATTTGGCTCCGGGGGACCTGGATACGCGGACTTATGCGCCCCGCAGCGCAAACAGTCCGCTTCTAACCCCTGCGTCTCGCGGTTGTGCTCGAACTGCCACTGATGTTTGCGGAACACACAGATCAGACGACGAAGCACCTTCGTGGCCATGATCCCCTCCAAGGGTCGGCCGAATGATCGTTCAGTCTTGCATCTTTTGTCGATGCATGGTACATGCCAATTTGCCAGGCAGTTTGGCTCTGCCATATGAACCGGCCCGGACAATCCTGCCTCGCTCGGCGACCACGCGGATACGTTGCGGCTACGATCGCCGACGACCAGCCGCCCGGCAGTGGCAACGGTCAACGCTCACCAGGATGCCGATGCGCTGCCCGCAGTCCACTCAGACGAAATCAGCGGGTTGGGGGTCGATCGCCTGCCGCGTTTGGACCAGATTTGGACCAGCGAGTCGCAGTCCCACGAAACTTGAGCGGTCGATGACGGACAGCGCCGCCCTACGATCTGACTGCAAGCCGCCACCAGGCCCGATCTGGGGGTGAAGCGGTTCAGGGGCGCACGCCTCTCTCAAAGAAGCGGATCATGTTGCCCGCTGGGTCCAGCAGTTCCGTGGAGAGCATGTTCTCGCCTGGGCCCTCTTCGAGTCCGGGATTCATGAACGGATATTGCCTGCCGTGCAGCTCGTCGATCCACTCCTTGATCCCGGAGACCTCAACGACCAGCACAGTTCCTGGCGTCCCGTCGCCGTGGTGGGTCGATACGTGCAGTCGTAGCGGGCCACGCGAGACCTGCAGATACACCGGGCCGGGCAGCTCGCCGTCCTGGCTGGTCAATGCTGGCGATGAGTCCATCGCCGATCGCGATCCCGATCAGAATAGAGATCATGCTTTTCGTGACCGAGAACACGTGCCCGTGGTCGCCGGCGGTGAAGCCGTGCCGGTAGTGGGCGATCTTGGTCTCGCCGTCGACGCTGACGAGCACGGCCCGAACGTTGTCCAGCGTCGCCGGCCCGGTGGTGATCGCCTTCTCGATCTCTGCCTCCAGCGCCGCATAGTCGGTCGGTGGCTTGCTGTCAGGCGTTGGCTCTGACGTGGGCAGAGGCGGCGTCGCAGGGGAGGGCGAACAGCCCGCCGCCGCAACCAGCATGAAGATCGTGACCAGCAGCCAACGTGCGGCACCCAAATTCATCCGCGTCTCGTTCACCGATTCGCTGACCGGAGCGCATCACTCAGGCGAGAGGAACGACGCCCCGAACCATGCGATCCATTCGAAGTTGACCAGGAGAATACCGCTGCCTGCTGCTCCTGGCGCTAGCTGAGGCGCCGAACATCGCTGCCAGACTCGTGAGTAACAAACTGAGTAGCACCCCACACGCTCACGCACGTCCAACCCTGCACGAGTTGATTCTGAATGGAGGGACGGTTGCCGGGATGTCAGCGGTGTCGGCGGGGCAGAGCGCACCTGAGCACGACAGCCGCTGGTCGGTCAGATCCAATAGGCGTGGGTGGCTCTGGGCCGTCGGCACCACCCACCACTGCCGCCGACCACATCAGCCCGACCTGGCAGGCACTGCGGCGGATGCCGACCCGGCCGTGGTCATCCCCGAAGCTCCTACGGTCAGCAGCGGTCACTCACACTGTGCGTCACGCACGATAACAACACCGAGCGGCCGACAGGACGATCATTTCCACGCTAAGTGGCGAGCAAGCTGACCGACTGGGCCTGGTCTCAGTTGTGGTCTCATTCCCCTCCGTCCTCGACCGTTCGCAGCCATTCACCCAAGGAGGTGCTGAGCGCGACGGACGGGGCGACGCACCCGGGGGTACGTTCATCCGACGACCTGCTAAGCGGGCGCTGTCGGAGGGGCGAGCGGGACTCACGAGCTTCGAAAGCACACCAAAGGGATGCAAGACCACGCGAGGCCTCGCAACGCTCAGGACGGGCGATGCGGTCCTGGCTACGCTGAGCGGCCACAGGCCAGAACCGCTCTGATAAGGCAGAGGTCTTGACAGCAGCCGTGACAGCAACGCAGCCGTCATGCCACCGGCCGAGGATGAACGGTCTGGCCCTAGTCGCCGAGGGCGCGGACGGTCCAAGGACGCAGACGGTGGACTTGCCCGGGTCTACGGACTGTATGTACCGTTTCACCTTGATTTTCTTCAGATGACAGGGCCGCCCTGGTCGAGCTTCCGGCTGTGCGTCGGTCTAGACCGCTCGCCCGTCGAGGTTGCGGTGTGGGAGGTTCGACGCAGGACGTACAGATCGGATCGCCGATGCCCAAAACCGTGATCACCAGCGCGGAGCAGGCCACGCCGGAATGGCTGACCGCTGCCCTTTCGACGAGCGGCGCCCTCAGCGCCGGGAAGGTGATCGCCGTCGAATTCGACAAGGGCGACGGCAACTGGTCGACCAGCGTCCGGCTGCGGCCGCGCTACTCTGCCGACGCGGCCGGCGAGCGTCCGACCAGCCTGTTCCTCAAGATGGTTCGCACCGACCTCGACGATGAGGAGTCCTTCAGCGATTCCGAGGTCCGCTACTACACCCGCGACTACGTCGACGTTCCGGATGCGCCGCTGGTCCGCTGTCACGATGCCGCCCACTCGACGGACGACCACGCCTACCATCTATTGCTCGATGACGTCACTGCCACACACGTCGAGGCGACCGACCGGCGGCCCACCGTGGAGTATGCGCTCGCTCTGGCCGACGGGCTGGCTGCGATGCACGCCCGCTGGTGGGGCGCCAACCGACTGAACGCGGCCGGCCAGCCGATCCACGACGAGGCGCACGTCCAGCACTTCGTCGACATCGCCGCACCCGGCGTTCCGCATGTGCTGGGGCATTGCACGAGCGAGCTGGCCACCCACTGGCCCGACCTGATCAATCAGGTCGTCGCCCGGCACCCGGCCGCCATGATCGAACGGACCCGCAACTCAGACGGGTTCACGATCATCCACGGCGATCCCGGCTGCACCAACATTCTGGTCCCGCGCACGGGATCCCGGCCGCTCTACCTGATCGACCGGCAGCCGTTCGACTGGAGCCTGACCACCTGGCTCGGTGTCCACGACCTGGTCTACGCGACTGTTCTTGACTGGTCCGTCGCCGATCGGCGACGGCTGGAGAAGCCGCTGCTCCGGCGTTACCATGATCAGCTCCTAGCCCACGGTGTCGACGGCTACTCCTGGGACCAGCTGTGGACCGACTACCGACTGATGATCCCAATGGGGGTCTACATCGCCGTCGAGTACAGTCGCGGCGGTCTGCACACCGATCTGCAGTTCGTCTGGCTGCCCTACCTGCAGCGCACGCTCACCGCTTGCGACGACCTGGACTGCTCCGCACTCTGGTGAACGCATCTGCCTCCGCGGATTGGAAGGTCAGTACAGCAGCAAAGTACAGCAGCAACCGTGCCACTCAACGTGTCCTGGATTGTGCACCGGTGACGGTTCCCGCTCCAATGAGGTCCGCTGACGCATCCGCGCGGAG